>CAVUOR010000008.1:0-271906 GCA_963743145.1 uncultured Actinomycetota bacterium | reverse complement strand
CCTAGACGATATGGGGGTGGGCTGGGGCCTCACTCACATGTGAACGTGGGTTGCCGACAGGAATGTGGTCCTGGCCGGTAGAGCCACAAGATGTGGGAGGCCCCAGTGAAGAATCAGCGTACGAGTGTTGGATTGGATGTGCACGCACGATCGGTTGTCGCGTGCGGTTTGGATGGTGACACCGGTGAGGTGTTCGAGCGTCGGTTGATCCCTGATCACGGTGAGATCCGGGAGTGGATCGCGTCGTTGCCGGGTCCGGTGGCGGTGGTCTATGAGGCCGGGCCGTCTGGGTTCGGGTTAGCGCGGTTCCTGATGGCGGCGGGGATCGACTGTGTAGTGGCCGCGCCGTCGAAGTTGCAGCGGCCATCGGGGGATCGCGTCAAAACCGATGTTCGCGACGCCCGTCACCTGGCCCGGCTACTGCATCTGAATGAGATTGCGGTAGTGACGGTTCCCTCGGTGGAGCAAGAGGCCGCCCGTGACTTGGTTCGGGCTCGCGAGGACTGTCGCGGGGATTTGATGGCGACGCGGCACCGACTGTCGAAGTTGCTGCTGCGGCACGGGATCGTGTACTACGGGGGCGAAGCCTGGAGCAAGAAGCACGAACTGTGGTTGCGGACTCACCGGTTCGACACCCTTGGGCTGCAGCTGGCTTACGACGCAGCGTTTGATGCGATGCTGGCCACCGTTGATCGTCGTGATCGCCTCGACAAGGCTATCGCTGAGATGGCAGCTGATTCGGCATTCACTCCGTTAGTGACCCGACTGGGGTGCGTACGGGGCGTCTCGACGTTGACGGCGTTCGGGTTGGCCACCGAGATCGGCGACTGGAACCGGCTGACAGGCCGCTCGATCGGCGCCTACCTGGGGTTGGTACCCACCGAGTACTCATCGGGTTCGACCCGCTCTCAGGGTGGGATTACCAAGACCGGCAACAGTCACGCCCGTCGACTGTTGATCGAAGCGGCCTGGCATCACCGTCCGCCGTATCGACCCGGGAGACATCTGCGGCACCGTTGGGAGACAGCGTCGCCGGCGGCACGGGCGCGCGGGCAGGCAGCTAACCGACGCCTACATGCCCGGTGGGTACGTTTCGATGAGCGCAAGAAACGCTCGGTAGTCGCCAACGCCGCCATCGCACGCGAACTCGCCGGATGGTGCTGGTCGTTAGCGGTCCTCGACGACTGAGCACCTATAACTGTCCAGATGAGTTCAACGAGGTATCGGCAAGCGTCTGGGAGTGACCCGCGTCCGTTTTATGAGCAATCATGTTGCAGCGCAACTGATAACGCTCGGCCCTAGACCAGCGGCCCACTCCGACTCGAAAGTCCCGTCCTGCGGCAACCAACCCGCGCATATCAGACTGACCCGCGTCGACAAGACACGCTCGACGCCCCCGCGCACTCACTTGGTCAACGAAGCGGCGGCCGCAACGACGGTTGTGGCCGCCGCTTCACCCTGCCCACTTGACACAATTCCTCCCATATCAGAACGGTGGCGGCTCATCGTTAGCGATGATTCGCAGTTTTGGGTTCGTGCCGTAGCGCCTAGAAAGGCGGGGGCTCGTCGTCTTCGCTGGGTGGCGCCGGTCCGCATGAAACTGCCTGCCGCGCTTGGCGATTCAGTCGCCTTTCAGACGCAACGTATTTGGCGCGGTTTTGGGCGCGGGTGCGTTGGCGTTTGGGCATCATGGCGGTGCGGTCAGCGCAGCGTGAGTCGGTGGGTGTCGGCTCGGGTGGGGCCAGTTCGCCGGTTGGTGCGCATAGGGCGGGAAACAGCAGGGCGCTGCCCGGGGTGGTCACGTAGGTGTGCCTTGAGGGTGCGGTCCAGATCAGGGTGCCGTCGGGCAGTTGTTGGTCGCCCCAGCCCCAGAACGTTTTGATCAAATGATGCTGGCGGCATAGACATTTGAGGTTCGACGCGTGCGTGGGGCCGCCGTCGGCGTAGGCGATGGTGTGGTCCACATCGCAGTGCACGGCGGGGCGATCACAGCCGGGGAACCGACAGGTCAGATCGCGGCAGCGGACAAAATCGGCCAACGCCTGCGACGGGGTGTAGCCGCACTCCGGCGCGGTGTCGCGCGGGTGCACCAGCGGGCGCAGCCGCGCCGAGCAGGCCAACTCGGCGATCAGCTCGGCCGGGATCAGCGCATCGGTGCCGATCATCGAACCCGGGTTGGCCGCCGCGGCGCCCTCGAGGGCGGCCTGCTCGGCGATCACATGAACCACCACCGGGGACGGCGCCGGCGCCCCCGCAGCCGGACAGTCCGGCTGCCCGCAGCGACACCCCAGCCGCTCAGCCCCGGCCGCCAGCGCCCCCATCGCATCGGCGCGACGCTGATTGCGGGTGCGCGGATCACCGGCACACACCGTGGCGGCCAGCGCATCAAGGCGGGCATCCAGCACATGAGCGTCAGTGCTGATCAGCCTGCCGAACACCTCGGTCAAACCATCACCGCTGTCCCAGATCGACAACTCCCGCTCGGGTTGACGTTGCCGGCGGCGGCGCACCGCGTCACGATCGGCGCGCGCCACCACCCGGTCCACCTGCGCGGCCAGCCGGCCATGCGTCATCGCCGGCCAGCGTGACACCTTGACCGCCAGCGTCGCGTCCACCGCGGCCAACACCTCGGCATCGGTGATCAAATCGGTGCGATACACGATGGTCTGAAACATCCGGTAGTCAATGTCCCCGGCCACCAGCAACGCCCCCACCCGCGGTAGCCGCAGCCGCAGGGCCCGCGAATACTCCAGGTAGCTATCGGCCAACCCCTGAGTAATCCCCAACGCCGCGGCCACCTCGGCACTGACCGCCTCCTGAGTGTCGGTGCACCAATCCTCGCGCTCACCGACCGCACGCAACCGCAACACCTCCAGATCACCGATCGCGATCAACCGCTGCCCAGCAGCCCGGTTCTCCGCGCGCGCCGCCGCCGCAACCCGCTCCACCAACACCGCCGACTCCGGCGTCTTGGCCGGGTGGCGCCGCTCAAACAACGCATCCAGCCGGGCAATGACCTCCGGTGAGGACACCCGCCCACTCGATGATTCGAACATACATTCGAGTATGCCACCGCGGTCCGACAGAATCGGGTCTGCTGGCTTAGTCGGGCTCGTGATGGATATGACCACATGCTCGGCCGGCATTTACAGCTCCTCAATGGGTAAGCGTGAGCCCTGTTGGCTGCCGTCTGAGCTGAAGCCGGACTCCGTCGGAGGATTGTCACGCGTCCATTTTCGGCTCAAGGATCAATTCGAACGCGCCCACTTCCGTGAAGTTGACCCGCGCCCGTTTGCCCTCGACCTCGATCTGGAGCATCCGTGATGACTCAGCCCAACCAATCCGACCGCGTCATCGTCGGCATCACCGGCATGATCTACGCCATTCGCGCCCTCGACATACTCGAGACGCTAGGCATCGAGACGCACCTAATCGTCACCCGCGCAGCCGGATTGACTCGCGCCTATGAAACCGGCTTCACCAAGCAAGACCTTGAGTCGCGCGCCGACTATGTCCACAACATCAACGACGTTGGCGCCCCGATGTCCTCGCGGTCATTCCTGACTCCGGGCCCGCTTATACTTCCGCCCCAACACAATCGAAGACATCGTCGACCACTCGGTCGGACGCGCCCTGGACCAATTCGGGATCCACACCGACGTCTTCCCTCGCTGGGACGAGGACTTGCGGCGCGCGGTCGCACGACAAGCGATGACGACTAACTCACCCGGGCAACTACGTCGCTGATTCAAATCGTTTCCTCGGGGTATTCGACCAGCAGGGTCGCGCATTGAACCCGACCCACTGAGGAGGTCGCGATGTTGCACGAGTTGCTGCTGGCAGCACAGAGCCAGCCGGAGGCCACAGGGTTCATCCTGAGTGGAATCAAAGGCATCTTTTATGCGATTTGGAGCATTATCGCCGCAATCGTGTGCGCGGTTATAGCTGGGACAAAGGGCCGCAACCCATTCGGCTGGGGGATCCTCGGGCTATTCTTCCACATCCTGACGCTGATCGCGGTGATCGTGGTGCCATCCAAGAAGTAGCCGCGATTGCGCTGGCCATAAGAAGCCGCGACACGTCACCCCCGCGCGCCTACCCGCCGCCCGTAGATCAGATACGCCCCCCACAGGCCGACGATCAGCAGCTCAGCGACCAGGTCGACTACGGCGTGCGGCGACGGCTGCCATCCTCGCTCGGAAAACCCGAAAAGCCGCACGGTGCGTGACAACACGAACGCGACCACTGAGCCGCCGGCCAGCATAGCTCCGGCCCACCGAAGCCACGCCGGCCCGCCGACCAGGATCAACACCACGACAGCGAGCGAGACGCTGGCCTGCAGCAGGAAGGCAGTGCCGATCATAGGAATGTGCCGGTAGCCATGGATATAGAGATAGGCATGGCTGATTCCGCTAACGGCCAGCGCCGCTGCGATACCGATTCTGGTGATAACCCCGGCGAATGTCATTGCAGTGTCCGCTCTTTCAATGCAAGCGCGCTTTGGCCTCGGGTGTAACTGACCTCGCGGACGCTGAGCGCGTCGTGCAATTTACCGGCCGGCAGGGTGACCGGCTTGGGCGCCGGACCATCACCTGGGTGTGGCAGCGGGTAGGCGGTCGTGGTTGCGTTGTAGATCGTCACGTTGCCTTCGGTCTTGGAAAACACTTGGTGGACATGGCCGTTGAGGCAGGTCACCGATGAGAAGCGGCGTAAATGGCTCAGCGCTTCAGTGGCGTCGTCGGTGCCCCACCCCCAATTCGGATACGTCGCGAACAGCGGGATATGGCTGAACACGATGATCGGAGTGTCATTGGGCAGCGGCGCGACGTCTTTGGCGATGAAGTCCAGCTGTTCGACACCCAGGTGCCCGAGCTTGGCTACGCTGACCCCGAGCTCGGCGGCCGACTCTTTGATCGAACGGCCTTGTAGGAAACGCAGTTCCAGGATCTGCCGATAATTGCCCGGTAACCGCTCGAGAACATCGGCCACCCGCTGTGGGGCGGTGCTGATCGCCTCCTCGCTCTCAGCGGGTTGCTCGATGTCGTCGATCGAGGTGATCTCGTGTCCCAGCGTCTCGCGCCAGTGTGCGGCCAGTACCGTTCGTGCGGTGGCCCGTAGATAGCCGCGAACCTCGCCGATACTGGCCCTCAATCGCAGCGGTCGCAGCGCGGCCAGAAAGACTTCCGCAGTGAGATCCTCAGCGTCGGCTCGGTTCCCGACCCGGGCGAAGATGGTGCGATATACCCAGGTGGCGTTGTCCTGGTACACCGCCTCCCAGTTCGAATAGCCGCCGTCGGGCACGACCCGCAAAGGCCGCGGGTCGAAGGGATGACCCTGTGCCGTCACATATCGCCTGCCTGTCGAGAGCGTGGCTCCGCTGAGAATAGCGCCGTGTCACAGGTCTATAGCGACTCGGGTTACACCGCAGCAGGTCAGGCCTAATCGCCTCGACGAAGTAGCCACGGGCCTCGTCTGGGCCGGCGACGCACTTCATCGGCGGCGTCACGGGCGAAGAATATGTATTCCCGAGGTGCAGCTACGATCAGCCACCATGGAGAGAGAATCATCGTCGCCGAGTGAGGCAGGGGGCAGCCGGGGGGCACGGTGTTGTATGCGACTTTCGCAATCCTCACGCTAATCCTCGCGGTGGTGGCGGTCGTGGCAATGGTGTTGCGGTTCGGTCACTGACCAGACCCGCGCCGGGCCGGCGTCATTGGTGGTGGCCTCGGCCGCGTCCTGCCGAATTCTGCTAAAGGGTCACCTTCGCGGTCCCGTGGACGCTGGCCTAGCGGTCAGTTCGTCGACTAGACGTCATTGGATGGGTGGGGCGGTTTGTCACGCTTTGAGGCATCTGGGGGCTAACGCCCCGATGGACCACTCACCGTCAGCGGAAGTGATATCTCTCCCGCTGCGCCCTTCACGGCAATGGTCCAGCGACCATTGATATTCAAGGTTAGTCGGAATTGGAAGCATGCAAAGCCCGCGTCCGCGTTCGTTAGGTTCATAGGCAGCTCGCGGTGCATATGCAGGGGTTCTCCCCCGTTGGGTGGCGAGACCTCTACGACAATCAGCCGATCTGCACCGCCAGTGTCCCCTTGGGTCAATACCGCGAGGTGAAACTGCGCGATTCGGTCGCGGCCGACTTTGTACCTGGTTATCACACCGCCCCGTACGTTCAGCTTGTTGTTTACCGCTTCGGTCTGCTCGGCGAGGAACGCCCCGCTTATCCTCATGCTTCCCTCCTTCTAACGCTAACGAGTGTCATGAGACGGCTAGCGCGAGTCATGCACCGAACCTCCCAAACCGTTCATGCCGCTTTCTTGTGACGTCGTCCGATTTGTCGATGGGAGCGTATGTGCTTGCGGGGCTACTCATATCGGAATGGTGAAAATTCCGATCCGGCTTTCAGCTTTCGCTGTCGTCTGCCCGGTGGCACAGTTCCGATCTGACCGCGCCGGACCAGCTGATCGCGCTATAGGTTCAGTCCCGCTTTTGCCGTGCGTCCTCACCTCGCCAATTTGTTTCCGGTATCCACAGGACATGTCTTGCAACGGCGGACAGGATTACGGCCTTCATACAGAGTGTTTCAGGCGTGAGTTGGTGGCCTTTATAGCAATGGCTTCTGACATTGCCCTCAAAGTAGTTCTGCCCCTGCGCTTCCCGGCGCTCGCGGTAACGCTGAAGTCTCTGCTGGCGACGATACACCCCACACCTGCGTCGGCCCGCAAACGTGGCAGGCAAATCTGCTATGTGGACATCCATGTCGTCGTCTGGCGTTCGCGATTACTCTCTCACCTGGCGATTGACGAGGCCTCTAGTGGACCGGGAGTCGAGAATGCACCGCGAATCGACGTGCTCACCTTGTCGTTCGTCGCCGTAGTAGACGCGGTATCCCTCGATGACCGTCCTCTCACCGTCTGAGCGCTGGTGGGTAACGCTCGTTGTGTCGTCCACCGTTCGGGTGACGGTGAACCACTGACCGGATTCGGGATCTTGGATCGTGTCACCCTCCTGGATCTCGGCCAACGGCACCTGCTCTGTTACATGTTCCGAACTCATTACCCTCCTGCCGGATCGTCGCGGAAGGTCGGCGATCACCTTGAGGATTCTCCAGCCACAGGCACCCGTCAATCAAAGATTTACCGCCGCTGGCCGCAATTTCCAGATCTGCGATCGTGTGACCTTCGCAGTTGCGTGGACCGTGGTCGAGCTGTCGGCGGTCCCGCCTGGCGGCGAGCGGCATCATGCCGGTTCAAACTGGCGCCGAAATCTGCCGCGAGTCAGTCGTCGCGGCTATCCCGGCAGGCCGCCACCACAGTTTGGGTTCGCGGGCTTTGACGGCCAGGCGCAGGCACTGATGTCGGTAACGTTATCGCGGCCCCCTCCGCCGCTAAAGACGCCGTAGCTGTCGCCCTGGGTGCCGGTGTAGGTGGCGCCGCCGGTCGTTCCCCAGCCACCTGAAGCCACGACGGTCACCGCCCAGCCCTTACCTTGGAGCGCGGTCTTGTACGCGTTGAGAACGTCGTTCGCCGCTCCATTAACCAGGAAGTGCAAATGGATGCCGTTGTCCGGAATGGAGTTAGGGCCGTCGGTGCGCTGAGTGTTCGCCGGAGTCGGTATGAGCGATTGCAGTTGCGTTGCCGTCGCCGGCGACGTTGCCGGGCCGTGACATCGCCGTGGCAGGCGACGTTGCCGTGGCCGGCGACGATGTCTTGGTGGCCGAGTTAGGAGAACTGCTGCAAGCCGACGCGACGAGACCGATCGCGATCGCCGCGGCTGCCAAGGTGTAAGTGTTCCGGCTCATGATCGCTCCCTCGCTTCATGCCCTAACTTCGTGCGCACCGTATCAACGGGGTGCATCCGCTCCGGCCAAAACGGTCGAAAAACCCTCGATCACGAGCCCCTGGGCGGAACCGGGCAGGAATTAACGACCGGTGGCGATGGAGGCAGCCCGCTTGCTACTACGGCAGGCTATTTACTAGGATGTCCTAGTAACCGACTTCGTCTTTAATCGACCATCCGAGGGCATTCATGACCGCACAGATCTCCCATTTCATTGACGGCCGGCGCAGCTGCTGGCCGGTCCGGTCGTACCGCTGAGGTGTTTGATCCGAACACCGGCCAGGTGCAGGGGCTAGTACCGATGGCCGACAAGAGCGAGGTCGACGCCGCGGTGACCTCGGCTGCGCGGGCGCAACAGGAGTGGGCGGCGTTCAACCCGCAGCGCCGGGCGCGAGTGATGATGCGGTTCATCGAGTTGGTGAACGAGCATGTCGACGAGCTGGCCGAGATGCTGTCGTTGGAACACGGTAAGACGCTGGCTGATTCGCAGGGAGACATTCAGCGCGGTATCGAGGTAATCGAGTTTTGCATCGGCATCCCGCATCTGCTCAAGGGCGAATACAGCGAGGGCGCTGGCCCGGGCATCGACGTGTATTCATTGCGCCAGCCGCTGGGGGTGGTCGCCGGTATCACGCCGTTCAACTTCCCTGCGATGATCCCGTTGTGGAAGGCTGGTCCTGCCTTGGCATGCGGAAATGCTTTTGTGCTCAAGCCTTCCGAGCGAGACCCGTCGGTGCCGGTGCGGTTGGCTGAGCTGTTCATCGAGGCCGGTCTGCCGCCTGGAGCATTCCAGGTCGTGCACGGCGACAAGGAGGCTGTGGACGCGATCTTGACCCACCCGGACATCGCGGCGGTTGGGTTTGTCGGCAGTTCGGATATCGCCCAGTACATCTACGCGACGGCGACGAGCACCGGCAAGCGCGCGCAGTGCTTCGGCGGCGCGAAAAACCACATGATCGTGATGCCCGACGCCGACTTGGACCAGGCCGTTGACGCGCTGATCGGCGCCGGATACGGCAGCGCCGGGGAGCGTTGCATGGCGATCAGTGTCGCGGTGCCGGTCGGCGACCAGACCGCAGAACGCTTACGCGGCAGGCTGATCGAGCGCATCAACAATCTGCGGGTCGGCCACAGCTGCGACCCCAAGGCCGACTACGGGCCGCTGGTCACCAGTGCGGCGTTGGCCAGGGTGCGTGATTACATCGGCCAGGGTGTGGCCGCCGGCGCCGACCTTGTCATCGACGGCCGCGAGCGCACCAGCGAGGATCTGGCGTTCGGCGAGGCGAACCTGGAGAGCGGTTTCTTCATCGGGCCCACCCTGTTCGACCACGTCACGCCCGACATGTCGATCTACACCGACGAGATCTTCGGGCCGGTGCTGTGCATAGTGCGTGCGCACGACTACGAAGACGCGCTGCGGCTGCCCTCCGAGCATGAGTACGGCAACGGGGTGGCGGTCTTCACCCGTGATGGCGACACCGCCCGCGATTTTGTCTCGCGGGTGCAGGTGGGCATGGTCGGGGTCAACGTACCCATCCCGGTCCCGGTGGCCTACCACACGTTTGGCGGCTGGAAACGTTCCGGATTCGGTGATCTCAATCAGCACGGTCCCGCGTCGATCCAGTTCTACACCAAGGTCAAGACGGTCACCTCACGCTGGCCGTCCGGCATCAAAGATGGTGCAGAATTCGTCATCCCGACGATGAAATAGCTGCTGGAATGCAATTCTTCGGCCTGGACGACGACGAACGGGTCATCACCGAAACGGCGGCCGCGTTCGCCGACAAACGCCTCGCCCCCCACGCGCTGGAATGGGATAGCACCAAACATTTCCCGGTCGACGTACTGCGTGAGGCGGCACAGCTCGGCATGGCGGCAATCTACTGCCGCGACGACGTGGGCGGCAGCGCACTGCGCCGTCTCGACGGGGTGCGGATCTTCGAGCAACTGGCGATGGCCTGCCCGACGACCGCCGCGTTCCTGTCCATCCACAATATGTGCGCCTGGATGATCGACTCGTTCGGCGCTGCTGAACAGCGCAAAGCCTGGGTGCCGCGGCTGGCCTCGATGGATGTCATTGCCAGCTATTGCCTGACCGAGCCGGGAGCCGGCTCAGACGCCAGCGCACTGCGCACCCGCGCCGTCAAGCAGGGTGGCGACTACGTGCTGGACGGCGTCAAGCAGTTCATCTCCGGAGCCGGGGCCTCCGACGTGTATGTGGTGATGGCGCGCACCGGAGCCGACGGCCCGCGTGGAATATCGGCTTTTATTGTCGAAAAGGACAGTCCAGGACTGAGTTTCGGCGCTCAAGAGGAGAAGATGGGCTGGAATGCGCAACCCACCGCGCAGGTGGTGCTGGACGAGGTGCGAGTGCCCGCCGACGCGATGCTGGGCGGCGACGACGGCGAAGGTGCCGGATTCGGGGTCGCAATGAACGGCCTCAACGGTGGCCGGATTAACATCGCGGCGTGCTCGCTCGGTGGGGCGCAGGCCGCGTTCGACAAATCCGCGTCCTACCTGTCGCACCGGGAGGCGTTTGGGGCCGCGTTGCTTGACGAGCCCACCATCCGGTTCACCTTGGCCGACATGGCCACCGCGCTGGAAACCTCGCGAATGCTGTTGTGGCGCGCGGCGAGCGCACTGGATGATGATTCCGCCGACAAAGTCGAGCTGTGCGCGATGGCCAAGCGGTATGTCACCGATGCGTGTTTCGACGTCGCGGACAACGCCTTGCAGTTGCACGGTGGGTATGGATATCTGCGCGAGTACGGTCTTGAGAAAATCGTGCGCGATCTACGGGTGCACCGCATCCTGGAGGGAACCAACGAAATCATGCGGGTGGTCATCGGCCGAGCTGAAGCCGCCCGGGTCCGCGCCAGCGCGTAGGAAGGCGATAGCGAATGTCTAGGATCGCGTTTCTGGGGCTGGGCCACATGGGCGGTCCTATGTCGAAGAATCTGGTTGCCGCCGGCCACACCGTGCAGGGCTTTGACCCGGTGCCGGCCGCCGCTGCTGCCGCCGCCGAAAACGGAGTCGTGATGACGGACAACGCTGCTGCGGCGGTGGACGGGGCCGAGGTCGTCATCACCATGCTGCCCCACGGCGACGCGGTCAAACGCTGCTACGCCGAAATCCTGCCCGCCGCGAGCCCAGGCGCGCTGTTCATCGACAGCTCAACCATTTCCGTCGAAGACGCCCGCGAAACCCACGCATCGGCGACCTCACGCGGGATAGCCCAACTCGACGCGCCGGTATCCGGCGGCGTCAAAGGCGCCGTCGCCGGCACCCTAGCCTTCATGGTCGGCGGCGACGAGTCGGCGCTGCAACACGCCCGGCCAGTGCTGGAGCCGATGGCGGGCAAGATCATTCACTGCGGAGACGCCGGAGCCGGTCAGGCCGCCAAAAGTATGTAACAACATGGTCCTCGCCGTGCAACAGATCGCAATCGGCGAGGCGTTTGTGCTGGCCGAAAAGCTTGGCCTGTCGGCGCAGTCACTGTTCGACGTCATCACCGGCGCGACCGGAAACTGCTGGGCAGTGCATACCAATTGCCCGGTGCCCGGCCCGGTGCCGACATCGCCGGCCAACAACGACTTCAGACCGGGCTTCGCAACCACGCTGATGAACAAGGACCTGGGTTTGGCAATGGACGCGGTCAGCTCTACCGGTTCGGCGGCGCCACTGGGCAGTCACGCCGCAGAGATCTACGCCAAATTCGCAGCGGCCAACGGCGCCTTGGATTTCAGCGCGGTTATCGAGATACTGCGGCGGGCCGGCTAGGTTGGATTGCCGGCTAGGTTGGATTGCCCGCTAGGCAGCTCGGGACCGCTGCCGAATCGACCAGCGTCGGTGCGCCCGCTGACAGCTAGGCGCCAGCAGCGGGTCAGGCCCGTCGTACCCGCGGCGAATCTCTGCGGCACCGTCAAAGTGTTCGCTGACGGTCACGATAGGACTAACCACTACCGCCGGCAATTCGGCGGCGACCGCGGCCCGCAACCCGCGCCGCGAGCCTGCGACGGCCAGTGCGTCCTGTGGCGTTATCCCAAGCTCCCACAACGCCAGCCGATACAGTTCCGCGTCATAACCGGGCCGGGCGTCCGGTAAGTCGTCGACAGTCACGATCGTCTCGACGAGTCCGTCACCGACCAGTTGCCGCACCAGCGTTTCGACCCACTCCCGACGGCGGGTGCTCACCACGCCCACCCAGATACCTGCACAGAACAAGCTCATCACCGAATCGACGAGGCCGTTCCTGGCCGCGATATCACCGTCGCGTTCGATATCCGCCAGCGCCGAATCGGCATCGAAGATCACCGCGCGCAGTTCATCGGCTTTGACGGGAGGTTCCCGATCCCACCAAAATGTTCTCGCTGGACGAGTCTGCCCCATGGCTCGCACGCCCACAGGTTGCCCCGAAGCCACGCCCCCGGCGTCCCCCATTAGGGGGATTGGCATGGCCAACTTAGGGTGTTGCCATGACGGCTTCGCAGACCGGGCCCGTCAGCGCGCCGGTGCGTCTTGTCCTCGTCGATGATCACGAGATGGTGATCGAGGGGCTCAAAGCGATGCTTGCCGCGTTCAAGGACCAGGTGCAGGTGGTCGGCCAGGCGGTGGGCGCCGAACGCGCGGTCAGCGTCGTCGACGACCTGCAACCCGACATCGTGCTCTGCGATGTGCGTATGCAGGGCTCCAGCGGGTTGGACCTGTGCAAGACATTGCGGGAGCGCGACCCCGACCGCAGGGTCGTAATGCTGTCGGTTTACGACGACGAGCAGTACTTGTTTCAGGCCTTAAGGGTCGGCGCGCGGGGCTATCTGCTGAAAAGCATCAACAGCGATGACCTGGTCCGCCAGCTGGAGTTGGTGCACAACGGGGAAACGGTGATCGACCCGGGGATGGCGGCCCGGGCGGCGGACACCGCGGCACGCATGCAGCGCGACGAATTCTGGCCGGGCGCCCGGCAGGGGTTGACCCAACGCGAGAGCGAAATCCTCTCCTACATGGTCAACGGGTTATCCAACAGAGGGATCGCCAACAAACTGGTCATCGGTGAGGAAACGGTCAAGAGCCACCTGCGATCGATCTACCGCAAGCTCGGGGTCAGCGACCGTACCGGCGCGGTGGCCACTGCGCTGCGCGAAGGCATTTATCAGTGACCACCCCGCAACCGGCAGCACCCGACGGCGTCCCAAGCGTTCGGGGCCCAAACGCGGTACGCGATCTCGTCGATACCGACCGTGAACTGGCACTGCTGCGTGAACTCATCCAGGCCGCCTCGAGCGGGCCGGGGGTGGAACCGCTGGCGGCCGCGGCAGCGCGGATGATCACCGCGGCCACCGGGACCGACGTGTGCTTCGTGCACGTGCTCGACGACACCGACCGCTCGCTGACTCTCGCCGGTGCGACACCACCGTTCGACGGCCAGGTGGGAAAGATTCGCCTGCCGCTGGGATCCGGCATTTCCGGTTGGGTGGCCAAGCACCGTGAGCCCGTCGTCATCACCCACGACAAGGAAGCCGACCCACGCTATTTGCCGATCCAGTCGCTGCGCGGACGTGACTTCACCTCGATGGTGTCCGTGCCGATGGAAACCGACCCGGGCGGACTTGTCGGTGTGCTCAACGTGCACACGGTCGCGCGCCGCGAGTTCACCGACGGTGATGTCGAACTGTTGCGGGTCATCGGCCAGCTAATCGCCGGGGCCATGCATCAGGCTCGGTTGCATCGGCAGCTGGTGGTTAGGGAGCGGTCACACGAACTGTTCGTCGAGCAGGTGATCGAAGCACAGGAAATCGAACGTCGCCGGGTCGCCGGCGATATTCACGACGGCATCTCGCAGCGCCTAATCACCCTGTCCTACCGGCTCGACGCGGCGGCGCGGGCGGTCGGCGACGATGCAGCCGAGGCGTCCCGGCAGCTCGGCGAGGCCCGGGAACTGGTCGGGTTGACATTGGAAGAAGCACGCATCGCGATCAGCGGCCTGCGGCCGCCGGTCCTCGACGATTTGGGCTTGGCCGGCGGCCTGGCCAGCCTGGCCCGGTCGATCCCGCACCTGGACATGGGGCTCGAATTGTCCGATGTCCGGCTGCCCGAGCACATCGAGCTCGCCCTGTACCGCATCGCGCAGGAGGGCCTGCAAAACATTGTCAAACATGCCAACGCGTCGGTGGCCCGGCTGCGCTTCGCGGTGAACGACGACACCGCAAGACTCGAAATCGTCGACAACGGAATAGGTTTCGACACCTTCGAAAACCCGCTTGGTAGCGACGAGATGGGCGGTTACGGTGTGCTATCGATGGCCGAGCGCGCCGAGCTGGTCGGCGGGACACTGAACATTCGATCGCGGCCCGGTTCCGGGACAGCGGTCACCGCCACGATTCCGGTGCCGTCGACCATCGACGAGCCGGGCATTTGAGTGAGCCGGCTCAGAAATCCCCCGCGTTGTGTCGCAATGTTTCGATTGACGACACCAGCGCCCGTGATTCGCTCTCGGAGATCCCGATATCGCAGAACACTTGCTCATTGAGCGTGACGGTGGCGTCCTCGACGGTCGAGCGGCCCACGTCGGTAATCTGCACCAGCGTGGTTCGGCCGTCGGTCGGGTGCGGCACGCGTTGTACCAGGCCGTTGGCTTCCAGCCGACGGATGGCGTGGGTGACGCTAGTGACGTGCACCTGCAACCGGTCGGACGCCTTGGTGATCGGCAGCGCTCCACTGCGGCTGAAAGCCAGCAGACGCAGCAATTCAAACCGGGAAAAGCTCAGATCATAAGGGCGCAAGGCGGTTTCAACGCGGGCAAGCATGATCTGGTGCGCCCGCATCACCGACGTCACCGTGACCATTCCCTGCGCCACTTCGCCCCATCCGGCGCGTTCCCAGTTCGCCCGCGCGACAGCGATCGGATCACGGTTGTCGGGGTTTGAGGCGGCCACGCCCTTTCTTACCGCACTTTTGGTGCTGATCGAGGCAGCTCGGCGACGACGCCCGCGGTGCGCTCCCCGCCGTGGCTACGGGCAGGTGACGTCGATTTCGAAAGGCTTGCTGACCAGACCGGCCGTGGGGTTGGTTGTGTCGACGCCGGTGGCGGTGCCGCTGAATTTGTCATCGTCGCCGTTTTGGGTGGCGGTCACGCTGGCGCCCGGGCTGCCTTGCTGGTAGGTGAGGGTGACGTTGTTAACGGTGCCCAGCGCGATTTGGTGGACGTTTGGCGGGTTGGTGTCGGTGGCCTGCACGGCGATGGCGCCAGACGACCCCGGTTGCCCGATCCCGATTTGCAGCTGGCCGCCGGCTTTTTGGCAGGTGACTTGGCCATTGACGTTGCGCACTGACTCCTTTGCACTGGTGTTGTTAGGCGCACGGGGGCCGTGGGGTGGGGCGGGCAGTAGATCCGTTTGATGTCCGGGGTCACGGATTTGCTGTCGCCGCCTCGGCCGCCCGTGCGCTTGCGGGTTAGTGAACGACGATCTGCGGGCGCTCCGCATCGGGAGAATTCCCTATTTTCGGCGGTGATCTTGCGGCGCCGGCCGCATTGACCGCGAGAGTTTGCTCGGATCAGCCGCAAGGTGCGCAACGGCCACGCCGGATCACGTGTGCTAGGTGGGGCGCGGCTGGCACGGTTTGCGGTTACAGTAAGTACCTACCATGTCCGGGGGTTTGTTTGCTGTCGGTGCGCGGGCCGCCCCGCCTGCGCGCTGGCCGGTGTGCGCAAGATTGGCGCTGCGGTGTCTGCGTTAGGGCTCGGCAAAGTACACGGGTCCGTCCAGCGGTTGCTGGAGCGCGACGCAGTGCTGGCCGATATGCGCGTCCTAGCACGCCATCTGCATAGCGGCGGGGGTCAAATAGTGTTGCTGCGCGGGGAGGCCGGGGTGGGCAAGACCGCGGTGATCGAGCGGTGGCTGGCGGGGTTGGACGCCTCGGTGCGGGTGTTGCGAGGCTGGTGTGATCCATTGGCCGCGCCACGCCCGTTGGGCCCGTTGGTTGACACGTTGGACGGACTGGGCGACAGCCAGGCCGCCGGGCTGGCCGCCGCGGTGGCGGCCGGCGACATCACCACGATGTATGCGCGACTGCTGGCCGTACTTGGTGGCGGGCCCCAGTGGCTGTGGGTAATCGAGGACGCACACTGGGCCGACGGCGCCACGCTGGATCTCTTGCGCTTCGTGGCTCGGCGCATCGCCGGGCTGCCGGTGCTGTTGGTGGTGACCTACCGCGACGACGAATTGGGTCCCCAGCACCCGCTGACCCTGGCGCTGGGCGATATCGCCACCTGCGCAGCGCTCACCCGTATCAATGTCGCGCCGCTCGGCCCCGGGGCGGTAGCGGCGCTAGCCGCCGGCAGCGGCGTCAATGCCGCCAGGTTGCATCAATTAACCAGCGGGAACCCGTTTTTCGTCACCGAGGTATTGGCCGCCGGCCCACAAGCCCTCAGTCAGCATGGGTTACCCCACAGCATCGCCGAGGCCGTGTCGGGTCGGTTGGGCCGACTGTCAGCGCCCGCGCGCGACACCGCTCAGGCCGTGGCGGTATGCGGCCCGCGCACACGCACCACGCTGCTGGCCAAGGTGTGCTTCGCCGGCGCCCGCGCCTTCGAGGAATGCCTGAACGCCGGAGTGCTGGTCAGCGACGGCGACTCGATCGCGTTTCGCCACGAGCTGGCCCGCCGGGCCACGCTCGACCAGATCCCCGACCATCACCGCCGACTACTGCACAAGCGAGCCTTGGCCGCGCTGGCCGAATCCCCCGTCGACCCGGACACGTTGGCGGCGCTGGCATTCCACGCCCACGAAGCCGCAGACGTCGACGCGGTGCTTCGATATTCACCGGCTGCCGCGGAGCGGGCTGCGGGACTAGGCGCCCACGGCGAGGCCGCCGAGCTATACGCCCTGACGCTGCGCCAACGCGGCGCCCCGCCTGAACAACGGGCGCAGTGGTTGGAGCAGCATGCATTTGAAAGCTATCTATGCGGACGAGCGGCCGACTCGGTGTCGTCGTGGCGCGAAGCCATCGACCTGCGCCACCAGCTGGGTCACCAACTCGAAGAAGGCGACGATCTGCGCTGGCTGTCGTACCTGCTGGAACCGCTCGGGCGGACCGCCGAGGCCATCGCGGCCGAGCAGGCTTCACTGCGGCTGCTGCAAGATCTCGGCCCCTCCCCGCAACTGGCCTGGTCGCTGATCCACATGGCCCACAACGCCGTGGTGCGCAGCTACGACGCGGCGGCCGCTGACGAATACGCTCAGCGCGCACTGGACCTGGGCACCCAATTAGGCGACCAGGCGGTGGTGATCCGGGCACGCGGCTATCAGTCAATAGCCCGCATCTACCGCACCGGCGTCGGGTGGGAGGACCTCGAAGCCGTCTGGCAGAACGCAATACACACCCCGGAAATGGTCGAACATGCCGCGGTACTGGGCGTGCTTGTCTGCACGGTTGCCGTGCTGCACGGCGAGCTCGACCGTACCGCGAACTACGTCGGCCGGGCATCGGCCTTTTACCAGGACTACGACCTGGGCATGTTTCAGGCGCTGGTCGCCGGCACGGACGCGCTCAGCAGTCTTTACCGCGGCGACTGGGACCACGCCGCGCTCGTCGCCGAACAGATCCTGACCCGCGCCGAACTTCCTCCCCGGCACCGGACCCTGCCGTTAGTGACACTCGCGCTGATCCGGGCACGCCGCGGCCACCAATTCAACGGTCTGCTCGATGAAGCTCTGGACTGCACCGAGGGCAACGTCTTTCGTCTGGTCGTGTGGGCGGCGCGAGCGGAGGTCGGATGGCTGTCCGGCGACGACGCAGCGGCCCGCTTGGCCGCCGAAGCCGGCCTCACCGCACCTGGGAAGGGGAACTCCTGGATGCTGGGTTGCTTGCAGCGCTGGGCAAACCTCTGCGGCGGCACGTCGGATATCGCGCATGCCGCCGACGACACCACCCCCTACCAGCTGGAGGCCGCCGGGGACTGGCAGGCAGCGGCCACCGCGTGGGCCGAGCACGGCTGTGCCTACGATGCGGCCATCGCTCAACTCGGCGGCGATGCCGCTGCTGTCGAGTCCGCACTGGCCACCTTCCGGACACTGGGTGCGCGGGCCGCGGCCCGGCGCGCGCAACAACGCCTGGCAGCGCTGCGTCCGCCCAGGGGGAACCGTCCCAACACACGGGCCGACCCCGACGGCCTGACGCGGCGCGAACGCGAGGTTCTAGAACTACTCGCGCGTGGACTCAGCGATGCCGAGATCGCTGCGGCACTTCACATCAGCATCCGAACCGCAGGCACTCACGTCAGCTCGATATTGGCGAAACTCCGCGTCGACAACCGAACCCAAGCAGCCACCCACGCGCTCAGACCCCGCACCATCAGCTAGTCGGAAAACCCGCCGCCAGCGCCGCTGACTTTTCCACCGCAGACAGCACCGCCAGAGTCGACGGAAGGTCACCGACGGTCACCCGGGCACCGCCGTCGGGATAGACGCGGACCTGCACTCGGCTCTCGGCGAACACCTCGTGCCACGGCCGACCCCTCGGCGGCAGGTACACGAAGTTGGCGTGTGAGTCGGTGCTGTAGATACCCATCGCCATCAGGCGCCGGCGCAGGTGATCGCGCTCAGCGGTGATCCGGCGAATGCGGTGCTGAAGCTGGGCTTCGGCGTCGTAGGAGGCAGCTACCGCCGCGGCGCTGAGATTGCTCATGCCGAAGGGCAATTGCATGGTCCACAGCGTGCTGGCCAACTCCGGTGCGGCGAACCCATAGCCGATTCGCAGCCCGGCGAGCCCATAGGCCTTGGAGAAAGTCCGCAGCACAACGACATTCGGGAAGCGGCGGATCAGGTCGGGTCCGTCGATGCGGTGCCGTGCCGCAACGAATTCGATATAGGCCTCGTCGAGCAGCACGACCGCATCTCTCGGTACCTGCGAGAGAAACCACTCGACGGCCGCGACGGGCTCGAGCGTTCCAGTCGGATTATGGGGCCGGCACAACACCACCACCTTGGCGTCGCCGACGGCATCGGCCATTGCCGGCAGGTCGTGATGGCCGTACTTGTTGAGCGGGACGGTGACCGGCTCCAGCCGGGCCATTTGCGCGAAGATCGGGTAACCGTCGAAAGTGGGCTGGCTCATCACAATCCGGTCACCCGGCCGGGTGATCGCATGAAGAACCTGCATCGCCACGCCCGACGCCCCCGGCCCGAGCACCACCTGCTCCTCGCCAACTCCAACACGGTCCGCGATCAACCGCCGCAGCTGCTCGGGCAGAAACTCCGGATAGCGATTGGCCGCATCGATACAGCGCACCAGCGCCGACCGCACCGTTGGCAGCGGAGGAAACGGACTCTCGTTGAGCGACAACGCGAGTGGATCGACTGCCTGCGGCAGTGTAGCCAGCACCTCGGCGGTCACCGAGCTTCCATACGCCGGCGCGGCCATCAGTCGCGCCCGCCCCAGCGGACTGCCGCCGCGCCGGCGAAGTCACCGGCGTGCGCGAAAGCTGCCATCATGACCGTGTCGCCGGGCTCGACCTGGCCCTGAGAGATGGCCCGATCCAGGTTGATCGGAATGCCGGCGCCGAATAGGTTGCCGCACTCATCAAAGGTGTCGCGGTGACGCTCCTCGGCCACTTCGAGCGCCTCGCGCCAATTGCGCAAAAACACCCGGTTCGGCTGATTGGTGACAAGTAAGTCGATATCTTTGGAACTCAGTCCGATGCGGTCGCAAACCGCGAGCGCCACTTCGGGGACCTGACGGTTGCCGCGAGCGAGCACCTTGCTGATCTTGGTTTCGGTGAACCCGATGGAGGCCTCACCGGGTCCCGCCGCCCACCACTTGCGGGGTGGGTCGATGGCGAGCGTCATGTCGCCGGCATATTCGCCGTAGGTACGGCACTCGATGTCGAGTATGGGCGACTGGTCCGACAGCGTGACCAAACCGACCGCGGCCCCGTCGCCGGGTACGGACGATTGCGCCTTCCGGCGCACCCCGGGCTGGTCGAAAACCTGCCCGGCCGCATTCTGCGCGATCGCGACCACCGCAGTGTGCCCCTCACCCGAGGCCAGCAGTTGACGGGCCACTTTGAGACCCAGCACGAACGCCGCGCACCCGCCGTTGTGCAGATCCAGCACCCAGTTGGGACGCATCCCCAAGCGATGGGCGATACCCCCGCCCGCGCCGTAGAACGCCATGTCGGGTACCTGCGTATGGGTGATCAACACGTCGGCGCTTTCAATCATGTCCCGACCGTGTCGCTCGATAATTCCTTCCGCGGCTCGCTCGATCATGTCGGTCGCGGTTTCATCCGGCCCGACGTGATGGCGGAACTTGGGCGCACGGAACATGACGTTGTCTCGTAACTGGTCGGATTCGGCGAACTCCGCGTAGTAGTCGGCACCGATCGGCTCGCCGGGCAGATAAGTGGAGACGTCGAGAAGGCTTACAGTGGGCGGATTCACGATCACTCTCATCTCATCCAGGCCGGGGTGACCGGCAGTCCGTTGCGGTGGCGGTATTCGGCGATGGTCTTGAGGTTGTGCAGCTCGATCCCGTGGCCGGCACCGAACAGGTCCCAGAAGTCGCCGACCCAACCGGTACGCTCGGCCGGGCCGGCGTCGGGGTACGGGTTCTTGTCATAGAACGGATGACGGCAATTAGTCCACAACACAACAGAACCGGGCTTGTTCAGCACCACCTGCGCGTCGAGGACCCGCATCACGTAGATCATCCACAGGTGCTTGCCCTGATCCCACGCGCAGTGGTAGTCGACGGTACGCGCCTCGGCGTTGGCAACCGTGCGGGTATAAATCTCGGTGTCGGGAAGCAGCCGGTCGTAGGCCAGCCAGAGCCCCGGTTCTTCAGTCGGGGTGAAGTCACGCAGGGTGTAGGTCCACTCCTCGAGGCTTCTGGTGTCCGACAGGTACTCGAAGAGTTCGTCGGGCGGGCAGTCGACATAGTCGTTGACCGTGCAGTACTGACCGAAAACCTCTTCGTGCGGATACACCGACCGCATCTGCGAAAGAAAGGTTCCGGCGGTCTGCTCCAGCGGCGTGGTTTCGATGCGCACCACCCCGTCGATCGGGACAGTGGTGCCGGTATGGGTGATGATATCGTCAAGCGCTGGCAGCGACATTTATGTGGTCCTCCTGTGTGTGTGGAATCTGTTGATTAACAGGCTTTTTGGCTAGTGGCATGTCGAGAAATGGTGCAAACGGCGGGATTTCGTCGGCGGCGCATTCGACGCTAATGACCGCCGGGCCGTCGACGGCGAGTGAGCCGTGCACCGCCGCGGCTAATCCGTCCGCATCGCTGACGTCGACCGATGCCAGTCCGGGGAACATCGTGGCCAGACCGGCCCCGAGCCGGCTGGGAGCGAACCGGTTGTAGCTGTAACGGTCGTCGTAGTAGAGCTGCTCGCGGGTCACGCACATGGCATGAGCGTTGTTGTTGAGCAGCACGAAAGTCACCGGAAGCCGGTAGTGCACCGCGGTGTGCACCTCCATGCCGTGCATGAAGAACGCGCCATCCCCGGCGATCACCACTACCCGCCGCCCCGGCGCGTGGGCTTTCGCCCGGCCGAACGCCATGCCGATACCGGCTCCGAAGCTGTATCCCATGCCGCCCATGCCCAGCGCGACCGCGAACCGGCCTTTCCGGCGCACTGGCAGGTAGTGGATGGCCGCCGCGCCGGTGTTGCCGGCATCAACGACGATGTCCACTTCGTCGGGCAATGTCTGATTGAGCTCGGTCATGACGTCGCGGTAGCGCACCCCCGGACCGTCGAACGGCGGCGGGGTCAGCTCCGTGTGCGCCACCACATCGGGCACCCGAACCCCGGTGGGCCGCCCCGCGCCGGTAAGCGCGCGGGTCAGCATTCGTAAAGAGGCACGCAGATCGTCGGTGTGGACGTGGGTGCAGGCGAGGTACGGCGGCGCCGAACCGATGGATATCGTTGGCACCGCTGCCAGCGCCTCGTCGAGACCGGCGCGCGCGGTCACCGATAGCCGGGTGCCCACCACCAGGCACAGCCCACTGCCGGCCACCGCATCGGCGACACCGGGGTGACCCATGACACCGGTCACCCCCAGCGAAGACGACGAACCGAAGCCCGGTGTGCCGGCGGCATCCTTTGCGTCCGGCACGGTTGCCACCCGGGCGCGCAGCACCCCGCGCAGCGTCGAAAGCTCGGCTCGCGCATCATCACGGGCCACTTGCTCGCCAGCGATGATCGTGACCGGTCCGCTCACCCGCCGCAAGGCGCGCACAATGGGATGCGGGTCGCTGATGACTCGCGGCCGCTCGGCTTCTGCATGGCGTCCGCCACTGCGGCCATTGAGGGGCAGGCTGGACTGTTGAATGTCTTTGGGCAGCAATAATACTGCCGGGCCGCCCGCAAGTGCGGCAGCAATGGCGGCAGGCAGCGCCGAGACAATGTCCGCGGGCGTCAGGATCCGTCGGCAAAACACCGACGCTTCCGAAAACAATGCCTCGGCGTTCAGTGAACCGTTGCGGCCGCTGGTGTCTTGAAAGCTGCCGCGACCATCCATGGTGGTCGCCGGTTGACCCACCAAAGCCAACACCGGTATTCGGCTGGTGAATGATTCGCCCAATCCCGGAATCAGATTCAGCGCTCCCCCACCGGACGTCGCCGCCACCACACCTAGGCCCGCGCCGCTGCGGCTGTAACCATCCGCCATTGTGGCGGCGGAGAACTCGTGCTTGGCGAGCACCGCGGTGATATCCGATCGGAAATAGGCAGCGTCGTAAAGATCTTCGATGTTGGCCCCGTCGACCCCGAAGATATAGTCGACTCCGATTCCCGCGAGGTGCCCAACGATGTGGTCGACCACTCGGTGATTTGTCGGCATACCAGGTACACGACGCGCGAGCGGCTTGGGTTCACCCGCAGCCGCGATGAACCACCCAGCGGCGTCGACCGTGTTACCAGTGGGACCCGTGAAAAAGGAGCTATGCCGCCTGTGTTCAGTGACCGCCAGAGCAGACCTGACGTCGTCGTCATTGGAGCCGGGCCCTCCGGTCTCGCTGTCGCACGCGAGCTCGAGCATCGCCACCGGATTTCGGCGCTTGTCGTCGAGAAGGCTGCAGCACCTGCGGTTTCGTGGCGAAATCGCTATGACAACTTCCGCCTGAACACAAACGGGTTCATGTCGCATCTTCCTGGGCAACGGATTCCTCTGACGGCCGGCCGTTGGCCGACCAAGGAGGACATGGTCCGCTACTTCGACCGTTACGTGCGGCTGCAGAACATCAAGCTTGCGCTCGGATGTGAGGTGAATCGCATCGAGCGCGCAGACGGGGACTGGCTGGTCGATACTTCGTCGGGGGAAATCCGGACATCTGCCGTCGTGCTGGCCACCGGCAAGTACCACACGCCCGCCGTCCCGCCCTGGCCTGGCCTGGATCATTTCACCGGCGAGCTGGTGCACTCCGGGGACTTTCGCAACGCTTGGCCCTATCAAGGGCGCGACGTTCTCGTTGTCGGCGCAGGCAATTCGGCCGCCGACATCGCGGTCCAGCTGGCTGGCATTGATACCAGCGGCGCCCGCAAGATCTGGCTGGCGGTGCGCACACCACCACATTTGGTGCGGCGTGCCATGGGGCCGATTCCGTCGGACGTCTTTCTCGAACTGTTCGCGCGGGTGCCTGCGCGCATCGTCGATCCGCTGATCGCGCGGCTCAATCGTCTGCTGTTCGGTGACCTTTCGGTCTACGGATTCCACCGGCCGCCGCTCGGGCTGAAGGCGACCGTGGAACAGCGCGGCCGGATCCCGACCCTGGCCGATGAGCTTGTCGACGCCGTACGTGCCGGCCGGGTCGAGGTGGTAGCCGCCGTGGCGGCGGTTGAATCCGGCCGGGTGATCCTCGATGACCGCACAGCGGTCAGGCCTGAGGTGATCGTCGCCGCAACCGGATTCAGCACCGATCTCGATGATCTGGTCGGACACCTCGGCGTGCTTGACGAGCACGGCGACCCGCACGGCGGCTTTGCCTCGCACCTTGGCGACGGGCTGTTCGCGATCGGCTACGGTATTCCGCCCAGCGGCCCGCTGCGGGCGATCCGCTTGGCCGCAACGCCGTTGGCCCGTGAGGTAGCGGCATACCTGGCGGCGACCTCTTTCGGCGCCGCACCATCGCTAACCATCGCCGGTTAATCGGCCACTACCCGAACATCAAGGGGAATCGAATGGCTATGCACTCCGAAAAAAGGTTCTTTTACCGCGGTACGGACGGATACGAAGCAGCCCGCCGCGAAACGGTGTGGAACAGCATTCTGCCGGAACGCTTTCCCGATGTGATCATGCAGGCGTGTGAGACCAAAGACGTCGTCGCGGCGCTGCGTTTCGCTCAGGCCAAGGGCTATCGCGTCGGCGTCCGCTCCGGTGGGCACAGCTGGAACGCCAGCCATCTGCGCGACGGCGGCATGCTGCTCGATGTGAGCCGCCTCGATCACGCCCACGTCGACACCGATCGGATGATCGCACGCGTCGGGCCCGGCAAGATCGCCAGCGTCTTTGCCACCGACCTGGATGCACAGGGCCTTTTCTTCCCCGCCGGTCACTGCGAAGGCATTCGGCTCGGCGGCTATCTGCTGCAGGGCGGATACGGCTGGAACAGCAAGGTAGTCGGACCGGCGTGTGAGAGCGTGCTTGGACTGGAGGTCGTTACCGCCGACGGCGAACAGGTCTACTGCGATCCCGAGAATCACCCCGACCTGTACTGGGCCGCTCGCGGCTCCGGACCGGGTTTCTTCGGCGTGGTCACCTCGTTCACGTTGCGGCTCTACCCACGCCCGGCCGTGTTGGGCACGTGTTTGTACATGTACCCGATCGAGGTCGCCGACGAGGTGTTCACCTGGGGACGCTCAATCAGCAGCGAGATCGACGACCGGGTTGAACTGCAAATCCTGACCTCGCGCGGTGCTCCCGAAACGGGATCCGACGTACCCAGCATCACCGTTGCCTCGCCGGTCTTCGCCGACTCAGAAGAAGAGGCCGCGAAAGCGCTTGCGGCTCTGGGCAGCTGCCCGGTCATCGACCGCGCAATCGTCAGCCTGCCCTATATGCCGACAACACTGGCCAATTGGTATGCGGCGGTGATGACGAAATACCCCGAAGGACACCGGTACATCGTCGACAACATGTTCACGTCGGCCTCAGCCGCAGAACTGCTGCCGGGAATCCGCAAGATCATCGAGACGTTGCCACCGCACCCATCACACTTCATTTTCACCGGCTGGAAGTCGTCCGCGGACCGTACGGACATGGTCTACGGCCTGGAGGACGAGATCTATATGGCGCTCTACACCGCCTGGCACGATCCGGCCGACGATGAACGCTATGGCGATTGGGCCCATTCGAATATGGCGGCGATGTCACATCTGGCAACCGGCATCTCGCTGGCTGACGAGAACCTGGTGAGACGTCCGGCCAAGTTCATCACCGATCCGAACATGGCACGCCTGGACCAGGTCCGCGCTGCCTACGACCCGAATGGCCTGTTCCACAGTTGGATGGCCCGATAGCCCACCGACTCAGCCTGCTGAGTCGGTGGGCTATTGTCCGAACCGGATTTACAGCGAGCGCTCGAGCAGCACGTGGCCGTTGTCAGCGGAAACCACTTGCACCGCGGCGATCTGATTCACCGGCGTCGAGATGCTGCCGGCGGGTGTGGCGGTGTGGCCCGGGTCGGCTACCCAGGTCGCCAGCTGGGTGTGGGTGCCGTCGCGGCTCACCACCACCATCGCCAGCCTGTCGTGGTGGGCGTACACCGGCGCCAGGCAAACGCACCTAAGGTCGATGACAGTGCCCCAGTCTTGGCTGCTGAACGACACCGTCGAGGCCAGCGCCTTTGTTCCGATCTGGGCCATCGGCAGTGCCGACGGCAGTCCCGACACGCTCGCCTGCGGCGGCGCAGACGTCGGAGAATGGCTCGCAATGCTGGTAATCCCGACGAACACACCGATCGTCAGCAGCACGGCCGCGGCAGCCGCAGATGACCACGTCATCAGGCGCGTGCGGTGCCGCCGCCGGCGCACTGCGAACAGCAACGACGGCAGCAGGTTCGGAGCCATCGCCGGCGGCTCGGCGTTTTGGTTGATCGCGGTCACCGTCTCGCTATCCAGCTTCGACAGTAGAGCCGGCATGCCGCTGAGTTCGGCGACGGCCTGCGTGCACGACGGGCACACGCTCAGGTGCGCCTCGAACTCGCGTCGGTCGGCCGGTGACAGAGATCCAAGCACGTAGGCGGCATCCCACGTCGCGTAGTCGTGGGTGTCACCCGCGGGCAAGTCGCTATCCCCCGGTGGACCGAAGCCCCGGATCACCCTCATCGTGTCCCCCCAAGTGGCGTCATCATCAAGTATTCGGAGCCGCTGGCCGCCCGGATGGGTCGAAGCACCCGAGTTGTGCCCTGCCAAGCGGTTGTCGCGATCAGGCAACCCGCGGCCGTCGGTGTGGTACGTCGCGCCATCATCGGGTCACCCCCATCTCTTGCAGAGTGAGTCGCAATGCCCGCACAGCATAGTGTAGTCGCGACTTCACGGTCCCCTCCGCGATGTCAAGATCAGCCGCGATCTGGGCGGTACTCCAGCCCCGGTAGTAGGACCGCTCGATGACGGCCCGATGGTCAGCCGACATTTGAGCCATGGCGTCGGCGATCAGCAGCCGGTCCAGTGCCGAGTCCACTTCATCGGGAGCCGATTGCTCAGGTGCGCCTGCTTCGTCCAACGAGCCAACGACCTTGCGGAACTTTGGGCTGCGTCGTTCGTCGATGATCATGTTGCGGGCAACGGTGAACAGCCAGGCACGCGCCGGACGCTCGGTGTCGCCGATGACCTCGGGATGCTGCCATGCCCGCATCAGCGTCTCCTGGACAACGTCTTCGGCACGGGCCGGGTCGTTGGTCAACCGAAGCGCATAACGCCACAAAGCGCCCGCGTGCTCGTCGTAGAGCGCCTTCATCAAAGCCTCTTCGGCGTTTGCTGCGCTGGTGACTCGGCTCACGGGACTACCTCCTGACTGTTATACGAGTTGCCCACCCTTCCAGTTCATCGCGGCAGCACTCCCGACGTGTGGCATCAGTCCGGGATCCAGTTGCCGTGGAATCCGTGCGGGACCCGGCGGGGCAGGCGGACACGAGCCACCGGGTCACCCTCGAAGTCCGAAGCATCGATGATGACCAGGTCACTGCCGTCGGTTACCGGGTCGTAGACGTAAGTCAGGTACCAGCCGGCGAGCTCGTCGGACTCCCCGACGGCCGGGGCGAACACTGCCTCGCCTGGCGCACTCGGCGCTCCATGGCCGCTGTGACCTCTGCGGCGTCCGAACCGGTGTTCGGACGCGGTATCACGCTGCAGGTCATAGCGGACCAGCGCGCCGCTACCGGCGGCCACGGAGTAACGGGCGGCCGCGCCGACCAGCCGGTCGTCGACGCGTGGGAACTCCACACTGCGATTGTCGAGTTGACTCTCCTCCACCATCCCGGTGTCCAGGTTGATGCTCCAGCGCCACAACTCGGCATCGGTCCCGAACTCGCTGCTGTCGCGCCACATCTCCGGGTAGCGGAGGACTTCCAGCACAACTGAGTTCCCACTGTCATAGGAGTTGGCGACGTGGAAGACGAAGCACGGGTCGATGTCGAACCAGCGCATCGGACCATAAGGATCGTCGCGGCGCAGCAGCCCCAGGCGAGCACCGTACTGGTCCTGCCACCGGTACGGTAAATCCCGCTCGTTTTGTTGCGCGAGCGCAAGGCTCAGGTTGAACAGCAGCGGCAGGTCCAAGAACACCACATGGTCCGCGGTCAGCGCGAAGTCGTGCATCAGCGTCAGCGCGGGCACGTCGATGGGACGATTGATTGTCAACTGGCCGTTGGCGTCCGCGCGGTGGTAGATCACGTGGGGTTCGAAGATGTTGCCAGACCCGAAGAAATGCATTTCGCCGGTAGCCGGGCAGATCTTCGGGTGCGCGGTCATCGAGTCCGTCAACTTGCCGCCGAAGTCGTAGGCGCCCAACGTTGTCAGGTCGTTGCTGATTTCATAGGGCAGCGAGAATTCCATCAGCGCAAGGGTTTTGCCGGCGTGCCGAACGACATGAGTATTGGCGATGCTGGAGTGCAGGTTTCGAGTGCCGTCGTCGTTGTAGGTCGGGGAGGGATGGTCGAAGCTTTCGGTGCGCACCCAGCGGTTGCGGTACCACGCGGCGCGGCCGTTCTCCAACCGAACTCCGTGGACCATTCCGTCACCGACGCACCAGTGGGCCGCGCCCTGCCCGCGGGTTTGGGCCGTTGCGCAGGTACCAGCCGTTGAGTTCGGCGGGGATGCTGCCTTGCACCGGTAGATCGAAGGCGGTCAGTTCGTCGTGGACGGGAGCGTAGTTGCCGGTGCGAAAGATCGGGAAGACGGTCTGGGCATCCACCTCCGCCGCCGCTGGAACCGGCGACGGTTGGCGCTCGAAGCGATCTGCCGTGGCGGCGGACCGCTGGTCCGCCTTCGCCAGCAGCGAGGTCATCAGGTCAGGGCACGGCGGCACGGCGGCCGACCCGTCGGCGAAATCGGGCGCAACCACGTGGTCGTAGTCGAGCAGCGACAGCATCGGTGAGACGGCGGTCAGCTCGGTGACCGCCTGGCGACACGAGGTGCAGTCGACCAGGTGCGTCTCGAATTCGCGCTGGTCGGCATCCGATAGTGCGCCCAACACATACGCCGCGTCCCACATCGCGTAGTCGTGCGCGCCGTTGAGCATGTCGGGGGTGTCGGGTTCACCGTCGCGGGGCAACTTTGAGTCTCGAGACTCCGTCATCGCGTCACCCCCATCTCCAATAGTGCTTGGCGCAGGCCTCGCAGCGCGTAGTGCAACCGCGACTTCACCGTGCCCTCCGCAATCCCGAGATCGGCGGCGATCTGCGCTGTGGTCCAGCCCAGGTAGTACGAGCGGCCGACTACATCGCGGTGCTCGGCGGACAGCTGCGCCATCGCATCGCCAATCAACGCCCGGTTCAGCACCCCACTCTGCTCATCGGGACCCAGCGATTCGGGCGGGCCAGAGCCGTCGAACGAGATCAGCTCGTTGCGAAACCGGGCGCTGCGCCGGTCGTCGATGACCATGTTCCGGGCAACGGTGAAAAGCCAACCGCGTGGAGACTGCCCGTTGTTGAAGACGTGCGGATGCTGCCATGCCCGCAGCAAGGTCTCTTGCACCACGTCCTCGGCATGGGCAGAATCACCGGTCAACCGCCAGGCATAGCGCCACAAAGCGGCGGCATGTTGGTCCCACAGCCGCTTAAGAGCAGTCTCATCCGCGCCGGTGCCCGGTATGTCCATCACCAGCCTCTCGGTGATGACACGGTTCAGGTGTCCGTTTGGTTCACCGGTTCTCGGTGCGTCCCGGCTGGCCGCTGAGGCTACGAAGCTAGCCGAGGGTCAGAATGCGTGGCCCGTCATCGGTGGCCGCGACGGTGTGCTCCCAGTGTGCAGCACGCGAACCGTCGACGGTAGTGACGGTCCACTCGTCCTCGAGCACCACGGTCTTGCCGGTTCCCAAGGTCAGCATCGGCTCGATGGCCAGCACCGACCCCGGGGCCAGCAGCGGACCGCGTCCAGGCGCCCCCTCGTTGGGCAGAAACGGATCCATATGCATCTGTCTGCCGATGCCGTGACCGCCGTAGCCCTCGACAATGCCGAACGCACGCCCGTAGCGGGCCTCGGCCGCGTGGGTGCCGGTTTCGATGGCGTGCGATACGTCGGTCAACCGGTTGCCGGGAACCATCGCGGCGATGCCGGCCTCCATCGACTCCTTGGTCGCCTGCGACAGCGCTTCGTCGACTCCGATGAGCGGTCCGACACCGAACGTGATCGCCGCGTCGCCGTGCCAGCCGTCCAAGATTGCACCGCAGTCGACGGACACCAAGTCGCCGGATGCCAGAATCTCGGCGGCCGACGGGATGCCATGCACGACGCGGTCGTTGACCGACGAGCAGATGGACGCCGGATAGCCGTGGTAGCCAAGGAACGACGGCGTCGCACCGGCGTCACGGATCACCGATTCGGCGATCTCGTCGAGCCTTCGGGTCGACACCCCGGGGACTGCGGCCGCGCGCACCGCCCGCAACGCGGCGGCCACCACGGCACCCGCAGCGGCCATTGCGTCGAGTTCGCCGGCGCTGCGCTGCGGGACAACCTTGCGACTGCGCAGCCCCCCCAGGGGGATCACGGTTACTTTCCCAGGGCCTGTAGCGCGCGGGCGAACACCTCGTCCACGTCGCCGACTGCGTCGACGGTTTTCAGCTCGCCGCGGTAGTACTCCAGCAGCGGCGCGGTTTCGTCGCGGTAGATGTTCATCCGATTGATGATGACCTCGTCGGTGTCGTCGGCGCGGCCGCGCGCCTTGAGCCGCTCGAGCAACACGTCCGGGGACACCCGAAACTCCAGCACCGCATCGAGCTGGGTGCCCCGGCGCTCGAGCATGTCGTGCAGCGCTTTGGCCTGCTGCAGCGAGCGCGGGTAGCCGTCCAGGATGAAACCGTCGTTGGTGTCTGGATTGCTCAGGCGGTCGTCGACGAGTTCATTGGTCAGTTCAGACGGCACCAGGTCGCCGGCGTCCAGGTAGCGCTTGGCTTCGAGACCCAGCTTGGTGCCCGTGTTGATGTTCTGGCGGAAGAGCTCACCGGTGGACAGGTGCGGTATCTCGAGCTTCTCCGCCAATTTCTCGGCCTGCGTGCCCTTACCCGCTCCGGGGGGGCCAAGCAACACAAGTCTCACTTCAGGAACCCTTCGTAGTTGCGCTGCATGAGCTGGCTTTCGATTTGTTTGACGGTGTCCAGACCGACACCGATGGCGATCAAGACCGCGGTGCCGCCGAACGGCAGGTTCTGCACGGTCCCGCCGGCGCCGATCTTGAGGAACAGATTAGGCAGCACCGAGATGATGCCGAGGTAGATCGAACCCGGCAGGGTGATTCTGCTCAGCACGTAACGCAGGTAGTCGGCGGTCGGCTTGCCCGGCCGAATGCCCGGGATGAAGCCACCGAACTTCTTCATTTCGTCGGCACGTTCGTCGGGGTTGAACGTGATCGAAACGTAGAAATACGTGAAGAAGATGATCAGCCCGAAATAGATGGCGATATAGACCGGGCTGGCCGGGTTCGACAGGTAATTGCCGACGAATTTGTCCCACCAGGTATTGCCCAGGCCGCCGCTGCCGCTGCGGACCAGCTGGGTAATCAGATGCGGGATGTAGATCAGCGAGGACGCGAAGATAACCGGGATAACGCCGGCCTGGTTGACCTTGAGCGGCAGATACGTCGAGGTACCGCCGTACATCCGCCGACCCACCATGCGTTTGGCGTACTGCACCGGGATGCGGCGCTGCCCTTGCTCGACGAACACCACGCCGACGACGATGATCAGCGCCGCGACGCAGACCGCGGTAAAGACCACCCCGCCGCGGCTGTCCAGGATGTTCCTGCCTTCGCCCGGGATCCGGGCCGCGATCCCGACGAAAATCAGCAGCGACATGCCATTGCCGATGCCGCGCTCGGTGATCAACTCGCCCATCCACATCACCAGCGCCGCACCGGCCGTCATCACCAACACGATCACGACCAAGGTGAAGATGCTCTGGTCGGCGATGATGTCCAGGCTGCAGCCCTGCAACAGCCCGCCGTTGGCTGCCAGTGCCACGATGCTGGTGGCCTGCAGGATGGCCAGCGCGATCGCCAGATAGCGCGTGTACTGCGTCATCTTGGCCTGGCCGGATTGGCCTTCTTTGCGTAGTTCCTCAAACCGCGGAATGACGACGGTGAGCAGCTGCACGATGATGCTCGCGGTGATGTATGGCATCACACCGACGGCGAACACGGTCAGCTGCAGCAGCGCGCCGCCGGAGAACAGGTTGATCAGCGAGTAGATCTGGGCCGCATCGCCACCGCTGACCTGCGCGATGCACTTCTGCACGTTCGGGTAGTTCACCCCGGGCGAGGGAATCGTCGCGCCGACGCGGTACAGCACGGCGAGGCTCAGCGTGAACAGGATCTTCCGTCTCAGGTCGGCTGTTCGCAGCGATGAGATGAAAGCGGAAAGCACTCTTCCTCCTGCGCAGCCGGGCTCTGGTCGCGGCATGCCTATGGGCTGGTCTCACCAGCATCGGATGGTCCTGCGTCGCGCGCCGAGCACATGCAGGCCAGGACGTGTCCAGGCACGCGTCAGACAGTCTACGAGACTAACAGCGTGCGCAGCGCTCCCCCCGCAAATGGGTGGGCTGATCGCCCACTATTCCATCCCTAGGCCATCCCTGCGCCGCCTGCACAGTCATAGCTGGCACACAGCAGCGCGAGGTAAAGTCTCAGTAGCTCTTTACCTTGGCTAAGTATCAAATGGCACGCGGCAGCCACTCAGCTCTCTGGGGAAGGAAGGGTGCTCATGGCAGCACGCACCGACAGCGACACTTGGGACCTGGCATCCAGCGTGGGCGCCACCGCGACAATGGTCGCGGCTGCCCGGGCGCTGGCCACCAAGGACGCCAATCCGCTCATCAACGACCCGTTCGCTGCCCCACTAGTAAGGGCGGTCGGGATCGGGTTTTTCAGCCGGGTGGTCGACGGCGAGATCAGGCCTGCCGACATCGACGACACCGGCAAAGGCGAATTGCAAACCGAAACCGATTCGTTGGCGGTGCGCACCCGGTTTTTCGACGACTTCTTCACCAGCGCGACCGCGGCCGGGATCGGTCAGGCCGTGATCTTGGCCGCCGGCCTGGATGCCAGGGCGTACCGGCTGGCGTGGCCATCCGGCAGCGTCGTCTATGAAGTAGACCAGCCCGAGGTCATCGAGTTCAAAACCGACACGATGGCCCGGCTGGACGCCCGGCCGGCCGCCGAGCGGCGCACGGTGAGCATCGACTTGCGGGAAGACTGGCCGACGGCGTTGCGCGACAGCGGTTTTGACGACACCAAGCCGTCAGCCTGGAGCGCCGAGGGACTGTTGATGTACCTGCCGCCGGAAGCCCAAGACCGGCTCTTCGATCACATCACCGCGCTCAGCGCCCCGGGCAGTCAACTAGCCACCGAATACCATCCCGAGTCCGGTCCGACGATGGCCGAACGGGGCCGGACGATGAACGATCGGTGGGCCAACCTGGGCTGCGACGTCGACTTGTCGGGGCTGTTCTACGAGGGCACGCGGAATAACGTCGCGGACTATCTCGGCGAGCGGGGTTGGCAAGTGGTCACCCGCACTCGGCGGGAGCTCTTCGCTGACTACGGTCGCACTTTCCCCGCCGACGACGAACAGGCCGCGTTCCGCAACATCGTCTCCGTTATTGCCACCCGCAGCTGATTCGCAAAATAAGGAGGTACCCATGGCCGTCAGCGACACCAAACGACACGAAGGGGACACCTGGGATCTGGCATCCAGTGTCGGCGCCACCGCCACCGCGGTAGCCGCCCGGCGCGCGATGGCGTCAAAGGGCCCCAATCCCCTGCTCGACGATCCATTCGCCGAACCACTGGTCAACGCCGTCGGAGTCGACGCCTTCATCAGGATGATGAACGGTCAAATCGAGCGCGTCGACGACGATCCGGCCTTCACTCCGCAGCGGCTGGCCGAGGGAATGGCGGTGCGGACCCGGTTTTTCGACACCTTCTTCCTCGACGCGACCGCTGCGGGCGTGCGCCAGGCCGTCATTCTGGCTGCCGGGCTGGACACCCGGGCGTACCGGCTGGGATGGCCGGCCGACACGGTGGTCTACGAACTCGACCAGCCCCGGGTCATTGAATTCAAGACCCGCACGCTGGCCGAGCTGGGTGCGGCGCCGGTCGCCGACCGCAGGGCGGTCGCCATCGACCTGCGCGATGACTGGCCGAGTGCATTGCGGGAAAATGGATTTGATTCGGAGCGGCCGACGGCATGGATCGCCGAGGGATTGCTGGGCTACCTGCCACCCGATGCGCAGGATCGGTTGTTCGACAACATCACCGCGCTGAGTTCGACCGGCAGCAGGCTGGGTACCGGCTACTCCGCGGATATCCGCGAACGCATCGCCAAACGCGGCCGACAGATGAGCGAGCGCTGGCGCCGGCTCGGATTGGATCTCAACTGGGCCGATTTGGTCTACGACGGCGAGCGTAACGACGTCGTGCAGTATCTGACCGAGCGCGGCTGGCAGACGACGGTCCGCTCTACCCCAGAGCTGTATGCCGACAATGGTTTTGAGTTCCCCGAAGGCCCGACGATGGTGGCGTTCGGCGACATCAGGTACGTGTCTGCGGCGCTGGCTTAGCTGGCCTGGGACCCTGCCAGTTCGAGAAACCGGCGGTAGCGTTCCTCCGTCGGGTCCGTCCAGGCCGGATCGGGTTCGACGACGCGCTCGACAGTGGCCCACCGCGCAGCGTCGGTGATCGACGACTCCAGACCGACCGCCATCCGGCCGAGGAATGCCGCGCCCAACGCCGCCCCCTCGGCCACGCCGGATACCTGCACCGGCCGACCGGTGGCATCGGCGATGGCCTGTATCCACGGCTCAATCCTGGTACCGCCACCTGCGGCCACGATGCGGGTTGCCTTCGCCTGGCTCAGCTCGATGAGCTGGCGAACGACGAAGCCCGACGCCTCGTAGGCGGCCCGTCGCAGCGATGCCGGATCGTGGGTGAGATCCAGGCCGTCGAGCATCCCGCGGCGGTCGGGATCGTGCCACGGTGTGCGCTCGCCTCGCAGGTAGGGCAACCACACCGGCACCCGCCGCGGATCCACCGCCGCCGGATCACCCGGCGCCAGCACCCGATCGGCCCAGCCGACAAACAGCCCGCCGGCGTTGCTGGCTCCGCCGATCTGGCTCTTTCCGCTGATGTGCGGGGTGGTCCACAGACCCGGTACCTGTCGCGCCTCGGGGATGGTGACCCACACGATCAAGGTGGTGCCGCACAGCACCAGCACGTCGCCGTCGTTGTCAGTGCCGGCCACCATCTGCTCGCACAGCGCGTCGATGGCGCCGACCGCCAGCACGGCCCCGGTCGCCCGTACTCGCCCGGCCGCGGCACCCGGCGCCTCGACGCGCGGCATGCGGTCGACCGTCGCGCCGCGCTCTGCACAGGCCTCGGTGTTCCAACCGTTGCCGTCGAAGAGCGGCGCGGCGGTGAAGGCGGTGGAAAAGTCGACCACCGCCTCGCCCGCCAAGGCGTAATTGGCCACTGCGGGCGCCGGCCAGTAGCCGGCCGCATCGGGCGCCTGGGCGGCCGTCCAGCGCAGAAATTCGGCGGCCTCGCCGACCGGGAACGGTTGATCGGTGGCTGCGCTGTCTGTGCCGGCAACCCGGCCCCGGCTGTCGCCGTACAGCAGCCCCGGTGTGATCGGATGACCGCCGGAATCGACCGCGGTCAGCGACGGCACCATCGCGGAGACAGCTACCGCCAGCGCATCTGGTCGGGCCAGCTGGTCCAGCGCGGTCAGCGGGCCCTGCCGCCATGCCTCGTCGGCGTTGTGCTCCAGCTGGTCCGGCGTCGGCACCCGCGCGTCGTGCGGAATACGTGCCCGCGCCACCACCCGACCGTCCTCGTCGGCGGCCACCGCTTTGACGGCAGTGGTGCCGATGTCGATGCCGATCGTGACCGCTTCGCGTGACACGGGCGTCACCGTACGCCAGCATTGGCAGTCGTGACGCGTGCTTTGGTGACCGCCCCGTTGCGTGGCGAGGGGTTTGACAAGCTGCGGCGACTAGCCGACGTGGTCTACGACCCGTGGATCGAGGTGACCCCGCTGCGCATTTACACCGCCGAGCAACTGGCCGAACGGATCTCCGCCGAAGGTGCGGATGTCGTTGTCGTGGAGAGCGATTCGGTCAGCGGGCCGGTGTTCGAGTCGGGTCTGCGCGCGATCGCCTCCACCCGCGGCGATCCCAACAATGTGGACATCGACGGCGCCACCGCAGCCGGGATCCCGGTGCTGTCGACGCCGGGCCGCAATGCCGACGCGGTCGCCGAGATGACCCTGGCGCTGCTGTTGGCCGCCACCCGGCATGTGCTAGGCGCCGACGCCGACGTGCGGGCCGGGGAGGTGTTCCGCGACGGCACAATTCCGTATCAGCGTTTCCGCGCGTGGGAAGTCGCGGGCGCAACGGCCGGGCTGATCGGTCTCGGCGCCGTCGGCCGGGCCGTGCAGTGGCGGCTGAACGGCCTGGGCATGCGGGTGATCGCCTACGACCCGTACAACGACGACGCCCGGCACAGCCTCGACGAACTGCTCGCCGAAGCCGACATCGTTTCGCTGCACGCGCCCGTCACTGCCGAGACCACCGGGCTGATCGGCGCCGAGCAGTTCGCGGCCATGCGCGACGGCGTGGTGTTCCTCAACACCGCGCGGGCTCAGTTGCACGACACCGATGCGCTCGTCGACGCGCTGCGCGGCGGCAAGGTGGCCGCCGCGGGTCTGGACCACTTTGTCGGGGAATGGCTGCCGACCGATCACCCGTTGGTGGCGATGTCCAATGTGGTGCTCACCCCGCACATCGGCGGAGCTACGTGGAACACTGAGGCGCGACAGGCGCAAATGGTGGCCGACGACCTGGAAGCGCTGCTGTCCGGCAAAACGCCTGTCCATATCGTCAACCCGGAGGTGTTGGCCTCATGAGATTCGTTGATAACCCGGAGGCCGCGGTGCTGGCAGCGGCCAAGGACATGCTGCGCCGCGGGCTGGTCGAAGGAACTGCCGGCAACATCTCGGCTCGGCGCGAGGACGGCAACCTCGTCATCACGCCGTCGTCGGTGGACTACTCCGACATGATGCTCGACGATCTGGTCGTGGTCGACCCCGACGGCGAAGTACTGCAGGCCGCCGACGGCCGATCGCCCTCGACCGAGATGAAGTTGCACCTGGCCTGTTACCAGGCGTTCGACGACGTCGGCAGCGTCATCCACAGTCATCCGGTGTGGGCCACCATGTTCGCGATTGCACACCAGCCGATTCCGGCGTGCATTGACGAATTCGCCATCTACTGCGGTGGGGAGATCCGCTGCACCGAGTACGCCGCGTCGGCCACATCCGAAGTGGGCAGCAACGCGGTGAAGGCGTTGCAAGGACGGGCGGCCGCGCTGATTGCCAACCACGGTCTGGTGGCGGTCGGGCCGAGGCCGGACAAGGTGCTCCACGTCACCGCCTTGGTCGAGCGCACCGCTCAGATCGCCTGGGGTGCAAGAGCGCTCGGTGGGCCCGTCCCGATTCCCGAAGACGTGAATCGGAACTTCGCCAGCATATACAGCTATCTGCGCGCCAACCCGATGTAGCGGCCGGTGCAGCCACCGCTCCCCTTTACGGGTGGCCGGTTCGAGGCTCACACTGTTCCCGTCGTAAGACGCACGACGAGAGGATGGGCGCCTGTGACCACCACTATCCGAGCGGCGGCGGTTCAACTGAGCCCCGTTCTGTACAGTCGCGAAGGTACCGTCGAGCGGGTTGTGGCGAAGATCGACGAATTGGCTACGCAGGGAGTGCAATTCGCGACTTTTCCGGAGACCGTTGTTCCGTATTATCCGTACTTTTCGTTTGTCCAACCCCCTTACCAGATGCTCGCCGAGCAAGTGAAGCTGCTGGGACAGGCCGTCACCGTGCCGTCCTCGGCGACCCAGGCGATCAGCGAGGCCGCCAGCCGCGCTGAAATGGTGGTCTCCATCGGGGTGAACGAACGCGACGGCGGCTCAGTGTTCAACACCCAACTGCTGTTCGATGCCGACGGCACGTTGATCCAGCGCCGCCGCAAGATCACCCCCACCTACCACGAACGCATCATCTGGGGCCAAGGCGATGGCAGCGGACTGCGCGCCATCGACAGCGCGGTGGGCCGCATCGGTCAGTTGGCCTGTTGGGAGCACTACAACCCGCTGGCCCGCTACGCGCTGATCGCCGACGGCGAACAGATCCATTCCGCGATGTTCCCCGGATCGATCTTCGGCGAGTTGTTCGCTCAACAGACCGAGACCCAGGTCCGCAATCACGCACTGGAATCCGCGGTCTTCGTGGTCGCCGCCACCGCCTGGCTGGATCCCGATCAACAAGAGCAGATCATGGCCGACACCGGCTGCCCAGTGGGACCGATCTCAGGAGGCTGCTTCACCGCGATCATCAGTCCGCAAGGCGAACTGCTCGCTGAGCCGCTGCGCGCCGGTCAAGGCCAGGTGATCGCCGATCTGGACTTCGCGCTGATTGACAAACGCAAGGCGTTCATGGATTCCAGCGGACATTACAGCCGCCCGGAATTGCTCAGCCTGCTCATCGATCACACCCCCAGCGCCCATGTCCATCAGCGGCTTGCCGATTCGGCGGTCGTGGTGGCCGACGTCGAGGAGTCTGACCATGTCATCCACTGATCACCACGATGTCTCCGGCGGTGCTCCATGACCTACCTGGGAAAGCCCTACTACCCGTTGTGGTTGGACAACCTGGCCGACGACGTCACCTTGGAGGCCGCAGCGATGGACGGCACCGCGCGCGGCGCCGACGATGTCCGCTTCATCTTGGTCAAAGCCCGCGAACACTACGAGCAGCAGGAGTTCACCTACGCCGGGCCATGCGGCCAAAACGGTTTCCTCGAGGACTACTCCAGCTCAGTTCGAGGCGTGCCCACCTACGTTGTCGTGCTGGTCAGCTTCAACGCCGACGGCAAGACCCAGCACGTCGTGGTCAATCACCGGCCACGCAGCGCGATGCTGCAGTTTTCCCGCTTGATGCTTGAGGCATTCGCCGGCACCCCCCATGCCAAACACTGGGAAGGTACCCCCTAAGGGCGCGACAGGAGGCGCGAGATCGCATCGACATATCTGGGAAAGCCCTATTACCCCGCGTGGCTGGACAACCTTGCCGACGACGTAACCGGGGAGGGTCCGGCCTGGGACGGCATTATCCAGGGCGCCGCGGCCGTCCATGAAGTCGTGGTCGCCGCAAAAGAGATATACGAATTTCAAGACTTCCACTACGCCGGCCCTTGCGGGGAAAGCAGTTTCCTCGAGGACTACACCGCATCGGTGCGCGGTGCGCCCCTCTACGTCATCGTTCTGGTCGTCTTCAATGCCGCCGGGAAGGCCCAGCGTCTAGTGGTGAATCACCGACCGCGCAGCTCTGTGCTGGTGCTGTCCCGCGCGATGTTGGAGCGGTTCGCCGGCACGCCCCTTGCCAAACACTGGGAAGGCACACCCTGAGGAGCGAGCATGAGCGACCTACTCGAGGTCGCCGTCTCGGCACACGGCGGCCTGGACCGCTGGAACAGCGTCACTTCGGTCGATGTCGCCGCGTCGATCACCGGGGCGACTTGGTTCGTCAAAGGCAAGGGTGACGCGCTTAAGGATGTCCGCTTCCAGGTTGACACCACGCGGGAGCTGCTGACGATGGATTTCGTCGGTCAGGACAAGCGTTCGATCTTCGAGCCCTCCCGAGTAGTGATGCAGCGTGCTGACGGCGCGGTCATCGACTCGCGCGATGACCCCGAAAGATCGTTTGACGGTCACGTGTTCGAGACCCCGTGGGACGACATTCACGTCGCCTATTTCAGCGGGGAGGCGCTGTGGACGTATCTGAATACACCATTCCTCTACACCTGGCCCGGATTCGTCACCGAAGAGATCCCCCCGATCCAGGCCAGCGGTGAAACCTGGCGGCGGCTGAAGGTGACGTTTCCCGATCACATCAAAAGTCATACCCGCGAGCAGATCTCGTGCTTTGGTCGGGACGGGCTGCTGCGCCGCCAGGACTACACCGTCGATATCCTGGGCGGCGCACCCGGGTTGAACTATGCCCGCAACTATCGCGAAGTAGACGGGATCATCATCCCCACCACGCGGCGGATCTACGGCTGGGAGGGTGACTACCAGCTCGTCCCGGAGCCGCTGCTAATCGCCATCGACATGGGTGAGATCACCATGGTCAGAAATGACGTCTGAGAGGAGCACACAATGGCCGATAGCGAATCCAGCCAGCAGCAGTCCGTAGGCGGCATGGCTGATACAGATGGTGCGCCGGGGAGCTACAGCAACAGCGCGATTACGAGTTTGCATGCCGGACAACCCCTTCCGACCTCCAAGGACGAACACATACTGGCCGCCAAAATATCGCGTGCGATGTCCTCGGGGCCTTTGCACATCACCAGGGACGCCACCGTTGCGGAAATCGATGCGCAAGGCAACACGGTGGTGCTCCGTCAGGGAACCAACCACTGGGTGTGTTTCCCAGGCGATGAGAATCAAATCGGCAACGTGCCCATGTGCGCCGATCCCATGGGACTGCAGTGGATGAGAGATGTCATGGCCGGCAGCCGGCTCCGACGAATACCGCCCCCGGGATCATCTACATGCTTTGCGGTGCAACGCAACACAGCAACACCGATCCATTCGACAAATCAAGTCCTGCCATTCCCATCGGCCCGCACTGGATGATCATCTGGCCATACGATGCGGTGCGCGACGGCCTCCCGAGCACCGTACGAGATGCCGGCGCATGGGTGATGTTCGATGGAACGCCCTACGCGTATCTACACATCTGCGGTACGCCCTGGGCGGGAAATGAGTACACATCCGGCGGGGTGCCCATTTGGACAATGCGATATGGCGCGCCCACAGAACCGCCGACAGCGGCGGCATCCACAACACGCAAATAGACCTGAAAGGATCTTATCTCGCCGCCGGTAACGACCTGACGTACGTACACAACCCAGATGTGACCCACGGGTTCCCCAGTTCACTCGATTCTCGAAGGCCTGCCACGACGCAACCCTGGAACTCGCCGACCTCATCAAGGTCAAGATCGGTTGACTCGGGAATCACCACCCAAAGGAGACGACAAGATGACATCCTTGGAGCTGACCAGCAGTGGGACAGCAGAATTCAACGAGGGCGATGTTTATTTCATCGGTAACGCAACCACGTTGATCCGGTTCGGCGGCCTGACGATCCTGACCGATCCCGCTTTCCTGCACAAAGGCGAACACGTCTATTTGGGTCATGGCATCTGGGCCCGTCGCGAGGTCGAGCCGGCTTGCCAGATCGCTGACCTGCCACCAATAGATCTGATCATCTTGTCGCACTACCACGGCGATCATTTCGATGACGTTGCCGCGCAAGAGCTCGACAAAAAACTGCCCATCGTCTCAACGGCTGACGCAGTGGGCAAGCTCAGCGGTCTCGGCTTCGAGCAGGGCTATCCGCTCGACACCTGGGAATCTCTGGAGGTGCACAAGGGCGATGCGACGCTGAAGATCACCGCGATGCCAGCCAAGCACGCCACCGAAGAAGCAGTCAACGAGCTGCTCATGCCCGTCAACGGGCACCTGCTCGACTTCAGCCGCGACGGCGAGCAGCTCTACCGGCTCTACATCACAGGAGACACGATGCTCGTCGACAGTCTCCAGGACATTCCCCGCCGCTACCCCGATATTGACTTGGGTCTGATCCACACCGGAGGCACGACCTTCCTTGTCACCGTCGTCACGATGACCGGCGAGCAGGGAGTCAGGGCCGTCGAGATCACCAAACCTCGCACCGCCATCCCTATCCATTACAACGACTTCTCGGTATTCCTGTCGGGTCTCGACGACTTCAAGAAGGCCGCTCAGACCTCGACCGCAAGTACGAAGTTCGTTTACCTCGCTCACGGCGAGACCTACACATTCAAGCCAGGGTGATCACTCGGATACCTCATCCGGCTAGCGCTGGTCGATCGCCACCTTCACCGCGCCACTGTCGCCCTGATTGGCGATGGCCAGGAAGGCGTCTCGCCACTGGTCTAGCCGGAAGGTGTGAGTCAGCATGGGACACAAATCGATTCGACCGTCGACCACCAGATCGAGGTAGTGCTCGATCGCATGCTTGCGCTGCCCGTCGACCTCCTCGACGCCGAACGCGTTGGAACCCACGAGGGCGATCTCTTTGAAATACAGCGGGCTCCACTCCCAGCGGCCGGGCGCATGCACGCCGGCCTTCACCAGCGTCCCCCGCGAGGCCAGCACCCGCACTCCCACTTCGAACGTCTCCGGCTTTCCGACGGTGTCGTAGACCACGTCGATGGCGCCCGGGTGAGCCATCGGCAATCCCTGCAGTGGCTGCCACAGGCGACCGCCGCCCCAGTTCACCAGCTCTTCGATGACGGCCAGCCGCGGCTCGTGCGCCAGTACCACGGCGGCGCCGAACCGGCGGGCCAACTCGGCCTGCGCGTCAAAACGCGCCACCACCGCGATCGCCACGTCCGGGTAGAGGGCGCGCAAGATCGCCACCGCGCACAACCCCAGCGAGCCCGCGCCATAGACCAGCACCCGCCCCGATCGCGGTGGCGGGTGGCGGGTGATCGCGTGAAGCGACACCGAGAACGGGTCGGCGAACACCGCTAACTCGTCGGGCACCGATTCGGGCACCGCGAACAGCATGCTGTCGTGGGCCGGCATCAACTCGGCATAGCCACCGGTCACGTCGGCCGACACCCCGGTATGGATGCCGGGTTTGATGTCTCCGTCGCAAAAGCTCCAGCACAGGCTGTAGTCGCCGCTTTGGCACGACGGGCACGGCGGCTCGATGCCCCGCGGCCCGCAGGACAGCCACGGGTTGAGCACCACGCGCTGGCCTACCTCGAGTTCGCGTGCCTTGGGGCCCAGCTTGATCACGTCAGCGACCACCTCGTGGCCCATGATCTGAGGGAACGAGCAGAACGCCGCCATCGCGTTGTCGCCGTCACCCTCGCCGAAGTCCAGCAAGATCTGCTTGGAGTCCGAGCCGCAAATACCGGTCAACCGGGGTCGGGTGATCACCCAATCATCGTGCAGCAGTTGGGGATCCGCCACTTGCTGCAGCGCAACGGGGCTATGGGTGAGTGCGTCGTCGGGTCCGTCCAACGGCTCGGGCCGTACCCCGAACACCAGCGCACGCATCAGGGTGCCTTGGCGGAAAGGGCAGCGGCCGCGCCGGCAATGTAGGCGTCAAGATCGGCGTTTTTGCCGTCGACAACCGCCTTCAGGTCCGGCAGATAGTGCTCGAAACGCTCGCTGCCCAACGCCGAGATGATGCCGTCGGCCACCTCCTCGGCCGGCACCTTGGGGCCGTCGTAAAGCGGATCGTCGTTGCCTGGCTGGTCCCAGATCTCGGTGTCGACGGGTCCTGGCTGGATCAGCTTCACCGAGACACCGCTGCCGTGCAGGTCGACGGCCATCGACTCACTCCAGCCGCACAGCGCGAATTTGCTGGCACAGTAAGCGGCCTCGTGGATGATCCCGAGCCGACCGCCGACGCTGGACACGTTGACGATGACGCCGCGCCCACGTGCCAGCATCCGCGGTAGCACGGCCAGCGTCAGCCGCATCGGAGCGAAGAAGTTGACTCGCATGATCGTCTCGACCTCGGCCGGCTCCAGTTCGGTGACCGTCCGGCGTTTCGGGGCAGCGGCATTGTTGACCAGGGTGTCGATGCCACCGAGCTCATTCCAGGCCTGCACAGCGAGCTGGTCCACACACGCCAGATCGGCCAGGTCGGCGACCCACATCTGCGAAGCCGGGGAGCTGCGCCGGCAATCGGCCAACACCGCCTCGAGCCGCTCCGCCCGGCGGGCAATCAGACCGACCACCGCACCCTGGCCGGCCAGGCTGCGGGCCAGGGCGGCTCCTATCCCTGACGACGCGCCGGTGATCACCACCCGCAGGCCTGCTACCGAGTACGCCATGGCCACAGCGTCGCGCGAACGGCCGGCCATGACACCAGTTTCGCCAATATGCGTGCAACAAGTCGACATTCGACGACATGATAAGCTCGTTATATTGGCTAAATATCAACCTGCGTTTTGCGCTAAAGGGGTAGCGATGGCACGCACCGATAACGACACCTGGGACCTGGCATCGAGCGTCGGCGTGACCGCCACGATGGTCGCCGCGTCCCGCGCGATGGCAACCAAGGCCGAGCGCCCGCTGATCAACGATCCATTCGCCGAACCGCTGGTCCGCGCCGTAGGCGTGGACGTACTCGTCCGGATGGCCAGCGGCGAGCTGAGCCCCGCCGATTTCGAGGCCGACGGCGACGGCCGTTTCGCGGGCCCGCAGCGGATGACCGAGAACATGGCGGTCCGCACCAAGTTCTATGACGAGTTCTTCCTCGACGCGACGGAGGCGGGCATCAGGCAGGCGGTGATCCTGGCGTCCGGATTGGATTGCCGCGCCTACCGGCTTGGCTGGCCCGCCGGCACCACGGTTTACGAAATCGACCAGCCGCAGGTCATCGAGTTCAAATCCCGCACCCTCGCTGAGCTGGGCGCACAACCCACCGCAGACCGGCGCACGGTTGCCGTCGACTTACGTTACGACTGGCCGACTGCGCTGCGCGCGGCAGGTTTCGACCCGGACCAGCCCACCGCGTGGAGTGCCGAGGGTCTGTTGGGCTACCTACCGCCCGACGCGCAGGACCGGTTGCTCGACACCATCACCGCGCTCAGCGCGCCGGGTAGCCGGATCGCCACCGAGAGCTTGCCCAGGCGGGATGACGCCCTCCGCGAGCGTCTCAAGGAACACTTCCGGACCACCTCCGAGCGATGGCGCAAGCACGGCCTCGATCTCGACATGACCGAATTGGTCTACTTCGGCGACCGCAACCCGGCGGCCGCCTATCTGTCCGATCACGGCTGGCAGATAACCGGCAGCAGCACCCGGGAGCTATTCGCGGCCAACGGGCTTCCGCCCCTCGACGACGACTTCCCGCTCGCCGACCGTCTCTATGTCAGCGGCAGGTTGACCGATAAGAACCAGGAGCCATCAGCATGACACCCAGTCAACCGGGACGATTCGAAGGCGACAGTTGGGATCCGGCATCCAGTGTCGGAGCGACCGCGACGATGGTTGCCGCGTCACGGGCGCTGGCTTCCCAGGGGCCCGACCCACTGCTCGACGATCCGCTGGCCGATCCGCTGGTCCGGGCAGTAGGATTGGCTCCGTTTGTTCGCCTGATCGACGGCGAGGTCAACCTTGATGACGATCCGGCGCTGAACCGCCGAACGCGGATTGAGCAGATGGCGGTTCGGACAAGGTTTTTCGATAACTTCTTCATCACCGCCACCGACGCCGGCATTCGGCAGGCGGTGATCTTGGCGTCAGGCCTGGACACCAGAGCCTACCGCCTACCATGGCCGTCTGGGCACGGTGGTGTACGAGATCGACCAGCCGGCGGTGATCGACTTCAAGACCAACACGTTGGCCGATCTCGGCGCCAACCCGACCGCCGAACGCCGAACGGTCAGCATCGATCTCCGTGAAGATTGGCCAACGGCATTGCGGCAACAGGGTTTCGACGTGAACCAGCCGACGGCGTGGAGCGCAGAAGGATTGTTGCCTTACTTGCCCCCGGAAGCCCAGGACCGATTGTTCGACAACATCACCGCGCTCAGCGCGCCGGGAAGCCAGCTCGCCACCGAGCACATCTCCGACCCGGACGCCTTCTCTGAGGAAGGCGTGCAGCGCATCAGCGAGCGGTGGCGACGCGCCGGTTTCGACCTGAACGCGGCCGATCTGTTCTACCAAGGTGAACGCAGTATCGTGATCGACTACCTTTCCGGCCACGGCTGGCAGGTGAACGCCCATCCCGCGCCGGAGCTGTATGAGCGCAACGGATTTACCTTCCCGGACAACGAGTGGGTGGCGTGGATGCGGGAAATGAGCTACGTCTGCGCCACCCTCCGGTAGGTCGGTCATGGCACGCACTCACGACGACAGCTGGGATCTGGCCTCCAGTGTGGGCGCCACCGCAACGATGATCGCCGCCGGTCGCGCGATGGCGACCAAGGATCCCCGTGGGCTGATCGACGACCCGTTCGCCGATCCGCTGGTCCGCGCGGTCGGACTGGACTTCTTCGTGAAGATGATCGACGGCGAGGTCGACTTCTCGACTGTCGAGAACGCATCGCCGGCCCGGATGCAGGCGATCATCAACGGAGTCGCGGTGCGCACCCAGTACTTTGACGATTACCTGCTGGCCGCCGTGGACGCGGGTGTGCGCCAGGTGGTGATCCTAGCGTCCGGTTTGGACTCCCGGGCCTACCGGTTGCCTTGGCCGGCCGCAACCGTGGTCTATGAGATCGATCAGCCGAAGGTGATCGAGTTCAAGACGACCACGCTGGCCGGCATCGGCGCTCAGCCCACCGCAGAGCGCCGTACCGTCGGCATCGATCTGCGCTATGACTGGCCGACAGCACTGCGTGCGGCCGGCCTGGACGCTGCGGCACCGACAGCGTGGCTGGCCGAAGGTCTGCTGATCTACCTGCCGCCCGAAGCCCAGGACCGATTGTTCGACAACATCACCGCCATCAGCGTGCCGGGCAGCACCATCGCCACCGAGTACGTGCCAGCCCTCAAGGATTTGGACCCCGACCGTGTTCGTGAGATGTCCGGGCGGCTTCGCGAGCAGGGCGTAGACATCGATATGCCCTCACTGGTATACGCCGGCGAGCGCAGTCACGTCATCGACTACCTGCGCGCCAAAGGATGGCACGTTGTCGACACTCCTCGTGCTGAGTTGTTCAACCGCAACGGATTTGATCTTCCCGCACCCGAGGATGACGAACCGCTCGGCGAAATCATCTACGTCAGCGGCACACTCGCGAGCTAGAAGCGCGACTCCCCCAGCCACAGCACGCTGACACCGCTCAACGTCCGCTCGGCCTGCTCGATGATTCCGGCCACCGACTGGCCGATCAACGCGCCCAACGCATCCGGCAACGACGCGGCCGCCGGCTGCGAGGACGGACGCGGCCGCAGGAATTCCCACAGCGAGGAGCCCGGGTAGCCGACAATGCGGGCTTCGGCCCCTTCGTCGAAGCCAGCCAATACCTTGGCACGGCGCACCGCAGTTCGCAAGCCGCCGAGTTCGTCGACCAAGCCGTGCTCGAGGGCGTCCGCGCCGGTCCAGATCCGGCCCTGGGCCACCGCCTCGACTGCATCGATGCTCATCTTGCGGCCGTCGGCGACTCGCTGGACGAAGTCGGTGTAGGACAGGTCCGCTTCGGCCTCAACTTGGGCGTGCTGCTCGGGGGTAAACGGTGCGTTGACCGACCAGGCGTCGGCATTGGCATTGGTGCGCACGGCATCCGACCCGACACCCAGTCGGCCCTTCAGGTCCCGGGCGACCAACTTGCCGGTCAGCACACCGATCGAACCCGTGATGGTCCCGGAGTTGGCCACTATCGCGTCGGCGCCCATCGAGATGTAGTAGCCGCCCGAGGCAGCGACGGCACCCATCGACGCCACCACCGGTTTGCCGCGATCGCGTGCCTTCTTGACCTCCCGCCAGATGGTTTCCGATGCGCTGACGGTGCCGCCCGGGGAGTCGACCCGCAGCACGATCGCTGACACCGACTCGTCGGCGGCCGCCTCCCGCAGGCCCGCCGCGATGGTGTCGCCCCCGGCGCTGGAGCTGCCGAACGGCAATACGCCTCGACCGCCACGGCCGTTGACGATCTGGCCGGCAACGGTGACCACGGCGACCGTCGGCCTGGGTTTGCGCCCCGGCATCGACGGCACCGAGGGGCCTCCCGGGCCGGTCGCGCGCGCATAGCGAGTCAGGTAAAGGCGGGGCGGGGCGGTGTCAGCGTCGGCATCACCGGACTCGGGTGAAATCCCCTCGGCACCAACCAGTTCTGCGATGCGTGCATATGCCTCGTCGCGGAAGCCAATGCGGTCAACCAACTTCGAGTTCACGGCATCGTCGCGCAGCAGTGGTGCGCGGTCGGCCAGCGCATCCAGGGAGTCGTAGCCGATCTTGCGCGAGTCGGCCACGGCGTGCCACACCTGGTTGCGCAGGCTCTCCAGCAGCCGGGTGTCGGCTTCACGGTGTGCGTCGGTGTAGTGGTCTTGCGTGAAAAGGTTTGCCGCCGACTTGTATTCACCGCGCGATATGAACTGGGCTTCGATGCCGGCCTTGTCCAGAGCGTCACGCAGGAACAGGGCGTTGGTGGCGAAGCCGATCAGCCCGACGGTCCCCGACGGCTGCATCCACACTTCGCCGAACGCCGAGGCCAAGTAGTAGGACAGCGTTCCGGGATACGTCTCGGCCCACGCCAGCGACGGCTTGACCGCTGTGAACGCGGCTACGGCTTCCCGCAGCTCCTGAACCGGCCCTGCCGCGGCCGCAGGCAGCTGCACACGCGCAATCAAGCCGGCCACTCGCGGATCGTCGGCGGCCCGGTGGATCGCGGATACGGCTTCGCGCAGCACCAACGGTCGGCCGCCGCCGCTGATCATCGCGAGAGGATCCAATCCGCTGGTCTCCGGCGGGGCGGCGCGCAGGTCAAGTTCGAGCACACAGTTTTTGGGTACGCCGTGGTGGCGGGCGGTGTCGACCCGGCGAGCGAACGCGCGTACGTCGTCAACACCCGGTGGCTTGGGCAGGAAGGCAAACATGTGTCGAGCCTACCGATGACCAGCACACCGGCCGCGGCCGCGGCGTGCGGACCGTACGGTGGAGGGGTGCGATTCTCCATTTCAATCCACCAACTCGATTCGGTCGGATTCGATGCCGCAGGCGTACGCTCCTATCTCGCTCGGGCCGAGGAACTGGGGTTCGAAGGCGGATGGGTGCTCGAACAGACCGTCGGACAGGCGCCGCTGCTGGCGCCGCTGGAACTGCTCGCGTACGCCGCAGCCTGTACCGAGCGGCTACGCCTGGGCGTCGCCGTGCTCGTGTCGTCGTTGCACGATCCGCTCCAGCTCGCCTCGGCAATCACCGCCGTCGATCGGCTCAGCCACGGCAGACTCGACGTGGGTGTAGCGCCCGGCGGTGGCTCCCGCCAATTCCCCGCGTTCGGGGTCGACAAAGCCACCTTCATCAGCAACTTCATCGAGGGTCTGGAGCTGATGAAGGCGGCCTGGTCCGATGAGCCGAAGGTGACTTTTCACGGCCGGTTCCGCCAGGTTGACGACCTGCCGATCCAGCCGAAACCGGTGCAGCGGCCACATCCGCCGATCTGGTTCGGCGGCCAGGCGCCGAAGGCGCTGGCCCGCGCGGTGCGCCACGGCGACTCGTTTTTGGGCGCGGGTTCCTCGACCACCGCGAAGTTCGCCGAGGCGGTGAAAACGGTGCGCCACGAGCTGGCCGAACAGCACAAAGATCCCGCGCGGTTCAGCATCGGCAAGCGTGTTTATCTGATGATCGATGACGACCCGGCCAGGGCACGCGAACGGGTGCTTGCCGGGTTGCACCGCATCTACGGCGCGATGCCGGGGATCGACGCGGTACCGGTGTGCGGAACTGCCGATGACGTCGCAGCCGGATTGCGCGACGTCATCGATGCCGGCGCCGAAATGATCCTACTCAACCCGGTCGGCCTCGACGTCGGCGAGGATCGCGAGCAAATGGAACGGCTTGCCGCAGAGGTGGTCCCGCAGCTGCGCTGAACGCCGCGCCGCGCCACATCCACCTTAGGTGTCGCTGCGTCGGCCGGGTGCAGAGTTGCCCGCTCCCCCGCGAGCGGGTGGTACCCCCAGACAGCGACAAGCCTGCGTCGCAGACACCCGGTCATCGTTGTCGCGCGTAGGCGGGCACAACGAGCATCGCTCCGCCGGAGCATGCGGCAGATGTGACTTCGACTGGTTCAAGTCGCACACCGGATAGACCACCGAGTTCGATTAAGGTCGCGGTATAACCAGTCAATGGTTCTCAAAGTCACGGTGTCACCGGACCTGATCGGCGGAGACGTCGACGAGGGTTATGGCAAGGTCGTCGATGCATTTCGCGCGAACTTCGCGTCCGGTCGCGAGGTCGGCGCCGCGATCGCCGTCTATCGCGACGGCGTCAAAGTGGTCGACCTGTGGGGCGGCTACCGCAACGGGATCACCAAGGCACCGTGGCAGCACGACACGATGGTCAACATGTTCTCAACGACCAAAGGTATTGCTGCCCTTGCCGTTGCATTGGCTGTGTCACGCGGATTGTTCGGCTACGACGACAAGGTAGTCGACCACTGGGCGGAGTTCGCGCAAGCCGGTAAGGCTGATGTGACGGTCCGGCAACTGCTGGGCCACCAGGCCGGACTGTGCGTGTTGAAACCAGCGCCCACCGTGCGGGATGTCGCCGACCCGGCAAGGCTGTCGGCAATGCTCGCAGCCCAGAAGCCGGCGTGGCCACCGGGAACCCGGCACGGGTACCACGCGGTCACGCTGGGCTGGTACGAATCCGAGCTCATCCGTCGGACCGACCCGGCCGGCCGCACCCTGGGCCGCTTCCTCGCCGACGAGATTGCCGGGCCGCTGGCCCTGGACCTGCATATCGGGCTCCCGGATTCAGTGCCACGCGACCGGGTAGCGCACCTGCACCACTGGTCACGCCCGGAATCCCTGCTACACCTCAATGCCCTGCCGGCGGCGCTCGTCGCCGCGTCGCTCAACCCGGTCGGACTGCTCGCTCGTGCTGGTTGCCTTCCGAGCGACGTGAACCCCTGGGCCGGCGACTACAACCGCGACGACGTACGCGCCGTCGAGATCCCGTCGGCCAACGGGATCGGAACAGCCAGCGCCGTCGCACAGCTCTACGGAGCCGCTGCCGCCGGGGATGCTGCCCTGGGCCTGACAGCAAGCGTGCTCGACGAGCTCACGGCCGAGCCCACCGCACCGAGCCGCGGGCTGCGGGACCGGGTGCTGCACCTCGACGTCGCCTACTCGCTGGGACTGGCAAAGCCGCTGCCGCTGTTGTTGTTTGGGTCGTCCGGCAAAGCTTTCGGCACACCGGGTTTCGGCGGCTCGTTTGGCTTCGCCGACCCAGACACCGGAATCGGGTTCGCCTATCTGATGAACCGGCTGGGCTTTCACCTGTGCAGCGATCCACGAGAACTCGCGGTGCGCCAAGCACTGTTCCGCGACGTGCTGGGCGCCCGGCCGCAGCAGTGAAGTCAGAGCTCGGTAGTCGATCCGCCCGCGGCGGTGATCTTCTCCCGCGCGCTGCCGCTGAACTTGTGAGCGGAGACGTCCACCTTGACGGCCAGCTTGCCGTCGCCAAGGACTTTGACGAGCGAATTCTTGCGCACTGCTCCCTTGGCTACCAGCTCGTCCACGCCGACCGAACCGCCTTGCGGAAACAACCGATTGATGTCGCCGACGTTGACGATCTCGTATTCGGTGCGGAACCGGTTGCGGAAGCCCTTGAGCTTTGGCAGCCGCATGTGGATCGGCATCTGACCGCCCTCGAAGGTCGCGGGCACGTTCTTGCGGGCCTTGGTGCCCTTGGTCCCGCGGCCTGCGGTCTTGCCCTTGGAACCATCCCCACGGCCGACGCGGGTGCGCTTGGTTTTCGACCCGGGTGCCGGGCGCAGGTCGTGCAGTTTGATCGTCACTTGGTGCCGCCTCCCGTCGCTGTGTCAGCCGGCTCAACCTCGACGAGATGACGTACAGCCGCGATCAGCCCGCGGGTCTGCGCGTCGTCCTCGCGGATGACCGAATGGCGAATCCGCCGAAGCCCCAAGGTGCGCAGGCTCTCTCGCTGCTTCCAGCGGGCGCCGATGGTGCTGCGCACCTGGGTGATCTTCAGCTGCGTCTGTTGTGCGGGTTTTGCTCCGCCTTTTTCGCCGGCCATTTTTATGCCGTTCCTTCACGTGTGGTGTTCACGGTGTTCCCAGCGGCGGCCAGCCTCTCGCTTTCCCGCCGAGCGCGCAGCATGCCGGCCGGGGCGACATCCTCGATCGGCAGCCCACGCCGGGCGGCCACCTCCTCGGGCCGCTGCAAAAGCTTGAGCGCAGCCACCGTGGCGTGCACCACGTTGATCGCGTTGTCGCTGCCCAGCGACTTGGCCAAAATGTCGCGCACGCCAGCACATTCCAGCACCGCACGGGCAGCACCACCCGCGATAACCCCGGTACCGGCGCTGGCCGGCCGCAGCAGCACCACCCCGGCGGCGGCCTCACCCTGCACCGGGTGGGTGATGGTGCCGCCGATCAGCGGCACCCGGAAGAAGCCCTTACGGGCCTCCTCAACACCTTTGGCGATTGCGGCCGGGACTTCCTTGGCCTTGCCGTAGCCGACACCGACCATCCCGTTGCCGTCACCGACGATGACCAAAGCGGTGAAGCTGAATCGCCGACCACCCTTGACCACCTTCGAAACGCGGTTGATGGTGACGACCCGCTCCAGGTAATTGCTCTTGTCGCCGTCGCGGTCGCGACCGCCGCGACCGCCGCCATCCCGGCGGCCCCGGCCATCGCGAGTGTCGCGGCCGTCGCCGCGAGTGTCCCTGCCGCCGGCAGCACCGCCGCGCGGCGCGCCAGCCTCGTTCGCGTGGCCGGCTGTGCCAGCCGGTTGCTCCGCCATCATGCGGTCCTTCCGTTTTCGATCATCAAGCTTGTCATCAGAACTTCAACCCGCTCTCGCGCGCCGCGTCGGCCAGCGCCGCGATCCGCCCTCCGTAGGTGTAGCCACCACGGTCGAACACCACCGTCTCGATCCCGGCGGACTTGGCCCGCTCGGCGATCAACTGGCCGACCCGCACACTGTGGGCCTTCTTGTCGCCGTCCACGCCGCGCACGTCGGCCTCGATCGACGAGGCAGCGGCCAGCGTGGTGCCGTCGAGGTCGTTCACCAGCTGCACATGGATGTGCCGCGATGACCGGTGCACCACCAGCCGCGGGCGCTCCGGGGTGCCCGAAATCTTCTTGCGCAGCCGCGCGTGCCGTCGCAGCCGCGCCTTCCGCCGGACGGCGGATACGCTCTGCCCCATCGGCTTGGGTGCGGCGGTATCAACTTTTGATGGCGCCATGACTACTTACCTGTCTTTCCGACCTTGCGGCGGATCTGTTCGCCCTCGTAGCGCACGCCCTTGCCCTTGTAGGGGTCAGAGCGACGCAGGCGACGGATGTTCGCTGCGATCTGGCCGACCTTTTGCTTGTCAATTCCGGAGATCGAGAACTTCGTCGGTGACTCGACCGCGAAGGTGACGCCTTCCGGCGGCGAGACCACCACCGGATGGCTGTATCCGAGCGCGAACTCGAGGTTGGAACCCTTCACCTGTACGCGATAGCCCACACCAAAGATCTCCATCTTGATGGTGTAGCCCTGCGTCACCCCGGTCACCAGATTAGACACCAGGGTGCGTGACAACCCGTGCAGCGAACGGTTGTGCCGCTCGTCGTCGGGTCGAGTGACCACAATGGCGCCATCCTCGTTGCGCGCCACGGCGATCGGTTCGGCAACCTTCAAGTCCAAGGTGCCTTTGGGACCCTTGACCGAGACGTTCTGGCCGTCGATGGTCACCTCGACCCCGGTGGGAACCGGAACCGGCTGCTTACCAATGCGCGACATGGTTACTCCCTCACCACACGTACGCGAGGACTTCGCCGCCCACGCCCTGTCTGGCTGCCTGACGGTCGGTCAGCAGGCCCGAGGAGGTCGAGATGATCGCCACGCCCAGGCCGCCGAGCACCCGCGGCAGGCTGGTGGACTTGGCGTACACCCGCAACCCGGGCTTGGACACCCGGCGCAGACCGGCGATGCTGCGCTCCCGGCTGGGCCCGTACTTGAGCTGAACCACCAACGCCTTGCCGACGCGCGCATCTTCGGTGTGGTAGTCGGTGATGTAACCCTCCCGCTTGAGGATCTCGGCGATGTTGGCCTTGATCTTCGAGTGCGGCAGCGTCACCTCTTCGTGATAAGCCGAATTGGCGTTGCGCAGACGTGTCAAAAAGTCTGCGATCGGATCCGTCATCGTCATCGAGCGCTGCTCCTCTTCATCGCTACGCTCTGCATCGTCGACATCGCGGTCATAACAGCGGTGTTGCCTTCCTCGCAGTGGTTCCCGGTCCGGGCCTGCTGCGCACCTGTTTCTCGGGGTAGGTCTTGTTGGGTAGTAGCGGTGTTACCAGCTGCTCTTCTGCACGCCGGGCAGCTCGCCCGCGTGCGCCATCTCACGCAGGCAAATCCTGCACAGCCCGAACTTGCGGAGCACCGCGCGCGGGCGGCCGCACCTATTGCAGCGGGTGTACCCGCGCACCTTGAACTTGGGTTTGCGCGCACACTTGTTGATCAGTGCCTTCTTCGCCATCTGGTCAGTTCTCCTTGAACGGAAAGCCGAGGGCACGCAACAGCGCTCGTCCTTCGTCGTCGGTCGTCGCCGAGGTGACGACGGTGATGTCCATGCCGCGGACCCGGTCGATCTTGTCCACGTCGATCTCGTGGAACACCGACTGCTCGGCCAGTCCGAAGGTGTAGTTGCCGGAGCCGTCGAACTGCTTGGGCGACAGCCCGCGAAAGTCGCGGATGCGCGGCAACGCAATCGACGTGAGCCGGTCGAGGAATTCCCACATCCGGTCGCCGCGCAGGGTCACCCGCGCGCCAATCGGCATGCCCTCGCGTAATTTGAACTGCGCGATAGACTTTCGCGCCTTGCGGATCTCCGGCCGCTGTCCGGTAATCGCCGCCAAGTCGTTAACGGCCCCGTTGATCAGCTTGGCGTCCCGGGCGGCGTCGCCGACGCCCATGTTGACGACAACCTTTACCACCGACGGGATTTGCATCACGTTGGCGTACTTGAACTCTTGATTGAGCGCATCCCGGATCTCGCTGCGGTAGCGCACCTTGAGCCGTGGCTGAACCTTTGCTTGGTCCTCTGTCGTGGTCATGCCTGGATATCCTTGCCGTTGCGCTTAGAGATGCGAACCCGCTTGCCAGTCTCCTCATCGGTTCGATAGCCGACCCGGGTGGGCTTGCCGTCGGAGTCGACGACCATCACGTTGGAGACGTGGATCGGGGCTTCCTGCGTGACGATCCCGCCCGATCGCGCACCGCGCTGGGTGGTCGAGACAGGTGTGTGTTTCTTGATCCGGTTGACGCCCTCGACGAGCACCTTGTTGCGGGCCGGATAGGCCTGAATCACCTTGCCCTTGGCGCCCTTGTCCTTGCCCGAGATGACCAGGACGGTGTCACCCTTGTGGATCTTCACCTACAACACCTCCGGGGCCAGCGAGACGATCTTCATAAAGCGCTTCTCCCGCAGTTCGCGGCCGACCGGCCCGAAGATGCGGGTTCCACGCGGGTCGTTGTCGGGCTTGATGATCACGGCCGCGTTCTCGTCGAACTTGATGTAGCTGCCGTCGGGGCGGCGGCGCTCCTTGACGGTGCGCACCACCACGGCCTTAACCACCTCACCACGCTTGACGTTGCCACCGGGGATGGCCTCTTTGACCGTCGCCACGATGACGTCGCCGATACCGGCGTACCGCCGGGACGAGCCCCCGAGCACGCGGATGCACAAGATCTCCCTGGCGCCGGTGTTGTCGGCCACCTTCAGCCGCGATTCCTGCTGAATCACTCGATCTCCTGACCTGGTTCACGTATGCACGCCCACGCGTGGACGGGCCCGAGGACGCTGGCGCGCATGGTCCACCCGACCGTCGTGCATGGTCTTCGTCGCCGAAGGGCACGCGGGGCCGACTCAGTCAAGCCAGCCGAGGTCTGCCCACGGCAACCCCTAGAGTTTAGGTGAAGACCTGCTCAGAGCCAAATTTCTGGCCGGCGTCCGTTGCGGTCGCTGCTGGCGCATCGCCGCTCGGCCACGGAAAGGTGACCCTGCTGTTCATGTTGACCCGGTTTTCGGCCTGCACGCTGCGTGTTTGGGTAGTGCTGTCCGTTGTGCTCTGCACCTCGTGCGCCCACCCGCCGGTCGCGGGTCCAGGTTCGGCATCGGCGCCGGCAAGGTCCGTTGGGCGTCCCGGATGCCGCCCGCCGATCACCTATCAGGTGTTCCGCAAAGACGCCTTCGGCGCCGACTATTCGAAGGCCAACGATTTACTCGCCTACAACGCCAAGGGCAGTGACGGCCGCTACCACATCTTCACGGTCAAACCGGACGGTGCGAACCCCCAGCAGTTCGGCGTGGGTGCAGCGGATTTTCCGCAACGCACGACCGGCTCGCCGGTGTGGAGCCCGTCGGGTCAGTTCATGGCGTTTGTCGCGGAGAAATCCGATCACCCGGGCAACTCGGTGCCCGCCACCCCCGGCTGGGGCAGCTACTCGGACCTGTGGGTGGCCAGCGCCGACGGTTCCCACGCCTGGCAGCTCACCGACGTCCCGACCGACAAAGACCACGGCACGATCATCCCGGAATTCTCACCCGATGGCCGGCTGCTCGAATGGACCGAGCGCACCAAGGTCCCCCGCGTCCTGAATCCCAATCGGTTTGCCGGATTCTGGGTGATCAAGGTAGCCGACTTCACCGTCAACCAAGACGGCACACCATCGCTGTCTGATATCCGCACTGTCTCCCCCAGCGGCGATGCGTTCAACGAGACCGGCGGCTTCTCAGCCGATTCTTCGTCGCTGGTGTTCACCAGCGACTTCGAAAACCACAACTTCTGGCACAACCAGATTTATCGCCTCGACCTCAAATCCGCTGCAATCACCCGACTCACCCACGGCGATGCCTACAACGAACATCCCCGCTACACCCCCGACGGTCAGGTCTTGTGGATGAGCAACGCCGACAACCCGGCGCACGGCACCGACTGGTGGACGATGAACCCCGACGGGTCAAATCCGCAGCGCCTCAGCGACTTCAACACCCACGGCAATGCGCAGGCCTTCGGTCGCAGAGCTGTCTACGCGACTGTCGTTCAGACCGCCAATTGGAGCTCGGACAAGAGCTCCTTCTACGGTGATCTGGAGACGAACCTGCTGAACTCCGACAGCGTGATACTGCGTGCCGCACTGACCTGCCACGGCTGAGGTCCGCGTTCAGTCCCCTTGCCGCACCCAGGCAAAGATGTACAACGCCATCGCCGTCGCCAGTGCCAGCAGCACCCACTGCACCAAGGCTTGGTCGATCATGGAACCAGGCGGCGGGGCGCCGGGAAGGATGTTGCGCAGCGGAACGATCGCGAACAAGTTCGCGGCGTACCAGGTGGCAAACGGCGGCACGAACTTCCTCCGGCCCAATGCCATCGGAATGGCGACCAACAGCGCCAAGGTGGGCAGGCTGATCAAGACCAAAATGATGCCCAGGTCGAAGATCAGCGGGCCCTTGGCCCTATGCAGGGTGACCACCGCACTGTTGTTGTTATGGCTTCCGGTTTCGCTGGTGTCGGTAGTGCGCCTGACGGAGGCGTCCCAGCCGTCCATCGATCCGGTCACCTCGACAAGCGCGGGTATCCGTTTGCGTTCCGCGCCGGACCCGACGAACACATCAGCCGACAGTGGCTCGGTGCGGTACGAGTCGAATGGCCAGGCACCGGGATCGCCGTGGGCCTGGATCGTGGTGCTGACTTGCGCCGGCGCTTTTCCTTTCGGGAATTGCAGGTCGCCCAGGTCATTCGGTGGATACAGGCGCACCGCAATGTCGGTGTTCAGCTCCTCGAAGCGTTCGTCTTCCAGCGACTCGCCCGGATAAATGAGCACATTCACCGTGAGGCGGTTCGCGACGGGTTTCAGCTCTTCCAGGCGTATCTGCACAACGGTGTCATCGGGCCCGGCCTGGCTCAAGTCCAGTGGAGGGAGCGGACCCTCCGATTTCTGCAGCAAGTGGACACCCAGCAGCGAAAGGGCGTAGGCGGCGATGACAACCACCAGAACGCCCACACCGACGGCGACGCGTGGCGGCCTCTGCGGCTTCTTCAGCGGCGGCGACGGAGATGCTGTCGGCGGTGCCTCAACGGTCATTGCTGGCGAAACCCGGCTTGTCGGGGCGGCACGAGGTCAGGTTAAACTAATACCCGCGCTGCCCGCGCGGTGAAATAACCATGGTTCACCAGCCCGGGCAATTCCGTCACCCGTTGGCCATTTTGCGGTAACTCGCAGTTCAACTTCGGTAGGGGCGTTGACGATTGGGCACCGGGACGCAGCGCGGTCCGGACGCCGACGAGTTAATCTGATATTTGTTTGCATTGGAGTTTCGATAGCTGCAATTCTCAACACGTGTCGAGGTCCGGGGTGAGGCAATCAACATGAAGCACAACCGATTAGTTGCCGCCGTCAGTTTGCTGGCTGCGGGTTCCCTGCTGCTCTCGGGATGCGATGTCCCGCATACCAGCATGGCCTACGCCAGCGAGGTCGTGACCTGCGGCGGCCAGGCAGCGATCAGCGCCAGCGGTTCGACCGCGCAAGCCAACGCGATGAAACGGTTCGTCGACGCATACGGCAAGGCCTGCCCCGGGCACACACTGACCTACACGCCTAACGGCTCCGGCGCCGGCATCAGCGACTTCCTCGCCGGCAAGACCGATTTCGCCGGATCGGACACTCCGCTGTCTGATGACCAACACACCGCCGCCAAGCAGCGATGCGGCGGCGCCGACGCCTGGGACCTGCCGGTGGTATTCGGCCCGCTGGCCATCACCTACAACCTCTACAACGTTGACTTTCTCGTGCTCGACGCGCCCGCGCTGGCCGGGATCTTCAACGGCAGCATCACCCGCTGGGACGACCCGGCCATCACCGCGCTCAACGCATCCATGCCGCCAGAGGACATCAAAGTCATCCACCGCAGCGACGCATCCGGCAGCACCGCCAACTTCCAGGCATACCTACAGGCTGCCTCCGGTGGAGCCTGGACGCAGGGCACGGGCAAGACCTTCAAGGGCGGCGTCGGTACCGGCGCCAAAGGCAACGAAGGCACCTCGGCGGCGGTGAAGAACACCGAGGGCGCGATCACCTACAACGAGTTGTCCTTCGCGATGGACGAAGGACTTTACGCCGCCGAGATCAAAACCCCGGCAAGCCGCCAGTCAAGACGCCCGGTACGCATCGGCACCGACTCGGTCGGCAAGACCATCGCCGGTGCCAAGATCATCGGCAAGGGCAACGACCTCGTGCTGGACCTTTCGTCGTTCTACGTCCCCACCCAGGACGGCGTCTACCCGATCGTCATGGCCACTTACGAGATCGTCTGCTCCAAATACCCCAGCCCCCAGGTCGGGCAGGCGGTCAAAGCGGCGCTGCAGGCGACGCTTGGCCCCGGCCAGATCGACCTCGACAAGCACGGCTACATCCCGTTACCGCCCGACTTTCAAGCGAAAGTCTCAAGCGCGGTCGACGCCATCACCTGAGCCAGCAGGCAGATCGCTCACACATCGGAATCCGATGTGGGTGGTCGCGGTGTCCTGCGATTGCGGCGAGCGCGCTGCCGGCCGATAGCGGTGGCAATACTCGGGGGCGCAGAGGTGCGAGCCACCCTTGAGGGTTTGCGCGACTGCCGGGTCGGCGGGCCCCGAGGGTGCACAACAGGACTTCGGCGGCTGATCGAGCCGGTGATGCGCCGAGAATTCGGTGGTGGTCCATTCCCAGACATTGCCGATCATGTCGTAAAGGCCGAACGTGTTCGGCGGGAACGCACCTATCGGCGAAGTGCCGGCCCAACCAAGCGCACCGTCATTTTGATAGGGAAATCTGCCCTGCCAGGTGTTGGCCATCAGCCTGCCGGCGGGCTTTTCCTCGTCGCCCCACGCATACGTCGTGCCGGCTCCCCCGCGAGCCGCGTATTCCCACTCGGCTTCGGTCGGTAGCCGCCGCCCGGCCCAGCGCGCATACGCCGCGGCATCGGGATAGGCCACCTGCACGACCGGATGGTCCGCTCTGCCGGCGACGTCGCTGTCTGGCCCGAACGGACGCCGCCAGCTCGCGCCCGGCACCCAGATCCACCACTGCCGCCAGTCGCGTAAGTCGACCGGACCTGCCGTCGGGCGGAACACCATTGCGCCCGCGTGCAGCTCGCCTGGATCGACTCCTGGGTAGAGCGCCGGGTCAATAGGTTGCTCGGCGAGCGTCACATAACCTGTCGCAGAGACGAATTCGGCGAACTGAGCGTTGGTTACCGGGTGCCGCTCCACGGCGAAGGCGTGGACGGTCACCGTGTGGATCGGCGCTTCCTCAGGGTAGAAGCTGGTCGACCCCATGCGGAAGTATCCGGACGGGATTTCGACCAGCTCGGTGGGCATACCTTCAGGTTAAACCGCTGTCCGTACTGTGCGTGACCTCGGAAAACCTGGTGGGAGGCCACAGTTATACACGCCGGTATGTTGGCCATGTCTGACGGCTAGCAAACTGGAGCCGCATTCGGCCAAACCCTTACGAGCTTCAGCGCACAACGGTACCCTGGTAATTGGCGCGGTACGGGCTTGAACCCGAAAGCCCCGGCGCCGCAACGCAAGACCGCAGGAGATGGCAGAAGGGTGCCGTCTCCTGATGTCGTTTAGGACCAGCTCTCAGGCTAGAGCCGCGGCCCACACCAGTTGGGCCAGAACCCCCGACCGCACGGCCCGCACCGAGAAGGCGCGCGCCGCCGCGAAGGCCAACCTGGAGCGCGAGGTGGACCCGTACGGCCGGATGAGCCCCAAGGACCGGGCCAAGGCCGTGAAGAACGCGCAGGCGGCGCGGATGCACACGCTCTCGCAAAAGGGCGTCGACGCCCGCCAGCGCCAGCGAGCCAAGGCCCGTAAGAAGGCCGGCGCATGATGCGAGCCCCCCCCCAGATGCCGAAGGCCCCCGGCGGCTAATCCAGGGGCCAGATCCGGCACGATCTACCGCACATCGTAACCACCCACCCCGACAGTGGGGCGAACGGTGAGTGACGTGTTCCGCTGCGACTACTGCGGCACCAATGCCCCACTTCAGCAGGCCACAATCTCGTCGCGCAGAATGGCTGGGCCAGCATCCCCAAGAAAGACCTTCGGGTCATTACCCTCTCTGAGTTCTTACGGAACCGATCGGATGGCGTGAACGCCGCGACGTTCCGCAGCGTGGGAAGTGTTAACCGCAAGCTAGAGAACATCAGGTCGATGCACCCCGCCTATCCGGGGAAGCCGACAAAGGGCGGACGGCTGACGCAGCAGGTCATCGATGCATTCATCGCAGAGCCCGCCAAGATGCATCAGCTGGCCCAGAACCTATGGAGTAATGGCAGCTTGGCGAGACCAGAGCCAGGTGCTGCCGATGACGACTTAGGCGAGGAAGAACTTGAGTCCAAAACAGCTGAGAGCTTCGTAACCGCGATTGAAGGGCGGGTCATACAGCGGCTCGTGAAGGTGCGGGAGCGGGACCGTGGGCTACGGAAAGAGAAGATTGCCGAGTCCTTGAAGATCCGCGGATCGATATCGTGCGAACTCTGCAATTTCGACTTCGAGAAGGTCTACGGAGAGCTCGGCAAGGGGTATGTCGAGGTACATCACAAGGTTCCGCTGCACTTCTCCGGCAAGGTCAAATCGACGACCACAGACCTAATCCTGTTCTGTGCCAACTGCCACCGGATGATCCATACCGGCTCGCAATGGAAGACGCCGGACGAGCTTCTCGAGGTTCTCAACGGCCAAGACGCCTGATGCACACGCCACTTCGGCAGCGCGGTTGAGACGCGGTCCTAGTTTGGCCGCTCGACGGAGGCCAATGCCATCTCTTTCTCTTGTCCCTCGGCTCCCTGTCGCGGGCTCAGGTTGGGGTCGGGTCAACGTGGACTAGGACGCTGTCTGGGTTCCATTGGCGTGAAAGAGAGCGCTCATCTCACGCTCGTCGTGCTCGGTGCACTTCTTGTACATCGCGCTGGCCGACGCGTTCTTGATCAGCTCCTTCGGCAGCCCGCCGGTCGGCTTGTAGACGGCAAACCACGTCTCACCCGACGGGTCGCCCTCGTGGCCTCGCCAGTACTGACCGTGCTGCGCCAGCCCGACGTAATCGTTCTGGGCACCGGCACGTGGATCGAGTCGAACTGCGGGCAGAAGTGCCACTCGGCACCCATGACCGAGTCGATTGAGTACCAGGAGCTGTAACCCTGCGCCTTCGTGACGTTGATCTCGTGCTCGCGGCTGGCGCCCATCGCCTGCTCTCCGCAGACGTTCTTCGCCATCTGGAACGCCTGCGCGGCTGTGAGGTAGACCCCCTCCGGGTACATCTCCGGGATGAACGCCTGAACGTTCTGGTCGCCCTCGAACCCATACATCGGGTGTTCGTCGGCCCTCGCGATCCCGGCCGCGATCACCAGCCCGGCCGCGCCGAGCATCAGGCCACCGGCGACCACGCCGCCGATGATGGTTTTCTTCATGTTTGGATTCCTCGTGCTGTCCCGGGCGGGGCATTCCTGCAGGGATGGTTGTCGGTGTCAGGGGCGAGGCCTGGATGAGTTCCAAACTGCTCGATGTCGTCAAGCTGTCTGTCGAGGTCCGTTAATTCGACTGCCAGACGCCGCAACTGGTGTGCGACGGCTGCGCGCCGCTGCTCAAGCAGCGCGCGGCGCTCTTCGCGGTCCATGTTGTTCACGATTTCTCAGAGCGCCCTTCCTTGCACCCCGTTGCCGCGCGGGTGCCGCAGAAGGGTTCGCGGATCATCTGGTAGTTCATTGCGGTGGGTGTTCCTTGTCTCACTGCTCAAACGATGGGTGCCCGGGTGCACCCGGTGATAGGGGTCGAACCGCCGCCGAACATGTCCTCGAAGATCTGCATCAGGCTCTCCCTATTTGCGCTTCCAGCGCAGCGACCTCGGCGCTGTTTGTCAGCCACGCGGCCACGGTCCCGCCGCCGTTGAGGTACTGCTGCCAATTCGTCACGGCGGCAACGGCTTCCGGGTAGGTCCACCACGAACCCGCCGGGTGTGTGACGCCGTTCTCGATCACGGACAGGCTGGAACTCTGCCGCCCGTGATAGCGGTTGGACATGAGCACCAGCACCAACGTTCCCGACCGAGCCCTGCCACAGCGGCTGGCTCCCGTTGTCAAGGTGCTTCTGGGCTATCGTCGCCCCGGCGCTCACCCCGGCTCCCACGGCGAGCCCACGGGCTGCCGCGCCGATCAGCATGTGAATCATCGCCCCTCCTGGGACTGTCCAGCCGAAGGACCGCCGGCGGACCACCGTCGGCGCGTGGTACGGCGAGGTGAGCCGCACGGTGCGGGGCTCACTGGCGGGGCGGGAGGGGCCGTAACTTCCACGCCCCAACGGGGGCTCATCCGTGAACGCCTTTCGAAGAAGGCTACGAGCCGGGCGGCGATGGCGCCCCCGGCCAAACTCGGCGACAGCCAAATGATGTTCTTCATGGGTTTTCTCCTAGGGGTGGGCTAACACAGCTACATCTCTGTGAAGCCAGCAAAGTCGAGCCTGGTGGCTTGTCCGCGTCTTTTTCAGACCGCGATCCGCACCGCGATCATGTCCGCGCCGCAGCCCGGACATGGCTCGTGATGCTGGCGCTGCGGATGCAGGGTGGCCAGCCGGATCCCGTGCTGCGCGTAGTCGTTCGGCCCCGCGTCGTGCCACTGCGCGTTGAACAGGCAGCTGTGCTTCCACACCGCCGTGATGTGCTTGCAGGTCGGGTCCCACTCGTCATCGTTCAAGAACTTGTACGACGGACAGTCACACGACGCGAGGGCACCGTCGGCGTACAGCTGGACGGTGTAGACCGCGCCGTTCGAGTCCTGGACCTCCCAGGTGCTGCCGTACTGCGGGCAAAGGACAGTGATGGTGTCGATGCTTACGGTTTCACCCGGTCTCGCGCAGCGCGTCGGTGCAGCCGCCGCCCACTCGTTCTCGTGTGCAGGCGTAGTCGCCAGCTTCTCCATGACTGGCACGTCGGTCTTGCTTCTCTTCATGCTTGACGCTCCTAGGTGATGTGCACGATGGCTGATATCCGCACCTCTAGCCGATGTCGTCTTGCGGTGCGCAATGATGGAAACTGACGGAAATGATATCAATTTGACGGAAGTTATTTCCCTGTGATTCCGCTCACATGGTGGCGACCACGGCTGAGCTACGCCGGTCGCTGGTGGCGACCAGCGGTTTGTCCGACAGCGGTCCCGCGTGGGGTGGGAGACTTGAGGTCCAGCTGCCAGTGGATACGGGAGGCGACGATGGCGACGGTGTACGTGGTCACGGTGGGCAGCGGCGACACCTACCGCATCGAGCGGGTCTACCTCGACCCGGACCCGGCCTACGAGTTTGCCCGGGACTACAACGGTATCGCCCCTGTTGAGCCTGTTCAGGTCGAGGAATGGGAAACCGGTGCCCCGCCGGGGGCCTACGACGGCCCGTACTGGCGGGCGGAGTGGTGGGCGCGTGTCCCGGTCAGCAAGCGTCGCGGCGAGCTGCGGCACACCCGTGACGGCGAACGGTTTGATGACTTCGACATCCGCCAGGAGTGGTGGACCGGCGACGCTCTGCCCGATGCCAAGGTGGTGCGTCGCGAATTGGCCGGGGTACCCAGGGTGGAGGTGGCAGGCTTGTCGCGGGAGAAGGTTGAGGAACTGTTCTGGGACACGATCACCCAGGTCAGAGCCGATCTGGCGGGAGTGCCGCGGAAATAGCTTCCGCCTATTTATGCAGGAGATGGAAAAAACTGGGCATGTCGACTCGACATTGCCGCCCGTGGTGCGTCATGATCGCCTCATGGACCAGCATGCGTTGGGACGGCTCGGTCACCACATCGTGAGCCGGCGCGTCGCGCTGGGCTACCGCAACCGCACCGACTTCGCCGACAGCCTGCAGTTCACCGTGCGCACCCTCTCGGACATCGAAAACGGCGTACGCAAGGCCAGTCCCGGCACCTACGCCATGCTGGAAAACAAGCTCGGCTGGGCACCCGGCAGCATCGACACCATCCTCGCTGGGGGCGAACCCAAAGAACTGGTGGTCAAGCTGCACCGCGACGGCCCCGAACCTCGACACCAGTCCTACACCGCCGACGTTCTCTCCCGCGCCTCCACCGAGGAGCTGCTGCTGGAGCTGCGGCGGCGCATCATCCGACCTCGCGAGAGGCGCTTCGAGACCTGGGACGAATGGGGCGATGGCCTTGACACGCAAGGCAGCTGGCCCGAGGAGCGCTAGAAATCCGGCCCGAGCCGGCCGACGCGCAATGGCCAGCAGAAGCGGTCAGGCTTGTGCTCTCCATGCTTCGACGCTGCCGCCAGGCCGACAGGTAGCCACGCCACTGCGCCAGCGCGCGATACGCCTCCGGTGCCTGGTACATCCACCAGCTGCCCACGCTGTTCGGCCGCATCGCGGTGCGCGAGCCGCTGGTGGTGCGCGTCGGCTACGGCGTGGTCGGCGGGCAGTCCGACTTCCTGTCCAACATCCTGCGGTGGATCGCGGAGCCGCGGCTCAACCTCGCCGTCGAGCGGCCCGCCGCGATCTGCTGGATCACCGGTCTGCCCACCGCACCGGCGACCGGCAGCACGACCACCACCACCAAGCGCAGCAGCAGCAAGTAGAACTTCCCGGCGGCGACTGAAACGCCACAGGCTCGCCGGGAGCGGGAGCGGGCGACGCGCGCCGCAGCGGTGCCGCTCTCCTCGACGGCCGGTGCGCCGGTCGCCCGCTCCCACCCAGACGGCGCATCGCCGGGCTACCGGCACGGCACACGCACCACGCAAACGGTCAGGCTGACGTGTTAGGAACTAACACCTGATTCTCGGTGCATTCCGGCGTCAAACGCCGCCAGCGAGTTTGGGAATGGGGGGAGTGTCTTCGCTACCACGGGGCGGCAGTAGAAGCACAGATCGGGGCCGACTGTGGGATAGCCGCACGCGACGCAGACATGGATGGTCACTATCCCCTACCTCCTAGTGGACGTGTGCCCAGTGCTTGTCCCGATACCCTGCTACCCGGCCAGCTAAACGCGGCACAATCCAGTGCTTACTGCGCCACGGCGGCCAACCCACGACGCACCGACACAACCGGCCCGGTGTGCAACCGGGCCGGTTGGTTTGGTGGGCTAGCGCATACGCGCAGCACGCCCACCAGCACCGCGCCTACCGCCAGCGCCAAACCGCCAGCGGCAACCGCCAGGGCCGCGATCACGCGACGCCCTTGCTGGCCGGTGCCTGGCTGGCATTTGCGTGATCAGCAGCCTGCCGACCGAGCGCCAGCCGAGACCACCCACGAGGGCGGCCAAGAAGTGGCTTCCCGGCGGCTTCGTGGTTGTCACCGCGGGAGCGGGGTACAGGAGTAGCGGTGCCTTCGGCGGGCTGGGACAAATCCATCGCGGAGCGTGGAGGAGACAAAGTGATGCGGTGCGTTGACCACCGGCATTCGCCGTGCGGCGGCGAGATGGCCCCGCGGATCAGATCGGGCGTGATGTTCACCCGGTGCGACAAGCACTACGTGGAGTACCTCAGACACGCGCCCGACAACAAGGACTGACCGGCGTTCGCGGTGATCCCCGGGCCGGTGTGTGCGTGCCACACCACCCCGTCCGAGATCGTGCCGCAGCGTTGACTACAGCGCCCTGATGCCAATGGCCCGGTGGCTACCGGGCCATTGGTTGCGCTGCTGCCTACGCGGCGCTCTGCTTGGCGGGCTGCGCCGCCGCATTGTGCTTGACGCACACCCCGTAGGCCACGCCAAAGCTCTTGCCCTCGCTTAGCACCGTGGTCTTGCGGCCCTGCTTCACGACCGCCTTCCAGCTGGTGCCGCTGCCGGTGATCTTGTACTCCCGGTCTCCGGCCGTCGCGCTCTGCGGCTTCCCCTTCGGCTCCACCGGCCCGTCGATCTTCCAGCTCAGCTTGGTGGCCGCTGGTGCCGCTGCCTTGGCCGGTGCCTTCTTCGCGGCGGGCTTCGGTGCCGCCTTCTTGGCCGGTGCCTTCGCCGGTGCCTTCTTGGCTGCTGCCTGCTCCTTGCGGCTGGCGCGCAGGTTGGCCGGTGCGGCGGTCTTCGTATCGGTTAGTGTGGTCATTTGCTACTCTCCTTCTCAGTGCAGGCCTTTGTCGCGCCTACCAGCAAGTTTAGGTTCATGCGTCAGCGCTCGCCAGTTCGCTGGGCCTCGTGTGGTTCGTGTGGATGTGTGATGCGCCACACTCTGCCGCGCACCCACTCCGGCGACCGCCAGCTACCGGCCCCGGACCCACCGGGCGGCGCTCCGTCGCGGCACGGAGCCGCTGGGACGTGCGGGGGAGGCGGCCGAAAACTTGCTCTGCCGCCGAACCCCGGCTGGCGGAGCACTTGCAATACCCCCTGGCGGTCAGCTCACGCAGCAGATTGAAGGCCAATCTCCCCGTGTGACAGGCTCAGTTAGAAGCGCGAATTATCAAGGGGTTCTTGATAATCGCAGAATGCCGATGAACGCCGGCGACACGCACCACGAGCGCAGCATGGTGCAAAAAATCCAGGGAGAATGGCCCTATGCCCGACCGCCCCGGCCGCTGGTACCCCATGCCAGCCATAGACCGGGACCGGATGATCGTGGCCCTGCGCCAACGCGGGTGGACGTACAAGCGCATTGGGTTGAAGGTCGGGATGAGCGAGAGCGGCGTGCGTCATGCCATGGAACGCATCCGCGACGGCGGCTTCGGCGAGGGGATGACACGCGCCTGACAGGCAGGCCCTCAGGTGACCGAAGCCATCGAGCACAGACACGCCTTCTCCCGGCCGAGTCGCTCGGCATCGCTTCCGCTCGGTTCATCCTCGAATGTGTAGCGAATATTGAACGGCTTGTTCGTGATGAAAAGCATGAGACAGTCACTGTCCTCGGTCGCACCGTGGTACATCGTCATGCCCTCGGGGAACCAGACGAACCTCCCTGGGCCGAAATCCCCCTCGTGGGTCCGCAAAGTGCCGCTCAACACAAACATGCCGTGCGCGCAGGCGTGGGTATGCCACGGATTGATGAACCCGGCGTCGTAACGCATAAGCGCGCACGACATTCCGGTATCGGGGTCTGCCGTGAATAGCTTGAGCGGCAGACTTTTGCCGATCTGTTCGATCGGTATTTCTAGCCAATCCATCGAATTGGAGCCGAAGACCTCAAGTTGGTACTTATCGGGCTGGCTCGTCATGATGCAACTCCCTTCCTGTTCGGTTGGTGTTGGTCCAGATGTGGGTGATGCGGTCGGCGAAATCCAGCGTGCCCGGTGGTCCCAGGAATGTACCGGTCAGCTTCTGGCTGCTGTATCCGCAGAACTTGGCGCCTGCAGTGTCCAGCTGTAGGTCGGGCTTCGAGCGCCGCAGTATGGCGACGTAGTCGGCGAAAGCTGCCGCGGGGTCCAGCGTCGTCTCGGCGATGCTCACCGTCCCCGTCATGCCGCCGGGTCCGCCGAGCGCCAACGCCACTTCGCCTTCTCCGGGTTGCGCATTCCAGCCATCGGGAACCGCGACGGTGATTCTCGGTGCAGCCGGGTCGGCGACCTGAGCGACGGTGCCGATGCCGATCCCGCTCGGTTCCGGGAAGCACACGAAGGCGTTGGGTGGTATGTGGTCGGGCAGCGTTGTCTCAATTCCGGGAACGCGCGTGCCGCGAGTAGCCGGTGATGGTTTGGTTGAGTTGGCCGTCGCAGACGCGGCCGGCTCACCGGCCCGCACCGCGTTGCCCGCGACCGGGCGACCACAGCCGGAAAGCAGCGCGATCGTCACCAGGCTCGCCGCTGCGAGCACATGCCACGTGGACCTGTACGGAATTTCAGTCACGTGAAAATGCCAGCGCGAGTTCCTTTTCCAGGTCTTGGTAGGGCCGGCCAGAAACGTCGACGGTGACTTGGGCGATGGTGCCGCCGGTGAATTCGAACGGCGCTTTGTAGCGGCTGGACACCGCAGAACCGCCGTTACGCCCCACGGTGACACCGGCACCGGCCAATCCGAACGTCCCAGGGTGGGTCGTCACATCGGAGAGCGAGCCCACGACGGTGCCGTCGATGAACAGCGCGGCGTCACCCAGCGGCGTGTGGCTATTTTGCACGGTTCCGGTCCGCGAATAGCTCGCACCGAAGACATGTCTGCCCAACGGCACCGGATCCGAAGACGAGATCTCCTGCTGACGCTCCCCGAGAAAGTTGTAGACGTAGTGCAGCCTGCCATCCTGGATGAACAGCACATGCCCACCGTGGGCGCCGCCCTGCTTGAACAAAACACCTTCGGCGCCAGTGGTATCGACGGTCACCTCGGCCAGCACCGCAAACGAGCGGCCGCGAATCTCGGCGGCGGCGCCGATGCCGACGTCGGCGCAGTCGGGATAGTAGATGTAGCTGTCCCGTTCACTCACCAGGTACGGCCGCGTCCGCGACAGCGTTTCGAAAATGTTGAGATCCGACAGCGGCAGCCCGTTGTACTTATCGGCCTCAGAAAACCACAGCGCCTTGAGTTCCTCGAGTTTGTCCGGATGCTCGGCCGCCAGGTCGTGGCACTGGCTGCGGTCGGCTTCGATGTGGAACAGTTCCCAACGATCGGCGTCGAAATGCGACCAGCCCGCGGGTGTGGCCGCATGGATGGTGTTGGCGAACCAGCCCTGGTGCCAGATTCCGCGGGTACCCAGCATGGTGTAGAACTGGGTTTTCTTTCCGGTGTCAGCGCCCGGATCAGCAAGGGCTGCTTTGAAACTCACCCCGTCCAGTGGTTTCTGCGAAATACCTTTGACGGTGTCCGGCGGTGTGATGTCGAGCAGGTCGTAGACGGTCGGAGTGACATCGCAAACGCTGACGTAGTTGTCACGAACCTCGCCATGCGCGGCGATACCGTCGGGCCAGGAAATGATTGCGGTATCGGCGATACCGCCTTCATGTGAGGCGTAGCGCTTGTACAGCTTGTAGGGCGTGTTGAAGGCCATCGCCCACCCGATCGGGTAGTGGTTGTAGGTCTCCGGCCCGCCGAGGTGGTCGAAGAGCTTCATACTCTCTTCGACGGTGTCGATGTAGCCGTTGAAGAACTTGCCTTCGTTCACCGATCCGTTCGGACCGCCCTCACCGCTGGCGCCGTTGTCGGAGATCACCACAATGATCGTGTTGTCCAGCTGGCCGGACTCCTCCAGATAGTCCAGAATCCGCCCGATTTGTGCATCGGTGTAGCTGAGGAACCCGGCGAACACCTCGGCCATCCGGCTAAACAGCTTCTTCTCTTCGTCGGTCAGCGAGTCCCAGGCCCGGACGGTGTCCTGCAGCGGCCACGGCTGACCCTCGGGCCCTGTCACGTCGAGGTAAGGGTTCATCGGAGACAGTTCAGTGTCCGGCGGCACGATCCCCATCGACTTCTGCCTATCCAGCACGATCTCGCGGTACTTCTCGTAGCCCATGTCAAAGCTGCCGGCGTACTTGTCCGCCCACTCTGTGAAGACGTGATGCGGAGCGTGCCCGGCGCCGGGGCACACATAGCTGAACCAGGGCTTGTCGGGCGCGATCACCTTGGCATCCCGAATGAACTCAATCGTCTTGTCGGCGATGTCCTTCGACAGGTGGTACCCGTCCTCGGGCGTCCCTGGCGGTGGCACCGAGTGATTGTCATAGACCAGGTCGGGATACCACTGGTCGGTCTCGCCGCCCATGAATCCGTAGAACCGCTCGAAACCGCGCGAGGTCGGCCAGTGCCGCTTCGTCGATGCCTGGTTGGACTCCTCGAGTGGCGTCAGGTGCCACTTGCCGACGCAGTAGGTGTTGTAGCCGTGTTCGGCCAGCACCTCCGAGAGCAGCGCCGTGTCGAACGGTATCCGACCGTTGGAGTTGGGGAAGCCCTCGGTGAACTCTTCGATCATGGCCATGCCGACCGTGGTGGCGTTGCGACCGGTGAGCAGCGAGGCCCGCGTGGGCGAGCACAATGCGGTGGTGTGAAACTGCGACAGTCGCACACCACGCTCGGCGATCCGCGTCATGGTCGGCATCTCAACCAGGCCGCCGAAACAGTCCCAGGTCGCGATACCCGTGTCGTCCCACACCAAGTAAAGGACATTGGGGGCGTTCTCCGGCGCAGTCGGCGCGGCATACGGACCCCAATCCGGCTCCGAATCACGGATATCCAGCTCGATCTTGCCGTTGAACTGCGTCGAGTCATTCGCCATCGCTGGCCTCACTCTCGTAGTGGACCCCGGGATACCCGATGCAGCCTATACCCGTACAGCCCGTGACTCATCAAGAGACCCGAAAGCCCCCGAAACTCAGAGGTTTCGGGGGCTTTCGCGAGTGCTCGGGCTGCTACTTGGCCTTTACTTCGCCTTCTCCAAGATCGCCACCAGCCGCCAGCGCTTCGTCGCCGACAACGGACGAGTCTCCATCAGCGAGACGCGGTCACCGATGCCGGCGTCGCCGTTCTCGTCATGCGCCTTGACCTTCTTGGTGGTCCGGATGATCTTGCCGTACAGCGGGTGACGCATCCGGTCTTCCAGCTCGACCACGATGGTCTTCTGCATCTTGTCGCTCACCACGTAGCCGATGCGGGTCTTGCGTCGACCGCGGGGCTTCGGGGTGCTCGGGGTGTGCTTAGGGCCCTTGGCGCCGTCCTGGGTCCCTCTTGCGGCGCCAGCCTTTGGAGCGGGCTTGGACGCCTTGGCTGGGGCCGCTTTGGACGCAGTGGTTTTTGCCGCGGCCCGCGAGCCGGTTTTTGCTTCTGCCATTACGAGTCCTCACCACCGGGCCCAGAGGCCAGACCCAGTTCGCGTTCACGTAGCACCGTGTAGATGCGTGCAATCTCCTGACGCACCGTGCGGAGTCGACGATTGTTGTTGAGCTGCCCGGTCGCCATCTGGAAACGCAGGTTGAACAGCTCTTCCTTCGACTCGCGCAGCTTCTCGATCAGTTCTTCGTCGGTGAGCTCGCGCAGTTCGCCAGGGGAAATTCCCACTGCCATCAGAACTGCTCCTCTCGGGTAACGATGCGTGCCTTGATCGGCAACTTGTGGATCGCGCGGGTCAACGCGGCCCGGGCGATCGCTTCATTCGGGTAGCTGAGCTCGAAGAGCACCCGACCCGGCTTGACGTTGGACACCCACCACTCGGGCGAGCCCTTACCGGAACCCATCCGGGTCTCCGCCGGCTTTTTGGTCAGCGGGCGATCCGGGAAGATGTTGATCCACACCTTGCCGCCACGCTTGATGTGCCGGTTGATGGCGATACGTGCGGCCTCGATCTGCCGGTTGGTGACGTAGGCGTGCTCGAGTGCCTGGATGCCGTAATCGCCGAAACTGACCTGGGTGCCGCCGCTGGCGATCCCACGCTGACGCGGGTGATGCTGCTTGCGGTGCTTGACCTTGCGGGGAATCAACATGATTCAGCTCTCCGTGCTCTGCGTCTCGGGGGCCGGCTCGTTAGCCGGCGGCGCGGCCGGTGGGGCCGAAGCCTCCTCAGCGCCCGAGGCGGCGCGTCCGGCCTCGGTGCTGGTCGCCGTGGTGCCCGCGGCTCCGCTACGGCGCGGGCGGGTGCCCGACGGCCGCTCCCGGCGGGGACGTTCGGCGACCGGCAGCCGACGGGGCAACCAGTTCGCGCTTGCCACCGACGATGTCGCCCTTATAGATCCACACCTTCACGCCGATACGGCCGAAGGTGGTTTTGGCTTCGTACAAGCCGTAGTCGATGTCGGCACGCAAGGTGTGCAGCGGCACGCGGCCTTCGCGATAGAACTCCGAGCGGCTCATCTCGGCGCCGCCGAGACGGCCGGAGCACTGCACCCGGATGCCCTTGACGTTAGGCTGACGCATTGCCGACTGGATGGCCTTACGCATCGCGCGGCGGAACGCCACCCGGTTGCTCAACTGCTCTGCGACACCTTGGGCCACCAACTGTGCTTGCGACTCCGGATTTTTCACTTCCAGGATGTTGAGCTGGACCTGCTTGCCGGTCAACTTCTCCAGATCCGCACGGATGCGGTCGGCCTCGGTGCCGCGGCGGCCGATAACGATGCCAGGCCGGGCGGTGTGAATGTCGACACGGACTCGGTCGCGGGTGCGTTCGATTTCGACGTCGGCAATCCCGGCGCGCTCCAAGCCCGTGGACAGCAACCGTCGGATCGCGACGTCCTCCTTGACGTACTCCGCGTATTGCTTGTCTGCGTACCATCGAGACTTCCAGTCGGTGGTGATACCGAGCCGGAATCCGTGCGGATTGATCTTCTGGCCCACTACTGCGAGCCTCCCTTCGATTCCGAAGTCGTGTGCGTCTCAGTGGACTTCGCGGCGGACGCCTTCTTCGCGGGCGCCTTCTTTGCCGGCGCTTTCTCGGCGGCAGCCTTCTTGGCAGGCGCCTTCTTAGCCGGCGTCTTCTCAGCAGTCGTCTTCTCGGCGGTAGCTTTCGTCGCCGGCGCCTTCTCAGCCGGCGCCTTCCCTGCGGCAGCCTTGCTGGCCTGCGCGCGACGGGCGCGGGCCGCGCTGGCAGATTGCGAGCCCCGGTGATCCTTGCCGGGCCGACTTTCCACCACCACAGTGATGTGACTGGTACGTCGGCGAATACGGAAGGCGCGGCCTTGGGCGCGCGGACGAATCCGCTTGGCGGTCGGGCCGTCGTCGGCGTAGACCGAGGCCACCACCAGAGTCGCCGGATCCAATCCGTCGTTGTTCTGAGCGTTGGCCGCTGCACTCGCGATGACCTTGGCCACCGGGACGCTGGCCGCCTGCGGTGCCCAGCGCAGGATGTCCAATGCCTCTGCCACCGACTTGCCGCGTACCAGGTTGATCACCCGGCGCGCCTTCGTCGGCGACACCCGCACAAACCGTGCTTTGGCGACCGCAGAAGGAAATTCGGTGGCCTCAGCCCCAACAGCTCTTGTCATCGCCGCTTGGCCTTCCGATCGTCCTTGATGTGTCCCTTGAAGGTGCGCGTCGGCGCGAACTCGCCCAGCTTGTGGCCCACCATCGCCTCGGTGACGAACACCGGCACGTGCTTACGTCCGTCATGGACGGCGAACGTGTGACCGATGAAGTCAGGAATGATGGTCGACCGCCGCGACCAGGTCTTGATGACCTGCTTGGTGTTCTTCTCGTTCTGCACGTCGACCTTCTTGAGCAGATGGTCGTCGACGAACGGACCCTTCTTCAGGCTGCGTGGCATAGTTGGCTACTCCTCGACTTCCTAGCGCCCGTGCTTCTTGCCGGTGCGCCGGCGTCGGACGATGAGCTTGTCGCTGGACTTGTGGCGCTTGCGGGTGCGGCCCTCGGGCTTGCCCCACGGGCTGACCGGGTGACGACCACCGGAGGTCTTGCCCTCACCGCCACCATGCGGGTGGTCCACCGGGTTCATCACCACACCGCGCACCGACGGGCGCTTGCCCTTCCAGCGCATCCGACCGGCCTTGCCCCAGTTGATGTTGGCCTGCTCGGCGTTGCCGACCTCACCGACGGTGGCGCGGCAGCGCACGTCGACGCGGCGGATCTCACCGCTGGGCATCCGCAGCGACGCGTAAGTGCCCTCTTTACCGAGCAATTGGATGCTCGACCCGGCCGAGCGGGCGAGCTTGGCTCCCCCGCCCGGCCGCAGTTCCACGGCATGGATCAAGGTACCGGCCGGAATATTGCGCAGTGGCAGGTTATTACCGGGCTTGATATCGGCGTTGGCGCCGGACTCCACCACGTCGCCCTGCGAAAGTCCCTGCGGCGCGATGATGTATCGCTTCTCACCGTCGAGATAATGAAGCAGAGCGATGTTCGCGGTGCGGTTCGGGTCGTACTCGATATGCGCGACCTTCGCGTTGACGCCGTCTTTGTCGTTGCGCCGAAAGTCAATTACCCGGTAGGCACGTTTGTGCCCGCCGCCCTGGTGGCGAGTGGTGATCCGGCCGTGCGCGTTACGTCCACCACGACCGTGCAGGGGCCGGACCAACGACTTCTCCGGAGTAGAGCGAGTGATTTCGGCGAAATCGGAGACGCTGGCACCGCGGCGACCCGGAGTCGTCGGCTTGTACTTGCGAATTCCCATGTCTGTTAAGTCTCTCTATCCCCCGGCTACGCCGGTGCTCCGAACAGGTCGATCGGCTTGCTGCCGGGCACCAGCGTCACGATGGCGCGCTTGGTGCTCTTCCGCTTGCCGAATCCGGCCCTGGTCCGCTTGCGCTTGCCCTGGCGGTTCGCGGTATTCACCGCGGCCACCTTGACCGAAAAGATCTTCTCGATCGCGATCTTGATCTGCGTCTTGTTCGAATCGGGACGTACCAGGAACGTGTACACGTTGTCGTCGATCAGGCCGTAGGACTTCTCCGAGATGACCGGGGCCAGGATGATGTCGCGGGGATCAGTGACGGTCGCCATCAGGCCGAGACCTCCACAGTATCTGTTGCAGCGCTTGGCGCTGCGGCCGCGATGTAGGCGTTGAGCGCCTCCACGGAGAACACCACATCGTCGGCCCGCAGCACGTCATAGGTGTTGAGCTGGTCCGGCGTCAGGGTGTGCACACCAGGCAGATTGCGCACACTCTTGGCGCCGGTCTCGTCAGTGCGACCGATAACCACCAGTACCTGCTTGCGATCGGTCAACGTCGAAAGAAAAGCCTTGGCGCTCTTGGTCGACGGGGTCTGGCCGGACACCAGCTCGGTGATCGCGTGGATGCGGTCATTGCGTGCGCGGTCCGACAGCGCGCCGCGCAGTGCAGCGGCGATCATCTTCTTCGGGGTGCGCTGGCTGTAGTCGCGGGGCGTAGGACCATGCACCACGCCACCGCCGGTGAACTGTGGAGCCCGTGTCGACCCCTGGCGGGCGCGACCGGTGCCCTTCTGCCGGTACGGCTTCCGGCCGCCGCCACGGACCTCGCCGCGGGTCTTGGTCGAATGCGTGCCTTGGCGGGCCGCCGCCCGCTGCGCGGTGACAACCTGATGCATCAACGCGATATTCGCGGGCGCATCGAACAGCTCGGCCGGCAGTTCAACGGAGCCTTCGGTCTTCCCGGCCGGCGTCTTGACGTCGATCGTCAGTGCTTTCTTAGCCGGCCCGGTCTTCTGCGCAGCCATTACTTCTCACCTCGTTTGATCGCGCTGCGGACCATGACGAGTCCGCCGGTACGCCCGGGCACAGCCCCCTTGATCAGCAGCACGCCGTTCTCGGCATCGACCCTGTGCACCAAAAGGTTCTGCGTGGTCACCCGGTCGTTACCCATTCGACCGGCCATCCGAGTGCCTTTGAACACCCGCGCAGGAGTGGCGCAACCGCCGATGGAACCGGGTCGACGATGTACCGCCTGGGCGCCGTGGCTGGCACCCTGTCCGCGGAAGCCGTGCCGCTTCATGGTTCCGGCGAAACCCTTACCCTTCGAGGTGCCGGTCACATCGACATAGCTTCCGGCAGCGAAAATCTCGGCCGTTAGCTCCTGGCCCACCTGGTAATCGGCCGCTGCCTCGGCATCGTCGAGACGCAATTCGGCCAGGTGCCGACGCGGGTTGACACCGGCGGCAGAGTACTGGCCGCCCAGTGGCTTGTTGACCTTACGGGGACTGATCTCGCCGTAGGCCAGCTGCACCGCGCTGTACCCGTCGCGCTCCGGAGTGCGGATTCGGGTCACCACGTTCGGGCCGGCCTTGACCACCGTCACCGGGACAACGCGGTTGTTCTCGTCGAACACCTGCGTCATACCCAGCTTGGTGCCCAGAATGCCCTTTCTCGCCATTGCTCGCAGATCTCCTACTGGATGTTGACGTCGACGCTGGCAGGCAGATCGATGCGCATCAGCGCGTCAACGGTCTTCGGTGTCGGATCGAGGATGTCGATCAGCCGCTTGTGGGTGCGCATTTCGAAATGCTCCCGCGAGTCCTTGTACTTATGCGGAGAGCGAATGACGCAATAAACGTTCTTCTCAGTGGGCAGCGGCACCGGACCCACCACGCTGGCGCCGGTCCGGACGACCGTCTCGACGATTTTGCGCGCCGAGGCGTCAATGGCCTCGTGGTCGTAGGCCTTGAGCCTGATGCGGATCTTCTGTCCCGCCACGCGTCTCCTACCTCACTCTCCAATGTCCGGACCCGGTGTTTCGCGGGCCGCCGATCGACCGAATCGATCTGGCCGATCCAGCTGTGCGCCCGGAGGGTTGCGCCGCTGTTTACCTGTCGTGGTCCACCGGCCCCCGCGGTCGGGTGTGTCACCCGCACGCAGCCTCGTAAGCGGCCGAAATTCGTCGCGCTCCAAGGTTGGGACCGGACGCGCCCGTTTGGGCGCTGGTCGTATGCCCGACCAGGCGTGAACCAGGCGCAAGGCAACCTGAACAGTATGCCCTAGATCGCGGTATCGGCCAAATCCCTGCGCCCCGATGACCCGAGGGGCTGATCAGCAGCGACACCGGGGGCAGCGCGACAACGGAGCACCGTTGGGCCCGGCTTTCTTACTCCAGAGTAAGATATATCACCATGACGAGCCCCACCAGCACTTATACGGCATGGAGGCGCCTTTCCGGTCGCCCCGGCGGAACCCGGCTGTTCTCGGTGGCGGCGATGGCACGAGTTCCGTACTTTGCCTCGGTGCTGCCACACGTGGTGCGAATGGAACCAGGCCTTGCTGAGGTGCGGGTGCCCAAGTGGTTCCTGGTCAAGGGTGTAAGGGTTTAACCACCATCCTTGCCCAGCCCGCTTGCCATGAAGTTCCCCACTGACGTCACGGCCCTGCGACGCGACATCAGTCGCGTCGTGAGAAGTACCGTCATGCGGGTCTGCCAGCACGGGGCGACGAGGTGCTTGCGGCCAATCGACTGCAGCACCTCGCCGGCCACCTCGTCGCGGTCGGTGATCTGCCACTTCGGATACCCCGAAAGTGCGTCGCCCTGCGTGTTCATCAGCCCGGCGGTCACCACGAGGACGTCGACACCGCTCGACCGGAGTTCGTACCAGAGCGCCTCGCCGAACGCGATCTGGAAGGCCTTATTGGCGGAGTAGGCCCCGGTGTATGGCGCCGGTGCGAGTCCGGCACCCGACGACACGATGACGATCGCCCCTCGGCGGCGGTCCCTCATCAACTGACCGAACCGGTAGATCAGGTTGACGTAGGCACGGGCATTTACGTCGATCATGTGGTTGTGCACATCCAGAGGCATGTCGAGGATCTCTGGAGTGTCAGTCGGCGTATACATGTGGTTGCAAATCAAAATGTCGACGTCTGTGTCCTGCAAGACTTCCTGCACCGATCGAATGCATTCGACGTCACCCAAGTCGGCGGGGAGAGCCCGCACCGATACCCCGTAGCTCGACCGGAGTTCTTCGGCGCGAACCTCGAGTTCCTCAGCGAGGATGTCGACGAGCACAACGTTGACTCGCCGCGCGGCTAGTTTGCGTGCGAAAGCAAACCCGAGTCCCTCCAGGCGTGCACTCCCGGTAACCAGCGCCCAGGACCCGGCGTATCGATCGAGCGGATGTACAGCCATCTGGCGTGCCTCCCTAACTAGCCATAGCCATCGCCGCGTGTGAGGTTCCGTCTGCAGTTGGCGGATGTCTCCGGAAAGTACCGCTCGACGAAGGCCTATTTCGGCCAATCGGTGGTTAATTCGACTGGGATGCACGAGAACACCAGTGGTTCTTCGTGTACAACCACTTGCACACCGTGCATGCGATCGCGTCCTGCAATGCCGCCGAGGTGGCGATGGGAATGCTGATGGAGGCCACCGTGCCGCGCAGCCACCGCTGGATACCGAAGGCGATGAGTGTGCAGTACCTGGAAAAGGCCACCACGTCGTTGACGGCGCGCGCTCAGGTGGACCCACCGGATTTCGCGCAGATCACCGACGGCTCTGATGGCTTTGAGCTCGTCGTGCCGGTCATGGTGACCGACCGCGGCGGCACCGAGGTCGTGCACGCCGACATCACCACCTGGGTCACGCCCGCCCAGGGGTGTAAGTAATCGGCGGAAGACCCCTGTTCCAACAGGCGTCGCAGCAACCGACAACGATCCCAGCGGCACTGATGACACCGGCCGTTCTGCTCATCAGCAGCATGCCGCCGAGGCACGCTGATTCCACAAGATGACGCCTATCTGACGAGGTTGGCGCGCAAGATATCACCCAATATTCCTCGGGCAAGCTGATCAAAATAGGCCATGCGGTGTGCACCTACGAAGCCGATGGCGCGGCGGCGTGGCAGGTACAAAACGGCCTCATCGGCTCGGGCATCGACCACAAGACATCGATATCTGGTGAAGGCTGCGGTCAGCGCATACTGCTCGTGAGCTAAGTACCTACCTGGTAGGTGCCGTGCCCGCGACGCACGAGGCCGTCGTCGAACTCCAACACCTCGTTCACGAGGGCACCACTCTGATTGCGGTAATGGATCACCAGGACCGACTCGCCTTGGTAGACACCGACGATTTCGAAGTGCAGATCGGGCATGGTCTTCAGCGCGGCGTTCCAGTACGCCCGCAGTGCCGACTTGCCGCGCACCACACCTTTCGAGTCGGGCACCACTCGAGCCGCCGCCGGTGAGCTGAAGACGACATCGTCGTGAAAATGATGAAGCACCGCCTCGACGTCCCCGCTGTTCCAGGCTGCCAACCAGTGCTTTGCGAAAGTCGCCGGCTCGGGCGTGCTCACGATTTGCCCTTTAGCGTTGCCCAGAACGGGCATTGGTGTGAGTCCTCAAAGCTGGTAACAACCCCACTGCCGTCCGGACGCAACGACATCCAGAGATTGTGGCCGGGATCGCTGCCGTTGACCGGCCAGGCCGGCTGGTCGGGGGCTTTGGGTGCACCGTTGGCGACGAAGTGGGTCCAGTAGCTCATCATCTGGTCGGACAACACCCGCTGCCCGGCATCCAGCGGCGGAGCGCCGCCGACGTTGAATAGGTACCGCAGCTCCAAGGAGTGGCTGGCGCCGAGCGGAAACGGCACGTGTCGTAAAGGATCTGGTGCCGGTGCATGAGCGTCGTCGAATTCGTAGCTGTACACCGGTGCGTTCCGGTCCAGCGAGTCCGCCAATCTGTCAGCGACGCAAGCGAAGACGCCATCAGTAATCGCCGCCGAATAGGCAAGTGACACGTCTCCGCCGTAGCGATCGGGCGGATAGTGTGCCAGTACTCGCCGCACTGTCGGGACCGAAGATATCCGCGAGCACGTGCGGATACTCCGCGGCCCCGATCCCGTGACGTAACTTCAAGTACCGCAGCGCCGCGAAAAGGGTGAACTCATCATGGTTGACGCCGATCATCACCGGGACCCGCGCTGCCCGACCGGCGGCGAACCCTGCGACCGGCCCGTCCGGCAGTGCCGCGGTGCCAATGACCGGACCAGAGATCGCGTCGGAATCGCCGATGAAGACGTACCAGGGCGGACGGTCAAGCTTGATAGCCGGTAGCGCGCGCAGACACGCTGCGGCGGTGGCGGGATTGCGGCAACCCACTGAGGCCGCGTAATCCACGCTCTGGCGCCAGCCGGTCGCCAGGTCGGCTTGCGCCTGACACGGTGCGCTTTGGATGATCGCCGCCCGGAACAGCCCCGCCGACTCAGGGGCCACCAGGTGATCACACACCGACATACCACCCGCGGACTCACCGGCGATGGTCACCTTGCGCGGATCGCCGCCGAAAACGGCGATGTTGTCGCGGACCCAGCGCAGCGCGGCCTGCTGGTCAGCGAGTCCGTAGTTCCCGACGTCATTGGGCGGGCCGAGCGACGGGTGGGCCAGGAACCCCAACGCACCCAGTCGGTAGTTGATCGTGACCACGACGATCTGGCCTTTGGACGCCAACCAACGCGAGTAATAGATGTCGCCGCTGCCGTTGACGAAGCCTCCACCATGGATCCACACCATCACCGGGCGCTTGTCGATGCGTTTTCCGCGCGGCGGAGTCGGAGTCCACACGTTGAGGGTCAGGCAACTCTCGCCGGTCGGCTTGCCCCCCTGCGGGTCACGGCCGGTGTCCTGCATGCATTGCGGTCCCGGTTTGCTGGCGTCGAGCATCCCTGACCACCGCGCGGCCGGTCGCGGTGGTTGCCAGCGGAGCAGCCCCACCGGTGGTGCGGCATACGGAATGCCTTGAAACAAGCGGTAATCCGCGGCGACCATACCGCGCAGGGGTCCCATCGAGGTGCGGACCACAGCAGCGTCCAACGGGCCGGCATAAGCCGGCGGGGCCTTCAGCGATGTCATCCCGTCGCCCCGGCCGCACGCGACCGCGACTACTGCCGTCACCAGCAGGAGGACCCCGGCGCGGCGCAGACGACATGATCGGGTCGGCACAAAACACCAGCCTACGGATCGACGAAAACCGCTTTTCGGTATTCGGCGATCACCGATACTGGTAAAACTGACACGTGTCAAGAAACCGCGCGAACGGGCGGGAAGGCCGATGAGTAAACCAATCATTGACGAGGCTGCGACGGTATTTGCCGATCCGACGTCTTATGCGGACGAGCCGCGGCTGCATGCAGCGCTGACCCATTTGCGCGCCCACGCGCCGGTGTCGCTGGTCGACTGTCCGCCTTACCGGCCGTTCTGGGCGATCACCAAACATGCCGACATCGTGGCGATCGAGCGCGCCAATGATCTTTTCATCAACGAGCCGCGGCCATTGCTGGCCACTGCTGACGCCGACGATTTCGCCCGCGAGCAGCTCGACGCCGGTATGGGGCTGCGCACCCTGATTCATATGGATGACCCGCAACATCGGGTGGTGCGCGCGATCGGCGCGGACTGGTTTCGCCCGAAGGCGATGCGCGCGCTGAAGGTCCGCATCGACGAGCTGGCTAAGGCCTATGTCGACAGGATGATGGCCGCGGGCGGTGAGTGTGACTTCGTTCAGGAAGTCGCGGTGAATTACCCGCTGTATGTGATCATGTCGCTGCTCGGCCTGCCGGAATCGGACTTTCCGCGGATGCTCAGGCTCACCCAAGAACTGTTCGGCGGCGACGACGCCGAACTCCGGCGCGGCACGACGATCGAGGAGCAACTCCAGGTTCTGCTCGACTTTTTCGGCTACTTCAACTCACTCACCGCGTCGCGCCGAGAGCATCCGACCGAGGACCTGGCGTCGGCGATCGCCAACGCGCGCGTCGACGGCGAGCCACTGTCCGACGTCGACACCGCGTCCTACTACGTGATCATCGCCACGGCAGGTCACGACACCACCAGCGCGACGATTGCGGGCGGTCTGCACGCTCTCATCGAGAACCCCGACCAACGGGAGCGCTTGCGCGACAGCCTTGATTTGATGCCGCTGGCCACCGAGGAGATGATCCGCTGGGTGACCCCGGTCAAGGAATTCATGCGCACTGCGACCGCCGACACCACGGTGCGCGGGGTGCCGATCGCCAAGGGCGACGCGGTATATCTGTCGTACGTCTCCGCCAACCGTGACGAGGATGTGTTCGACGATCCTTTCCGCTTTGATGTCGGCCGTGATCCGAACAAACACTTGGCATTCGGCTACGGCGTGCACTTTTGCCTGGGCGCGGCTCTGGCGCGGATGGAAGTGAACAGTTTCTTCTCCGAGCTACTTCCACGGCTGAAATCCATTGAACTGAACGGAAACCCGGAGCTAACCGCCACAACTTTCGTCGGCGGCCTCAAACACCTGCCGATCCGCTACCAGCTGCGTTGAGTGACGTGTTCTGCGTGCGTTGCACGTATAGGAAGCCGTCGACGGCAGCTCGAGCGCATTCCCGGTAGTCGAAATCGGGCAGGGTAGACAGCCGGCCCAATACCACCGGGCCGATCAGCAGCGCGATCGCCCGGGATCGGTCGATATCGCCCAACTCGGCGGCCTCGGGGCTATCGAAGATGGCGTCGAACGGCGCGGCGTACTGCTGGGCGATCCGTTCGCGCAGTGTGCTGACTGCCGGGCTGTCCGCAGTGCGGGTCGGACGAGCTTCTGGCAACTGTTCCAAGTCGGGCCCCAGAGCCAGCCAACTCATCGCCGTCACCATGCCGGGCGCCTCAGCGATCGATTGGCCCCAGGCCAGCACTATCGTGATGAGACGATCACGCAGAGTGCCATCTTCGGAAGGCATTGGCGCTGGCGGTATCAAACTGTTGAATGCCGCTGCCAGCAAATCGTTTCCGCTCGGGAAGTGGCGATACAAGGTGGCACGGGCTACATTGGCAGCACGGGTGACCGCATCGACGGTCACTGCACTTGGACCACCGGAGCGAAGCAGCGCGGTGGCGGCTTCAAGCAAACGAGCGCGTGAACGCGCCGGCCGTGGATCTGTCTTGTCGGTGATATAGACCACCTCCGCGTTTAAGAACAAGACTATCCGTCTATCTACGAGACTGTTAGTCTCGAAAATGTCCCCTCGCCGAAAGGAGACGCATCGCCATGGTCGATACTTTCGTCCGACCTGACCAGCGTACTGAAGCGGCGGCCGCGCTCGGTTCGAACCGGGCACGAATCTGGACAATGGTCGTGGCCTGCATGGGCGTCTCGCTGGTGATCGCCTCGATGGTGGCGCTGAATACCGCGCTGGGCGACGTCGCCGTGGCCACCTCGGCGACGCAGACGCAACTGACCTGGATCGTGGACTGCTACTCGGTGGTGCTGGCGTGCCTGTTGCTACCCGCCGGGGCTATCGGCGACCGCTACGGCCGTCGCGGAGCTTTCCTGTTCGGTCTGGCCACGTTCGCGGTCGCGTCGCTGGCGTCCACGGTTTTCGACAGCCCGGTGCAGCTCATCGCGGCCCGTGGCGTGGCAGGCGCCGGAGCGGCGTTCATCATGCCCGCCACATTGTCGCTGTTGACCGCGAGCCACCGCGAGGACGAGCGCGCGAAGGCTGCCGGCATTTGGGCGGGCGTGGCGGGATGTGGCGCCGTGATCGGCATGCTCGGATCCGGAACGTTGCTGCATTTCTGGTCCTGGCGCTCCATCTTCTGGGCCTTCGCGGGCAGTGCAGTGTTGATCTTCGTACTGGCCTGCACGGTGGCGTCCTCACGCGACGAGAAGGCCACCCCATTGGACTGGCCCGGGGCGAGCCTAATCGCCGGTGCTGTCGCAGTTTTCGTCTACGGCGTACTCGAGGCACCCGCACGTGGCTGGACTCACCCACTGGTCTATGGATCGATGTGCGCCGGAGCGGTGCTGGCGGTGGCCTTCGGGTTCGTCGAGCTGCGGCGGCGCCATCCCCTGCTCGACGTTCGGCTTTTCCGCAGACCGGACTTCGCCACCGGCTCGGCCACGATCACCGTCTTTTTCCTGGCGCATCTTCGGTTTCTTTTTCGTCATCATGCAATACATCCAGCTGGTGATGGGCTACAGCCCGATCCAGACCGCCTTCGCGTTGAGCCCGCTGATGGTGCCGATGCTGACGTTGTCGGTGCTGTCCCACTGGTATCTGCCGCGAATGGGTCTGCGGCTGGTGGTGTTCGTCGGCCTGCTGCTCATTTCGGCCGGGTTCCTGTGGATGCGAGTGTTACAGCTCCACTCGCCGTACTGGGACATGATGTGGCCATTGATCGTGATGAGTGCCGGCATCGGATTCTGCACGGCACCAAGCACGACCGCGATCATGGCGGCGGTGCCCGACGAGAAGCAGGGTGTCGCCTCAGCCGTGAATGACACCACCCGCGAGGTCGGCGCCGCCCTTGGTATCGCGCTGGCCGGATCGATTCTGGCGGCGCGGTATACCCACGTCATCGCAACGCATCTGGCGGCCTTCCCCGCTCCGCTGCGGGCGCCCGCCTCCCACTCGCTGGCTCAGGCGCTGGAAGTTTCCAAAACGATTGGCCCGCAAGGCGCTCAACTCGCCGAACTCAGCCAAACCGCGTTCCTGCGGGCGATGGACTCGTCGTTACTGGTAATGGGCGTGATCATTGCGGTATCAGCCGTGGTGATCGGAGCCTGGGCACCAGGCCGCGATGACCAGCAGCTGCTCCTGGTGCGACGGATCACCTCGCTCCGCTCGCGCCAGCACCGGGCTGACGTCAGCTGACGAACTCCGCCGCCCGATGTGCGAGCATCACGATGCTGGCGTGCGGGCCTCGGCTGGTGATCGACGGCAGCACCGAGCCATCGATCACCCACAGGCCATCGATGCCGTGGACCCGGCACCGGTGATCGACGACGGCCACCGGATCGTCGGCGCGGCCCATCGGTGCACTCCCGCATAGATGTTGCGACGTCGACCAACCAGGCTCGCCAACTTGGATTGCCGAGCCAGCTAATTCGCGCGCCAGCTCGCTGCCTCGCTGCAATGCGGCCACGTCGTCGGGTTCACTGTCGTAGCGGTGCTCGATTCGCGGTGGCACCCCGGGCTCAGCGGACACCAGCGTGATGCGCCCGCGGGCGCGCGGCTGCATCAGCGCGACCCCGATGTGCGGCCAGTCCGGATGCCCCCCGGTACCGTCACCAACCATTGCCACGAAACCGCCTGTGTAAGGCCGTATCTCAATATCATCGGGCGTGCTGAGCACGACCTCGAGGACCGGTCGACTGGGAACGACTTCCCAGTTCGTCGGGAATACCCATTCAGGGTGGTCGCTGCATGTCATTCCGACCGGTAGCCGGGCTACGACGTCCACACCGGCGGCGCGCAACATTGACTCGTCTCCGACACCGGAAAGCATCAACAGATGTGCGGTCTCGATTGCCCCGGCGGACAATACAATTCGATCAGCCGTGACGGTGATCGGCCCGCTCGGCCCGATTGCATCGACACCCACGGCACGGGTACCGGAGAACCGTAACCGCACTGCTCGGGTCTGTGCCAACAGTGAAAGATTCGCTCGTGCCAACGCGGGCAACAGATATGCGGCGCCCGGACCGCTGCGCACGCCGTCGACAATGTTGAGCGGGACAGCGCCGATTCCTGCCGGCAGGCCGATTTCGCCGACCATGTCATTGAGATCGAGTAACCAGGAAAACCCGGCACGCTGCGCTGCAGCTACAAATGCCCCTGTACTCCCAATGATTTCAGCAGTCCGGCGAACGGGAATGGGACCGGAGTCACCGTGGGCGGGTCCGGTGAAATCCAAGTCGGTCTCGATAGCACGGAAGTGGCCGATGACGTCAGACCACGCCCATCCGGGTATCAAGTAGCCGTCGAAGTCGCGTGGCAAGCCCCGGCAGAAGTATCCACCGTTAACCGCGCCGGAACCGCCGATGGTCGCACCACGCATGATCGTCACCTGGCGGGCCGGTCGCTGGGTGAGTTGTGTCTGATACCGCTGGACGAGCGGGCTGGCGTCGCCGATCGGCAGTCGCAACCCATTGCTCGTCTCGGCCCGCAGCGCTGCATCGCCTAGGCCGATTCCCGCCTCAAGCACGGTTACCACGCAGCCAGGATCAGCCGAAAGAAGGTTCGCAACGACGGATCCAGCGCTTCCCGCACCGATAATCAGCACATCACTGTGCAGGGCAGCTGCGGCCAGGGGTCAGACTCGAATCTGGGGTTTGAGCGGGCCGATATTGCGCTCCCGCACCACGCCGTACCACAGTCCGAGGCCATAAGCCAGGTCATCAACCCGCTTGAGTAGCAGGTAAGTCAGCAAGCCAATCGGTTTGCCATCGTCCTCAGCGGACGCTCGCCGGCTGGCCCAGTCCACCACCCCGTCGACGACAGCGGCGATCAGCACGACACGGCGACACTGCCGGAACGCGATGGCCGCCAGCAACGCGACCGGCCAATAGTGCCGGCAGATCGCCGACGCCAGTTGCATCGCCGCCGACCACAGGCCGCGGGCAGCTACCACCACGACATCCCAGATCTGGGTATCGGGGCCCTGCATCGTTTTGGCCATGCGACGGCCCGTTAGGCCAGTGACGAGCAAGGAGCCCAGATAGCCAAAGCACGAGCCGACGGCCATCAGGATCCACGCCGTCAGTGCCCAGCCAGATATCCTCAATGGCGCGATCTTGTCCGGGTGTCGCACCGACAACGGAGCAGCTGAACCACCATAAAATGCTTTGCGGGCAACCCAATCCCGGAATTCTGTCCGATGATCGTGTGCCACCAGCGCGATCGGCTCGTAGCGCAGCCGCGCACCGACCTCGAGAAGCCGCCAGCACAGATCGACGTCCTCACCGGAACGCAATGTCTCGTCGAATCCGCCAATTTCACGCAGGCTGGCGGTGCGGCAAATGATCGCGGCGCTGGGTACATAGGAGACGCTGGTGTAGGGAATGACAGGAGCTTCACGCTGCCCGAGGTCCAGCGATGAACGCAACGCCTCATAACGGCCCACTAAGTGGTCCGTCTGGGCCAGACCGACAATCCGAGGGGCGACCAATGCCACTGTGGGATCACAGAAATGGCCGAGTAGGGCCTCTAACCAACCGCGTCGCGGAACGACGTCGGAGTCCAAGAAGGCAACGAAGCCCGTCTTGCAGACGCCAAGACCGCTATTACGTGCCGCCGCAGGGCCCTTGCTGTGCGGATGTCGCAGCACCTCGATATCGGGGTGCGCTCCCACGAAGTCTTCTGGCTCGATCGGTTTCGACGAGCCGTCGTCAACGACGATGATCCGCAAGTCACGCAATGAAGCGACCAGCCGTCGCAAGCCGCAAGGATTGTCTCGCACCGGAATTATCACAGTGACGTCCCGATGCGACGGTCCACCCGCAGGCCGCGGGTGAGCCACGGTCGCGTCCAGCAGGGTACGGGCCAGCTCGGCGCTTACTGCGTCGTGAACCTTGAGGCGGCCGTCGGCGAGCATGTCCTGAGCGGCCGGCGCCAGCCGCAACAGCCGGGTGGGCGAGCCGCCCAGCAAAGCAGAGCCCTGACCGAGCACTTTTACCCGCCGGTCGACCTGCACAGCAAATCCATCCGGCAGCCGCGTCTGCGTCATGCGAGCATCCCGTTCCCCTCGGGTGCCCAACGTCTGACCCGGCTCAGGCAATCGTCAGCCATCTCTGCGAGCATCCGCTCGCCCTCCACGGCGGTTGCGGTGGTCGGATCGCCCAAGACTCCGACCTCGCTGACCGCCGCGACTCCCCCGCGCCGCATCGACGGCAGCAGGTCGGATAACGGCGCATCGTTGCCCGCGCACCACTGGTCGGTTAACACGTCGACCGGCGAAATATGCAGCAATACTGAAGTTTCAGCGTGGCCGGCGTGGGCGTCGGCGCCTGCCACCGCGCAGGCGCACCACCCGACGTCACGTCCTTCGGATCGGAGTCGGCCTACCGCGCGGTTCAGGGCCGTGACATTGCCACCGTGACCGTTGATGAAGACCAGGCGCTGCGCCCAGCAGCTCGCCGACCTGCCGTATTCGAGCAGCAGCGTGGTCAGCGCCTCGGTGCCGATGGAGATCGTTCCCGGGAAGCTCTGGTGCTCACCGCTGTCGCCGTAGGCGATGGCCGGTGCCAGCAACCAGTGCAGCCGGCGACCGTTGGGCCCTCCCGCACCGGTCAGGCGGGCAGTCACCTCCCGGGCGACCGCCGTCGCGATCCGGGTGTCCGTGTCCAGTGGCAGGTGCGGTCCATGCTGTTCGGTGGATCCAATCGGGATCACTAGCCCCGCCGACGACAAGGCTCGTAGCTGGCTCGACGTCGAGCCCCCAAGTTCGGCGTGGACAACCACCCGCCGATGGTAAGACGAATTCACCTGGCGTGCATCGATTGTTGGCGCTCCGGAAAAAAATTTTCCTTCCGACCGTTCATTAAAGCCGGTCACCGGCGCCACGTCCGCCACGTGAGTATCAGGATACTCGCTGGTCTCGCACGCGGCTGCGGCTAGGTCTCCGGCCCGACGGGTCGGCGCACCTGCCCGTCCGCAGCGGTCACTCCGAGCGCTCGAGCAAAGCCCGGCGGTATCACGATGTCGTCCCGATTGAGGTCGTGCACCGAGGCCCGCCCGAGCCCCATCAGCGTCGAGTCGATGCCGCCGCGAAGAATGTCGAGCACGTTCTCAACACCTGCTTGGCCAGCGGCCGCCAGGCCCCACAGGTATGCCCGGCCGATCATGACCGCACGCGCCCCGAAAGCCAGCGCCTTGACGACGTCGCTGCCGCGCCGGATGCCGCCGTCCAGCAAAACCTCGATCTGGTCGCCCACCGCGTCGACAACTGCGGGCAGTGCGCGGATCGCCGCCGGCGTCCCGTCCAGGTTGTTACCGCCGTGGTTCGACACCGAGATTGCCGAAACACCGGCATCCACAGCCCTTTTGGCGTCGTCGACGCGCATCACGCCCTTGAGCATGAACGGGCCGCCCCACAACTCACCCAACCAGGCGATGTCGTCCCAGGTCGGCGGTGGCGTGCCCATCCACTCCCCGTAAGCGGCGAAGAACGGCGGGCCGACCTCGCCACGGCGGGCCTGGTTCGGCACCCGCAGGTCCGGCGGGCGCAGCGTCTTTCCGTACTTCCACAGCCAGCCGGGACGAGTGATCGCCTCCGGCGACAGCCGCAGGATGGTCCGCAGGTTCATCTGCTCGGGGATCTTGGGGCTACCCCAGTCGCGGCCGTGCGAGAAGGTCCAGTCGGTGGTCGCGATCAGGCCGACGGCGCCGGCCTGCCGAGCCCGTTCGACACGCTCGGCGATCGCGTCGCGCCCGCCGAGCCAGTAGACCTGGAAGAACAGCTTGCCGTTGGCGGCGACGACCTCCTCGATCGGCTTGCTCGCGAACGAAGACAACCCCATCGCTGTGCCGCGGGCGGCGGCAGCGCGGGCGACGGCCACCTCCCCGTCCGGATCGACCGCCTGCACACCGGTCGGCGAGATGATCACGGGCAGGGAAATCTCCTGTCCCATAACAGTTGTCGAAAGGTCACGCTTTTCGATCGCGCCGACCACATGCGGCGCGAAACCGAGCTCGCTGAACGCCTCGACATTGTCCGAGACGGTCAGCCCCTTTTCGCTGGCGGCCACCAGCGCGGCATACACCGATTTCGGCAGTCGCCGTTTGGCACGTTGCTGCGCGATGGCGACCGTCTCAAACCAGACGTCACGAGCCACGGCTAGACCGGGCTTTCGGTGCAGGGCCGCTTCGGGGCGACCGGTGGATGCATGGAAAGTTTCAGCGGGACCGGTCCGTGACTGCGCCGCCCGTGCGAGTGATCGCCTGCCGGGCGCGGTTTGTCACGCTCTTGCGCCAAGGCCGGCGCACCGTAACCCTGCACGCACTCTGGATCAGGTCCATCGATCGGCAGACCGGTGAAGAACTTGGCGGCCATGCATCCACCCCGGCAGCTGTCGTAGTGTCCGCAACTTCCGCAGGCGCCCGCCGACTGCGGCTCGCGTAGCTCCCGAAACAGCGGGGCGTTCTTCCAGACGTTGGCGAACCCAGTCCCAAAGCCGGAGTCGGACAAGATGTTTCCAGCAAGGAAGCGGTCGTGGATGGCGAATGGGCAAGCGTACACGTCGCCGACCGGGTCGATCAGGCACACCACCCGGCCGGCACCGCACATGTTCAGACCGGCCAGCGCGCCGGGTTCGCCGAGTCCCGACAGGTGGAAGAAGGAATCGCCGGTCAGCACCCGCTCCCCCTTGGCGACCAGCCAGTCGTAAAGCTGGACCTGCTGGTCTGCGGTTGGGTGTAGCTCATCCCAGACGTCGGCGCCACGGCCAGACGGCCGCAGCCGGGTGATCCGTAACGTGGCGCCGTAACGGCTTGCCAGCGCCGCGAATTCGTCGAGTTGGCCGACGTTGTGTCGGGTGACGACCACCGAGATCTTGGCGTCGGCGAATCCAGCGGCCGCGAGATTCTCCAGCGCGCGGGTCGCCATCGCGTATGACCCGGCGCCCCGCACCGCGTCGTTGACCGCGGCGGTGGCGCCGTCCAGCGAAATCTGGACGTCGACGTAGTCGCTGGCAGCCAATCGGGCGGCTACCTCGGGGGTGATCCGCACACCGTTCGTCGAGAACTTCACGCCTACGTGGTGCGCGGTGGCGTAGTCCACCAGCTCCCAAAAGTCCGGCCGGACAGTCGGTTCCCCGCCACCGATGTTGACATAGAACACCTGCATGCGTTCCAGCTCATCGATGATGTCCTTGCAGGACTGCGTGGATAGTTCGCGCGGATCGCGCTTGCCCGATGAGGACAGGCAATGCACGCAGGCCAAATTGCATGCGTAGGTCAGCTCCCAGGTCAGGCAGATGGGTGCATCCAACCCGTGCTCGAACTGTTCCACCAGCCGTGGCACAACCGCTGTCATGCGCGCCGCTCCTCCTGCATCGCTTCGTCCCCCGCAGCGGGGGGTGCCCCCGCGCAGCTGACGGGTGGTACCCCCACTGCATCGTCGCCGGCGCGTGTCATGCGGCCTCCTTCGACCCACCGGGCACCAGCATGTTGGAGCCGGCCAGCACACCCAGGGCATGCAGATAGGGGCCCTGTCGGGCGTCCTCGACTCCTGCGGCGCGGCAGGCTGCACGAACGTCTGGATAATCGGACAGCGATTGCACCACCGCAAGGATGGTGCGGTTCTTCAGAAACGAAAGCTTGCGGGTGCCGAAGTGATACAGCAGCGCACCAAACGGCTCGGGTCGCACGGCCACCTGCGGGTGCAACCGCCAGGGGCGATCGGGATCGAACCCCGCCGCCCGCCGCCAACCCACCCATGGGGGCGGTCACGATCAGTAGACCCCGCACATCCCGTCGATCGACACCTCTTCCACCAAAGTCTCGGTAACGAGCTCGGTGTCTGTATCAGTTTGCTGGTTCGGCTCCATGACGTTGCCTTTCGTTATCAGGACTCGACAAGTCGCGTCGATCTGGTCACAATCTTGGTCAGAATATGGCATCGAGTGCCATAAAGGAAGAGACTTCGTAAAATGATTCGCGAAAAGCTCCAGCAGCCGCGGGTCGGCCGGCGCCGTTCCACCACGCCGCAGCACATCACCGACGTTGCCCTGAGGCTGTTCGCCGACCGTGGCTTCGCCGAGGTGAGTGTCGACGACGTCGCACAGGCCGCGGGCATCGCTCGCCGCACCGTGTTTCGGTACTACGCCTCCAAGAACGCAATCCCCTGGGGAGACTTCGACGCCCACCTTCGACACCTGGGCGAACTGCTGAGCCAAGTCGATCCGAGCATGCCGCTCGGTGAGGCGCTGCGAGCCGCACTCCTGTCCTTCAATACTTTTGACGAGTCTGAGACTATCCGGCATCGGCAGCGGATGCGGGTGATCTTGCAAACCGCTGAACTGCAGGCGTATTCGATGACGATGTATGCCGGCTGGCGCGACGTCATCGCCGGGTTTGTGGCACGCCGAGCCGGCGTCGAAACTGCCGATCTGCTAGCTCAGACCGTTGCGTGGACGATGCTCGGTGTCGCTTTGAGCGCCTACGAGCACTGGCTGGACGACGAATCCGTCTCGTTGCCGCAGGCGCTCGGGGATGCTTTCGATGTTGTCCGCACCGGACTGGACGAGCTAGATCGATGAGCGCCGAGAACCGGCTGGTGCGCCATCTGCAAATACAGGGACAGGTTTGCGTCAGCCTGGGCTCACCGATGTATGGCGACATGCTGGACCGGGTGGCCGCCGATGTCGAGGCCGGCGGTGTGTTTGCCGCCATCCTGTCCGGGCACGAAGGCGATCCTGACCGGCTCGCGCTGCCACTTCGACTGCTTGGCGGGTTGCACCGGCTCGCGCTTGACGGCCACGCCCCGGCGTTGCGCCGCTGGTATCCGAGCACCGGCGGGCACTGGGATGCTGAAGCGGCGTGGCCCGACATCGCCCTCACCGCATCTGATTACACCGACCATTTGCGTGCCGCCCTCGATCAGCCGCCGCAGACCAACGAGGTGGGTCGGTCCGCCGCGCTGATCGGTGGTCTGCTGACTCTTATCCACCAATTTCGTTTCCCGATCCGGCTTTTCGAGATCGGATGCAGTGCTGGACTGAACCTGCGCGCAGACCATTACCGTTACCGCTATCCGGGTGGCCAGTGGGGTCCAGCCGACTCGCCGGTAACCATCGACGACGCCTGGCGCGGCCAACTGCCCTCCCTCGCTGCCGTGCAGATCGTCGAACGTCGTGGCTACGACATCGCACCGCTGGACGCCACCAGCCGCGACGGCGAACTCACGCTGCTCAGCTACGTCTGGCCCGATCAGCCCGCCCGGCTGGATCGGTTGCGTGGCGCGATCAGCATCGCCCGGCGTATCCCCGCGCCGTTGCGGCGCGCCAATGCCGTCGACGCCGTCGCCGGCCTATCGGTCGCCGCCGGGGCCTTGACCGTGCTGTGGCACTCCATCATGTGGCAATACCTCTCCGCGGACGAACAGGCCGCCGTGCGGGCCGGCATCGAAGCACTGGGCGCCCAAGCCCAAGCCGACTCGCCGTTTGCCCATCTCACGTTGGAGCCGGAGCGGCGAACACCCGACTCTCCAGTCGAGTTCGTGGTTCGTGCCCGCAGTTGGCCAGATGGGGACGACCGGATGTTGGCGTCGTGTTCGCCGCACGGGCCGCCGGTGACGTGGGAATAGCGGCGCACAGAAATTCGTAGCGCACCGCGCTATTGCAGGCGGCCTGGCGGGGGTCAAGAAGGGGGCGGCGATCGCGAGGAATCCATCGGTCGCCGAAGCCGCCCTTATCGAACATCAAGCAGCAGCGCACTTCCCGGCATCCGCGAAGCCCCTGAGCACTTCTTGAACTGATGCTCAGGGGACGCGCCCTAGGCCAGCACCTCCGAGATCGGTGCTCCGCCAGCGATCTTGCCGCGCGTCTTCATCACCTTGCCCGGCATGCCGCCGCCGACGACGCCGGCTACTACGCCGTCACGCTCGTAGTACGCGAGGAACTTGCGGCCATCGTCCTCGACGAGGTGCACGACGTCGGAGGCGAGTGGTTCGCCCAGACATTGGATCTTGACGTCGTACTGGTCGCTCCAGAAGTAGGGGACAACGACGGCCGACGGTGCGTCTTGCCCGAGCATCGCGGGCACCACGACCCGGGCCTGTTCGGCGACGTTGCTCCAATGTTCCACCCGCACTTGATGTCCCGTCGGGTCGCGCCACGATGCGACGTCGCCGAGCGCCCACACATTCGGCGCGCTGGTCCGTCCGGCCGCATCACAGATCACGCCGTTGTCGACCTCGATACCACTGCCGTCGAGCCACTCGGTTGCCGGCTTCGAGCCGATGCCGACCACGACCAGGTCGGCCGTCACCTCGGCGCCGTCGGTCAGCAGCACGCTCTCGACATAGTCGTGTCCGCGGACATCAGCGACCCCGACTCCGGTACGCACATCGACACCTTCAGCGCGGTGCAGCCGCGCCACCAGCTCGCCGATCTGCTCGCCGAGCACCGCTGCCAGCGGTGTCGGCTGCGGCTCCACCAGAACAACCGCAACTCCCAGTCCGCGCAGGCTGGCCGCCACCTCGCAGCCGATGAAACCCGCACCGACCACCACCGCGTGCTTGGCGGCGGACGCGTGGCTACGCAACGCGAGACTTTCGTCGAACGAACGCAACACCCGAATGCCTTCTAGGTCAGGAAAAGACGGAATCCGCCGCGGCACCAAGCCGGTCGCGATGACGAGTTCGTGGTAGCCCAGCATCGTTCCATCATCGAGAGTGACCGTTCGCGCCGTAGTGTCCAGGCTGGTGGCCGCCGACCCGAGCCGCAGCGTGATGTTCTGCTCGTCGTAGAACTCCCGCGGTTTGAGCGTCACGTCGTCGACTTCGCTGCGCAGCACCTCCTTGGACAGCGGAGGCCGGTCGTAGGGCAAATGGACCTCGTCGCTGACGATGGTGAGAGAACCGGTGTAGCCGGCCCGACGCAACTGCTCTGCGGTCCGGGTCGCAGCGAGCCCCCCGCCGACGATCAGTATTTCGTTGCTGTCTGCGCTACTGGTCATCTGGAGTTCATACACGATTCCGGCGGCGGACGGTGGCTCACCCCGCCTCTCGTGACCGGCTGTGCCGATGCGGCGGCGCGGGGTCGTCGGCACGCGCCCGGTCGATGAGGTTCGACAGCACCACGATGCTCTCGGTGCGTTCGATATCGGCGCTGGTGCGAATGCGTTCCAACGCGTCTTCCAGATGTCGCATGTCGTGCGCCAGCACATGCAGGATGGCGTCGGCGGTGCCGGTCGCCGTTGCGGCGCTGATGACCTCGGGAATGTCGATCCAAGCGCGGCGCAGCTCGTCGGGCGAAATCCTGCCGTGGCAGTAAACCTGCACATAGGCTTCGGTGTTCCACCCCATCGCATTGCGATCGATGACCGTGGTGAACCCTCGGATCACTCCGCTGTCCAGCATCCGGTCAACGCGGCGTTTGACCGCCGGGGCGGAGAGATTCACCCGCTCACCGATTTCGGCGAATGTTGCCCGGGCATGCTGGGCCAGCTCGGCGAGAATCTGCTCGTCGATGTCATCCAGCCGATCCATCACGCCTCCCGCCACAACAGATAGCCGCATTATCGCATTTGACGCAATAAATAAGGTCTATAAAAGCAAGATTCGATGATAGATTGCGCACACTTCCTGCCATACCGTCGAATTATGACGATTTTCGCGGACCCGCCGGTTGCATCCCCGGGGATAGTCTCGGAATCCAAGGACGCCACGGCGACCGAACGCAGGGCCCGGATTCGTCACTACGTCATGACTCCGCCGCGATTTTTCGCTGTCGACTACGCGATCAATCCGTGGATGGACACCACCACACCGGTGGACACCGCCGTCGCGGTCGGGCAGTGGGAAATACTTCGCAACACCTACCAGCGGCTGGGACACATCGTCGACGTCGTCGAACCGGTTCCCGGCCTACCGGACATGGTCTACGCCGCCAACGGCGGGTTGATACTCGACGGAACGGCGATCGTCGCACGGTTCAAATATGTTCAGCGCCAACAAGAGTCGATTGTGTACGCACGATGGATGAAGTCGCACGGGTATACGACAGTGCAGACTCAGCATGTCAACGAAGGCCAGGGCGACCTGTTGCCGGTGGGCGAGATGATTCTGGCCGGGACGGGTTTTCGCACCGACCCGCGGGCGCACGCCGAGATAGCCGAGATCGTCGGCCGGCCGGTCATCAGCCTCCAACTGGTCGACCCCCGCTTCTATCACCTCGACACCGCGCTCAGCGTCCTTGATGACACCACCATCGCCTACTACCCGCCGGCTTTTACCGAGTCGTCACGCGCACAGCTGAAAAAGCTGTTTCCCAACGCAATCGAGGTCGAAAGTGCCGACGCCTACGTGTTCGGCCTCAACGCCGTATCGGATGGTCGCCACGTGGTGTATCCCGCCGCCGCAGTCGGCTTCGCCGAGCAGCTGTCGAGGGCCGGTTTCGAGCCGATCGGTGTGGACATGTCCGAGCTGCTCAAGGGTGGCGGATCAATCAAATGCTGCACGCTGGAGGTGTATTCGTGACTGTCCTGGACACCCTGAACACCCAAACCACCGGGCCCGGAAGCGCTCACCGCGGCGGCGATCGCCCTGGACGAGCGCTACGCGGCACACAACTACTCGCCACTGCCGGTGGTCGCCGCCAGCGCCGAGGGATCGTGGATTACCGATGTCGAGGGTCGGCGCTACCTGGACTGCCTGGCTGCCTACTCCGCGGTGAACTTCGGGCATCGCAACCCCGAGATCACCGCGACCGCACACGCTCAGCTCGACCTCGTCACTCTGGTCAGCCGCGCATTTCACGCCGAAGCGCTCGGCCGGTTCTGTGCAGCATTAGCGACGCTGTGCGGCAAGGACATGGTGTTGCCGATGAACAGCGGTGCCGAGGCGGTCGAGAGCGCGCTCAAGGTCGCGCGCAAGTGGGGCTCTGACGTCAAAGGCGTTCCCGCCGGTCAGGCGAACATCGTGGTTGCCGACAACAACTTTCACGGTCGGACCATCAGCATCGTCAGCTTTTCGTCTGACGACACCGCGCGCTGTGGCTTCGGTCCGTTCACGCCCGGCTTCCGCTCGGTGCCGTTCGGCGATGTCGACGCGCTGGCCAATGCGATTGACGAGCACACCGTCGCGGTGCTGCTGGAGCCGATTCAAGGTGAGGCCGGTGTCATCGTGCCGCCGGACCACTATCTGCCCGCAGTGCGGGAAATCTGCCATGCCCGCAGCGTTTTGATGATCGCCGATGAGATTCAGTCGGGCCTGGGTCGCACCGGCCGCACTTTCGCTTGCGACCACTGGGATGTGGTGCCCGATATCTACCTACTCGGCAAAGCGTTGGGCGGCGGGGTGGTGCCACTGTCCGCGGTGGTGGCTGATCGCGACGTCCTGGGGGTCTTGCATCCGGGTGAGCACGGTTCGACGTTCGGCGGCAACCCATTCGCGGCGGCGATCGGCGACACCGTGGTCTCCATGCTGTTACGCGGAGAATTCCAGGACCGCTCAGCGCGCCTCGGTGCGCGGCTGCACCGGCGGCTACGGACACTGATCGGCCATGGCGTGCTCGCGGTGCGCGGCCGTGGCTTGTGGGCCGGCGTCGACCTCGACCCGGCACTCGGTAGCGCAAAGCAGCTCAGCCTACGACTGGCCGAGCGAGGCGTCCTAGTCAAAGACACCCAGAAATCAACGTTGCGTGTCGCTCCCCCGTTGGTGATTACCGCCGCGGAAATCGATTGGGCAGTTGATCGATTGGCCGACACATTGGCCGAAATGGCGAGTTAGTTTTCGACGTCAGGATTGCGGCGACGGGGTCTCGCCGCCGGAGAAGCTACCGGTCGTTTGGAAAATGACCCGACGCGCCAGTAGGACGGCGTGGTCGGCGAAGCGCTCGTAATAGCGGCCGAGCAGCGTCACGTCGACGGCGGCGGCCACACCGTGTTTCCATTCGTGATCCATCATCACGGTGAACAGGTGGCGGTGCAGGTCATCCATCGCGTCGTCTTCTTGGCGGATGCGCGCGGCTTTCCTCGGATCGCGATTCAACACCACCTCTTGGGCGTTGTTACCTAACTTGACTGCGATCCTGCCCATTTCAGCGAAGTACCCATTGACCTCTTCGGGTAATGCGTGTTGGGGATGACGCCAGCGGGTGATTTCGGCGACGTGTAGGGCCAGCGCCCCCATCCGGTCGATGTCGACAATCATCTGAAGCGCGCTGACGATTGCCCGCAGGTCACCGACAACCGGGGCCTGGAGAGGGGCCAGCAGCACGAATGCGTTCTCCTCGGCGGCGGCGCTCATTGCGGCGATCTTGTCGTGGTCGCTGAGGACCTGTTCGGCCAGCACCAGATCCGCGTGCAGCAGGGCTTGGGTTGCGTGCTCCATGGCAACCCCAGCCAGCCCACACATCTCCCCGAGATGTTCGGTTAGCCGGGCGAGTTCCGCATGGTAGGCGGTCCGCATGCCCACCAAGATATGTTGTTAACCTTGAAGATACAGTAAAGCGACATGTGAACTCACAGTGAAATGTCGGCTTACGGTTGTTACCGTCGGCCGTTTAGGACGAGTGGCGTGCCGCCGAATTGTCTGAGACTTCTAATACTTCAACACACCCTTGTCGACCGGGATCTGCGCCCCCGTCAGTGTCCCCGAGCCGTCGCCAGCGAGCCAGACCACCACATCGGCGACCTCATTCGCAGTCATAAAAGCCTTGGGCTGCAACGGCATTGGCCCGAAGCTGTGCACGTATTGCGGATGCTCAGCGAACACCTGCAGCATCAAATCGGGTTCGATCATCGGCGTGTCGACCGAGTAGGGGTGGATGGAGTTGACGCGGATCCCGAATTCGCCGAGCTCGATTGCCAGCGCATTAGTCAGCGCGACGAGTCCGTGCTTGGACGCCGAGTAGTGGCCATTTCCCGGGGTCGCCTTCACGCCGGCCACCGAGCTGACCACGACAATGGAGCCGCCGTTGCCGGCCTCGATCATCGCGGGTATTACCGCTCGCAGCGTGCGCCAAGTGCCCGATAGGTTGACACCGATGACGGCGTCCCACTGCTCGTCGGTGAGCTCCCAGACCCGTCCCCAGCTCAGCACTCCTGCGTTGGCGACCAGAATGTCGAGCCTGCCGAACTGCTCGACACCCTCGGCCACCAGCTGCCGCAGTGCGGCATCGTCTCGAATGTCGACTTCGCGGGCCAAGATCTTGCGCCCTTCAGCCTCCACCGCCCGCGCGGTCTCGGCGAGTTCCTCCGGAGTGGCCGCCGGATAGGTGATGCTGTCGGACACCGGCGCGCAGATGTCCAACGCGATGATGTCGACGCCCTCTCGCGCCAGCCTGATCGCGTGCGCCCGTCCCTGGCCGCGCGCGGCACCGGTGATGAATGCCACGCGCCCCTGCAGTGCTCCGGACGCAGCAGACACGAAAGCCCCTTTCGCCGACTGCCGATCAGGCTAGCAGCGAAACTGAAACGTGTTCTAATCGCCTCGGGTTAGATGTCGGCGATGATCTGCGCGCGCTTGCTGGCGTATTCGTCGTCGCTGAGCGCGCCGGAATCGTGTAACGCCTTCAATTCCTGCAGCCGTTCGCCGACAGAGGCCGCCGGTGGGGTAGCCACTGCCACCGGGCCGACACCGGCCGGCGCGGCTTGCGCCTGCTGGGCGGCCGCGCGGGTTACCACCGCCTGAATCTGCTGACGCACAACCGGGTTTGAGCGGATGTCGACCATCCGGTTCAGCGGAATATTGTTGGCCTTTAAGATCTGCAGAATTTCCATCAGCGGACCGGCCTGCCCGCTCAAGTCGTAAGTCTTGTTGTCTTCTGCCACCGCGAACTGCGCCGGCACCAGGCCGTTGACCAAGGCGCTGCGCTCCCAGTCGATTCGGTATTCCTGGGTCGCCGGGTCGACGAGGACTACCAGCTTGCGCGCGGTGATGTTGCCCAGCCTGCTGACGCTGGCGATGACCCGGTCTTCGCTGTCAAAGGGGCTGAAGCCGGACCCGGAAATGTGCAACTGCACTTTGACCAACGGTTGCTCGTTGATCCGCGTACCGGTCTCGGTGATTCCCATGATCTGGGCGAGCGCCAGAACTCCGCTCTGCTCGAGCGCGGCGTTTTTGGCGGCGGATTTCGAGCCGTAGTTGGCCAACGCCAGGGCAATCAGCACGTCGGCGGCAGTGATCAGCAAGCCGACGTAGAACATCCATTTCATCAGGCTCATTTGCCCGAGCGCGAAATAGGTGATCAGAAAGATCGGCCCGACCAGGCCGCCACAGAGCAAGACGAAGGCCTGCGACTTCAGATAGCGCCCCAACACGTGCTGCTCCTCGCTTTGTGGACAGTTCGTGTGGGGAGAGTAACCCCACAACCAAAACGGCGCCCACCTTTACGGTGAGCGCCGCTTTAGGTGTCGAGCTACTTGACGATCTTGGTGACCCGGCCGGCGCCGACGGTGCGGCCACCCTCGCGGATCGCGAACCGCAGACCCTCGTCCATGGCGACGGGTTGGATCAGCTTCACCGAGATGTCGGTGTTGTCACCGGGCATCACCATCTCGGTGCCCTCCGGCAGCGTCACCACACCGGTCACATCGGTGGTGCGGAAGTAGAACTGCGGACGGTAGTTGTTGAAGAACGGCGTGTGCCGACCGCCCTCGTCCTTGGACAGGATGTAGACCTGGCCCTCGAACTCGGTGTGCGGTGTGGTGGTGCCGGGCTTGACGACGACCTGGCCACGCTCGACGTCCTCACGCTTGACACCGCGCAGCAGCAGACCGACGTTGTCGCCGGCCTGGCCCTGGTCGAGCAGCTTGCGGAACATCTCCACACCGGTGACCGTGGTCTTGGTGCTGGTCGGCTTGATACCGACGATCTCGACTTCCTCGTTCACGTTGATCACGCCACGCTCGACACGGCCGGTGACCACGGTGCCGCGGCCAGTGATCGTGAAGACGTCCTCGACGGGCATCAGGAATGGCTTCTCGGTGTCGCGGACCGGGTCCGGAATCGACTCGTCGACCGCGTCCATCAGCTCCACGATGCCCTCGACCCACTGCGGGTCACCCTCGAGCGCCTTGAGCGCGGATACCTTGATCACCGGAGCGTCCTCGTCGAACTCCTGGGCGGCCAGCAGCTCGCGGACCTCCAGCTCGACGAGCTCCAGCAGCTCCTCGTCGTCGACCATGTCGGCCTTGTTGAGCGCGACCAGGATGTAGGGCACCCCGACCTGACGGGCCAGCAGCACGTGCTCGCGGGTCTGCGGCATCGGGCCGTCGGTGGCGGCGACCACCAGGATCGCGCCGTCCATCTGGGCGGCGCCGGTGATCATGTTCTTGATGTAGTCGGCGTGGCCCGGGGCGTCGACGTGCGCGTAGTGACGCTTCTCGGTCTGGTACTCCACGTGCGAGATGTTGATGGTGATACCACGCTGACGCTCCTCGGGCGCATTGTCGATCTGGTCGAATGCGCGCGACTCGTTCAACGTCGGGTACTTGTCGTGCAGGACCTTGGTGATAGCCGCGGTCAATGTGGTCTTGCCGTGGTCAACGTGACCGATGGTCCCGATGTTGACGTGCGGCTTCGTCCGCTCGAACTTCGCCTTCGCCACTTCTGTGTCCTCCTGGACTTGTTGGTGCTTGTTAAAGCAGTGTTGTTATTTCAGTTGTGCCGCGGTAGTGACCGGGCAAGGTTACTCCCCGTCGCGTCAGCGTCATGGCTCGACGCCTTACTCTACGCTTCGCTTACTCGCCGGCGTCTTCACTCACTCGCCCGTCGCCTTCGCTCTGCCCATTGCTCGGCTCCGGCCTCGTGAGTTGCCACTCACTCGCCCGTCGCCTTCGCGATGATCTCCTTCGACACGTTGGCCGGCACTTCGGCGTAGGAGTCGAAGACCATGGAGTAGTTCGCCCGGCCTTGAGTCTTCGACCGCAGGTCGCCGACATAGCCGAACATCTCCGACAGCGGCACATGGGCCCTGACCACGCGCGCACCGCTGCGCTCGTCCATGGCCTGGATTTGGCCACGACGGGAGTTCAGGTCGCCGATCACGTCGCCCATGTAGTCCTCGGGCGTGGTGACCTCGACGGCCATGATCGGTTCCAGGATCACCGGCTGCGCTTGCTGCGCAGCCTTTTTCAGCACCTGCGAACCGGCGATCTTGAACGCCATCTCAGACGAGTCGACCTCGTGGAAAGCACCATCGAGCAAGATGACCTTCAGGTTCACCAGCGGGTAGCCGGCCAGCACGCCGTACTGCATGGCGTCCTGCGCACCGGCGTCCACTGAAGGGATGTATTCACGCGGAATGCGCCCGCCGGTGACTTTGCTCTCGAATTCGTAAGTCGCGCCGTCCTCGCTGGTGAACGGTTCCAGGCTGATGATCACCTTCGCGAACTGCCCCGAGCCACCAGTCTGCTTCTTGTGGATGAATTCGACCTTTTCCACGGTCCGCTTGATGGTCTCCTTATAGGCAACCTGCGGTTTGCCGACGTTGGCCTCGACTTTGAATTCGCGGCGCATGCGGTCGACCAAGATGTCCAGGTGCAACTCACCCATGCCGCCGATCACGGTTTGGCCGGTTTCGACGTCTTGGTGAACCTTGAAGGTCGGATCCTCTTCGGCCAGCTTCTGGATCGACAGGCTCAGCTTCTCTTGGTCGCTCTTGGTCTTGGGCTCAATGGCCACCTCGATGACGGGATCGGGGAAGGTCATCGATTCCAGCACGATCTGATCGTTCGGGTCAGACAGCGTGTCACCGGTGGTGGTGTCCTTAAGGCCGATGACCGCGTAGATGTGGCCGGCGGACGCCGTCTCCACCGGGTTCTCCTTATTGGAGTGCATCTGGAACAGCTTGCCCAGCCGCTCCTTCTTGCCCTTGGTGGCGTTGATGACCTGGCTGCCGGAGTCGACCTTGCCGGAGTACACCCGGACGTAGGTCAGCTTGCCGAAGAACGGGTGGGTGGCGACCTTGAACGCAAGCGCGGAGAACGGCTCGTCCGTCGACGGCTTGCGCGTGATCAACTCGTCTTCCTTGCCGGGCACGTGGCCTTCGGCAGGCGGCACGTCCAGCGGCGAGGGCAGGTAGTCGATCACGGCGTCCAGCATGGGCTGCACGCCCTTGTTCTTGAACGCGCTACCGCACAGCACCAGGTAGGCCTCGGAGCTAATGGTGAGCTTGCGCAGCGCACCCTTGATCTCCTCGACCGACAATTCCTCGCCCCCGAAGTACTTTTCCAGCAGCGCCTCGTCGGTCTCGGCCACCGTCTCGAGCAGCTTGGTGCGGTACTCGGCGGCTTTCTCCTGAAGTTCCGCGGGGATGTCGATGGTCTCGTAGGTCTCACCGAGCTTGGTCTCGCCCCGCCACACCTTCGCGTTCATCTCGACCAGGTCGACGACGCCCTCGAAGTCACCCTCAGAGCCGACGGGCAGCTGGATCGGGATGACGTTGGCGCCGAGACGCTCCTCCATCGTGCGCACCGAGAAGAAGAAGTCGGCGCCGACCTTGTCCATTTTGTTGACGAAGCAAATCCGCGGGACGTCGTATTTGTCGGCCTGCCGCCAGACCTGTTCGGACTGCGGCTCGACCCCCTCCTTGCCGTCGAATACGGCTACCGCACCGTCAAGCACCCGCAGGCTGCGCTCCACCTCGACGGTGAAGTCGACGTGCCCGGGCGTGTCGATGATGTTGATCTGGTTGTCTTTCCAGAAGCAGGTGGTGGCCGCGGAGGTAATGGTGATTCCGCGTTCCTGCTCCTGCTCCATCCAGTCCATGGTGGCGGCGCCGTCGTGCACCTCACCGATCTTGTAGCTGATACCGGTGTAGTAGAGGATGCGCTCTGTCGTCGTCGTCTTACCGGCGTCGATGTGCGCCATGATGCCGATGTTGCGGACCTTGGTCAGGTCGGTCAGCACGTCCTTCTGTGCCACAGAAGTCTTCCCACTCTTTCGAGTTGCTTGTTAGTTCGCTGTCATTTGCGCCTGGCTCGCCCGCGCCGCCTCGTGCTCCGGGTCGCCACGCATATCCCTACCAGCGATAATGCGCGAAGGCGCGGTTTGCCTCGGCCATCTTGTGGGTGTCCTCACGTCGCTTGACGGCTGCTCCCAGGCCGTTGCTGGCATCCAGGATCTCGTTTGCCAGGCGCTCGACCATGGTCTTCTCCCGACGCTGCCGGGAGAAGCTGACCAGCCAACGCAGCGCGAGCGTGGTGGACCGGTCAGGGCGTACCTCGACGGGCACCTGATAGGTGGCACCACCGACGCGACGGCTCCGCACCTCGAGGGCCGGCTTGACGTTGTCCAGAGCCCGCTTGAGCGTCACCACCGGATCGGTGCCGGTCTTTTCGCGGGCCTGTTCGAGCGCACCATAAACAATGCGTTCGGCGAGCGATTTCTTCCCCTGCAAGCAGAACTTTGTTGACCAGCTGGGTGACCAGCAGCGACCCGTAGACCGGGTCGTTGACCAGCGGACGCTTCGGCGCGGGCCCCTTGCGCGGCATCAGCTCTTCTCCTTCTTGGCGCCGTAGCGGCTGCGAGCCTGCTTGCGGCTCTTGACACCCTGGGTGTCGAGCGAGCCGCGGATGATCTTGTACCGCACGCCCGGCAGGTCCTTCACTCGGCCGCCGCGCACCAGGACCATCGAGTGCTCCTGGAGGTTGTGACCCTCGCCGGGGATGTACGCCGTCACCTCAACCTGGCTGGTCAGCTTGACGCGCGCCACCTTCCGAAGCGCCGAATTCGGCTTCTTCGGGGTGGTGGTGTACACGCGGGTGCACACGCCACGGCGCTGTGGGCTGCCCTTGAGGGCCGCGGTCTTGACCTTGCCGATCTTGTCGCGGCGCCCCTTGCGGACCAGCTGCTGAATGGTTGGCATCTACCGGCTTTCTCTGTGTTTCTCGCTGTTCAAGTCTCTGTACTGCAGTTATGTCCCGTCGCGGTACCCCGCGGCCGGGTGTGTCGCATGCGCCTGCCGCGGAAAATCATTCGTTGCGTCGTGGACATGCGAATTGGCCCGGCGTGCGCGCCTCAGGTTTAGCGCCTTAAGCCGCCAGGCACGAGCCTCCACAATACCCGCCGCTGGTCGGGCAGGTCAAAGCGACGCCGTTGGCGTCCGCTGGCTTACGTTGCCAGGTAAGCGGGCTTATTGGGCGCTGCGTTCGCTGCGGCGCTCCATGCCGGCCGCCAGCCGCAACACCATGTCCGAGAAGACCGTATCGGTATCGATGATGTCGTCCATCACCCCGGTCATTTCCAGCAGCACAAAGCCGTGCATTGCTGACCAGAATTCCAGCGCCGCGTAAAAGGCCTGCTCGACGTCAAGCCCGTAGGACGACAACACAGCGATCACCGGCGCCGCGGCGCCCCTGGTGGCGGCCGTGTATTCCGGGTCGTCGCCACCCAACGGCATCCGGGTGAACGCCGAATACCGACCAGGGTGGTGATGTGCGTAGCTGCGGTAAGCACTGGCCATGACCAGGACGGCGTCGTCGCCGACGCGGCCCTCGGCGACGCGGGTGAGCATGGTGATGATGTCGTCGATCACTCGCATCCGCACCGTGCGCCGCAGGTCCTCCAGGCTGTCGACGTGGTTGTACAACGACGGGCCTTTGGTCCCAAGCTGCGCGGCCAACGCGTTGATGGTCAGCGCGTCCCAGCTCTCCCGGTCCAGGAAGGTGAGCGCGGCGTTCACGATGATCTCGCGGCTCAGCCGGGCCGGTCGGGCTCCCGACTTTGCCCCGGCGCCCGACCGACCGGCTGATGACCCCGGCTCACCTGCCATGGCGATCGTCCTTCGGTTTGCATTGATCGGGCCAGTCCCCCCGCGCTTTCTCGATGGCCAGTCAGCGAAGAACTCTAGTTGACGCTGCCTGATAGACGTACGCTCATTCGAGCAGATCATCCGCCTTGGCGAGAGGAGTCCGCGGTGAAATGGACGATCGGATGCCGGGCTCTGGCGGCCTGCGCGATTGCCATCCCGTTCACCGTGGCCGGCGGGGCGCCGACTGGGCTCGCCAAAAACGGTGACACCCACATCATCGGCCAGGGTCTCGAGCAGACGATCGACTGCAACGGGGCCACGCTGCTGGTCGACGGGACGCGGAACACCATCTACGCGCTGGGGACTTGTTATGCGGTGTCGGTGATGGGCACGGGCCACACCGTGGTCGCCGACACCGTCGTCCACGACATCACCGTGTACGGCTATAACGAGTCGGTCTTCTACAAAAATGGCGACCCGATCATCTGGGACCGTGGCCGCGAGCTCGGCATGACAAACCGCATCAGTCACGTCGGGTCGTGAGACGCGACGGGTCGGCCGGGGCGGTTGCGCTAACGCTGTGTCGCAGTAGTGCTGGTGTTCGGGACGGCCGGCTGCGGCAGCAAGAACAACAACGGAGCGCCCTCAACAGGTTCGTCCACGACGACCTCGACTGGCACGAGCGCGCAGTTCGACATCGGCAACACGATCAACTACGGATCGCTGGGTACCACGACCACTCTTGATTGCGGCGACGGGAAGTCGCTGAACGTCGGTGGCAACAACAACATCCTGACCGTCAAAGGCACCTGCGAGACCGTGAGCGTCGGCGGTGCCGACAACAAGATCACCATCGACAAGATCGACGGGCACCTCAACGTCGTCGGGATCAACAACACCATCACCTACAAGGACGGCAACCCCAAGGTCGAGAACCTTGGCAACGGCAACACGATCACGAAGGCCAGCTAGTCCCCGAGTTATACCGCCGCCACGCCGTGCCGGCCGGCACCGGCCGCGAACCGTCCGGCACCTTCCATCGCTTCCGCGGAAACCCGAGAAATACTGGCGAATTCGTAGTCCAGCGCCTCTGATTCAGCCAACCCCCATTGCTGCAGCGACGACAGCCGATCCGACCGCATGCACTGCTGGGGGAACGCGGCCAGCTCGGCTGCCAACTGCTCAGCGGCTTCGCGGGCCTGCCCCTTGGGCACTACCCGATTGGCCAGTCCGATGGCCAACGCTTCGGCGGCATCGACCCCGCGACCGGTGAGGATCATGTCCATTGCCCGGCTCTGCCCGATCAGGCGAGGCAGCCGGATGGTGCCGCCGTCGATTAGTGGTACCCCCCAACGGCGGCAGAACACCCCGAACACGGCGTCCTCCTCGGCCACCCGCAGATCGCACCACAACGCCAGCTCCAGACCGCCGGCGACCGCATACCCACTGACGGCGGCGATCACCGGTTTCGACAGCACCATTCGCGTCGGTCCCATTGGGCCGGGGCCCGTCCGATGTACCGCGTTGGCCTCCGGTGTGCCAAACGCCTTCAAATCAGCTCCGGCGCAGAAAGTTCCGTTATCGCCCCACAACACCGCCACCGATGCGGTGTCGTCGTGATCGAACTCCTCGAACGCGGCATACAAGCCGGCCGCAGTTGGGCCGTTGACGGCGTTGCGGGCCTCCGGCCGGTTCAGCACCACCGTGGTTACCGGGCCGTGACGTTCTACGCGTACCGGATCGCTCATGTCGCCTCCACTAGTCGGATACCGTCGCGCCGCTCGATCAGTTCGGCGGCGAAGTCGTTGTAGGCCAACCGCAGCCGGGCGCCCGGCCAATCGGCGGGCAGCAATTCGGCTGGTAGCACGGGATCGGTCAGCAGGTGGCGGACCATCCCGGCGGCCACCACAAATCTTGCCGGAACATCAGTTAGAGCGGACATCTCGGCGAGCAACCGGCAGCCGGTTCGGGTCCACGACGGCAGATCCCACAGCTGGCCGGCCAGCTCAGCGGGCGCGTCGTCGCGGGTCTGCATTACCCGCAGCCGGGCCCGGATATCGGAATCCAAGTCGAGCTCGAGGTTGTCCGGCCGCATCCACACTCCCTCCCGCAGTTCGCCGAAACGCTCGTTGTGCAGCGTGGTTCGCAACCCGGCACGGGTGCGCGGATCGGTCCCGACGCTGGTGACGATCAAGGTGGTCCAGTATCCGCGCCAGGGTCGTAGCTGTGGTCGCATCGCATCGTCCTGCCGACGCTGCCGGGCCAGTAGCCGGTCAGAGAGCCGATAGCCGTCGGCGGACCGGATCAAGTCGCCGGCGCTCACCATGCGGGTCAATGCGACCCGCAGGGCGGTCTCCTTGATGCCGAAATCGCTGGTGAGCCTGACCAATTCAGCTGCGCTGGCCCACGCCGGGTGGGCGCCGAGCAGCACGCTGAGCACGACCGACCGGGCGGTCATGCGGGCCAGCGATTTCGGCATGTGCGGACCCGTCAGACCTGGGACGCCTGGCGGCCATAGTCTCCGAACGGTTCGTCGCGATGACGCACCGCATCGCGGAAGCCGTGCTCGACCGCATCGGCGACGAATGCGTGCCCCTCGGGTGTGTGCCGGGCGACCCCGTCGAAGACGGTGCTGACCATCCTGCTGGTAGCCACTCCCTGTTGCAGCAGCGCCGAATTCAGTGCGAGTTTGACCATGATCAGCTGATTGACCGGCACCGCCGCGATTCGCTCCACCAAGCGTTCGGTGCGCTCGTCGAGGTCCGTCGGATCCGGCGCCTCGACCGCCAGGCCCCACTCGGCGGCTTGTGCCCCGGTGATGCAATCTCCGGTCAGCAGAAGGCGTTTGGCTCGCTGGTCGCCCAACCGGTGGGCCCACAGCCCGGCTGCAGGCACCCCCCAGACCCGGGTCGGCGGGTAGCCGATCTTCGCGTCGGATGCGGCGATCACCTGGTCGGCGTGTAGGGCGATGTCGGTGCCGCCGGCCACGCAGTAGCCATGGATCTTGACCACCGTGGGCTTGTCCGCATGCAGAAGACTGGAAAAGCCACGCACGAAGCGGCTCATCATCTGGTAGTCGATCATCGGGTCCCACGGCTGATCCGGTAAGTGGTTGACCGCCTGGGTTTTACCGTCCAGCACAGTTCCGCTGGTATGCGCCGGTGCCACCGGCCGAGCCGGTGCGGTCGGCATAAGCGCTCAGGTCGAAACCCGCGCAGAAGCCCTCGCCCCGGCCGGAAACCAGGATGACATGCACATTCGGATCCAGATCGGCGCGTTCGACCAGGGCCGACAGTTCCAGCGGCGTGTCGGCGACGATCGCGTTGCCCTTCTCCGGGCGATTGAAGGTGATCCGCGCAACCCGGTCGGTGACCTCGTAGGTCATCGTCTTCAGGTTGTCGAAGTCGACCGGTCGGACCGCGTGGGTCATGAGCGCCGCTTCCCCCATGAATGGGTGGGGTCCCCGCAAGGCTGGGGAGTAGCCCCACCCCCGCAAGCGGGTGGTGCCCCCACCTCATCGCTCATTTTTCTATCGTCGCCGGCGCGCGTCATCCCTTGATCATTGCTCGCTCGAGGATCGGCGCGAGATCCAGCCCGGTGGGCATGGTTCCGAAAGCACCGCCCCACTGCCCGCCGAGCCGAGTGGCCAAGAACGCTTCGGCTACGGCCGGATGCCCATGCCGCACCAGCAGCGAGCCCTGCAGCGCCAGGCAGATGTCCTCGGCGACCTTGCGGGCCCGGTACTGAATCGTGTCCAGATCGCCGAGTTGTGACCGCAGCCGCTGGACGTGGCCGTCCAACCGCGCGTCCTGGTCCGCGCTTTTGCCCAGCTCGTCGAACAGCACCTCGACGCACTCCGGACGAGTTGCCATGGCGCGCAGGGTATCCAGCGCACTGACGTTGCCTGAGCCCTCCCAGATGCCCATCAGCGGCGCCTCACGGTAGAGCCTCGGCATGCCGGACTCCTCGACATAGCCGTTGCCGCCCAGGCATTCCAGAGCCTCCGCTGCGTGCGGCGTGGCGCGTTTGCACACCCAGTACTTGCTGGCCGCCAGGCCGATACGACGGAACAGGGCCTCGGTCGCGTCGCCGCGAACCGCGTTGTCGGTGGCGCCGGCCATCCGCATGGCCACCATGGTGGCAGCCTCGGCCTCCACGGCCAAGTCCGCCAACACGTTGCGCATCAACGGCTGGTCGATCAGATAGGCGCCAAATGCCTTGCGGTGCTGCGCATGGTGGACGGCGTGGGTGAGCCCGGTGCGCATGCTGGTGGCGCTGCCCAGCGTGCAGTCCAGCCGGGTCAGGTTGACCATCTCGATGATGGTGGGAACGCCACGGCCCTCCTCGCCGACCAACCACGCGGTGGCGTCGTCGTATTCGACCTCACTGGACGCGTTGGCGTTGTTGCCGAGCTTGTCCTTGAGCCGCTGCAACAGCATCCGGTTCCGGGTGCCGTCGGGCAGCACCCGAGGCAGGAAGAAACACGACAGTCCGCCCGGCGCCTGCGCCAGCACCAAAAAGACGTCGCACATCGGCGCCGAGGTGAACCACTTGTGCCCGGTCAGCCGATAGCTGCCGTCGGCGTTGCGGGTGGCCTGGGTGGTGCCGGCGCGGACGTCGGAGCCGCCCTGCTTTTCGGTCATCGACATGCCCGCGGTGATCCCGACTTTGGCGGTCGGCACCTTGAGCTCCGGGTCGTAGTCGCGGCTGGTGAGCAGCGGCTCGTAGCTGGCGGCGAGCTCCGGGTTGCAGCGCATCGCCGGCACGACGGCGTAGGTCATCGAAATCGGGCACATGTGGCCGGGTTCGGCGGTCCACACGCTGGTCTTGGCCGCGCGGACCACGTGTGCGCCCGGCCGGTCGTCGGCCCACGGCGCGGCGTGCAGGCCGTGCTCGATCGCGGTGCGCATCAACTCGTGGTAGGCGGGGTCGTACTCGACCTCGTCGATCCGGTGTCCGTAGCGGTCGTGGGTGCGCAGGATGGGCCGGTTGCGGTTGGCCAGTTCACCCCAGCGCTGTGCCTGTCTGGAGCCGGAAATCGCGCCGACCGTGGTGACCTCGTCCAGGCCCCACTGGCCGCCTTCGCGGATCAACGCCTCGATAAGTACCGGGGAGGATGCCGGGTTGTGCTCCTCGAGGGAGGGGACCTGGTTGGTGACGACATGAGTATCTGCCATGCCACCACTGTTACATCTTTTCTACAACCGCACAAGAGGTGTAATGCTCAGCGGGGATGGTCGGTGAAGAACTGCCACAGCTTTCCGGAAGTGCGACGACCCGCGAGACCACGGCAAGACGTTTCGCTCAGCCCAGCCGCTCACGCAAAAACGCGATATCGTCCTTGCGGCCTTCGTCGGCGGTCTCGCAGATCACTGGCGCGTCCGCGGCTTTGACGACCGCCACCAACAGCTCGGGATCGATCTGCCCGGTGCCAAAGTTGGCGTGCCGGTCGCGGCCCGAGCCCGCCGAATCCTTGGAGTCGTTGCAGTGCACCAGGTCGATGCGGCCGGTGATGCCCTTGATCCGTTCGACGGCATCGACCAGCGCCTCACCTGCCGCCCAGGCGTGGCAGGTGTCCAGGCAAAAGCCGATACCGGTGTCGCCGATCTGGTCCCAGAGCCGACCAATGGTGTCGAAGTGGCGGGCCATTGCGTGATCGCCGCCAGCGGTGTTCTCCAGGTAGACAGCAACGTCGGTGTCGAGCTGGTCGAGGGCTTTGCGCCAGCGTTCGAATCCGGCGTCGAGATCGGTGTCGTCCGCGACGTGGCCACCGTGCACGATCACCGCGGCGGCTCCGATATCGGCCGCCGCGTCGCAGGTCTGCTGCAAGATCTTGCGCGACGGAATCCGCACTCGGTTGTTCGCCGACGCGACGTTGATCAGATAAGGCGCATGCACGAACACCGGCAGCGACGCCGCTTTGAGCTGGGCCGCGTCGTCGCGCGGCTTAGGCGCCTTCCAGCTCTGCGGGTTGCCGAGGAAGATCTGCACCACGTCGGCGTTCTCGGCGGCAGCGGCGGCCAGCGGATCCTGCGGGCTTACGTGTGAACCGATCAGCACGTCGGCCAGTTTAGTAGTGCTTCCCGACGCGAGCGTCACGCCAGCGTGACATCAGGCACCCAGAGCCACGCTGGCGTGACGTTCGGCGCACGAAAAAGCCCCGGGCGGCGAGAACCCGGGGCTTTTTCGTTGCTAACTACCGATAGTCGCTGTAGCCGTAGTCGTCCAGCGGAACCGCAGCACCCGTAGCCTGGCCGAAGTCCGGGCTGTAGTACTGGTCCTCGTACGACGGGATCGTGTACGCCGCGGCCCGCGCTTCCTCGGTGGGCTGCACCTGGATGTTGCGGTAGCGGTTGATACCAGTCCCGGCCGGGATCAGCTTTCCGATGATCACGTTTTCCTTCAGACCGTTGAGCCTGTCGCTGCGGCAGTTGATCGCCGCATCGGTCAGCACTCGGGTGGTCTCCTGGAACGAAGCGGCACTCAGCCACGAGTCGGTGGCCAGCGACGCCTTGGTGATACCCATCAGCACCGGGCGACCGGCCGCGGGCTCGCCGCCCTCGGCCACCACCCGACGGTTCTCCGCCTCGAACCCCGCACGCTCGATCAGCGAGCCGGGCAGGAACTCCGTCGAACCCGAGTCGATGATGGTGACGCGACGCAGCATCTGCCGGACGATCACCTCGATGTGCTTGTCGTGGATCGACACGCCCTGGGCACGGTAGACCTCCTGGACCTCCTTGACCAGGTGGATCTGCACCTCGCGGGGGCCCTGCACCCGCAGCACCTCGTGTGGGTCGGCAGAGCCTTCCATCAGCTGCTGGCCCACCTCGACGTGGTCGCCGTCGGTCAGCAGCCGCTCGCTACCGTCCTCGTGCTTGAACACCCGCAGGCGCTGCCGCTTGGAGAGCTTGTCGTAGAGCACTTCCTCGCCACCGTCGTCAGGAATGATGGTGATCTTGTAGAAGCGCTCGCCCTCCTCCAGGCGCACCCGCCCGGTGACGTCGGCGATCGGCGCCTTACCTCGCGGCACCCGGGCCTCGAACAACTCCTGCACACGAGGCAGACCACCGGTGATGTCCTCACCGACGCCACCCTGGTGGAAGGTACGCATGGTCAGCTGCGTGCCGGGCTCACCGATGGACTGGGCGGCCACGATACCGACGGCTTCGCCAATGTCGACCAGCTTGCCGGTGGCCATCGAACGCCCGTAGCACATCGCGCAGACACCGGTGCCGGTGGTGCAGGTCAGCACCGAACGCACCTTCACCTGCGTGATGCCGGCCGCCAGCAGCGCATCGATCTCCGGGTCGCCCAAGTCCTCGCCGCGCGCGACGACGACGTTGCCTTTCTCGTCGACCGCATCGGAACCCAACGTGCGTGCGTACGCCGAGGTTTCGATGAACGCGTCGCGGATCAGCGTGCCGTCGGGCTGCCGCTCGGCCAGCTCGACGGTGATACCGCGCTCGGTGCCACAGTCGGCCTCGCGGACGATGACGTCCTGCGACACGTCGACCAGACGACGGGTCAGGTATCCCGAGTCGGCGGTACGCAACGCGGTGTCCGCCAAACCCTTCCGGGCGCCGTGGGTGTTGATGAAGTACTCCAACACCGTCAGGCCTTCACGGAACGACGACTTGATCGGCCGCGGGATGAACTCACCTTTCGGGTTGGTCACCAGACCCTTCATGCCGGCCAGCGTCCGGGTCTGAGTGAAGTTACCGGTGGCACCCGAGTCGACGATCGTGATGATCGGGTTGTCGTCCGGGTAGTGCTCGCGGAGCGCCTCACCGACCTCGTCGGTGGCTTCCTTCCAGATCTCCACCAGCGCCTCGTTGCGCTCGTCGTGGTTCAAAGCGCCACGCTGGAACTGCTTTTCGACCTTGTCGGCTCGCTCCTCGTAGGCGTCGAGGATCTCCTGCTTGCCCGGCGGCACCAACACGTCAGCCATCGACACCGTGACACCCGAGCGGGTGGCCCAGTAGAAGCCAGCATCCTTGAGCTTGTCGACCGTCTGGGCGACCACGATCATCGGGTAGCGCTCGGCCAGGTCGTTGATGATCGCCGCCTGCACCTTCTTGTGCATCTGCTTATTCACGAATGAATACCCGACGGGCAGCAGCTCGTTGAACAGCACCCGGCCTAGCGTGGTGTCGGCCATCCAGGAATCACCAGGCTGCCAACGGTTTTGGCCGAACAGCTCGGTCTCCAGCTCGGCCGGCGGACGCAGCTGGGAAAGCCGCACCTTGATCTTGGCGCGCACGCTTAACGCGCCGCGGTCCATCGCCATGATCGCTTCAGCCGGCGAGGCGTACACCCCCGACTCCGGACGGTCCTTGGCGGCCGGCTGGTATTCACCGGTGTCGCCTGCGATCTCGGTGGTCAGAAAGTACAGCCCGGTCACCATGTCCAGCCGCGGCATGGCCAGCGGACGGCCCGAGGCCGGCGACAGGATGTTGTTCGAGGACAGCATCAGGATGCGGGCCTCGGCCTGCGCCTCCGCACTCAGCGGCAGGTGCACGGCCATCTGGTCACCGTCGAAGTCGGCGTTGAACGCCTCACACACCAGCGGGTGCAGCTGAATAGCCTTGCCCTCCACCAGCATCGGCTCGAAGGCCTGAATACCCAGTCGGTGCAGAGTCGGTGCCCGGTTCAGCAGCACCGGGTGCTCGGCGATGACCTCTTCGAGCACGTCCCAGACCTGCGGACGCTGCCGCTCCACCATTCGCTTGGCGCTCTTGATGTTCTGCGCGTGGTTGAGGTCGACCAGCCGCTTCATCACGAACGGCTTGAACAGCTCGAGGGCCATCAGCTTGGGCAGACCGCACTGGTGCAGCTTGAGCTGGGGGCCGACCACGATGACCGAACGACCCGAGTAGTCGACACGCTTACCGAGCAGGTTCTGCCGGAACCGGCCCTGCTTGCCCTTGAGTAGATCGCTCAGCGACTTCAGCGGGCGGTTGCCCGGCCCGGTAACAGGCCTGCCCCGGCGTCCATTATCGAACAGCGCGTCCACTGACTCCTGCAGCATTCGCTTCTCGTTGTTCACGATGATCTCGGGTGCGCCGAGGTCGATCAGCCTCTTGAGCCGGTTGTTGCGGTTGATCACCCGGCGGTACAGGTCGTTGAGGTCACTGGTCGCGAACCGGCCACCGTCGAGCTGCACCATCGGACGCAGCTCCGGCGGGATCACCGGGACCGCGTCGAGCACCATTCCCATCGGCGAGTTGGACGACTGCTGGAACGCAGCGACCACCTTGAGCCGCTTCAGCGCGCGAAGCTTCTTCTGCCCCTTACCGCTTCGGATGACCTCACGCAGCGTCTCGGCCTCGGCTTCGATGTCGAAGTTCTCGATGAGCTTCTGGATCGACTCTGCGCCCATGGCACCGGTGAAGTACTCGCCGTAGCGGTCGACGAGTTCGCGGTAGAGGTTCTCGTCGACGATCAGCTGCTTGGGAGCCAGCTTGGTGAAGGTGCTCCAGATGTCCTCCAACCGGTCCAGCTCGCGCTGCGCGCGGTCGCGGAGCTGACGCATCTCACGCTCGCCGCCGTCGCGAACCTTGCGCCGCGCATCGGCTTTCGCGCCCTCGGCCTCAAGTTCGGCCAGGTCGGCTTCCAGCTTCTGGGCGCGCGCCTCCAGGTCGGCGTCGCGCTGGTCCTCGACCGACTTGCGCTCCACCACCATCTCGGCCTCGAGCGTCGAGAGCTCGTTGTGCCGCATCTCGTCGTCAACGCCGGTGATGACGTAGGCGGCGAAGTAGATGATCTTTTCGAGATCCTTCGGCGCCAGGTCTAGCAGATACCCCAACCGCGACGGGACACCCTTGAAGTACCAGATGTGGGTGACCGGCGCGGCCAGCTCGATGTGGCCCATCCGTTCGCGGCGCACCTTGGCACGGGTCACCTCGACGCCACAGCGCTCACAGATGATGCCCTTGAAGCGCACCCGCTTGTACTTGCCGCAGTAACACTCCCAGTCGCGAGTGGGTCCGAAGATCTTCTCGCAGAACAGGCCGTCCTTTTCCGGCTTCAGCGTGCGGTAGTTGATCGTCTCCGGCTTTTTGACCTCACCGAACGACCAGTTGCGGATGTCCTCCGCGGTGGCCAGGCCAATGCGGAGCTCATCGAAGAAGTTGACGTCTAACACGTAACTCCCTTTCCCCTTTCGGGACTAGAAAACACTGGATTCAATTGCTCTTCGCGCAAGCGCTCATCGTCAGGCCAAGTCCTCTACCGAGGCAGATTCATTGCGGGACAGGTTGATTCCCAGGTTTGCGGCAGCGCGCTCCAGGTCCTCGTCGTCGCCATCGCGCATCTCGATGGCCGCGCCGTCGCTGGAGAGCACCTCAACGTTGAGGCACAGCGACTGCAGCTCCTTGAGCAGCACCTTGAACGACTCGGGGATGCCCGGCTCGGGAATGTTCTCGCCCTTGACGATCGCCTCGTAGACCTTGACCCGGCCGACGGTGTCGTCGGACTTGATGGTCAACAGCTCCTGCAGCGTGTATGCGGCGCCGTAGGCCTGCATGGCCCAGCACTCCATCTCGCCGAACCGCTGGCCACCGAACTGCGCCTTACCGCCCAGCGGCTGCTGGGTGATCATCGAGTACGGGCCGGTGGAGCGGGCGTGGATCTTGTCGTCAACCAGGTGGTGCAGCTTCATGATGTACATGAAGCCAACGGTCACCGGGTACGGGAACGGCTCCCCGCTGCGGCCATCGAACAGCACGGCCTTGCCGTCGCTGTTGACCAACACATTGCCGTCGCGGTTGGGCAGCGTCGAGGACAACAGACCCTGCAGCTCCTCTTCCTTGGCGCCGTCGAACACCGGGGTCGACACGATCTTGTTCGGCGTGGCCTCTAGCAGCTCCTCGGGCAAGTGTGTCGCCCAATCAGGCGTGCCGTCGACCTTCCACCCGCTGTGGGCGCACCACCCCAGGTGGGTCTCCAGGATCTGGCCGATGTTCATCCGTCGCGGCACACCGTGGGTGTTCAGGATGATGTCCACCGGCGTGCCGTCCGGCAGGAACGGCATGTCTTCCTGCGGCAGGATCTTGCCGATCACGCCCTTGTTGCCGTGGCGGCCGGCCAGCTTGTCGCCGTCGGAGATCTTGCGCTTCTGGGCCACGTAGACGCGGACCAGTTCGTTGACACCGGCCGGCAGCTCGTCGTCGTCTTCGCGGGAGAACACCCGAATTCCGATGACCTTGCCGGACTCGCCGTGCGGCACCTTCAGCGAGGTGTCGCGGACCTCGCGGGCCTTCTCACCGAAGATCGCACGCAGCAGCCGCTCCTCCGGAGTCAGCTCGGTCTCCCCCTTCGGGGTGACCTTGCCGACCAGGATGTCGCCGTCGCGGACCTCGGCACCGATGCGCACGATGCCGCGCTCGTCCAGGTCGGCCAGCACCTCGTCGGAGACGTTCGGGATGTCCCGGGTGATCTCCTCGGCGCCCAGCTTGGTGTCCCGAGCGTCGATTTCATGCTCCTCGATGTGAATCGACGTCAGCACGTCCTCTTCGACGAGCCGGTTGGACAGGATGATCGCGTCCTCGTAGTTGTGACCTTCCCACGGCATGATCGCCACCAGCAGGTTCTTGCCCAGCGCCATCTCACCGTTGTCGGTGCAGGGCCCGTCGGCGATCACCTGGCCGGCCTCGACCCGCTGCCCGGCGTCCACGATGGGACGCTGGTTGGCACAGGTGCCGTGGTTGGAGCGGGCGAACTTGCGCATCCGGTAGGTGTGCCGGGTGCCGTCGTCGGCCATCACCGTGATGTAGTCGGCCGACACCTCCTCGATGACGCCGCTCTTGTCGACGACGACGACGTCGCCGGCGTCGATCGCGGCGCGCAACTCCATACCGGTGCCCACCAGCGGCGCCTCGCTGCGCACCAGCGGAACCGCCTGGCGCTGCATGTTGGCACCCATCAGGGCGCGGTTGGCGTCGTCGTGCTCGAGGAACGGAATCATCGCGGTGGCCACCGACACCATCTGGCGCGGCGAGACGTCCATGTAGTCCACCTCGGCCGAGGAGACATACTCGACCTCGCCGCCCTTGCGTCGGACCAGCACGCGGGCCTCGGTGAACCGGCCGTCGTCGTCGATCGGCGAGTTGGCCTGGGCGACGACGTGGCGGTCTTCCTCGTCAGCGGTCAGGTACTCGATCTGGTCGGTGACCACACCGTCGACCACCTTGCGGTACGGCGTCTCGATGAAGCCGAACGGGTTGACCCGCGCGTACACCGACAGCGAACCGATCAGACCGATGTTCGGACCCTCCGGGGTCTCGATCGGGCACATCCGGCCGTAGTGGCTGGAGTGCACGTCGCGGACCTCCAGCCCGGCGCGCTCACGGGACAGACCACCGGGGCCCAGCGCCGAGAGCCGGCGCTTGTGGGTCAGACCCGACAGCGGGTTGTTCTGGTCCATGAACTGCGAGAGCTGGCTGGTGCCGAAGAACTCCTTGATCGCGGCGACCACCGGCCGGATGTTGATCAAGGTCTGCGGCGTGATCGCCTCGACGTCCTGGGTGGTCATCCGCTCGCGGACCACCCGCTCCATCCGGGACATGCCGACCCGGATCTGGTTCTGGATCAGCTCACCGACCGTGCGCAGTCGACGGTTGCCGAAGTGGTCGATGTCGTCGGTCTCCACCGGCACCTCGACACCGCCGGGGACGGTCATCGAGGTCTGACCCTCGTGCAGGCGCACCAGGTATTCGATGGTGGCGACGACGTCCTCTTCGGTCAGCGTCGTCGACGAGGTCTCGGCCGGCGTTGCGCTCAAGCCCAGCTTCTTGTTGACCTTGTAGCGGCCGACCCGGGCCAGGTCGTAGCGCTTTTCCTTGAAGAACAGGTTCTCCAGCAAGGTCTGCGCGGACTCCTTGGTGGGCGGCTCGCCCGGCCGCAGTTTGCGGTAGATGTCCAGCAGCGCCTCGTCGGTGCCTGCGGTGTTGTCCTTCTCCAGCGTCGACATCATGATCTCGGAGAAGCCGAAGCGCTCCCTGATCTGCTCGGCGGTCCAGCCCAGCGCCTTGAGCAGCACAGTCACCGGCTGACGACGCTTGCGGTCGATGCGCACACCGACGGTGTCGCGCTTGTCGACGTCGAACTCCAGCCAGGCACCGCGGCTCGGGATCACCTTGACGCTGTGCAGCGTCTTCTCGGTCGACTTGTCGATGGACTCGTCGAAGTACACGCCGGGCGAGCGGACTAGCTGGCTGACCACCACCCGCTCGGTCCCGTTGATGATGAACGTGCCCTTCTCGGTCATCATCGGGAAGTCACCCATGAACACCGTCTGGCTCTTGATCTCACCGGTGTTGTTGTTGATGAATTCGGCGGTGACGAACAGCGGCGCCGCGTACGTCATGTCCTTGTCTTTGCACTCGTCGACCGGGGCCTTGACCTCGTCGAAGCGTGGGTCGGAGAAGGACAGCGACATCGAGCCGGAGAAGTCCTCGATCGGCGACAGCTCGTACAGCACCTCTTCGAGGCCACCGACCGGCTTCTGATTGCCGCGCTCACCAGCGGCTTCACGCCAACCCGGCGCGCCGATCAACCACTCGAACGAGTCGGTCTGCACGTCGAGCAGCCCCGGAACCTCGAGCGGTTCGCGCAGCTTGGCGAAGGAAATTCGGTCCGGTGCTCCGGGAACGGAGCTGTAGGAGGAGGCGGAACCTAGAGAACTTGGTGAGTTTTTCTTGCTCTGGCGGGAGACTGCCAAGATGCATCCTTCCAGCACCTCGAGCGACTAACGGAGCCGGTCGGCCACCGGACCTATTCGTCGCTACAACTTTGTCGGTTCGGCTGGCGGACGATCTGTCCGTATCTCACGCACGCACGCAGCTAGATCGCTGAGCCAGACGGCTCAGGCTAGGACCACGGTGTCAAGTGGCAGGTGAGGTGGGCAGGAAGCAGCCAGCGCAACGTCCAACAATAGCGCAGGACTGCGCATTCCTCAACTATCGTGCTTTCGGGTATCGGCGCTGGCTGGCGGCTGAAACTACCCGTGCACGCTTTCTGCCCAACAGATTGGCCCTTTCGGGCGCTTCCGTCAAGAGGTGACGCGCCAAGTTGGTGGATCAACTCCTTCCGGGCAGGACCTGGCGGGGGTCCGTGACGGTCGCAAGCGCGGCGAAGCCGGGCGCCGCGGGCCGTCCACTGAACACGGGCGTGATTACCCGCGTTGGGTGGGGATGGAGGCGGTGTCGGCCTCTTCGTCGCGGTGACGGCCCCGATCTCCGCGGTCGCCATCGTCACCGTCGTAGTCGCGAGCGGAGGAGTTGTCGCTGCCCTCCAACGATTCGAGGATCGCTGCCTGCGCGTCCTTCGGCAGCAGGTGCAGGTTCTCGCGGACCCGATCCTGACGGCGCTTGACCGCCTTGCGCTCGGGCATCCCGGGAGTGGCAAGGATCTGCGGGGGCACACCCTCGATCTCCTCGACACCACCGTCGACATGACCGGCCTCCAGGTGGGCCTGCTCCTCTGCCATAGTGGCCTCGTCTTTTTCCTCCGACATCCCGATCGGCCCGATCCGGCGCCCGTTGAGGAACTGGCGCACCACCGGCTCGTCGCTGGTCAGCAACACCTCGCGGGGACCGAACATCACCAGCTTGCGGCGGAACAACATGCCCATGTTGTCCGGCACGGTTCGGGCGATGTTGATGTTGTGCGTCACGATGAGGATCGTGCAGTCGATCTGGGCGTTGATGTCGATGAGCAACTGGCTCAAATACGCGGTACGGACCGGGTCCAGACCTGAGTCGGGCTCGTCACACAGGATGATCTTCGGGTCGAGCACCAGCGAGCGGGCCAGCCCGGCACGCTTGCGCATACCGCCGGAGATTTCACCGGGAAACTTCTTCTCATCGCCGCCAAGACCCACCATCTCCAGCTTCTCCATGACGATGTCACGGATCTCGCCTTCCTTTTTCTTAGTGTGCTCGCGCAGCGGGAACGCCGTGTTGTCGTAAAGGCTCATCGACCCGAACAAGGCGCCGTCCTGAAACATCACCCCGAACAGGGTGCGAATGTCGTAGAGCTCCTTGGCCGAGCACTCGGTGATGTCGGTGCCGTCGACGTGATCGACCCACGTTCCGGGCGCAGCAAGCCGATCAGCGACTTCAAGAACACCGATTTACCGGTACCCGACGGGCCCAGCAGAACGCTGACCTCGCCCGGCGGGATGTCCATCGTGACGTCTTCCCAGATTCGCTGGGCCCCGAAGGACTTCGTCAGCCCCTCAACCGAGATACCGATACCCATTGCGAAATCCTCCCGCTGACGTTGCTCACCGCCGCCCAAGCCCAGCTTGTGGCATGAGTCACTGTAGCGCACTGGTAGCAACGGAGTCGCGTACTGCGCTCACCGCCGGAAATTGACCGGACAGCGGCGTCACGTCCGCGGCGACCAGTTGCCGTGGAAGCCCATCGGCACCCGCTGCGGCAGGTGGACGGTGGCCATCGGTTCGCAGGTTTGGGCGTCCAGCAACACCAGTTGGCCCTCGTCGCGGCCGCGGTGATAGCCGTAGCCGATCAGGATGCCGTCATCCTCGCGGGACCTGCGAGCCGCGGCGGACGCGGCACGAACGACATTTCGCCGATCACCAACTCGGGGTCCAGCGGTGCCACCGTGCTGGACGCCGTCGCATAGTCGTGCTTGTACAGCGATGTCGACATTTTCGATTTACCTGAGTCCAGGAAGCCGCCGTCGAGCCCGATGGTGTAGCCGAACCGATGCTCGGCACCGAGCAGGGTCTCGTTGATTCGCGGGAACTCCTGCCCGCGGTCGTCGCGGCATTCGCCGCTGACCACTCCGGTCGCCAGGTTGATCGTCCAACGGTGCAGACTGGGCATGGCCTCGCCAGGTCCGCGCCGATCGCGGTCGAACATCCGGTCGTAGCGAATCACGTCGAGCACGAGCACTTCGCTGCCGTCCCGGACTTCGGAGTAGGCGTTGACCGGGTGATAGACGGTAGCAGGGTTCGATGTCGAACCACCGGACGTCCGAGTTGCTGCCCTCGCGCGGCATGACGCCGACGCGGGCCGGGTATTTCGGGTTCCAGGCGTAAGGCAACCGATAGGCCGGCCGCTCTTCGCGGTTGACCATCGCCGCGATCGGCCCGGGTACCCGGAAGCGCCCGATCACAGATTGCATCACCAACCGGGCCGGCAGTTGCATCCAGCCGGGCGCCTTTGACGGCGCCACCTGCATCGGGTCGAGGGTCACCGGCAGGTCGTAGAGCACCACATATTTGTCGGTGAGCGAGAAGTCGTGCATCATCGGCGACCCCGACACCGCGATGTCGACCGTGCGGCGAGCGTGGCCGTGCGTGTCGATCACCGAGTACTGCACCGTTCGACCGCGAGCGAACGAGTAGGACACCGCGTGTAGTTCGCCGGTTCTCGGGTCACGGTGCGGGTGAGCGGTGTAGCCGCCGGTCAGGGTGCCATCGAAATCGCAGGGGCCGACGGTGTCGAGTTCGTCGGTGAGTTCGTAGTTGGCCACGCCGCCTTCAATGAGGGCCAAGGTCTTTCCGGCGTGGGCCAGCACATTGGTATTGGCGCCGATGTGCTGCATTCCGGCACGCAGGTTGCGCGTGCCAGTCGCCGGCTCATCGAGGGCTGATCGCACACCCGCGCTGCGGACCCAGCGGTTGCGGTACCAGCCGGCCTTGCCGCCTTGCAGCGCTACCCCGTGCACCATGCCGTCGCCGGTGAACCAGTGATAGGTGGCGGGGTCGACCTCTGCGACCGGATTGGGCCCGTTGCGCAGGTAGCGCCCGTCCAGGAAGTCCGGAATGTGTCCGGTGACCGTCAGGTCGGTTGCGGTCATTTCGGCGCTCACCGGCGCCAAGAAGTCATCGAGATACGGGTTCGTCGATGCGATGGTGGCTGCGGTGGTCACTTCGGCCTCCTGGCTGCTATAACATTGATATTACATTGTTATACCGACTGACGGGCGGGCTGTGTCAAGATGCAACTTATGAGTGCTTCGGGTTCAGTGACTCCGCAGACCGAGCGCAACGTGCGCGACGAACTGCTGCACGCTGCCGTGGACATCCTCAACGAGCACGGCCCCGACGCATTGCAAACCCGCAAGATCGCCGGTGCCGCCGGAACCTCGACGATGGCGGTGTACACCCATTTCGGCGGGATGCCGGCGTTGATCGCCGCGGTCGCCGAGGAGGGGTTGCGGCAGTTCGACGCCGCGATGACGATGCCGCCGACGTCGGACCCTGTCGCCGACCTGATCGCCACCGGGATCGCCTACCGGCGCTACGCCATCGAACGTCCGCATATGTACCGGCTGATGTTCGGCAGCACCAGCGCGCACGGCATCAACGCGCCTGCGCACGATGTCCTGACCTTGAGCGTGGCCGAGATCAACGACCACTACCCCAGCTTCGCGCATGTCGTGCGCGGTGTGCACCGCTGCATGCTGGCGGGCCGGATCGGCGGGGATACACCGGATTCGGCCTCCGACGACGCCACCGTGGTGGCCGTCGCCGCCCAGTTCTGGGCGTCGATCCACGGCTTCGTGATGCTCGAACTCGCGGGCTACTACGGCGCGCAGGGCAGCGCCGTCGGGCCGGTACTCGCCGCATTGACGACGAATCTGCTTGTCGCGCTCGGCGATTCGCCCGAGCGCGTGCGGCAGTCGCAGCGGTCGGCGGTGCCGCCGCGCTGAGTGCACGGAACCCCCGGAGCCGGGCTGGCTCCGGGGGTTCCTGCGAGTCGACTACTTGACGGTGACGGTGGCGCCGGCGGCCTCGAGCTTGGCCTTGGCCTCCTCGGCAGCCTCCTTGGGGGCTTTCTCCAGCACCGGCTTGGGCGCGCCGTCGACCAGGTCCTTGGCCTCCTTGAGGCCCAGGCCCGAAACGATCTCACGCACAACCTTGATGACGCCGATCTTCTTATCGCCGGCGGCCTCGAGGATGACGTCGAACTCGGACTGCTCCTCGGCCGCCTCGGCAGGCGCGCCGCCGGCAGCGGGGCCAGCCGCGGCAACGGCGACCGGGGCGGCCGCGGTGACCTCGAAGGTCTCCTCGAACTTCTTCACGAACTCCGAGAGCTCCAACAAGGTGAGTTCCTTGAACGCGTCGAGCAATTCGTCGGTGGACAGCTTGGACATGGTGTGGGTCCTTCCTGGGTGGTGGGGTATGGAGTTATTCGGTGGTCTCGGCGGGTGCCTCAGCCGCTGGTGCTTCGACGGGAGCCTCTGGGGCCTCCGCGGGTGGTGCTTCAGCCGGAGCCTCGGCGGCAGGAGCTGCAGGCTCTTCTGAGGCTCTCTTTTCCTGCAGTGCGGCAGCGAGCCTGGCAACCTGCGAGGCCGGCGCGTTGAACAACGCGGCGGCCTTGGACAGGTTGGCCTTCATCGCTCCGGCCAGTTTGGCGAGCAGCACTTCGCGGGACTCCAGGTCGGCGATGTGCTCGACTTCGGCGACGGTCAGCGGGTGACCGTCCATGTAGCCGCCCTTGATGACCAGCGCCTTGTGGTCCTTCGCGAAGGTCTTGATGGCCTTCGCGGCGTCGACCGCCTCGCCGCTGACGAAAGCGATCGCGGTCGGCCCGACGAACAGCTCGTCGAGACCGTCGATGCCCGCCTCCGAGGCGGCCCGCTTGATCAGCGTGTTCTTGGCGACGGAGTAGGTCGCCGATCCGGCCAGTGAGCGGCGCAATTCGGCGAGATTGGCGACCGACAGACCGCGATAGTCGGTGATCACGGTCGCGGTGGACGTCTTGAACTGCTCGGCGATGTCTGCAACGGCGGTGGCCTTGTCAGCCCGGGCCATGCATACCTCCTTGGGTTCCTTGAGGCGTCCGAGTCCGGAAATGACGAACGCCCCGACGCAGGAAGCGGTCGGGGCGTGAACAGTCAGCCTCGTCCTCCTGCGTGGGCCGCCGGGAATTCCCGGACCTTCAACCGATTACTCGGTGACCGACGGTCTTCGGTGGATCGGCAACCACAATAGCGTGGCTAGCCGCGATCAGCCAAAACGTCACCAGCGCTAACCACATCTGCCGCTGCAGTCTGTCGCGGAGGAGATGTCTGCCGAGTGATTCAAGTGGCAGACGAGACAAGGGCTGCCGCGCCGATCAGACCGGCGTCGCCGCCAAGCGCAGCCGGCACCACGCGCAGGCCGTGAATGAAATCCAACCCGGCGTAGTTGGCCAACGCCGCCTCCAGCGGGTCGAACAGCACTCGTCCCGCCTTGGCGACTCCCCCACCGACCACGACGAGGTTCAGGTCGCACACCGCCGCGACCGAGGCGATCATCGCGGCCAGCGCTCTGGCGCCCCGATCAAACGCCCGCACCGCCACCGCGTCACCGGCCGCGGCAGCTTCGGCCAGCGCGAGGGCGTCGGCGCCGGCCGGCGCTGCCCAGCCGTTGGCCACCGCCCACCGCGTCATCGACGGGCCGGCCGCGACCGTCTCCACGCAGCCGCGGCCTCCGCAGGTACACGGCTGCCCGTCGAGCTCGACCACGAGGTGGCCGACGTGCCCGGCATTACCGGTCCGCCCGTGATAGGGCGCACCGTCGAGCACCAGCCCGCCGCCCACCCCGGTGGAGACCACCATTCCGAGCAGGAAGTCGGCGCCTCGCCCGGCGCCGCGCCAGTGCTCGCCGAGCGCCATGCACACGCCGTCGCCGCCCAGGCGCACCGGGACGCCCGGCACAGCGGCGGCGACCCGGTCCCGTAGCGGAAAGCCGCGCCAGCAGGGCACGTTGACCGGGCTGACGGTTCCCGCGGTCAGGTCGATCGGGCCGGCCGCGGCGACGCCGACCGCACCGACCGCGCCCCCGGCGGTGTGCATCGCTTCGGCGATCATCTGCTGGACTACAGCCCAAACTTGTTCTGCCCCTTGACCCTTCGGGGTAGGCCGGACGGCGGCATGTACCAGCGCGCCAGTCCGGTCGACCAGGCCGACGGCGATCTTGGTGCCGCCGATGTCGAGGGTCAGGGTGAGCACGGGATTCAGTGCCGATGGGTGTTGTCGGGTTGACGCGGGTCGCCGGGGTGCTCATATCCGGGTGCCAACCACACCAGCTGCGCCCGGCGTTCGTCGAGCCACACCCGAAAGAATCGGCGACGTGCGGCGGCCCGCAGGTGTTCGGCGATCGCGCCGCGGACCTGATCCAGCGGCGCGGCGACGGCCGCCGGGGCGCGCCAGCCGTGGCGGTCAGGGCCCGTCGCGGCGAACCGCAGCGGGTTTCGGGCGTGGTAGTCGGCAACGTCGTCGTCGCTGACCTCGACCGCGGCGGTGACGCGGACGAACAGAGCGCGCGTGCAGGGATCGGACAACGCGGCGGCGGCGATGCTGCCGATCTCCAGCCGCGCCGTGGTGTCGGGTAGCAGCTCGGCCTCGCTAGGCGCGTTCCGCGCGGTCACTCCCCGCGCGGCGGCCTCGGCGGCGAGCACCCGCTCGGTCACGATCAGCTGGGTCAGCCAGCGGCGCAGCTGCCTGCCTTCACTGGTGCCCGCCGCCGGCAGCGCAGCCGCCAGCGGGCTGTCACGCAGCCGCGCCTCACGCGTGTCAACCTCGTCGATGGGCACCGGAACACCGTCGACCGTCGCGACCCGCTCGGCGGTCATCGCACCGTCACCTTCGCCGCGGTTGAGTACACCAACCGGCCGGCACAGCCCACCCGGACCAGCGCCCACCACTGGCCGGGTTGCACCCAGGTCGGCGGGGTCACGTCGAAACCAAGCTCGACGGTGCCGCGGCTGGGCAGCACCGCGCCCAACACGGCCGGGCCGATCCACTCCCAGGTGCCCCACGGGCTGATCAGGTGCGCCTCCAGGCTGAGGTCGGCGCACGCGTCGGTGCCGACGGTCACGGTCAGGCGGGCCGAGTCGCCCGCGGCCACCTCGACATCGGCTGGCCCATCAGTCAGGTAGATCAGCCCAGCATCATCGGCACCGCCGACCGAGACCACGCACACGTCCTCGACCACCTGGCGCCAGGCCGGCGGCAGGTCGGTGTCGGTGACCTGCAACTGCGCCCGCACCGGATATAGCCCGGGAGCGGTGCGCGCGGGCATCGTCAGCACAATGTCGGCCTCCAGGTGTTCGCCGGGCGGCAGGGTGAAGGGCAGCTCGGCAGGACTGGCCGACCAGCCGTGCGGGCACAGCAGGGCGACGGTGCCGGTCAGCGGCGCATCGGTGCAGTCGCTGGCCGCGGTCAGGCGCAGAACCACGTCGGCGCCGGCCGCCGCGGTCAGCCGGTGCGGGTGCAGGTAAGCCACCACGGGTAGCCCGCCCAACGGGGCCGGTCCGCGATTGTGCAGCCAGTACCGCGCGTAGAGCGGCTGGCAGCTTTCGGCCTGGGGCGCCAACGCGGCACCCTCGGCGTCAAGCAGCCGGGGCACGTCGAGTCTGGCCAGCGCGGTGCCGATCTGGTAGCCGTGCAGCGCGGTGAGCGGGCGCGCGAGCTGCGGTCGCTCCAGCAGATCGGCCGGATGCAGCTCCGACACCGTGCCCAGCGGCGAGTGCACGACGACGTCGGTGTCGCCGCCGCGTGTTTCGATCAACCGGATGGCCACTCGGCCGGGGTCGACGGCATGGGCGCTGCCCTGCGCCAACGGGTTACCTGCCGCTTTGAGCGCACCCAAGTGCACCGAGTCGGCCGGGTCGACCTGCAGCAGCGAACCAGTGGCGGGCAACCCGCCGCTTGGCGCGGGCGCCGTCACGGCCAGCAGCGGCCGGGAGAACTCGGCGCTGCGGGCCGGGATCTTCGCGTCGCGCCAGTCTCCGGCGCCGCAGACCAGCGAGTAGTCGAAGACGTGCGTCCAGTGCTGCAGCTGGAAATTCGAGCCGTCGGGTGCGGTGCGCCGCGGCTCGTCGATCCAGACGCCGGACGGCCAGCCGGTGCACGACCGCATCAGCGCAGTGTGCAGCGTCCCGTCGGTCTCGACGGCGAAGCTGGGCACCCCGCGGTTGCACAGCGCGACCGTGCGGGGCTCGAATGGCTGCAGGCCCGACGGGGCCTGTTGCACGACGACGATCTCGGCGTCGACGAGATCGTCGGCCACCGCCGCGATCGCTGGCCCGAGGTCGGCATCATCGCGGCTGGCGATCACCAGCACCGGTAGCGCCCGCGCATCGCGCAAGTCTGCGCTGGGCACCCAGCCGGCGGCCAACGGCGCAGCCGCAGGCACCCAGACCCGGGCCCGGCCGGTGTCGGCGAGCTGCCGCTCGACCTCTTTCGCGTAGGCGGGGTCGGCGGCAGCCAATACCGCCTTGGTGAAGGCGTTCTGGCCCGGTCCGCCCAGCGCGATGCGGGCATCCGGCAGGTTGGAGTCGACGCCGAGGTGGCCGTAGCGGGGCTTGTCGGCGCTGCTGCAGGTCGCCGTGACCCCGGCCCGCACCAGCGCGACGACGAGGTCGCGCGCCAGCAGGCCGGTCATCGGCTCGATCGGGGCGACCACTTCGGCCACCGACACCGCACGCACGTGGTCGCCTTGGGACGAGACACAGCGCACCCGGGCCGCCGAGGACAGCCCGAACCAGCTGTAGGCCGGGTTGTCCAGCGTCCATGGGTGGTCTGCGGTGTCCACCGAATCAGTTCCGCTGTGCAGCAATGCGAAACCGCGCCCGATGACGGCGTCGCCGACCTCGCTGACCGGCATGGCGCCCGGCACCGGGCACGGCCAGCGCACCCGCAGCAGCCGATCTTCCCCGGTGAACTCGTCGATGCTGGTGGTGCAGTCCAGCCGGTCAACGCCATGCCACAGCGTCAGCGTCTGGGTGTAGCGCAGCTGCTCACCGACTCGGCCGTGCACAACCAGCCGCTGGCCCAGCGGGCCGTGGTAAGCCCGCACCTCCGCTGAGGTTTCCGACGAGCAGACCACCGGCCCCTTGGGCAGCAGGTGCCACGGACCCTCGCCGCCGGTCGGGTGCGCCGGGTACTCCTGGTAGACGGCCAGCTCGTTGCCCACCCGGCCGTCGGCGATCAGCTGCCGGCCGTCGTGGACCAGCGACGACACCCCGCCGCCGCGGGCCGGGTCGACAACCAGCCGGTAATGCTCATTGGCAATTTCGTTACCGCGCAACGGCTTCCAAGCCGTCGAGGCGTCACCGGCGACCAGCCGGTAGGCCCGCCAACCCAGCGACGGCACGTCGCGGGCCAGCCAGCTGATCGACCGTCCGTCGTGCTCGACAAGTGCAGGCAGCTCGGCGCCGTCGGGGTCCAGCACCCGAACACCGCCGCCGAGCGGGGCGTCAAGCCGTGCGGTGACGACGTCGGTCCGGTTGTGCGCCAACGGGTTCCACACGACCACATCACCGTCGACGGCGCTGGACAGCAGCGCCAGCGCGTTGTCGCGCACCGCGCGGCCGAGCTCCCACGCATCACGCCAGCCGGTCAACAGGTCGAGGTAGACCTGGTCGGACTCCGAGCCGGTGATGGCGTCGTGGTGCGCGCCGTAGACCAACTGCACCCATGCCTTGGCCAGCGCGGCCTGCGGGTAGTCGGCGCCAGCGAGCAGCCCGGCGAACACCGCAAACTTCTCCGCGTCCAGCACGGCGTTCTCGGCGGCCCGGTTGGCCTGCTTGGTGTCGATGAACGACACGTCCTTGCCGGTGTAGATCGGGTTCATGTCGCGGGTCTGCGGCGAGGCCACCAGCGCGCGGGCATCCAATTCGGCGCGCACGGCGGCGAAGAACTCGCTCGGCAGCGCGCACACGAACCGCGGCCAGGTGTAGCGCGCATTCCAGTGCCGGTGAATCTCGGTGACCCACTTGTTCGGTGGGGTGTAGTCGGTGCCGACCGGCAACAACACATTGCGGGTCAGCGCGACCTTCTTCAGCTCTTCGAATAGCCGGTAGGTGGCCTGCTCGGCTTCGGTCACCGAGGTGGACTCGTCCATCGACCAACCGGCGCCATAGTGCGCAGGCATGTAATGGGTGAGCAGCCCACGCCCGGACGGCGCGATCCACTCGAACTCGCTGCAGAACTGCATGCCCGCTACGCCGCCCTCGCTGTGCATCGGGCCCCACTGGTGGTGCGGTCCGCGAGCCCACGAACTCGAGGTCAGACCGGCGTCGGCGGCCATACCCGGAAACTGCGGGTCGTGCCCGAACACGTCCAGCTGCCAGGCGGTGGCCGGGTTGGCGCCAACCACGCCACGCTGAAATCCGCTGCCGTGCACCAAGTTTCGGATCGTGGTCTCCGGGCTGGTCAGGTTGGTGTTGGGCTCGTTGTAGGTGCCGCCCATCACCTCCAACCGGCCCTCGGCGATCAGGCGGCGCAGGTCGGCGCGGTCCTCCGGGTGGGTGTCCCAGTACGGCTTGAGGTAGTCCACTTCGGCCAGCACGAACTTGTATTCGGCTTCGCGGCGGGCCATTTCCAGGTGCGCGTGGACCAGCTCGAAGCCATTCCGGCACCTGCCTGGCGGGTCCTCGGTCCAGACGCTGGTGTAGGCACCCTGGGTGTTCCACCACACCGGGTCGTAGTGGAAGTGGCTGATCATGAACATCGTCCAGCCGGGCTCGGCGACGGTGAACGCGAACTCCGTGCTGCTGTCGGCGAACTGCGCCCGTGCGGCCCTTCGTTGGCCGATGACCGGGTGCTCGACGGCCACCGGCACCTCGAGGACGTCGTGCCCGACGCCGGCGAGCAGTTCCCCGCTCAGGCCGTCGCCGTCGATTCGGATCAGCGTCGGCTCGGTGCCGCCGCTGACGGTGACCCGGGCCAGCTGCAGCGGCGCGGCCGGCGGCCCGACGAAAAGTTCCGTCGACTCCGCCGCGATGACGCGCATTCCCGCACCCTACGACCGGCGCGGGCGCGGCGCGTGGTCACCGACGCGACACGTCGATGATCAACGGTCGGTGATCGGAGATCGACAGCGTGGGCGCGGAGCAGCTGTCGACGACCAGTCGCGGGTCGTCGGTCAAGTATGTGGTCGAGCTGCCGGTGAGGGGTATCGCGCGGAAACGTCAGCGCGGTGGCGAGCGGCCGCATCCCGCTCCATCGCGCCGGCTTCGGCGGGCTTGTGTTGAGGTCACCCATCAGCACCCGCGGACCCGGCGAAACCACGCAGATCGCGGGTCAGCCGGCGCAGCTGCAGGCGGTTCCAGCCTGGGACGAACGACAAATGCGTGCTGGCCACCGTCAGCGGACCCAGGTCGGTGTCGAAGCGGGCCACTACGGCGGCGCGGGGCTCTTCGTTGACGATCTGCACCCGGGCCGGTCCCGGCAGAACCATCGGAAACTTCACCGGGATCCGCGGCAGCCGCAGCACCTGCCAGGTCAGGGCTTCGAACCGGGACAGCAGCGCGATCCCGTAGCTCGCGGTGCCCGGCTGCTCCTCGCCGGTCGCGGCCATCCAGGTGGCGCCCGGGGTGCCGGAGATGGCGGCGACGAACCGGTGGCTCACCGCGCCCATCGCCTCGGCGGCGACGGCGGTCAGATCGGCCATCGCCGAGCGGGGCTGGTCGCAATCGACCTCTTGCAGCGCCAGCACGTCGGCATCCAGTCGCCGCACGCAGTCAGCGAGCCGGTCGACGTCGACGTCCTCGTCGTCGACGCTGCGGCCGTGCAGGATGTTGAAGGTGGCCATCCGCATGGGTATACCTCCCATCATGACGGCCAGTGGATCATCGGCATTCGCCCGCAACGACGAGCTACGCGACGTGCTACGGCGCGCGGCGTCTGCCTACCCACGATGACGGCCGCTTGAGCGCGGACGACCGAAAGGACCGCTGATGCCTGCTCTTGCCTCGCCCGTGACCGATGAACGCAGCGCCCTGCGCGAATACCTCGCCTTTCACCAGAGCTCGTACTTCGCGGTTGCCTACGGCCTCACCGACGAACAGGCTCGCTCGCGGCCCACGGTCAGCGAGTTGTCGATCGGCGGGCTGGTCAAGCACGCCACCGGTATGCAGCGCACCTGGATGGCCCGGGTCGCGGCCGCCCCGGAACTTCCGCCCCGCGACACCCGGCCGTTCGAAGAGGTCGCGAAGGACTTCGGCGACCAGCATGTGATGCGGCCCGACGAGACGCTGGCCGGGCTGTTGGGCGCGCTTGAAGCCGAAAACGCCAAGTCGCTGCGGATGGTGGAGACCGCCGACCTGGACGCCAGCGTGCCGGTTCCGCACGACATCCCGTGGTTCCCGAAGAATCTCGAGGCGTGGTCGGTGCGATGGGTGATCCTGCACGTGATCAACGAGCTGGCCCGGCACTCCGGGCACGCCGACATCATCCGGGAGAGCATCGACGGCGCCACCATGTACGAGCTGCTCGCCGCGCTGGAGGGCTGGGAGATCGCGGGCTGGGTGACGCCCTGGAGACCGGAGCGCAAGCATGCTGACCCGTAGCGGCGTGGCGCGCCGCGACACGCCCCAAGGCGCCATCGAGCTCTACTACGAGGATCTCGGCGACCCTGCCGACCCGCCGGTGCTGCTGATCATGGGGCTCGGCGCCCAGCTGCCGATGTGGCCCGACGGGTTCTGCGCCCAAATCGTCGACGCCGGGTATCGGGTGATCCGGTTCGACCACCGCGACACCGGGCTGTCGGCCAAGATGCATGGGCTGCGCGCCGAGGGCGCGGTCTACCGGCGGATCTGGCGCTATCTGCTGGGCCGCGCCAGCGCGGTGCCCTACACGCTGGTCGACATGACGCGCGACGTGGTCGCGCTGCTCGATCACCTCGGCATCGCCCAGGCCCACGTCGTCGGCGCCTCGATGGGCGGGATGATCGCGCAGATCCTGGCCGCCACCGAGCCGCAGCGGGTGGCGTCGCTGGCCGTCATCATGTCCAGCACCGGCAAACCGTTCTCCGCGCTGCCGGCCTGGCGGGTAATCAGGCTGGCGTTCGACTCGCCGAGCAAGGACGCCTCCGAGCAGGAGAAGCTGGCCTACGAGGTCCGCAACGTCGCGGTGTTCAACGGCCCCAACTTCTTGCCGCCCGAGGCCGAGCTGCGCAAGCGCGTCCGGCAGCTCGCCGAGCGGAGCAGCTACCCAGCCGGCATGCTGCGTCAATTCGACGCCCTGCTGGGCACCGGCAACCTGCGGGACTACAGCAGGGCGATCACCGCGCCGACGGTGGTGCTGCACGGGTCGCGCGACCCGATGGTGCGGCCACGCAACGGCCGGGCAGTCGCCGCAGCCATTCCCGGGGCCCGGTTCGTCGTGGTCGACGGTATGGGCCACGACCTCCCCGAACCGGTGTGGCGCCCGACCCTGGAAGCGCTCACCGAGAACTTTGCCCGGGCCGGCGTCCGGTGAGCGGGCTCACAGCAATTGGAGTTGCAACAACCACCGCGAGGTAGCCAGGCTTGACCGGGTGCCGTTGCCGGTCGAGGCGGCCCGCATCGGCGTGACCGGTTGGCAGCTCACCCGCACGCCGAAATTACCTGCATGCCCGCACTTTGCGGCGACCGGTCGGCCGGGCCCGGAGGCCCACGACCGCGCGTCGGATCCAGGTTTGGGCACGGCTCGCGGCCGTGGCGTCGTTGAGCGCGAGCGCGAGGTACGCGTTGAGGACGGCGAACCCTGCCGCGCCACCGGCCAAGGAAAGATCGGTGCCGACGGGGAGAGGCCCGTCTGCCGCCGCGGTGTCCCCCAGTGTTTCGACCGCTTCGGCCACCTCGACCGCGACCGTGACGGCCTGCGCCGCCGTCGATCCTGAGAGCAGGGGGGTCCAGCTTCCCTCGCTCACCGGCGATCCGACGCCGAGCCCGCGACAGGCGGGGCTTCCTCGCCGTAGGGCCAGGCGAAGCCCTCCATCCTCGCGATCTCTGGTTGCGGTCCGCCGGACGCGATCGAGTCGCCCGGCCGCAGCAGCACCACGTTGACCGCCGATCGTTGGACCCCGCTCGCCGTCTGGGTTCTGGTTCGGGCGGCGGCAATGACGCGCTCGGGGAAGGGATCGAAAGCCGCGTTCGCCGACGCTGCCTTGTCGAGACGAGGACCTAGGCCGATCTGCCAGAACCATGGCGATCCCCCATCGGCATACGGAACGAGGTGCGGGGCTCCCCAGATCTCCGCCAGGTCGATCGCCTCGTCAGGAGTCGTCATGATCTGTTGCCGGACACCCCACAACTCTCGTGGCACGAACGGCAAGTAGCGGGCAACGGACGAATGCAGAAGCTGAACCGGATACATCAGCCAGCCGCGGTACCCGACAAACAGGTAGTCGGGGCTCCCGAGGTCGCGCCGGGCGCGAGCCACCACCTGACGGACGTCACCGGCACCGTCCCGTCCCGAGTCTGCAAGGAACGCGGCCGAACACCTCGGCGTACGAATGAAATAGGTGTTGCCCGCATTTCGGATTCCCGGATGTAGCTGGCTGCCGTCCGTGGGCTGCTCCCCATAGAACGGTAGGGCCGTAACCTGAATGTCCTTCACCTGGACGCTGTCCCACCACGCGAGCTCTGTGACGTCATCGAAGCCCAGCTCGTGGAGGCGATCGCGCATCCGGGCGGACAGGAGCCACTGGTCCGGTAGGCGCGCAGGTGGCCATCTTTGACCACGAAAACGCTGCCGGCAGGCTCTCCCTCGGAGAACAGCCTTTCCCCCACCTGTAGCGAGTGGGGTCGAAGCTCCGCGACCAGCTGGGAGAGCGTGGTGGCGGTCAACCGCGCGAATACCGAGTGCAGGCGCAGCAGGTTCCAGAGGTGGTGATGGCTCACCTGCAGGTCGAGTTCGACTAGCAGCTGGTTGTTCTGGCGGGCCAGCGCGAGGAACAGCGATCGGTCGAGACGAAGCGCCCGCACGTCGCTGCTGGCCCGGAGGGTTGCGTTGCGGGCCGTCTCCTGGAGCAGCTCCGCTTCGCCGAATCCCTGGCCTGGGCCGAGGGAATTCAGGGTTATCTCCCGGCCATCCCCGGTCTGCTTCAGCACTCGAACCGTGCCCTGGACGATGAGATAGAAGGCATCCGCCGCATCTCCCTCTCGGAACACCACCGCACCGAACGGATACGACACCGGTACGAAGCTGTCCTCCACCAGCCGGCGGACGTCCAGAGACAGAGTGGATAGCGGCAACCAAGCGGCAAGTGTGCTTGCGATGTCCTCGGCCATCGCCGTTCTAGACGTGCTCATGCCACCGCACGTGGTTGATGGCCTGGGAGAAGAACCCGCGGCGCAGCAGACTAGCTTGGGCTCTTTGGCGAATTGCAGGGTCATCGGGTTTAGGACCCCGCCGCTCCAGCACCTCCATCAACAAGGTCTGACTGTTCGACCCCGCCCCGGGTTCGACGACGACACCCGCCCCGGCCCCCACTAGCGCGGTGCGCACGGCCGGATCAAGCTCTTCAACCAAGGAAGCGTGCTCGCCGGCCCGCACGCCGGCGCTGGCAGCGACCTCTTCGAATGCGCGGCCGTCGTTTGCGACACACAGGAACGCCTCTCGGGCGACATCCAAGTCTGCGAACTCCGCCTCGCGCCACCTGATCCACAGCCAGTCGAGCTGGTGGGACTCGCACTCGCGTCGGATCTCGGAGGGAGTGCAGATCTGCGAGCAGAACCGAGATTCACCCAGATGTAGCGCCGCCAGATCCGCGCTGGTCAGCGGGCCTTCAGGCGCGTGAATGCCCACCGCATGTGCCGCCGCCGCGACCTCCGCCAGCCGGTGCACCGCCGACGCGAAGGTGCCAGAGCACACGAGCTCCGTCCACAGAGCCCGCGCCAGCACGTCACTGCCCGCGCAGGGCACCGATTCGGACACGCCGAGCGATCCCGCCTGGCGCAGCGCGCTCGCACGCAGGAACCGCCGCCAGTCACCGACCTGCACGTCCCACCTGGCGAGCCACTCGCGCAGGTCATCTGCGCTGAACAGCCTGTTCGCTCGCCGGAAGACACGCTCCTGGCTCAGAACCGTACCCACGTCCCGCTGTGTGCTTGCGACGCCGAGCGTTGCTAGCGCCGTCCACTCTTGAGCGCTCGCTTCACAGCGACTCAAGTAGCCCCATTCTCTGGCAGCCACGAGCGCGTCCGCCCCGGTGAACTCACGCCCACCGAGGACAAAGAACGGGCGGCAACACACCGCCGTAGAAACCCAGGGTGTTCGATCTGGCGCTTCAGCTCCCGCCGCAGGACCGAGCCTCCCGCCGGCCGGCGGGCCCTCGCCGATGGACATGGCGGTGCGCTGGCTGGCGTTCAGTCTCGGGTGACCCCTGCCATCACGTCCATCCGCGTTCGCCTTGCCCATCGGTTTACCTGTTTCGATGGCGAGTTAGAGGGAGCAGAAGATCGCTACAGATGCTATGTGACCCGCGATAAACGGCGCAACGGACGGCTGGCGGCAGCTGCAGCACCCGGCCCCGTCGGAGACACGTATCCCAGCTTGCCTGGCCCGACCGTCAACCGGGCAACCTGCGGGCCTACAGCAGAGCGATCACCGCGCCGACGGTGGTGCTGCGGTATGGGCCACGACCTCCCCGAACCGGTGTCGCGCCCGATCCTGGAAGCGCTCACCGAGAACTTTGCCCGGGCCGGCGTCCGGTGAGCGGGCTCACAGCAATTGGGACTTGACTCCGCAGGTTTGGCACACTGCAGGAATGAGTTCCAACAACCACCGCGAGGTAGCCAGGCTTGATCGGGTGCCATTGCCGGTCGAAGCGGCCCGCATCGGCGTGACCGGTTGGCAGCTCACCCGCACCGCTGCGCGCGTCGTCACCAAACTGCCCGGCCGTGGTCCTTGGCAGACCAAGGTGATCAAGCAGATCCCACAGACCTTCACCGACCTGGGCCCGACCTACGTCAAATTCGGGCAGATCATCGCCTCCAGCCCGGGCGCATTCGGGGAACAGCTGTCCCGCGAATTCCGCGACCTGCTCGACCGCGTGCCGCCGGCAGACAAAGACGAGGTGCACAAGCTGGTCGCCAACGAACTCGGCGCCGACCCGTCGAAGCTGTTCGCCACCTTCGAAGAGGAACCGTTCGCGTCGGCGTCCATCGCTCAGGTGCACTACGCCACGCTGCACAGCGGCGAGGACGTCGTGGTGAAAATCCAGCGGCCGGGCATCCGCCGCCGGGTCGCCGCCGACCTGCAGATCCTCAAGCGCTTCGCCCAAGCCGTCGAGCTGGCCAAACTGGGCCGCCGGCTGTCCGCACAAGACGTCGTCGCCGACTTTTCCGACAACCTTGCCGAGGAGCTGGACTTCCGCCTCGAGGCGCAGTCGATGGACGCCTGGGTCTCCCACCTGCACGGGTCGCCGCTGGGCCGCAACATTCGGGTGCCCCAGGTGTACTGGGACTACACCACCGAGCGGGTGTTGACGATGGAGCGGGTGCAGGGCATCCGCATCGATAACGCCGCCGAAATCCGCAAGGCCGGGTTCGACGGGACCGAGCTGGTCAAAGCGCTGGTGTTCTCCCTCTTCGAGGGCGGTCTGCGGCACGGCCTGTTCCACGGCGACCTGCACGCCGGCAACCTCTACGTCGACGACCAGGGCCGCATCGTGTTCTTCGACTTCGGCATCATGGGCCGCATCGACCCGCGCACCCGCTGGCTGCTGCGCGAGCTGGTCTACGCGCTGCTGGTCAAAAAGGACCATGCGGCGGCCGGCAAGATCGTCGTGCTGATGGGCGCCGTGGGCAACATGAAGCCTGAAGCTCAGGCCGCCAAGGATTTGGAGAAATTCGCCACCCCGCTGACCATGCAGTCGCTGGGCGACATGTCCTACGCCGACATCGGCAAGCAGCTGTCCACGCTGGCCGACGCCTACGACGTCAAGCTGCCTCGCGAGCTGGTGCTGATCGGTAAGCAGTTCCTCTACGTCGAGCGTTATATGAAGCTGTTGGCGCCGCGATGGCAGATGATGTCCGATCCGCAGCTCACCGGGTACTTCGCCAACTTCATGGTCGAGGTCAGCCGCGAGCACCAATCCGATATCGAGGTCTAGCCCCGTGGAAATCCGAAGCGGCACAGCACGTTCCGGCGACCTGGACATCTACTACGAAGACATGGGCGACCCGCACGATCCGGCTGTGCTGCTGATCATGGGGCTGGGCTCGCAGCTGCTGCTGTGGCGCGACGGGTTCTGCGAGAAGCTCGTCGCAGAAGGCTTGCGGGTGATCCGGTACGACAACCGCGATGTCGGCCTGTCCGGCAAGACCGAGAGACGGCATTCCGAGGGGCCGCTGATCCCGCGAATGCTGAAGTTCTGGCTCGGTATGCCCGGCAAAGCCGACTACACGCTCGGGGACATGGCCGACGACGCCGGCGCGGTGCTCGATCACCTCGGGATTGACCGGGCGCACATCGTCGGCGCCTCGATGGGCGGCATGATCGCCCAGATCTTCGCCGCACGGTTCCGCGCGCGGACGCGGTCGCTGGCGGTGATCTTCTCCAGCAACAACCAACCGTTCTTGCCGCCGCCCGCCCCTCCCGCCCTGCTCGCAATGCTCAAGGGCCCGCCGCCCGGTTCGCCGCTCGACGTGATCACCGACAACGCCGTACGGGTCTGGCGAATCATCGGCAGTCCCCGCTACCCGGCGCCCGAGCAGCGGATCCGCGCCGAGACGGTCGAGGCCTACGAACGTTGCTACTACCCGTGGGGCATGAGCCGGCATTTCAGCGCGATCATCGCCAGCGGCAGCTTGCGCCGCTACGACCGGCAGATCACCGCACCGACCGTGGTCCTGCATGGTCGCGCCGACAAGTTGCAGCGCCCCTTCGGCGGCCGGGCGGTTGCCCGGGCCATTCGGGGGGCCCGTTTGGTCTTGTTCGACGGCATGGGCCACGACCTGCCCGAGCAGCTGTGGGATCGCATCATCGGAGAGCTGACCGCCACGTTTGCCCAGGATTGATCGGGCGACACCGGTTTTCCGATTCGGTCCGACCACCCCGGATCCACTACCATGACTAGCGGATAACCGGCGGGACCCGGGGGGGCGGGTCGTCGCACTCTTGACGGACAGACGCCGTGAAATACCAGAAAGGCGCACAGCTAATGGCGCAAAAGCTCAGGCCGCATTTCGAGGACGTCCAGGCGCACTACGACCTGTCTGACGACTTCTTCCGGCTTTTCCTCGACCCGAGCCAGACCTACAGCTGCGCCTACTTCGAGCGCGACGATATGACGCTGGAAGAAGCCCAGCAGGCCAAGGTCGACCTGGCGCTGGGCAAGCTCGGTCTGCAGCCCGGGATGACACTGCTCGACGTGGGCTGCGGCTGGGGCAGCACGATGCGCCGCGCGATCGACAAGTACGACGTCAACGTCATCGGCCTGACGCTGAGCAGAAACCAGGCAGCGCACGTGCAGAAGATGCTCGACGAGCTGGATAGCCCGCGCACCAAGCGGATCCTGCTGGCCGGCTGGGAGGAGTTCGACGAGCCGGTGGACCGGATCGTCTCAATCGGCGCATTCGAGCACTTCGGCCACGACCGCTACGACGACTTCTTCAAGATGGCCTACCAAGCCCTTCCCGACGACGGCGTGATGCTGCTGCACACAATCACCGGCCTGACCGGCCCCCAGATGGTCGAACGCGGCATGCCGTTGACGTTCGAGCTGGCCAGGTTCCTGAAGTTCATCGTCACTGAGATCTTCCCGGGCGGCCGGTTGCCGTCGATCGAGAAGGTGGAGGACCACTCGTCGAAGGTCGGCTTCACGCTGACCCGCAGGCAGTCGCTGCAGCCGCACTACGTCAAAACCCTCGACCACTGGGCCGCGGCGCTGGAGGCGCACAAGAGCCAAGCCATCGAAATCCAGTCCGAGGAGGTCTACGAGCGCTACATGCGCTATCTGACCGGATGTGCCAACGGTTTCCGGGTCGGATACATCGACGTCAACCAATTCACGCTGGAGAAGTAGCGTCCGGCGCGCCATGAGAAATCCAGGGACTTCGTCCAAGTATTGGACGGTGCCGGGTATGGTGCTCTCACCACGAATGACGTGTGCAGTCGGCGAGCACGCGACCCGAGCAGTAGGAAGGGCCAAGAAAGCAGATGCCTGACAACCAAGCCGGTTCGACGCAGACGCGGACGCGTCCCGAGGACATCCAGGCACATTACGACCTCTCCGACGACTTCTTCGGGCTGTTCCAGGACCCGACGCGGACGTACAGCTCGGCTTACTTCACGCGCGACGACATGACGCTGGAAGAAGCCCAGATCGCCAAGGTCGACCTAAACCTCGACAAGCTGGACCTGAAGCCGGGCATGACGCTGCTGGACGTCGGTTGCGGGTGGGGCACCACGATGCGCCGCGCGGTCGAGAAGTACGACGTGAACGTCATCGGTCTGACGTTGTCCAAGAACCAGCACGCCCGCGCCCAGCAGGTGCTGGATAGCATCGACACCAATCGCTCACGCCAGGTGCTGCTGCGCGGCTGGGAGGATTTCAGCGATCCCGTCGACCGGATCGTGTCCATTGAGGCGTTCGAGCACTTCGGCTTCGAGAATTACGACCGCTTCTTCAAGAACACGTTCAACATCATGCCCGAGGACGGGCGGATGACCGTGCAGAGCAGCGTGAGCTACCACCCCTACAACATGCACGCGCGCGGCAAGAAGATCACCTTTGAGACGGCGCGGTTCATCAAGTTCATCCTCACCGAGATCTTCCCCGGGGGCCGGTTGCCGTCCACCGACATGATGGTCGAGCACGGCGAGAAGGCAGGCTTTGTGGTGCCCGAACCGCTTTCGTTGCGGCAGAGCTACATCAAGACGCTGCGGATCTGGGGCGACGCGCTGGAGGCCAACAAGGCCAAGGCCATCGAGATCACCTCAGAAGAGGTCTACGAGCGCTACATCAAGTACCTGCGCGGCGCCGAGCACTACTTCACCGACGAAATGCTGGACGTCAGCCTGGTCACCTACCTGAAGCCAGGCGCCGCGGCTTAACTTTCTTGCGCGGCCGCTGTCGGATTGCGGCTGCGCCGTTCGTCGGACAGGTAGAGAGTGGAACACAGGGTTTCGCTCACTACCGGAGGTGACCACCATGCAGTACTTAGCTTTGTTGATCAGCCAGGAGCGGGACCTCACGCCCGACCAGCGGCGCCACCGAGATGGCGGCCTACCAGAATTTCCACGCCAAAGCCGCGTCGGCGATCCGCGGCGGTGACGCGCTGTTGCCTGCGGCGACCGGTGTGCGCATCTCCGGCGGCCCGGACGCGCCGACGATCACCGACGGCCCATTCGCCGAGGCCGCGGAGGTCGCGGGCGGCTATTACGTGTTCGAAGCCGAAAACCTCGACGACGCATTGGCATTGGCACGCGACATTCCGGCCGCCAAACACGGCGCGATCGAAGTTCGGCCGATCTACCACACCGTCGACCCCGACTGGTCGCGCTCCGACGGCCAGTGGCTGGCGCTGCTGCTGGAACCACCCGCGTCTGCCAATGCCCCCGGCACGCCGGAGTGGCAGGCCGAAGCGGCGCGGCACGGTGAATTCGCCGCTCTCGCGGGCGATCACATCGTCGGCGGCGCCGCATTGCACGAACCGGCGACGGCGACGACGGTGCGTGTCCGCGACGGCGAAGTGCTGTTGACCGACGGGCCCTACCCGGAAGCAGCCGAGATCGCCACCGGTTTCTATGTGCTGAACGCCGGCGACCGCGACGAGGCGGTCAAGCTGGCCGCGATGATCCCCGCCACCGCGGTCCAGCTACGCCAGCTGGCGGGAGTCTCCGGCCTGTAGAGCATGGCTGACCTGGACGGCGTCTTTCGGCGCGAGTGGGGCCCGGCCGTGGCCGCGCTGGCCCGATGGTCGGGTGACCTCACGGTCGCCGAGGACGCCGTCCAGGAAGCCTTCACCGAAGCGCTGCGAGCATGGCCACGCGACGGCGTGCCCGACAACCCCGCCGCCTGGGTGCTGACTGTGGCACGTAACCGCGCCCGAGACCGGCTGCGCCGCGAATCGATCCGTCCGGGAAAGGAACTAGCGGCCGTGTTAGACGATATCCGGGCGCGTACCGAGGTGGACGTGCATCCGGTTCGCGACGACGAGCTGCGGATGATGTTCACCTGCGCTCACCCCGCACTCGACCGCATTTCCCAGCTGGCGTTGACCCTGCGACTGGTGTCCGGGCTCACCGCGGCCGAGATTGCTCGTGCGCTGCTGCAGACTGAGGCCGCGGTCGGCCAGCGAATCACCCGCGCCAAGAACAAGATCCGGTATGCCAACATCCCGCTGCGGGTGCCGCCCGCGGAGCTGCTGCCCGAACGCACCCCGCATGTGCTCAGTTGCATCTACTCGGTGTTCACCGAGGGCTACTGGTCGACGGCGGGCCCGTCAGCGATTCGCGACGAGCTGTGTGACGAAGGGGTGCGGCTGGCCGGTGAGCTGTGCGCGCTGATGCCGACCGAGCTGGAGGCACATGCCCTGGCAGCCCTTATGCTGCTGCATGATTCGCGACGGGTCACCCGAGTGGACGCCGCGGGCGCGCTGGTGCCGCTTGAGGAGCAGGACCGCGGCCGCTGGGACCGTGGCCGCATCGCGCGCGGCCTGGACCGGCTGCGGCTGGCCCACGGTTCGACCGGCCCGTATCTGCCGCAAGCGGTGATCGCCGCACTGCACGCGACGGCGCCATCCTGGGAGCAGACCGACTGGGCCGCGATCTGCGCGGCCTACGACCGGCTGCTGGCGATGACGGATTCGCCAGTGGTGCGGGCAAACCGGGCGCTGGCGATCGGATTCCGCGACGGACCCACCGTCGGCCTGGCCGCATTGGAGAAGGTGGCACACGATCCGCGGCTGGCCCGGTCCAACCTGGTGGCGTCGGTGCGCGCCGACTTACTGCGGCGCGCGGGCCGCCGCGGCGATGCGCTCACCTGGTATCGAACGGCGTTGGCCGCCAATGGCTCCGAGCCGGGCCGCGACTACCTACGCCGGCGCATCGCCGAATGCGGCGGATAGCCGGTCAGGCGCGATCGATCAGGGATGGCCCCGTACGCTCAACTCGCCGTTGAGATATTGAGCGCGGCATGCCCGACGCGCCAGCTTGCCGCTGGTGGTTCGCGGGATGACGCCGGCCGCGACCAGCAGCACATCCGACAAAGGCAGGCGATGCCGGCGCGATACCGCCGCCCGGATTGCATCGATCACCGGTTGCAGATCAGCCCGGCCCGCGCCCACCGCCCGCTCGGCAACGATGACCAGACGCTCGCCGGCCTCATCGGCGGGCGCCCCCGGCACCTGGTTGGCCGGCACCGAGAACGCCGCGACGTAACCCGATCGGACTGCCGATGACGCCTCGGCCGTGGTGGCCTCGATATCCTGCGGATAGTGGTTGCGGCCGTCCACGATAATCAGATCTTTGATACGCCCGGTGATGTAGAGCTCACCGTCGAGGTAGACGCCGAGATCACCGGTCCGCAGCCAGGTGGCCTCGCTCGGCGCCCCGTCCGCATGACTGCCTACCTGCAGTCGACACTGCAGCTTGTTGCCGAATACCCGCTCGGTCTCCTCTGGGCGTGCCCAGTAGCCACGGCCGATATTGTCGCCGTGCAACCAGACCTCGCCGACCTCCCCGTCAGGTAGTTCCGCCTCGGCGTCGGGGTTGACGATGACGCCCCACTGGCTGCGGGCGATCCGGCCGCACGGAACCTGCGCGATGGAGTTGGGCGCGTCCGGCGAGACCCGAACCGCACGCCCGGCGCCCAACTGGTCGCGGTCCAGGTAGACAACGGTTGCCCCAGCAGCGGGGTCGATGGTCGAGACAAAGAGGGTTGCCTCGGCCATGCCGTAGGACGGCTTGACCGCCGTGCTCGGCAGTCCATACGGGGCGAACGCCGCGTTGAACTTCGCGATCGAGCCGATGCTGACCGGTTCGGAACCGTTGATAAGCGACACCACATTGCTCAGGTCGAGCTCTTCGCCGGCATCGGGAAGCCCGCGCTCAACGGCCAGCTCGAACGCGAAATTCGGAGCCGCCGCGAATGTGCGGCCATGCTGAGACTCGGCTGCTAGCTGGCGGATCCACCGCTGCGGCCTTCGGACGAAGGCGATCGGCGACATGAGCGTGACCTGGGTGCCGAATACCGCCACGCACACGATCATCAGCAGGCCCATGTCGTGGTAGAGCGGCAACCAGCTGACGCTGCGGATGTCATAGTCCATGCCGGTCGAGACCACCATCTGCAGCACATTGGTGCCGATCGCCCGGTGGGTGATTTCCACACCGACCGGGGCCCGCGTCGACCCCGAGGTGTACTGCAAATACGCAATGTCGTCGGTATCGAGACCAACCGGGGCGAACGTGGCGCCCACAGAGTCGGGAATTTCATCGATCGCGATCACCCGTGGTCTGCGGCTGCGCGGTAGCGACCGAACGAACTCCTGAACCGCCGCACCCGCTGCGTCCACGGTCAGCGACCAACCGTGAAACACCCGAGTGCTTATGCCTCGGCGAAGTTGCGGGTGATCGACGGGTCGACCGGGATACCCGGGCCGGTGGTCGTCGACACCGTGACCTTCTTCAGGTAGCGGCCTTTCGACGACGACGGCTTGTGCCGCAGCACCTCGTCGAGCGCGGCGCCGTAGTTCTCCACAAGCTGCTTCTCGTCGAAGGACGCCTTGCCGATGACCATGTGCAGATTGGCCTGCTTGTCGATCCGGAAGTTGATCTTGCCGCCCTTGATGTCGGACACCGCCTTGGAGACATCAGGGGTGACGGTGCCGGTCTTGGGGTTGGGCATCAGGCCGCGCGGCCCGAGGATCCGCGCGATCCGGCCGACCTTGGCCATCTGGTCAGGCGTGGCGATCGCCGCGTCGAAGTCCAAAAAGCCGCCTTGGATCTTCTCGATCAGGTCGTCGCTGCCGACCACGTCGGCGCCGGCAGCCGTTGCTTCCTCGGCCTTTTCGCCCACTGCGAACACCGCCACCCGGGCGGTCTTACCGGTGCCGTGCGGCAGGTTGACCGTGCCGCGGACCATCTGGTCGGCTTTGCGCGGGTCGACGCCGAGCCGGATGGCCACCTCGACGGTCGCGTCCTGCTTGGCCGACGACGTCTCCTTGGCCAGCTTGGCCGCTTGCAGCGGCGTGTAGAGGTTGGCGCGGTCGATCTTCTCGGCCGCGGCGCGATATGCCTTGCTGTTCTTGCTCATTCGATAATCCAATCTGCTGTTGGGTTGTGGTTGAGCGGGCCGAAGCTGGCCCTCCCACTGGAACTCCGGCTATTCGACGGTGATCCCCATCGACCGGGCGGTGCCGGCGATGATCTTGGCGGCGGCGTCGATGTCGTTGGCGTTGAGGTCGGCCTTCTTGGTCTCCGCGATCTCGCGGACCTGGGCCCAGCTGACCTTGGCCACCTTGGTGACATGCGGCTCGGCCGAGCCCTTGGGTACGCCCGCGGCCTTGAGCAGCAGCTTGGCTGCCGGCGGCGTCTTGAGCGCAAACGTGAAGCTGCGGTCCTCGTAGACGGTGATCTCCACCGGGATGACGTTGCCGCGCTGGGCGTCAGTCGCCGCGTTGTAGGCCTTGCAGAACTCCATGATGTTGACGCCGTGCTGGCCGAGTGCGGGGCCGACCGGCGGCGCGGGGTTGGCTTCCCCGGCCTTGATCTGCAGCTTGATCTGCCCGACAACTTTCTTCTTCGGGGGCATGAGGTGTTGATCCTTTCCTAAAGCTTCGAGACCTGGGTAAAGGTCAGTTCCACTGGTGTTTCGCGGCCGAAGATGGACACCAGCACCTTGAGCTTCTGTTGTTCGGCGTTGATCTCGCTGATCGACGCCGGCAGCGTGGCGAACGGCCCGTCCATTACGGTCACCGACTCGCCAACCTCGTAGTCGACCTCGACCACCGGGCGTTCCAGGCCGCCTTCGCTGGCCGCTGCCGCGGTGCTGGCCGCGCCCTTGGCGGGCTTCTTGGCCGCGCCCTGCGGCAGCAGGAACTTCACCACGTCGTCCAACGAGAGCGCCGACGGGCGCGAGGTCGCGCCGACGAACCCGGTGACACCCGGGGTGTTGCGCACCGCCGACCACGAGTCGTCGGTCAGGTCCATGCGCACCAGGATGTAGCCGGGCAGCACCTTGCGGTTGACCTGCTTGCGCTGGCCGTTCTTGATCTCGGTGACCTCTTCGGTGGGCACCTCGACCTGGAAGATGTAGTCGCCGACGTCCAGGTTCTGCACGCGGGTCTCGAGGTTGGCTTTGACCTTGTTCTCGTATCCGGCGTAGGAGTGGATGACGTACCAGTCCCCCGGTTTGGTGCGCAGGTCGGCTTTCAGTGCGGCAGCCGGGTCGACCTCTTCGGGTTCGGCGGCTTCGGGCGCTTCGGGTTCGGCCGCTTCGTGCGCTTCGGCCGCTTCGTGCGCTTCGGCCGCTTCGTGCGCTTCGGCCGCTTCGGCCTCAGTCGGCTCTTCCGGCGCAGCTTCAGAAGCAACGGCGTCGTCGGTCACAGCAACGGCGACGTCTTCGGCAGCCGTCTCCGGGCTGGCTTCGTCGGTGACCTCTTGCAAGGCCTGTCCGATGTCGACCGTCTCACCCACGGGCAGATCGCCGTCGGAGGTAGTCACGGTTTCTGGGTCCTTCCTATACGTCCGCTCATGGCGGCCTCCAAAAAGCTCAGCCGAACACCATCAGCACGAGCTTGGCTAAGCCCAAGTCCACCACGCCGATCAACGTCACCATGAACACCAAGAACGCCAGCACCACCGAGGTGTAGGTCACCATCTGCTTGCGGTTGGGCCAGATGACCTTGCGCAGCTCGGCGACAACCTGCTTGAGGTAGTTGTAGACAAAGATGATCGGGTTGGCCGACGGTCCTTCCGATTTGCGAGCCTTCTTGGCCTTCTTGGCTTTCTTGCCCGCCTCGGTCTCTGAGGTGCTCTCGGTCAGCTCGACCGCACCGGACGAGATCTCGTCATCGGCGCCATCGCCCTCCGCGGACTCGCCTCGCACCCGGGACCGCTTGCCGGAGGGACGCTGGGGCCGCGTTACTACAGCCGTGCGCCCGCCGCGCTCGTCTTCGGTTTCGTCGCCGTCGGCTGCGTCGGCAACGTCGCGTTCGTCGCTCACCGCATGCTCCTTCGTTCATTCACCTCGTGATTTGGTGGCTACGTCTCCAGTGTCCACCATCGCACGTCCTTATGGTCCAGCTCTCCCCCGCAAGCGGGGAGACCCCCACCCCGGGCCCGTCCAGCTCCGCATCGTCGCTGGACGTTACTCGTCAGCAGGGGCGACAGGACTTGAACCTGCAACCTGCGGTTTTGGAGACCGCTGCTCTGCCAATTGAGCTACGCCCCTTCGCCGGTTGGCAGGCCAACCCGCACTTACGTGGCCTTCACAACAACGCGCGCGCTCCACCTGTTCGACTTAAGAAAACACGCTGGTAGTGGGAAAACCCCGAGGTCCGAGTGTACATCGCAGCAGGTGTCAGGTACTAATCACGCCGTCCTGACGACCTGCCCGGACTCCATGTCCCACTTGAGATTGATCGAGTCGTCGCCCTCGTGACCCATCACCGTGGTGAAGGCCTCCAACACCACCTCGCCGGCATCGTTGGTGCAGGTGTTCCTGGTGACCACGATGTCGGCGCCGAATCGTTCAACGACGGAGTCGACTTCCATCCGGGCATGCAGCACGTCGCCGGCAAGGATCGGCTTGTGGAAGACGAAGCGCTGGTCGACCTGGACCATCTGCAGCGTCTCGTAGCCGGTATCGACCTTCCGCATGAAATCCGCCTGGACCAGCTTGCCGAGGATCGTGACGAAAGTCGGCGGCGCGACGAGGGCGTCATACCCGAGTTCGGCGGCTGCCTTTTCATCCAGCGAGGCGGGGTCGTCGGCCTTGACCGCCTTGGCGAATTCGCGCACCTTCTCGCGGCCCACCTCGTAGCTGTCCGGGTACTCCCACGACATCCCGCTGATATCAGTATTGATCGCCACCGTTACGCCAACTTCGCCGATGCGACGGCGCGGCCGAAGATCTTCTTGCCGCCGGTGGTGGCGGTAAGGGCGATCGTCACCGACTTGCTGTCGGGATCGAGCGACTTGACCCGACCGCTGAACACGATCTCGGCGCCCTTGCCGTCGTTGGGCACCGGCACCACCGCGGTGAACCGCACGTTGTACTCGGTGACCGCGCCGGGATCACCGACCCAGGACGTGACGTAGCCGCCGCCCAGGCCCATGGTCAGCATGCCGTGCGCGATCACGGTGTCCAGACCGACCATCTTGGCGATCTCGTCGTCCCAGTGAATCGGGTTGAGATCGCCGGAGACACCCGCATAGTTCACCAAATCCTGACGGGTCAGCGGGTAGATCTTCTCCGGAAGCTGGTCGCCCACCTTCACCGAATCGAACTCACGCAATGGCATCGCTGAAACCCTCTTCTCCCTTCGCTGGAACGACCCGCCAGGGTCGTGTACGTCTCCTGCACGACCTCACCAGCGTCATTGGTAATGATGTTCTTGGTGACGATGATGTCGGTGCCGTGGGCCTGCCGTACCGAGTCCAGATAGACGTCGCAGTACAGCTTGTCGCCGACCTTGATCGGTTTCAGAAACTTCAGCACCTGGTCGACCTGCACGATCTGCGCGTCCTTGGTCACGATGTTGGCGTGCTCGAAGAACGCGCGCTGCGCTGTGTAGCCGAACACCGAGATGAACGTCAGCGGCGCCAGTAGCCCGTCGTAACCCAGTTCGAGCGGCGACTTCTCCTCGAAAAATGACGGGTCGTCGTTCTTGACGGCGACCGCGTACTCGCGAACCTTTTCCCGCCCCACCACGTAGTGGTCGGGGTACCGGAAGTGCATTCCCGACGACGTTTTCACCCAACGGCACAGCTCTAGAACCTACCTAGTCAGTCTGAATAATTGCTCGCTGACGGCGCTAGCGTGTCTCGCGGTGGGCTTGGTGCTTGCCGCAGTTGGGGCAGAACTTCTTCAGTTCCAGCCGGTCGGGGTCGTTGCGGCGGTTCTTCTTGGTGATGTAGTTGCGGTGTTTGCACACCTCGCACGCCAAGGTGATCTTGGGGCGTACGTCGGTACTGGAGGCCACGTCGGTTCTCTTTTCTCAGATCTCGTTGTTGTCTTGTAGCGATGGCCGGACTCGAACCGGCGACCTAACGATTATGAGTCGTTCGCTCTAACCGACTGAGCTACATCGCCTCGGGGCCTTAGCCCCCGTGATGGGCCGCCTGTCTGCTCGGCGTCCGCCGAGCCCCCTAACGGAATCGAACCGTTGACCTTTTCCTTACCATGGAAACGCTCTACCGACTGAGCTAAGGGGGCCGAACCCGTAGCGACCAGTCTGGGGTCAGCCGCGGGCCTAAAAGAGGGTACAGCCTGGGCCGCAAGGGCACCAAACGCAGCGGCCCGCCCGTCTGGCCAGCTGCACGGTCACGCGCTCGGCTCGCACATCCGAACGTTAACTCCAGGACACCAGCGCGCCACCCCGCCAGCAAGGGCCATAGGCTGTGCAGGTGAGTGATTCCGACCGGCTCTACTTTCGCCAACTGCTCTCCGGTCAGGACTTCGCCGAGGGTGACGGGTTCGCGGCGCAGATGCGCAATTTCGCGTACTTGATCGGCGACCGGCAGACCGGGGACTGCCTGGTGGTCGACCCGGCCTACGCAGCAGGCGATCTGCTCGACGCGATCGAGGCCGACGGCATGCACCTGTCCGGGGTGCTGGTTACCCATCACCATCCCGACCATGTCGGCGGCTCGATGATGGGCTTCGAGCTGCAAGGGGCTGGCCGAGCTGCTGGAGCGCGTCAGTGTCCCTGTCCACGTGAATTCCCATGAGGCACTGTTTGTTTCGCGGATTACCGGAATCAGCATGGGCGACCTCACTCAACACGAGCACGGCGACAAGGTCAGCGTCGGCGATATCGACATCGAGCTGTTGCACACACCGGGTCACACACCGGGCAGCCAATGCTTCTTGCTCGACGGTCGACTGGTCGCCGGAGACACCCTGTTTTTGGAGGGCTGTGGGCGCACCGATTTTCCTGGCGGCGACTCCGACGAGATGTATCGCAGCCTGCAAAAGCTTGCGCAACTCCCTGGTGATCCGACGGTGTTTCCCGGACACTGGTATTCGCTGGAACCGAGCGCGTCGCTGTCGTCCGTGAAGCGTTCGAATTACGTCTATCGGGTCGCTGATCTCGACCAGTGGCGAATGCTCATGGGCGGCTGAACAAGCGCTTAAGGGCAGTTCAGCGAATTTTCACGCGCGTAAGTGCTGTGGTATAAGCGGAGGGATGGATTCTTCAATGGGATGGATCCAAGATCGCTGGCATCAGGTGGCGGACGCTGGGTCCGGTACCTGGTTGGCGTGGGCCGTTTGGGCCCTCCTGCTGCTCGGCGCGGTCGCGCTGATCTATGCCAATATCCAGATCCGCCGTAATCGTCAGCTGCAAACCGAAGAGGCCCGACCGCATGTCGCGATGTTCATGGAGCCGCACCCCGCCGACTGGCACGTGATCGAGCTGGTCGTGCGCAACTTTGGCAAGACCTCGGCCCACGACATCGAGTTCACCTTTCCGCACCCCCCGACCGTTGCCGAATACGAAAACGCCACCGACGGTTACGCGGACGTCATCGAACTGCAACTGCCCAAACAGTTGCCGGCGCTGGCGCCCAGCCAGGAGTGGCGCACGGTGTGGGATTCGGCGCTGGACCGCGCCGAACTCGGTGAGGGCATCGAATCACGTTTCACCGGCACGGTGACCTACTACGACCGCGTCGAAATTCCCCGCGGGTGGAAGTTCTGGCAACGCCGCCGTCGTCCGTTCGAAACCAAGGTGGTGCTGGACTGGGCGACCCTGCCGCCGGTTCAGCGGATCGAGTTGATGACAACCCACGACCTGGCCAAGCGGGAAAAGCAGAAGCTGGAACTGTTGCGCAGCCTGCTGACCTACTTCCACTACGCCACCAAGGAAACTCGCGCGGATGTCTTCCGCAGCGAGATCGAGCGCATCAACCGCGCCGTGGACGAGACCAAGGACCGGTGGCGCACCCGTCAGATCGACGCGCCGCCGACCGATGTCAGTCTGCGTTGGGGAGACGCCGAAAGCGAGTTGGCCAAGCACCGCCCAGAGCGGGTCCAACCGCGCGGCTAGGACTGCATCTGATTCAATCGACACCGCTGCCGGTATCGAAGGAGTTTCCTATGAGCGGCCCGGTCACCTATCGTCTCGAGGAGTCCGTCGCGTTCATCACCATGGACGACGGCAAGGTCAACGCCTTGGGCCCGGCCATGCAGCAGGCCCTCAACGACGCGCTCGATAGCGCCGACCGCGACGACGCCGGTGCCGTCGTGATCGCCGGAAACAACCGGGTATTCAGCGGCGGGTTCGACCTGAAGATCCTGACCTCCGGCGAGGTGAAGCCCGCGCTGGACATGCTCAAGGGCGGCTTTGAGCTCTCCCACCGGCTGCTGTCCTATCCCAAGCCGGTGGTGATGGCCTGCACCGGCCACGCCATTGCCATGGGCGCGTTCTTGTTGTCCAGTGGCGATCACCGGGTGGCGGCGCCGGCTTACAACATTCAGGCCAACGAAGTCGCGATCGGTATGACGATCCCGTACTCGGCCCTGGAGGTGATGAAGCTGCGGCTGACGCCGTCGGCCTATCAGCAAGCCGCCGGGCTGGCGAAGACGTTCTTCGGCGAAACCGCTGTCGCCGCAGGCTGGCTCGACGAAATCGTGCTGCCGGATATGGTGCTCAGTCGCGCCGAGGAAGCCGCGCGGGAATTCGCAACCACGCTCAAGCAGCAGGCTCACGCCGCGACGAAGTTGCGGACCCGAGCCGATGCGCTCGCCGGTATCCGCGCCGGAATCGATGGAATGGCAGCCGAGTTCGGCGGCTAGCCTCGCTCGGTCCTCGCCTCCTCCCGTCCGGCTAGTGTGGCACACCGCCGGCGTGGAGGCACTTCGTGCGGCGCGACCTTGCTCACACCGGTCGGCGGAAGCGCTCCAGGTAGTTAGTCCAGTTCCAGGTGGACAGAAACGCCTCGGTTGCGTCGTAGCCGCGCTGGTAGAGCCCTTGCATCTGCTGTTTGGAGATGTTGAAGTCGAGAAATCCGACGTCGGTCGAGTCGACGCGGATCGCCCGCGCACTGACCCAGGGTTGGTTGAGGTAGGCCTGGTCGCGACCGACGATCATTGTGGTGATCAACTCTTCTATCAGCGGCGGACCGCCGAAGACCCAATTCAGCGGCGCCAAAGCCGGAATCACTTTGTCATTGCCCTGAGGAAGATTGGGCAGCAACGTCACCCCGAATGTCGGCCAACGCGGTGGTTTGCCATCCCGCCGGTCGAATGAGTCGATCGGGAAATTCGACAGCAGGCCGCCGTCAACCAGCGTGGACGTCAAGCCGCTGGTGCTGGTCAGCTTGGCCGTCTGGAAGAAGAACGGGATCGACATCGAGGCCCGAACCGCGTCGGCGACCTCTTGCTCGTCGGGATCCAGCCCGTAGAGCCGCTGGTAGTCCCACGGCAGCCGCACCAATTGGCCGGTGGTCACGTCGGACACCGTGACCACCAATTTGTAGCGCTGCTCGGGCGGTAGGCTCTCGTCGTCGTAGGCCAGATCGCCGAAGGTGTGCACCCCCAGGTTCTTCAGCTGGGAGCGGATCCAGTCGTGCGCGAAATCCCCTTTGTAGATACCGGTTTCGCTCAGTACACCCCAAGCCGGGCCGAGCAGCGGGATGCCGGTGAGATGCGTCGGGTCGAGGAATTTGGGATAGGGCACCGTCATGGTGATCTGCTCGACCTGCTCGGGGGTCAGCTGGTCGGAGCCTGCTGCCAAGATCGCGCCGACGATCGAGCCGGCCGACGTGCCGGAGACGCGCTGGACGGCGTATCCGGCCTCCAGCAGCGCAACGACGGAGCCGGCCAGGCCGATGCCCTTGACCCCGCCACCGGATAGGACAAGATCCGCCTCGAGCGGATTGTGATGTGCTAATGGTTCGTTGGTCACGAGCGAACTGTAACCGCTACCGATGACGGTGGTCGCTTGGCTCAGGGTGCGGGCGTGCCGTAATCGAATGCGGTGCTAATCGGTGTAACCTCGGCCAGCCGTGGCTTCGCGGTTGGGTCGACCAGCGCCATGACCGCCTCGTAGCGCTCTGTGACGTCGTCGCGGTCTGAAGGGTCGGGTACCGTGGCCAGGTTGGACCGCTGGATCGCCTCGGCCTGGCGGATCAACGGGGTCTGGTGTGCACGGTCAGGGGTTTGTTCGATGATCTTAATCAGTGCATCAAGTTGGCGGATCATGATGGCGGGCATGCCAACTGCGGCCTGGCGGATGGTATCGAACGTGCGCTCCACAAGCCGCTCGAAATCAGGCTGGAAGGCGATGACGCGGATGTTGCCCACCGCGTCGCGCCGGATCCGATGCGGACGCCATGAGGTGGAAATTCGGCACAAGCCATCGCCGATCCAGTCGACGCAGGTCATCCCCGTGAACGTGTCGTTGACCGCCGGCGATAGTGCGCGCAAAGCGATCTCGACCAGTTGATCGAAGCCGAACGAAATGTCTTGCGGAAGTGTGCGATAGGCACCCGTGATGTGGCCCAGTGCCAGACGCTCCGCCACGGATCCGGCAGCCTCGGGCGGCCACACCCAGGCGATCACCTGACCTCCGACTACGAAATGCCCAGGGCGGTAGGGTAACTGAATGACCGCATCGGCCTTGGTAGCGATCTTCAGCAGCGAGTCATGCCGGATGACCTGGAGATAGCCGCTGCGCGGTGTGCGGATCGGGGCACCGGAGTCGGCCAACAGCGTCAACAATTCCTCGTGCGACGGGCCGTGCGCCGCCTCGACCCGTAACTCGCCACTGCGATCCAGCGCCGCGATCTCGTCGTCCAACGTTCCCGCGATGCGCGCAATTACCACCGGAAGCTGGATCATCGAAGCGATGTGATTGAGGAAGAAGATCAGTACGGCGACGTCAGCCAACGTCAGGATAAACGTCACCGTGATCGACAAATGCGGAACGAAATCACCGTGCGGGCCGCCGCCCACCGAAACCAACGCGACCATCGCGTAGCAAAACGACGAGACAAACGTTCCCAACGTGACTTGAGTTCCCGGATCGCGCACGAAGTTGCGCAGCATCCGCGGCCCGAACTGCGTTGAGGCCAGTGTCAGCGCAACGATGGTGATCGAGAAAACGACGCCGACCACGGTGATGATCGCCGCCGCGACCGTGGCCAACACGACTCGAGCCGAATCGGCGCTGCCATTAAGCACCCAGTTCGGCAGCCGGAACCATCCGTCATACGCCGAGCGGTCGACCGTGTAGGTGATGCCGAACAGCACTAATATCCCAAGCGTCTGCAGCACCGGAACGAGCCACAGGTTGGTCCGCAGCTGCTCCCGCCGCCAATCAGCCTCGAAATAGGGACCACGCATCTAGTGAATTCCTTCGGCGAGCGGCCCAAGCGCTAGGGCCGGCAGGAAAGTCAGTGCGCACAGAATAACCGTTACGGCCGCGACCAAGCCGACGAATTGCGGGCGGTGAGTGGGCAAAGTGCCCGGCGAAGCGGGGGTGTGACCCTGACGAGCCAGCGATCCGCCCAGCGCGAGCACCAGGACGACCGGCAGGTATCTGCCCATCAGCATCGCAATGCCCAGGGCGGTGTTGTACCAGGTGGTGTTCGCGGACAGGCCCGCAAACGCAGAGCCATTCGTGTTGGAGGCGGACGTGAACGCGTAGAGAACCTCCGACAGCCCGTGCGCTCCGCCGTTGGCCACGCTCGCGCGCGGACCGGGGAACGCCATCGTGATCCCGGTGCCGAGCAGCACCGAAAGCTCGGTGGCCAGGATGAAGGATGTCGACAGCGTCATTTCGCGGGCTCTGATCTTCTTGCCCAGGTATTCCGGTGTGCGGCCGACCATGAGCCCCGCGATGAACACCGTGATGATCGCCAGCACGAGCATGTCGTACAGGCCCGAGCCGACCCCGCCCGGCGCCACTTCGCCCAGCTGCATGTTGAACATCGTCATCAGCCCACCGAGGCTGGTGTAGGAGTCGTGCATGGAATCGACCGCACCGCTGGATGTCAGCGTGCTGGCGTTCCCGAACACCGAGGAGTCGGCGGCCCCGAAGCGCTGCTCTATTCCCTCCATCGCGGTGCCCGTAGCCGTGGGGACGGTCCCGTGGTGCTGCAACTGGAACCACAGGATCAAGACCATGCTCAGGATGGCGATCATCGTCATGGCCGCGGCGATCGCATAGCCCTGCCGTTTGCTGGCGACCATGCGCCCGAAGGTGCGCGGCAGGGTGAATGGGATGACCGTCACCAGGAAGACCTCGATCCAGTTTGTCCACTGGGTCGGGTTTTCGAAGGGGTGGGCGGATTGAGCGTTGAAGAAGCCGCCGCCGTCGCTGCTCAGCAGCTTGACGGATTCCTGGCTGGCCACCGGCCCCCCCGGGAGGGTCTGCTGCGCGCCGGCCAGTGTATTAACGACCTGGTCGTTGAGGTGGAAGTTGTCGATCACCCCGCCAGCCAGCAGCACCACCGCGCCGATCAACGAGATCGGCAGCAGGACGCGCAACGTGCCGCGGACCAGGTCGACCCAGAAGTTGCCCAGATCTTCGGTCTTGTTGCGGGCAAAACCGCGGATAAGGGCCACCGCCACGGCCAAACCCACGGCGGCGGAAAGGAAGCTTTGGACGGCGATGCCGCCCGCCTGGGTCAGCGGGCCTAGTGTCGACTCGCCGCCGTAAGACTGCCAGCTGGTGTTGCTGACAAAACTGACAGCGGTGTTCCAGGCTAGCGACGGGGTCATCGCCGTCGCCGGATCGTGCAGATGTAGCGGCAACTTGCCCTGCAGCAGCTGCAGGGCAAACAGGGCTAAGACGCCGACGAACGAGAAGACCAGGACGCTGCGGGCGTATGGACCCCACTGCTGTTCGGCTTCAGGGTCGACGCCGATGAGGCGATAGATGCCCTTCTCGACTCGCGAGTGCCGCGGCGAGGTGTAGACGCGGTACATGTAGTCGCCCAGCGGCACGTGTACCGTCGCCAGCGCTGCCACCAGCAGAACGAGGAATGCAATCCCCGCGAATGTGGCTCCCACTCATAACCCTTTCGGAAATGGCAGCGCAGCGTCCGGGTACACCGCCAAGACTGCGGCGAGCGCCATGTGGAAAAAGCTAAGCGTGGACGGCTCCGGTCCGCTCGCTTGTTGACGGTTTCTTTACGGGTTGATCCGTGCCGCACCACGCCGAGCCGGAAGGCAGCAGGCGTCACTCTTTGTCGTCAGCCTTTTGCCGAAACCCAGTCGTAGGGAAGGAACTTCCCATCGAATGTCACCACCACGCGGTCGCCCGATGGGTGCGGTTTCTTCTGCAAATCGACGCTGAAATTGATCGCGCTCATAATCCCGTCACCGAATTGCTCGTGGATGAGTTCTTTGATCGCCCCGCCGTACACTTGCAGGGCCTCGTAGAAGCGGTAGATGGTCGGGTCGGTAGGCACCGCGGTGGGCAGCCCGCCGCGCATGGGCGGTGCAGCCAGCACCGCGATTGCTGACGCGTCGAGGCCAAGCATCTCGACGAGCACCTTGCCGAGCTCGGCGGGAATCGGATGCTGGCCGAGCAACGCCGACGTGGTCCACACGACCGGCCGGTCGATCGCGTCGGCCAATTCCTGCCAGGTCAGCCCCTTCGCCAGGCGGGCGACGACAATCTGCTCGGTGATCTCGTTTCGGGTCATGTCATGGACCGTAACCCGCACGCTCGCCCATCACCCGAACCACACCGGATTTGTCAGGGCGACCATCGCGCCGAGCGGGCGCCGCTGCGCTTCGCGTACTTCCAGTCGCGCAAACCGTGTCGACGCGGCGTCGAGCTCCCATTGCATCCGGGCCCGCCCTGATCGGCCCACCGTCGCCCGAGCCGCGCAGCCGGCCGTGGTCATCAGGGCGGCGGTCGTGTCAGGAGCCCCGCTGATCACGGCGGTGACGGTGACCGGCGTGTCGGCTGGTACCCGCAGCGCCCGTCCGGGACCGGCCACATCCACGGCCGCGCTGCGCGCGGTCAGCTCCAGTGCGACATCCCGTGATCGGGCGATATACGAACGGCCGCAACGCAGCCCGTCGACGATTGCGGGTGTTGACAGTTCACCTGCGTGCACAACGGTCTGCGGCGAGCCGACCGGCTGGTGTTTACCGTGCGAGTCGCTGCCGCCAACTGCTACGACGCGTCGGCCCTGCCGCAGCAGCCGCTGCCAAATACGAAGCGACAGTTCGTCATCGACGTTCCACCGGCCGTTCCAGACCTCGAGCGCGTCGACGTCGGCAAAACCGAATTCCCACGCCGATCCAGGCAGCGGCACGGACGGATGGGCGGCGACCACCAAGCCGCCGGCGTCGCGGACCTCGGCGGCAAACCGCGGGAACACTCCGTCGCCCGGGCCATAGCGCCAGTCGATCCACGCGCGGGGTGACAGGCCAACCGCGAGCCAGTGGCCGTGTCTGGTGGTGACCTCCTCGCCGGGGATCACCAACAGCGTGCCGGTGCGGGATGCCTGCCACGCTCGGTTGGCGGCGTTGGTGTTGTGGTCGGTGGAGACGATGAAATCCAGGCCGCTGGCCTGCGCGGCCGAGGCGAGTTCACTGGGATGGCGTTCGCCATCGGAGTGAACGGTGTGCAGATGCAGGTCCCCGCGATACCAGCGCGCGCCGCAGATCGACGAGGGCGCCGACGCGATCACGGGGTCGCCTTCGGTAGCGGGGTGTTCGTCCTCCCCGCGTTCCATGGTGACGCGCACCTGCCAGGCCATGCCCCACGGGTTGAGCACCACCGGGCCCAGGGCCACCGTCCATACTCCCGGCTCTATCGGGCCGGCCAGGTAGCCCGGGGTGGCGTGGGTGCGGGAAATCACGAAGCCGTCGCGGGCTCCGCCCGACCAGCCCCGAAACCCCGCCGCATTGCCCAAGTCGTAGCCCGACGGACCAAAGATGCCCAAATCCAACACGTTTCGGGCTAGCCCGGCCACGGCGAAGTTTTCATGGGAGGTCGTGACTCGGATTCGTTGCACGCCCGTGGGCACGTCGAACGGCAGGTAAGCCCACCGATAGATGCCAAACCCAAACCGTCCGGAAAACGCCACCTCGATCGCACCAGGCGCGACGGTCGCGATGCCCACGGCTGCCAGCATCCACCACGAGTCACTAATCACCCGTTACATCGACACGAACGCCGGCCGTCGGGCGGCTTTAGGGTTGTTGGACGAACAAAGTTCACCGGCCTGACAATGTTGACAGGCTGGCAAAACCACTAAACTGGAATCGCCCGGTTTACGCCTCTGCGGGCTACCCAGCGGCTTTGACCGCAATAGACAACTCGTTCAACCGCAAAGCAAGGGCGGTGTTTGCGATGACCAAGGCCGGCTCGGGCAACGACCAGCCGGTTATCGTCTCTCGCAGCGGAAGAGTCGCTCGCCTGGAGTCCAGCCTGACCCCGCATGAGGCACAGATCGAGGATCTGGTTTTCGTCCGGAAGATTCTGAAAAAGGCCAATATTCCGTTCTTGCTGATCCGCGATCACAAGAACCGGCCGGTTCTCGCCATCGATGTCGAACTGCGCTCAGCGGTCGAGACCGAGCTGACAACCGCGAGCGCCACTGAACCGATGTACGCTAAAACGGTTGATGTACAGGGTCTTTCGCCTATCTTGCTGGCAGAGGGCAGGCTATCCAGATTGGACGATCCGCGTATCGTGCGGCTGTATCGGCGGCGGATCGCGCCCGGCGGCTTTCGCTACGGCTCCAAGTTCGGCGTTGAGCTGCAATTCTGGGCCTACCAGGAGACGGTGATCCAGTGCCCCGTGGAGAACTCGCTGACTCGCAGGGTGCTGCCGCGCAAAGAGCTAGTGCCGGCAACCGCAAAGCTTTACGGCTATAAGTGGCCGACGATCGATGGGATGTTCACCCCACACGTCAGCGACGTCACCTTTGACATCGACATGGTGTTCTCCTGGGTCGACGGCAGTGACCCGGAGTTTCGCTCCCGCCGTGCGGCACAGATGTCGGAGCACGTGGTCGGTGAAGGCGACGAGGCCGAAGCGCGCATTCGGCAGATCGACGAGTTGAAGTACGCGCTGCGGTCGGTAAACATGTTCGCGCCGTGGGTGCGCCGGATCTTCATCGCGACCGATTCGGTGTTGCCGTCATGGCTGGCGGAGCATCCTAAAATTACTATTGTTCGTGCGACAGAACACTTCTCGGATTCGGCGGCGTTACCCACCTACAACTCGCATGCGGTGGAGAGTCAACTGCAGAACATTCCCGAGCTGGCCGAGCATTTCCTGTATTCCAACGACGACATGTTTTTCGGTCGACCGCTCAAGGCCAGCATGTTTTTCTCACCCGGCGGGGTGACGAGGTTCATCGAGGCCAAGACCCGAATCGGCATCGGCGCCAACGATCCCACCCGCAGCGGCTTTGAGAACGCTGCCCGGGTCAACCGACAGCTGCTCTTCGAGCGGTTCGGACAGGTCGTCACCCGCCATCTGGAACACACCGCAGTCCCGTTGCGCAAAAGTGTGCTGAGGGAGATGGAACGGGAATTCCCAGAGGAATTCGCCCGCACTCAGGCGAGCGCGTTTCGCTCCAGCACCGACATCTCGGTCACCAACTCGTTCTACCACTACTACGCGCTGATGACCGGGCGCGCCGTCCAACAAGAAAAAGCCAAGGTGCTGTACGTCAACACCACCACCCGCGAAGGCCTCGATCTGCTTCCCGAATTGCGAAGGAGGCGCCGGTATCACTTCTTCTGTCTCAACGACAGCAGCTTTCCGGAAGTCTCGGCGGTCGAGCGTACCGAACGCGTCATCGATTTCCTCGACCGGTATTTCCCGATACCCGCGCCGTGGGAGAAGGTCACCGCCGACATCGACCAACCCGGTTTTGCCGAGCCGATGACGCTGACGGCGTCGCCAGGTGCGTAGCGGCTAAGCCTCTTTCGAAAGTCCGAGCAGCCGCTCGGCGTTGAGGTGGGCGATCTTTTCCTTGTCGGCCGGGTTAATCGGCATCTGGTCGAGAAATTGCCTGCCCGCCTTCATGCTGGCGAATGGATAGTCGGTGGTGAACACGATCCGGTCAATCCCGATCACGTTGACCATGCCCAGATAGGCGTTGAAAGACAGACTCCAACTGGGATCCACCGAGCCAGGTTCTTGGTTGGCGAACTCGCCGGCCAGGATGCCGCCGTAGAAGTTCTCCCGGAGGTATTCCTTGATGGTGCGTTTGAGGCCACTCTCCTCGACCGGGAACGAGTAATCCGTCCGCCAAGCCATCCAACTCAGTGCCTCAAACTGGTGGCCCACGATGACCTGCAGCCGGGGAAACCGGTCAAAGACCCCGCCAAGGATCAACCGGATGCAGTGGATGCCGGTGTCGATGTGCCAGCCCACCCCCGCTATGGCCAGCTTCGCCGAGACCGCCGGGGCGAAGCCTTTGTAGTAGGCATCGATCACCGGCTGCGGCGGCACAGTGGGATGCAGATAGATCGGCACGTCGAGTGTTTCGGCGGATTCGAAGACCGGCCAGAAGAACGTGTCGTCGAGGTAACGGCCGTTGACGTGGCCATTGATCAGCGCGCCGACGAAGCCGTGGTCGCGCACCACGCGCTCCAGCTCGATCGCGGCAGCCGCCGGGTCACCCATCGGCAAGGTGGCAAAGCCGCGGAATCGGTCGGGATGCTGGGCGACGGCAGCAGCCACGGCGTCGTTGGCCTGTCGGGCCAGGTCCACCGCCAGCGACGGCTCCACGGCCTCTGCGCCGGGAACGTTGGACAGGATCTGCACGTCGATGCCGGCCGCGTCCATCGCAGCAATCCGGCCCTCCCCTAAATCGGCAATGCCCTCCGGCCATCCACCTCGCGAGTCGGCGCGGTCATTTCTCATCGCGTCGAACAACTTGTGGGGACTGTTCGGATTGGCTTCGGCGATGGCCGGAACCAGATAGTGCTCCTCGAAACCAATGATCTTCATGGCATCCACTCAACCACCACTGCCTGGTCGACCGGAGCACTCGAAATCCCGTCCGCGCCTGGTAGGACTTTGGACTCCTGATCAAGTGCCCTACGGCGCGGGCACCCGAGGCAAACGACCCTCGTCGGGAGAGTGCAGGACGCGAAACATTGCAGACAGTTAGTCAGCTGCTAACTCGCAGATCAAGGGAGCCCGTAATGGCCACGTCCAGCCGTCACCGCGCGCAGGCGCGTTCCAGGCGCACGGCAGGCGCCAACCCGCCCGCCAAGCAGGGCAGGTATCAACGCCGTGAACGGGCCGCGGCCACCGGCGCGGCCGTGTTGTTGGTGGTCATTGCCATGCTGTCGGCGTGGGCACATTACAGTGTGTCCACTGTGCGCCCGGCTTCACCGCACGCCGCTGCAGCGCAACCTGGGAACTCGTTTGGCCCACCGCAACCATCCCTGTCGATGCGCACGCTGTTGGGCGCATGGCTCAACGACGCGGAGCCGTCGATCAATGCTCTGGTCATCGCACGAGACAACATCGTCTTCGGTGCGGTTCAAGGCGACATCGCCGGGACGCGCGCAGCCTGCCAAACCGCCGCCGGCGCGCTGGCGACCTTGCAGAAACACCTGCCGAGCCCCAACCTGGGGCTGACTAACGTGTTGCAACAGGCAATTAACAACTACCACGTGGGGATTCGCCACTGCATCTCAGGGACGCAAAACCAGGACGCCGTAGAAATTGGGGAGGCCACGGTCTATATCAAACAGGGATACACCGATTTGCAGAAAGCGGTCCACATTCTCGAAGACGACCTATCCGACGACGCGCGCGACCCTGACGTGCTGACTGCATAGCTCGACACCGCCGCCAAAAGGGGGTGACGTTAGAGCTTGTCAGCCACTGGTATGAACGATCAGTACATCGATCTTGGCCCTGGTGGCGACGGCTCCAGGGATCGAGAAGACCCGCCCGACGATTGCTGATCGCGCGTCCAGCCCCACATTGCCCACCACCAGAAGGTCCGCCCCGACTTCCTCAGCAAGGTCCACCAGCGCCTGTACCGGTGCGTCCTTGATCGGGCGATCCTCGATGTTCTTCGCCCCAGCCGCCTTGGCACGGTCGCGGGCATCGTGTAAGGCGGCGTAGATCGGCGCGTTGCCGTGCACCTTGTAGCCCTCGTCCCGGAGGGCATCGGCCGCGCGCAGATCATCCTTTTGCGGCAAGTAGCCGGTCGCGATGATCAGCTTCGCATTCGAGTCAGCGGCGATCTCGGCAGCACGGTCGACCGCGCGCAGCGAGGACTCCGAGCCGTCGGTGCCGACCACCACAGTCTGATAGGTCACTATTTCCCCTCCGCAGCATCGTCGCAACGTCCATCAAAGACAGTAACGCTGCCGGGCACCAGGACCTGGAGATTCCGCGTAATGAAGGGATCGCGACGGTCCTCAGTACACCTATGACCCGACTAGGCGGTCCTGCGGGGACCGTTCGTAGCGGCTGACACGATGCGAGCAACCAGCTTGCCGCCACGGCAGATCTCAATCGACTGCCCTGCCGCAACCCGATCGAAGTAACGCCCCGCACGCTTTCGCAGTTCGTCAAGCTCGATCTGCCCACCAACGTCCGCCGGGACCGGGTTCATCCTCGAGTCACCGGCCGACACGATCCGCGCCAGTAACTTGCCGCCACGGACGATATAAATCGTCTCCCCGGCGGCAACCCGATCGAAACACCGCCCGGCACGCGTTCGCAGTTCGTCAAGCCCGACCCACCCGCCAGCGTCCGGTGCCACGACTTTGACAGATCGCTCCGGGATCGGAATCACCCTCCAGTCACCGACCGACACGATCCGGGCCACCAGCTTGCCGTGACGGCCGACATCGATCGTCTCCCCGGCGGCAACCCGCTCGAGATATGTACACGCGTTACTCCGGAGTTGGCCTAGGCCAATCACTTCCCGCATTTCGCTCCGCTCTCGGTGTTCACCAGCTGGCCGCGCCGTGTCGAACCAGCTGTGCGCAGAGCCCGCCGCGGCGCGCTCCGATTCAGGGCACTCAGAGCGTTCCAACCGTGTCAGCCCATCATGCTAAGTATATGACTGTACGTGCGGTCAGTGTCAACAGTCCAGCCAGGACTAAACGCGAGTCGGGGAAGTTGCACGACGAGCATTCGAATGAGTGGTGTTAGGCGGGACGGGCGAGGTTCTCACCGCCGACAGATCCATACTGGGGCGAAAAGCGCTGTAAATCGGCAGGATTGAACGCACCATGGACAATGGAGCCGACCTGAGTACGTATCGGCGCGGTTCAGCCGGCTGGCGCCAGCATGTCCTTCCATCCGTCGTCTCCTGTTTTAGTGGAATTTTCGACCCCGTACTTGACACCGTCGGGCCCTACCAGTTCACCGCTCTGTGGACTGTAGACGGCCGTGGAAGGCCCGCTGGGGATGTAGAAGCAGGGGTTTGGCTGTTGCCCGTTGCACTGCACGGTGCCCGATCCCGGCCGCTGCACCGGATCACTGATAGGAGGCGGCGTCCCCGTCACCTTGTCGGCAGGCGCCGGGTTGAGTCCGGTGTTGATCGACGGCGCGGGTATCACCTGGCCCGGGTTTACCGGCTGGTCACAGCGAGCACCAGGCGCGGGACAGTTGAGAATCTGGTTGGGGTCGCCGTACCACGGGTTAGTGCCCAACGGAATGTACGGCTTGGGGTCGCGGCACTCCCGCGGCGTCGCAGCGCGTTTACCGGGGACATCGACACACGGAATGTTGCGTGCCCCGCGCACGGTGTTGGCCGGGGCGTCCTGCGGGACCTTGCAATATGTTCCGGACGGCAGCGGCGCCAGGCTGGTATCCGCCGGAGACCGCCACTGAGGTGCCGGGAGAAAGCCGGTCATACATGGCGGGGGCTGGTTGATCGTCAGCGCGGTGTCGAGCGAAGCGTAGCCCGGGAAAGCCACCGTTGCCGTCTGGGCAGCCGCAGCGTTTTGCGGCAGGAATACCAGCAGTTGCTCGACGCCCTTGTGGTAGCGCTTGAGCATCTCGAGCACGATCTCGAGATTCGCCAGCGTCTGCGGAAGCGACTCGCGGACATCGCTGAACACCGAGTTGACCTGATCCGCAGTCGGTGCCCCTTGGTTAAGGATGCTTTGCACATGCTGGTCGTTTTCCGCGGTCTGCGCGGCCAGGAGATCCAAATTGTGCGACCAGCGCCTGATTGCGTCGCTCGAGTTGACCTGGCTGTCCAGGATCGGTCCGGAGTTTTGGATGATGTCGTCGATATCGGAGATGTTGGCCTTGAAGTCACCGGCGATCGCCTGGGTCGAGTCGACGAGCCGTTGCAGCGCGGGCCCCAGCCCGCCGACCGCTTGGGCTGTCTCATCGAGCAGCGAGGCGATCTTGTCCTTGGGCAGCACGGCCAGCCCGCGGTTGGCGGCGTCCAGCGTCGGCCCGATCGCAACGGGCACGGTGCTTTTGGTGATGGTCTGTCCCGGCGAGAAGTACGTGCCCGGATTGTCTGCCGACACCAGATCCAGATACTGCTCACCGACCGCCGACACCGAATGCACGTTCGCCGACGCGTCGATTGGGATCTTGTACCGATTGGCGATACTCATGGTCGCCTGCACACCGGCCTCAGTCGGCTCGACGGCGGTGATCTTGCCGATGGTTTCACCGCGATAAGTCACGTTGGCCGTCTTGTACAGGCCGCCCGACGTGGGCAGGTCCGCCTTCAGTGTGTACTGGCCGATCCCCACCGCAGTGGGGATCCGCAGGTAGTACCAGCCCAGCGCAATCGCTGTGACCAGGCTCAGAATGCTGAAGAGAATCAGCTGGCGCCAGATGAAGCGCGTCAGCATTGCCTGTCCGCTCTTTCGACCAGCGGCCCGCCGGGGACGTCGTTCGGGTTCGGCGTGTACCGGACGTCGGGAATCATCGTTTCGGGGTCGCGGCCGTACGATTGCTCGAGCGCGCGCAGCGCTCCAGAGAATCCGGTCCCGGTGAGCATCGCGTTGTCGACAGCGCTGAGGGTCAGGTCGAGCGTCAGCGACAGGTTGAAGTAGTCACCGCGGAACGACTTCAACACGGCATCGAGATCGAACGGCTGGACGAGGATCAGCTTGAGTGCGCGGATCAGATACGGTGCGGCACGGCCGAGTTCCCTCAACGGGCACTGCAGCGACAGCAGGTCCTGATGGAGGTCGTTCCGCGAAGCGGACAGGTATTGGTCGGCAACCTGGCTGAGCCGTCCAATCGCGTCAACCGCGTTGATCAAAAGGTTCTGTTTGTCGGCGAAATGCTTGATCAGTGGCGGGAATTCGGTGAGCACGCGATCCAGAACGTCCGAGCGGGAACCCACGTACGCCAACAGCCGGTTGGTGGAATCGATGGCTCGGGTGATGTCGTCGCGTTGCTCGTCGAGTCGGGCGGTGAAGGTGTCCAGCTTGCCGAGGAAGGCACGGATCTGGTCGGCCCGCCCGTGCACCACATTGTAGATCTCGTTCTGCAGCACTTCGAGGTTCGGGATGCCGCCTCCGCGCAATATCAGGGCGAGACTGGCCAGTGTCTGCTCCGTCGAGGGGTAGGCAGACGAATTCTTCAGCCGGATGGTGTCGCCGTCCTTCAACGGCTCCGGGGACGGGTTGGGTGGCGCCGCCAGCTCCACATGCTGAGAGCCCAGGAGGCTTGTCTGCCCGATCTTGGCAGTGGCGTTTTTGGGTAACTTGACGCTCTTGTCCAGACTCAGCGTCAGCGTGGCGACCCAGTTCCTCAGCTTGATCGCACGCACCGTGCCGACAAAGACATCGGCCACTCGCACCCGGCTGTTGTCGTTCAGGGCCAGCGTATCGGGCATCTGCACGTAGACGGTGTAGGAGCCGGGCCCGGAGCCCGGGCCGCCGGGCATCGGCACATTCGCAATTCCGTGCCAGTTCGCGCAGGAGCTCAGCACAAGCGCGACCGCCAGTAGCACCAGACCCTGCCGGGCCCGGTGGCGGACCAGACACAACCATCGCCTCATTGGCCACCTCCTGCCGGTGCGGACGCCGCCTCAGCGGGCAACGGCGGTCCTGCGGGTGCCGGCCCTGGTGCCGGCCCGGACACCGGCGCCGGCGTCGGTGCGACGGGACCGGGAATCACCTCGGGCCCTGGCGGTGGCGGCGGTATCGGCACCTGCGGGGCCTGTAGGCCGATAGGTGGCAACACCGGGTACTCGTCGTACGCGTTCGGCGGTCCCGGCGGGGTCTGCAGGTTTGATTGAACCGGTGCGATGTCCGGGCCGCCCATGAGTTCGGCCAGCGATTGGGGGGTCAACAGGCCCGCCGTGACAGGCCCCACCTGTGTGCCTTGCATGCCCGGCGCGGTGATCCAGCCATGCTGGGTGTTTTTGTGGGACAACGGTGTATCGGGCGCCCAGATCCCGGGAACCGTGGTGTCCTTGTACCCGTTCGGCGGGTGCAGCCGGTCCTCGGAGTAGGCGACTTCCTTGGGTAGCGCCTCGGCGGTGCTGAACATATTGAGCCCGAATGGCAAATAGTTGAACTTGATCGCATCGAGAATCGGCGCGAGGTATTGCGCACAAAGTTCGGCGGATTCTTGATAGCCGAGCCGGCTGCCGCCCTGAATCATGCTGCAGACGAACTGCATCGGGTTCGTGAAGTTCGGGATCGCCGGAATGGACATGACCGCGCCGTGTGACGGGTGGTAAATCTCGCTGAGGTTCGCGCTCAGCGTCGGGAGGACGTGCAGGCCGGTCTCCAAACCGTTCAGCGGCTCGGGCTGCACCAGTGTGGTGGTCAGGGTGGCGAGGTTGTTGATGTCGTGCGTCAGCACCTCGCGGTTCTTGTCGAGGAACGGGCGAACTGTGGTGAGCAAACTGTCGAACTGCTGTATCGCGTTGGCTAGGTCCTGATCGGAGCTGGTCAGGCTGCCAGTGAACCGGGCCAGATTGGTGTTCAACGCGACGAACTGCTGGTCATCTTTGTGCAGGGCGTTGACGAAAAGCGCCAGGCTGTGCGCCACCGCGAAGAAGTCTCCACGGCCCTGGTTCAGCACAGTCAACGACCGAGACAGGCTGTTCAGCGTGGTGTTGATCTGCTTGCCCTTGCCGGCCAGCCCATCGGCGTACGACTCGATGAGGTCACCAAACGGTCCCTTGGGCTGCTCGGATGTCGGGCCGAGTTTGGAGATGATGTTGGCGACGCTGTCGCGAAGCTGGTCCCACTCCGTCGGCACCTGAGTGCGTTCGATCGGAATCACCGCGTTGTCGGCCAGCACTGGACCGCTTTTGTAGGGTGGCTCCAACTGAATGCTCCGCGACGCCACCAGGGTCGGGTTCACGATCACCGCGGACGCGTCGGCGGGCACCTTGTACTTGTTGGCGTAGTGGAAAGTCACCTTCATCTTGTCGCCGGCCGGTTCGATCGTGTCGACTGAACCCACCCGGACGCCCATGATCTCGACCCTGTCGCCGGAATAGAAGGCGTTCGCAGCCGGGAAGTAGGCCACCACAGTGTTGTTCGTCAACTTCTTGTACAGCTGGAAACCAATGAACGCGAGGACAAGCGCCAGCACAACGGCGAGCGTGCCGATGATCACCGACGCCCGAGGCAGCTTTGGCAGCCGGAGGTTCCGCATAACGGAGATGCTGCTCAATTCTGGTTACCTCCCGTCGCGCCGCTCCCTCCAGCTCCACCTGGGTTGATGAACGGAGCCGGCAGCTGCCCGCCGGGTCCCGGTGGCGCCGCGGGTCCGGGTGGCAGCCCGGGCGCGAAGGTCGACGGTGGCGGGGTCGGACCAGCCGGTCCCAGCGGCTCGGTGCGCGCCCCGGGAAGTCCCGGCGCAATCGGCACCGGCGTGCCGGGCAAGTCCGGTACTGGGGCCCCGGGTCTACCGGCGATGGGGACCCCAGGTGTCGGGCGCAGGCCGTTGGGGTTCGGCGGCGACGAGGCGACGTCGGGCAACACCGGGTAGGGCCCATTAGGCCCGAAGGGACCTTGCCCTTGATCGATACCCGCGCATGGCATCGGGTTGCCCGGCCGCGGCAGCAGCTCCGGCGGCGGCGCGTATGAGCAGGGTGAGCCCGGCGCCACGGCCGGTCCCGGGTGATCCGGGGTGCCTTCGAGCACCGGCGGCGCAGGCGGCGGCGCACCGTTGGGGAACCGGGTCCCGTTCGGGTCAGGGAACCGGAAGGCCGGCAGGCCGGCGCTTCGCCAGAAGTCCTCCGGGTCGATACCGCGCTTCTTGAACGCGGCATCGACCCACGGCTGCAAGATCCAGTACGGCAGCAAATTGGACAGGACTATCTTGAAGTACGGTCCCGACGAGACGGTCTCACCTAGCGATGCGGCGAATTGGCCGACATACTTCAGGCTTTGAGCCAGGTCGTCCTTGCGTGCCACCAGCAAATCGCTGATGGCATGCAACTGCTCCAGCACAGGATTCAGATTCGGGTTGTCGTTGATGAGCCCCTGCACCTGGACCGAGAACGCGGACACGTTCCCCAATAGCGCGTCGATGGCCCGTCCACGTTCGTTAAACGCGGCCAGCAGCGTCTTCGCGTTGACCAGCAGCCGGTTGATTTGTTCGCTGCGGTCACCGAGCACACTGGCCACCTTGTTGGCCTGCGCGAGCAAATGCGTAATCTGCTCGTCGCGTGTACCGATGGTGTCGGAGAATTTGGCCAAACCGTCGAGGGCGGGACTCAGGTGCGAGTAGGTCTGATTGACGGTCTGCGACAACACATTCAGCGACCGCTTGACAGTGTCGATGTTCCAGCCCGCGGCGGCCTTGGTGACATCGAAAGCCGCGTCGTAGATCTGATAGGGGGTGGTGCTTTGGCCCAGCGGTAAAACGCCCCCCGGCCGCAACGTCTGAGTTCCCCGCGGCTCGATCTCGAGCACCTTCTTGCCCAGAATGGTGTCGGTCTTGATCGCCAGTCGGCTCTCGGTGCCGATGGTGTTGCTGCCGGTCGAGAATTTGATCACGACATGATCGCCGTCGATGTTGAGCCCCTGAACCGCGCCGACAACCACGCCGGTGATGCGGACCTTGTCGCCTTTGTTCAGTTGACCGGTGTTGGCGAACTGCCCGTAGTAGCTGGGCTGGGCGAAAAGCATTGGGGCACTGGTGAAGCTTTGGCCGACGACAACGACCAGCACCAACACGAGCGTGCCCATGACCCCGATCCGCACCCGGTTGTGAGGTTCTAGCGTTCTCATTGCGGCGTGCACCTACCCGTCGGCTGCTGCCAGAGCCTGACCGTGCGAACCGGGCCGCCCGCTTGGAGTCCGTTCCACTTGATCGTGAGGTCGCAGAGGTAGAAGTTCACCCAGTCTCCGTAGAGGCCGATGCTGCGCCCGATTAGGTTGAAAGCTGTTGGCGTCTTGTGGATCACATCGCTGAGCTGATCACTTTGGTCGACGAGCGGCTGCTGAAGACCCTGCAGGTAGTTGATCTCCTTGTGCAGCAGGGCGCGGTTATCGGCCAGCAGGTCGGCTACCGTTCCGGCGGCGTTGCTGATATTCGCAGTGCCGGCAGCCAGCGGATCGGCGTGGTTCTTCAGCCCGGTGATCAGTTTCTCGAAATTGTCGACGGTCTGGTCGAACTCCCTCCGATGTTTGACCGTGGTATCCAGCACGATGTTCAGGTTCTTGACCACCTCGCCGATCGCCTGGTCACGCTCGGCGATCTGGGCGGTCACTTGCGCGGTCTGATCGAGGATGTCGTCGATGGTGCCGCCCTGACCCTGAAACACGGTGATGATGGCCGACGCGATCGTGTTGACCTTGTCTGGATCCAGCGCACGGAATAGCGGCTTGAAACCACCGAGCAGGGCATCGAGATCCAGCGCCGGCGAAGTCCGAGACAGCGGGATGAATCCGCCTGGCGGCAGGACCCGGTCAGCACCCTGACCCTCACCGCGGTCGAGTTCCACGTAGCGGTCACCGACCAGGCCGAGATAGCGGATCTGTGCGGTTGTCGACTGATAGAGCGGCACCGAGCGGTCGACATTGAAGTCGACCCGTACCCGATGGCCGTCGTCGACCAACTTGATGGCTTTAACCTTGCCGATCTCCACTCCGGAGGCGCGGACGAACTGACCCTCGCGGAGCCCGCTGGCATTGCTGAACTCCGCGGAGTAGCTGTTGGTGCGGTTGAAGCGCATCTGACCGAACACCACGACGATCATCACGGTGAGGAACAGCAGCACCAACGAGACGATGCCGAGTTTGATAGCGGTGCCGGTGATTTTCATGGGTTGATCGTGTTGTCCCCGACTTGACGGCCCCAGACATACTCGATCGCCCAGGGTGAACCGACTTCGACGTGGTTATAGGGCGCGAGACTGGCGCCGGTGTCCATCACCAGAGTCGGCGCCGGCCACAGATCACGGGTAATGGGCTGCCAGCAACCCGGCGCACCCCCCGGCCCACCGCGAGCGTTCACTCGGGGCAGATTGTCGGGATAGACATAGGGATTCGGCGCCCCGCCTACCAGCCCAGCCAGGCCTAGAAGTCCCATTGTGCCCACTGTGCCGGCCAACCCTGGGAGAGTCAGGATGCCTCCCAACCCTGACATCAGCTCAGTCATGGTTTTCAGGGCGTAGCCGTTGCCGCCGCCGACCGTCTCATACCCCTTGGGTTCGGCGTCGTGGTAATTGCGGATGGTGCAGAAGATCTCGGGACTGTAGGTGTCGAGCAGCTGGGCGGTCGGCAGCAGATCGGCGACCCCCCGCTGCAGATAGGGCCCGCCCCGTCGGAAGATGTCTTCACCGGTGTTGCCCAACCCGGTCGCGGCCAACAACGCGGCATCCAGGTCGGCTTCCTGCCGGTGCAGCGTGCGCGCCGTGATCACTGCATTTTTGAGGGCGTCGAACAGATCCGGTGCGGCGTTGGCGTAGATGTCGCCGAGCGCCGCCAGCTGCTGAAAGTCATGTCGGATCTGCGGCATCCGCGGATTGACGTCGTCGAGGATGGCGTTGCCGTTGACGATCGACTGCCCGAACTTGTCCCCCAACCCGCTCAATGCCTCCGCGGCCGCGGCTAGCGTCAGATTCACCTTGACCGGATCGACCTTTTCAGCGATCGAGGTAAGCGTCTCGAACAACGTGTTGAACTCCGTCGTGACCGACCTCGCATCAATCACATTCTGCGGCGAGATACGCTGCGGTGTAGGGTGTTTCGGCGACGTCAACGACACATACTTGTTGCCGAACACCGTGGTCCCTTCGATATTGGCGACCACATTGGCCGGAATCAGCCTGATGTACTTCGGTTTCACGTCCAAGACGAACTTGGCCGCCGGCCTGCCGTCACGCTGGATCTCCGAAATACTGGCCACCCGGCCGATCTCCACCCCGTTGTAGGTGACCTTCGACCCGGGATCCATCACCAAACCCGACCGGGCGGCCACCATCGTCAAGGGCGTCTTCGACGTGAACTCTCCCCGAAACTGCAACCAGAAGCACGCCAACAACACCGCATTGGCCAACAAGAACACCGCAGCCCTGGTCTTGTACCGCGGGATACGCGGTGGGTTGACCTTCGCTGGCGTCGGCATGACGGCTACACCGTGAGGTTGAAGTTCGGGTTTTTGCCGTAGACCGCCATCGCGGTCAGTACGACCACGACAACGATCGTGATCAACGACAACCGCATCGACCGGCCGACCGCTTCACCGACGCCGACCGGCCCGCCGCTGGCGTGGTAGCCGTAGTAGCAGTGGGTGGTCATCACGACCACCGCAACGAGGATCACCTCCGCGAACGACCAACCCACGTCATTGAGCCGCAGGAATGTGTGGAAGTAGTGGTTGTACGTGCCGATAGACTGCCCATAGAAGAACACCGTGGTGACCTGTGCGGACAGGAAGGCCAGGGTGATCGCCAACCCGTAAAGCGGGATGATGACGACGAAACCCGCCATCACCCGGGTGGACGCCAGGTAGGCGATCGACCGGATACTCATCACCTCGAGCGCGTCGATCTCCTCGCTGATGCGCATGGCGCCCAGTTCGGCGGTGGCGCCGGCGCCGACGGTGGCTGCCAGCGCCTGACCGCAGGCCACCGGCGCCACAAACCGCACATTGACCATTGCGGCCAAAAATCCGGTGAACGCCTCGACACCGATGTTGCCCAGCGACGCGAAGCCCTGGATGGCGACCAGTGAGCCCGCGGACAGGGTGATGAAGCCGACGATGGCGGAGGTGCCACCGACCACGGCCATCGCGCCGGTACCCATCCCCATCTGGGCAACCATCCGCAGCAGCTCTCTGGGGTAGCGGCGCAGAGCGAAGGGGATCAGCCCGACTGCGGTCAGTGCGAACGAGATCATCTGCCCGACCTCGACCAGCAGCCGGGCCGGGGCGTGGCCGTACCGATTGAGGGTGGCACCTGGCCACAGGATGCGGGCATGCGGTGCGGCAGCGGTCGACATGTCAGCGCCCCGTTCCGAACCGGACACCGATTGTCGTCATCACCGCGTTAACCGCGAACAGCGCGATGAAACACAGCACCACGGTCTCGTTGACGGCTGTGCCAAGGCCTTTGGACCCGCCGCGGGCAATCAACCCGCGGTAACAGCCGACCAGGCCGGCGATCAGCCCGAAAATTGCGGCCTTGATAAGCGCGATCACCACCTCGGGCAGGCCGGTGAGCACTGTCAGCGTGGAGAGGTAGGCGCCGCTCGAGACGTTCTGCAGGTACACGCTGAACAGGTAGCCACCCCCCAGGCCGACGGCGATCACAAGGCCGTTGAGCAGCACGGCGACGACGGTCGAGGCGACGACGCGGGGCACCACCAGCCGATGGATCGGGTCAATGCCGAGCACCTCCATTGCATCGACCTCCTCGCGGATGGTGCGGGCGCCGAGGTCGGCGCAGATGGCGGTGGCCCCAGCGCCGGCGACCACCAGCACCGTCACGATCGGACCGAGCTGGGTGACCGCGGCGATCCCCGCACCGGCACCGGAGACGTCGGCGGCGCCGAACTCGGCCAGCAGGACGTTGAGCGTGAAGATGAGCAGCACGGTTTCCGGGATGGACACCGCGATTGTGGGCAGCAGCGACACCCGCATCAGGAACCAGCCATTCCAGATGAACTCGCGCCACTCGAACGGCTTCATCAGGGCTTTGCCGGTCAGCGCGCACATCCGGAAGAACCCACCGACCACTTCTGCCCCCGGCCGGAGCTGGTTGCCTATTTTGCTGGCAATTACGTTCGAGGTCGTCATTGGTACAGATCCGGGTCATTGTGATAATCGGCTAGAGCACCGAATCGCAACGTTTCGAATGCTTGCTCAAGCGGGCCACGCATTGTCGCGGGATCGAGATGGCGACGTTGGTCGCGATCCCGATTCGCAAGCTCGCTCACGGGGTGGTGTGACTGCGAAAAGCGATCCGCTGGAAGGCATTTTGAGCCTTGCGTGAACGAGGACGATTTCCAACTTCTTCGCCCCAAGTTCCGGCACAACGGTTCTCGGTGTGGCCCGCGGCGTAGCGCATCACCACGTTCCCGACGCCAATCGACCACGTGAACCACCCGGCCGGCAGTCTCGGTCCCCGCCGTCTGGCTCGGTGTCGCCCTCGTTTGCGTCACGCAGTAACTATGGCATTAGACCGTCCGTACAGTCAATAATGCAAAAGATCGCCACCTGGTTTCACTGCGCAACCCCCAGCAAGCCCGCGCGTCACCAGGACAAAACCGGGCATTAGCAGCACCTTTACGCTTCCTCAGGGCTCGCCCGCGTTCATCGGGCGCGCGGGTTACCTGACCGGTGAAAGCAGTTTCCTTGCGAATAAACCGACTATACGTACAGTCACAATATTCTGAGGCCTGACCCACTCGACCCACAGGGGACCGTCGCGCCAAGAACGGCTCAGCTCTTCAAGCGGGAATCGGTTACCGCTAAGTACTGGCCCGCGCAAAGCATTCAGGTGCTACGCGGTCAATCGGTCGCACCCGTTACCGCGCCAAGGCATTCGCGCACCACCGACACGACGCCGCTTGAAGGGTTCGCCCACTTGCTAAGCCCCAAGCGGTCGAGCAGCAGTCCGCCGAGGAATACGTCGACGAAAGCGGCCCCGACTTGTTCGGGTGTCCGGGGACCGGCGGGATCGAACCACACCCACATCCACTGCAGTGATCCCCACAGCTGCAGTGCCGCCAGTTCGATGTCCACGCTTCGGAACACACCGCTCTCTACCCCGTTGCGGATCTCGTCAATCGTGAGTGTTTGCAATTGATCACGTAATTTGCGCACTTGCTGCATCGCCGGGTCATCGGACAACTGCACGACCTCGCGCTGGCTTGCCACCGTCGCGTTGCGGGCGATCACCTGTAGCAGTGTGGAGGTGTAGATGATCGCGACAATACGTTCGTGCGGCGCGGCCAGGCGATCCCATACCATCCGTAGCACATCGAGCTGGCGGGCCAGGTGGGTTTCTTCAAGCTCCCGCAACATCTGCGCTTTGGTTCCGAAGTGATGAACGATGGTGCCCTTCGACATGCCAAGCTCGTCGGCGATGTCACCGATATTCGTTCTGTCGTAGCCACGTTCGGCGACATAGCGGACAAACGAGTCGAGAATCTCGCTACGTCTGCCGGGCGATCTGGGCATCTCAACCCCTCGGAGTAAACTAACCGTCACGAACCGGTCTATCATACCTTGGCGACATCAGTATCCCCTACTGGGTTGTGCCGGCTGGGGCGGCAGTACTTTTTGCCGCAACTAGCCGAACCCGCCCTGCCGTTGCCACCCGTGGCGGTCAGGTCGCCGGATCCCTGCAAGATGGCATGGAAAATGGCGTGCCAGAAACCGCTGCAGCAGGTCGACGAGCCGGTCGCGTGCGTCCGGTGCGCACATTGCCGGCCGAGCGCTGCCAGCCTCGGTCGTGAGGCGCCCGATCGGAATCTCGAAGAACGCCCGCGCGCCCTGCTCAACTAGCCGTTCGGCAGCGATCAGCTGCCGGGGCGGAGTGCTCGCGACTGGTGGCGGCTCGGCCTACAACGCCCTGCGGCCGCTGAACTCATCCGGTGCAGTCAAGACATACATGTTCACACCAGGTGCTGACTTAATTTCACCGGCGGCGTACATGGTCATGAGTTCTCTGCCATCACTGTCGGCAACGCACACATAGGTGTCGGTCTCAGCGTCATAATCGAAGCTGTCCCAAGCCAACACGAACGCTAAGCAGTTGCCGTCATGGTCGGCGATGACGAGCTTGTGCACGCCTGACTCCTTTAATAGCTCGGCATCCTGCGCGCGCTGCTGATGGAACCCGTTGTGGACCGCTACGCTGTTTAACATCTCTGTATTCCCTTCGGTGTTGATCCGTCCGATCCGCTGTCCTGTTCAATACGCGGTTGCCCAACAGATCGTTGGTGTGCCACTGCGCCGCAAACTGCAAGCGCGGATCGATTCGTAGGTCGTTTGTGCAACCGGCCTGGTATTGGATGGTGTTAGACGTTGGCCACCGCGCCGTCGTTGAGCCTCTTGTTCGGTATGAGCGTGTTGTTGTCGTTGTCGGCATGCGCGGCCCGCGTAGCACAGGACGGCGTCAGCGTTGGGAAAGTTGTATCTGGGGCGCACCGTGACGTTCACCAGGTAGGCAACCGCGTCGGCCTGCGCCGGCGCGCAAACGATGACCGCTGCACCGCACCCCACGGCCCGACCCGCCCCAGTTATAGCGGCATACATCGTGCTGGTCTCACCTGCTCCGGCTGATCACTGAAGTCTGCCAGCTGCAGGCCCCAGATCAGTTAAAAGCGCAGATTCGGTCCGGAGTGCTGAACTTGTCGAGGGCGGCACCCGCTCGCTGGACCCCCGGCAAAGGCTGAACCGCCGCACTTCTCGTCGCGTACGGTAGGCCGGTGGCCGACATTGCCCGCAGCCGCACCATCGCGGTGGGCCCAAAGCAGGTCTGGGATGTCCTCGCGGACTTCGGCTCGATCAGTTCCTGGGCGGACAACGTCGATCACTCGTGCATCTTGAATCACAGCAGCGAACCCGTCGGCACCACCCGGCGAGTCCAGATCGGTCGCAATGCACTGGTGGAGCGGATTACCGAGTTCGATCCGACCTGGGCACTTGCCTACGACGTCGAAGGCCTGCCCAAGCTCCTGCACCGGTTCACCAACCGCTGGACACTCCGGGCGGCTCAAGGCGGTACAACCGTTGCCACACTGACCAGTACGGTCGAAATCGGTTCTGGCCCAATACGCAAGGTCGTCGAACGGATACTGTGCCGCGTTCAGCTGCGACAGTCCGACGTGATGCTGGCCGGGCTTGCGAAACGATTGGAGAAGGCTCGTGTCTGATCGTCCCGACATCGTCATCTTGATGACCGACGAGGAACGCGCGGTCCCGCCGTATGAGTCAGCCAAGGTGCTCGCTTGGCGCGAACGAAGGCTGCAGGGCCGGAAATGGTTTGACGAGCACGGTGTCAGGTTTGCCCGGCACCACACCGGCTCACTGGCCTGCGTGCCCAGCCGCCCAACCATTTTCACCGGGCACTATCCCGACCTGCATGGGGTCACCCAGACCGATGGTCTGGGCAAGATGTCCGACGACTCCCGGATGCGCTGGCTGCGCCAAGGTGAAGTGCCCACGCTGGGTAACTGGTTCCGTGCCGCGGGTTACGACACTCACTACGACGGCAAATGGCACATCTCGCACGCCGATCTGCACGAAACGAGCGGACAGGTGCTGGCGACGAATAACGATGACGGTGTCGTCGATCCTTCGGCCGTTCGGCGTTACCTCGACGCCGATCCCCTTGCGCCTTTTGGCTTCTCGGGGTGGGTCGGTCCCGAGCCGCACGGAGCGCAGTTAGCCGATGCCGGCGTGCGCCGCGACCCGTTGATCGCCGAGCGCGTCGTCACTTGGCTCACCGAGCGTTATCAGCGCCGCCGCGCCGGCGATCCCGCCGCGCTGCGTCCATTTCTGTTGGTGGCCAGCTTCGTCAACCCGCACGACATCGTGTTGTTCCCGGACTGGGGGCGCCGCGGCCCGCTGCAGCCGTCACCGCTGGATCCGCCGCACGTACCCGCCGCGCCCACCGCCGACGAAGACCTGGCGACCAAGCCGGCCGCGCAGATCGCGTACCGAGAGGCCTACTACTCCGCCTACGGCCCGGCGCCGGTGATCGATCGGACTTACGCTCGCAATGCCCAGCGCTACCGCGATCTGTACTACCGGCTACACGCCGAGGTGGACGGGCCAATTGACCGGGTCCGGCGGGCGATCACCGAAGGCGGCTCCGACAACGCGGTGCTAGTACGCACCTCGGATCACGGCGATCTGCTCGGGTCGCACGGCGGGCTGCATCAGAAGTGGTTCAACCTCTATGACGAGGCCACCCGGGTGCCGTTCGTCATCGCCCGGATCGGCGACCGCGCAACGGCGCCGCGAGAGGTCACGGCGCCGACGTCGCATGTCGACCTGGTGCCGACGCTGTTGGGAGCCGCCGGTGTGGATATCGCGGCGGTGGCCGCCACGCTGGCCGAGTCGTTCTCCGAGGTGCATGAACTCCCGGGTCGGGACTTGATGCCGGTCGTGGACGGGGCGCCGGCCGACGACAACCGCGCCGTCTACCTGATGACCCGCGACAACATGCTCGAGGGCGACACCGGCGCCTCGGGTTTTGCCCGGCGGGTGAAGCGGACGGTGAATCCGCCAACGCCGCTGCGTATCCGGGTGCCCGCGCACGTCGGGTCGAACTTCGAGGGATTGGTGATCCGCGTCGACGACGCTGCCGGGGGTGACGGCCACCTGTGGAAGCTGGTGCGCACGTTCGACGATCCGGCGACCTGGACCGAACCAGGGGTCCGTCACCTCGCGGCGAATGGGCTTGGCGGCGAGGCGTATCGGATGAGCCCGCTCGACGACCAGTGGGAGTTGTACGACCTGACTGCCGATCCGATCGAGTCCCGTAACCGGTGGACAGATCCGGGCCTGGACGAGCTGCGCCAGCATCTGCGGACGCAGCTCAAGCATGCCCGAGCCAATGCCATTCCGGAGCGAAATCGGCCCTGGCCCTATGTGGCTCGTCGGCCACCGACAGCGAAGCATTCATGGTTCCGCTAGACACCCAAGAGCGCCAGGAGCTCTGTGATCTTTTCGATGAGCTCGGCCCTTCGGTTCCTACCTTGCTCGAGGGCTGGACTGCTCATGATCTCGCTGCCCACCTCGTATTGCGAGAACGCGATCTCGTTGCCGGCCCTTGCCTCGTCCTACCCAGTGCCTTCCAGCGGTTTGCCGAGCACCGCAGGGTCAGACTGGCCAAGCGCAAGGACTTCGTGTGGCTCGTCGCGCGGATCCGGTCCGGCCCGCCCGTGGGCTTCTTCCGCTTCAGGGTGGGTTCGGGCGCTGGCGAATCTCAACGAGTTCTTTGTTCATCACGAGGACGTCCGCAGAGCCAACAGACGAGGACCCCGAAGCCTGACGCCCAAAATGGATGCCGCCTTGTGGCGCAACGTTCGCCGCAGCAGCCACTTCCTGAGTCGGCGGCTTGATGGTTGCGGGCTCGAGGTTAAGTGGGCCGGAACCAGTGAGCGGGTGATGGCTCGAGCAGGCGAACCGACGGCTCGACTCAGCGGTCCGCCGGGCGAACTCCTGCTCTACATTTTTGGCCGCCAAGCCGCGGCGCGAGTCGAAGTCGGCGGATCACCGGATGCCGTTGCCGCTGTGCAGCGCACGCATTTCGGCATGTGAGTAGGCTCGGCTTACATGACACTTCCACCGCCATCACCGGGGTCGGTCGCCGTGGTCACCGGCGCATCTTCCGGAATAGGCGAACAATTCGCCCGTCAACTCGTGGCCCGCGGCTACCGCGTCGTCGTCACCGCACGCCGGGAGGACCGGCTACAAAAGCTATGCGACGAACTCGGCGGCGACCAGCACGCCGTCGCAGTCGGTACTGACCTGGCCATCCCAGAGCAGCGGGACCGGCTGGTCGCTCGTATTGACGAGCTGGGCGCCCAGGTCGACATCCTGGTCAACAACGCCGGCTTGGGCATCTACACGAAGTTCGGTGCCGAAGGCCGCGACAAGGAACTACAGGTGCTACGCGTCGATGTCGAGGCGGTGGCAGACCTGATGCTGCGCTACCTGCCTGGCATGGTCGAGCGCGGCCGCGGCGCGATCATCAACCTGTCGTCGGTGTCGGGATTTCAGCCGGCGCCCTACAACGCCGGCTACGCCGCGGCCAAGGCGTATGTCCTGTGGCTGTCGGAGGCGGTCAACGCCGAGGTCGCCGACAACGGCGTAACGGTCACCGCGGTCTGCCCTGGGCCGGTGCCGACGGAATTTCAGGCCACCAACGACGCCCAAGATCTCGTTGACCGCCTACCGAAATTTACCCATGTTTCTGCCGAGCGGGTGGTCGCCGACGCGCTCAAAGCCGCCGACCATGGTCACGGGTCGGTCGTCCCGGGTGGGCCGCAGGTGCGATTGGCGCTGGGCTCCACCCGTTTCGTGCCGACGCCGTTGGTCTTGCCGGTTCTCAAGCGAGTGTTGAAGCGGTAGCGCGGTTATTTGACGCCGACGACCAGTTCCGCTAAGCCGCTACCCTGAAGTGGTGGCCGTCTTGGGTTCGACGGAGCATCGGAGGGGAGGTTCCCGATGGTCAGGCTGTCGTTGAGCACATTGTCTGCCGCCGTTGGCACTCTGGCATTGCTGTTGACCGCCGAGGCCGGCGTCGCGTCCGCCGATCCCGACCTGGATCCGGCCATCAACACCACGTGCAGTTACGCGCAGGTTGTGTCGGCGCTGAATGCGCAATCGCCGGTAGCGGCGGCGCAACTGAACGGTTCGCCGACGGCGCAGGCTGGGCTGCGTGGATTCCTCGACTCGTCGCCGGATCAGCGCCGACAGATCGCCCAGGAGTTGGAAAGCAAGCCCGAATCCCGGCCGTATGTTGAGCAGTTCGCTGGACTTGTTGTGCAGGTTGCCAACACCTGCAACAACTATTGAGCGGTGCTCGGCGGAACTGGGATGGGCGTGATCGGGTTGCCTTTCTGGATCGACGAACAGTTCTCCGGCGCTGGTATGCCGGCGAAGCGCTGCTTGATCCAGGCGATCGAGTTATGCAGCCAGATCGGGAGACTCCAAATGTGGCTAAGCGAGTCGTACTGCTCGTAGTGGACCTTGGTGCCCTTGGCGCAGTAGTCCCGGGCCAGCGTGCGCACGTCGCCGGCGATCATCACGCCGTCACCGGCGCCGATGTCCTTCTTGGTGCCCGGTGTGCCCTCGAGCTCGCCGTTGGCGCCTTGGCCGATGAATAGCGGGATCGTCGGTGTACCGCCGGTGCCCATGATCAGCTTGTTGGCACATTGGACGTAGAGCGGCAGGTCCTCGGGGTGCGGGTAATCGGGGCTGACCAGATCCTTCCACGTCAAACCCGGGTAATGGCCCAGGACGTTGACGATCGAAGCGGTCTGCATCTCCTGAAAGATCTTGGTGCCCTTAGGGATAAGGTACTGTGCCAATTCGGTCTCGACCTCGAATGAGCGCGCGATCCCCACCAGCGCCATCGCCATGACGCCCGCCCAGAACCCGGTGCCCTCGACATAGTTCAGGTTGTGCGCCGGGTCGACAAGCACACCGCCGATCGCCGCGCCGATCAAGCGCTCGTTGACCTCGGGCGCGTAGGTCGGGGCCAGCTCGGCGGCCCACTCGGTGGCGATCGCACCCCCCGAGTACCCGAGCATGGCCACCTTGGCATCGCGGGGAATGGTCGACGAGCTCAACGCGGCCCGTATCGAGTCGAGCGTGTTCATCCCGTATTCGGGGCCCGCGGCGAAGTCCGCCCGCTGACCCTCGGTGTCGGGAACGATGACGGTATAGCCCTCGGCGATGAATGGGCCGAAGACCGCCGCCTCGACGTTGGGGATGAGTCCGCCGAGCCGGAGTCCGCCCCAAATCGCATAGGACGGCTCGTCATTGCGGTTCAACGAGTCATACGCGGACTGGTAGGAAATGACTCTCGTATGGTCGAACTGGATCGGCGGCTTGATGATCGAGGTGACGTTGACGGTTGGCTTGCCGGTCTGGCTGGTCGATCGGTAGAGCAGCTGGGTGGTCTCGAGCAACGTCGGGAACCCGAAGATGTGGTAGCGAAAGTTCCGAGTCTTCAGCGCCGTTCCCTGCGCGATCCCATCCAGGGGGTCGGTATACGAGTAAAAGGGATCGTCCTTCGGCTGCGACGTGACCACCGCCATCCTCGGCACGTCACCGGGATACCAACCTGGTGGCAGCGGTCCGGTCATAGCCTCCCCCTATCTAGTGGCGATCGTCTTACACCGTTGGACAAGTTCAGCAAGCTGAGCGTCGTGCTCATCTTCTGGTGGGACGGGCAGGCTGAGTCCGGTGCATAGTCCCGAATACCAGTCCGCCAGTATGTCGGGCATTTCCCGGTAAGTGCCTTGCGGGACAACCCGGTTCATCACCTCGTCGGTGAGGTGGCTCGCCAGGTCGCCCCACTCGCGGCGGCGTGCCATTTCGCTCAGCACTTCGCCGACCTCTACCAAGCCGAAGTCCTCCAACTGCCGACGATACGCAGGTGTGCTGTAGAGGAAGGCCAATTCGGCACGACGGGGCTCGCGCTGTTCTTCGAGCGCATCGCGGGTAGCGGCCATCATCGGTTGCGGGTTGGCGACGATGACCGGTGCCCGCTGACGACCTGCTGCTCGGGCGCCCTCGGCAATCGCGGGAACGGTCCGCGCGGTCAGGATCTCCGGGTGGGAATTGGTGGGGTGACACACGAAGCCATCTGACAACTCGCCGGCGAGGACACACATCTTCCTGTTGACCCCGCCGGTCCAGATTTGCGGGAAGGGATGGTCGATCGGGCCGGGGTTGAAGTATGGCTGTAGTCGATTGAATTGGTAGTGCTCGCCTACGTGGTTGAGTGGCTCACCCGTTTGGAAAGCGTGGAAGATCGCGCGCAGCGATTCAATGTAGTCGCCAAGGCGCGACACCGGCTCCGACCACGCGGAGGAGAAGCGGCCGACGATGTTGCCGCGCACCTGGGAAGCGATCCCCAACTGGAAGCGGCCGCTGGAATATTTGGCGAGATCCCAGGCCGCATAAGCCACGATCATCGGACTGCGGGGAAAGGCCAGCACCATGCTGGTGCGAACGGTCACATGCTTGGTGTGGGTCAGGGCCATCGCCGCGATGGTGAACGGATCGTGAATGGTCTCGGCGATGTGGATGACGTCAAAGCCGATGCGTTCCATACGTGATGCCCAATCGGCGATCTCGCTGAGGCCCATTTGGGCCGGAGCAGAGGCGATGATCTCCATATCATCTCCAGACTAGGCTTGGGTCCGTGCGCAGAGAACCGGGCCTGGCGCGACGCTTCTTCGATCGATTCGAGCCAGTGCATGGCGTGACGTACTTCGCGCCGGAGGCGCGGGAGGCCTTGGACGGGCTGGGTTACCGAGGCTATTGGATGGGCTACTTCGCCGCCCGGTCGGCGCCGCTGGGCATGGTGCCGCCGGAGGTGGTGACCGCGATCTTCTACAACTTCGCCCCTGAACGGGTCGCCAAGGCGCTGCCGGCGGCGTGGCAGATCGCTGGTCCGGAGGCCGCGCTGCGCGCCCGGCAGGAATCCGCGGTCGCGGCCCTGCGCCGCTACGGCCTTTGCGCAGATGAAAACGTCACGACTGCAGCGGAATTAGCCGACAAGGGGCTGCGACATGCACCGCTCGATGCGCGACCGCTGTTCGCCGCGAATCGGGCGCTGCCGTGGCCGGACGATCCGCTGGCCGCGCTGTGGCATGCCGCAACGCTGTTGCGCGAGCATCGGGGCGACACGCACGTCGCGGTGCTGAGCGCCGCCGGTGTGTCGGGCCGGGAATGCAACGTCTTGCACGCCGCGGCGGGCGGGATTCCGCGCGACTACATCGCCCGCACCCGTGACTACGACGACGCGGCGTGGCGTCACCACGAACAACGGTTGGCCGAGCGGGGGCTGCTCAACGACGACGGAACGCTGACCAGTGCGGGCCGCGAACTGAAAGACGCCATCGAATCGACCACCGATGCGCTTGCGCTATCGACGCTCGATGCACTCAGCGACGACGAGGTGGAAGCGCTGTTCCAAGCACTGACGCCGATCACCCGGACCGTGATCGCTGGCGGCGATGTTCCCGCTGTTACGCCGATGAATTTGCGTCGTGACGAATTAGACGACGGCAGCGCGCATTTGGCCCATTAGCCGCGGCGTCAAACCGGGCGTCCGAAATAGGCCATCAGCTGGGCGGTCGGCGTCGCGTCCTCGGGTACCGGTTGGGCCGGCCCGAATCCACCGGGCCGGCGAAGTGTGTCTTCCGGCACCGACTGCGCCACCTGACGACAAAACCCGAGCAGCGCCTCCGGCAGCTCGAACAGCCGGCCTTGAGACCGGTACACGTCCCAGATGTGTATGGCCAGGCCGCAAATGGGAGATGCCAGCGTCTGGCGTAGTGGGACGTCGCCCTCCGGCGAAGGTCGCGTCGCATCGAGGTCCGCGCTGGCCAAGGCGTATTGCAGCCGGATACCTAGCTCGCGAAGCTGTGCAGCCGGATCCTCGGACTTCCAGTCATCCGGATCGGAGGGCCCCTCCCAGACCTTCCCACCCTCGACCAGCGTCACGATCTTCGCTGCGGTTCCAGCGGTGTGGGCCACCAGGTCCCGGATAGTCCATCCATCCAGGTTTGATGGCTGATCCCAGGCCTGGGAAGGGATTTGGTTAACCGCCTCGATGAACAGACCCATCGCTTCGGTTGCTCGCGTGCCGATGCCCGCGTCACTCATCGGGCCAGCGGCTTGTAGAAGACCACACCGTTACCTTTGTTGTCGTAGACCACCGCGCAGCGTTCGTGGGCGTCGTCGTACGGGCCTTTCACAATGCCCCCACCACTCGCCTCAACCGCTTTCGCCGCGGCGTCGACATCCGCGGTCTTGATACCGACGACCACTTGCCCGGGTATCGGATGGTCCACCGCGGTCGCCAAGGCGAGAGTGATCGGCCCGCCGTCGAGGGCGGCGAAGTGGGCTCCGTCGCGGAACTTGAGCGACATGCCCAGCGTCTCGCTGTAAAACCGGATCGACTCATCCAGGTCGTCGGTCGACAAAATGATCATCTTGACTTCGTGCTCGCTCATTGGGCCTCCTATGGCCGAGTGGCTCAGCGTCTTCGTAACCGTAACGGTCGCCGCGCTTGCGGCCGTCAATTTCACGAGAGGCAGCCAGCTGTGATTGTCTCCTTGCACGGCAACCCCGACTCGGGTCCTGTGGCGCGACCACGACAAGCCGTAAGCGAATGACGGAGAGGCAATGACGCACACAGGCCACCATTCCATGCGGCGACGCTTGTACGCAGTACGTGCAGCCGTTGTCTGGATTTGCGGTCCGGTGGCGTACCTGGTCCTCGAAGCTCTTGCGGCCGCAGCCTTTCGGCAACATTACCGCTACGGACATAACTTCATCAGTGATCTGGGTGTGCCATCCCGCGATTCACCACTGGCCTTGCTGATGAACATCGGGTTCTGTCTACAGGGAATTCTGTTTCTCGCTGGTGCCATCCTCATCGTTCGAGCCTTTGAACCGCGGAAGGCTAGGCTATTTCTGACTCTCGCTGCCGAGAATGCGGTCGGCAATATTTTGATTGCGGCATTCCATAGCGGACCTGCCGCGCAGGCCGACGGAACAGCTCGGGTGCACGCCATCGGCGCGCTATTGGCGATCGTGGGAGGGAACGCGGCCATCGTGGCAGGCACTTCCATTATTCGCGATGTCAGAGGGCCGCGGTGGTATCGCGCTGTATCGGTCGGGCTCGCGGCGCTCGGCCTGCTCAGCTTCGTGATGTTTGTCGTCGAGATGGCCGCGCCAGGTCAGCTTCTGCCGCCCGCAGTGTGGGAGCGATGCAGCGTCTATTCGATCGTCGCGTGGCAAATGTTCACCGCCACCTGGCTGCTGGCTCGCGGTCGCTGACGGCATTCGGCACAGTTGCAATACGCACTGCCCGTGCTTTCAGGATTTCTTACAACGCCAACCAGCCAACGCCCTGGCGGCACTAAGCTCATCGGCACGGGGGATCGGACCGAGGAGGCCTTGTGACGGCGATCGCTCCAACCCCGGAGGGTCATAACGTAAAATCACCCCCCGGGCCGGCGGAAGCGCCGACGAGAACCACACCCGCTGAACTCACCGACGAGCAGCGGGGGTGGCTCTCCGAAGCCTCGCGCAGCGACATCAACGGCTGGCTGCACGTCACGATCAAGGGATCACCGGCCGCACGCGGCTTTCAGTACGGGTTCCTCGTCGCCGACGAGTACGCGGATTCGATCCGGGTGTACCGGGAGATGACCTACCAAGACATCGGTATGAGCTACGACTTCTTTGTTGAACGGGCCGCCGACCTGCACGCCGACAAAATTCCCGACGAGCTGCGCGAGGAGATGGAAGGCGTGGCCGCGGGTCTGACCGCTGCCGGCGTGTCAGCCACGTTCAACGATGTGCTCGGCATCAATGATTGGATGGAACTCACCGGCTATTGGTGGCCCAAGAACTCGGGCCGCTACACCGCGTTGGCGCCGACCGGCGGCGAAGGCAACCACTGCAGCGCCTTTATCGCGACCGGCAGCGCGACCGTCGACGGGTCAATCGTGGTGGGCCACACCAGCTTCGCCGACTTCTGGCAGGGCCAGTTCGAGAACGTCATCCTCGATATGACCCCCGACGATGGCAACCGGATGGTCATGCAGACCGCGCCGGGCTGGATCGCCAGCATGAGCGATTTCTGGTTGACCAGTGCCGGCCTGGCGATCGCCGAGACCACGATCGGTGGGTACGAGGGATTCAAGGGCTACGACGAGACCCGGGTCCCGGAGTTCGTCCGCGCCCGTAACGCCTCGCAGTACGCCCTCGACATCGACCATTGGGTCGAGACGCTCAACACCGACAACAACGGCGGATACGCCAACTCGTGGTTGATCGGTGACATCAAGACCGGTGAGATCGCGCGCTACGAGGAGGGCCTGCTGTATCAGACCCTGGACCGCACCACCGATGGCTACTTCTGGGGCGACAACTCACCGATGGATCCGCGGATCCGCAACCTGGAGTGCTTCGGGACCGGGTTCAGCGACGTGCGCACCCCCAATGGTGCGCGGCAGGTGCGCTGGCGGCAGCTGCTCGGCCAGAACAACGGGGGCATCGACGCCGAGGTAGGCAAGCGCATGTTGGCCGACACGTTCGACACCTACCTGGGCTACATCCATCCCTCGGCCCGGACGATTTGCGCGCATTCCGACGTCGACCCCTGTCATTTCAGTGGGCTCACCCCGTTCACACCGTTCGGGTCCGTGGACGGCAAGGTCGTCACCTCAGCAGAAATCAAGGCGCTCAGTCTATGGGCCCGGTGCGGGCGGGCTGACGGCACCGAGTTCGACGCCGAAGAATTCCTTCGGCAGCATCCGCAATGGGATTGGCAACGTGGCTATTTGAAGGACCGTCCGCAGCGACCGTGGACGTACATCGAGTCGCGCAGCACCGTCGAGCCCTGACCGTGCGTGCCTTCAGGTGCCCCAACTGCGGACAGGCGGTCGCGTTTGAGGTTCAGCAGTGCCCGACGTGCGCGGTGACGGTCGGCTACCACTACCCGTCGCGGCAGATGATGTGCGCACCGTCGCAGACGGTTACGGTGAACGACCGTGGCTGGTTTCGGTGCGCGCACTGGGAGCGGGGCTGCAACTGGTTGACTGCCGACGACTCGGAATCCGGGCCGCTGCTACGCCGACAGTTTCGTGCGCGAACGACCGGCGGCCGATGACACCGAGGCGATGCTCGGAACTCGATTCGACCCTGAAGTCGCTGCGGCGGTTGATCTTCGAGCTGATGGACCTGGGCCTGCCCGTCCAGCCGTACTACGCGGACCCTCACGGGCTGGCGTTCGATCTGCTGTCCAGCAAGACGCTGGGGCGGCCGGTGACGATAGGGCACTCCAACGGGGTGATCACCATCGACCTCGCCGAGTCGCTGGAGTTATACCGGGAGCGTCTGCGCATCAAGCTGGGTGAGCCCTATCGCACGATGCTGGGCCACTTCCGCCACGAGATCGGCCATTACTACGAGATGCTGCTGGTGCAGAACACCGCGCTGATCGACGACGCCCGGGCGATGTTCGGCGACGACCGAGAGGACTACCAAGCCGCACTACAGCGCCACTACAACGGCGAGGCACCGGTGAACTGGCAGCACGACTTCATCTCGGAGTACGCCACCGCCCACCCGTGGGAAGACTTCGCCGAAACCTGGGCGCACTATCTGCATATCACCGGAACCCTTGCCACGATCGCGGATTCGGGCCTGGTCGTCGAAGCTGATCGGGTGAAGTGGGACCTGCCCGCCGATATCGATGCCCGCGAGTCTTACGCCGACGGAACCATCGAGGACATTATGGCTGACTGGCTAGTGCTGTCGGGGGTGCTCAACCGGGTCAACAACTCGATGGGCCGCGACGACCTGTACCCGTTCACTATCTTCCCGCACGTCGTCGCCAAGCTTGGTTTCATCCATCGTGTCGTGACCACGGCTGCAACCGAATATGCTGCGGTGAAACAGAATTGACCGACAGGACCACCGAACCGATCGCCGCCGACCGGATCGCCCAGGCGGTCGCTTCGGCGCACGCCAGGCACAAGAAGAATCGCCGCGGCAAGAACGCCGGCTACATACCGGCCTTGGCAGACGTCGATCCGCAGCTGTTCGGGGTCTGCGTTGCGACCGTTGATGGTCAGACATTTTCGGCTGGCGACGCCACATGTCCGTTTGCGTTGGAATCGATCTCGAAGGTTTTCACTGCCGCGCTCGCTATGGAACAAGTAGGTTCGCGGGAGTTCCACCGCAAGGTGGGCGCCGATCCGACTGGTATGGCGTTCAATTCGGTGCTGGCGCTGGAACTGCACAACGACAAGCCAATGTCGCCGATGGTCAACGCGGGGGCCATGACGGCAACCAGCTTGGTGTCGGCCACCGACGCTGAAGACCGCTGGCGCCAGATCCTGCAGATCCAAAGCGATTTCGCTGGGCATGCGATCTCGATCAGCGAACAAATCACCGCCTCCGAGCGAGCCACCAATTTTCACAACCGCGCGATCGCGTGGCTGCTGTTTTGCGGCGGATACATGTACTGCGACCCGATGGAAGCCTGTGACGTCTACACCCAGCAGTGCTCGACGCTGGTCACCGCCGTCGACCTCGCGTTAATGGGTGCGACGCTGGCCAACGGGGGCGTCAACCCGATCACCGGCAAGCGCGTCATCGCACACGCCAACGTGTCGCACGTGCTGGCCGAAATGACGATGGAGGGTCTGTATACCAGCTCCGGTGACTGGGCCTACACCGTCGGACTGCCCGCCAAGAGCGGCGTCGGAGGCGGCCTGGTCGCGGTGTCGCCAGGCAAACTGGCGATCGCCGCCTACTCGCCGCCGCTGGACCAGGCTGGCAACAGCGTGCGCGCCCAAGCCGCGATCACCCAGATCGCGCACACCCTCGAGCTGGGGCTTTTCAATACGCAGCGCCGGGACTGACGGTGGGTGACCTTCGTTCAGGAGTACCGGTCGGACGATCGTCAGCCGACTGCGGGTCGCCAGTAGCTCCATGACCTCGCCAGGGACCGAATTCCACGTGAGCGAGTGCCGCTGACGGTCGAAACCGGCAGCACCCGTCTGCTTTGAATGTGGTTGATCAGCGTTGCTCGGCTGACGATACGGGCGCACAATTGAGGTGTCCGTCTGAAACCTGGGAAGTGCCATGAGTGAGCAACTGTACGACTTTTTCGGCGAGATCTTCCAGCGGTACTTCAGACCCGCCATCGACACATATCCGCGAATGGGTGGAGCACTCGTCGAGAGGTTACTCGCGCTGACTGACGACGTCCCCGATAGATTGGCACAGACCCGCTGCGCCGCAATGGCATGGGCCAAAGCCGAGACCCCGAACGCCAGGATCACCTCGGAACTCTTCGTGATCACCCAACACGGACTGGTGTATGCCGCCGGGATGAACGAGTCGCGCCGGGCGCTGTATTACCTGGCCACGCCGCCCGCGTTGTTCGATCCCTTCGTCGATCAGGTCGACACCGCCGAACTGCGTGAGGGCACGGTAGTCGGGGTGGACCGCCGGTTCGGCCGCGACCTCGCATCCGCGCATCCGATGGACGCCGCGCTACGCCGGATACTCGACGAGCACCTGAGCGCTGCGGGTGGATCTGCCCGCGTAGCTATTTCTTCGCCACGGTCTTCTTGGCCGGCGCGTCTTTCGCGGTCTTGTTGGCGGGGGCATTCTTGGCGGGCGTCCCATTGCCGCGCTTTACCTGTGGGAGGACGATGAAGTGGACGGCGGCGCCGTCGAGACGCTGCCCCACACAGAGGAGGCAGATCATGCACGCACGCAGTACCACCATCCAGGCACAGCCCTCGTCCATCGACCCCGGTATTGGCGCACGTCCGCGATACCGCGATGCCCGCGCTCGACGACGTCGACGGATACACCGGCTTATCCCTATTCGGTCGACCGGTCGTCCGCCGACGTATCGCCACCAGCGCATGGCAGTCCGAGGAGGCCATGCGTGCGGGCGCGGAGTCTGTTCGGCCGGTTCGTGACCGTGCCGCGGAGGTTTTCGGTGGCAACGCAGACGTCGAGCAATGGGAGATCGCTGTCTCTGCACCGCGACCACCGGTCGCGTGACGGCGCCTGTGTCCGAGCCACCTGGGCTCAAGGTCGGCCCGGATGAGATCGACCGAGGCATCGATTTCTACAAGATGACGTATCCTGCCCGCACTCGAGGAGCTCGAGGGATTTTGCAGTGCCAGTTTGCTGGTCGACCGAGCGTCCGGTCGTGGCGTGGCCTCGGCGACCTTCGATAGCGTCGAAGCGAGGGACCGGAACAGAGACCAGTTGGACAGAATCAGAGCCACGGGTAGCCAGGAAGTAGCTGCAGAGGTGCTCGACGAGTGCGACTTCGAGTTGGCGCTCGCCCACCTGCGTGTGCCCGAGATGGCCTGACCGCACGACAAGCGCGGAGCACCTGCGATGCTCTGCATGGCCAACGGCGCGGTCCGCCGTGGGAAAGGGGCGAAATCATGGGCGCGCACTCGATCGGAAGCGGGGAAGGCGCGGTGGTGGCGGCGGAAACGCAGTCGTTGTACGAGCGGCTGGGAGGCGTGTACGCCATCGCCGTCGTCGTCGACGACTTCATCGATCGGATCATGGTCGACCCGCGGTTGAACGCGAACCCGCGAGTCGACGAGGCGCACCACCGCGTGTCGGCCCAGGGTTTCAAGTACTACGTCACCGAGCAGGTTTGCTGGGCGGCGGGCGGCCCGCAGACCTACTCGGGGCGCACGATGCTAGACGCGCACCGCGAGCTGCTCATCTCCGGCGCGGAGTGGGATGCGTTCATGGACGACTTCCACCAGACCCTCGCGAAGTTCGGCGTGCCCGAGCGCGAGCGCGGCGAGCTCGACGCGATCGTCGAGAGCACGAAGGACGACATCGTGACGACGTCGGCGGCGCCCGTCGCGAGCCAGTGATCGCGACGGGTCAGCCCCGGACGGGTCGCGGAGCGCGGCACAATTCGCCGCATGGAGATCCGGCATGGAGCTTACGGAGGCGTTGGTAACGGAGGACATCACGCCATTCGAGCGGGAACGAATGCGCGAGGCTCTTGAGGAGGAAGTAAGAAGGCAACTTCCCGCCGATAGGCAGCTCCTGCGCGTGGTGGACTGGGATCCGAGGGGTGGCCACGCAGTGGAAAACGCTCCAGGCATGAGGAAGTACACGGTCGCGTACGAGACGGAACCGCGCGATTAGGCGGTCGAGTCCGTCGGCGTTCCTGCATGTCCTGGGACGGGTGAATTGGTGGGCGCCCAGCCGCTGGCCCGGCTGTACGAGCGGCTTCGGCATCAGCGAGTCACACGATCTGCCTGAGATTGAGCCGCCTGCCGCGGAGACCGTCAGCGTGTCGATCTCCGTTCCTGATCCGACCAGGCGCAGGCGCGCGCGGCATGGTCCGGCGATCAGCTGCGCGAGGAAATCCTCGACGCCACCAAGGTGAAGAGAGGTTTAGGTCGTGGTGGGCTGGTCGGATGAGTCGCTGGGCTCGATGAGCCGTGCCCCGGGGGTGACCTCGATGCGGCGCGGCTTGGCCCTTGTCGCCACGGGGAGGGTTACGGTCAGCACCCCGTTCTGATAGGTGGCGGCGATGTGGTCGGCATCGATGTCCTGACCGAGAGACAGGCGACGCATGTAACTGCCGGTGAAGCGCTCGGAGCTCAGCCACTGCACGTCGTGTTCGGTGCGTTCGCTGCGTTGTGCCGTCACGGTGAGAATGCCGCCGTCAACGCTGACGTCCACCGAATCGGGGTCGACGCCTGGGAGGTCGGCGTGAAGCACGTAGTGATCGCCGGAGCGGTAGAGGTCCATCGGCATAGCTAGTGGGACTCGGGCGGATCCGGGCGATGTACCGAGCAGCTGCGCGGCGAGTCTGTCGATGTCACGGAATGGATCGGGATGAAGCACAGCGACCACCTCCTACATGTCGGTTGCCGCACCGCGCCACAGCGACGGGTGTCGGCTGGCTGCGCTTCTTCTGGTTTAGCACTCCACCTGCGCGAGCACCAGGGGCGTCGACGCTGCGCCTAGGTCCTCGGCGATGCGGACCCTCGTGTCCAAGATCGTCTTCCCCATGAAAGGGGCCAGCCGCGCCTCGATCTGCTCGTGGATCTCGGGCGATATCGGCATCGATGCCGTCGATCCGGCCGAACATGTGCGCGCACAGGAATCGGTGATGGTCCTCGGCGAGATGCCCGTTGAACGCTCGGCCCAACTCATTTCACTGTCGCTATAGCTGCGTAGGCGTAGACTCAAAGTACGGATCCACGGCAGACGAAGGTTGGACCGGAAGAGAAGATTCCTCCTCTCGGCTGTGGCACCTAGCACGAGCACTAGGCACCCACGCGAAGCAAAGCCCATCAACTGGGCACAGCGCGGTGGGCTTGCGTCCAGGCCGGGAAACTGTGTCCTGACGCCGAGGCCACATTTCACTGCGCCATCATGCACGCTTGGTAACCGAGTGGTTGGTGCTTCGGACGGCGCTCCTTTTCGTCAGGAGCGCCGTCCGACTCGTGTATGCCGAATTCCCGGAACCGGTAGCGGTCTGCTCTCCGAAGCAAGCACTCCAACGCTGCCCCACCCTCGGCACGGTGTAGCGGGCCCGACCCAATGCAAAACTCGCCGCCCACACCGGCACTCACGAACCCGTCCCCACCGACCACGTCGACCAAGCCGGCCGCGCCCGAAGTCGGTGACGCCCTTGCGGATGTCTCTAAACAGACCACATCAGTGACTCGCGGCAGTCCGTCTCGTAACTCGCGTATCTGGCGACCGCGCCGATTCCCGGCGATGTTCAAGGTGGCAGCGTATCTGTTGTGACATTCTGCAGGGGTGTCCGGTGATCCGGCGGCCGCTGCTCCTTCGGGGGTAGTGACGTTTTTATTCACCGACGTGGAGGGTTCGACCCGTCGGTGGGAGGCCGACGCGGAGGCGACGCGGGCGGCCTTAGCCACCCATGATGAGGTGCTCCGTCGGGCGATCGAGACGCACGGCGGCTGGCTGTTCAAACACACCGGCGACGGAGTGTGCGCGGCATTCTCGTCACCAAGGGCAGCGGTGGACGCCGCCGTAGCCGCGCAGCGGGCGCTGGAGTTGCCGGTGCGGATGGGATTGGCCACCGGCGAAGCCGAGCTGCGTGACGGCGACTATTTCGGCGCGGTTTTGAATCGGGCCGCACGCGTGATGGCCGCCGGTCACGGCGGGCAGATCCTGTTGGCCGACTCGACGGCGGGGCTGCTTAGCGGAGCGGATCTGTTGGATTTGGGGCCGCGACGGTTGCGGGATCTGCCGACCCCGATCGGGGTGTTCCAGGTCCGAGCCGCGGGCCTGGCCACGGACTTTCCGCCGTTGCGGGCACTGGATGCGAGTCCGGGGAACCTGCGCCCTGCGCCCACGAGCTTCGATCGGGCGTGAGTCCGAGGTCGACGAGGTGCAAGCCGCGGTAAAGGCTCATCGGCTGGTCACGCTGACCGGGGTGGGCGGGGTCGGCAAGACCCGCCTGGCAACTCGAGGTCGTCGCGCGGTCTGGCCGATGAATTCCCGGACGGGGTGTGGTTTTTCGAGCTGGCCGCGGTCACCGATCCGGCGGCGGTGCCCGACGCGGTGGCCGCGGTGCTGGGCATCACCCAACAACCCGGCCGCAGCGTGGCCCAGAGCGTGGCCGCCGCCCTGGAGGGCAGGGTGCGGCTGCTGGTGTTCGACAACTGCGAGCACGTGCTGGACGCCGCCGCCGATCTGATCGAGGCCATCCTGGTGGCCTCAGCAACAACCAAGATTGTGGCCACCAGCCGCGAAGGACTCGGCATCGGCGACGAGCGGCTGTGGCCGGTGCCCTCGCTGGACGTCGGCGCTGGCGTCGACTCGGCCGCGGTGGCTTTGTTCGTCGAACGGGCACAGCATGTTTCGCCGCGCTTCATGGTCGGCGAGGATGGCGATGCAGCCGCGGTGGTGGAGATCTGCCGCCGCCTCGATGGGATCCCGCTGGCCATCGAGCTGGCGGCCTCGCGGATGGCGGCCATGACCGTGGGCGAGGTGCGTGATCGGCTCGATCAGCGGTTGCGGCTGCTGGTCGGGTCACGGCGGGGCCTGGAACGCCACCACACCCTGCGCCACGCCGTCGCGTGGTCCTACGACCTGCTCGACGACACGGAAAAGGCGCTGCTGGATCGATGTTCGGTGTTCGCCGGGGGATTCGACCTCGAAAGTGCCTGCGCAGTCATGGGTTCCGATGATGACTTCGCCACCCTGGATCTGCTCGATGCCCTGGTACGCAAGTCGCTGCTGGTCGCTGACAGGCCTTCTGGGCGGACCCGGTTTTCGATGCTGGAGACGATCCGCCAGTTCGCCGAGGAACAACTCGCCGCCAGCGGGGCGGCGACCGAAGCCCGCACAGCGCATGCCCGCTACTTCGCTGGGCGGGAAGCCGACATCATGGCCCTGTGGGACAGCCCCCGCCAGCGTGCGGCCTACGACTGGTTCACTGTCGAGCTGGCCAATCTGCGCACCGCGTTTCGCTGGGCCGCCGACCAGGGCGACCTCGACGCCGCCGCCACCATCGCCACCTATGCGGGGTTCCTCGGCCTGTGGGTCCAAACCCTTGAGCCGATAGCCTGGGCTGAAGAGCTGATCGAGCCCGCCGGTGCGGTCGACCACTCCCGGCTGGCGTCTCCTGTACGCGATTGCGTCGCAGTGCTTCAGGACCGGACGGATCGAGGCAGCTGTCGGCGACAGCGACGCCGGGCAGATCGTTGTCGGCAGGAGCCGCTATGCGCTGCCGCACGGCTCCGAAGGCTTGCTTGGAATGTCGTACCTCGTCATCGGGCAGCCCGAGCGGTTGGCCGAGTGGTGCCGCGCCCAGCTCGCACGCCGCCGCGACACCCACATCTTCATCCGGTCATGGCTGGTTTACGCCCTCGCAGTGGCCGGTTCCGGTGGCGAGGCGATGGATGCGGCGGGTGGCCTCATCGAGGCTGCGGAGGCAACAGGCAACCCGTCCTGGCTCGCGGGGGCGCTCGGTGCCTACGGTGCGGCTTTCCGTGATGCAGATCCCGTCGGGGCGCTTAACGCCCACCGCCGGGGTCTGGTGATCGCTCAAGACAGCGGCAACCGCACCCAAGCGTCACTCCTGGCGCTGAATCTGGCACGACTTGAGGCCGAGCACGGCGACACGCTGGCCGCGTTCGATCACCTCACTCTGGTAATCCGCAACTGTTACAACGCGGGCGACACCACCGCGATCCGCTGGCCGCTTGCCGTCCTCGCCGTTCTTTTCGACCGGCTCGCACGCTACGAACCGGGGGCCACCGTCGCCGGGTTCGCGCTCAGTCCTCTATCTTCGGCGGCGTTCCCCGAAATCACCACCGCGATCACCCACCTGCGCGACGTCCTCGGCGAGGCGACCTACGAATCGCTCGCCCGCAAGGGTGAGACGATGACCACCGCCGCTATGGCGACCTACGCATACGACCAAATCGACCAGGCCCGAACAACACTGAACGCCGTCTGAAATAGACGAGATACGAGAGTCTCAAAACTTTGTGTCGGCATCACCCTGAAGCCGACAGTCCCTCCGGGTGTCCAACCGCCTATCCTTTGAGCACCCTGGAAATGCTGGGGCCCGGGATCGACGGAGGGTCGGATGACGGCCGTAACGGCGTGCCGGAGGTGTGGCACTGAGCCTCTAGAGAACGCCCGACGGCGAAGAGCCCAAGCCGATGGCGGCGGCGGGCACCCTGCGGGTCGAGTCCCGCGCCATGGTGGTGCTCCAGGCCTCGGCCGAGTAGGGCGTTAGCCGTTAGGCACCCTGCCCTGCGCGCCTGCCCCAGCAGGCGTGCAACAGTTCCCTCAGCACCCAGGTCGATGGGTCCGCAAAAGTGGCCACGATCCGCTCGTGCTCACGCTGCTGGACCTCGCTCGCCGCGCCCCCGCCAAGTGTGTTCATGACCTCCAGGGTCTCGGCAAACCACCGCCCCCAAGGGGAGCCTCCACGAACCACTTCGGTGGAGGCCTCGTGTCGAATCTCCTCCAGACCGCAGCGCTCAAACAGCGCTGGCAGCTTCCGCCCGAACACCGGATCGTAGCCGCGCGAACTAAACCAGTCACCGTTCCGCCACGCGTCGTGGTAGACCTGATAACCCGGATGCGAGGGGTCGACTGACCCAGGTGTGCCCCAGTCTGCGTCCTCGTCGATCAGCCAGCCACCCGGACGTAGGCACTGCGCCATTCGCGCTATCGCTTTCTCCTGGCGGCCGACGAGGTGAAACAACAACAGGCGCGAGCACACAACGTCAAACGAGCCGCGACCTAGGAGTTCAAGCGGGTCCTCGAGGATGTTGTGTTGCACCACCTCAAGGTTCGGCAGATCCAACAGTTCGAGGTAGCCGACGTCGACGTCGGTGGCCACCACGTGGCCGGAAGGGCCGACCCGCTGAGCCAGCCAGACCGCCATCGACCCGCGGCCCGCACCGACCTCAAGACAACGCCAGCCGGGCTGAACCATGTCCCGGCGCCGTCGTGATAGCGGGTCGAACATCTGCTCGAGGAGCGCCAGCCGAGCGTCCTCGGCAACTCGCGACCAGCAGCAGCGAGGCGATACCCGATATTATGTTGCTCCGGGCTGCCTGCTGGCGTGCTGATCAGCTCCAATCACGTGCCCTCCGGGTCGCGTCAACGTGAAGCTAGGTTCCGAACGCTAGATGCGGTGATCGTACGCGCTGCAGTTTGCTGTCATGGCGCTTTCAAAGCAGCACGCGACCGGAGTCAGCCAGACAGGGTCTCCTCCAGAGTCGCCCGCAGGGGGGCGGCAAGGGTCACGATTCCGGTGGCCCACACCCGGCGGCAGCAGATCAGCACCCAGAGCAGCTTCAGCGAAAACTGCGGACGCTCCGGTTCGGCCTCCGTCGCTTTGCGCAACAGCACCAAACCCAGCGCGCCAACGGCGGCCGCGGCGAGCACCAGCACAATCACCAGCATCGGATCCTCCAATCCAGCCGTCCGTTGACACTGTCATCTCCTGCTAGTTCGACGCTCACGTCCGACGAAGCGGCCGATCAACCAGCACCCGCTGTCCGTCTCGCCACTGAACGACGCGAATCTGATGGCCGGTTTGCACGCCGGTGACCGGGTCGACACGAAACCGACCGAACAAGGTGGTGGTGTCGAGTCGTTGTGATGCGGCCCGCACTGGCAACGATTCAACAGTTCCGGCCTCCTTCACGCAGCGCTGCCAAACCACACCCGCGGCGAAGGCCGCAGCAGCCGGATAGGGCGGCTCAGTACCGTTCGCGTCCCGGTAACAGTGGCTGAACCATTCGCTGTTGGGTCCGTCCGCGGGATCATCTGTCCCGTCGTCGAACCACTGGCACGGTCCGTAAAGCCCCTCAACGCGATCACCGATCGCGCGCCGGAGCTCCTCGACTCCGGCGGCGACCAATCCAACTGCGCGCCAACGGCGTTCGCTGGCCCACTGCACGATGGCGACGTCATCGTCGAAGGAACCGGCCGATAACAGCACATCGCCCGCCGGGACCTGCGCCAGCACGTCTCTCGACCGGGCGGGCCGAAAAGCGACCGACCGCTGCAGGAGACCGAGTCGCCGGGCCGCCACCGCCGCCCCTTCGGCCACCTCGCGGCCGAACCCCGTGTCGACGTGGATTATTACTACCTCCGACCCCTCACCAAGACCTTCGGCGGCAAGGATTTCGAGCACCGCGGCGAGATAGCGGTGAGCGGGAGACTCCACGTTGACGACACCCGGATACGCCGGCCGCGCCAGCCGGGCGGTGGCGCCACCGTGGTTCCAGACGACCCCTTTGCTGGCGGCCGCGGCCGCCAGCGCCGGCCCCGAACCGTAGGGCCCGAACACCACGTCGGGCCGGCTAGCCTCTGCGGCCCGCATCGCGGACGCCGCAGAGGGGTAAGCGTCGATCACCTCCAGACTTACTCCGGAACGCTCGGCCCACAGAGCGAGGGCGCTCGCGCCTGCTTTCCCGAATCTGGCCAGCGGCCCCGACAGTGGGGTAACCAGGACGGCGCGAGCTGCCATGCCCACAACTTAAGGGTGTCGAACAACCGCCCACTCCCCCGGGGCAGTACCGATCGTGACATCCCACTGCGGTTCAACACCGTTGCCGGGGGTGCTGTCGATGACCACTCCCGACACGCCTAACCCCTGGCAGATCCGTCGGCCTCGGCCACTGCACCCGCTAAGCGCGCGGCCCCAGCCAGCATCCCGGCCTGAGCCGCAGGCGTGCGTTGGCCCCCGCGCTTTAACCAGTCCCCTCCCTAGAGGGACGACGAATACGACGGGATCGAATACGCAAGGTTACCAGTAGACTGTTGGATAGTGCGAACCGCGCTGTAGTGCAACAGCTTTGAAGAGCTCTTGCGTGCTGATAACTGCGGTTCACGGTGAACCTTCCCCTTTCGGCGTGCGGGTCTGTCGGCCGGCAGCTTCCCTGCAACGAGATGCTGGCATCATCCGAATCCGCGAACAACGCAACCGCGATCGCCTGCTGCTGGTCAACGAAAATGCCGCGAGACTGGCGTCGCAGTGTCATCCGCGTTTGGCGCGCGCCCGGTTGGGGGAACATCCACCGGTGCAAACGGTTGGCCGCAGGCGTTTAATCCTCACACGATATCGAGACAAGCCGCTACTCGAATGGCTGCAAGCCGCTACTCGAATGGCTGAAGGTGACTATCGAAGCGTGTCTGTTGTGACATTCTGCAGAGATGCCCGCTCCTTCGGGTCTCGTGACGTTTCTGTTCACCGATGTTGAGGGTTCGACCCGTCGGTGGGAGGCCGACGCCGATGGCATGCGGGTGGCGCTGGCCGCCCATGACGAGGTGCTGCGCGAGGCGATCGAGGCGCACGGCGGGTTCATGTTCAAGCACACCGGCGACGGTGTGTGTGCCGCGTTCGGCTCGCCGAGGTGTGCAGTGGATGCGGCAGTGGCCGCGCAGCGGGCGCTGGAGTTGCCGGTACGGATGGGGATGGCGACCGGGGAAGCCGAGCTGCGTGAAGGTGATTACTTCGGTGCGGTGCTCAATCGTGCCGCACGTGTAATGGCAGCCGGTCACGGCGGGCAGATCTTGTTGGCCGACTCGACGGCGGGTCTAGTTAGCGGGGTTGATCTGCTCGATCTGGGGCCGCGGCGGTTGCGGGATCTGCCGACCCCAATCGGGGTGTTCCAGGTCCGAGCAGCAGGGTTGCGCACGGAGTTTCCGGCCCTGCGGGCGCTGGATGCGAGCCCGGGAAACCTGCGGCCTGCGGTTGCCAGCTTGATCGGACGCGAGTCTGAGGCCGGCAAGGTTCAAGCCGCCGTGAAGACTCATCGGTTGGTGACGTTGACCGGGGTGGGCGGGGTCGGCAAGACCCGCCTGGCGCTGGAGGTCGCGGCGCGGCTAGCTGATGAATTCCCGGACGGGGTCTGGTTTTTCGAGCTGGCCGCGGTCGCCGACCCCGCTGCGGTGCCCGACGCAGTGGCCGCGGTGCTCGGCATCACCCAACAACCCGGCAAGAACGTGGCCGACAGTGTCGCGGCCGCCTTGGAGGGGAGAGTCCGGCTGCTGGTGTTCGACAACTGCGAGCACGTTGTCGACAGTGTCGCGGATCTGGTCGAGGCGATCCTCGCCGCCTCGGCGACCGTAACGATTCTCGCGACCAGCCGCGAAGGATTGGGGGTCAGCGAAGAACAGTTATGGCGTGTCCCGTCGCTCGACGTCAACTCCGGAACCGAATCGGCCGCCGTGAACCTTTTCCTCGACCGTGCCCAAAGCGTCGTGTCGGACTTCTCGCTGGCCCAGCCCGGCGAGGCGGACGCTGTGGTGGAAATCTGCCGCCGCCTCGACGGCATCCCCCTGGCCATCGAGTTGGCGGCCTCACGGATGGCGGCCATGACCGCCAGCGAGGTTCGTGATCGTCTCGATCAGCGGTTCCGACTGCTGGTGGGCTCGCGGCGCGGCCTGTCACGCCACCACACCCTGCGCCACGCGGTGGCGTGGTCATATGACCACCTCGATGACGCGGAGAAACCGGTGCTGGATCGGTGTTCGGTGTTCGCCGGTGGATTCGATCTCCAAAGCGCCTGCGCCGTCACGGGTTCCGATGATGACTTCGCCGTCTTGGATCTGCTCGATGCCTTGGTGCGCAAGTCGCTGCTGGTCGCCGACCGGTCGGCGGGGCGGACCCGGTATTCGATGCTGGAGACGATCCGCCAATTCGCCGACGAGCAACTCGTGGGCCGCGGCGAAGCATCCGAGATTCGGGCCGCCCACTCGTGCTACTTCGCAGGACGCGAAGCCGACATCCTGGCCTTGTGGGACAGCCCCCGCCAGCGGGAAGCCTACGACTGGTTCACGATCGAACTGGCCAATCTGCGCACCGCATTCCGCTGGGCCGCCGGCCACGGCGAACTCGACGCTGCGGCCGCCATCGCCACCTATGCGGCGCTCCTCGGCGCTCTGGTCGACAATTATGAGCCAATAGCCTGGGCCGAAGAGCTCATCGAGCCCGCCCGCGCCGCCAACCATCCCCGGCTCGCGACCCTGTACACGCTGGCGGCGCTGTGCTGGGTCGTGGGACGGTTCGAGCAGGCTCTCGTCTATAGCGAGGCCGGCCAGCTGGTGATCGGCACCGGCGAGGAGGTGCCGTTCGGCCTTGAGGGGGTGCTCGGCGTTGTGTACCTGGCCATCGGCCAGCCCGAACGATGCGTCGAGTGGTATCGCACCCAGATCGCACGCGGCCACGACACCCATACACTCATCAGGTCATACCTGGTCGCTGCACTGGCGGTCGCCGGGGCCGGTGACGAGGCACGGGCCGCCGCGAACGGGCTGATCGAAGCCGCCGAAGCCACCCACAACCCGTATGCACTCGCGAACGCGCTTTACACCTACAGCTACGCATTCCACGATGCTGATGCCGCCGAAGCGCTGGAAGCCTCGCGCCGGGGCATGGTGATCGCCCAAGACAGCGGCAACCGCTTCGTCAAATCACAGCTGGCGACCCGCTTGTCTCGGCTTGAGACCGAACACGGCGACCCCCTGGCGGCACTCGATCACATCACTCTGGCCATCCGCAACTTCTACGACTCTGGCAACGCCGGCCTTATCCGTTCCGCCCTGGCAACTCTCGCGGTATTCCTCGATCGCCTCGGACGCCTCGAGCCGGCAGCCACCATCGCCGGTTTCGCATTCGGTCTCCTGACCGCGTCGGTCCCCCAACTCACCACCGCGATCGCCCATCTGCGCGATGTGCTCGGCGACCAGACTTACGAATCACTCGCCCACAAGGGTGAGACGATGACCACCGCCGCCATGGCGACCTACGCCCATGACCAAATCGACCAGGCCCGAACAGCACTGAACGCGGTCTCGAAATAGACCACATCTGTGATGTCAATGGCAGCGTTCATGTCATGAACCTGGCTGTAAGAAAATAGAATTGAGGTAATTATGGCTGGGCGAGTCGAAGGCAAGGTCGCGTTCATCACCGGGGCGGCGCGCGGTCAAGGCCGCGCGCATGCGGTGCGATTGGCGCAAGAGGGTGCGGACATCATTGCCATCGACATCTGCAAGCGGATCGAAGGATTCTTGAACCCGCCGTCCACGCCGGAGGATCTGGCCAGGACCGCGGATCTGGTGCGGGGCCACAACCGCCGCATTGTCACCGCCGAAATCGACGTGCGTGACTACGAGGCCCTCAAAGCCGCAGTGGACAGCGGGGTGGAGGAGCTGGGCCGGCTGGACGTCATCGTGGCCAATGCAGGCATCAGCAACGCCGGCAGCGACGACGGCGACACACTCGATAAAGTCAGCGAAAGAGACTGGCAGGACATGCTCGATGTGAACCTGTCGGGCGTGTGGAAGACCGTGAAAGCCGGTGTGCCCCATATATTGGCGGGCGGCCGCGGTGGTTCGATCGTGCTGACGAGCTCGGTCAACGGGTTCAAAGCCTATACCTTTCCCCGTCTCGGTCATTACGTGGCCGCCAAACACGGTGTCGTTGGCCTCATGCGGACGTTCGCAGTCGAACTGGGTCAGCACATGATCCGCGTCAACTCGGTGCACCCCACCTTCGTGAACACTCCGATGGTATTGAACGAGGGGCTCTACAAGATGGTTCGCCCCGACTTGGAGAATCCCGGCCCCGACGATTTGGCCCCGTTTTGCCAGATGTTCCACACGCTGCCGATCCCGTGGGTGGAGGCAGAGGACATCAGCAACGCGGTGCTGTTCCTCGCGTCCGACGAATCCCGCTACATCACCGGTGTCACACTGCCGATCGATGCGGGCAGCTGCCTCAAGTAACTGCGTTTCGACCCACTGTAAGGCGAACAGCCCGAACGGCCTATCTGGTCACTGTTTCGCGGTTCATGCCCGCGTTGCGAGCTGCCCAGGCCGTTCAGCCCTAACAGTTTGCTGGTTAACCGTAGGCTGGGAACTCCCCGAGAGAGGTGCTGGCGATGCCCGCTTACAATCTTGCCGCGTTGTGGGAGGCTCACTGTCGGTACGAGTTTGAAACGCGGGACGTGGACGCCACCCTGTCCACCATGGTGGCGGAACCCTACGTCAACCACATCCCCACCATGACCGGTGGCGTCGGCTTCGAGAGCTTGCGACATTTTTACGCGCACCATTTCATCGGGGTGAACCCTCCGGACTTCGAACTCCTCCCAGTCAGCCGCACGGTCGGGGAGAGTTCCCTTGTCGACGAGTTCATCGTCCGCTTCACGCACACCACTCGGATGGACTGGATGCTGCCCGGCATTGATCCCACCGGACGCGCAGTGGAGATTCCGACAGTGGCCATTGTGCAATTTCAGGAAGACAAACTCGTGCATGAGCACATCTATTGGGACCAAGCCAGCGTGCTCGTTCAACTCGGTCTGATCGATCCCGACGGCCTTCCCATCGCTGGGGCCGAGACCGCGCGCAAAGTACTTGACGTTTCCCTGCCCAGCAACACACTGATGACTCCGTCGCAGTAAGACGCCTGGCCCTCGACGTCGCCGATAGCCGGTGCCGAATCGCGGCGACCCCGCTGCCAGATTCTGCGGGGCATCGGGTCTCGAAATAGACGACAACTGCGACTCGCGGAAGTTGGTCTCAGAACCACGTCTATCCGGCGACCGGGCCCCAAGGCGATGAGACGATTCGCCTCGACGAGTGGGGCGTCGGGTCGCCGTATCGCGGGTACCTGGCGGCTAACGTTAGCCTGGTGAGCGACGTCGTTGTGCTCGGCTCGGGTTTCGCTGGTCTGTGGGCCGCCCTGGGTGCGGCCCGCCGAATCGACGAACTCGGCGTCGCGCCCGGCGAGGTGAACATCACGGTAGTCAGCTCGCTGCCGTACCACGATATCCGGGTGCGCAATTACGAGGCCGACCTGACGGCGTGCCGCATTCCGCTGCGGGATGTGCTCGAACCGGTCGGAGTCGGGTACGTCGCCGCCGATGTGACGGCGATCGACACGGGTTCTTGCACCGTGGCCACCTCGCTCGGTACCCGCGCCTACGACCGTCTCGTGATGGCGTTGGGCAGCCGAGTGGTCAAACCGGACGTCCCCGGTCTCCGTGAGTTCGGCTTCGACGTCGACACCTACGACGGCGCGCTCAGGCTGCAGCGGCACCTGGTGGAGGTCGCCAGCAGTCTGCACACACTCGCCGCGGCGACCGCGATCGTGGTTGGCGCTGGGCTGACCGGCATCGAGACCGCCTGCGAGCTGCCCGCGCGGCTGGCGACGCTGTTCCCGGACGTCACTCCCCGCGTCATACTCGTTGATCACAACCGGTATGTCGGCTCAGACATGGGCGAGTCGGCGCGCCCAGTCATCGAGGCCGCGCTGACGGAGAACGGGGTGCAGACCCGGCTCGGTGTTGGTGTCGCCGCGATCGGTGGAGACGGAGTGACATTGTCGACAGGGGAAAGGCTGGCCGCGTCGACAGTGGTGTGGTGTGCCGGTATGCGCGCCAATCCGCTTACCGCGGATCTGGGCGTCGAGTGTGACGGTCTCGGCCGGGTTGCGGTTGACGAGCACCTGCGCGTGATCAACGTGCAAGGGGCGTTCGCCGCCGGAGATGTTGCGGCCGCGTGGATGGACGATGGGCACCTTTCGGTGATGTCCTGCCAGCACGGCAGGCCGATGGGGCGGTTCGCCGGGTACAACGTCATCAGCGATCTACTTGGTGAGCCGATGTTGTCCCTTCGGATTCCTTGGTATGTCACAGTTTTGGACCTCGGGCCTGCGGGGGCAGTCTATACCGAAGGGTGGGATCGGCAGGTGATCGCCAGCGGGGCCGAAGCCAAAGCCACCAAGCGCACAATCAACGGCACGCGAATCTATCCCCCCCTCAACGGATGCCGCGAAGAGATCCTCGCCGCCGCCGCGCCGACGCTGCAGTCGCGGCCAACCCTCGACCACTGACCCGGCATCATCGAAGCCTACGGTTGCCCCAACAATCCTGGAACGCCCGTTGTTTCGTTTCGATGTTGCGTGGGGAGTTCCACTGACCGGCATTGATGTCGCTACCCTGGCCCTGTGAGCGCCAAAAGCCGGATCCGGGTGACGCGCGTATACGACGAAGCCAGCCCCGACGACGGCCACCGGGTTCTGGTGGATCGCATCTGGCCGCGCGGATTCCGCAAGGACGACACACGGGTGGGCATCTGGTTCAAGGACGTCGCGCCATCGAAGGAACTGCGTGAGTGGTACCACCATGAGCCGGAACGGTTTGACGAATTCGCGGCGCGCTACGAGGCGGAGCTGGCTGGCAGCCCGGCGCTGGAGGAACTGCGCAAGCTGACCAAGCGTGGCGTCGTGACCCTGGTGACGGCCACCCGCGAAGTGGGCGGCAGTCATGCAGCGGTCCTGGCGAAGCTCCTCAAAAGCCGCTGACCGCCGTGAGACCATCGTGCGATCCGGCTGGATTGCACGCGCTCAAAACACCTGTATCCGGTAGCCGGTGGCGGCCCCGCCGATGTTGGACTATGCGCGTGCCGGCTGTGACATCCTATGCGGGTGTCCGCAGAGGGCCCGCCTTCTGGGGTGGTGACGTTTCTGTTCACCGACGTTGAGGGTTCGACCCGTCGGTGGGAGGCCGACGCGGATTCGATGCGGGTAGCGCTGGCCGCCCATGACGAGGTATTGCGCAACGCGATCGAGGCGCACGGCGGCTGGCTGTTCAAACACACCGGCGACGGAGTGTGCGCGGCATTCTCGTCACCAAGGTCCGCGGTCGATGCGGCGGTGGCCGCGCAGCGGGAACTGGAGTTGCCGGTGCGGATGGGTCTGGCGACCGGCGAAGCCGAACTGCGTGACGGCGACTACTTCGGTGCGGTTTTGAATCGTGCCGCACGCGTGATGGCCGCCGGTCACGGCGGGCAGATCCTGCTGGCCGACTCGACCGCGGGTCTGCTCAGCGGAGAGGACCTGGTCGATCTGGGGCCGCGGCGGTTGCGGGATCTGCCCACCGCGGTCAGGGTATTTCAGGTCCGAGCGGCGGGCCTGCAGGCGGACTTTCCGTCGTTGCGGGCGCTGGATACCAGTCCGGGGAACCTGCGGCCTGCGGTCACCAGTTTCGTTGGGCGCGAGTCGGAGGTCGCCGAGCTGCACGCCGCGGTGAAAGCTCATCGGTTGGTCACGCTGACCGGGGTAGGTGGGGTCGGCAAGACCCGGCTGGCGCTGGAAGTCGCGGCGCGGTGGGCCGATGAGTTTCCCGACGGGGTTTGGTTTTTCGAGCTGGCCGCGGTCACCGACCCCGCGGCGGTGCCCGACGCCGTCGCGGCGGTGCTGGGCATCACCCAACAACCCGGCCGCAGCGTGGCCCAAAGCGTGGCCGCCGCCCTGGAGGGCAGAGTGCGGCTGCTGGTGTTCGACAACTGCGAGCACGTTGTCGACAGTGTCGCGGATCTGGTCGAGGCGATCCTGGCCGCCTCGGCGACCGTAACGATTCTGGCGACCAGCCGCGAAGGATTGGGGGTCAGCGAAGAACAGTTATGGCGTGTCCCGTCGCTCGACGTCAACTCCGGAACCGAATCCGCCGCGGTGAACCTTTTCATCGACCGTGCCCAAAGCGTCGTGTCGGACTTCTCGCTAGCCCAGCCCCGCGAGGCGGACGCTGTGGTAGAAATCTGCCGCAGACTCGACGGCATCCCGTTAGCCATCGAGTTGGCCGCCTCGCGGATGGCATCGATGACCGCGGGCGAGGTGCGTGATCGGCTCGATCAGCGGTTCCGGCTGCTGGTCGGATCACGCCGTGGCCTAGAACGCCACCACACCCTGCGCCACGCCGTCGCGTGGTCCTACGACCTCCTCGATGACGCGGAGAAACCGCTGCTGGAGCGGTGTGCGGTGTTCGCCGGTGGCTTTGACCTGCAAAGTGCCTGCGCCGTCATGGGTTCCGTTGATGACTTGGCCACCCTGGATCTGCTCGATGCCCTGGTGCGCAAGTCGCTGCTGGTCGCTGACAGGTCTTCGGGGCGGACCCGGTTTTCGATGCTGGAGACGATCCGCCAGTTCGCCGAGGAGCAACTCGTCGCCAGCGGGGCGGCGACCGAAGCCCGCACAGCGCATGCCCGCTACTTCGCCGGACGGGAGGCCGACATCCTGGGCCTGTGGGACAGCCCCCGCCAGCGGGAGGCCTACGACTGGTTCACCGTCGAGCTGGGCAATCTGCGTACCGCGTTTCGGTGGGCCGCCGACCACGGCGATCTGGATGTCGCCGCCGCCATCGCCACGTGTGCGGCGTTCCTCGCCCCACTGGTCGAAAATCGCGAGCCGGTGGCCTGGGCCGAAGAACTCATCGAACCCGCCCGCCTCGCCGACTATCCTCGGCTCGCGTTGCTGTACGCGACGGCAACGCAGTGCTGCCAGGTTGGTAGGACCGAGGACGCCGTCCGCTACGCCGACGCCGCCCAGCTGCTGATCGCCAGTGGCCGCTCCGAAGACGTGCCGTTCGGCGGCGAGGCCGTGGTTGGCAATGCGTATCTGCTCATCGGCCAGCCCGAAAGGTGTGTCGAGTGGTGTCGCGCCCAGCTCGCGCGCGGCCGCGATACCCATACACTCACCCGGACATGGCTGGTCCTCGCACTGACGCTCGCCGGGTCCCATGAGGAAGCCATGGCCACCGCGAACGGCCTGATCGACGCCGCCGAGGCCACCCACAACCCCTTTGTGCTCTCGCTCGCGCTTTACGTCCACCACGACGCCGCCTTCCACGACGCCGCCTTCCGCGACGCCGATCCCGTCGCCGCGCTGGACGCTCTCCGTCGGGGCCTGGTGATCGCCCAGGACAGCGGCAACCGCTTCATCGAGTCACTGCTGGCGGTCAGTCTGTGCCGCCTCGAGGCCGAATACGGCGACCCGCTGGCCGCGCTCGACTACATCACGCTGGCGATCCGCACCTTCCACGACTCGGGCAACACCGCCTCGGTGCGCGGCTCCCTCTCGATCCTCGCCGCCGTGTTCGACCGGCTCGGACGCTACGAACCAGCGGCCACCATGGCCGGGTTCGCCGTCATCCCCTACACCGCAATGCTTGCTGAGTTCAACACCCTGATCGCACACCTGCGCGATGTCCTCGGCGACCAGACCTACGAATCGCTCGCCCGCAAGGGTGAAACGATGACCACCGCCGCCATGGCGACCTACGCCTACGACCAAATCGACCAGGCCCGAACAGAACTCGAAACCTCCGCGCAGCGTGGTCGGGGCGAACGCAAACGGCCCACCAGCGGCTGGGCCTCCCTCACGCCCACCGAGCGTGACGTGGTGCGGCTGGTCAGCGAAGGACTGGCCAACAAAGACATCGCCACAAGGCTTTTCGTCTCACCACGCACCGTGCAAACCCACCTCACCCACGTCTACACAAAACTCGGCCTCACGTCCCGGGTACAACTCGCGCAAGAGGCAGCACATCACGCATGACGTATCAGGTCAGCCGCCGCGAGCTCAGCGCCGTCTCGAAATAGACGAGATACGAGGCTCTCAAAATTCTGTATCAGAATCACCGTGGACGCCGACGGCCCCTCGTGGAGTGTCCAACCGCCTATCCTCAGAGGACCCCTGGAAACGCTGGGGCATGGGGATCGGCGGGAGGGTCGGATGACGGCTATAGCAGCGTGCCGGACGTGTGGCACCGAGCCGCGGGAGGGCGCGCGGGATTGTGATGCCTGCGGTTCCCTGATCGCACCGGCTACCGAGCAGGCGGAGTACAAACAGGTGACTTTGCTCGTTTCGCTCGCCGTCTACGGCACCAACGGCAACTTCCACCTTTCGGGCTAGGGGGAGAGCCGATGAGACCGCGTATGGTGCCCCCGATGGCAGGTCTGGCAACCTTTACTGCGATTGCGGCGATAGTCGCACTTGCCGTTGGCGCGTGCCGGGGCAGTTTCACCCCAACCACGCCGGTGACCGTATTGTCGCCGCGGGCCGGTCTGGTGATGAACAGAAACGCCCCGGTAACGCTGCCCGATTCCGGCAAGCCGGTGCCCGCGCCGCCCAAGGTCATCGAGGTGGGCAAGGTCGCCTCGATCGAGGCGCTGCCCAACGGGCAAGCCGCCTTCCACCTGGCTATCGATTCGTCCCAGTTACATCTCATTCCCGCCAATGTGCTCGTGCAAATCGCGCCGCCGACGGCCGTGCACCTGATCCCTCCCGCCGAGCCGTCACCGCAGCGGCTGCAAGCCGGACAGGTGCTCAACGCCCAACTATCCGAGTCTTCCGGCGCTGCTGGGTAGTTCAAAAGTCGTGATGAAGCGTGAGCCACGACCTCGCGGTGGCGCCCGATGTGTTCAGCGCGTACACCGATGCGGCGCCGGACCTCATCAAGACCGCCGCTAATGCGACACGGGTGAGCCAGACAATCGTCGATGAGCAACACAACCTCGACGCGTTGTTGGTCAGCGCATTCGGCTTGGCCGACATCGGTAACGACGTGGTCGGAACCAACCGGCAAGCGCCGACAGATGTCCTGCATCTGCTGGTACCGACGACCGATCTAACCAACGGGTACAACGAAGCGCTGAACTGGGCGCTCGCAGGACCGGCATAATGCCGCTGGGAACGTCGAGGCCATTCCATTCCCGGGTGTTCTCGCGTTAGTCAGTTCACGCTGGAGCATCGAATGGTATCGATACCCGCACGACCCGCCGAAGGGTCGCAGCGTCGCTCCGTAGGGCTCCGCGTCTCGAAACAGACCTTGCGCTCAACCGGTCAGTGCACTCGGGAGAACTGTGACGTGGACCGACACGTCACGACTTCTAGGCGGCAACGCCAGTGGCACTAGCATCGATCAGGTGTCCCAGTGGTGGGCGGCCCAATACCAATAGACATAGCGCTCATCAGCCATCGGTAACCGAAGCAGCGATCAAACCGCCCTTTTCGCGTCCTGCCTGGTGTATCAAAAGAGACGAGTTACCGAGAGTCTCGAAAGTCAGTCGCGATTGTCCGCATTGAGCAGGGCTCTGTGTGACATCCTTTGGCGGTGGGCCCGCCTTCGGGGGTCGTGACGTTTTTGTTCACCGATATTGAGGGGTCGACCCGTCGGTGGGAGTCAGACGCGGACGGGATGAGGGCCACCCTGTTGGCGCATGACGAGATGCTGCGCAGCGCGATCGAATGGCACGGCGGCTTCCTGTTCAAGCACACCGGCGACGGCGTATGCGCGGCGTTCTCGTCGCCGAAATCCGCTGTCGATGCTGCGGTCTCGGCGCAGCGGGCGCTTGAGTTGCCGGTGCGGATGGGGCTGGCGACCGGTGAAGCCGAGCTGCGGGGTGGGGATTACTTCGGCGCGGTGCTCAATCGTGCGGCGCGGGTGATGGCTGCCGGGCATGGCGGTCAGATCCTGTTGGCCGAGTCGACGGCGGGTCTGCTCAGCGGCGTTGATCTGGTGGATTTGGGGCCGCGGCGGTTGCGGGATCTGCCCACCGCGGTCGGGGTATTTCAGGTCCGAGCGGCGGGCCTGCAGGTGGACTTTCCTGCGTTGCGGGCGCTGGATGCGAGTCCGGGGAACCTGCGGGCTGCGACCACGAGTTTCATCGGGCGCGAGTCGGAGGTCGCCGAGCTGCAGGCCGCGGTGAAGGCTCACCGGTTGGTCACGCTGACCGGGGTGGGCGGGGTCGGCAAGACACGCCTGGCGTTGGAGGTCGCGGCGCGGCTGGCCGATGAGTTTCCCGACGGGGTGTGGTTTTTCGAGCTGGCCGCAGTCACCGACCCGGCGGCAGTACCCGACGCAGTGGCGGCGGTGTTGGGCATCACCCAGCAGCCGGGGAAGAGCGTGGGCGAGTCGGTGGCCTCCGCGCTGGAGGGCAGGCTGCGGCTGTTGGTGATCGACAACTGCGAGCACGTTCTAGACGCTGCCGCCGACCTGATCGAAGCAATCCTCACGCAATCCGAAACCGTGCGGGTCGTTGCCACCAGCCGCGAAGGACTCGGGGTCGCCCAGGAGCAAGTGTGGCCAGTACCCTCGCTGGACATCGGCGCGGGAACCGACTCAGCGGCGGTGAGTCTGTTTGTCGAACGCGCTCAAGGTATTGCACCGAGCTTCTCGATGGTCGACGGCGATGAATCAGCCGCAGTCGTCGAGATTTGTCAACGCCTCGACGGGATTCCGTTGGCCATCGAGCTGGCCGCCTCACGGATGGCGTCGATGACGGCGATCGAGGTGCGTGATCGTCTTGATTACCGGTTCAGGCTGCTGGTCGGGTCCCGGCGCGGCCTGGAACGCCACCACACGCTGCGCCACGCGGTGGCCTGGTCCTACGACCTTCTCGACGGCACCGAAAAGTTAGTGCTGGACTGCTCTTCGGTCTTCGCGGGCGGATTTGACCTGCAAAGCGCCTGCGCGGTAGCCGGATCAGATGACCTCGACGAGTACGCCATCCTTGAGGTACTCGACGCGCTGGTGCGCAAGTCGCTGCTGATCGCTGACAGGTCTTCGGGGCGGACTCGGTTTTCGATGTTGGAGACGATCCGCCAGTTCGCCGAGGAGCAACTCGTCGCCGGTGGCGAAGCGTCCGAGATTCGGGCCGCGCACTCGCGGTACTTCGCCGGGCGCGAAGCCGACATCCTGGCCCTGTGGGACAGTCCCCGACAACGCGAGGCGTACACCTGGTTTAGCACCGAGTTGGCGAATCTGCGCACGGCGTTTCGGTGGGCCGCCGACCACGGCGATCTGGATGTCGCCGCCACCCTCGCCAGCTTTGCGGGGTTTCTCGGCTTTATGGTCCAAACCTATGAGCCGGTCGCCTGGGCTGAAGAGCTGATCGAGTCCGCCCGCGCGGTCGAGCACCCGCGGCTGGTGTTCCTGTATGTGATTGCGTCGCGGTGCTTCACGACCGGACGGATCGAGGCGGCTGTCGGCCACAGCGAGGCCGGGCAGATCGTTCTCGGCGGGAGCCGCGAGGCGCTGCCGTACGGCATCGAAGCCTGGCTTGGACTTGTCTACCTAGTCATTGGGCAGCCCAGGCGGTTGGCCGAGTTGTGCCGCGCCCAGCTCGCACGCCGCCGCGACACCCACGTCCACATCCGGGCATGGCTGGTTGCCGCCCTTGCAGTGGCCGGTTCCGGTGGGGAGGCGATGGATTCCGCCGATGGCATCATCGAGGCTGCGGAGGCGACAGGCAACCCGTACTTGCTCGCGTTGGCGCTCAGTGCCTACGGTGTGGCTTTCCGTGACGCGGACCCCGTCGGGGCGCTTAACGCGGGCGGCCGGGGTCTGGTGATCGCGCAAGACAGCGGCAACCGCACCATCGCGTCAGTCCTGGCGAACAATCTGGCACGACCTGAGGCCGAACACGGCGACCCGGTGGCCGCGCTCGATCACCTCACGCTGGCAATCCGCAACTTCCACAATGCGGGCGACACCACGACGATCCGCGTCCCGCTGACCGTCCTCGCCGCTCTTTCCCCCCCCAACCGGCGGCCACCATCGCCGGGTTCGCGCTCAGTCCTCTCTCTGCATCGGCGGTCCCCGAAATCACCACCGCGATCACCCACCTGCGCGACGTGCTCGGCGACCAGACCTACGAATCGCTCGCCCGCAAGGGTGAAACGATGACCGCCGCCGCTGTGGCGACCTACGCCTACGACCAAATCGACCAGGCCCGAACAGAGTTGAACGCTGTCTCTTAATAGACCACATTCGAGACGAACAGGCCGCCTCTTGCACATTGCCGAATTCCCAGGTCGTCACGTCTCGAAAGTTCGTCTCGGATAAAGCTCCGAACACCGCCGGTCGGTCGAGACGGACCGATTCTCAGCTGCGGACGCCGCCGATGGTCAAGACTGGGCATATGACAGATCCCGGTGAGGGCCGCGTTGCGGTCTACCTCGACTTCGACAACATCGTGATCTCGCGCTACGACCAGGTGCATGGGCGCGGTTCGTTTCAGAAGGATAAGGCCAAAGGACTGGACAAGCAACCGGACCGGTTGGCGCAGGCCACCGTCGACGTCGGCGCCATCATTGACTTCGCGTCGTCGTTCGGGACGCTGGTGCTCACCCGCGCGTACGCGGACTGGTCGGCCGAGGTCAACACCGGCTACCGCGAACAGCTGGTGGGCCGCGCGGTCGATCTGGTGCAGCTGTTTCCGGCGGCGGCCTACGGCAAGAATGGCGCCGACATCCGGCTGGCCGTCGACGCGGTCGAGGACATGTTCCGGCTACCCGACCTGACTCACGTGGTGATCGCGGCCGGCGACTCCGACTACATCCCGCTGGCGCAGCGGTGTAAGCGGCTGGGCCGCTACGTGGTCGGGGTCGGTGTGGCCGGTTCCTCGAGTCGGGCGCTGGCGGCGGCATGTGACGACTTCGTCATCTACGACGCGCTGCCCGGGGTCCCGACGCCCGAGCCAGCGCCTGCCAAGGCTGCACCGAAGCGACGCGCCAGCGGCGCCAAGGACGCCGACGCCGAGGAACCGCCACCGCCCGATCCGCAGGCCGCCGCCACCGGCCTATTGACCCGCGCGCTGCGGATCGGTCTGGAGAAGGACGACGCCGACTGGCTGCACAACTCCGCAGTCAAGGCGCAGATGAAGCGAATGGACCCGTCGTTCAGCGAAAAGTCCCTGGGCTTCAAGTCTTTCAGTGACTTCCTGCGTTCCCGGTCTGATCTGGTCGAGCTCGACGAGAGTTCGACGACGCGGATGGTGCGGCTTCGTTAGCTTCCCGCTTCGAGCGCTTTGGTCAGCAGGGCGGTGAGTCGCTTCTGCTCGCCGCCACTTAACTTTTCGAGCAACGGTGTTACCCGCTCACTCACTGCCGCGGCGATCTGGCGTTCCAACGGACGGGCCTGGGCGGTCAGTCGAACCCGCACCGAGCGGCCGTCACTGGGGTCGGCGGATTTGGCGACCAGTCCGCGCTGCACCGCCCGGTCAATGAGCCCACTCATCGTGGAGCGCTCCAGTCCGGTGAAGGTCGCCAGGTCGGCCATCGTGGGCTCACGGTCGCGCAGGATGCCCAGCACTCTCAGCTGTGTGAGCGATAGGTCGTGTTCGGCGGCCACTTCGGTCAACGCGGCCATCAGCGCAAAAGAAGTCCGCACCAAGGCGTCTCGCAGGTTGTCGAAGTCGCTGGCCACAGTGACGAGCGTACCGCAGATAGATTGGATTGCAAACTATATTAGTTCGTACTACGATCTAAAGATCATGAAAGCCGCAGTTGTGAGCGCATTCGATCAGCCGCCCCACTACGAGGACTTCCCCGACCCCGTCGCCGCAAACAGCGGTGAGCTGGTTGTCGACGTCGTGGCCACCGCATTGCATCCGCGGATCCGTTCCCAAGCGAATGGATCGCACTACACCAGCACGGGCCAGCTTCCGCTTGTGCCGGGCCTCGATGCGGTTGTTCGCGACACCAAGGGCAAGCTCTACTACGCCTTGCTCGATGACACGAAGTTCGGAACCATGGCGCAGCGCACGGTGATCGAAAAAGACCGCAGCGTGCAATTACCCAAAGAGGCCGACCCGGTTGCGGTGGCCGCCGCAATGAACCCCGCGATGTCCTCGTGGGTCGCGTTGCGGCACCGCATCAACTTCAAACGAGGGTCAAGCGTCTTGGTGCTCGGGGCAACGGGCAACGCCGGACGGATGGCGATCCAGGTCGCTAAACGATTCGGAGCTAAGGAGGTGACCGGCGCTGGCCGCAATGTCGAGCGGCTCAAGGAGCTGACGAAGCTTGGCGCCGACCGCGTGCTCACCCTCGACCACCTCGCTGAGGCCGGCGATGTCGACGTCGTCATCGACTACGTGTGGGGCGAGCCTACCGGCAAGGGCATGGTCGATCTGCTGACTCACCGCCGCGACCGTGGCAAAGAGCTCGCGTGGATCCAGATCGGCTCGATGGCCGGACCATCTGCTGAGATCGTTTCTGCCGCACTGCGTTCGACCCGCCTGCAGATCGTCGGAAGCGGCATCGGCTCGGTGGACGGCAGCGACTTCCGCAAGGAAATCCCGAAGATCGCCGAGGCCGTCACTGAAGGAGCATTCGACGTTCGCACCCAAACGATCCCGCTCAGCGACGTCACCGCGGCGTGGACAGAGACGCTGGATACCGACGAACGCGTGGTGTTTGTGCCCTAGTTCTCGGCCCGCTGAGCCGACACGAACAGATGCGTCGGTCCGGCCCCCTCGAGCCCCTGTGCGGGTTGGCGGCCATAGCTTGCCAGCAGCTCGTCGGACGGCGTCACTGTCACATCCCAGCCATGGCGGCCCAACCAGTCGCCGACGTCTTCGCGTTCCTCGAAGTACCACAGCTCGTCGGTCTTGGGAACCTCAAGCTGCGCGCCCGTCTTCGCCATCAACTCGCGGACCCGATCCATCCGCTCTCGCCGCTGCGCGCGGGCTTCGGGATCGGCGAAGTCGGCCCCGAGCCCCTCAACGGCGACCCGGCTGCCCGGCGCGGCGAGGTCCTGGATGCGGGTGAATAGCAGATCTTGCGCCTCGGCCGGCAGATACATCAGCAGTCCTTCAATCGACCAAGCGCTCGGAGCCGACGGATCAAACCCGACCTCCCGCAACGCCGTTGGCCAGTCCTGGCGCAAATCGACCGCGACGGGGACGCGGTTGCACGTAGGCTCCGCGCCATGCTCGTGCAGCGTCGAGGCTTTGAAGTCCAATACCCGGTCCTGGTCCAGCTCGTAAACCGTGGTGCCCTCGGGCCAGGGCAACCGCCAGGACCGCGCGTCCAGACCGGCGGCCAGAATCACCGCCTGGCGGATGCCCGCTTTCGTCGCATCGAGGAAGAACATGTCGAAAAATTTGGTCCGGGTGGCGAAGTAGTTCACCAGCCCCTGCATCCGCTGCGGCATGTCGGGTTCGGCCTCGATGACCTCGGCGGGCAGCTCCGGTGCTGAGTACCAGTTCCACACGCCGTCGCCCACGGTGTCGAGGAAGACCCGCGCGAACGGGTCGTTGATCAGGGGGTTGTCGCTCTCGGTGTCGGCCGCGCGCGCCGCCGCGATGCCCAGCGCCGTCGCGCCCACACTTTCGGTGATTTCCCAGCTGTCGTTATCAGTCCTCACGACATCCGACCCTACGTGAGCGAGTCGGCCGCCGCGCGTGCGGAAGAATCATCGTCAGCATGACCGATAACGACGGTTCCGCACCAACGTCGCGACGACGCCACACCGCGCGGCTCGCCGTGTTCGCCGTGTTCCTGATCGCGATGTTCTATCTGCTGGCCATCCGGCACGTTGTCAATGTCGAGGAGGTGCGGCGCGCGGTGGCGGCGACGGGGCCGGCGGCACCGCTGACCTACATCGTGCTATCAGCGGCTCTCGGTGCGGCGTTCGTGCCGGGCCCGATCCTGGCCGCCAGCAGCGGGCTGCTGTTCGGCCCGGTGCTGGGCGTGTTTGTGACGCTGGGCGCAACGGTGGGCACCGCGGTCATCGCCAGCCTGGTGGGCCGTCGGGCCGGCCGAGATAGCGCGCGGTCTCTGCTGGGTGAGACACGCGCCGAGCGCATCGACGCGCTGATCGAACGAGGCGGACTATGGGCGGTCGTCGGCCAGCGCTTCATCCCCGGCGTATCGGATGCACTGGCCGCCTACGCGTTCGGGGCGTTCGGTGTTCCGTTGTGGCAGATGGCCGTCGGCGCATTCATCGGTTCGATGCCACGGGCGTTCGTCTACACCGCGCTCGGCGCCTCGATCGCGAATCGGTCGTCAGCGCTGGCGTACGCCGCGATTGGGGTGTGGTGCGTCACCGCCATCATCGGCGCGTTCGCTGCGCGGCGCGGCTACAAGAAGTGGCGCGGGCACGATTCCGATCGCGAAGCCGAAGCGCGCTAGTGGGCCAGACTGGAAGAGGCCGGCAATAGCGGCGCCGGTCTCGGCTTGAGAATCACGCTAGCCGCAATAGCGGCGACACCGATGGCGACGCAGATCCACAACGCCGAGTGGTAGGACGCCTTGGTGCCCTCCCCGACAACCGTTCCGGCCCAAGCAAATCCGAGTGAGCCACCGATGCCGAACGCGGCATTACTGATCCCCGGCAGTGACCCTGGCTCATCCTCGGGCGCCTGTATGACACCCAGCGCAGCCAGCGGAGTGAGTGCCACACCCATGGATACTCCGAACACGATCATGAGCAGGACGGCCATATTTCGGTCTAGCGCAAAAACCGCGAGCAGGGCGGAGGCAGCCACCGCACAGACCAGTCCCGCCCGCAACACCGTCACCCAACCGATCCGTACCGCGAGCCGTCCGGCCAACGGCGACACGATCAGCTGGACCAGCGCCGCTGGAGTGATGAACAGCAATGCTGTCATCTCCCCGGTGGCGCTGAAGCCGACCGATCGGTTCTCGGCGATCGACGGGATGATGAAGCTCAATACGACCATGAACGACGCAAAGGACAGGATGGTTACGGCGATCACCGGCCAGGCGTAGCGCGAGCGCAAGTCATCGATGTGCACCAGCGGTTGCGCCACGCGCTTCTCGGCCACAACGAATGCCGCGAACGCGGCGATGGCCGCGGCGGCGCAACCGAGCACGAACGGCGAATTCCAGCCCAGGTCGCCACCGTTACCGATGAACAGAACGATGCCCGCAACGGTCACAGCGATCAAAAATGCCCCCACCCAGTCCATTCGGCCCGGGGCCGCGCGAGCAGATTCGTCGGCAGGCACCGCTTTCCAGCCAAGCGCGACGGCGACGATTCCAATCACCAGAGTCACGACGAAGATGGAGCGATATCCGTAGCGATCGACCAGGAAACCGCCGAGCAGCGCGTCGGAGCCGGCCACCCCGCCGTTGATCGCCGAAAGAACGCCGCAGCAGACGCCGAACACCGCAGGGGTCAGGCGTTCGCGCATGATCAGGAAGGAGAGACCAAAGGTGACGTTGGACGTTCCCTGCAGCACCCGGCCCGCCACCACCGGCAGCGACGTGCCGAAGATGCACGCCAGTGTTCCGATGCACATCACGATCAGGACGCCGATCAGGACGCGCTTGCGACCGATGTAATCGCTCCACCGGATCAGCACGACGTTGGCGATCGCACCGGCGAGATAGTTATAGCTCGACATGGATGCAAAAGCGTTGGGCCCGAGGTGGGTGTTGATGTCGCGGATCGCCGGCGACAGCATGGTCGCGTTGAGCATGAACGAGATCACTGACAACACCAACGCCGCGACCATGAACACGGTCTGACCCCGCGACAACGAGCCGGCGTCGTCGCTTTCGGTGGTCGTTGCTGCAGTGGTTTCGGTCATGACGGCCACGACAATATCGAGTTAGTCGGGTTGCTGGACCATATTTGAGCGAGCCTTGCTGCGGGTGATGCCCAGTACAGCCAGGCCGGCGGGGAGTAGCAGCGCGGCGATCACCGCGAGGATGGCCTTGATGCCGCCACCGGTGCTCAGGCCGTGGTGTTGCAGGACCTCCAGCACGCTGCTGGACACCGCGACCCCGACGCCGGCCAGCGTGACGAGCGACGTCAGCGTGACACCGGCGGCTTCGCCGGCCCGCTCGGGTGCGACGACCGCCTGGGTCGCGACCGTTGTGAACGCGTAGACCAAGCCCATGGTGAAGCCACACGCCGTGAGAGCGGCCAGGTACACCACAAAGTTGTCGGCGGCGGCCAAGACGGCCAGCGACGCCGCGGCGACGGTGCAACCGATGCCCATGACCGCAAACGGCGCGTTGCGCGACGCCAGGCGTCCCGAAATCGGGCCGCCCAGTGCCGCTCCCGCTGACGGGCCGAGGAAAGCAAGCCCGGCCATCAACGGGTCCAGTCCGCGCACCTGTTGCAGGTTCAGCGTGGACAAGAACACCGTCACCACGTAGGCGATGTTGGCCACTGTTCCGGCGATGACCAATAGCGTGAAGCGCGCATTGCGTAGCAGCGACAGGTCGATCAGCGGGAAGCGGATTCGTGTCTCGACGACGACGAACGTGGCCAAAAGGGCAACGGAGGCAACGAATACGCCGATGACGGGCGCCGACAGCCATCCCCAGGCCGGCGCTCGGTCAAAGGCGAAGGTGAACAACCCAATTCCCGTCGTAATCAATGCCAAACCGCTGAGATCTACCCGCCGCGGGGCGGACTCGTCTGACGTCTCGGGAATGGTCTTCATGCCGATCACGAGCGCAACCGCCGCCAACGGCACCAGCATCCAAAACACCGAGCGCCAACCCAGGGTCTGGGTAAGCAATCCGCCCACCAAGGGACCCGCGGCATTACCCAAACCGGCGATGCCGTAGGCCAGTCCGATTGCGTGACTGGACTTTTCGGCAGGCAGGGTATTCGTCAGCACGCTCACCGACACCGGGAAGATCAAAGCCGCGCCCAGACCCTGTACCGCGCGGAAAACGATGACCACCGTCGCCGAGGGGGCGATGGCGCAGAACACCGATGCGACTCCGAATAGCGCGATCCCGACGAGCAGCGCGCGGCGGCGGCCGAAGATGTCGCCGATGCGGCCCGCGGGCGCCATGAACGCGCCCAATGTCAGCATGTAGACGCTGATCACCCATTGCAGATCGGTCGTGGTGCTGCCAAGGTCGGATGCCATTCGCGGCAATGCGAGGTTCATCGCGAAGTAGTCGATCTGCACGCAGAACAACGCCGTCGAGATGGCCGCGAGTATCCAGCCCGGGTGTATCGGACGTGCCGGTGAGTTCACGGCTCGACGATACGGCTGGAAGACTGCTCGTCGGTGGCAATCGCTCGATGAACGTCCGTCCCATTAGTCACGCCGCCGAACCGCTATGCGAAATGCCCGCCTCGTAGCGACTTTCCATCAAACACGCGAAAGGTCCATTGGCGATTACCTGCGGGCGCGGCTTTCGGGTGGGAGCATTTGCTGGTGGACCACGACGACCCCGAGAAACGCATCGCCGAGCTGGAAGGTCAGCTGGCCGACAGGATGAAGACACCAAGCCAGCAGCGAGCGGCGGGTCTAAAACCAGCAGGTTGGTATCCCGACCCTGGCGGTGCAGCGCTTCTTCGCTACTGGGACGGACACGAATGGACGTCAGCGACCGACATACCCCCCGACGGCGATACCGCCACTGCCGCAGATGAACCCGAAAGCTTCGCTGGCTCACAGTGGTCCGAGCCGCCGGTTCGGGAGTCCACGAACCTCGCGCCGGCTTATCCCAGCCACCCCGGTCAGCCGTCCCCGCAGCCCGTAGAACCACTCTCCGATAAAAAAGCCGCAGTCGCTGGAACGTTGCAGCTGCTCTTCGGCATCTTCGGTGCGGGCCGCTTCTACATCGGCTCCTGGCGCATCGGCGCTTGCCAGCTAGGTCTGACAATCCTCGCCGTCGTCCTCGCGGGAGTCGTCCCCGAGACCGCCAACACCGCCATCACGCTGATCGGGTTCGTTCTGATTGCTGTGCCCATTTGGGCGTTCGTCGACGCTATCTGTATGTTCATCGGAACTGTCAGCGACGGCATGGGCCGCAAACTGCGCTGACGCTCAGGCTCAGACGATGCCAGCCTTGTTGTCATCGACGCATGATTGGTACGCGCGTCTCGCGCTGCTTTGCGACGGCAGCAGCATCTCCCACTCCGATCTCAGAGGTATTCGCAGATCAACTTGAGCACATCGTCGATTTTGGCGAAGCCGCCAAGGTGGCTCTCATCGGAGCGCACGATGAGCTCACCGCCTGTGTCGAGTTGGCCGTCGCATCACCCGCCGGCGACCCGTACGTTGGATGCGTGCTCACTCGGCTCACCGCACTGTTCTGCGTGCTGCTCGTTCTGTCCGGGTGTTCTACCGCGGATCGGGCACGACTGCCGGATGGCACAACCGTGCATACCATGTCGTTCGGTGGGCTGAACCGCAGCTACCGGGTCCACGAACCGCCGGGCCTGTCGGCGGCGGCACCACTTGTGGTCATGCTGCACGGGGCGACCGGCGACGGGAGGCAAGCCGAAACCTCCTATGGTTGGGATCAATTGGCCGATTCGACGAAGTTCATTGTCGCCTACCCCGACGGCATCGGGCGGTCGTGGAATGGGCACGGCTGCTGCGGCAAGGCCGCGCGTGACAACATCGACGACGTCGGCTTTATCACCGCGATGGTCGGGCAGATCAGCGCCGCGCTACCGGTCGACAAGGCGCGCGTCTATGCCACCGGAATCAGCAATGGCGGCATCATGAGCTACGCGCTGGCCTGCAACAGTGGCATCTTCGCTGCCATCGGTCCGGACTCGGCCACCATGCTCGACGCCTGCACCGCGCCGCATCCGACGTCGGTGATTCACATCCACGGCACGGCCGACAAGCTGGTGCTCTACAACGGCGGGCAGGGCGCGAGCACCGTCAACGGGCCAGCGATCGCTGACGTCAACGCGTTCTGGCGCAAAGTCGACCACTGCGGGCCACCTCATATCACCACCAGCGCCCCGGTCGCAACGTCGACTGCCGCGTGCGCCGACCATCGCGGCGTTGTGTTGATCACCATCGACGGCGGTCGACACCAGTGGCCCGGCGGGACTACCCTCCTCGAGCGCACGGACCCAACATCGCACGTGCTCAACGCAACTCAGACCATCTGGGCGTTCTTCGCCGCCCACCCCGCCTGAGCACCGCGATCAGAGACCCGGGATCAGGTCCACGAGGTTGAGTAGCGTACCACCAGCCGCCTCCAGAACGGGTGTGGCTGCGCCAAACTCGATTGCGAACGGAACCAACGCTAGGTCGGCGGCGATCGGATCACCGACCGCGCCAAGCAGATTGCCGGCCTCGAGTTCGTCGGTGAACACGTTGACGTCGTAGGAGGGCAGGCTGGCGAGCAGCGTAGTGACGGTGTCGGCGACGGGCACCAATGTTGCGTAGTCAGCGGACAGGGTGGCGCTGAAATCGTTGAGGAGATCGGTCGGCGATGATAGCAGCGTCGCATCCGAAACCGGGAAGTTGACATACTCGCTGAGCGCGTTTTGCGCAAGGCTCAGCAGCGACGGGATGTTCAGCAGCGACTGCAGATTCGTGGCGTCGGTGAAGCCCATCGTGTGCGCAACGCTGATCAGCTGATTCGATCAACGTGTTGTCGACTTGGTAGTTCGCAGGATTCTCCAGATCCTGGATGGCCGCATTGATGCCTTGCGGGATCCCGCTGACCAAGGCGGTAAGGACATCGCTCCAGTTGAGGTCGGTCGGGAACAGCCCGAATGGGCTTGGCACGTCGGCAAACCCCGGGCTCCAGCCGTCTTCGATGCTGCCGTAGCCCAAGTTCACCAGCACCGACATGTCGGGCTGCAGCAGGTCGGCGAGCGGATTACCGATGACGGGAATGGACCGCAGCGGTTCCAACAGCGGCAGATCCTCGGGAATTATGTAGTAGTTGGTCAGCGTGTCGGTCGTCGACGTCGGTAGTTGTATTGCGTCTTGGAGCTGGCCGGGCTCGGGGTCGAGATAGGTGAGATGGTCGTTGGTGATTCCCATAAGCGCGTTGAGGTCGGACAGGAAATCGATGGGGTACTTGGGGAAGTCGGCAAAACCGTCGTATTCGTTGGTGTAGATGTCGGTCGGGTAGAGATCGGCCGGCGTCGCGCCGTCGAAGGTGATGCCCAAGCTTGCGACCGACGGATCCGAACCGGCTGGAACATCGAAGCGTTCCAGTAAGCCGCCGTCGGGATTGTTGGCATCACCGACCAGCACGAAGTGCACGTCGTCGCCGGGCACTCCTTGGGCGGCAAGTTCCGGCATCGTCAGCCCGGAGAAATCGGCGCTCTGCGACCAGCCGAAGACCACCACCGGGTTCGCGGCATCGACTCCCCCGGCGGCGATTTGACTCTGGATCGCGGAGTCCAGAATCTGCTCCTCCTGCGCGAACGAGGCGTCGAGGGTCAGACTGTGCACACCAGTCACCGGATACAACCCCTCCGGCGTATACGGAGCTTCGACAGTGCCGTCGAAGCCACGCGGCTGCAGATAGAGCTCCTCGACCGCCTCTTGGTAGCCCGAGCTGGCGACCGGAATCCCGCTGGTGCCAAAGATCAACGCCGTGCCATCGCCCAGCGCCGAATCCGCGTCGTCGACGCTGGTCAGACGTACCTGGCCGCTGCGTGGCGGCGATATCAGCGGTGGGACCGTGACGAGGGCGCCGACGATGGCGACCGCGATGGTGACGGCGCTGGCTCCACGACCCGACACGGCGTCTCTCCTGCTTGAGCAACACTCACCGAAATTACAACTCGATGGCGAGTGAGAAACAAGAGCTCTTGGACCTTCGACTGCGTATCGGATAGCTTCCTGGGGCGATTGGCTTTGTCGATGGAACAGCGCCTAGCGGCCCCGCTTTAGAGACGCAAGGCCTGGGCTGCCGCTGTAGCCACGTCACCCCGCAGCCTCGAGATCGGTGGACTGCCTCGCACAAGGATTGAGTTCGCCAGCAGAATCACGTACGTATCGGAGCCTGGGTCCATCCACACCGAGGTGCCGGTAAAGCCTGTGGCGCCAAAGCTACCGATGGGAAAGATCAACCCTCGCGGCTTGGAATAGTCGGTATCGATATCCCAGCCGAACCCGAACAGTCGCTGTCCTGCGATCGCCGGATAGTTGGGCGCGAGCAGCGGATCTGTGGTGTTTGGTGTCTTCGCGATGGCTTTTCGGGCAGCATCGTTCGCCGCTTGAAGTTGTTGAGCCGTATGTCCGGGCTGCTGGGGCGTCGTCATCAACTCCAAAGTCGCTTGCGTCAGCGGAAACTTGCTGGGCGGCCCGCAAGCCGATCAAGCAGGGCCTGCGCATAGATGCTGACGTCATGGGCCGTCGAGAACACACCGGCATCCCCGCTTACTCCCCCCATCCGGCGCGCCGTCGGGTCATGCACGGTGCCTCGAAGCAGATAGCCGAAGTCGGGATTCTTGGCCGGATCGGCGTTGCTTTGGTCATCAATTGCCGTTGGTGCGATGCGCGACAGCAGACTGGTGCTCCAGGTACCTGGTGGACAGGCGACCAGCACCCGCCCTTTGGGCGCGGGCGCCCATGCAATTGCTGCTCCCCTGACCGTGTGCGGACCACATGCTTTGGCCGGCGGAAGGTAGTTGGTCTCTGTCATGCCAAGCGGCGCAAACACATTCTGCTGAACGTAGACGTCTTCTGCCTCGCCGGTAAGTTCCTCGATCAGCGCGCCAAGCAGAATGTAGTTGATGTCGGAGTAGCGAAAGACCTCACCGGGTCCCGACTGCAGCGGCGTGGTGAGCGCACGATGAATGCCTTCTGCTTTATCGGCTGGGTCCAGTCCCCACGGATCCCCGAGACTGACGTCTATCCCTTCCCCTGAAGTGTGCGTCAGCAACATGCGAACCGTCACCTTGGCACGCCGTGGATCGTTCGCCGTGTTGAAGTCAGGCAGATACTTCTGCACGGGATCGTCGAACGCAACCTTGCCTTGTTCGTATAGCTGCATGACGGCAATCGCCGTCGCGAGGCACTTCGTCAACGACGCCACGTCGAAGACGGTGTCCTCGGTCATCGGCTCGGCAGGTGCGGGCGATCCATCCAGCCCCGGTAAGCCGGCCAGCTTGCGCGAGCCATAAGCCCGCTGAAAGACAATCTTGCCGCCATGCCCGATCACCACCACAGCACCTGGAAGCCGCTGTGCCGCAATCGCATCGTTGACCAGCTTGGACACCGTTGCGAATTCGGTTGTGGGAGCCCCACCTGGCTGCTTGCCGCTGACTGCTGTGTGCGTTGCGTACCGGGCCGATGCCGCCGCCGCGAGGATAAGCAGGACAGCTCCAACAGCGATGGCCGTTCGCGCAGAAGCTTTACTGGCCAGGCCTCGTGGACCGGTCCGATGTGGATGAGGGCCGTTGTCGGTGATTACTTGAGTCAGCGTAGCGAATCCGGGCGGATAGTCGACCCCGGGCTTCACGTCTGCAACAGCAATCACCGCTGCCGAACCACTAGGCGAAATGCCCGCGTCCGAGCGACTTTTCGAGTACCCACACCGTCGCATTCCGTAGTACGAATATGTAGTACAATGGCTGACATGTCCGAAGTGCCGGTGCGTGAGCTGAACCAAAACACTGCCGGAGTGCTCGCACGGGTCAAACGCGGCGAGCAGATCGACATCACCGAACGCGGAGCCGTCGTGGCCCGCCTGGTCCCGGCCCGAGAAAATCCCCTAGCGGAAATGATCAGCGCCGGAAGGCTTCACCCGGCCACCCTCAGCGGGCCGGCGCCCCGCCCGTCCGGGCCGGTCAAGACCGACGATGAGGCCGGCCAAGTGCTGCGCGAGCTGCGAGACACCGAGCGTTATTGATGCTTTATCTCGACACGTCTGCCCTGATGAAACTGATTCGGCGCGAACCGGAAAGCGATACCCTCGCTGACTGGCTTGACGCGCAAACACCGGCGCCGTGGGTGTCGTCGACGCTGATCGAGGTCGAGCTCCCTCGCGCCCTGCGCCGGACAGAGCCCTCGCTGCTTGCTGATGTTCCCCCGATCGTGGCTCGAGTAGCGCGTTACGAAATCGACGAAGTGGTCCGGGCCGCCGCCGCCGCGTATCCGGACACCGCGCTACGGTCAGTAGATGCCGTCCATCTCGCGACCGCGAACGCGGTCTTCGGTACCCGGTTGACCGCCTTCGTCACCTACGACGAACGGCTCCTCAGCGCTGCAGCGGCCGCCGGCCTGCCAACCGCAGCTCCGGGCCGCTGAGATCCAATTCCACGAACGCCGTTGCAGCTCAGAGGGATACGCGGATCGTGAAACCGGAAGTCGACGCGTTGATGCGCAACTACGCAGGCGCCGTGCCGGGTGCGGCCGTGCTTGTGCTGCGCGATGGTCAGCCGGTCGTGCGCGCAAGCTACGGCCTCGCGGACCTTCAAGCGGGCGCACCCGCCACGGCTGAGACGAACTACCGGCTGGCATCGGTCACCAAGCAGTTCACTGCCGCGAGCATCCTGCTGCTGGCCGAGGATGGCCGCCTCACACTCGATGATCGCGCCCGCAGGTGGCTGCCCTCGCTCCCGAAGGCCGCCGAGGCGGTCACGATTCGCCACCTGTTAACACACACGTCGGGGCTCATCGACTACGAAGATGTGATCCCGGAAATCTTCGCTGCGCAGTTGCACGACGCGGACGTTCTGCGGCTGCTGGAAACGCAGGATCGCACCTACTTCCGCCCCGGCACCGGCTATCGGTACAGCAACAGCGGCTACGCATTGCTGGCACTGATCGTGCAGCGGGCGTCAGGGAAGACCTTCGCGACGTTCCTGCGGGAACGCATCTTCCAACCGCTTGGCATGAATAACACCGTGGCGTACGAGGAAGGTACCTCGATGGTGAACAATCGCGCGTTCGGCTACACCGAAGAAGCGGGCCGCTGGAACCGCACGGACCAAGACCAGACGAGTGCGGTGCTCGGGGACGGCGGAATCTATTCGTCGATCGACGATCTCGCGAAATGGGATGCCGCGCTGTACGACGGTCGCCTGCTGCATCCGAGCTCATTGCGGGCGGCGTTCACACCCGCGACGCACACCGACGATCCCGAGATCGAGTATGGCTACGGCTGGCGCATCACCGGCGAGACGCTGTGGCACTCCGGCGAGACGGTGGGTTTCCGCAATGTGATCGTGCGCTACCCGAAGCGGCACATCACGGTGATCGTGCTGACCAACCGGAACGATCCCGAGCCGTACCAGCTGGCACTGGAAATCGCCAAGACGGTTATCGCTTTTCGAGGCTGAACTACGAACGTCGCCGCGCGGTGAAGTTGCTCGCATCAGATCGCACCGCACGTTTCGACTACGAATATGGCGAGATCAAATACGACGGGTTACCGACGATTCGTTATAGTGTTGCACGGCAACATAAGTCACTAAGTCAGCGGACCGGCAGATTTTCACTGCGGGTGGGTCGCCAAATACTCGGTGACGGGGATCGGTGAGGTTGCGACGTAACCGATCGGCAGGAGCATGTCACCAGCAGTCGTGCGGTAGTAGACATCCCACCGGTAGTACCCGGCGAACCTAGCGGGATCGGCTGCGAGCACGGCGGCGTAGTCGTTGATCGCCCGGACGTACCGGTCCCAGTTGTTGTACCGGAGCAGGGCTTGGTCGTGGTCGTTGGCAAACCCGTTGGCGGCAAGGTAGCGACCGGCCGCCATGATGCTGTCGTGGGCCGAAAGAATGTCACCACCGTCGCCGTATGCGGCGAACGTCGAGGGTAGGAACTGCATGGGGCCTTGCGCGCCGGCGTCGCTGATGCCGACGACGCGGCCCAGGCCGGTTTCGATCAGGTTGATCGCCGCAAGGTAGTTCCAGCCGACGCCGGTCGCCGCCTGCGCTTCGCGGTAGTAGCGGAGCAGCTTGTTGGCCGGCATCGGCGGGTCGATGCGCCACGCGGGCAGCGTGTCCTGCGGATCGCTCGCGAGTATCCCGCTGAACTGCCGTTGCGCGTCGACGTTGCGGTCGTAGACGTCAAGCAGCGACGGCGGGATCCGCGGGCGCACGATCATGTCCCACTCGGGATGCGAACCGAGGGCGCGGTAGGCCCCTTGCTGGCGGCGCGCCGCCCCCACTAGCACGGCCTCCGACGACGACGGGTCGCGCAGCGCCTGCTCGTCGGCAATGAGATCGCCGGCAAGTTGCGCGGGGTCCGACGCCAGCCGCCGCTGCGGGGGCGGAAGCGTGGCCGCTGCCCTGGCGGGAGTGGCGGTCGACGTCGATGCGGTCGAGGACCTGGTCGACTGTGAGCAGGCGACCAGCGTGAACGTTATCGTGACGACGAGCAGCGGGATGCCGCAACGCACCATGCGGGATCGATGCGCAGGGTTGTGCGTCAACCCAGAGCGCATACAGTTCACCGCACGCATCCTTCTCCCTCGTTTCCCGGATCCACTGCCTTCGCCACCACTACCGCTATATCTTGAACCGCCGAGATGACGATCCGCTGGCAGATGGCAGCGTGTGCGCCATCGTGTCAACTGCAGCCTCCGCGCACAGAAAATCGCCGGCGTCTGCGCCACCCCGGCCCTCCCCACCCCGACAGCTTCGAATCGCAACGGCTTCACGCCGTTCGGATGAGCAGGCCGGTGGGCGGGCCGGCCGGCGCCGGTAGCGTGAGCGGCGCGTCGCCGGGAGAGATGCGTCCGAGCACGTGCGGTCCGGTGAGCAGCGGCACCTGGTGCCAGGCCAGGAAGCCGATCAGCGCCATCAGGTAGGCCTCCTTGGCCTGCGCCGGCAGGCCGTGCTCGTCGCTGAGGGTGAGCGCGAGGCGGCGCTGGAGCGCGGCGAGCAGCGTCGGGTTGCGCATGCCGCCTCCGGACGCGACGACCTCGGCGGGCGCGTACGGCGCGAGCGCGTCGGCGACGGTGATCGCGGTCAGCTCCGTCAGCGTCGCCAGCAGGTCCTCGGGCGCGAGATCCGGCAGGTCGCCGAGGCTGGAAGTGTTCGCGGCCAGTCGATTTCGGCGGCGCGAGCGCGTAGTAGGGGTCGTCGAGCAGGCCTTGGAGGAGCGCCGCGTCCGGTGTGCCGCGGGCGGCGAGCCGGCCGTCCTCGTCGCTCGGCCGGCCGATCGTGCGGCGCGCCGCCTCGTCGAGCAGGCAGTTGGCCGGGCCGGTGTCGAATGCGAGCGGGGGACGGCCGCGGCGGACGATCGTCACGTTCGCGATCCCGCCGAGGTTGAGCGCCGCGCGCGTGTGCTCGCCCCGCAACCACAGGTCGTCGAGGATCCCGGCGAGCGGGGCGCCGTGGCCGCCGGCGGCGATGTCGCGCGCGCGGACGTCGGAGATCACCGGCAGCCCGGTCGCCTCGACGATCCACGCGGGCTGCCCGAGCTGCAGCGTCCCCTTCGCCTCGCCGTCCTCCACCCAGTGGTGGACCGTCTGCCCGTGGCTGACCACGAGGTCGGCGGGCAGTAGCTCGGCCGCGAGCTCCGCCGACGCCTGCCCGATCAGCTGGTCGAGCTCGCACAACTCGCCCGCCGTCGTCGGCCCCAGCGAGGCGTGCAGCCGCGCGCGCACGGCGTCCGGCCACGGCCGCTCGATATGACGCAGCGGCGACATCGCGACCGCACGGCCTTCCCACTCGAGCTCCGCCACCGCCGCGTCGAGGCCGTCCATCGACGTCCCCGACATCAACCCGATCACCCTCACGTCCCACCGAGCGCATCCCGCACGCGTCCTCGCGCCCGGTCGAGCCGGACGGCGGCCTCGGCCGCGTCGACGTCCGCGAGCAGCGCGACGATCGCCGTCTTGGCGTGACCTCCCGCGGCGGCGAGTGCGGCGGCCGCGGCCTGCTCGTCGACGCCGGCTGCGTCGCGGACGATCCGCACCGCGCGGCGGCGCACCTTCGCGCTGATCGGACGCACGTCGACCATCCGCGGTCCGTAGGCCTTACCGAGGGCGATCATCACGCTCGTCGAAATCGCGTTGAGCACAACCTTTTGAGCCGTTCCCGCGGTCAGCCGTGTGGAGCCGGCAAGCACCTCGGGCCCGGTCAGCAGCTCGATCACCAGGTCGGCAGTCGCCTCGCTGCCGGGGTTGTTGACGATCGCGACGGTCAGGGCGCCCGCTGCGCGCGCGTGCTCGAGCGCCCCGAGCACATACGGCGTACGGCCCGACGCCGTGATACCGACGAGCGCGTCGGCGGCGGTCAGGTCGGCGAGATCGGCGGGATCGAACGCGTCCTCCGCGCCCTCGATCGCCTCGGTCAGCGCCGCCGGCCCGCCGGCAATCACGCCGCGCACGAGGTCGGTGCCGAACGTGGGCCCACACTCGGCCGCGTCGAGCACACCGAGCCGCCCGGGCGTTCCGGCGCCCGCGTAGATCAGGCGACCGCCGCCCTCGAGCCGCGCCGCGATCGCCTCGACCGCCGCTGCGATCCGAGGGACCGCGGCCGCCACCGCGCCGTGCGCCTCGCCCTCAGCGGCGACGAGCAGCGCGACGACCTCGCCGATAGGCCGTGCGTCGAGGTCATCCAGGTCTGGCCGCACGGCTTCGGTCGCGAGCGCGTCGAGCCCTTGCAGCGCAAGGGTTTCGGGGGCCGCCTGCACGCGGATCACGTGCGGCTCGTGGATCGCCCCCAGCCGCAGCGCGCCGTCGAGCGCATCGCCGACGGCCGGGACGAGGTCGAGCTGCTCGCGCAGCGCGTCGACCCCCGCCAGGCCGCCGACCATCGCCACCGGGCCATCCCCGGCCGCGCGGGCGGTCGCGGCGAGCGCCTCAGCGGCGGCGCTGACGATCGCCAGCGCCGCGGCGTCGCCCTCTGCAGCGAGGACGTCGGGCGCGAACGATGCGAGCGCGGCGGCACCGGTGAGCTGCGCGGGCCAGGTCTCCGGTGCGCCGAAGCGGGCGCGGGCGGCGTCGAGCAGCGTGGTGGATGGGCCGCGGCCGTCGTGGGCGCGCAGCGCCGCGCGCAGCCCGGCGGCGCCGATCCACGCGCCGCCGCCCTCGTCGCCCAGCCACGGGCCCCAGCCGTCGGCGGTCCGCAGCGCGCCGTCCGCGCCGATCGCGAGCCCCACGACGCCGGTGCCCACGATCAGCACGACGCCCGGCTCCCCGTCCAGCGCGCCCGCGTGCGCGATCACGGCGTCGCTGGTCACCGCGACACGTTTCGCTCGTAGCGAGGTCAGCAGCGCATTCGCCCAGCGCGCGCGCCGCGTCCGGCGCCGTCAGCGCCCCGGCGGCGCCCACGATCACCTCGTCGACCGGGCCGAACTCGCGGGCGATAGCCAGGATCGCCGCCTCCGCGGCCCGCACGCCGCCAGGCGCCGCGAGTCCCGGCGCGCCCGCCGCCTCGACCCTCCGGCCGGCTGCTGCGGCCCGGCAGGACGTCTTGCCGAGGTCGACGGCGAGGATCACCGCATCACCCTTTCACGAGGGACGGCAAGTCCCAACAGGCTAAGTCACATCCACCACACGGGCCTCTCGGAGAGGCGGCACACTTTGCGCCCAGCTCACAGCGACAATTTGCGGCGGTGCCTCGGGGGATCGTCAGTTGTCGCTGCGAGCCGGGCATATCGTCATATCCCTAACTTCCTGTGACGTAAGGGATTCCCCGTCGGGTAGAGCCCGGCTGCTCACCATGGGCCGGTTAACTCACACTTGCATTGTGGCGCTATTGGCACGCCATAATGGCGCCATGCCCAGTGTGCAGATCAAAGACTTTCCTGAAGACACCCACCGAGTCCTGCGGGAGCGAGCGGCGCGCGCGCATCAGTCCCTAGAGGAATACCTTCGAAGCCGTTTGATCGCCGAGGCGGGTCAACCCACTCTGGATGAGGTTCTGGACCGCATCGGCGAACGGCGTGGTGGCCGCGTATCTTTTCAAGACTGCTGTCGATTACGTTCGGGCAGAACGTGATCGTCGTTGATGCGAGCGTATTGGCTGTGGCGGTCGGCGACGACGGTACAGATGGTCAGCACGCCCGGGAACGCTTAGCCGGCGAAATGTTGGTCGCTCCCGAACTCGTCGCCTCGAGGTGGTCTCGGTGTGGCGCCGTCATGTTGCAGCAAAACTGATGCCTGCGCATCTTCCGCCGCGAAGAGAACATCGGGATTGAGGATGCCCGCCGGGTCAAAGCTCTGTTTGATGCGACGCATGAGCTCGATCTTGACGGGGTCTTCCAGTTTGCGGAAGTACGGGGTTTTGGCGCGGCCGAGGCCGTGTTCACCGGAGATCGCGCCGCCCAATTCCATTGCCAACGCTAAGATGTCGGTCATCAGCTGCCTCCTTTTCTCCGGGTCTTTGCAGAAGATGGCCAGGTGCACGTTGCCGTCGCCCGCGTGTCCGCAGCCGGCCGCGGCAGCACCCGCGGTCGCCGCCAGATCGCGTGCGGCGGAAAGAAATTTCGGCATCGCGGAGCGCGGCACAACAGTGTCGATGATGTCGTCTGCGCCGATAGCCTTTGCCGTCCAAAACGCCTTCTCGCGCGCCTCGATCAGCTTGCGTGCTGAGCCTCCTTCCAGCACATAGGCGTCGACGGCACCCAGCTCGGCGACCAGCTCACCGGCTCGCTCGACATCCTCGTCCAGTCGGTCGGCAGTGCGGTTCTCAAGCGCCACAACGAGATACGCCTGGCAGCTGTCCCGGATCTTGTCGGGAACACCCAGCTCCAGATTCTGGGTGTGGACGAGTGCGGCCATCGTCATGTTGTCGATGTATTCCAGGATGTAGGGCGCCAGCGCGCTGGCGAGGATCTTGGGTACTGCCTCCATGACTTGCTCGAAGTCGGCAAACGGGGCGAGCACGGTGGCGCTGTGGTCAAGCCGCGGATGGAGCTTGACGGTCACCTCCGTGGCCAGGGCCAGGGTGCCTTCGGAGCCGACGATGAGCTGGGTCAGGTCGTAGCCGGTGGACACCTTGGCGATCTTGCCGCCGGTCCGGATGATCTCGCCGGTCGGCAGCACCGCCTGCAACCCGAGCACGTTATGGCGGGCTATCCCATACTTGACCGCGCGCATCCCGCCGGCGTTGGTTCCGACGTTGCCACCGACGCTGGAGGACAGCTCGCCCGGTTGAACCATGTAGCTCAGCCCGGCATCAACGGTCGCGGCGTCCAGCTCGGTCAGGGTCACACCTGGCTGCACGACGGCTACCTGGTTGGTTGTATCGACCTCCAGGACCGCGTTCATCCGCTCGAAGGAGATCACCAGCCCGCCTTCCCGCGGAATCGCCGCGCCCGACAAGCCGGTCCCGGACCCGCGGGCCGTCACCGGCACGCCATGCTCCGAGGCGGCTTTCAGCAGCTGCGAAACCTCTTCTGCGCATGCGGGTTTGGCGACGTGCGCGGGCTTCTGCGGCGCCGTCGTCAACACTTCGTCGTGGAAATAGTCCTCGGGGATTGCGTCGCCAGTCAGCAAATTGTGCTCGCCCACGATTTGGGCAAACCGCGTCGTCATATCGCTCATCGCAGGCCTCAGCTTCTATCGACACTGTCAGCCTCACATCGGCGATGGCCGGCAGTCGTATTGGTGGAGTATTGAGACCGTCTTGACGGCTGTCAATCACGACTCGATGCCCAATGCTCCAGCGGCAGTCGGCCTGCCAACCGTTGCTCCGGGCCGCTGAGAGTCGTCAGGCCTGTTTGAGGGCCTCGATTGCTAGCGTGAGCGTGACCTTGTCTCCCACCATCGTGCCACCGCCCTCGAGCGGCAACTCGGGGCCGACTCCGAAGTCTTTGCGGCTCAGCACAACTGAGGCATCGAAGCCAGCGACTTCGCCGCGGCCCATGCCGGGGCTGGTGCCGTTGAACACCAGAGTCATGGGGACCGGCTTGGTGACACCCTTAAGTGTGAAATCGCCGTCGAGCACGTAGTCGTCGCCGTCTGCCCGCACCGCGGTGGACACGAACGTGGCGGTCGGGAAATGAGTGACGTCGAAGAAGTCGGGGGCCTTGATGTGCGCCTCACGCTGCTCGTTGCCGGTGTCGATGGAAGTCACGTCCACCTCAGCGCGAACCGATGGAGTGCCGTCGTCGGCGATCGTGATGGCACCGCTGAACTGGTCGAATCTGCCGTGAATCTTGCCGACCATCAGATGGCGCACGGAGAAGTTGATCGAGGAATGGACGAGGTCGATCGCCCACGTTCCGGCGCTAAGCGTCTGGGTACCAACGGTTGCGGTCATGCGAATTCTCCCTTGAGTCGGACTAACCGGTACCACCCGGCCAACCGGACTGCAGTCCGGATTATTCCCCGGGCCGGAGTCATGGGACCCGCGTCCAGGGTCGACAGTTCTGCGACTCGAAGGCCTTGATCGTCGTGTTGATATTCGCGTACATCGGGCCCATAGATTGATTCGCCTGGACGACGTTGGCCTTGTTCGCATCAGGAGTGCTGTAGGTAAACCACGAGCACATTTCGCCCTGGTCGGGATGTTGTTGATCCACACGCCGACGATCGACGCCGTCCCGCCGGTGTGATACAGGCCCGGTGCGATGTCAGGTCCGACGATGAAGACACCATTGCCAGGGATCGGGTCCATCGGATCGGCAACGGCCGGCGGCGCCAACGCGACCACCGCCACGCATGCAACGAATACGGCCGATGCGCGAATCGGGGACATTTTTCTCTCCATGTTGCGGCCACCCCGATGGCAGCGTATGCCCAAGCGTGCTCGAGCAACAACAGATAGTTGAGCGAGCCCTGGCGCAGGTCACGTCCGTCATAGCCGTCACCGCTGGCGATCCAATATGCGAAATGCCCGCCCCGTAACGATTTTCCAGCGACAAGCCGCGCGCCGACAGCACATCGGCGGCGTTTATAACACTGTTTAGGCCGGTCCTTGCGGTACTTCGTAATGGGCTCGAAGTGCCTCGATAATTCTTTCGCTGGCTATTGCGGTCATGAGGGCACCGTTGGTGAACGCATGGATGCTGGCCGACGGGAGACTGACGCTGTGGCGGATGCATAGAGCAGGACCAACTCGTGCGATTCCGAGCGCCGGAAGCTCGCCAATCGCGGTGATGGCTACGAGGGCCTCGTCTGCCCCCCAGTTTTCGGACAAGATCACGGAGAATATGTTCCCCCAGACATTGCCGTTGTTGGAGATCGCGATGGTATAGGCCTGGCCCTGATACGTGACGTCCATTTGGTACACATCCGCCGAGGCTTGGGTGAAGTTGCTACAAAGGTCGCCCCCGTTGATGATTCGGAACCCTTCGATGACGGCATTCCAGTTGCGCAAGCCCTGCGCGTTCAGTTCTTCATCGCTCACGATGCACATCCACCCTTCTCGCAGAGATCTCGTTTGTCGACTGCAACATTGACGCTTGTCCCCCCACTCCGCCGGCTCGAGCCGGCATCACCGCACCGCCTGGTCTGACTTGGCCGTGAGCGTTGCACACGACAGCAGTCCCCGGTATACGCCGTTTGGGTGACACGGGCCGAGAGGCTGGCTCGTGCCTCCCTCAACTGTGTCGGTCGATCGGCCGACAGACCGGCTGGGGCGGCGCGTGATTATCTGTAGGTCACCGCCGGATCGGCTATGGCGTCTTAGCTGACCCCGTGCATCAACTCTGCAGGAGAATCCGTGGAAATTCAGTTAGCCGCCATTGCTCTTGGGGCGATCGGTTTTATCGTATCCTTCGCCAGCGGCCTTGGTGCCGGCGTGAAGTTCGTGCTGTTCTATATAGGCTTCGTGTTGATCCTTTCTTGGGCGCTCACCTTCTTGGCCCGGCGGCAGCAGCACATACTTCTACCCGTCCCGCCGGATGCCGCCGCCGACGCTGTCCGCTCGAATTTCTCCGGCGTTGGATGGAAGGAGGTGGACGGACGCGGGTTACTGAACTTCCAGGCCCGAGGTTTGGGGATCGGCTCGTACGGCTCAAAACGGCCCGTCATCTCAGTGGATATCGAGGATCTGAATGACGGGACCACAGGCGTCGGGATATGGACATCGTCGTGGCACTCCAAGTACGGGATCATGGCGCTGTGCGACCGGGTGGTATCGAAGAAGTTCTGGCTTGAACGCAAGCTGAACGAATTATCCAACAGCGTTGTAAGCGGGCCGAATTACCACGGACCAACCATTCAGTCGGCGCCCGGAAGGTCGGGGCCCCCGCAGTCGACGTCTGAGGATGACAAAGCGACACTCGCGGATCCTGGTTTGCCATTGAATGATTCACGCCAACTAGCGCACGTGTTCCTCACGTCGGTGGGTGTGGCGTACCTGATGTACGGCCCGGGCGACGCGGCGAGCTGCTTTCGAGCGTTCACTGCAGTCGCACCTGCGTTACTCGAGACCGAGTCGCAAGGCAGCGACTTCATGGCTAAATTCCGCGGGACGCCCGGCATGTACCTATTGTGCTTTGAAGGCCAATTCGGGTCGGCGATAGCGGTCTGCGTTAGCCCAGAAGCCGATTCAGACTTCTCCATCAATGAGATCGCGATGCGGCTTCGCAACATTCAGCAACCATGGCAGTGGGGGATTGGAACCATTGGCGGGCGCGTTCCCGCCGGATTCGCTCGCATTGTCGACTCGTCCAATGTGGTCGAACTGAGCACTCTCCCTGGCCTCGAGCACCTCCAGTTGACCGTGCCACCCGAACTGCAAGCCAACCTGCGAAAGGCCGGCTGGGAGGAGGTGCCGCCCGGTGGCGGCTTCAAGATCGACGTCTCGGTGGCAGCGGACCGAACGCTGGCCGTGTTCTTCAGTCCGTGCAACGCGGCGTCTTTTGCGTTGATGACGCCGCTTGACAAGGACGAATATGTTCCCGCGGAGGTTCGTGCTCGATCATTCGGCCGCTACACCCTTGATACGGTCGGGGATATGGCGGTGTTGAGCCTGCGCTATCCGAGTAGCGAGCCGATGCCGTACGCCGCCACTCTCTCTGCTGAAGCACGGGCTCTGGCTACCTACACACACCAACAGTTCGGGGGTCCGCAGCAATCGCCCCCCATCCCACCGCCCATCATCCCGACCCAACAGATCCGTGCCGACCCGGCACCGACCCTTCCCCCCTATAGTCCGCCCTTCCATGCACAGAGCGCCACCCAACGCTCCTCTCCGGCAACAGGAAACGCTCCTCGTTTCGGTTACGACGCAAACCGTCCCGGCGTTGCGCGGGGCTACGACACGCCAACAGCATTCGGGCGGCGGGACGCCAAACCCTGGCTGATCGGTGGTGCGGTCATAGCAGTCCTCGTGGTCATCGCCGCGGCGGCGTTGTCCCGGTCAGGCGGCAACCCAACCACTTCAGCCACGAGTGGTGACTCAGCACCCACATCTGCAGCGTCGATCACCAATATCTCCGCGTGCCCGTCGCCGCCGGCGTTGCAGTCCCAGTCGGCCACGGTCAGCTCCGACGGACTGACCATCGTCACGCAAATCTCACCGAGCTGCTCAGGCGGTGACCTGCTCAGCAACAATAGATTCCGCGTGACGGCCGTGGACGCGACCGGAAGAGACGTCGCTGCAGGGCTTTTCGATCTCTCTTCGAACCCTATTGCGGTCACAAGCAGCGGTATGTCGGTAGAGTTGATCTTTCCTGCCGGAACCTACTGGCGCACGCCCGATTCCATCGCCGGGAATCTAAAGCTGACCGCATATAAGGAAGGCTCCGACGGGTCGGCCAGCGGTACAGCGGGCGTTTCATCGCTGACAGCGACGGGGGCCGGCACACCGGAATCAGGCAACCTCGAAGGGGCCGCCCAATCTGCGCTGGCCGACATCGCGGCGGCCGACCGCAGTTACATCGATGCCAACCTGCTGGACCGGTGGCAGCCGCAACTTAGTTCCAAGCGTCCTGGGCTCGTCGCTGACGGGACTACGTGGTCGACCAACGACATCGTGCGGGACCATATGCAACTACGCCAACGGTTTCCGGGGGCGCGCTTGGTGTGGTCGGGCGATTGGCCGGTATTCAGCGATCCCACCTGGTGGGTCACCGTGGCCGGCGTGCCCTTTGGCAGTGGCGAGGATGCCAACGCATGGTGCGCAAACCAAGGATTCGACGCCGATCACTGCTTCGCGAAAATACTGAGCCACACAGACGGAACCTCAGACACAACACTCACTCGACAGTAACCCGACGAGCTCCTCATTCAGGTTGCGCCTCAGGGTATCCCGTCGGCGCGGCGTCGTGGGGCTGCTGCGCCGCGGCACCTGCGCGCCAACGCTGCAACTTTGCTTCCAGCTCGCCAAGCCTCGCTCTGAGCTGTGCGGCGCGCTGATCCGCGCTCACCATCATGGTGTCGTCGGCAGGGCGAACCACAATCTGATGTGCCTGAGCGGTCGCGATCAGACATTGGTTGACCGCGGGGTCGGCCAGCGCCAGCGCCGCCAAGACTCCCGGTGCCAGTTCACGCTCGCGGCGCACCCCGCCCCGGTATTGGATTTCGGCGGGAATCATCAAGGCGGCCCCAGGCCGCTCCAGCTGCGCTCGAGCCGTCGCCAAAAGTAAGGTGAGCAACGCCTGCGAGATGGCATCAAGCACCTTGCGCCTGCCCGGAAACCAGGGCATCGGCAAGTGGCTGATCAACTGTTGCGCGGCGTCGGATAGCAGGTACTCGACAACATTGCGAGTGCGGACTTCGGTTACGCTCGACCACTCGATTTCGTCGCCGTCGAACGCGACCGACCGCTCGCTGATCGCCAGCCCGCCGTAGCGATCGAGGGTGCGCACGAGTCCATGCAGTTTGCTGGGAACCTTCGGGTGCTCGGCGATAAGGTCACCGATGCCGATCGACCACCGGCCGACCACCGGGCCCGGCATCGGTCGTGTGCGCTGCAGCAAAGCCGTCAGTCGCCCTACTTCTTGGGTGACTTCGGCCGGCGACGCTCCCTCACCCGACTCGCATTCAGCCGCTTGGGTCTTCGCAACCGCATCGGGGTCCCGGCCGGCGAGCCCCTGCTCCTCAAGCCCCTTGACGACCGTGGCCGCGACCTGTTGGGATGCCTCCTTGGCACGTTGAGTGATGCCTTGTCGGAGTCGTCCAAGGTCGCGCATCCATTTGCCCCTATCTCGCGGGTGAAGGTGTGTGCGCGATGATCCCCCGAAATGGCGCTGCCTGTATATCGACCGAACGACTGACACGCCTTGTCCGCCAACCGTGCAAGCACTGTCAGCCGAACGGATGATTGTCCTCGTCATCGGGTTGATGTGAGGATCGGTTCACTCACGACAAGACCATCTCTCGAGGGGATTATCTGATGGAATGCCGCAAATGCCACAGGCCAGTGCACGACTGTCAGGCATGCAACGGTGGCCGCGCCAGCGGAATTGGCGGAAAACTCACTTGCAGCAAGTGCAACAACACCGGGTCGGTCTGCAACGAACATGGCGGCCACTGGAAGTAAGTCAGCGAGCGTCAGGTCACGAATATGCCTAGTACCAAGTACGAACTTCCTGATCAGGGTGACACACTCGTTCGCCTGGCAAACGAGGCTGCCGGTGACCGCGGTGCGCAACTAGTGGCAGCAGAAGTAAACCGTGTTCGACGTCCTGACGGGGCGCTGGTGGCGTCTGAGCTGTCCTCGGTGAAGATGGACAAGCACTCCCCACTGCACTTGTTGGGCACGCTGCTCGCCCTGGAGGCGGTCGCTGTAGGGGTGTGGACGGAGTTCGGCTTTGGCATGTTCCAGAAGCGGTCTATGGCCCGCCAGGCTGAAAAGGTATGTCGGGAAAAGGGACTGGAGGCAGCGGTGGACTGGGCGCTGGCCAGCCCATCGAAATACCCCCTCAAGGTGGTCAGCCTCAGGGACTCGCTCGAAGGATTGCTGAACCGTGGCAATCTCGATTCGGGTTTCTTCAGATCCGAGCTAGCCCGCTCTCTTCAGAAGTGGCGGTGATTGCCGAGGGCTGGCACCCGCATCGATCGCCCTACGAATCGATCGTGTAGCAGAATCCGGAATTCACCGCGTCGAACCAGATGTAGTAGTTGCCGATACTGGTATTACACGAATCGTTTTGGTTCTGCAGCCGGCTCATCAGATGCATCAGCGACGGATACCGCGGACTGGGCGGCGTGTCGCATACGACGGGCATGCCCGTGTAATCTGCTGTGTTTCCGTTCATGACCATCGGTATGCACATCCCCTCTGACGGCACCAGCAGCAGGCAATGCGCCTGTCCGTCGAACATAGCCCGTTGCGTCAGGATCATCTGCGCGGACGTGCCGCTGCAGTTGTCTGCGATCATGTCGAGACTCTGGGTGGCGTCTGGCGACGAGCAGTCCACCACTGTGGGAACAGAGACCGGCATGTAGGAGCCGTCGGTAGCACTCCACGACCACCGCCCGTTCCAGCAGGATCCGATTGCCATGCCGCGGATAACGTCGTTTGTCGCATCAGCGGTGATGGTGGGATGCACAACGACCTGGCGCCCCGTCGTAATCGGGTTGGATGTCGGGCCATGCGCCGTCTGGTTCGTATTTTCGGGGCCATTGAAAACCACGAAACCTGACACGACAAGAGCCAGGATCCCCGCCAAAGCCATGAGCTGACGGCCTCTGGCTTCAGGTTGATACCAGTTCCCGTTTCGCTGCCCCAACAACGCCGACACCAGATATCCGAGCACTCCGAAAAGCGCTGTCAGCCAAAACATCGAGATATCCAGCGGACGCTGACCCACGTTCGGCTGCGAGAACGTCGTATACGTGGTCAACAGGAATCCCGCGGCGGCTCCGCCTACCAGCGCACGAGCTTGGCCCCTGCCGACGGCGAGATCGACAACCAGCCCCCCAGCCAGCATGAAGATCAAACTCCACGTCACCACGCCGTAGCTGCCGTCGGCGAATCCGTATGGCCCTTTCTGCGGGTCGCTGATGAAGTTGTTGGCCAGGATGACAAAGCACAGGAAGAGCCACACCTGCGCCAGGCGGAAGGCACGCCGTCGAGCCGTTGAGAAGGCGTCGTGTATTTCACGTCGGCGGTCGTCGATCGCGCGCTGCCGGGCGGCTTCCGCCTCGGCTGCCTCCTCAGCGCTGCGCCGCTGTTCGGCTGCCCGGCGAGCATTGGCGCAGACATGCTCGTAATGAATTGCCAGATCAACCATTCCGATCGCCAGGGCTTTGAGAGCGACTTCAGTCGCGTTGGCGGACGCGCCTGTCGGGTTCTGGCTCTGATTTTCCCGATGCGACCCGGCCGCCTGCGCAGCCAACTCGGCGAACCACCGGGGGCTGGTGGTGTTGAGTCGCCCGAAATCGGATCGGACTTCGGCCAGACACGTCGGCGACAGCAGTGCGGCACGCGCCACCGCACGTGCCCGAGCGACCCGCACGGGCAGGCCGTCGCGCACGTCGACGCCCACGTCGGCCTCGGCCACCCAGGTCGAGGCGGCGCGCATGATGTCGGAGCGGGCCTGCTCGATGGTGCGGTCCACGGATTCGGCGTAGCGCGACAATCGCGCCAACGCGTAGTACTCGCCGGATTGGCCGTCCGGGCCAGCGTTTTCGTCAAGCTGGGCTTCGGTGAGCGCGGCCAATACAGCCGGCTGCAGCGCCGACAGCAGCGGATCCCGGTCCCATCCCTCGCCGGCGCGCAGGTATGACACCGCGAGGTCGTGCGAACTGATCCGCGCGCCACGGAACGTCACGTCCTCTCCGCCGCGGTAGTGCGTGGTGAATTCGATGATGCGAGCATCTACCTGCGGCTGGTCGCTGCTGGTGACCGGTGTCAACGCGTTCACGTCGATCGATGAATCGTTGACGTCCTCGCGGATCCAGGCGCGAAGCGTGCCGCACTCCTCAGCTGAGGTGAACACCGCCGCCGCGGCGTCCCAGTTCGTCACCATGTGCGAGGCGAGGACGACGGGGTCGGTGAACCGCTGCCCGGCGAACCGGTACGGCCGCACCGTCCGTTCGCTGTGCTGTGGCGGGCGAAGCGCCGCCACCGGCGGTGACTCGCCGGCCAACCATGCGCGCACTTGCTGCGCCGCCCACCGATCGTCTGGGTTGTGCGTCAGCAGCCCGCGGCACAACAGATTCCAGCGCTGGTCGCGGATCATCGACAGGTCGAAGTCACCCATCGTGATCGCATCCCGGATTCTGCCTTCGTCGTGCAACGTGTCGCCTCGCCCATACTTGAAGGGATGCTGACCGGTGAGCACCTCGCACATTGTCATTCCCAACGCCCACCAGTCGCGCGGCGCTCCGGCGTTACTCCTGTTGAGTGTTTCAGGTGATTGGTAGATCAGCGTGCCCTTGACGCCGCCGGTCGTCTCCCGCCGCGACATTCGCAGTTGGGTCACTTCGGCGGCGATGCCGAGGTCGGCCAGCACCAGGTCCAAAGGCTGGCGGTTTCGAATCAGGATGTTGGCCGGCTTGATGTCGCGGTGCACGATACCCAGTTCATTGTGGATGTAGTCCAGCGCGTCGGTCATTTCGACGAGGATGTCGCCGGCCAGGTCCGGCACCGCGCCACCGGCCCGGTCCAGCAGGGTTTCCAGCGAGCCGTGTGGCAGGTAATCCATCACTTCGATGAATCGCGGCGACCTCCACCCGGTGTAGGTGGAGCGGGTGACCGGAAGGACGTGTCGCGGATCAGCTGAAGCCAGCCGCTCCACGAACCCCTCGGGGAGGGTGATCCCGCGCCGATAGATTTTGACCACCTTCAGATGGCCGTCACGACGGCGCTTGATGAGCGCGACGTCGGCCTCAGCACCGCTGTTCAGATCATCGGCGATGTCATACTCGCGGGCCAGGTAGTCCGGCAACACCATGTCGCTTGGCGCAGAGAGCATTTCCGTCGCGAAGTCCCCCGGCGGTGTCGAGCTGTCGCGGACAGTCTCCGGCCGGACGTCGCGGCGCGTGCCGGGTCGGTGCTGCGACGCGGGTGGGTGTGAGTCGCGCGTGGTGGCCGGGCGAACGTCACGGCGGGTCAACGGGCGTTCGATCGGGTCGTCGTAATCACTGCTCATAGTTCCCCCTTGCTAGTTGCGGGTCGTCGGGTGCCGCGGGCACCGCTTCCGTTGCCCGCGTGGGCGTCTCGGGCAGCAACGGGGGCAAGTCGAGGAGAATCAGCGAGAAGTTGTCTTCGGCCCCGTTGGCCCGGGTCGCGTCGATGATCGAGTTTGCGCAGTCTCGGGTATCTGCTTTCAGCACAGCGGCCCGCAGACTCGCCGGCGAGTTGACTGCACTGACGCCGTCTGAGCAGATCAAATAGGTTGTCGCGTCGCACGGGAAGACCGCGACATGAGGCGAAACGGGCTCGCGCTGGCCGAGCGATTGCGTGACGACATTGGTTGTGCGGCCGTGGGTGTCGGTGACGGCATCATCGACCGAGACCTGCTGCAGGAAACCGCTGTCGAGGCGGTAGACACGACTATCCCCGACATTGAATACGATGACTTCGTCGTTGAGCACACACACGCCCGCGATGGTGGTCCCCAAACCGCGCAGATCAGGGTTACTCCCGACCTGGCGGATCCGGTCGTTAGTCTGCACCAGCGTCTTGACCACATCATCTGAGTTGCGCCATGTCGATGAGGCATCCGCGACGGTGCCTAGGGCGACTCGGCTGGCCAGATCACCGGCCGCGTGGCCGCCCATCCCATCGGCCACCGCGCACACGAAAGGCGATGCGGTGCTGAAGTGCATCGTGACCAGTGCGCCGACCCCGGTTTGGCACATCCAGCCACCAACCAGGATCGCGTCCTCGTTATGACCGCGTTGCAGCCCGGTGTCGGTGAACGCGGTGACCGTGATGGGCGTCATCGCAGCGCCTTTCCGCTGCGCACCGGTACGCGTAGATGGGCGCCGAAGCCGAGGACGTCTCCGTCGGCCACCGGCCGGCGTTGTCGGGGGATCGTGGGGATGCCGTTGACGGTAGTGCCGTTGGTGGAATCCAGGTCTTGCACGAAGATCGTCCCGTCTTCCACGGTGATCTGCGCGTGCCGTCGCGAGACGTTATCGAATCCTTCGATCTCTGAACCACATTCGTCTCCGAAGTCACGCCCCACGGTCAGGCCCTGTGTGGGCACAGCCACCCGTCCCCAGGGAAAGTCGAGAGCGACGCCGTCGACCTCGTGCTCCGCGCTTCCGTAGCGCTCCGGTTGGGCAAGGTATGCGGCGACTTCGCGATGTCCGGCGTCGCGGTCACCGACGGAGTGCAGCGGACACGGCAGCGGCATCCCGCAGCCGATCGCGGGACACGTCTCCGGCGCCGGGGAAGCGTCCTCGACATAGGGTTGCAGCGGCTCGAAACACCCTGGGATGCAGGTTTCCCCGGAGACTAGCCCGTGAGCCGGGCACATCATCATGGGCGCCATGACACGTCCTCAAGGGTGACGCCGTTGTCGCGTAGCGCGGACTCCAACCGCTGCAGATCGCCTCGTCGTGGAATACCGATCATCCAGACCTGTCCGTCGGTCACGGTGAACTGCATGGCAGGTCGGCTGGTGGTGGCGTCGAGATACTGCCGATAGAGCTGTCGGCCATGTCGGCTCAACGGGATGAGCTGCTGATTGGCTGACCCACGCCACAGCAATGATGTCGGCTCGGCGACCTGGAACCGGCCGGTGATGACGGCATCGATGAAAGCCGGTGCCCAGGGGAGCTTTTCCCGGAAATCGGCCTCCTCGAGACCGGTGTAGCACAGCACGTCGCCGCCGAAGACGTCGCTGCGGCGCAGCTCGCCGACACCCGCCAGCAGCAGGCGCAACGCTTCGGGCTGTTCAGTGGGCTCTCCGCCGGTGATCGTCAGCCCGTCCACCTGGCTCTCGGCGCAGGTGCCGGCGAGCCACTGCAGCACTTCGGCCACCGGAAGCTGGGTGCCGGCGCGATGGCTCCAGGTGTCGCGTGACACACAACCGGGGCAGCCCAGGCTGCAGCCCTGCACCCAGATCCCGACGCGGCGCCCCGGCCCGAGAGCAGTCACCGGGTAGTGGAGGCGAGAGATGTTGAGCCTCATCGCAGCTCCAGCTCCCAGTTCTGGCCGAGTTTTTTGGCGTGAGCGATCTCCAGCGACGGCGCTGCTGCCGGTGTGGCGAACAGCGCCCGCGACAGTGGGTTGATCAAGATGGTTTCGATGGCGGATACCACACCGCGGCCGCCGTTGTTGAGGTCGGCTGTCGCTGCTTGCCGTATCACCTCGCCGGCTTCCGCCGACATCGTGATGGACACGCCGATCCGTTCGGACGCCACCTGCAGCGCCCGGGATATGGAGCTATGGGCGATCTGGTCAAGAATGTCGGGCCGCAAGAAGTCGAACACGACGATGCCCTCCCGCAGCCGGTTGTACAGCTCCGGACGCCCCAGCTGTTCGCGGAAGAAAATCTCGATGTATTCCCGCACTTTGACGTCGATGGTCTCCGGCGAGTCGGCGATCGTAACATTGTTGATCGGGGCCCCGTCGGCGCCCGGCACTATGATGCCCAGGTTGGTGGTGAATACGATGATCGATTCGGTGAAATGCACTGTGGCCCCGCGCCCGTCGGTGAGCCGTCCGTCATCGAGGATCTGCAGAAACTTGTCGAGGATTCGTGGGTGCGCCTTTTCGATCTCGTCGAACAAGATGACCTGAAACGGCCGGGACCGCACGCCGTTGGTCAGCTCCCCGCCGGCATCGAAGCCGACGTAACCTGGCGGTGCGCCGATGAGCCGCGCCTCGTTGTGCTCCGCAGCGAACTCGCTCATGTCGAATCGCAGATAGGCGTTTTCGTCGCCGAACACGATGTGTGCGATTGCTTTGGCCATCTCCGTTTTACCGACTCCGGTGGGACCGGCGAAGAACAACACACCGCGCGGTCGACTTGATCTGCCGCGTAGGTGAGCGCCGCCCAGACCGATCGCCGCGCGTTTGAGCAGGTCGAGTGTTCGCATCACGGCCTGCGGCTGGCCCAGCACGCGTTTCGGTAAGTCGTTGTCGGCGTCGGCGATCCGGTCGCGCAGTTCGGCCTTTATCCAGGGGTTGTCCGGCACCCCGACCCGGTAGGCGCGAACCGCATCGGCGATCGAGGTGGCCGGTAGCGCGCTGGCCGCCGCCAAGGCGCAGATATCGCGAATGGCGCGGCAGTGCATGCCGTGTGTCAGTTCGGCGAAGGTCGCGACGAGGTTTTCGGCCGCCTCAGTGTCGGCTGGGAATTCCGAGACGCGACGCAGCATCACCTCGCACATCTGCATCCTGGCGGCAAGATCGGGAGCCGGGATCACCGTGGTGCGGATGGCGTGGTTGCCGGAGCTGAACCAGGCGGGAAGTTCGCCGGGCTGGTCGATCAGCCAGATGATCACCGGGTAGGTTGCGGCGAATCGGACAGCGCCATAAGCGATCTGGCTGGCAGCCGCCAAGAATATGCGCTGGTCTTCGTTCAGCGGCTCGTCGAAGAGGCGTCCCGCATCGGGGAACATCAACGCGATAGGCGCGCCTGGGTCGACGCCGGGGCGTACCGCGACGATCGCTTCAAGCAACTGGCGCAGCAAGTCCCAGCTCAGTTTGCGGCCGAGCTCGAGATTGGGAACGGATTGCAGGACCCGACTGGCATCAGGCTGGCAAGTTCCACTGCTGTCGGGAACCACCGCCAGGCCAGCCGAGTGGGTGTAGGTGAGCAGCGCGGCAAATCCCTGTTGCCGCAAGACAAACCACACGGCGTCGGTCAGCGACATCGGCCAGCGGCGACCTTCTGGGTCGTCGAGCAAGTACATGTCGCGCAGGTTTCCGGTCAGGATCAACTGCGGATGCATGTGGATGGCAAGGTCAATCTCGCGCACCCAGGCCGGACGCTCATCGGTCGAAGCGGTCGCCGGGATCACTACGACCGCTTCATTTCCTGGACGGCGCTGCCTCGTTTGACCGCGGTCGCTACCGCGCCGAGTTTCGCGTCGGCGACTTGCTGAACGCTGCATGCCCCGGGTGCAGTGCGGATATCGACATCGAGTTCGACACCGTCGCGTTTGGCGAGCTCGACGATTTGGTCCAAGGCCGCGCAGAATTGGCGCTCGGCGGCGACGTCTTCTTGCGCGCTCGTGAGGGAGGTATCGGACTTGACTGCCTGGGCGGTGAACCGGTTGGATCCCGGCTCTAGTCGCACTTTGATCCCGTAGCGCGTCGATCCGCTGCGCGCATACGCGGTGGCGTGCGCCGCGGACAGGTCGGTGGAGAATTCCGGCCCGGCGCTGTAACCGAGCTCGTCGAGCGCGGCGCGCATCACCGACACCACGTGCAGCCGATCAGCTTCGGCGTCGCCATCCCATACCGCGGCGTCGACCAAGTCCGGAAGGTCGGCCGGCACGCTGCGGGCCTGGCTGTTGATCAATTGCGCGATCCGATCCCGCAAATGCTCGGCGGCGCGACCTTTCACCTGGGACATACGCGCTTGCATGGCCGACAGCGCGGCGCGCGCCGCACCGATCTCGTCGTCCCGGGTCGCCGCCGCCCGGGCTTCGGTGATCAGATGATCCAGCTCACTGAGGATCAGATCGATTCGTGACTGCGAATCCGAGTTGCCGATGTCGTCGAGCAGAGCTTCGACCCGCGCCGCGTCGTGGTCGAGGCCGGCGAGTTGATCGAGGCGGCGCTGTACCCGTTGCTGGACGTGGGCCCGGTCGACGACGTGAACCGGGACCGGTGACTGCGCCGCTTGACTGGCTTGCCACCGAGACCCGGGGGCCGGGCCGCGGTCGGGCGGTGGTGGGCCACCGAGATGATCGATGATCCGTGCCATGCGGTCGGCATGGCGTGCGGCGGCGAATCGTTCCCGGGCCTGCGTGGCCAACGCTGCAGCGGCGTCGGCGGCGGCGTGAAGTTCTTGGGCGGCGCGGGCATAGCCGGCGGAGTCGGCGTCGGCGGGTACGGGTTTGGGTCGCGCATACCTCACCGGTTCTGCGCTCATCGCACTGACCGCCGACATACGCGCGACAGCGTTGTCCCACGCGACTTCAGCCTGGGCGTAGTCGGCGTTCGCGTCTCGCAGCATCCGTGCCTCGCGTTGCGCCGCGGTTTCGACGCGGTATGAACCGCCTTTGGGTCCGCTCATCGTCCTATCCCCCAGCTGCTCGTCATCGCCGCGGCGCGAAGGGCGCGCATACCGCACGGACTGCGAAGTACGCAGCGCAGAAAACCACGATCAAGACGACGCCGCTGAAATTACTGCCGCCGCATCCCGGGTCGATTGCTGCCGCGTAGATGCTGTGCAGCCCGAACGCGACGGAGGCCAGCCCCACGACCAGGCTCACCGAAATTGACCGCGCACCAACCTAACGCTGCCGCGCCTGGCACCATGACCGCCAGCGCCAGCGAGTTCGGCGACGACGACCCGGAGCCGGCAATGAATGTCGAGGCGGTGATCAGGATCTCCAGTGCGCCGTACAGGGCAAGGCCGGTGGACAGCGGCGGCAGCCGTCTCCTGACCAGGAAGCTGGCACCGAACGCCAAGCCGGCGACGGCCACCAGCAGCGCCGCTCCAGCGAAACGCAGTCCCGGCGGCGGCCCGTGCAGGCATCCGTTGGAGCGGACGAAGGAGACCGCGGTCGGGATGAACGCGCACACGCCCAGCAGGGAGTAAAACGGCCCCCCCACCAATCTCGACAAGTCGCGCGCCATCCCGAAGACCGCGGCGGCGATACCCATCCCGATTGCCACGGATACCGCACCGGTTATCGTCCCACCACGGGTGGACATGAGTCCGCCGAGCGCAACTGCGCCGAGCAGCCCCTGCGTAAACGACCCGGACGCGGATTGCGCGTCCGCGAGCAGACTGTTACTTGTTTTCATCGCTCACCACGATTGACATGATCGTCGGGTGCGACGTGTGTCTATTGCCTTGCGGCAATGGCGCCCGATGCGCAGCGGACGCGGTGTGGCGGCGACTATTTCCAGAAACCCCCGTGCTGGCTGCACACCTGGCCGGTGTTGTTGCATTTACCGCAATTCACCTTGTTTCCGAAGTCACTGATGGAGCCCTTGCCGTCGCACGACTGGCAGCGGTGAAGCGGGCGGTGGCACTTGGGGCAGTCGCTCACGGATGCGCCCCTTCCTGTTTTACGACTGGTCAACCCCCCGATTTTGGCGATGGCGGGCGCCCATCGCTATCCGCCGTTCGACCGACACGGCTGGCTACAGTTCGTCCACGCTGACAAGCCCGTCCTGGATCGCTCTGACGACCAAGGCGGCCTTGGTGGTTGCCGGCCGGCCCGCCGCGGCGTACTTGGCGCGTATGCGTTGCAGGTGGGTGTTGATCGTTCCCGGCGCAATGTACAGAGTGCGGGCCACGTGCAGCTTGCTGTCGTTGCGCAGCCACTCGATGAGGACCTCGATCTCGCGGGCCGACAACGCGGGCCGCTTCGGACCATTGGTTATTGCGGCCGATGTCGTGGTGGTCATGGCCCTAACAGATACAAGACTGCCGCGACGGCTCATTGCCGCTAGCCAATGACCGGCTCGGCGTCTATGCGACGCTGCCTGCCATGAAGTTGTTGCACGCAAAAGCGCTACCGGCACGCATCGAACTTCTACACTGCCCGTCACCCGGCAACCCCGCTTACGAACAAACAAAAGGTGGGCAACAGCTGATGTTGCAAGACGCGAACCGGTGGCTGCGTTCGCAGTTCCTGGAGCCCCACACCCGTCGCGATGAGGACCTCGAGTACTGGTGGCAGCTGCCCGATGATCCCACCCGCGCCTCGTCCCGGTGGCTGCAACCATTGGTCGATCTCGTCACGCCCGCGACATTCAGTGAGTGGCACGAAAAGATCGCCGAACACCGCGTGGAAGCCTACGACCAGCTGCGGCCGATGGCGGTCCGCGCGGCATCGCTCGCCGTGATCATCGCCGCGTTCGTGATCCTTCGGGCAGCGCTGTGGACCTGGTTGCTGCTGCTACCGGCGTCAATTCAGATCCCGCTGGAGACATACCTGAACAAGTATTACAGCAAGTCTGCGCGGGATCCGCGGTGGCGACTAGCGCGCTGGATGCGCGACTACGCGCGAAACCACTTCCAGACCATGACGTTGAACGTCACCGGAATCATCGGAACCGTCGCCTGTCCGCTCAACATCGTCGCGGTCGGTTTCGCCCCTGCCGGCAGCGGCGAAGGCTGGGTCAAGATCGCCGCTCTTGCGGCCGCCATCTTCTACCTGAACTCCGGACTGGCCAACGTGTTTCTGGATCCCCCCAACTACACCGAAAACAGTGTGATGCCGCCGTTTATGCACGCACTGCGGCCCTATGTACCGCTGGTCTCCTACCTGACGGTGACGGCAATTGTTGCCGTCAGCGTGACCGAGCACCGGTGGGCGGACGCCATGGTGCCGATCGCCTACCTGTGCGCGGGACTGACGTTGCTGCTCGGCAGCACCCTGCGCAACCATGATCGGATGGTCGCGGCGGCCGCCCACGTCGCGCGCCAGGCCGTAGAAGCGGGGCGCAAAGAGTTGGGCGGCGTCGTCCACGATGATCTCGGACCTGCTAAGGCCGCCGCCGAATCGGTCAGCCGGCTCGATGGCGTGGCCTACCGCGATGCTGTTGAGCTGCAGGCGTTGTCCGCCTTTTTGACGCACTTCAGCACCAGGGTAGGCATATTCGCGGCCCAGCGGATGGAACTTGGCTACTTGGCGAAGAAGATCTTGTCTCCCTATGGCGTTTCGGCGCGCGATGTGAGCTATGACATTCGGTGGGATGAGCAGACATTGCGCAAAGAAGACCACCGGATCGCGGTGCGCATGGCCACCGCACTGTCTCACAATGTTGGACAGGCGCTCCAGAAAGAAGAGAACCATAGTGTGCCGAAAAAGATTGTGCTGGAGGGGTTCATCACCGGTTCGGGACGAAATTTGCGCTATCACCTCGCGATGCGGGACCATCTGCCGCCGATCCCACCAACCGACTGGTGCCCGGGGGTGGCACCCTGTTCGCGCTACGGGAATGGCTCCGTGACACATTCAACGGCGACCTGACTCAAGAAGTCCTTGGCGACGGCACCAAGCGCATCGTCGCCTCCTGGGGCGATCGCCCACCTGTCACCTGGACCATGCCCGCCAACGGCGAGGAGACATGATGAAGACGTACCTGATCATCGAAGACGACCCGGGAAAGGCGAACGCGTACCGCAAATTCGGCGACCACTACGCCGACCGGGGCGTGACCTTCTACACGGTGTCCTCTCCGAACGCCGCGATCACCGGTTTGCAAAGTGGTGAAACCCGATCCCGTATCGCCGGGGTTATCGCTGATTTCGAGCTCGGCGGCCGTCGAATCGACAACCGCCACAAACGCATCCAAGTAGCGGGCCCGGACGCCGATTCCTATACTATTTCCACCGGACTGGGAGTGCTGGACTGGGTGCACGCCGTGGAACCCATGTTGCCGCTATGGGCGCTGACCAATGACGCCGCCACCCACGCGCCGCTGTTCATGAGCGCGGCGAGCGTGTGGCTGGACGCCAAGCCGCTGCATGTCGACAGGCTGACCGAAGTCGGTACCGCCCGCTCGGACCGGATGCTCGAGGAGCTTCTGAAGCCTGAGTGTTACAGCAGGATCAACCCGCTGTGGGACCGGATCGACAACTCCCGCACGGCGTTTCACGAACTGCTCAACACGCCCTACAGCAGAGAGGAAGCCTTCGACTGGCTTAACGCGCTAACCCATCTGCATGGTGCACCGGGCGGCTTCATCCCCACCCTGAACAATAAAATTCGCCAGATCACGCTGAACCCCAAGCTCAGCGCCTATGCTCACACGCTCGCGCCAGCTATGGCGAAATGGCAACTGCGCCTTGAAGAAATCTATCAGGAGTTTCCCGTCGACCGCGAGGAAGACCGGTGGCCCAAGCTCGACGAGGACGACCTACCTACCAGCCTCAAGACCTGGGCAGAGTTCAACCCGATCACCGATTTCTTCGGTGCCCACAACGAATGCCAGGAATTCTTCGAAGCTGAAGATGTCCGGATGGCCCTGACGAGGTGGCGCGGCCGGGGTGAACGGCCATGACACGGTCCGTCGAGTTACCACAGCGGGTTTCGTGCTCATGCTGGCCAGCACAGAACGACATCACCGTTATCGACGGTTTGCGCACCGCGTGCGTGGGAGAGGACGGTTCGCCACGGCAGGCGTTGGTGTTCATGGGCATCATGGCCTGGGTGGAGCCGTTCGAGCTGCAACGACTCAGTGTGCTGGCCGGGGCATGGAACGCCCGGGTCGCCGTAGTGGACGTCCCCGGCTGCGGTCACGGTGGCGCCCGGCTCACGGCCTCGCAGCGGCGCGCGCTGCGGCGCGGCGAGTTCGCGCCCGTAGCGCGGCAGATGGTGCATAGCGCCCAAGCGCGCAACCCGCGGCTGCGCCGCGGGTCCGTCATGGTGGTGGGGTATTCACTGGGGGCGAGCCTGGCCGCGGCCGTGGTCGCCGACCCGGGGCTGATGCGCGTCTCGGGCCTGATATTGGTCGAGCCGGTGGCGCTGCGGCGCTGGCGGGTGTCAAGCTTGTTGCGGTCGGTTCGGTCGGAGAACCAGGTGGTTGACGACCACGTCAACCAAAACCACGGTCTTGTGGCGCCGCCGCCTCGACGCGGCGAACCGACGCCGCCGTGGTCGCGAATAGACGTCGCCCACCTCGGCTATGCGGTCAGCCGCGGGCGGCTGGGACGAGACCTGATCACGGCCAGCCAGATTCAGAGCTTCCCGGTGCAGGTGGTCCACGGCGTCGACAGCACACTCTCACGACCCGGCGATGTTCGCCGCTTTGTCAGACGATGTCGACGAGCCGGTCTGGATGTTCGCGACATGCCGGTGGCCGGCCGGCACGGTTTATGGCATTCGTTGAGTACTGTCGCCGAGCTGGCCGAACGCGCCGTTGATATGTGGGACTGACCTTGCCGGGTGTACGCGGCGAGGGCAACGCCGCCGAACAGCATCGGTGGCAGCGCACCAGGGGCGCGTTACTGGCATCGGGTCGATAGCCCCCTCCGCATCAGCTCAGTACTACCCGACCTGCAGGTTTTCGACAGCGAGGGCATTGGTCTTGGAAACCGGGTTTTGCTTGGCGCCCACTTGGCAACATAGACAAAGTCATCAGGGGCCGAGAACGGGGCCTAGGGGAGAAGTGCGGTGATGAAAGGCGAGGGGGACGTGCGGCCGACCGTGCGAGTCGCGATTATTGACGACCACGACGTCGTACACGCGGGCGTGGAGGCATGGTGCAGGCGGGCTGATCCGCCGATCACCGTGGTCGGCAGTTTCAACAACCCGCGTGAGTTCTTCGCGGCCTTCCCTGATCTGCCCAGCGACGACGTCGTCGTCGTGATCGATCCGCAGCTCGACGGCAACCGCCCCGAGTTCGATACCCTGCGCAAGCTGTGTGACGCGGGCCAATGCGTGGTCGTGTACTCCGATATGTTTTCCGACGAAGTGATCCTGACCAGCTTGGATTTCGGCGCTGTGACGTATTTGGTCAAGTCCGAGGGCATGCGCCACTTGATCGCTGCTATCCAGGCCGCCTGCACCGCGGACCCGTATGTGGGTCCGGCAATGGCCAAGGCGTTGGCGACCAACCAGTTGTCCGGCCGGATAAAGCTGTCTGAACGGGAAAAGCAAGTTTTGCTGGCCTGGTTCCAGACGGAAAGCAAGGAGCTCGTCGCCAAGTGTCTGTACATCGCGCCGGCGACCGTGCGCACGCATCTGCAGCGGGCTCGCGCCAAATACGCTGCAGTGGGTCGCCCCGCCCCCACCAAATCGGCGTTGCTGGCCCGTGCCATCGAAGACGGCATCCTCAGTCTCAACGATTTGTAATAGGGCGGTATTCGAATCCGTCAACGCGGCTCAGAGCTGCGAGCGCATGTACTCGAGGACCTCGTCGATCTTGGCGAAGCCGCCGAGGTGACTCTCACCGGAGCGCACGACAAGTTCGCCGTCTTGTAGGCGCGAGACGGCCGCTTCGACGCCGGCGATGGGAACCACGTGGTCGGAGTCGCCGTGCCACCACCGCACCGGCACCTTGACGTCGGCCAACCGAAAACCCCAGTCCCGCCCCAACAGTCGGGCATCGTCGATCATGGCCAGGCAGCGACCGTGGAAAGCATTGACCATGTCGTCGACGAAGATCGCCTCGACTTCCGGATCGGCGAGCACGCGTTGGTCGTCTTCGGGCCACCTTCGGGCGTAGACCCGGTAGGCGTGATGCGCGAAGGGGATCAGGGGTGCCAGGAGAATAGTGCTGAGCACTGCCAACGGCCGGCGCAGCCGCGTGAGCACGGAGTGAAATCGGCGGGCAAAGTCGGTGACGCCGCCGGCGGCGGCCTCGGGACCGACCGACGGGACGGTGCCGTCGAGGACGGCCACAGCGGCCACCCGTGCGACCAGTGGAGGCAGCGCGCCGCAGGCCAGGGCGTAGGGGCCTCCGCCGGACAGGCCCACGATGCCCAGCCGCTGGACGTTGACCGCGTCGGCCACCTGCGCCAGGTCGGCAACCCAATCGGTCACTGCGGCGTAGCGGTGAGAATCGGACCACCCTGTGCCCGGCCGCTCAATGATGATGACCCGCAGCCCAAGCCTCTCGGCGGCTCGCCGCCCAAGCATCGGGAATTGGCGCCGTGCGCCCAGGGTGCTGTGGAACCACAGCACCACCGGGCCGGCGGGGTCACCGAATTCGGCGTAGCCGAGCCGGCGACCGTCGGCCAGGTGAAACTGGCCTTCCACGCGTGGCTTTTCGACGCGCGGCACTAGGGGTGGATGCCGCAGACGGTTGGACAGCTTCATCGGTCTCGAAGTGTAGGCGTTCACGTGCCGCGGCGATGACGCGCATCGCCGCTGCAACGAAGCGGTTCCCGTGCGTTGGCGCGGAATTTCCTTGTGGTTCAGCCAGGTTTGGTCGCGGTGACCACCCGCGTGGACACCCACGGACCGCCGTACCACATGCGCCATCCGGCGCTTCGCCGCTGCACGTTCTGCCAACCGCGCTCGCGTAAGTGGTCGGCATGCTGGCGGGTCTCCCAAAGGTCCGCGATGGCCAGGCGACCGCCGGGGCGCAGCACCCGCATCGCCTCTTCGAGCGCTTGGCGGCGTCCGGCGTGGGTCGGAATGTTATGGATGGCAAGGCTACTGACGATGACGTCGGCGCTGTTGTCGTCGAACGGCAGCGCGGTCATGTCGCCGGTGTGCAGTTCGACGCGGTCGGTGACGTTCTCCAGTTTGGCGTTGGCCAGGGTGGCCGACTCCGAATTGTCGGTCTGGTCGGCCTGCCAGAGGTCGACGCCGATGGCGCGGCCCCGCGGCAGCCGCTTGGCCGCGGCCAGCAATACTGCGCCGCGGCCGCAGCCCATGTCGAGCACGGTTTCGTCGCCTCGTAGCTGCAGGCCGTCGAGGACCCGGTTCCAGACTTGAAATTTGCCGGTTTTGGTCGCGTACATGTAGAGGGCGACGCTCACGGCGATCCCGACGACCACAGCGCCCATCAGCACTGCCGTCAACAACGCACCGCGGGCGAGGCTCATAGCGGCCCACAGCGCCAGGATGGCGGTGTAGGTGGCGATACCGATCGCCTGGCCGCGCGCGGAAATCCGGTGGAATGATCCGTCGATTCCGTAGTCGCCCTTGTGATCACGTTCGGCGGCGGGTGCCATGCGGCTCACCAATGCCCGTGATGGACGACCTCGTCGAACGGACGCCGATTGGGTTTGCGGATGGGCTTGAGGGGGCGGTCTGCGGGATACCCGATACCCATAAGGTAGGCCACCTCGTAACCGTCGGGGACACCCAGGATGGCGCGGGCTTTGTCCTGATCCCCCACCGACGAATGGCCGGTGCCGATGCCCAGGTCGGTGGCGGCGATCATCATCGCCATCGTCGCCTGCCCGACGTCGTATTGATCGGTGACCTTGCGGCGTTCACTCGGCGGTTCCGGGATGACGAATGCAATCGCGGCCGCAGCCCCGGCGATGTGACCGGCGCCCTGCCAGACCGTGGAGAGTTCCTTGAGCTGATCCTGGTCGGTGACAATGACAAAGTCCCACGCCTGACGGTTTTTCGCCGACGGCGCCCGCCATCCGGCCTCCGCGATGCGGTTCAAATCTTCTTCGGATACCGGCTCTGACTTGTACTGCCGGACATTGCGTCGAGCACGGATCGCATCCCAGGTTTCCATCTCATCCTCTCGTGTGCGCCTCCGGCGCCAGCGTGATCGTGACCTTGTCCCCCACCATGGTGCCCCCTGGGACGACTTGGCATCGAGGCGAAAAGTTGGGTTTCTTTACCTCGAGGTCAACCTTCGCCCGCGGCCTCGTCGAGGGCGGTGGCCAGCTCCCGGGCCTGTGCTGGCGTCCATCCGGGTCCAGTGCCAGGATCAACCCAGATGCGCGACGCATCACGATCGACGGGATCCTGCCCGGGCTCGATCAAAATGCGTGCGCCGACGACCGAGTGCCATTCACCAGTTAGCCACCGCCTCCCGACCGCCTGCCGCGCATCGGGCGCGCCGACGTGCGAGTGTTCCTCCACTCGCGCGGCCGCCTTGCGCAGCGCGTCCGCCAGCTCGCGGGTCTGCGTCCGCGTCAGAGGGGGATCCGACGACGGCACCCCTGCCCGCCACCCGTCCGACCGCTGAATTTCATATGGGACGTGGGGCCGCAGGCGGATCGCGCGCTCACAACGGCCGTCCTCATACTGGCGGCCTTCGATAACAATCTTTCGCCATTCCACCGGCCACGCGCCGGCTTTGAAGTCGCGGAACCATACGCCGTGGTCCTGATGCTGCTCGTCCCACGGTTGCACGTTGGATATGTCCGGTGGGGCGGCGATGGGAGCGAGCCTTTCTAGCTTTGCCCTCACGCTGTTCTCGTTGGCCCTAAGGCGGGCCATCGACAGCAGCTCGCGCCGCTGATCGTCCCCGGAGGTAGACGCATTGCGTAAGTAGCGCGATTGCGAATGAGCCACCCGCTCCCATGACTGCTCCGTGCGCTCCAGTTCTGCGACCTGTTCGGGCGTCAACTGGTCGGCCAAGTCGCGCCAGTCAGCACCGTCGTTGGCGCGTGTCATGGGGGTGAAGCCTACGGGCCTGGGCACGACCCCGGGTTCGCCGTCGGCCGCCGCCGATATCGCATCGGCGAATCCCGCGACGTTTTGTGGCCTCGACTACTCCGAGCCTAATCGCTGGTCTTCGATCTGCCGGAAAGCCGATTGGCGGATCGCGTCTTCCAGCGCGTCGATCACATCGCGAAGCTCATCGACCATCCAGTTGTTGATGCGCTCGGCATACACCTCAACTAGCGACCGGTAGTACCACAGGTGTAGTTGCGGATCCTGAACGGTGAACCGCCGCCACAGCTCGTCGCCGTGCACGCGGAAGTCGCGCAGCATTGCGCGGACGTTGTCGAGTTTGTCGGCCAGCGAGACCAGGATGGCGTCGGCCGACGCGTCCGGCAGGTGACGGATGTAGCTTTCCTTGCGCTGGCGCCAAGGCGGTTTCGGGGTCTCGAACGTGTCGCTGCATTCGTCGACGATCGTGGCGACGTCGGCGCCGAACTTCTCGCGGATCTCCGCCAGCGTCTCTTCCCCACCCTGGTCTTCGGCGGCGTCGTGCAGCAATGCGGCGATGGCCTGCGTCTCGGTGCCGTCGGCCTCGATGACCAACCCCGCCACCGACAGCAGATGGCCGAGGTATGGGATATCGCTGGCTTTACGGGTCTGGGTGCCGTGCTTGTCCGCCGCGTACCGCACCGCCTCGACGAATTTCGATGTCAGACGAGGCGAAGCGGTTTCTGCGGGCACGCCCTCACTATGGCATAGGGGTACGACTGCCGGACCCGCCACGAGACGTCGGTCCGATGTCCAATGGTGACCGCGTTCACGTAGGTGGGCGACGTGCTGGCGGGTCTCCCACAGGTCGGCGATAGCGAGACGGCCGCCGGGGCGAAGCACGCGCATCGCCTCACCGAGGGCTTGGCGCCGTCCCGCGTACATCGGAATGTTTTGAATGGCAAGGCTACTGACGATCACGTCGACGCTGTTGTCGACGCACGGTCACGAGCTTACGAATCGACAAGCCGCCGAAGGTTTTTCAGGCTCTCGTCGAGTGAGCGGCCGACCCAGAACGCCGCAACACGGTCGGCGATCAGTCCGAGCAGCCCGCCGTCGGAGTGATAGGCAAGCCGGAACGTCACGACGGTTCGACCCGGCTCGGCATCGCGCAACCGGAACCGGCCGCGCTGGGTCACACCGGTGATGTTGATCCAAGCCAGATCGCACGCCTCGTCGAACTCCACCACTTCGGCGACACCCCCCACCGGGATCGAGCCAATCTTCCACAACACGGTGTAGCGGGCGCCCACCCGGGCGGGGCCTTCGGTCAGCGTCTCCCAGCGCTCCAGGTGAGGCAGGAAAGAGGGGTAGCGACTCGGGTCGCGAAGCACCTCCCACACGGTGTCGCGATCGGCGTTGACGACGATTCGGCGTTCGACGCGCATCAGCCGACCACCGGGAATCGACGTTGGGCGGCGAGCCGATCGACGCCGGCCTGCAGGCTGGCGACCACTTCGTCGTAGACCGCCTGGTCGTCGTCGTGCACCTTGATCGGCTCCTGCACCTCGATGACGATCTTGGCGGGCAGCGGAATGTGGCCCAGCAGATCGCTGACGTTCAGCCCCCATGGCAGTGCCAGCGAGATGGGCACACTCTTGAGCCGGAGCACCTTATCGAGCATCAGCAGTTTGGATAGCCACTGGGCGCGTCCGAGGAATAGCGCCGTTTCCTGGCCGCCGACGCTGGCCACCGGCACGATCGGCACACCGGTCTCGCGGGCAAGTCGCACAAAGCCTTTGCGGCCACCGAAGTCGACGACGTGCCGCTGCCACGATGGGCGGAAAACCTCGTAATCGCCACCCGGATACACCAATACGGCAGCGCCGGAATCCAATGCCAGCCGGGCATTTTCGGGGCTGGCGGCCACAGTGCCGAACTTGCGAAGCCAGCGCAGCGGCGGATACAGGGTGACCAGGTTGTGCGCGAGTTGATAGAACGGGCGCTCCACCCCGAAATACGAGCAGAATGCCAACGTGAAGACGAACGTGTCGGGCGGTACGTTGCCCCCGCTGTGATTGCCGACGAGCAGCACCGGTCCTTCAGGCGGTATGCGGTCGAGTCTGCGGACGTCGGCCCGAAAATACAACGACGCCAGCAGCCACGTGCCGGGCAGCTGGTCTCGGATGAAGTCCGGGTCGCGCTGGTGCAGGTCTGCCTTGGGCACCCGGTCAATGATCTGTTTACTTGCCCATCCGATGGCATCCGCGACGCCGGCCATGCTCCCAGCCTGGCACAGGTGAGCAGGTGGCTAAGGTGTTTGCGTTCGCCGATGTAGATGCTACGTGCCGCCCGAATTGAGGACTCAGGTCACTACCACGGCGGGCAAGTCAGGGTGAGCAGGGCGTCTACAGTGCCGAGGCTGACCTGGGTTTCGGTTTGGCCTGAAACTGCCGATCCGCGGTCGCCGTGATCGGCGGAAGGCTGGCCGGGTTGCGGGGCAGGTGCCCCGCTCTCAGGTGGCACTGCTGTAGAGGTCCAGGAGTCGATACCTCGTCGCATCGAGCGCCTGACCGAGAATCGGCGCCACGCGCTTGAGCAGCTCGTACCCGAGCTCGTGGTCCGCTTCGCATTTGTCACGCAGGCACTTGCCATCCAGCACGATTGCTCGGGTCATCTCTGCGGCACGAGCGTCGAACTTCGAGGTGTATGGCGGGACCAGCCACGACCAGCCAAGGATGTCGCCGCCTCTCAGCGTCTGAATGGTCAGGCTGCCGCGACCAGGAGCGTAGACCTCGAGTGAGACCTTCCCTTCGCGAATCAGATAAAAGTGGTTCGCTTCTTCGCGTTTGCGAAAGATGAACTCACCGGCGTTGAAGCGCATGTTCGAAGCGCACCCGACTGTCAGTTCAAGATAACGCGGGTCCAACCCACCGAAAAACGGGTGCTTGGCCAGAACACCTTCAAGCGTCCTCATCGCGTGGTCCCTTCCCGAGGCGCTGGTGAAAATCTTCAGGTGATCCTCTTGTTTCACCTTACAAATGAAGGTACGAGGACGCGCCGTTGTTAGTGCGGCTATTCGACGTCTTGATTCGGTCACGGGTCCGGACCGGGCGGATTCCAGGAACGCCGTTGGCGGCCAGCCAGACCTGCAGCAGCTCATGCGAGACGAACTCACCGAATACCTCGGTGCACTGAGCGCGGCCACGATCAGTCGCGTCAAGACGAGCCTGCGAATTGCGTTGGCAATCCCATAGTTTCCGGTTGTGGGGAGGCGGTGATGAGATGGCGCCGACACGCGGCGGCACAAAGGCGCGACGAGCGGTGGATCACCAGTGCCCGTGGTGGACGACGTCGGAGAACGGCCGCCGCTTCGGTTTGCGGATCGGGACCAGCTGGCGATCCGCGGGATAGCCAACACCGAGAAGGTAGGCCACCTTGTAATCGTCGGGACGCCCAGGATGGCGCGGGCTTTGTCCTGATCCCGGACCGACGAATGACCGGTGCCGATGCCCAGGTCGGTGGCCGCGATCATCAGGGCATCGTGGCCTGCCCGACGTCGTACTGGTCAGTCACCTTCCGGCGCTCGCTTGGCGGTTCTGGGATCACGAAGGCGATCGCGGCCGCGGCCGAAGCGATATGACCGGCGCCTTGCCACACCCTCGAAAGCTCCTGCAGCAGAGCCGTGTCGGTGACGATGACGAAGTCCCAGGCTTGGCGGTTTTTCGCCGACGGCGCCCGCCATCCGGCCTCGGCGATACGGCTTAAATCGGCTTCTGACAACGGCTCGGGCTTGTATCGCCGCGTGCTGCGCCGGGCGCGAATAGCATCCCAAGCTTCCATGTCATCCTTCCGTCTGCGCCTCTGGCGCCAGTGCGATCGTGATCTTGACTCCGACCATGGTGCCATCGCCGTCGAGCGGCTTCTCGGTGCCGACTCCCAAGCCCTTGTGCGTCAGGCAGTCGACGGCGAAACGCCGACTCGCGTCGGCGCGGGCTGTATGGCGGTCCGCGATGCAGCTTCAAGATCGCTGGCGCCAGCTCATCGGTTTACCCATCGTTTAGGCGGACCGTGCGCCAGCCCCTAGTGCTAAGCCGTAGATCGAGTTTGGTTGGCGGCCTGTTCGAGAAACTGCCAAGTTGACAGCGATGCCCCCTCCGTCGTCAAACCGGTGACGACGGCGGACCATGCCTGTTCGGTCAACCCACAGTTCAGTGCCATCGCTAAGAGCCGCGACGCGGTGATCACGCCGTGCAGCTTGCCCTGCTTCATCACGGCTATTAGGGGACTTCGCAGCCTCCCCATCATCGCGGCCACTTCGATGATCGTGTCATCTGCGTTGGCGGCGGGCACTGTTAGCTGGTGTTGCGGCAGCAGCTCGCGAACCGTCTTGCCGCGCAACTTCTCCGCAACCCGGTCGGCGATCGACTCCGCGAGCACGCCGGCCAGCACGGGATCGTCCTGCACGTAACTGGGCACGATGAAGCGCACTACTTGAGAGGCAGGCAGCACCGCATGCAGCTGCCCGTCCGCAGTGAGTACAACGATTCCGGGCAGGCTGCGTTCGGCAAGCATCCGGGCCGCTTCCAGAGCAGACGAGTCGATGTCCACCACCGGGAACTCCTCGTCGATCTCCGCTGCCTGCACAACGACCTCCCGGCTCGCTATTTCACCCGCGCATCGGGCACGATGGCACCGACCGCGGTAGAGGGCGGTTCGTGGTACCGCGATAGGGCCATGAGGCGCGGCCTCATGCTCGCAACGACCGAGTGGACGATGGACATCAATGCAGCGTGAGCCCCGCTTAGCCATCCGGACGCGAGCGCTAGCGGTCTCTTGACGGTCCAGTCCAGATCCTTAACGAGAGCCTTACGCCACGAGCTGGCACCGCGCCCAACCCGACGAACCCCCGGCCCGGCTAAGCTGGCTAGTATTGCTCGGCCCAAGGAGATTGTCATGCGCCGCGGAATATTCGGTACCCCAATAGTGCCCGCCTTCAACGCTGTCGCGGCCAAGCTCATCGATGTGCCCCTGTTGGGCAACGTTGTGCGCCGAAACCTGGTGGTGATTTCCTACGTCGGCCGTCGCTCAGGCAAGAAATTCACCACACCGGTGAATTACCGGCGGGTCGGTGACGAGGTTGTCATCCATGTCGGGCTTCCCGGCGCCAAGACCTGGTGGCGAAACTTCCTGGGCGACGGCGGCCCGATTACGCTGCGGCTCAACGGCACCGACCGAACCGGGCACGCCGTCGCGACCCGCGACGATCAGGGCCGGGTGACGGTCACGGTCAAGCTATAGATTTCCTCTTCGCCCGCAACCGGCTGAACGTCGCGATCAGCCGCGGCCGGAGCGGCTACTAGCAGCACGGAGTGAAGCTGTTCGCACGGCCTCGCCCAAACATGCAGTGTCTTGAAGACCCCGACCGATCGATGTGCGGGCACTGATCGACCTGGGTTCGCGCGGATTTTTGGCGTCGGATAGCCGCCGGCTTTGGGCACTTCCAAGGATGAGGCTCAATTCGCACCGGGCGAGCTGGTGGTGGTGTGGGTCGAGTCGCAGGCCATCGGCAGCAAGGCTCAGCACTACAAGGTCATCGATGCGGCGCTCGGCGTGACCGAGCGCGGCACCTGGAAGGTCGCCGACGCGGTGGCCGAACAACCCTGGCTGTCCAACGGCCCGATCGCGTTGCAAGTGACATGGACCCGCCCTGCAACTGATCCCCGGTTCGGGGCGGTGGCGTGACCGCTGCGCTTGGGTCCGCCCATTAGGGCCGTTCATCGTGGCGTCGTCGCGCCGTCTGTCGGGGTGACGGCGGCGAGGTCGGGGCCGCTAGCTAAGTCTGGCAAAAAGCGGTCAGCACCACCCGGCCTACCTCCGACCAATCTCACGATCGTTTGTTCGCGCGGCCATCGACAGCCCCCTGCTCGGGGTGCAGTCTTACGTGTGACGGCCATCACAGTCGACTGGCTGGGCGGCGGAGTCGAACCGCACTGGAGGATCCGATGCTCGAGCACGGCGCGCACTACATCAATGGACACTGGCAGCCCTCGAACGGCCCCGACACGATCGCGGTCGTCAACGCAGCCACCGAGGAGGTTATGGGGTCGATCCCGGCCGGGAACGCCGTGGATGCGGACATGGCCGTACGCGCCGCCCGCGAGGCGTTTGCTTCATGGTCGACGACGTCGCCGGCCGAGCGCGCCGGCTATCTGAAGGGGGCGGCCGAGGGGCTGCAACTTCGGCAGACAGAAATCGCGACGTTGGTCAGTCAAGAGGTTGGGATGCCTTTCGCGTATAGCAACGTGATTCAGGTCGGCCTGCCGGTGCAGTCATTCGTGTCGATTGCTGACGTTGTGTTGAGCTTCCCGTTCGAGCGGCGGGTCTATAACTCCCTGGTGGTGCGCGAACCGATCGGGGTAGTTGTTGCGATCACGCCGTGGAACTATCCGTTGCACCAGATCGCGGCGAAGGTTGCGCCGGCCCTGGGCGCCGGGTGCACCGTCGTTCTCAAGCCGAGCGAGGTCGCGCCGTTGAATGCCTACGTATTGGCCGAGGTGTTCGATTCGATCGGCCTGCCGCCGGGCGTGTTCAACCTGGTCACCGGGACCGGTGCCGACGTTGGGGAGACGCTTGTCGCACATCCGGAAGTCGACATGGTCTCGCTGACCGGTTCCACGATCGCGGGGCGCCGGATCGGCGCGGTCGCTGCCGAAACCATCAAACGGGTCGCGCTGGAGCTTGGCGGAAAGTCAGCGCTGATCGTTCTGGACGACGCCGATATCGTCGCCGCCGTTTCCGGTGGACTGTCGGCCTGCTACCTCAACTCGGGACAGACCTGCATAGCGCTGACGCGAATGATCGTGCCTCGGTCCAAACTGGCCGAGGTCGAAGCGGTGGCTAAGGCCGGCGTCGAATCGATGATTGTCGGTGATCCGTTCGACCCGGCGACGGTTCTCGGCCCGTTGGTGTCCGCTGTACAGCGCGACCGGGTGGTCGGCTACATCGAGAAGGGCATCGCCGAGGGCGCTCGACTCGTCACCGGAGGGCCCACTGCGCCGGGCGGGCTGGAGAGGGGTTTCTTCGTCCGACCGACCGTCTTCTCCGACGTCACGCCGGACATGGCGATCGTGCGCGAGGAGATTTTCGGTCCCGTTTTGGTGATCCAGGCCTATGACGATGAGGACGAGGCCGTTCGACTGGCCAACGACACGATCTTCGGTCTGAACGCGGGGGTCTTCTCGGGCGACGAGGAGCACGCGATCAGGGTCGCCCGTCGGATTAGGGCGGGCCAGGTCCAGATTAACGACGGGGCCTTCAACATCCACGCACCGTTCGGCGGCTACCGGCAGTCGGGCAATGGCCGAGAGTTCGGCGAATGGGGACTCGAGGAGTTCCTGGAGACCAAATCGATGCAGCTCCCCTAGGGCTGTGCTGCTCCTCTGCCATCCAAACCGAGCTGGAAAGGTCACCATGGGCATCGAATTCAACCCTCTGCAGCGGAAGACGCTGACCGCGATCGTCGACACCTTCGTCGCGGCGGTTCCGCGCGAGGACGACCCAACGGGGTTTTACGCCGCCAAGGGCAGTGACATCGGCGCCGACGTTGCCGCCGAGCAGTATCTCGTCACCCGTTTGCCCGAGGAGCAACTCGCCGGCCTGCTTCAACTGATCGATACCGCCGGCCTGGTCGGGTTGAAGAATCAACCTCAGGCCGTCCGGGAGGCGATCATCGCCAACCTCGCGGGCATCTCGCCCGAGAGCGCGCGAGCGGTGGCCGCGCTGTATCAGCTTTCGGTGATCTTCGCCTACAGCCTGCCCGGCCCAGCGGGCGGCAACCCTTTGTGGGCCGGCATGGGATATCCGGGCATGGTCCAGGCCCCGCCGCAGACACCCAAGACACTTGACGTCATCACCCCGTCCGGCGAGACGACGCTGCAGGCGGATGTGGTCGTGGTCGGCTCCGGCAGCGGCGGTGGGGTCGCCGCCGCGGTGCTGGCGCAGGCAGGCAAGCGGGTGATCATCCTGGAGGCAGGTGGTTATTTCAACGAGTCCGACTTCGTCCAGCTGGAACCGCTGGCGTATCAGAACCTTTTCTTGCGCGGCGGCTTCTTCCCCTCCGCCGACGGCATGGTCAGCATCGCCGCCGGGAGCACCGTGGGCGGCGGCAGCACCGTCAACTGGTCCAACTCGTTGCTGACCCCTGCCACCGTTCGCCGCAGCTGGGCCGCAGACGGACTCACCGACGTCGACACCCCGGCGTTCGACGAACACCTGCAAGCGGTGTTCGACCGCATCAATTGCAACGACAAGGTGGCCACCCAGAACGCCCCCCACCAGCGGTTGGCCGAGGGCGCGGCCAAGCTTGGATACTCCTACCGCGTCGCCATGCTCAACATTGACCCGGACAGATACGATCCGAACCTGATCGGGTGGAGCGGGATGGGCGATCAGACCGGCGCCAAGCAGGGCACCCTGCGCACCTACCTGCAGGACGCGTCGGACGCAGGAGCCAAACTGCTGCCCAACACCCGCGCCGAGCGGATCCTCACCGAGAACGGCAAGGCCGTCGGGGTCGAGGCGACCTACACCGACCCACGGACGCAGCAGCACTACCGCGTCGTCATCCACGCCCCCTCCGTCGTGGCCGCCGCCGGGGCCCTAGAGACTCCTGGACTTCTGCTGCGGTCGGGTATCGGTGGGCCCGCCGTCGGCGCCGAACTGCGACTGCATCCCGCCAGCCTCGTCACCGGCATCTATGCCAAACCCCAGGACCCTTGGTACGGCCCCGCGATGGCCGGCATCATGAACGAGTTCGCCGAGGTGAATGACTGCCACGGCTACATCGTCGAATGCGTGCAGCACCTGCCCGGCCTGTTCACCACCGTCGTACCCTGGCTCAGCGGCGCGCAGCACAAAGAGCTCACCCGAAAATATCGGTACCGAGCCGACTGGGTGTTCATCGTCAAGGACCGCGGCGCAGGAACGGTCACGATCAACAAAAACGGTGAGTCCGCACACTGGTACCCGTTCACCGACGAGCTCGATCGGCGTCATTTCCGCGAGGCCGCGGTGACGGCGATCCGCATGCAAGAGGCCGCGGGTGCGCAACAGATCTTCCTCGCGGGCCAGCCCTTTGCGCCGTGGCGGCGCGGCGAGGACCTCGAGGCGTTCATCGAGAAGATCAACCAGGTCCCGATCGGTCCCGGTGGCACACCGGTGTTCAGTGCGCACCAGATGTGCAGCGCGAAGCTGGGCAGCGACCCGCAGACGTGCGTCGCGAAACCCGATGGCGAACTGCACGACACGACCGGCGTCTGGATCGCCGACGCCAGCGGGATGCCCTGCTGCTCCGGAGTGAATCCGATGGTGTCTGTCATGGCCCTGGCGCGGCGCACGGCCATGAACATGCTGAACCAGCATTGATACACGCCGTTCCTTGATCCGTCACGGTCGACGAACACTCCGCAAGAAAGGTAAGGAATCATGAATGCGACGGATCCCACGTTTTACCGCAGCCCTGGCGCCGCTGCCGCGGCTGCGCCCGAGCAGATCGCCTATGTTGCCGCGTTCGACCCGGCGGGCCAGATGAAGGATGCGCTCGCCGTGGTGGACTGCGACCCCAACTCCTCGACGTATAGCACCGTGGTCGGCTGGGCCGAGCTCCCGACGGCGGGCAACGAACTGCATCATTTCGGGTGGAACGCGTGCTCGAGTGCGCTGTGCCACGACGGGCACGGCGGCCACGACGGCGACCATCACGGGCTCGAGCGACGCTACCTACTCGTCCCCGGTATTCGCTCGTCGACCACTTATGTCCTCGACACCAAACCCGACCCTCGCCGGCCGTCGGTGACACACACGATCGAGGCGAATGAGCTCGCAGCCAAGGCCGGCTACTCGCGCCCGCATACGGTGCACTGTGGACCGGGCGGCATCTTCATGTCGGCTTTGGGTGGGGCCAACGGTGACGACGGACCGGGCGGGGTCGCGCTGATCGACCACGACACGTTCGAGGTGATCGGACCCTGGGAGCTGGACCGCGGACCGCAAATCTTGGCGTATGACGTGTGGTGGCACCTGCGGTACGACACGGTGGTGACGTCGGAGTGGGCGACGCCGTCGATGATCGAGACGGGACTCAATCCCGAGGATCTACTCGGACGTAAGTTCGGACACCACTTGAACTTCTGGAGCATGTCCGAGCGGAAACTGACCCAGCGCGTCGACCTCGGTGACCAGCATCAGATGGTCCTCGAGCTCCGCCCGGCCCACGACCCGTCCAAATCGTTCGGCTTCGCGGGAGTGGTGATCAGTGTCGAGGATCTGTCGGCGTCCGTTTGGCTGTGGCACCGAAACGGTGATCGGTGGTCGGTCGACAAGGTAATCACCATCCCGGCCGAGCCCGCCGACACCGACGATCTGCCGCCGGCGCTGCGGCCCTTCGGTGCGGTGCCGCCGCTGGTCTCCGACATCGATCTGTCGGTCGACGATCGCTGGCTGTACGTCTCATCCTGGGGCACAGGTGAACTCAAGCAGTACGACGTCAGCGACCCATTCCATCCGCGAGAGACCGCATCGGTTCGCCTCGGAGGGATCGTGCGACGCGAGCCGCACCCGGCGGCTCCAGGCGTGCCGCTCGGCGGCGGACCGCAGATGGTGGAGATCAGCCGTGACGGCCGACGGATCTACGTCACCAACTCGCTGTACGCGGCGTGGGACGAGGTGTTTTATCCCGACGGCGTCGGGGCATGGATGGCGAAGCTTGACGCCGACGTCTCCGCCGGCGGTCTTGTCCCCGACATCGATTCTTCCCGCACGGCAACGACTTTCGCGGCCGCAGGGTCCACCAAACCCATCTCCAAGGCGGTGACGCGTCCAGTGACTCGTACTGCTTCACCAGCTGACCGTCAACACCTGGCCCCATAACAACGAGGCGTGACACCTACAGATCGAGCGTGAGCCGTTCGCCCTCGGGCGCCCGCGATATGCACACCAGCATCGTCCCGGCGCGTCGCTCGGGATCGGTGAGCAGCGTGTCACGGTGGTCGACGTCGCCGCCGAGAACCCCTGTCCGGCAGGTCCCGCAGAACCCCTGCTGGCAGGAGTAGGGCGCCTGAACGCCGGACCGCTGCAACGCCGAGAGCAGCGTCTCGTCGGCACCGACGTCCACGACCTCGCCCGTGGACGCGATGCACACCGAGAACTCCTTGCCGTCCACCACCGGCGGCGCGGCGAACCGTTCGAAATGCAACTCGACGTTGTCGCGGCCGGCCAGTCGACGGCGGATCGCCGTCAGCATCGGCGCGGGCCCGCACGCGTAAACGGCGGTGCCGTCGGCGCATTCGCCCAGCAGGTCGTCGGCGGTGGGCAGGCCATGCACGTCGTCGGTGCGGATCTCTACATGCTCGCCGTACTGTCCGACCTCGTCGACGAAGGGCAGGCTGTCCGCGTTGCGCCCGACGTAGACCATCGACCAGTCGATGCCAAGCCGCTGCGCCTGTCGAAGCATCGGGAGGATCGGCGTGATCCCGATCCCGCCCGCGATGAACCGGAAACGGCGCGTGGGGGATCCGTAGCCGGGCACCGACAGCGGAAACGCGTTACGGGGTCCTCCGGTGGTGACCGTCGCACCCACCGTGAGGCCGTCGTGCACCTCGATGGACCCCCCGCCGCCATCGGGTATGCGCCGCACCGCGATTCGATACGAGTCGCGCACTGCAGGATCACCGTTCAGCGAGTACTGCCGGACGCGGCCGCTGGGCAGGTGAATGTCGATGTGCGCGCCCGGAAACCACGACGGCAGCGGTTGGCCGTCCGCGGCGGCCAGGGCCAGCACCACCACGTTCTCGTGGTGGGCCACCACCTGTCGGTCCACCACGCGAAGCACATGTGTGTGGTCGCGTTCCGCCACCAGCGGCGGGCGCCGGACCGACGACGTGAGCCCCCAGACGCCCGACACGACAACCTTCGCGAGTCCCAGAAGTGGGTCATGGCGGGACCGGCCCGAGGCGCTGGGCGGGACGTCGGCGATCCGCGGAAACTGTGCCATCAGAGATGAGCGGCGCGCGCGGCCGGCGAACTGGCCAGATAGGCCACCGCCTGCGCCGTCGACCCCATCTTCTCGGGCGTGAATCCGGGCCGAAGGTAGTCAAGGGTGTTGGAGCCGAAGAGCTTTCGGTAGCGCGGGAGGAGCCGCTTCTTCGAGTCCAGGTAGCGCAGCCGGTTAAATGCCAACCACCCGAAGTCCACCTCCGGATCGGTCTTCACTAGGTACCAAGCGACGCGCTGGAACATGACGAACATGAACGTGGAAGCCATCAGCATCGCGCTGACACGGACCAGATAGCTATTGCTGAAGTAGGTCGCGACGTCGTGCGCGACGTTGCGGTGTTCGACCTCCTCCGCGGCATGCCAGCGAAACAGATCCACGAAGGTGGGATCTGCGTCGAAGTCGTCCCAGGCGCTGTTCAACGCGAAGTCCCCGAGCACCGCCGTGTAGTGCTCGAGCGCGGCGATGAACCACAGCCGGTCACACAGCTGGTTGTGCCGCCGCCTCGGGTTCGTCGACATCGACGGGCCGAGCACCTTGGAGAACGAGTACTCGATCTGATCAAGGATCGGCTTCGGATCGAAGCCTCGCTCCTCCATGAACTCGTGCAGCGCCTGCTCGTGCACGTCGGCGTGAATGGCCTCCTGGCCCATGAAGCCACGCATGTCCTCTGCGAGCTTCGGGTCCTTGACCAACGGCAGTAGCTCGTTGTACACGGCGAGGAACCAGCGCTCCGCCGCAGGCAGCACCACGTTGAGGATCCCGACCATGTCCGACGCGACCGGATGGCCGGGAATCCAGTGCAGCGGGCTGTCCGAGAAGTCGAAGTGGACCTTGCGAGGCTGGATCTGTATCGGGCCGGGGTCGACCTCGTGCTCGAATCGTTGCGGTCGCAGCATGACGGCCTCCTCCCAGAGGGCTCACAACCGATCTTACGTAGGGGGTTGCGGCGGGGCGCGCGGCTGACACTAAGCATTGGTTTCGTTTGCCCCGCGTCGCGGCACTAGCCGAGAGGGTTGCCACGTGTGCCCGGTTCGGGCGTGTCGGTGAGCGTCACACGCCAGCGCCGCGCGGTGCGGGGCGGCTGGGAAACGACCGCGCCGAAGTCGTCACACGCCAGCGCCGCGTGGTGCCGATCGGCGCCTGGCTGGCCGACGATCTGCGCGCCTATCTCGCCAACGATCATCCTCACGGTGAGCCGGCCTCGCCGGATTATGATCCGAGCGCGCCGCTGTTTCCCGGCCGCTACGGCATGACTGAGCCCTTGTCGGAAGGGTTTTCGCGTGACGAGATTGAGCCGGTGCGGCCGATGGTTGCCGATCCGGCCGCGCGGGTGAGCCGCCGCACAGGGGAGCCGGATCGGCGGTTTGTGCGGTCTGATCCGCACGCGCTTGCGATCCGCTGCGCGCCGTCGTCGGGCTACAAATGGTCGGTGCCGGTGAATCCTGCTGGACTGGCGAAGCACTATTTCGAACCGGCGTTGGCGGCGTTGGGATTTGATCACGTGCGCTGGCACGATCTGCGGCACGCGTTCGCTGTGATGAGCTTGACGGCCGGAGAGCACTACATGGCGGTGTCGAAGATGCTCGGCCACGCCAGCTATGTGACGCTGACGGTCTACGCTGACTACATCACCGAGGGCGACGGTGGCAAGGCGGCACCATTGCGCCGTCCGGTTCCGACGTCGGTCACCAACGTCGTTCCGATGCGGCGGCAGAGTTAGTACAGAAAGCGCCTAAAGGCGCGGAGTGGATTTTAAGGCTCACTCTTCGTTGGTTGCTACACCTTTGGTCGCGACACCTGCAGCCGGTCAGACCATCTCGGGCACACGCAGGTGTGCAACCGCCAACTCGAAGTCGCACTCGTCGAGCACCTCTGCGTGTGCTTCCTGACTGCCCGTAGCTTTGATCCTGTCCAACTGGTCCTTGTTCCGCTCCATCGCTTCGACGCTGTCGAAGGTCGCCGAGGCCACGCCACGACCGGATGCTCGGTCGACTAGCAGGCTGCCACTGCAGAAACCTTCCAGTTCCTCCAGGGCGGGCAGGATCGTCATCTTGTAGAAGTCGATGCCTCGGTCGATCTGATCCGCGCTGACCTTGATCCAGGTGGCTCGGACGCAGGCGCCCTCACTCGCGCGGTGCTCGCGATGCATGGCAGCGATCTCCCATTCCTCGACCTGCCTGCTACCACCCAAAAGCTCGGCGGCCCGGTCACGAATCGGCCGAATGGACTCCTCGCTTGCACGCATCGCCTCCTCGGACTCCCAGGAGGTGGTAACAATGCAGCGGCCGGACGTTCGGTCGACCAACAGGGACAAGCCAACGCACCCGTCGATGCCCTCGAGCGCGGGCATCGCGCTGTCGCGCGTATGCGCGATACCGGCGTCAATGGACGAGGGCTGCCCCTGGATGGTGGTGCTTCGTGCATACATGATCTGCCTCCGTTGTATGTGGGGCAGCGTCTCGACGGCGCCGCCGGACTACTTCATCGTCCTCCAACAGGCAAGGCATGGCAATGGGTGGCGGGTGTCAGCCTGACGGCAATTCTGATTAGCTGAAATCCATTGTGCGCCCAAACAATACGTGATTCATAAACACGCGACTAATGAGTTCTGAGCTCCGGCAGCAGTAGCGCGCTGTCTCCGAACTAACTGCGCGAAAATCGAGTGACTCCTAAGTACAACTAACCACCGATAGACCGGGCCGAGCGAGCCGGTGGCCCACAACACAGCTAGCGCGACCAGGATCGCGACGACCACCTCAGCGCTACATTGCGCACCTTCGCCATAGCCCGACGGTAGTTCGACTCACCGACAAGTCACGCCGACGTGTGGTCATTGTGGTAGCAGCCGCAGAACAAAACCCGGTTTGCCGGTAACTGTGTTCAGTCCAGAAAACGCGCAACTAAACACGCATATCGGCAGAATCAGCCGGAATCCCTGAAAATGTTGCGCTGCAACGGGTTTAGAGTGTTCGCTGGCTTTATCCTACGTGCGTTCGGCCGTTCCAGCAACCTTGGTCGCGACGCGGGACAGCCGCGCGACATACCGCGGGACAAAACAGCGGACTTGACAATTCAGTAGTCGGGCAGCCCGCCGCACTACGGGCGTGGGTAACGCCAGTAGTCCTCGACATCGGTGTCGATGCCGAGCAGCGCCTTGTTGTGATTGGTCATCGACCAGTACAGGTCGGCCTCCAGATCCCCTGTCTTGTCTTCGACCTCGACCTCGACCGGGGGATCGTCCAACGGCAAGAAGACGAGACGCCCGGTCGAGCATCCGGCGGTCCTTGGAGACGAAGTACTCGCCGAGTGTCGAGACACCCCCGAACATATGGCCGCCGGGGCCTTTCTGGTTCCAGCTGATCTTCTTATCGTGGGGTGTTTTGGTGGCTGGCATCTGTTTCTCCTGCAGGTCGACCCCTTGCCGACCAAACCCTACGCCGGGCGAAATCCCACACCGCGGCCACGGCAAAGTCTGGGTCTTGGGTCGCGGCAGTCCGGCCGCACGGCCGCACACACTAAGGGGCATGTCGTCGCCGCCTGCGCGCGGTCGCCGGGGCGTGCGACGCTTAGGTCGCCTTTTGGCACTCGGTGCAGTCGTTCGAGGACACCGTGGTGACCGTGATCTGGCGCTTCCTCATTTGCACGTGCAAACGGAGTAGTACCCGCGAGTCGGTGAGTGCCATATCTTGGAGACGTCCCTGGGCGTCGCGGACGATTTCGACGCCGTCATCGCAATCCCATAGTGCGAGCGAGTAACCGAAGTTGTAGCCGGTCCGGTAGCGAATTCCGGTGGCTTCCTTTCCCGCCGGTTGATCTTCATAGATGGCGCGCGCCCACTCCTGCGTCAACGGTCGGGGCTCGCTTCCGTCGGCAAGTGACGGCAAGGCACCAATAGCCATAGCTGACCCCTTTCGGGCGAGGTCGAACATGGCGAGACGCCGAGTGGGTGCGAGGATGGAGACCCGGTAGCGAGGACAAAGCCGCGCTTCCCCGCTTTCGCCGAATACTTCGCTGGCCGAGGTTGCCAGATCTTCACCGACGTAGAGGATTCGCCGACCGCTCGGGTCAACTACCGGCGGGTCCGCCGGGTGATGATGGTCGAGCCGAGCAAACGGCCCAAATCCCCGGAATGTAGCCCCATCAGGTGCGTGCTTACTTTGGTGGTAGACGCGGCACCACCGCCAGCGGGTTGCCTCCGGCCGCGGCTCCCACCACCACACGAACGGCGCCTTCGGTAGCCGGCGCGTCGGACGGTCGAGTTTTTTTACCATCCTGTGGCGGTCAACACCCGTGCGAGTTCGATGACCGGTGCACTGCCGTGAAGGATCATCTCCTCGCGAGCGTTTCGCCCGTCGAACTCCGGCTGAGCCCTCAGCATCCACCGCGAAAGGCTCACCGGCCCCCCGGGAAACACGGCTTGCAGAGCGTCCAGATCGGGTAGGACGCCGGTGGCAACGTCAGGGTCGAATTGCCAAGGGGGAAGCCGCCACTCGCGCCCTACTTTGATGCCGACAAGCTTGCGCGAAGCCAGTTTGGCGGTGACGCTTTGTGCAGTGATGCCGAGAAGCTCTGCTGCGTCATCTCTGCTGATGCCGTTCGCCGCCAATTGCTGTCGCTGCGCGAACTGGTCACTCAGGTCGGCGAACACAGCTTTCACCGCGGTCACCGAATCAGGGCCGGGGCCCCAGAAACGCTCGTCGAGATCATCGGGTGACTCAGCGGTTGCCGCAGCCGCCAATCGGGCGACCTCCGAGTCGTCTGCCTCATTCACCAGGGCCTCTACGGCGGCACGCACCTGCGTCGTGTCGGTAGGGCCGCGGGGACTGGCGGGTGCGGCTGCGTCGGCGTCGATCGAGACGATGGCGTACCCCGACTCGCGCAGGGCATTCTCGAGCTTGTCGCGTTCGGGTGTCGCCACAGGAAGATCGTCCGGGACGCGACGACCCTGCTCATCGACCGCCAGCGGTTCCAGCACGAAAAACTCAGTCATGACATTGATCCCTCTTATCGAAGGATACGCAACTTAAGCAGCTAGAGCAATGTAAGGCGTGGGATGGGCTGGGAATGCGGGTAGTGCTCTCGGCTAAGCCGATTGACGGATCGCTTGCTCCAGCGCGTCGATCACGCGGCGAAGCTCATCGACCATCCAGTTGTTGATGCGCTCGGCATACACCTTGAGCAGCGATTTGTAGTACCAGAGGTGTAGTTGCGGGTCCTGAACGCTGAACCGCTGCCACAGCTCGTCGCCGTGTGCGCGGAAGTCGCGCAGTATTGTGCGGGCGTTGTCGAGTTTGTCGGCCAGCGAGACCAGGATGGCGTCATCCGACGCGTCCGGAAGGTGGCGGATGTAGTCTTCCTTGCGCTGGCGCCAAGGCGGTTTCGGCGTCTCGAACGTGTCGCTGCATTCGTCGACGATCGTGGCGACGTCGGCGCCGAATTTCTCGCGGATCTCCGCGAGCGTCTCTTCCCCGCCCTGATCTTCGGCGGCATCGTGTAGCAACGCGGCGATGACCTGCGTCTCGGTGCCGTCGGCCTCGATGACCAACCCGGCCACCGACAGCAGGTGCCCGAGGTATGGGATATCGCTGGCTTTACGGGTCTGGGTGCCGTGCTTCTCCGCCGCGTACTGCACCGCCTCGACGAACGCCGGAGTCAGACGAGGCGACGCTGCCTGGCTGGTCATGGCCCTCCCTTCTGGCGATGGGCCGCTCACCGTCACTCTGGCACACGTGTCCGACATTTTGGGTCTGCCCGAACTGCCCATCGATGTCGGCGTCGG
>CAVUOR010000007.1:0-665210 GCA_963743145.1 uncultured Actinomycetota bacterium | reverse complement strand
ACGACCGCCTGTCATGGCATCGCCTCGGCCCACGCGATATGTCCTTCGAAGCCAAGCGATCTCGCCATGTCGCGGTAGCGATCCCGGAAGTCGCGGTAAGCGGCTTCGTCGCCGTGAGCTCGAGCCAGCAGCGCGCGCAGTCGCAGCAGCCAGATGTCGCGTATCACCAGACCCTCATCGGCTGGCGCGGTCGCCAACCGCTCGATCGCGGCCTCGGCTTCGGCCACGTCACCGTCGGCCCCGCGATCGAGCAGTGTCTCCACCAGAACACCCGTCGCAGGAACGCCCCACATCTGCAGATGTCCCTCGCGGAACAAATGGTCGACGGCGGCGCGCATGAACGGTACAGCGCCATCGCGATCTCCACGCCGAGCCCTCTCCCGTGCCGCATAGACATCGACGATCGGCACCTCGGGCTGGTTGTGGCCCCGGCTCAGGAACACTTCGCTGACCTCCGCGAGGAGCTTGTGTCCTTGGTCACGCTCCGCCTCACTATGGCGGTGCACCAGCGCGGCCCCCAGCGTCATCCGCGCGGCGAACAGCGCGAGATCATCACCGGATCGTTCCGCAATCTGCAGGGCATCCTCGATCTCGCGCATCGCGGAATCGTCGGGCCTCAGCACGCCAACGAGTATTCCCGGCAAATAGGTGTAGCCGACCACCGTGAGGTAGGAGTAGGGGTCGGCGCTGCGGGCCATGGCCAGGGCCTGCTGCAGGTCGTCGCGCCATCCAGGACGACCCAGGCCATAGCGGACCATAGCCCGCGTCGTTAACGCGAACGCTAACGGAGACCCGACGATGAAGTTTCCTTTAGCCGGATCACCGTCGGCCAGGTCGATGACCTTCTGTGACCACCGCAGCGCGTCAGGCCACTCGGCGCTCGTAACCTTGGCGCGGATCGCGGCAAAGGACAGCCCCACCGTCAAGGTCGGATCGCCGATCGACTCGATGAGGGCCATGGCTTCGGATGCCAGCTCCGATGCCTCGCGCATCCGGGCCTGATACACGTGATCGATCACCAGCCCTGCCATGGCAATGGCCAGTGACGCCTTGTCTCCGGCAGCGGCGCACAACTGCCGCAATTCCTCAAAGCGGTCACCGGCCACGTTCATATGGACTCGATAGGCGATACCGCACAACATGGTACGAGGGGTGATGCGCATGGCTGTTCGGTTGGGGTCCTCGGCGGGTAGGGCGTCGGCGATCGTTTGGGCGCGCTCCCAACTCAGCCGCGCCGCGGCAATGTCGCGGTTGGTCGCCCAGGTTGCGGCGCGCATGTGCCAGCCGTAGGCGGCGTGCAGATCACCGGCGGCCTCGAGATGCTCGGCGATCAGCGCCGCCTGCTCCTCGGCCGCTGCCGGGTCACGCGATTCGATGGCGGCCGCGACACGCCGGTGCAGCTCAGCGCGATCCGATTTGAGCTGGGATTCGTAGGCCACCGTGCGGATCAGCGGATGGTGAAACACATACTCGGGTTGCCGGGTGAACCTCACCTGATCAATCAGCTCCACCCCCAGCAGGTCCTCCAGGGCAGGATCAACCCCCAGCGTTTCAAGCAGGCCCTGACTGAATCGCGAACCAATGACCGCCGCTGCGCTCAAGCTGCGCTTGGCAGCTGGGTCGAGGCGGTCGATGCGAGCGGCGATGGTTGCCTGCAGCGTGGCTGGCACGCTCACCTCGGCGACCTCTGCCGTCGACACGTAGCCGCCGCGCTCCCCGTGCAGCACGCCACGCTCGGCCAGTTCGCGCACGATCTCCTCGGCGAAGAACGGATTACCGGCGGCCCTCTCGGCGATCTTCTGGCCCAATGCACCAACCGAGGGGTCGGGGCCGAGCACCTCTGAAACCAGTGCTGCGGTCTCCGGATCACTGAGCGGCCCAAGGGCTATCGTCTGTGCCCCATGCATCCGCGTGAGTGCACCCTCATACTCGGGGCGGTACGTGACTAGCACCAGCGAGGGCGTCTGCGGGATCACCGTGAGGAACCCGGCCAGCATCGACTCGCTGACCTCGTCAATCCAGTGTGCGTCCTCGATAACAAAGACCGCCGGTTCGGCGCGGGCCAGCGACATGGCATTGACAAGCGCCGTCAACCGCCGCCGCCGCGCATCCGAGGCGACCTTCGGCAGCTCCACATCGGGATCGGCGATCCCCAGCAGGTCATGGAGAAGCAGCAAGTCCTCGGGGTCTGCGTCGGGAACGCGGGCGCGCACTCGATCGCGAGCGGTCTGCCCGTCAAGCCCCTCGACGCCGGTGCCCGCGCGCAGCAGCCGTGCCACGGCATGGAAGTGGACTTGGTTGGTGTGTGACTCGCAGAAGACGGTGAATACGTCGACACCGCGGCGACCCGCCAGCGCCGCCACATCGCGCGCCAGGCGGCTCTTGCCGATGCCGGGTGAGCCGACCACGCCGACCACCGCGCCGTGGCCCTCGATTGCACGGTCCAGCAAGCCTTCAACGGCGGACATCTCCCACCGCCGACCGACCAGATTCGACTCAGCGCGCAAGGCGGCGCGATGCGCTTCTGCCATGCCCAACAGTCGACCGGCGGGAACAGGCGCGTCAGCGCCCTTGATCTGAACCAACTCCGGCTCACCGATAGTCGCCGCGCCTTCGACCAGCCGCGCGGTGGATGCGCTGAGCATCACCCCGCCGGGCGGGGCGACGGATTCCATCCGCTGGGCCATGCCGACCTGCTCACCGATGGTGGTGTAACCGAACGGTCCTGAACCGATTTCACCGGCGATCACCTGACCGGAATTGAGACCAACGCGCAACTGTAGGTCGATACCGTCCCGGTCTTTGACCTCAGCGGCCAGCCGGCCGTTCTCCTCTTGGATGCCCAGCGCCGTAAGACAAGCGCGGATGGCGTGGTCCTCCAACGCCACCGGCGCACCGAACACCGCCATGATCCCGTCACCAGTGAACTTGTCCACCGTGCCGCCGTACCGCTGCACAACTGCCGCGCAGCGGTCGGCTAGGTCGGTCATGATCTCCCGGAGCCGCTCCGTTCCCACCGCCGCAGCGATGTCCATGGAGTGCGCCACATCGGCGAACAGCACCGTCACCTGCTTGTACTCGGCCGGTGTCGTGGCGGTCGCAACCGCCGCACCGCACTCATTACAGAACTTGGCTGTCTCGTTCAGTTCCGTGCCGCACGATCCGCATGACAGCCCCGCGGCGGTCATCTCACGCGGCCCGACCCACTGTCGTTCACATCAATATCGTGTCACCGCTGACCAGACGTGTCTGTCATATCGGCCCAGCGATCCGGTATATCGGCCCAGCGATCCGGTCCGACAACAACCACGCTCCAAGGCAGACACACAACCATCCCGCCTCAAGACTTGTGACGGACCGCACCGTCGGCCCCAATCGCGGGTTCCGGCCCCAAGAGTGTAAGGGCGACTGGGTGTCCTCTGGCATTCCCTACATGACTGTGTGCCCCGGACTTCCCATCGCACCCCGGCTGATCACACCTTGCACGGCGGTGGATACGGGTCCGCGTGGCTGAACCCTTCGGCGAGCGCTTGTCGTGAAACTCAAGTTTGGCAGCAACATTTGAGAAACTGAGAACGTTAGTTCTGAGACTGCGTGGACTTTCGTAGACGAGCGACCGGGATACTGCAACACCGGCCGTCATGGCATCGCCTCGGCCCACGCGATATGGCCTTCGAAGCCAAGCGATCTCGCCTTGTCGCGGTAGCCAGGTTGGGTTGACGGTTACCTATCCGCTGGCCGTCGTCACCGACGTGGCGACGGACGTATGTTCATCCCGTGCGCGCCTCCGGTTTGCCAGCAGCACGCGAATCGTGGTGATGTGCAGGATGATCGAGAAGGGCACCATGTATGCCGGAAAGAGGACCATCGGCCATTGGGTGAACACCGAGGTCGGTGGGTCGGTATGCACCACGGCGAGAGCTTGGGATGCCAAGAACCCGGTTCCCACCGCGCCGACGAAATCAAGCAGGCCAAGCACCGACCACGCAACGGGAACAGCGGTCGACGTCGACCAGATCAGGGCGATCACGGCCACGCAGGCAGTGACACCGACTGCGATGTCGCCGAATGCGGCCGGGTAGGCGAAGAAGCCGGGAAGCTGGCCGCCGACCTCCAACACCAGGAACACGCATCCCAACCAACGAGCGGTCTGTGTGATGAGCAGCTCGGCGAGCGTTCGCCGGTCGGCCAACAGCTCATCCAGCGATGACGAGCGTGCCACCGCAATCGGTCCTATAACGATGAGCGCGAAGAACAAGTAGACGAGCCACGGTGGCCGGTCCGGACCATCGTGAAAAGCCTCCACCTGGGTGTATCCCGCTGACAAGCCGAACCACACCGCGAACACGGCCACAAGGGCACACCCCAGCCTGAGCGACTCACTGGTCGAACGGCCATGACGTATCGCCGACCGATGCATGATCACCGGCACCCACACGGTGAAGACGACAGCTACAGAGACCACCAAGATCGTGATGGTCACCGGTACGTCGGGAATCGGACGATCCACCGCGTCCTCCTCAACCAGTCTGTTTCGAGACAAGGCGGGACAAGGACTGCCGACCGACCGCCGTCATGGCATCGCCTCGGCCCAGGCGATATGCCCCTCGAAGCCAAGCGTTCTCGCCATGTCGCGGTAGCGATCCCGAAAGTGCGCGATAGGCCGCGGCATCGCCATGGGCTCGTGCCAACAGTGCACGCAGCCGCAGCAGCCAGATGTCGCGCATCACCAGACCCTCATCGGCTGGCGCGGTCGGCTAACCGCTCGATCGCGGCCTCGGCTTCGGCCACGTCACCGTCGGCCCCGCGATCGAGCAGTGTCTCCACCAGAACACCCGTCGCAGGAACGCCCCACCCCAGCAGCTGTCCCTCGCGGAACAGATGGTCGACGGCGGCGCGCATGAGCGGTATGGCGTCATCGCGATCTCCACGCCGAGCCCTCTCACGCGCCAAGTACACGTTGACGATCGGTAAATCGGCCAGGAGGTATCCCCGGCGCACGAACACGTCGCTGACCTCGGCCAGGAGCTTCTGTCCGCGGTCACGCTCGGCAGCCGTTGTGGCGGTGCACCAGCGCAACGCCCAGCGTCATCCGGGCGAGGGCCAACGCGAGATCATCACCGGATCGTTCGGCAATCCGTAGGGCATCCTCGATCTCGCGCACCGCGGAATCGTCGGGCCTCAGCACGCCACACGGTATCCCCGGGAAGTAGACGTAGGCTGACGACCGTGGCGTAGGACATGGGGTCGGCGCTGCGGGCCATGGCCAGGCCGTGCCGCAGGTCGTCGCGCCATCCGGGACGACCCAGGCAATACCGGGCCATAGCCCGCGTCGTCGAAGGCGAGCGCTAACGGAGACCCGACAATGAAGTTGCCTTTAGACGGGTCACCGTCGGCCAGGTCGATGACCCTCTGTGACCACCGCAGCACGTCACACCACTCGGCGCTTTCACATCTTGGCGTAGATCGGCCGCGAAGGACAGCCCCACCGTCAAGGTCGGATCGCCGACCGACTCGATGAGGGCCATGGCTTCCGATGCCAGCTGCGACGCCTCGCGCAGCCGGTCCTGATACGCGTGATCCATCACCAGCCCCGCCATCCCGATGGCCAGCGACGCCTTGTCCCCGGCGGCGGTGCACAACTCCCGCAATTCCTCGAAGCGGTCACCGGCCACATTCACATGGACTCGACAGGCGATCCCGCACAACATGGTGCGCGGGGCGATGCGCATGGCTGCTCGGTTGGGGTCCTCGGCGGGTAATGCGTCGGCGATCTTTTGGGCGCGCTCCCAACTCAGTCGCGCCGCGTTGATGTCGCGGTTGGTCGCCCACGTTGCGGCGCGCATGTGCCAGCCGTAGGCGGCGTGCAGATCACCGGCGGCCTCCAGATGTTCGGCGATCAGCGCCGCGTTTTCGTCGGCCGCTGCCGGGTCACGTGATTCGATTGCGGCCGCCACGCCGCCGGTGCAGCTCGGCGCGATCCGATTTGAGCTGTGATTCGTAGGCCACGGTGCGGATCAGCGGATGGTGGAACACATACTCGGGTTGTCGGGTGAATCGGATCTGATCGATGAACTCGCCGCCCACCAGGTCCTCAAGGACAGGATCAATGCCCAGCGTTTCCAGTAGGTCCCGGCTGAACCGCGAGCCGATGACAGCGGCTGCGCTCAAGGTGCGCTTGGCCGCCGGGTCAAGCCGGTCGATGCGGGCGGCGATGGTCGCCTGCAAGGTGGCTGGCACACTGACCTCGGCAGCATCGGCGGTCGATTCGTAGGCGCTGCGGTTGCCCCGCAGCACGCCGCGCTCGGCCAGGTCGCGCACGATCTCCTCGGCGAAAAACGGGTTTCCGGCGGCCTTCTCGGCGATCATGGTGATCACCCCGCCGACCGAGGGGTCCGACCCGAGCAGCTCGGAAACCAGTGCTGCAGTTTCCGAATCACTCAGCGGCGCAAGGGCGATGGTCTGAGCACCGGCCACCCGGCTCAACGCGCCCTCGATATTCGGGGCGGTAGGTGACCAGCACCAGCGAGGGCGTCTGCGGGATCACCGTGAAGAACTCGGCCAGCATCGACTCGCTGACCTCATCGATCCAGTGCGCGTCCTCAATGACATAGACCGCTGGGGTGTGGCGGGCCAACGAGGCGGCATTGACCAGCGCGGTCAACCGCCGCCGCCGGGCATCGGGATCGATCTTGGGCAGCGCAACGTCGGGATCGGCGATGCCCAACAAGTCATCGAAGAGCAGCAAGTCCTCGGGGTCTGCATCCGGCACCCGGGAGCGCACTCGGTCACGGGCGGCCGGGCCGTCCAGATCGCGCACGCCGAAGGCCGCCCGCAGCAGCCGCGCCACGACGTGGAAGGCAATGTCGGTGGCGTGCGATTCGCAGTAGGCGCTGAACACCTCCACTCCGCGCCCAGCAGCGATTGCCGCCACCTCACGCACCAGACGGCTCTTGCCGATACCCGGTGACCCCACCACGGTGACCACCGCGCCGTGGCCATCGACTGCGCGGTCCAACAAGCCCTCGACGGCGGACAGTCTCCCAGCGCCGACCGACCAGATTCGACTCAGCACGCCCGACAGCGTCACGCCCGTTCCGGCACGCCCAGCAGCCGCTGGGCGGGCACCGGCTCGTCGGCACCCTTGATCTGAACCAGCTCAGACTCACCGAGAGTCGCAGCGCCCTCAACCAGCCGCGCGGTGGACGCGCTGAGCATCACCCCACCCGGCGGTGCCACCGATTCCATCCGCTGTGCCATACCGACTTGCTCACCAACGGCGGTGTAACCGAAAGCACCCGAACCGATCTCACCGGCGATCACCTCACCGGAGTTCAGTCCCACCCGCAACTGGAGATCCACACCGTCGCGATCCGGACGTCGACGGCAAGCCGCTTCGCCTCCTCCTGAACGCCCAAGGCCGCCAGACAGGCACGGATAGCGTGGTCCTCCAACGCCACCGGCGCACCGAACACCGCCATGATCCCGTCACCGGTGAACTTGTCCACCGTGCCGCCGTACCGCTGCACCACCGCCGCGCAGCGGTCGGCGAGGTCGGCCATGATCTCGCGCAGCCGCTCCGCCCCCACCGCCGCCGCGATGTCCATCGAATGCACCACATCGGCGAACAGCACCGTCACCTGCTTGTACTCGGCATGGGTATCGTGCGCCGTGACCGGTGCACCGCACTCGCTACAGAACTTGGCTGTCTCGTTCAGCGCGGTGCCGCACGATCCGCACGACAGCTTCGTGGCAGTCATCTCACGCGGCCCGACCCGCAGTCGATCACCTCAATATCGTGTCACCGCCGACGAGACTTGTCTGCCTTTGACCGCGGGATTTACCGCTTATGGATGGACACCGAGGCACATGGAGTTTTGAGAAAACCTTTGAGAAGCTAACAACGTTAGTTTTGGGACACGACGATGGGTCGCAACGAAGTACGGCTCAGAGGTCTGTTGAAGCTAGGCGAACCGAATATTGCGCTTCGCGCACCAATTCGCCGGCCTGACTGCAGCCGTCGCCTTTCCGCGAGGTCGTTTTCATCATTCGATGAGGTCGTCGTTTGGCGGTCGTATGCCGTCGTTGCTGAAGGCGGGCAGCAGGTGTGTGAAGGCGGGCAGTAGGTGTGTCGGATCTCCATGCCAGGGCAGCGCCAACAGTTGCCGGATACTGCGTCGTCCGCCGAAGGTACGTAGCGCCTCGAAATCAGAGATGTCGAGGGCGACTTGACCTCGCGCGGTGTGCGGATCGCCGAGTTGTACAGATCCGATTGTGGGGGTGATCAACCGCAGCGAGGGCAGCCCCGCTTGTCGGATGAATTGATCGCCCATCGTTGTCGAGAATCCCATGGCGACCTCGAACGCGAGATCGCCTGTGCGGGAGCCCGGTTCACTCAGTGCACCCCGAATGTCGTGCTCGTGGGTGAGAGTGTCGAAGACAAGCTGGCATGCGGATGCTTGGGGGGCCAGAGCGAGCGTCGCTGTCACCGGGTCGATCAACTGCCCCCACAGGTCGAGTAACTCGTCGATGCTGTGCTCGCCGAGGCGATCGACCTGCGCCTGGGTCCAGGAGTCGGCGCCCTTTTCCTCCATGTTGAGTGAAACGATGTCCTGTGCGACCCCGGCGAGGTGAGCAACCGTCTGGCGGATGGTCCAGGCGGGACAGGCCGGCACTGTCAGTTCGGCGACTTCAGCACGGCCGCGGATCAGCGCGTCGACACGTCCGTAGACGAGGCGGTAGGCCGCCGCGGCGTCGGAGATCGGCAACAGTTGGGGCGGTCGTGGCGCGGGCCTTATCTGCGATGTGGGCTCTACCGGGCGGTGCGGGTAAGCTCCGCTGGGTATCTGGTGGGCTCCCACCACCGCAAAAAGTAGCTGTTCTCGAGGAGATTTACCGCTGTGGCAACGACTGCCGACTTCAAGAATGGATTGGTGCTGTCCATCGACGGCCAGCTGTGGCAAATCGTCGAATTCCAGCACGTCAAGCCCGGTAAGGGCCCGGCATTCGTGCGCACCAAGCTCAAGAATGTGCTCTCCGGCAAGGTGGTCGACAAGACCTACAACGCGGGCGTGAAGGTGGAAACCGCCACCGTCGACCGTCGCGACACCACCTACCTTTACCGCGACGGCTCCGACTTCGTGTTCATGGACAGCCAGGACTACGAGCAGCACCCGATACCGGAGTCACTGGTCGGGGACGCGTCGAGGTTCTTGCTGGAGGGGCTGCCGGTGCAGGTGGCCTTCCACGACGGCGCGCCGCTGTACATCGAGCTGCCGGTGAGTGTGGAACTCCAGGTCACCCACACCGAACCGGGTCTGCAGGGCGACCGGTCCAGCGCCGGCACCAAGCCCGCGACGCTGGAAACCGGCGCCCAGATCAATGTGCCGTTGTTCATCAACACCGGAGACAAGCTCAAAGTCGACTCGCGCGACGGCAGCTACCTGGGACGCGTCAACGCGTGAGCAAGCCCGTTAAGGGACGGCACCAGGCCCGCAAACGTGCGGTCGACTTGTTGTTCGAAGCCGAGGCCCGCGGGGTGACCCCGGCCGAGGCAGCCGACGCCCGCACCGCATTGGCGGCGGCGAAGCCCGATGTGGCGCCGCTGAATCCGTACACCGCGGCGGTGGCACGCGGGGTCAGCGAGCAGGCAGCGCATATCGACGACTTGATCGCGTCGCATCTGCAGGGCTGGACACTGGAACGGTTGCCCGCCGTGGACCGGGCCATCCTGCGGGTCGCGGTGTGGGAGCTGCTGCACGCCGACGACGTGCCGGGACCGGTCGCCGTCGACGAGGCGGTGGAGCTGGCCAAGGAGCTGTCCACCGACGATTCGCCGGGCTTCGTCAACGGGGTGCTCGGCCAGGTCATGCTAGTGACGCCGCAGATCCGGGCCGCCGCTGACGCGGTCCGCGGGGCAAGCCAGCACCACGACGCGGATTCATGACCCGACTGGAGCTGCGCGTCCTCGTCGCGGCCGTCCTGGCCGCGACGGTCGTGATTGGCGCGGTCGTGTGCGCGGCCTACGGGCAGGCGGTCATCGCGGCGATACTGGCGATCTACGCGCTGGGCGTAGGCGCGTGGCTCTACCACGCGATCGAGCGTTACGTTGTGGCGCGCCGGATCAGCACGGTTCGCACGGCGGCCAAGCCGTTCCAGCCGTTGCTTCCGGTGATGGCCGCGATCATGGGATTGACGCAGGCCGTGGTGAGATCGCTGTCCGACGTCACCGACGAGACGCCCACCACATCGAGGCGCTGGGACCTTCCGGTGCGGCGGTGGATGGAGATCACCCGCGGCGACCGTCGCAGCAGAGACGACGACCAACTCGAGGGCTGAGTCAGATCTGCCTCAGCAGAACCACCGAGTGGCGGCACGTGTTTGCCGGCTCCCCCGCAATCGGGGGTGCCCCCAGACAGCGACCACTGGCTGCCCCGATTTGTCGCTGTGAGACATCCCAGCTTTTTAACTGTCAAGCGGCGGTGAGCCCGCGGTGGGCCCAGGCGGTCTCTTCGTTATAGAGGGTGTGGTGGCGCAGGCAACCGTGCAGGATGCCGACTTGGCGGTTGGCTAGAGCGCGTAGCGCTTGGTGATGAGTATCGCCGCCGGCGCGGTGTTGGTCGTAATAAGCGCGGGCGCCGGGGCTGCACTTCAAGGCCGCAAAGGCCCAGCGGTCCAGGGCGTCATAGAGGCGTGGGTTGCGGACGTGGCGGGCCGTAACGGCATGTTTTCGGCCCGACGCAACGGTCAACGGTGATGTTCCGGCATAGTTTTTGCGACACTTGGCGTCGGTGAATCGCTTCGGGTCGTCCCCGAACTCACCGAGCACCCGGGCGCTGAGGATGACACCGAATCCTGGCTGGGAGAGGTAGATGTCAGCGTCCGGGTGCGTCCTAAAATGCTGGGCCAGTTCGGTTTCCAGCTCGCCGATCTGATCGGTGAGTGCGAGCAGTATGTTGACCGCGACGCGGGTGGTAGCCCCATAGGCCGTGGCCACCACCTTGGGTGCGGCGAGCTGCTCGCTGCGCAGGACGGCCTGTATCTCCCTGGCGCGCTCGTCGATATTGCGTTTGCGCCCCGCAGCTTTGAGTGCCGCGCTGATCTTGCTCACACTGAGTCTGGCGCCCTCGTCGGGAGTTGGAGCACGACCCAGCACCGCCAAAGCGTCACGATCGCGGTCGCGGTCGCCGAGATTGGGGAACGCCTGCAACGCGACCGGGTAGTACTCCAACAATCCGGCACGCAACGTGGCGACCTGGCGGGCCCGGGTCCAAATCAGATTCTGATGGGTCCGCGCCAATACCTTGATCGCCTCGGCCTGGGCGCTGTCTCCCTCGAGTGGGCGATGGTTGTGTCGGTCGGTGCGCACCAGATCAGCCAGCAACTTCGCATCGGCGGCATCGGATTTCGCCCCCGAGACGCGATGGCGATCCCGATACCGGGCGACTGCCATCGGATTGATCGCATACACCTGATAACCGCCCGCGGCTAGCGCACCCACCCATAGCCCGTGGTCCTTTTCAATGCCGACCACGACCTCACCGGGATCATCGGCATGAGCAGCAACCAAATCGTGGAGCTGCCCGATCCCCGCCAATCCTTCCGGTAAGCGCCGAACCACCAGCGTGGCGCCGGCCTCATCCATCAGATACACGTCGTGATGGTCTTCGGCCCAGTCGTCACCAACAAACAACATCACCTCACCCCTTCTCGATATGTGGTGGCCGCAGCCACTCCTATTCGAGCCCGAGGACACCCCGCTGCGACCTAATGGATCAGTGCTCGATTGGCACGACATCCCAATAGCGCTACAGGTGACCACCAACTGCTCGGGGCGCGATCTCTCCAGTAAGGAATCGAAGATCGTTCCAGGTGGGCAAAGTGCTCACCGACCAGCGGCTCATCAATCAGCGTCTCGCCCAACACTCACGAAAGCTCGTCAACGACGCGCCGATCAGATCCCATTAGGCGGGCACATCGTCTATTGCCTCAGCCCAGAGTCTGGTGTGACAGATGTGGCCGGAAATGCTTCCTGTTGGTTAACACCAGGTACACACTGGCGATATGGACCGCGACGGCAGGCGCCCGAGACGGCTTCGTGTGTCCGCGTTGGCGGCGGTCGCGAACCCGTCGTATTCGCGCCTCGACACCTGGAATCTGCTCGACGACGCCTGCCATCAGCTTGCCGTGGTCGACCGTGCCGGCCTGGACACTAGTCACGAAGCGGCCAAGGCCAGGCGGCTGATGAGCCGTCTCGCTGCCTACGAGCGCTACTGGATCTATCCGGGTGTGGAGAATTTGGCAGCCTTTCGCGAGTACCTCGACAACCTCGCCACGGTGAGCCTGGAGGAAAAGGTATCGCTCGCGGTGCGACTGCTGTCCGAATACGGCGACCGCGCAGCGCTGTTCGACACGTCGGCGTCGCTGGCCGATCAGGAGCTGGTGGCGCGGGCCAAAGAACAGCAGTTCTACACGGTTCTGCTGGCCGATGATTCTCCTCCCACCGCCCCCGAGGGTTTGGCGGAAAGCCTGCGCGCGCTTCGCGATGCCAGCGACGACGTGCAGTTCGAGCTATTGATTGTGACGAGCGTTGAGGACGCCATCACCGCGGTCGCGCTGAATGGGGAAATTCAGGCGGCGATCATCCGCCATGACATACCACTGCGGTCCCGTGACCGGTTGCCGTTGATGAACGCATTGCTCGGAGCCAACGACCATATAATCGCCACCGACCGCACCCACGACTACGTCGAATGCGGCGAGTGGATCCGCGAGCTGCGGCCACACATCGACCTGTACTTGCTCACCGACGAATCGATCGCCTCCGAGGCCGAAGACGACTCCGACGTCTACGACCGCACCTTCTACCGGCTCAACGACGCCACCGATCTGCACAGCACGGTGCTCGACGGCATCCGGAGCCGTTATGCCACACCGTTTTTCGACGCACTACGCGCCTACGCGGCACGGCCGGCCGGCCAATTTCATGCGCTGCCCGTCGCGCGCGGCGCGAGCATCTTCAACTCGAAGTCGCTACACGACATGGGGGAGTTCTACGGCCGCAACATCTTCATGGCCGAGACGTCGGCGACCTCCGGTGGACTGGACTCGCTGCTGGATCCGCACGGCACGATCAAGGCGGCGATCGAAAAGGCCGCCAAAACCTGGAACGCCAACCACACGTTTTTCGTCACCAACGGGACATCGACCGCGAACAAGATCGTCGTGCAAGCCCTCACCAGGCCGGGCGACATCGTTCTGATCGACCGCAATTGCCACAAGTCGCACCACTACGGACTGGTCCTGGCTGGGGCCTACCCGCTGTACCTGGACGCCTACGAGCTGCAGCCGTTCGCGATCTACGGGGCCGTTTCGCTGCAGACAATCAAGAAAGCGTTGCTCGACTTGGAGGCGGCCGGACAGCTGGATCGGGTGCGCATGCTGCTGCTCACCAACTGCACGTTCGACGGTGTCGTCTACAACCCGCGCCGGGTGATGGAGGAGGTGCTGGCGATCAAGCCGGACATCTGCTTCCTGTGGGACGAGGCGTGGTATGCATTCGCCACCGCGGTGCCATGGGCGCGGCAACGCACGGCGATGGTTGCCGCCGAGCAACTCGAATTGATGTTGTCGTCTCCCGCCTACGCCAAGGAGTACCGGCGGTGGCGAGCATCGATGGAGGGGGTGGATCGCGCGCAGTGGAGTCAGCACCAGCTGCGGCCCGATCCCAACCGGGCGCGCGTCCGGGTGTATGCGACCCATTCCACCCACAAGTCGCTGTCGGCGCTGCGGCAGGCGTCGATGATCCACATCCGCGACCAGGATTTCAAAGCGCTCACCCGCGACATGTTTCTTGAGGCGTTTCTGACCCACACGTCGACGTCGCCCAACCAGCAACTGCTCGCATCGCTGGACCTGGCTCGCCGGCAGGTCGACATCGAGGGGTTTGAGCTGGTGCGCTACGTCTACAACATGGCGCTGGTGTTCCGTCACCGCGTCCGCAAAGACCGGTTGATCAGCAAGTGGTTTCGCATCCTCGACGAGTCTGATCTGGTGCCCGACGAGTTCCGGACTTCAGCAGTCAGCTCCTACCGTCAGGTGCGGCAGGGTGCGCTGGCGGACTGGAACGAGGCGTGGCGGTCCGACCAATTCGTGCTCGATCCGACGCGGGTCACCCTCTACGTCGGTCAGACGGGCATGAATGGATACGACTTCCGGGAAAAGATCTTGATGGACCGGTTCGGCATCCAGATCAACAAGACCTCGATCAACAGTGTGCTGTTGATCTTCACGATCGGGGTGACCTGGTCGAGCGTGCACTACCTGCTCGACGTGTTGCGACGGGTGGCGACCGACTTTGACCGCAGCCAAGACGCGGCCAGCAAGGACGATCGCGCGCTGCATCAACGTCGGGTTGAGGAGATCACCCAGGATCTACCGCCATTGCCCGACTTCAGTGAATTCGACGGGCCGTTCCGGCCCGACAAGGCCTGCTCGTTCGGGGACATGCGCTCGGCGTTCTACGCCGGATACGAGGGGTCCGACCGCGAACACGTCATGGTCGGCGAAGCCGGGCGACGGGTCGCCGACGGAAAGACCCTGGTATCCACCACGTTCGTGGTGCCCTATCCGCCCGGCTTTCCGGTGCTGGTCCCAGGCCAGGTGGTCTCCAGGGAAATCCTTTATTTCCTCGCCCAACTCGACGTCAAGGAAATCCACGGCTACGACCCCGATCTGGGATTGTCGGTTTTCACCGAGGCCGCGCTGAAGCGGATGGCCGAGGCGCGGCGCGCGGTTGCCGAAGTCAGCGGCAACGGCAATGCGTCGCAGGTGGCCGCGGCAGCGACAGAGGCCCTTCTGGGCTAGCGGATTACCGACTCTGCTCAGCAGTAATTTGGCCTTCATGGGCATAACACATGTACGTGGGCATGGACCCTCCCTAGGCGGTGGCCTCGGTGTCAGCGGTTGCGGCCAGTTGGGCGATGGCCAGGTCGAACGGCTCGGGGCTGCGTAATACGCGGCTGAGGATGAGCGCTCCTTCCATGCTGCTCCACACATTGGTGGCCAGCTGCACGGCCCTCTCGTGGGGGAGGCCTTTTTCGGTGAAGCGCGCGGCCAGTGTAGTGATCAGATCCTGGAAGGCGCGCCGGGCCACATCGCTGAGCACATCGGAAGCGGGCGTCGACTCGATAACGATCGGAGCCACAGCGCACCCCTCGCGGTAGTTGCTGGCGACCAGGTCATCGCGTTCTCGGCCCATGAAGACCTCGATCAGCTGCGCCGCGGTGGTCGTGGTGGCGGCCGCGCGGTTGATGTCTGCGATGCGGACGGAGGCGTGCAGGAGGGTGACCTCGCTGGCGAGCTCCTCCTTGCCACCCGGGAAATGAAAGTAGATCGATCCGCGCGGGGCGGCGCTCTCGGTGACCACGTCCGACAAAGCAGTGCCCAGATAGCCGTGTTCGCGGAACAGCCGGCGCGCGGCAGCGACCATGCGTTCCTTGCTATCATTCCTTGGCATGTCGCCCATCATACATAGTTCTTGACTCAGAATCGAATGTGGGTGTAGCGTCCAGCTTGATAGTAAGTATGACGACCGACATAGTATCGGGGTCACGGTGCTCTGCTCCGCCAGCGCCTGCCTTCGATTACGGCCACCGAAGACAATGCGCCACACGACTTTATTCTCTACTGGTCCCACGACTTCACGTCGCTGATGAGTCTGGCCGGAGACCGCGGCCGTTGTGTCGAGTACCTCATGGGCAATCACACGATTGCGGAAAGAATGTACCGCTACAACCCAGCCATTCTGCTCTATGCGCCCTTACGTACCGCCATCGTCGAAGATGCCGACGGCGCCACGTGGTTCACCGTGGACCAGCCCAGCACCCGGTTCGCCAGCTTCGACACACCCCAAATCACCAAGGTGGGAATCGAATTGGATCGCAAGCTCGCTGCGTTGCTGCAGCACCTCGAGGCTCCGGTGCCGGCTGCGCTCACCCAGTGAGCAAGTTTTCCCCAGGACACCAACCAACAGAAAGAATGGAAAGGAAACATCATGCCCGTCTACCAGTGCTACAGCCCCAAAGGTCTGCTGAGTAAGTCCGCCAAGGCCTCCCTGGCCGAAGAGATGACCAGCATGTACTGCAACATCGTTCGAGGAAAACGGCGCCCGGCTGGCCGAAAACTTCATGGGACGGACGCCCCCCGTCGTCCTCGGTCTCGACCTCGCTGGGGTGGTGGTCGCCGTGGGCCATGGTGTGAACGGCTTAGCCGTCGGCGACGCGGTCGCCGCGATGGCCGATTTGAACGGTGATGGCGGCTGGGCCGCAACCGGCGGGTGTGCAGTCGAAGGCAGCTATGCCGTCGCACCCCAATTCTTGACCGCTCGCAAGCCACGGTCGCTGAGCTTCCGCGATGCGGCGGCGCTGCCGATGGCCTTCCTGTCGGCTTTCGCGGGTCTGTACCCGGTCCTCCAGCCCGGTGACACCGTCTACATCCCCGGCGGTGGGGGAGGCGTTGGGCATCTCGCGGTGCAGATAGCGGCCCGTGCCATGGGCGCCGAACTGGTCATCAGCAGCGGCAGCACGCCACAATCGATCGCACTGGCGCGGCGGTCCGGCGCCCATCCCGTTTTCGACTACAAGCACGACGACGTCGCCGTCGAAATCGCGAAGCTGACCGATGGCCGGGGCGTTGATCTCGTCTTCGACGCCACCTACAGCGAGCAGGGCTTTGTCGAAACGGCGAAGACCGTCAGACGCGGCGGGAGCTGGGTTGTGCTGGGCGTCGGCCCCGGCAAGACAACACGCCTGGTCGATACGCATAGCCCGGTGGATGCCATCCTGGCCGAGCGCGGCGCCAGGTATCTCAACGTCAATCTGCTGCGTTACTTCTCCGAACCCGCCACGCTCGACAGCGAGGCACGTGGCCTTCTCCAGCGGGGAATGGCTCTGGCAATGGATTGGGCAACCCAGGGGCTTGTCGTCCCGTACGTCAGCCACACCATCGACAGCACGGTCGAGGCGATCAATGCGGGATTGCGGTCCTTGAAGGCAGGCCATGGCGTACTGGGCAAGGTTGCGGTGATCGTTGACCGCGACCTGGCCGCGGGGAAGTGACGGGCGGCGACCTTATCATCGCCTCGGCGTCGTCCGGACAATAACGGGATCCGTGTCGGCTCCAGTCGCTAGGCTTACCGTCCGTGGCGACTTCGGGCAGCTCACCCAATTCCCGGCTCTCCGTGGATGACTGGGTGCAGGAGGGCTTCCGGGTCCTCGCCGAGGACGGCGTGAAGGGGCTGACGCTCGGACGATTGTGCACCCGTCTCGGCGTGACCAAGGGCAGCTTCTACTGGCATTTCAGCGGCATGAAGGCCTACCGCGACGCGCTGATCGCAACCTGGGCCGCCGTCCGCGACGCGGACCGCGGGTATTTCGACGACCTGGCCGCTGAACCCCCGCGACAGCGGCTGTCGCGAATGATGACCGCACTGGTCGGTCCCCGGCACTGGATGCTGGAGCGCGCCATGCGGGAATGGGCGCGATCGGAATCCGGGGTCGCCGCAGCGGTGCGGGCATCTGACCAACGGGTGGTCGCAGCGGTCCGGCAGGCCTTCCTCGACGAGGGCTTCGACGCCGACCAGGCCGACATGCGCGCCAACGCCACGTTTGCCGCCGGCATCGGCTTTTTGCACTTGTCGGGTTCGCGGCCCAGCCCGCGGGCCGCCGGACGTCGTGCGGAATTCCTCGAGATGATGTTGCGGCACTGAGCTTTTCGGTGATCGGGACAAGTACCATACCAAAAGGTATGGTAAGGTCCCGATATGGTCAGCGCCGATTTCGTCGGGCGATTAGCCGAGCGCGCGGCGGAGGCTGAGCAGCTGCGGCGGTTGCCGTCGGCCACCATCGCCGACTATCGGGAATCCGGCCTGGCACGGCTGTTGCTGCCGGCGCGTTACGGTGGCCGGCAGGCGGAGTTTCCGGAGATCCTCGATGTGGTGCGCCGGATGGCCCACGGCTGCGCATCGAGCGCCTGGACGTTGGGTTTCTACACCCTGCACAACTGGATGCTTGCGCTGTTCGGCGAGCAGGCCCAAGACGAGGTGTTCGCCGATGGGCCGGTGCTGTGCCCCGCGCCGCTCGCGCCGACCGGGCGCGGCATACCGGTCGACGGCGGCGTGCGGTTGACCGGACGATGGTCCTGGGCGACCGGCGTGATGGACGGCGACTGGGTGCTGGTCGGCGCCATTTGCGGACCCGACCAGCCTGACCGTGCGCCCTATCCGGCCCTGGTGTTGTTGCCGGCAGCCGACATCCGCGTCGAGGACGTGTGGCACACCGCCGGGATGTGCGCCACCGGTTCCAACGACGTCGTCGTCGACGACGTGTGGGTACCCGGGCATCGGCTGGTCACCGTGGCCGACATCTACAACGGGACAGCGCCGGGCGCGGCGCTGCACGATGCCGCGGTGTACCGGTGGCCGATGGTGCCCGCGTTGGCGTTGACCGCCGCAATGCCCGCGCTGGGTTCGGCTGAACTGGTCGCCGACCTGTTTGCCCAGCGGCTCAGTGAAAGGGTGCTCGCGTATTCCGGTGTGGCGCAGAAGGATCAGCCCGCAGCACAGGTGCGCCTCGGCGGTGCGCGGGTGCGGCTGCGCGCACTGCGCGAGCTGGTCGACGGCGCGGCCCAAGACATTCAGACCAGGGTCGGCAGCGGGCAGCACGTCGGGCGCGCGGTCCGTGCCGGCGTCCGAGCAGCCGCGGCGCACGTCGTGCATGAATCTCGGGCGATCATCGCCGATCTGCTGGAGGCATCCGGTGCCAGCGCCCAGTTTCTGGACAACCCGCTGCAGCGGGCCAAGCGGGACGTCGACGTCATCTCCGGGCACGTGGTGTTCGACTACGACGTCAGCCGTGAGCTCGCCGGCGCGTTGGAAATCGGCGCCAAGATTTCGCCGTTCGCCATGATCTAGCAAGCGCGCTCGGCGCGAATCAGCGCAGCGCCTTGGCGTAGAGGAGGCTGTCGCGCGGTTCAGGCCCGAGGTTCGGATAAACCGCGTGTCGGGCCAGTCGGCCTTCCAGCAGGAACCCGGCCCGCAGCAGCAGTCGCGCTGACCGTTCGTTGTCGACATTGCAGGTAGCCCAGACGCGGTAAACGTCGGGATCGCCGTCCAGCGCGGCCATCAGCATGTCGAGGGCTTCGGACATCAAACCCTTGCCCCACCACCGTCGACCGATGCAGTAACCAATTTCGACGGAGTAGGGCACCCGGCGCCGGCAACTGACCATCCCGATGATGTCGTTGCTGTGCTGCAGGACGATGGCCCAGGTTCGCTGGTCGCCAGGGGTATTGAGTCTTTCGCTGATCACCTGCCGGGTTGTCGCCACGTTGGGGTGGGGTGTCCACAGCAGATACTTGGTGACCTGGGGATCGCGGGTCATCCTTTGGAACAGCGCGCCGGCGTCGTCGACTACCGGCAGGCGCAGGAGAAGCCGCGGTCCGGCGATGCGCAGCAGGTGGGTAATCGATCATCTCGGGGTTACAGATCCAGCGCGCGATAGCTGCGGCGCACGAATTTCGGTTGCACCGCTTGCAGTTTCGCGCGTGACGTGTTGCCGGCGACGGCCGCAGCGGCGTCAGCGGACATGGTGGGAAGGTTCTGAATTAAGTACAACAGGATCAAGCCGGCGGACGGATCGGCCTGCCACCACGTCCCATATGCACCGGGCCAGCTGAAGGTGCCGATGCCACCCGGCCCGAACAGCGGCGCCGACTTCACCGGATCGGTCACCACCGAGAGATTCAGCCCGAACCCGCGGCCGATCCAGAACGGCGCGCCGAGGAACGGGTGCCGCTTCTGCTCAGCGGTGAGCCGATCCGTTCGCATCAGCCGCACCGATTCCGGCGAAAGCACCCGCACGCCATCTAATGCGCCCTCGTGCCAAAGCATTTCGATAAACCGCAGATAGTCGTCCGCGGTCGACCACAATCCGCCGCCTGCGTTGCTGAACGCAGGTGGTGAGATGCGCGGTTGGCCCATCACGTCATGCTGCAGCCGGTTGTTCTCATCGAGCCGGTACATGGTCGCGGCGCGTCGACGTCCCTCGACCGAGACGAAGAACCCGGTGTCAACCATGCCCAGCGGCTGCAGGATCCGCTCATCAAGTACCTGATAGAACGGCTTACCCTCGATCCGTGACACCAGCACGCTGAGCACATCGATCGCGTGGCTGTAGGTCAGCCGCTCGCCGGGCTGGTGCACCAGCGGTAACTCCGCGAGTGCAGCCAGCCAGGTATCGGGACCGTGCGCGAACGGCAGCCGGACGTAGGCCCGCGAAATCGGCCCGCCGACCGAGAATCCGTACGCCAGGCCGCTGGTATGGGTGAGCAGATCCTCGACCAGGATCGCCCGTTGCAGGGGGTGGGTTCGATCCAATGATCCGCTGGGATCGTCCAGCACCCGCACATCGGCGAACTCCGGCAGCCAGCGCACGATCGGGTCGCCCAGTGCCAGCTTGCCCTCATCGACCAGGCTCATTGCTGCGGCCACGGTGACCGGTTTGGTCATCGAGGCGATACGGAACAGGGTGTCACGCTGCATCGGAAGTTTGGCGTCGACGTCGCGGTAGCCGATCTCGTTGGTCTGCAACACTTCTCCGTGCCGCCAGATCATGGTCACCGCACCGGCGAGCAGCCCGGCGTCGCAGGCTTCTCGAATGGAGGCCTGATTGCCGTCGAGATTCACCTCAGTCAGGTTAGTGCGTGGCGCTGCGCGCGGACGTACCAGAACGCCATCTCGACTTCTTGCCCGTCGATTTCGCGTCGCCACGTCGCGGGCTCCAGCGATTCGATATCCCAGCCCGCGCCGCCGAGAACGTCGCGCAGCGTCTGCTCGGATACCGCCGGCCGTGGCCAGTCTTCGTTGGCCGGATTGGCGTCGGAGAAACAGCTAAGCAGCAGGGTGGCCCCCGGCCTGGTGGCCCGGTGCGCCGCGGCGGTGTAGCTGCGCTTGGCATCGTCGTCGAGGCAATGGAACATGCCGCTGTCGACGATGGTGTCGAATGCGTCGGTGTAGCCCTCGAGTTTGGTGGAGTCGGTCACAGCGAACGTCACATGCACCCCGGCGTCCGTGGCGCGGCGCTCGGCGGTGATCAGGGCGGTCGGGGAGATGTCCAGCCCGGTGACGTCGAAGCCCTGCTGGGCCAGGTAGATGGCGTTATCGCCGAGCCCGCAGCCGATGTCCAAAACATCACCGTGGACCCAGCCACCCTGGTGCCAGGCGATGACGTTCTCCTTGGGTGCCTTGGTATCCCATGGTGGGGTCTCAACCGCGGGCATGCCCTCGCCCGGGCTTTCGCCTCGGTAGAGGGCGTCAAAATCGAGGCGAACACCGCCAGAAGGTTGGGCAGAGGAATTCGGGCCTGTCATTTCCGCCAGGGTAGCGCGAGTCTCGGTCAGGTTTCTGACTGAACAAATGAACGAAGATGACGGCGAGTCTGGTGATCGGGTGTCCCGGCTTCGCCGTCGGTGTGTCTGCCTTGCGTGTAGTCGCCTTGCCACTCCACCTGCTCTCCCGCGGTGACCCTCGCTACCTGCTCGATTTGCTTTGCCGCGTCACGTGAGCGACGAAAGAACTCATACTTGCCCTGCAGATCTTCATCAGACTCGATGCGCCTGAGTTCAGGGGCGAACTCTTCAAGCTCGCCTCGGCGCTGCGGAACGATCATGCAGATCGGCTCGTCGACCTCGAAGCGCACCGGCACGTGTTTGCGGGTGAGTTTCCAGCTCATGCTGAAACTCGCGCTTGCCCAGTCGGTTTCCACTATGCCCTCTAACGCACACACGCCGTCTTTCGGATAGTTTGCCGGTCCGCGGGCCAATAGGTTGTAGCCCGGCGGAGTGCGAAACAGCAACGGCAGATTCCAGCTCAGGATGCCGTAACCGAAATGGCTGACGGGCAGGAGCTGACCCGGATCGCGCCTATCGGGTGCGATGATCACGTCCACGCCATTTTCCTGACCCATCCACGTAGCGGTGAACCCGCACGGATTGCGCAGCTCCCAGCCGCTTTGGTTAGCGATGAGCATCGGCAAACACCGATTAGGCCAACCTGTACGCGTCTCCAACATCTTTCGCATCCACGTCCGATTAGTCGACCCCGGGCTGATCTGCGGCGCGTTGTCACGGGTGATGAACCCGATCAGTGGACGGGCCCGCCCGTCCGACTCGTCACTCATCGATGCAGATTAGCCGGGGATACCGATTCCTACAGTCCTTGGTCAGCAAGACCGCAGGATCGTCCAGCCTGTCGTTTCCGCCGGGGAAGCGCGAGGTGCTACGCTGCGCGGCAGTCGACATCCTTTAACGATCCGTCCAGAGAGGCGGAGAAGGAGGTCAAGATCTCGCATGGGTGCCGCGGGTGACGCCGCCACCGGCCGCGAATTGATGTCGGCGGCCGACGTGGGCCGCACCATTTCCCGCATTGCGCATCAGATCATCGAAAAGACCGCGCTGGACGGTGCCGAGGCGCCGCGCGTGGTGCTGCTGGGCATTCCGACCCGCGGTGTGATTCTGGCCAAGCGGCTCGCCGCCAACATCGGTGAATACAGCGGTGTCCAGGTCAGCCACGGCGCGCTGGACATCACCTTGTACCGCGATGACCTGATGCAAAAACCTCCTCGGCCATTGGAGGCCACCTCGATCCCGGCCGGCGGCATCGACGACGCGCTGGTGGTCCTCGTCGACGACGTGCTCTACTCCGGACGCTCGGTCCGCTCGGCGCTGGACGCGCTGCGCGACCAGGGTCGGCCGCGAGTCGTGCAGTTGGCGGTTCTGCTCGACCGCGGCCACCGCGAACTGCCGCTGCGTGCCGACTACGTCGGCAAGAATGTGCCGACCTCGCGCAACGAGAGCGTTCACGTGCTGCTGGCCGAACAGGATGGCCGCGACGGCGTCGTCATCTCAAGGGAGGATGCGCCATGAGCAGGCATCTGCTGGCTGCCGGTGACCTGTCCCGCGCCGAAGCCATCGGCATCCTCGACGACGCCGACCGGTTCGCGCAGGCCCTGGTGGGCCGCGAGGTCCGTAAGCTGCCGACGCTGCGGGGCCGGACCGTCATCACCATGTTCTACGAGAATTCCACCCGCACCCGGGTGTCGTTCGAGGTCGCCGGGAAGTGGATGAGCGCCGACGTGATCAACGTCAGCTCCACCGGATCGTCAGTGGGCAAAGGCGAGTCGTTGCGCGACACCGCGCTGACGCTGCGGGCGGCCGGCGCCGACGCGCTGATCATCAGGCACCCGGCGTCGGGTGCCGCGCACCGGCTCGCCGACTGGACTGGCACCGCTCAGGGCGGCCCGTCGGTGATCAACGCCGGCGACGGCACCCACGAGCATCCGACCCAGGCGTTGCTGGACGCGCTGACCATCCGGCAGCGACTCGGTGAGATCGACGGCCGACGCGTCGTCATCGTCGGCGACATCCTGCACAGCCGGGTCGCTCGTTCCAACGTCATGCTGCTGGCCACCCTGGGCGCCGAGGTGGTGCTGGTGGCGCCGCCGACCCTGCTGCCGGTCGGGGTTTCCGACTGGCCGGTCACCGTTTCCTACGATCTCGACGCCGAGTTGCCCGCCGCCGACGCGATGCTGATGCTGCGGGTCCAGGCCGAGCGGATGAACGGCGGCTTCTTCCCGTCCGCGCGGGAATACTCGGTGCGCTATGGGCTTTCCGAACGGCGCCAGGCGATGCTTCCGGGTCATGCGGTGGTACTGCATCCCGGTCCGATGCTGCGCGGCATGGAGATTTCGTCATCAGTAGCTGACTCGACGCAATCTGCGGTGCTGCAACAGGTTTCCAACGGGGTTCATGTGCGGATGGCGGTGCTGTTCCATCTGCTGGTCGGGACAGAGTCCGTCGGTAAAGAGGTCGTGGCATGAGCGTGCTGCTCCGCGGGGTGCGCCGGTACGGCGAGGGGGATCGGGTCGACGTGCTGGTCGACGACGGTCAGATCGCCGAGATCGGCGCCGGGCTCGCAATTCCGGACGATGCAGATGTCATCGACGCCACCGGACAGATTCTGCTGCCGGGTTTTGTCGATCTGCACACCCATCTTCGCGAGCCTGGGCGCGAATACGCCGAGGACATCGAAACCGGTTCGGCCGCTGCGGCTCTGGGCGGATTTACCGCGGTGTTCGCGATGGCCAACACCAACCCGGTCGCCGATAGCCCGGTGGTTACTGACCATGTCTGGCACCGGGGCCAGCAGGTCGGCCTGGTCGACGTGCACCCGGTCGGTGCGGTCACCGTCGGTCTGGCCGGAACCGAGCTCACCGAGATGGGCATGATGGCCGCCGGTGCCGCGCAGGTGCGGATGTTCTCCGACGACGGCAAGTGTGTCTATGACCCGCTGGTGATGCGGCGCGCCTTGGAGTACGCCACCGGCCTGGGCGTCCTGGTAGCCCAGCACGCCGAGGAGCCCCGGCTGACCATCGGCGCGATCGCCCACGAAGGGCCCAACGCCGCCAGATTGGGGCTCTCGGGCTGGCCGAGGGCCGCCGAGGAGTCCATCGTCGCCCGCGATGCCCTACTGGCCCGCGACGCAGGTGCGCGGGTGCATATCTGTCATGCGTCCACCGCAGGCACCGTGGAAATCCTGAAATGGGCTAAGGATCAAGGTATTTCGATCACCGCCGAGGTCACCCCGCATCACCTGCTACTCGACGACAGCCGGCTGGCCAGCTACGACGGGCTGAATCGGGTCAACCCGCCGCTGCGCGAAGCCGCCGACGCCCGCGCGTTGCAGCAAGCACTGGCCGACGGCGTCATCGACTGCGTGGCAACCGATCACGCCCCGCACGCCGAACACGAGAAATGTGTGGAGTTCGCCGCGGCGCTGCCGGGAATGCTGGGGTTGCAGACGGCGCTGTCGGCGGTGGTGCAGACGATGGTCATCCCCGGTCTGCTGAGCTGGCGTGATGTGGCCCGGGTGATGAGCGAGAACCCGGCCCGCATCGCCGGGCTGCCTGACCAGGGTCGACCGCTGGAAGTAGGGGAGCCGGCCAACCTGACGGTGGTGGACCCCGACGCCACCTGGACGGTGGCCGGAGCCGACCTGGCCAGCCGCTCGGCCAACACCCCCTACGAAGCGATGACGCTGCCCGCCACCGTCACCACAACACTGCTACGCGGCAAGATCACCGCCCGCGACGGGAAGAGCCCGACGTGAACTCCGGAACATTAGTCGCTTCTCTGATCGTGGCCGCGGTGCTGGCGGTGGTGATCGCGTTCGTCATCCAGCTGATGATGCGCGGATGGCGAGCGCGCGCCCGGCGGCAGGCCGAGCTGATCGGCACGCTGCCGCCGGTGCCCGAAACGGTGGGTTCGCCAATCGTCGGGGCCACCCGCGGCATGTATGTCGGCTGCACGCTTGCGCCTGACTGGGATGAGCGGGTCGCGGCCGGCGATCTGGGCTTCCGCAGTAAGGCGGTGATGACCCGCTACCCCGAGGGAATCATGGTGGAGCGCAGCGGCGCCGGCCCAATCTGGATTCCGCAGGACTCGATCATTGCCATCCGCACCGAACGCGGGATGGCCGGCAAGGTGGTTCCCGGCGGCTGGGCACGGCAGCGGTCGACGCCGGACGCCGACGGCAATGCCCCCAAGCAAGACGGGATTCTGGCCATCCGCTGGCGGCTGCCGTCGGGCACCGAGATCGACCTCGGCTTCCGCGGCGACGACCGCGGCGAGTACACCCGCTGGCTACCGGTGGGGGAACCACCCGCTGGCGGGGGAAACACCCGATGAGCGTCGCAGAACACCGCAAGGGCAAGGCGGTGCTGGTGCTCGAAGACGGCCGGACATTCACCGGAACGGCATTCGGTGCGGTCGGCCAAACGCTTGGTGAAGCCGTGTTCAGCACCGGCATGTCGGGGTACCAAGAGACATTGACCGACCCCAGCTATCACCGCCAAATCGTCGTGGCCACCGCCCCACAGATCGGCAACACCGGCTGGAACGGCGAGGACTCCGAAAGCCGCGGCGACAAGATCTGGGTCGCCGGTTACGCGGTACGTGACCCATCGCCGCGAGCTTCGAACTGGCGTGCCACCGGAACGCTGGAGGACGAGTTGGTCCGCCAGCGCATCGTCGGAATCGCCGCCATCGATACCCGCGCGGTGGTGCGACACCTGCGCAGCCGCGGCTCGATGAAGGCAGGCCTGTTCTCGGGCGCAGCACTCGCCGACGCGCAAGAGTTGGTGGCGCGGGTGCACGGCCAACAGCCGATGCTCGGTGCCGACCTGGCCGGCGAGGTCAGCACCGCGGACACCTACCTCGTCGAACCCCCGGGGCCACACCGGTTCACTGTTGCCGCAATCGATCTCGGGATCAAGACCAACACCCCGCGCAACTTTGCCCGCCGCGGCGTACGCAGCCGCGTAATGCCGTCGTCGGTGACCTTCGAGCAGATCGCCGAGACCAAACCGGACGGCGTGTTCTTGTCCAACGGGCCTGGAGATCCGGCCACCGCCGACCATATCGTCGAGGTGACCCGTGAGGTGCTGAGTGCCGGAATCCCGCTGTTCGGCATCTGTTTCGGCAACCAGATCTTGGGGCGCGCGCTGGGCCTGTCGACCTACAAGATGGTGTTCGGTCACCGGGGTATCAACATCCCGGTGATGGATCACGCCACCGGGCGGGTCGCGGTGACCGCACAAAATCACGGCTTTGCGCTGGAGGGTGAGGTGGGTCAGCGGTTCGACACGCCGTTCGGCCCGGCGGTGGTCAGTCACACCTGCGCCAACGACGGCGTCGTCGAAGGTGTCAAACTTGTTGATGGGAAGGCCTTTTCGGTGCAATACCACCCGGAGGCGGCAGCCGGGCCACACGACGCGGAATACCTATTCGACCAGTTCGTCGACCTGATGGCGGGGGGACAGGGGTAATGCCGCGGCGCACCGACCTTCGTCATGTCCTGGTGATCGGCTCCGGGCCGATCGTGATCGGACAGGCCTGCGAATTCGACTATTCGGGCACCCAGGCCTGCCGCGTGCTGCGCGCCGAAGGGTTACAGGTCAGCCTGGTCAACTCCAACCCGGCCACCATCATGACCGACCCCGAATACGCCGACCACACTTACGTCGAACCTATCACCCCGATTTTCGTCGAACGGGTCATCGCGCAACAGGCCGAGCGGGGCAACAAGATCGACGCGCTACTGGCCACCCTGGGCGGGCAGACCGCGCTCAACACCGCGGTCGCGCTCTACGAGAACGGGGTGCTGGAGCGCTACGGTGTCGAGCTGATCGGCGCCGACTTCGACGCCATCCAGCGCGGTGAGGACCGGCAGCGGTTCAAGGACATCGTCGCCAAGGTGGGCGGCGAATCGGCCCGCAGCCGGGTGTGTTTCACCATGGACGAGGTCCGCGAGACCGTCGGCGAGCTCGGCCTTCCGGTCGTGGTCCGGCCGTCATTCACCATGGGTGGCCTGGGCTCCGGTCTGGCGCACACCGCCGAGGAGGTCGACCGGATGGCCGGCGCGGGCCTGGCCGCCTCGCCGAGCGCCAACGTGCTGATCGAGGAATCCATTTACGGCTGGAAGGAATTCGAGCTCGAGCTGATGCGCGACGGCAAAGACAATGTGGTCGTGGTGTGCTCGATCGAGAATGTCGACCCGATGGGCGTGCACACCGGCGACTCGGTGACGGTGGCGCCGGCGATGACGCTGACCGACCGGGAGTACCAGCGGATGCGGGATCTGGGCATCGCGATCCTGCGTGAGGTCGGCGTCGACACCGGCGGCTGCAACATCCAGTTCGCGGTCGACCCGAGTGATGGTCGGCTGATCGTCATCGAGATGAACCCGCGGGTGTCGCGGTCTAGCGCCCTGGCTTCAAAGGCCACCGGCTTCCCGATCGCCAAGATCGCCGCCAAGCTGGCCGTCGGCTACAGCCTCGACGAGATCCTCAACGACATCACCAAGGAAACCCCGGCCTGCTTTGAGCCCACGCTGGATTACGTGGTGGTCAAGGCGCCGCGGTTCGCCTTCGAGAAATTCCCCGGCGCCGACCCGACGCTGACCACCACGATGAAATCCGTCGGCGAAGCAATGTCGTTGGGCCGCAACTTCGTCGAGGCGCTCGGCAAGGTGATGCGGTCGCTGGAGACCAGCCGCGCGGGGTTCTGGACTGCACCGGACCCCGAAGGCGACGTCGACGAGGTGTTGGAACGGTTGCGCACGCCCACCGAAGGCAGGCTCTACGACATCGAACTGGCGCTGCGACTGGGCGCTGCGGTGGAGCCGGTTGCCGAGGCGTCCGGCGTCGACCCGTGGTTCGTCGCACAGATCGCCGAACTGGTGGAATTGCGCCGCGACTTGGCCGATGCCCCGGTGCTGGACGCGGAACTGCTGCGCAGAGGTAAACACAGCGGCTTGTCGGACCGCCAGATCGCTGCGCTGCGACCAGAGCTGGCCGGCGAGAACGGTGTGCGGTCGCTGCGCGAGCGGCTCGGTATCCACCCGGTGTACAAGACCGTGGATACCTGCGCGGCCGAGTTCGAAGCCAAGACGCCGTATCACTACAGCAGCTACGAGCTCGACCCGTCCGCCGAAACCGAGGTGGCGCCGCAGACCGAGAAGCCCAAGGTGCTGATCCTCGGTTCGGGGCCCAATCGGATCGGGCAGGGTATCGAATTCGACTACAGCTGCGTGCATGCGGCAACGACGTTGTCGCAGGTGGGTTTTGAGACCGTGATGGTCAACTGCAATCCCGAGACGGTGTCCACCGACTACGACACCGCCGACCGGCTCTACTTCGAGCCGTTGACGTTCGAGGACGTCCTGGAGGTGTTCTACGCCGAGTCGCAGTCCGCTCAAGGTGGGCCCGAGGGTACCGGGGTCGTGGGAGTTATCGTGCAGCTCGGCGGCCAGACCCCGCTCGGGCTGGCGCAGCGGCTGGCCGACGCAGGAGTCCCGATTGTCGGCACCTCGCCGGAGGCCATCGATCTGGCCGAAGACCGCGGCGCATTCGGCGACCTGCTGTCGGCCGCCGGATTGCCGGCCCCGCGATACGGCATGGCGACCACGTTTGCCCAAGCCCGCCGGATTGCCGCCGAGATCGGCTATCCGGTGCTGGTGCGGCCGTCGTACGTGTTGGGCGGCCGCGGCATGGAAATCGTCTACGACGACGACACGTTGCAGGGCTACATCGCCCGCGCCACCGAACTCTCGCCCGAACATCCGGTGCTGGTCGACCGTTTCCTGGAGGACGCGATCGAGATCGACGTCGACGCGCTGTGCGACGGCGACGAGGTCTACATCGGCGGCATCATGGAGCACATCGAAGAGGCCGGCATCCACTCCGGCGACTCGGCCTGCGCGCTACCCCCGGTGACCCTGGGCCGCAGCGATATCGAGAAGGTGCGCCGCGCAACCGAGGCGATCGCGCATGGCATCGGTGTGGTGGGCCTGCTCAACGTCCAGTACGCGCTGAAGGACGACGTGCTCTACGTGCTGGAGGCCAACCCGCGTGCCAGCCGCACGGTGCCGTTCGTCTCGAAGGCCACCGCGATACCGCTGGCCAAAGCGTGTGCCCGTATCATGCTGGGCGCCAAGATCTCTCAACTGCGTGGCGAGGGAATGCTGGCGGCGTCGGGCGACGGCGGCAACGCGGCGCAGAACGCGCCGATCGCGGTCAAGGAGGCCGTGTTGCCATTCCACCGCTTCCGCAGGGCGGACGGGGCCGCGATCGATTCACTGCTGGGTCCTGAGATGAAGTCGACCGGCGAAGTGATGGGGATCGACCGCGACTTTGGCAGCGCCTTCGCCAAAAGTCAGACCGCGGCCTACGGATCGTTGCCGGCCCGGGGGACCGTGTTTGTCTCGGTTGCCAACCGAGACAAACGGTCCCTGGTGTTCCCGGTCAAACGGCTGGCCGACCTTGGCTTCCGGGTGCTGGCCACCGAGGGTACGGCGGAGATGTTGCGCCGCAATGGGATTCCGTGTGACGAGGTTCGCAAGCATTTCCAGCCGGCGCAGCCGGGCCGGCCTGCGGCATCCGCTGTCGACGTGATCCGCGCCGGCGAGGTCGACATGGTGATCAACACGCCCTACGGCAACTCCGGGCCGCGCATCGACGGCTACGAAATCCGCTCGGCGGCAGTCGGAGTGAACATTCCCTGCGTCACGACGGTGCAGGGCGCCTCGGCGGCCGTTCAGGGCATCGAAGCCGGGATCCGCGGCGACATCGGTGTGCGTTCGCTACAGGAACTGCACAGTGCGCTGAACAACGGGGCCCACTAACGATGCCCGGGTTCGGTGCCCGGCTGGCTGACGCCGTATCGCGTCGAGGGCCGCTGTGCCTGGGCATCGATCCGCATCCAGAACTGCTGCGGGCCTGGGATCTGCCCGCCAGCCCCGACGGCCTGACGGCCTTCTGCGACACCTGTGTGCAGGCCTACGCCGAGTTTCGCCGTCGTCAAACCTCAGGTCGCTTTTTTCGAGGCCTACGGCGCCGCGGGATACGCAGTGTTGGAGCACACCATCGCCGCCCTGCGCGACGCGGGCGTGTTGGTGTTGGCCGATGCCAAACGCGGCGACATCGGATCGACGATGGCGGCCTACGCAGCTGCCTGGGCAGGGGATTCGCCGCTGGCCGCCGACGCCGTAACAGCCTCGCCTTACTTAGGTTTCGGCTCGCTGCGGCCGCTGCTGGAGACCGCGGCGGCGCACAACCGGGGAGTGTTCGTGCTCGCGGCAACCTCCAACCCGGAAGGCGCGACCGTGCAGCATGCCCGCTTCAATGAGCGCACGGTGGCCCAGCAGATCATCGACCAGGCGGCTGTCATCAATCGGACGACCGGCGCGGCGATAAACCCCGGAGAACCCGGATCAGTCGGCGTGGTCGTCGGAGCTACCGTCTTCCAGCCGCCCGATGTCAGCGGTCTCGGGGGACCGGTGCTAGTGCCCGGTGTCGGGGCTCAGGGCGGTCGACCTGAAGCGTTGAAGGGGCTGGGCGGGGCCGCCCCCGGCCAGCTACTGCCCGCGGTATCGCGCGACGTGCTGCGGGCGGGACCCGCTGTTTCGGCGTTACGAGCGGCCGGTGAGCGAATGCGCGATGCCGTCGCCTACCTGGCCGGCTAGAGCTACTACACGGCGTAGTTTGCGACCGATGTCGCCCAAAACCCGCCGAACGTGCGCGGACAGCACTGCTGAGCGGGCCGCGCGACACGCGCGACACGCCGCGAGATGCGCACTCGGTGGAGATTCTCATTTCCGAGGGGCGCCGCGGCGAGCAAAGGCGACCTGTCCCGAGCCAACCGTCCCGTCTGCGCGGACTGTTAAAACCCCTGGTAGAGGCGATTTTCTTGGGCTCCGGCCGGTCCGCGTTTGGCCGTACTCGCGCGCTGCCGGACGTCCGCTGACAGCGCATCGAGGTACCCCAAGTTGGAGCCACAAGCTGGGCCTTTGTGGCCTCAACCAGGGGGGCGGGTTAGATTTCGTCTGGCAGCGTGGGTACGGTCGTCTCCGCTGGCTGGACTCCTCCAGCCGAGACAAAGAAAGATCGAGCTGTCGATGAGTGATGAGACGGAGGAATCGTGGCTCTTCCCCAGTTGACCGACGAGCAGCGCGCGGCCGCGTTGGAGAAGGCTGCCGCCGCACGTCGAGCGCGAGCCGAGCTCAAAGACCGGCTGAAGCGCGGCGGCACCAACCTCAAGCAGGTGCTGAAGGACGCTGAGACCGACGAGGTCTTGGGCAAGATGAAGGTTTCTGCGCTCCTGGAGGCGTTGCCGAAGGTGGGCAAGGTCAAGGCGCAGGAAATCATGACCGAGCTGGAAATCGCCCCGACCCGCCGACTGCGTGGGCTCGGCGATCGTCAGCGCAAGGCCTTGCTGGAAAAGTTCGACTTTTCCTAACCCGGCGACGATGCAGGCCGAAGGGCCTGAGGACACGCCGGGCGATCGGGCCAGCGCGACGGAGTCGGTGAGCGCCGACGCCGGACCGGGCGGTGACCGCGACGAACGTCTTGAAGCCAAGGCTGCAGGACGCGTGGTGGTGCTGTCCGGTCCGTCCGCGGTGGGTAAGACGACGCTGGTCCGTTGTCTGCGAGAGCGAATTCCGGGTCTGCATTTCAGCGTCTCGGCGACCACTCGAGCGCCTCGGCCCGGCGAAGTGGATGGCGTTGATTACCACTTCGTCAGTCCCGCTCGCTTCCAGCAGCTGATAGACGACGGTGCCCTACTGGAATGGGCTGAGATTCACAGCGGCCTGCACAGGTCGGGCACCTTGGCCCGGCCGGTCCGCGACGCCACCGCCGCCGGGCAACCGGTGCTCATCGAGGTCGATCTGGCCGGCGCCCGCGCCGTCAAGCAGGCCATGCCGGAGGCGATCACTGTGTTCTTGGCCCCGCCGAGCTGGGAGACCCTGAAGGCCCGGCTGATCGGCCGAGGGACCGAAACGCCCGAGGTGATCCAACGCCGGCTCACCACCGCCCGAGCCGAGCTGGCCGCTCAGGACGGCTTCGACGAGGTGGTGGTGAACAGTCAATTGGAGTCTGCATGCGCGGAATTGGTATCCTTGCTGGTGGAGCAGCGCCGGGCAGGGCGTGATTCGCCATCCAGACTCGATTGAGCATTAGCCGCACACCTCTAGGCCGCCAGGAGAATAGCTACGTGAGTACCTCGCATACCGATGCGTCATTAGCCGCCGTCCCCGCCGATCAGTTCGACCCGGCGTCGGGCGGGATTGGTGCCTATGACACGCCGCTGGGCATCACCAACCCTCCCATCGATGAGTTGCTCGAGCGGGTTTCCAGCAAGTACGCCCTGGTGATTTACGCGGCGAAGCGGGCGCGGCAGATCAACGACTACTACAACCAACTCGGCGAGGGCATCCTCGAATACGTTGGCCCGCTGGTCGAGCCGGGCCTGCAGGAGAAGCCGCTGTCGATCGCCATGCGCGAGATCCACGCCGACCTGCTCGAGCACACCGAAGGCGAGTAGCGGGATCGAGGCGGGCTTCAGATGAGCCTCTCGGACGACAAGCGGACGGACCGCAAGCGGATCATCGTCGGCGTCTCCGGGGGTATCGCCGCCTACAAGGCCTGCACCGTCGTTCGCCAGCTCGCCGAGGCGGGCCACCAGGTCCGCGTCATCCCCACCGAATCCGCGCTGCGGTTCGTCGGCGCCGCTACCTTCGAGGCGTTATCCGGTGAGCCGGTGCATACCGGCGTCTTCGTGGACGTTCCCGAGGTGCCGCACGTCGCCATCGGCCAAGGCGCCGACCTGGTCGTGGTGGCGCCGGCCACCGCCGACCTGCTGGCCCGGGCCGTGCACGGCCGCGCGGACGATCTGCTGACCGCCACCCTGCTCACTGCCCGATGTCCGGTGCTGTTCGCACCGGCGATGCACACCGAGATGTGGCAGCATCCGGCGACCGTCGACAATGTGGCCACGCTGCGCCGCCGCGGCGCTGTGGTGCTCGAGCCAGCGTCTGGGCGGCTTACCGGTGCGGACAGCGGCGCCGGCCGGCTGCCCGAGGCGGAGGAGATCACTACGTTTGCCCAGCTGCTGCTGGAACGGCACGACGCCATGCCCTACGACTTGGCCGGCTGCCGGGTGCTGGTGACCGCCGGTGGCACTCGCGAGCCCATCGACCCGGTCCGCTTCATCGGCAACCGCAGCTCGGGCAAGCAGGGCTATGCGCTGGCGCGGGTCGCCGCTCAGCGCGGCGCCGAGGTCACCCTGATCGCCGGACACACCGCCGGGCTGATCGATCCGGCCGGCGTCGAGGTGGTCCACGTCAGTTCGGCCCAACAGCTGCGCGATGCGGTGTCCAAGCATGCGCCGGACGCCCACGTGCTGGCGATGGCGGCTGCCGTCGCCGACTTCCGCCCCGCGCACGTCGCGACCGCGAAGATTAAAAAGGGCGCGACAGAAGACATCGCACCGCCGACCATCGAACTGGTCCGCAACGACGACGTGCTGGCCGAGGCCGTGCAGTCGCGTGCCGCCGGGCAGTTGCCCAACATGCGGGCCATCGTCGGCTTCGCCGCCGAGACCGGCGACGCCAATGGTGACGTGCTGTTTCATGCTCGGGCCAAGCTGCGTCGCAAGGGCTGCGACCTGCTGGTCGTCAACGCGGTCGGTGACGGCAAAGCGTTCGAGGTGGACAACAACGACGGCTGGTTGCTGGCATCCGACGGCACCGAGTCGGCGCTGCAGCCCGGCTCGAAGACGCTGATGGCGAGCCGTATCGTGGACGCGATCGTTGCGTTCCTGGATGGGGGCAGTGGCCCCGCCACCTCGCACTCGTAGCAGCCGGGGCTGGCCGGAAACGACGAACGGTCTGAAGATATAATTTGTCTAACTAACATTTTCATGGATGCGGAAGGACGAGGGCGTGAGCGAAAAGGGTCGGCTGTTCACCAGCGAATCGGTGACTGAGGGGCATCCTGACAAGATCTGCGACGCCATCAGCGACTCGGTCCTCGACGCGCTTCTGGCGGAGGATCCCCGCTCACGGGTTGCGGTCGAGACGCTGGTGACCACCGGGCAGGTGCACGTGGTGGGTGAAGTCACCACGTCGGCCAAAAACGCGTTCGCCGACATCACCAACACCGTCCGCGAACGCATCCTGGAGATCGGCTACGACTCGTCTGACAAGGGCTTCGACGGAGCTTCGTGCGGGGTGAACATCGGCATCGGCGCGCAGTCGCCCGACATCGCCCAGGGTGTGAACACCGCCCACGAGGCCCGCGTCGAGGGTGCCGCAGACCCGCTCGACGCCCAGGGCGCCGGGGACCAGGGCCTGATGTTCGGCTATGCGATCAAGGACACCCCGGAGCTGATGCCGCTGCCGATCGCGCTGGCCCACCGGCTCTCGCGGCGGCTGACCGAGGTCCGCAAGAACGGTGTGCTGCCTTATCTGCGTCCGGACGGCAAGACGCAGGTCACCATCGCCTACGAAGACGACATCCCGGTCCGGCTGGACACCGTCGTCATCTCCACCCAGCACGCGGCCGACATCGACCTGGACAGCACCCTGACTCCGGATATCCGCGAGAAGGTGCTTAACACCGTTCTCGACGATCTGGCCCACGAAACGCTGGACACCTCGTCGGTGCGGATACTGGTCAACCCGACCGGCAAGTTCGTCCTCGGCGGCCCGATGGGCGACGCGGGACTGACCGGCCGCAAGATCATCGTCGACACTTACGGCGGCTGGGCCCGCCACGGCGGCGGCGCGTTCTCCGGCAAGGATCCGTCCAAGGTGGACCGGTCCGCGGCTTACGCGATGCGCTGGGTGGCTAAAAACATCGTCGGTGCCGGGCTGGCGGAGCGGGTCGAGGTGCAGGTGGCCTACGCCATCGGCAAAGCCGCCCCGGTCGGCTTGTTTGTCGAGACGTTCGGTACCGAAGCCGTCGACCCGGTGAAGATCGAGAAGGTCATCCCTGAGGTGTTCGACCTGCGCCCGGGTGCCATCATCCGCGACCTGGACCTGCTGCGGCCCATCTACGCGCAGACCGCCGCCTACGGCCACTTCGGCCGCACCGACATCGACCTGCCCTGGGAGCGCCTGGACAAGGTCGATGACCTCAAGCGCGCGATCTAGCCGGTGAAGCGGTAGTCGTCGAGGTCGAAACGCCGGCTGCGCCAGTACACCTCGAAGGTGGTCGCCGGTCGTAGCGCGACATCCCCGTTCTTGTCGAAGTAGTAGCTGTTGGACTGCCGACAGCTGTCCTGCCAGAACACCTGGCGATGCCGCCGGCGCATCATCTCGGCGAAGTAGCGGGCGTTGGCCTCCTCGGTGACCTCGACCCGGGTGGAGTTGCGCCCACGGGCCCGCTGCAGGCATCGCACGATGTGGTGGGTCTGCGCCTCGATCAGCGCGAAATACGACGACCCGACAAAGCCGTAGGGTCCCATCACGCTGAACATGTTGGGGAAGCCGGGAACGCTGACGCCCTCATAGGCCTGCAGCCGATGCTCGTCCCAGAACGTGGTCAGCGACAGGCCTTTGCTGCCGGTCACCGCGAAGGTCGGCATGGCGTCGGAGTCCAACACTTTGAAGCCGGTCGCCAACACCAGCACGTCGATCTCGTGGTTGGCGCCGTCGGTGGTAGCCACCGCCGACGGTGTGATCTTGTCAATCGGCTCGGTTACCAGGCGCACATTGTCGCGGTTGAACGTCGACAAGTAGTTGTTGTGGAAGCCGGGCCGTTTGCAGCCGATGGCGTAACGCGGGGTGAGTTGCTCGCGCACTGCCGGATCCCGGACCTGCCGGCGCAGGTAGGAGCGGCCGACCGTCTCTGTCCATCTGGCCAGCGGGTACACCGTGAAGTAGTGCGCCGGGATAGGGAACGTCAGCTCGACGAAGGCCTGGCTGATCAGCCGCTGCAGGGCCAAGACCGCAGGCAGGCGCATCGCCCAGCGGGCCAGTCTGGGCAGCGGCACATCGAATTTCGGGAAACACCAGATCGGCGTGCGCTGAAACACCGTGAGCTCTTTGACAATCGGCGCGATCTCGGGGATCAGCTGAACAGCCGAGGCGCCGGTGCCGATGACGGCGACCCGTTTGCCGGCTAGGTCCTGATGGTGATCCCAGCGTGCGGTATGCAGCGTGATGCCGCCGAAGGTGTCGACGCCGTCGATGTCGGGCAGCTTGGGCACGGTGAGCACACCGCTGGCGTTCACCACGAATCGGGCAGTGACTTCGCCGCCGGGGTCGGTTTGCACCCGCCACAGCGCCCGCTCGTCGTCGAACTCCACCGCGAGCACCTTGGTGCCGAACCGGATCTTTTGACGGATGCCGTACTTGTCGGCGCAGTGCTCGGCATACGCCTTCAGCTCGTTGCCGCGCGCATAGGTCCGCGACCAGTCCCGTCGCTGCTCGAAGGAGAACTGGTAGGCGAACGACGGGATGTCGACGGCGATGCCGGGGTAGGTGTTCCAGTGCCAGGTACCGCCGACGCCGTCGCCGGCCTCCACGATCAGATAGTCGCCGAGTCCGGCCTGATCAAGCTTGATGGCGGTGCCGATGCCCGAGAACCCCGCGCCGACGATGACGGTGTCGTAGTCGGGAAGATAGCCGGTCACCGTTGCCTCCGTCCCAGGTAGTCCGCCCGACCGCCGGAAGGCGGCGAGGTCGGGCGTGGCCAGTTAGTACCGACGGTACCGGCTTCCTTATCCAACCGGTATGCCGGTTAGTGCAGGGCGGCTTTCAAGGCCGCCAGCCCCCGGTCGGTCGCCTCGGCGGCGGCCGGTATGAGCAGCGCGAAACTGACATAGCCGTGCACCAGCGTTGGCTCGTTGCTCAGTTCGACGGGCACACCCGCGGCGCTGAGCAGCTTGGCATAGACGGGCCCGTCGTCGCGCAGCGGATCATGCTCGGCGGTGCCGATGTAGGCCGGAGCCAGCCCGCGGAAATCGGCGGCGTTGGCCGGGGCGATGGTGACCGGCAGCGCTTTGAGGATCGCTGATGTCGACGCCTGGCAGGTACCAGGCGAGGAACGCGTCGATGACGTTGCGGTCCAGGATCGGTGCGTCGGCCTTCTCGGCCAACGACGGTAGTGACAGGTCTGCGGTGACTGTCGGATACCACAGCAGCTGGAACGCCAGCTTGGGCCCGCCGTTATCGCGGGCCAGCTGAGCCATCACCGCAGCAAGGTTGGCACCGGCCGAGTCGCCCGCGACGGCAATCCGACTCGGGTCGCCGCCTAATTCGGCGGCGTGTTCTCCGACCCATTGCAGCGCGGCCCAGCAGTCGTCCACCCCGGCCGGAAACGGATTTTCCGGGGCGAGCCGGTAGTCGACCGACACCACGATGGCTTCGGCGCCGACGGCGTGTGCGCGAGCGACCGGATCGTGGGTTTCCAGATCGCCCAACGCGAAACCGCCGCCGTGGTAGAAGACCACCACCGGCAGGTCGCTGTGCTCGGCGACCGGCGGCCAGTAGATGCGGACGGGGATGTCGGTGAGCTCACCATGCCCGACAACGCGGTTCTCGATCCGCAGATCCGGCAGCATTTCCGGGGGTGCCTGCAGCTGGCGCAGTTTCGCGCGCGCGACCTCCACGCCGTCGGCGGCGGTAAACGTCATCGGGAACGCGTCGACCAGTGCCTTCAGCGTCGGGTCGATCTGCGGTGGGGTGGTGGTCGGCTCCGTCATGGACCTACCGTACGCACCGGTTCGTGCAGGGCGGTGCGCAGCGCGGCTAGCCCGCGGTCGAGGGCGTCGGTAGCGGCCGGCACCACCCCGGCGTATCCGACGTAGCCGTGTACGAGCGTCTCGGCGTTGTGCACCTCGACGGAAACACCGGCGGCGGCCAGCAGCTCGCCGTAGCGGATCCCGTCGTCGCGCAGCGGGTCGTGCCCGGCGACAGCGATGTAGGCAGCCGGTAGGCCGGCCAGGTTCTTGGCCCGCCCTGGCGCCATCCCGGGCGGGGGATCGGACAGGTCCACGTCGCCGGCGTACCACCGTGAGAAGGCGGCGATCGCGGCGCGGTCGAGGACGGCTGCGTCGGCGTTCTCGGTGAACGACGGCAGCGAGGGGTCCCACATCGTCGACGGATACCACAACAGCTGGAACAGGATTGGTGGCCCGCCGCTATCGCGGGCCCGTTGTGCGATCGCCGCCGAGATGGTGCCGCCCGCCGAATCCCCGGCCACCGCAAGCCGGCTCGCGTCGGCGTCGACCTCGTCGCCATGCTCGGCGATCCATTGCGTTGCGGCCCAGGCATCGTCGACGGCAGCGGGGTAGGGATGCTCGGGCGCCAGCCGGTACTCGACCGACACCACCACGGCATCGGCGCCGACGGCGTGCTGGCGGCAGGTGCCGTCATGGGTGTCGAGGTCGCCGACCACAAAGCCGCCGCCGTGGAAGAACAACACCACCGGAGGCGCTGCCTGATGATCGGTGGGCGGCCAGTAGATGCGGATGTTGATCGGGCCGGCCGGCCCGTCGATGCTGCGGTTCTCGACGCGCAGTTCCGGGTGGAATTCGCGCCGTGGCAGATCCCGCAGCCGCTGCCGCGCCGTGTCGACGCCGTCATCGAGCGACATCTGGAACGGGACCGCATCCAGTACCTTCTGCAGAATGGGATCGATGGCCGATCCGGCGTCATCCGAGCTGGGCATGCAGACACCGTACGCAGCCCGGATCGTGGTCGGTGCCTGGGTGGCCGCCGGATGGGCCGGTGTCGGCTACGGGGTGTTTTTGACGGTGACGGCGTTGCGTTCGTCGCCGGGTGCCGAGCTGACCGGCCAGTGGACGTTCCAGCCCGCGTTCAAGGCGTCGATGGCGCTGCTGCTGGCGTTCGCCGCGGTGGCGCATCCGATTGTCCGCGAGCGGCGCTGGCTGATGCTTGCTCTGGTTTTCTCGGCGGCCGGCGACGCGCTGCTGGCGATCCCGTGGTGGACGGCGTCCTTCGTGCTGGGGCTGGCGGCATTTCTGCTGGCGCACCTGTGTTTTCTGGGTGCGCTGGTGCCGCTGGCGCGATCGTCGGCCCGCTCGCGTCCGCGCCTGATCGCCGTCGGGTTGATGTGCGTGGCGTGCGCGGCGCTGCTGGTGTGGTTTTGGCCGGAGCTGGGACGCGAGGGGTTGACCGATTCCGGTGACCGTTTACATCGTCGTGCTGGGCGCGATGGTCTGTGCGGCGCTGCTGGCGCGGCTGCCCACGATCTGGACTGCGGTCGGCGCGGTGTTTTTTGCCGGGTCGGACGCGATGATCGGCATCGGCCGGTTCGTGCTGGGCAATGAGGCGCTGGCGGTGCCGATCTGGTGGGCGTATGCGGCGGCGCAAATCTTGATCACCGCCGGCTTCTTCTTCGGCCGAGCGTCGGCGACCTCTGCTACACCTGCGGAGTGAGCACGCGGACCCGGCAGGCCGCCGCATTCGAGCCGATTGCGCGGGTGTTGCCGATGTTGTCGGTGCCGCATCTGGATCGCGACTTCGACTACCTGGTGGACGCGGAGCAATCCGACGACGCCCAGCCCGGGGTGCGGGTGCGGGTCCGATTCCACGGCCGGCTGGTCGACGGGTTCATCTTGGAGCGCCGCACCGACACCGATCACGTCGGCAAGCTGGCCTGGCTGGATCGTGTCGTGTCCGCCGAGGCGGTGCTCACCCCGGAGATCCGTCGGTTGGTCGACGCGGTGGCGGCGCGTTACGCCGGAACCCGCCCGGACGTGCTGCGGCTGGCGGTGCCACCCCGACACGCCAAGGTGGAACGCGAAACCCCAACGCCGCCAGAGCTTCCCGTCGTCGCCGAGATTGACCGAACGGGCTGGGAAGGCTACGGCCGCGGCGGACAGTTCCTCACCGCGTTGGCCGAGTCGCGGGCCGCCCGCGCGGTGTGGCAGGTGCTGCCCGGCGATTTGTGGGCGGATCGATTCACTGAGGCCGCCGCGCAGACCGTGCGGACCGGACGCGCCGTGCTGGCTATCGTCCCCGATCAGCGCGACGTGGACACGCTGTGGCAGGCCGCGACGACCCTGCTCGACGAATCCATCGTGGTGGCGTTGTCGGCGGGCCTGGGTCCGGCCGCGCGCTACCGCCGCTGGCTGGCCGCGCTGCGCGGCAGCGCGCGGCTGGTCATCGGCACCCGCAGCGCGGTGTTCGCGCCGGTGAGCGATCTGGGGCTGGTCATGGTGTGGGATGACGGCGACGACACCCTGGCCGAGCCGCGGGCACCGTATCCGCACGCCCGGGAGGTGGCGATGTTGCGCGCCCATCAAATGCGGTGCGCCGCGCTGATCGCCGGCTACGCCCGTACCGCCGAAGCCCACGCGCTGGTGCGCAGCGGATGGGCGCACGACGTGGTCGCCCCGCGCCCGGTGGTACGCGTCCGCACCCCACGGGTGGTCGCCCTCGACGACGACGGCTACGCGCAGGAACGTGATCCGGCGGCCCGTACCGCGCGGCTGCCGTCCGTCGCGCTGCGCGCCGCGCGTGCGGCGTTGGAGGGCGGGGCGCCGGTGCTGGTGCAAGTGCCGCGGCGAGGCTACGTCCCGTCGCTAGCCTGCGGGCGCTGCCGAGCGATCGCTCGCTGCAGGCATTGCACCGGCCCGCTGTCGTTGGACGATCGCGACGGCACGGGCCCGGTGTGTCGATGGTGCGGGCGGGCAGACGCCGCGCTGCGCTGTGCCCGCTGCGGCTCGGACGCGGTACGCGCTGTCGTGGTCGGCGCGCGGCGCACCGCCGAAGAACTGGGCCGCGCGTTCCCGGGGATCGCGGTGATCACCTCGGCCGGCGAAGCGGTGATATCCGAGGTCGCTGGTCGCCCTGCGCTGGTCGTAGCCACGCCCGGCGCGGAACCACGCGCACCGGGCGGCTACGGGGCGGCACTGCTGCTGGACAGCTGGGCGCTGCTGGGCCGTCAGGATCTGCGCGCGGCCGAGGACACCCTGCGACGCTGGATGGCCGCGGCAGCGTTGGTGCGGGCCCGCAGTGACGGCGGGGCTGGCGGGGTGGTGACGGTGGTCGCCGAAGCTTCCGTCCCGACCGTGCAAGCGCTGATCCGCTGGGATCCGGTCGGCCACGCGGAGGCGGAGCTCGCGGCCCGCACCGAGGTCGCCCTGCCGCCGAGCGTGCACATGGCCGCCCTCGATGGCGCCGCCGAGGCGGTGGCGGCGCTGCTCGACGAAGTTCAACTGCCGGACGGCGCTGAGCTGCTCGGCCCGGTGGCGCTGCCGCCGGGTGCGCGTCGACCGCCCGGGACTGCGGCTGACGTGCCAGTCATCCGGATGTTGGTGCGGGTGCGCCGTGAGCATGGCCTGGCTTTGGCGGCCGAGTCTGCGACGCGGCGTTGCCGTAACCAGTGCCCGGCAAACCGACGAGCCGGTTCGGGTGCAGATCGACCCGCTGCAGATCGGTTAGATCAGTGTGGGAATGAGTTAGGAAGTAACTGAGTTCGTTCAGAGGTGCTGCCCACGAAAGTGCGGGAGACTCGGCTTGACGACTGACACTCGCCTCGACGTCCCCGATCACGTCGCGACCATGTCGAACGGCGTGCCGGTCGCAGGCGGCACGTCATGAAGTTTCTTCTGATAACGCTCATCACTCATGTGCCCGACCCGGTATCGGGCGAGAAGAAGAGCCCCGCCGATCGGTTGCGTGATGTCCTCGACAAGGCGGTGCTTGCCGAGGAATTGGGTTTTGACGGTTTCGCAGTGGGCGAGCGCCACGAGGACCCGTTTATTTCGTCATCGCCGCCGGTGGTACTGAGCAATATCGCGGCTCGCACATCGAAGATCGGCTTGTTCACCGGGGTGACGACGTTGAGTCTGCTCGATCCGGTCCGCGCGTTCGAGGACTATTCGACGCTGGACAACCTGTCCGGTGGCCGCTTGGAGCTGATCATCGGCAAGGGCAACGGCGCGGCGCAGGCCGAGTTGTTTCACGTGACCACCGAAGATCAATGGGACCGTAACCGCGAAGGCTACGAATTATTCCGCCTGCTGTGGGACAACGACAACGTGACGTGGTCCGGTCGGTTCCGACCACCGCTGGTCAACGCCAAGACACTGCCCCGCCCGCTGCAGAGCCGAATTCGTATCTGGCATGGCAGCGCAACCAGTACGGATTCGGTCGACCTCGCGGCTCGTCACGGCGACCCGATCTTCTCCGCGAACGTCAGCCATCCCATCGAGCCCTACGCGGCGCTGGTTCGTCACTATCGGGAGCGATGGGAGTTCTACGGTCGCCGACCCCAGGACGCATTGGTCGGCGCCGGAACCGCCGGGTTCTACGTCGCGCCGACCTCGCAAGAGGCGATCGCCACCTACCGGCCGATGATCGAGGCGCGCCTGGCGATGCAGCGCCGCGGCGGCTTTCCCGCGGTGTTTGAGTCGGCCGAGGATTTCCTCGAGCGCAGCTCTGCATTGGTAGGAAGCCCCGAGCAGGTCATCGACAAGGTGAGTCGCTACCACGAGCAACTCGGGCATGAAGTGATCCACCTCAGCGCGGATGCCGACGGGGTGACGGCCAGCCCAACAGCGCCGCAGTCACGAACTGTTTCAGTCCGACGTGGCTCCCGTGCTGCGCAACCGTATTCCGAGCCGACCGCTTATCTCACAGCTCACGTGAACAGCTCGCGATGGGCGCGCACGAAGTCTTCAACACTTTGGGCCGAGTGACCGGTCAACGCTGCAACTTGGTTGGTGAAACGGTCGTAGCGGCCTTCGCTATGCAATTTGGCCATGGTCGCAATGTGCTGCCGCACATGCGGATCCAGCCCGGTGTTATTCAGATCGGTCAGCCAGTCGTTGAAGTCGACGCGCTCGGCGTTAATCGATCGGCCCAGCGCGCGGCTGTATTGTTCAGCGAGCCCGTCGATATCGAGCACCGTGGGCCCGGTCAGTTCATACACGCCGCCGATGTGCTGATCCGGCTCGAGAAGGACGGCGACCACCGCGTCGGCCACATCGCCGGCGGCGATCGGCGAGGTGCGCCCGGCGCCGAAGGGCAAGGCGAGCACCGCGCGGTCGCGGATCGACTGCGCGGCCAACACGGTGAACAGTGGGTTCTCCAGGAAGACGGTCGGCCGGACCTGTACCGCGGGGATCGGCGACCAGTCGATGACGTGTTCGGCCAGCCAATGCAGGCGCTGCTGGCCGGACTCTTCGGTGCTGGTGGGCGTCATCTGCGACACCGTCATCTGGGACATGTTGACCAGCACGTCGAGGTCGGCAGTTTCAGCGGCGAGCGCGCAAACCACCGTCGTGGCTTCCAGATACGAGGGGGAGACGCTCATGCTGAAGAACACGCGGTCGACATCGTGCAACGCGGCGGCCACGTCGACGGGATTCCTCAGGTCGCCGACGACGACGTCGGCGCCAAGCCCACGTAATGTCTCGGCGCGCCCGTCTTCGCGGTGCACCATGGCCCGCACCGGCTGGCCGGCCGCCAATAGCCGATCGACCACTTGGCGGCTGACACCACCCACGCCCCCACCAGCTCCGGTGACGAGATAGTTCGCTTTCGTCATCGCGGTTGCTCCTCGCTAATTCCAAGCGAACACTGGTTGCTCGAGCTCGTCGACCGCATCGTGGCGCCCCTCCAGGCAGAGCCAGCGCAGCTGCAGCAGCACAGCTCCGGTTGGCGCGTGGATCAGGTCGTTCCCCAGCGGTATCTGGACAACCGGCCGCGGGCTCTCCGGAATGGCGATGAATCGCGGCGAGTCTGCACGCTGCAGTTGGTGTAGCCCCACCCGGTAGACCGCCACGACCTCGTCCGGCGCCGGCTGCGGGTCGAGTCGGCCGCCGCCCCAGATCACGACCGGGGTGATGACATATCCCGACCGGGTCGGATAGTCGTCGAGCAGGCCCAGCACGCTCGGGGCGAGCAGTTTGACGCCAACCTCTTCGGCGAGCTCGCGCAGCGCCGCGTCAATTGCGCTTTCCCCCGGGTCCACCCGACCACCCGGAAGTGCCCACTGGGCCGCATGCGAGCTGAGACGAGAGGCTCTGCGGCACAACAGGAAAGCGGCACCGCCGGACACGTCGACCATGCGACCGTCCAAGCCGGCCTCCGGCATCGGGCGTCCCGCGATCCAGTCGTCCACCGGCGTCGGGTCAATCCGGTCTTCGCCGACCTCCGAGTCGACGAGCACCACCGCGACGGCTGCGTGCCGCTTCGTCGGGTCGGCCACCACGCGACGGTCATGACCCGCCAGTCGGTCCCGGATCTGCTCGCGCAGGATCTCGTCGTAGGGGAGGGTCATGTCGTTCAGCCTAGGGCGCGGGGCCACCGGCGCTTGACGGCCGTGACTTATAGCAATCGATCAAGTGGTGTGGCGGACTGCTTCCTGAGCGAGCTGCACGCGCGACGTCAGGCCGAGCTTGGTGTAGACGTGGGTCAGATGGGATTGCACGGTGCGGGGCGATACGAAAAGCCTTGCGGCAATGTCGTTGTTGGCCAGGCCTTCTCCGACCAGTCGCACCACGTCGCGCTCGGTCGGCGTGAGTGAACCCCAGCCGCTGGTGGGTCGTTTACGTTGGCCGCGGCCGCGTTGGGCGTAGGCGACTGCCTCCTCAGCGGACAGCGCCGCGCCCTCGGCCCACGCGGAGTCAAAGTCCTTCTCTCCCATAGCGTCACGCAGCCCCGCCACCGAGGCCTCGTAGCCGGTGTCGTAGATCTTGAAGCGCACCGCGCCGATGCGCAGCCGGATGGCCTCTGCTGCGCTGAAGAGGCGGGCGGCTTCGCGGTGACTGTCGCCCTGGCCGGCCAGAGCGGCGAGGCATTCGAGGATGTCCGGGACGAACAGGTACGCCTCGACTTCGGCGGCACCCGCGAGTGCGTCCTGGGCGTCGCGCTCGGCCTGCTTCGGCTCACCCGCCGCGATCGCCACGCGGGCGCGCGCGGACAGCGCCCACGCCAGCCACAAGCCGGTCATGGTCGCGATCGCCTCGTCGGCCCAGCGGCGGGCGGCGGCGAGATCCCGGTCTGCCAGCGCGGCCTCGGCATTCCAGATGCGCTGCATTGCCGCCGTGCCACCACTTACAACAGTCACGTCCTGTCGGGCGGCCTCGCGCGCCTCGTGCGCCGCCGCGCCATCCCCGGCGGCCAGGGTCGCGAATCCCACCGCTAGCGTGCGTCAATACCGCGAACCTCCCGCCAAGCTCCGCGCCGCCCTTAAGGGCCGCCTCGGCCACCGCTCGGGCCGCGGCCGCCTCACCTTGGTATGCCAGTGCAAGGCTCTGACCTCCGAGGCTGGTCACCCGGTAGATCTCGTCGTGAGCCTCCTCGGCTTCGGCGGCCACCTCGCCCAACTGTGCAACGGCTCCGGCCAGATCGCCCCGCGCCGTCTGCGACATCCCGAGGTAAAAGCGACATGCACGCGAGTTGAACCGGTCGCCGATTGCGTCGGCGAGGTCACGTCCCTCCTCGCCAGTTGCGCGCATCCTGAGCAGGTCACCCGCGATCTCGGCGCCCTGCGCCTGCAGGGCGAGGATCCGGCTCAGCCGCCACCGATCGTCCACGGCGCGGGCCAGGCCGATCGCCTCGGCGAAGTATGCCCGGGCCACCTCGGCGTTATAGCCCGCGCCAGCAATGAAGCCGCAGGCGGTCAATGTCCGGGCCAGCAGGGCCGGGTCATCGACGTCTCGCGCGATCGCCAGGGCCTGTTCGGCCTGAACCGTACTCGCGGCGGCGGTGGCCCACGTATCAAGCACCGCCTTGTCGGCGAGCGCCCGGGCGCGCACCGCGGCCGCCACCTCGGGGCGCTGCGCGTCGAGATCGGCCAGCGCGGTGTCGAACCAGGCCCGCCCTTCCCGGATGCGGCCTCGCGCTTGCCAGAGCGGCTGCAGCGACGACGCGAGCGTCAACGCCAGCTCGATAGCGGAGTTTTCGCGGCTCCAGGCGAACGCGGCGCGCAGGTTGTCGATCTCGATATCGGCCTGCTCGAGGCGGTGCTCATAATCAGTGCCTGCCGGCGCGTCAAGCACGGCGGCCATAGTCGTGTAATGGTCGCGGTGGCGCGCCCGCACGGCGTCCGCCTCGCCGGATTCGCCGAGCTTTTCCAGGGCATATTGGCGCACCGTCTCCAGCAGCCGATAGCGGGTCCGGCCCCCGCTCACCCCGCTATCACCGGCCACCACCAGCGACTTGTCTACGAGCAGGCTGAGCTGATCGAGCACCTGGTAGCGCTGCACATCACCACCGCCGGCGACCCCCTGGGCGGCGTCGAGGTCGAAACCGCCCAAAAACACTGCCAGCCGGCGGAACAGCACTCGCTCGGGTTCGGTCAACAGCGCATGCGACCAGTCCACCGAGGCGCGCAAAGTCTGCTGGCGGCGCACCGCGGTGCGTGCACCGCCGGTCAGCAGCCGGAACCGGTCATGCAAGCTGTCAAGGATTTCGGTCAGCGACAAGGCGCGCACCCGGGCCGCTGCCAGCTCGATCGCCAGCGGCAATCCATCCAGGCGCTGGCAGATCTCGGTCACCGTCGCGGCGCTGTCGTCGGTCACCGCGAAATCCGGCCGGGCATGGCGGGCGCGGTCGGTGAACAACTCGATGGCTTCATCGGTCAGCGACAGCGACGGCACTCGCCAGCTCACCTCACCGGCCACCCCGATCGCCTCCCGGCTGGTCGCCAGCACGGTCAGTCCCGGCGCGGCACCCAGCAGGGCCACAACCAGCTCGGCGCTGGCATCCAGCAGATGTTCGCAATTGTCCAGCACCACCAGCATCTGGCGGTCGCGAACGAGCCGCAGCAGGCTGTCCATGGTGGAGCGGCCCGGTTGGTCGGGCAGCCCGAGCGCACGCGCCACCGTTACAGGCACAAGCTCGGGGTCGGTGATCGGCGCCAGATCCACGTAGTGCACACCATCGTGGAATTCGGCGTGCCAGCTGGGCCGCGACCTGGAACGCCAGCCGCGTCTTGCCGACCCCGCCGGCACCTGTCAACGTCACCAGCCGGCTTCTCGACCAGCAGCTCCTCGCAGCTGGGCGAGCTGCGCGTCGCGGCCGACGAAGCTGGTCAGCTGCACCGGAAGACGCTGGGAGACAACGACTGTGGTGACTCGCAGGGGCGCGAACTCGTTGACTAAGTCGGGATGGCACAGCTGCACCACCCGTTCCGGACGAGGCAGATCCCGCAACGGATGACTTCCCAGATCGGTGAGCCACGCGCCCGCGGGTAGTCGATCCTGCACCAATCCCTCGGTCACCCCCGACAGCAGCGTCTGCCCGCCGTGGCCCAGATCGCGCAGTCGCGCCGTGCGGTTGATCGTCGGGCCCGCGTAGTTGCCCTCGTCGCGCAGCTGCACCTCCCCGCTGTGCACGCCGATCCGTAGTCGAATCGGCGCCAGCGGCGCGCGCTGTAATGCAAAACGCGGCCGCCACCGCATCGGAGGCGCGGGCGAACGCCGCTACGAAGCTATCGCCCTCGCCCTGCTCGACCGGCCGCACGCCATCGTGTGCGGCGATGATGTCGGACACCGCCTGATTCAGCCGGACAATGGCCGCAGTCATCTCGTCAGGCTGGGTCTCCCACAGCCGCGTGGAGCCCTCAACGTCGGCCAACAGCAACGTCACCGTGCCGGTCGGCACAAGCCCGCTCACACTTAGCTCGCTCCAGTCCACCAACGGTGTATACACGCGCGGATCGATCTCGCTCATGCTAGCCAGCATGCGGCCACCATGAACCGCTAAACATCAGCGAAAACGCGCAGATCGCGTCTTCCCCGGCGGATATTTTTCACGTCAACTCCGCTTGCTGCACCGAAATGGCTCGCCACGCTACTTGGCCGCGCGAAGTGTGTCGGTGAGCGACTTCGATGCTTTTTGTGCGACGATGCGACTGCTGGCCGAGCGCCAACGACGCCAACCGGTCTTTCTTTCCCGCGTCGAGAGAGGTCAGCGATGGCAACAGTTACCCGACAAACCACGGATACCACCCGAATCGGACGCTGCTTGATGTTTGTTCGCGAGCACCTTCAGCAAGCTCGCGCCGCCGACGACGAGATCCGGGCCATGCAATGGGACGCCGTCATGGATCAGTTCATCGACGCCTGGCCACGGCCGCAGTCGTGATGGTCATCGAGACCGTTCACTGCACCGAGCTCGGCTGTGACTGTCCCGGCAACCGCTGGTGGACCGGCTGGATCGGACCTCGTGAAATCCACATCGTCCCCATCGACGATGTGCAACCACATCACGTCGAGGAATGCGGCTGCGACCCCGCCATCACGATGCACGTCGCAGCCGATGGATACGCGTCTTGGCGGGTGTCCCACAACAGCTTCGACCGCCGCGAACTCACCGAGACGGCGGGTTAATCGCTGCGGCCCGGATCAGTGGTGGCGAGCCGCCTCCTGGGCGAGCTGCACGCGTGAGCTCAGGCCGAGCTTGCTGTAGACGTGGGTGAGGTGGGTTTGCACGGTGCGGGGCGAGACGAAAAGCCTTGTGGCGATGTCGTTGTTGGCCAACCCTTCGCTGACCAGTCGGACGACGTCGCGCTCGGTCGGGGTTAGTGAGCTCCAGCCGCTGGTGGGCCGTTTGCGTTGGCCGCGGCCGCGCCGCGCATAGGCGATCGCTTCTTCGGTGGACATCTCGGCGCCTTCTGCCCAAGCAGAGTCAAAGGCGTTGTCGCCCATGGTATCTCGCAGTGCCGCAACCGTGGCCTCATAGCCCGCGTCCCAGACCTTGAAGCGGACCGCGCCCAGCGGCTGCCGGATGGCGTGTGCTGCACCGAACAGCCGCCCGGCGTCACGGTGACTGCCTGCATCGCCGGCCAGTGCGGCAAGGCACTCCAAGACGTCGGAAATGCCAAGGTAAGCCTCAAACTCGGCTGCACACGCCAGCGCGCCATGCGCGTCGCGCTCAGCCTGATCCGGCTCACCCCGCGCGAGAGCCACCCGGGCGCGGCTGATCAACGCCAACATCGAGTACCACCCTGTCGCGGTCGTGATCGCCTCATCGGCCGCGCGGCGCGCTGCAACGAGGTCTCCCTGCGCCAGCGCCGCCTGCGCGTTGAAAGCGCGGGACAGCGATGCCATCCCGGGCGGGACACCTATTGCGTGCAGGCAGGCCGCATCGGTTGCGTGTCGTGCGGTCGCAGCGTCCCCAGCCGCCAGGGCCGCCACGCCCCATGCCGTGTTGGCGAGACCGGCGTTAAGGCTGCCCAGCTCATCGGCGCCGTCGAGGGCCTCACTCGCCGCGGCTGTTGCCGCACACGTGTCGCCCCGCCATGCGAGTGCGATGCCCTGAAACGCCTGGGCATACTTCTGAAAGTTCGCATAGTGACCCGCTTCCGCGGCGGCGCTGGCTGTGCCGAAATGTTCGACGGCGCCGGCGCAATCGCCCTGTGCCAGCTGCGCTAGTCCGAGGTACCAGCGGCACCGGATAGATCCGGCGCGGTAACCGATCGACTCAGCAAGCACGCATCCCTCTTGCGCCGCTGCACGTTTCGCGATCACGTCACCGGTGAACGACGCCACCAGCGTTTCGACGCTGAGGATGTGGCTGAGCCTCAACCGGTCGCCTAGTCTCCGGGCCAGGCCGATCGCCTCGGCGCGGTATTGTTGGGCCGCTTCAGAGTGGAAGCCGATCAATCCGCAGGCGGCCAACGCGCGCGTCAGCAGCCCCGGGTTATCCAACTGGCGGGCAATGGTGAGGGCCTCGTCAGCCTGGTCCGCGAGGTCCGCGTACCACCCGATATTGGCCGCCAACAAGACCCGGTCGGCGAGCGCCCGCGCGCGCACCGCCGGAGCTATGCCGAGGTGGTGCGCGGTGTCCTCATTGAGGACCGCGTCGAGCCAGGCAACCCCTTCGGAAGGCTGTGGTTGCCACAGCGGCGACAGCGACGATGCCAACGCCAACGCGAGCTCACTGTCACCGCTTTCGCGACTCCAGGCGAATGCTGCGCGCAGATTGTCGATCTCGCTTTCGGCCTGTTCGACACGCTGTCCGTAGTCACTATCTGACGGCCCGTCGAGCAGCGCCGCCATCGATGTGTAGTGGTCGCGGTGACGGGTGCGCACGGCGCTCGCATCGCCGGACTCGCCGAGCTTCTCCAACGCATAGTGACGCACCGTCTCCAGCAGCCGGTAGCGGGTTCGGCCCGCGGCCACCCCGCTGTCAGAGGCGATCACCAACGACTTGTCCACGAGCAGGGTGAGCAGGTCCACCACCTGGTATCGCGGCATGTCGCCGCCGCCTGCGACGGCTTGGGCGGCGTCGAGGTCGAAACCGCCCAGGAAAGCGGCGAGCCGACGAAACACCGTCCGTTCGGGCTCGGTCAGCAGGGCATGTGACCAGTCCACCGAGGCACGCAAGGTCTGTTGGCGGCGCACCGCGGTGCGCGCACCGCCAGTCAGCAGCCGGAACCGGTCGTGCAGGCTGTCAAGGATTTCAGCCAGCGACAACGCCCGCACCCGCGCCGCGGCGAGCTCGATCGCCAGCGGCACCCCGTCGAGGCGCGCGCAGATCTCGCCCACCGCCGCGACGTTGTCGTCGGTAACGGCGAAATCGGCGCGAGCATGCCGAGCCCGGTCGCGGAACAGTTCGACGGCTTCGTCGGCCAGCGACAGCGACGGCATCCGCCAACTCACCTCGCCTGCTACGCCGACCGGCTCACGGCTGGTCGCCAACAACGTCAGTCGCGGACATGCTTCCAGGAGCGCCACCGCCAAAGCCGCACTCCCATCGAGCAGATGCTCGCAGTTGTCGAGCACGACCAGCATCTGATGGTCGGCGATAAAACGGGTCAGCGTGGCCATCGTCGAGCGGCCGGGTTGGTCCGGCAGCCCAAATGCCCGGGCTGCGGTGATGGTCACTAACTCCGGGTCGGTGATCGGCGCAAGATCGATATACCAAATGCCGTCGGCGAATTCGCCGGCCAGCTGGCCCGCGACCTCAATTGCCAGCCGGGTCTTACCTACCCCGCCCGCACCGGTCAACGTCACCAACCGGTTGGTGCTCAGCAGATCCCGCACTTGGGTAAGCTCGTTCTGGCGCCCAACAAAGCTCGTGAGCTGCGACGGAAGACGCAGGGAGACAGAGGGTTTCGATACTCGAAGCGGGGGGAAGTCATTGACTAGGTCGGGGTGGCACAGCTGCACCACCCGCTCCGGACGGGGTAGATCACGCAACGCATGGGTGCCCAGATCCGTCAACCAGCTATCGGCAGGGAGCCGGTCGGCCACCAAATCCTCGGTGGTGCCAGACAGCAGAGTCTGGCCGCCATGGCCCAGATCGCGCAGCCGCGCGGTGCGGTTGATGGCCGGGCCAGCGTAGTTGCCTTCGTCGCGCAGCTGGATTTCGCCGGTATGCACGCCGATGCGCAGCCGGATCGGCGCTAACGGCGCGCGCTGCATCTCCAGCGCCGCTGCCACCGCATCGGAGGCCCGGGCGAACGCCGCCACGAAGCTATCGCCCTCACCCTGCTCGACCGGCCGCACCCCGTCGTGGATGGCAATGAGCTTCGACACCGTTTGATTGAGCCGGGCGACGGCGGTGGTCATTTCGTCGGGTTGGGTTTCCCAGAGCCGCGTCGAGCCCTCGACGTCGGCCAACAGCAACGTCACGGTGCCCGTCGGTAACAGCCCGCTCACGCCCAGCTCGCTCCAGTCCACCAGCGGCATCTCCGCGCGTGGATCGATCTTGCTCATGCTAGCCAGCATGCGGGCACCACGAACGGCAAAACATCCGCACTAACGCGTAGATCGCGGCGCGCGGCGGCGCAATCTACGACCCTGCTGAGCCCCCTGGCGCCGGATAGTCGAGTCAGAGCGCTGGACCTAACGGACTCGAGTAGTGCACTACTCGTGTCCTTAGGGCTAGGCGCTGAAACCATTGATTCGCGTCTGCGCGCCATGACGGTCAGAACCGCCGAACGGCTGGTTTTCCGGAAAGGTGAACTGCCATGCTTGAAGCGCTTGAATCGGCCGACGTCGCCAAACTGCCTCTGGCGCCGAAGAATCCGCTCCCGTACCGGCAGCAGCTCAGAGCCGTGCGGTCCCTCATCGAGGGGTTCCAGGAGCTCTTCGATGCCGGCGGCCCCATCACCCGTATGGTGCTCGGGCCCAAATGGCTGTTCCCGACGGCGGTGTTGATCGCATCGCCGCAGGGCGCGCGGGACGTGCTGGGCCGCACCGACGAGATCGCCGACCGAGGCGGATCGACAATGGCGATCCAGCTGCGTCGGCTGATGGGCGGCAACCTGCTGGTGCTGCCGCACGAGCAATGGCTGCCGCGGCGCCGCACTCTGCAGCCGATGTTCACCAAACAGCATGTCCCGCGCTACGCCGGCCACATGGCCGCGGCCTCGCAGACGGTGGTCGACGGTTGGCGCGGCGGCGCGACAGTCGACCTGGACACCGAATGCCGCGCGCTCACCCTGCGCGCGCTTGGCCGTTCTGTGCTCGGCGTGAACCTCGAGGCCAGGGCCGACACCGTCGGGCCGGCGCTGCGAACCGCGCTCTCGTGGATCGCCGACCGTGGGAGTCGGCCGGTGAATCTGCCGCAATGGGTGCCGACCGCTGGCCAGCGGCGGGCCCGCAGGGCCAATGCAGAATTGCATCAGCTGGCCGCCGAGATCCTCGCCGCGGTACGAGCCGACCCCGCGCGAGACGCACCCCTGGTGCGTGCATTGATCACTGCAGCGGATCCGCAGACGGGCCAACCACTCTCGGACGACGACATCTGCCACGAGCTGGTGCTGTTCATCCTCGCCGGCCACGACACCACATCCACCACGCTCACCTACTCACTGTGGGCGCTCGGCCACCATCCCACCATCCAAGACCGAGTGTTCGATGAGGTCAGCGCACTCGGCGACCGGCCGCTGACACCTGACGACGTGCCGCGGCTTGGCCACACCGTGCGCGTGCTGCACGAGGCCTTGCGACTGTGCCCGCCCGGTGCCGGAACGCCGCGCCTGCTGAAAAAGGATTTGGCCGTCGACGGCTACCGGGTAGAAGCCGGCACCGTGGCGGTGGTCAGCTTCTACGCCTTGCACCGAAACCCGGAACTCTGGGATGACCCGCTGACATTTGACCCGGATCGGTTCCTGCCGGAGCGCTCCCAAGGCCGCAGCCGTTGGCAGTACCTGCCGTTCGGCGGCGGACCTCGGTCATGCATCGGCGACCATTTCGCTATGCTCGAGGCCACCCTTGCACTGGCCACCATCATCCGCGCCGCGCGGATCGAATCGCTCAATGACGACTTCCCCTTGGCCACTCCGTTCACCGTCGTCGCCGCCGAGCCGATCAGTGCCCGTGTTCATGCGCGTACCTCAACCCGACGAGGAGCAATACCATTGCCGGCTTCAGTTTGAGTTTGCAAAAAGTCTTGGGCACCAAGGAGTTACGTGTGGCGGGCGGCTTCCTGGACGAGCTGCACCCGTGAGGTCAGGCCGAGCTTGGTGTAGACGTGCGTGAGGTGGGATTGCACGGTGCGCGGCGAGACGAAAAGCCTTGTGGCGATGTCGTTGTTGGCCAGACCTTCGCTGACCAGTCGGACGACGTCGCGCTCGGTGGGGGTGAGCGATCCCCAGCCGCTGGCGGGCCGTTTTCGTTGGCCTCGGCCACGTTGCGCGTAGGCGATCGCCTCGTCGGTGGACAACGCCGCACCCTCCGCCCATGCGGCGTCAAAGTCGTTCTCACCCATCGTATTTCGCAACGCCGCCACCGAGGCTTCGTGAACGGCATCGTAGATTTTGAACCGCACCGCTCCCATACGTCGCCGGATGGCCTCTGCTGCCCCGAAGAGGCGGCCCGCTTCGCGATGACTACCGGCCTCACCGGCCACCGCGGCGAGGCACTCCAGGAGATCGGGAATGCCCAGGTAAGCCTGAACGTCGGCGGCACACGCGAGCGCGTCGTGGGCGTCACGCTCGGCCTGGTCTGGCTCACCTTGTGCGATCGCCACACGGGCACGCACGGTCAGCGCCTCCGACAGCAACGCGCCCGCGGTCGTCGACACGACGCCGTCGGCCAAGCCGCGGGCCGCGACAAGATCCCCGCCCGCCAAGGCGACCTGCGCACTGAGGACTCGCTGGATCGCCGGCGCGTGGGGCAGGGCGCTCATCCGCTGCCCCACCACCTCGTTCGCATCGAGCGCCGTCGCAGCATTGCCGGCGGCGAGGGCCACTGTCGCCGACGCGGCGTAGGCGAGGCTCGCCTTAAGCCCGCCAAACTCGGCAGCCGCCTCGACGGCCACGTCGACGGCGGCCCGGGCCGCAGCGGTGTCACCCTGGTACGCCAGCGCGATGCCCTGATACGCGAGGCTATCGGCTCTAAAGATCTCATCGTGAGCTACCTCGGCCTCGATGGCCACCGCGGCGAATTGTGCTACCGCTCCGGCCAAATCACCGTTAGATACCTGTGCGATCCCGATGCCGAAGCGGCACCGACGCGAGTTGAACCGGTCACCGATCGCGTCGGCGAGATCGCGTCCCTCTTCGGCGGCCGCACGCCCCGCGAGGGGGTTACCCGCGGCGCGTCCCGCGGCGGCTTGCGCGATGAGGATCTGGCTGAGCAGCCACCGGTCGCCCAAATCCCGGGCCGGGCCGATCGCCTCGGCCAAGTACGCGCGGGCTGCCTCCGCGTCGAAGTAGGCGGCGATGTAGCCGGAGGCGGTGAGCGCCCGCGTCAGCAGGGCCGGGTCGTCGACCTCGCGGGCGATCGCCAGGGCTTGCTGAGCCTGATCCGGGCTGTTGGCGGCGCCCGCCCATAGGCCGAGCGTGGCGCTGTCGGCGAGCGCCCGCGCGAGTACTGCGGGCGCCACCCCAGCGTGGTGAGCGTTGTCGTCGGCCAGGGCAGCGTCGAACCAGGTCAACCCTTCTCGGAGGCGTCCCCGCGCTTGCCACAGCGGCTGCAACGACGACGCCAGAGCCAGGGCCACTTCGACGTCGGAGTTTTCCCGGCTCCATCCGAATGCTGCCCGCAGGTTGTCGATCTCGGTTTCGGCCTGCTCGATGCGCTGCTCGTAATCACTACCTGCCGGGGCATCGAGCACGGCGGCGATCGCCGTGTAGTGGTCACGATGTCGTGAGCGCACAGCGTCGGCCTCGCCGGACTCGCCAAGTTTTTCCAGCGCGTATTGACGCACTGTCTCCAACAGCCGGTAGCGGGTTCGGCCCCGGCTCTCGTCGGCGGTCACCAGTGACTTGTCCACGAGCAGGGTGAGCAGGTCCAGCACCTGAAAGCGCTCCACCTCGTCATGGCCAGCGACCGCTTGGGCTGCGGGCAGGTCGAAGGTGCCCAGGAAGGCGGCCAGCCGGCGAAACAAGACCCGCTCGGGCTCGGTCAGCAGAGCGTGTGACCAGTCGACCGAGGCGCGCAGGGTCTGTTGGCGGCGCACCGCGGTGCGCGCACCGCCGGTCAGCAGCCGGAACCGGTCATGCAGGCTGTCGAGGATCTCGGCCACCGACAGGGCGCGCACCCGCGCTGCCGCCAGCTCGATCGCCAGCGGCAAACCGTCGAGCCGTCGGCAAATCTCTGCCACCGCGGCAGCGTTGTCGTCGGTGACAGCGAAATCGGGCCGAACATGGCGCGCCCGGTCGGTGAACAGGTCGATGGCTTCGTCGGCCAGTGACAGTGACGGCACTCGCCAGCTGACCTCACCGGCCACCCCGATCGGCTCACGGCTGGTGGCGAGCAAGGTTAACCCCGCCGCCGCGGCGAGCAGCGCATTGACCAGCGCCGCGCTGGCGTCGAGCAGGTGTTCGCAGTTGTCCAGCACCACCAGCATTCGCCGGTCGGCGACAAACCGGGTGAGTGTGTCCATCGTGGGGCGGCCGGGCTGGTCGGGCAGCTCGAGTGCACGCGCCACCGCGATTGGCACCACCTCGGGGTCGGTTATCGGCGCCAGATCCACATACCAGACCCCGTCGCTGAACTCGCCGGTAAGCCGTCCGGCGAGATGTATCGCCAGGCGCGTCTTACCCGCTCCGCCGGCACCGGTCAGGGTCAGCAGCCGGCTCTCCTTCAGCCGGTCGCGCACCTGAGTCAGCTCGGCGTCGCGACCCACGAAGCTGGTCAACTGCACCGGAAGATATTGGGCTACAACGGCTTTCGAAACGCGTAGCGGCGGGAAGTCGTTGACCAGGTCGGGGTGGCACAGCTGTATCACTCGTTCGGGGCGGGGCAGATCACGCAGCGTATGGGTGCCCAGATCGGTCAGCCAGGTATCGGCAGGGAGTCGATCGGCCACCAAATCCTCGCTGGTGCCAGACAGCAGAGTTTGGCCACCATGCCCGAGGTCACGCAACCGCGCGGTGCGGTTGATCGTCGGACCGGCGTAGTTGCCTTCGTCGCGCAACTGAATTTCGCCGCTATGCACCCCGATCCGCAGCCGGATCGGCGCCAGCGGCGCGCGCTGCAACTCCAACGCCGCCGCCACCGCATCCGAAGCCCGCGCGAAGGCCGCCACGAAGCTGTCGCCCTCACCCTGTTCGACTGGGCGCACGCCGTCGTGGGCGGCGATGACATCGGACACGACGTGGTTGAGCCGCGTGATCGCGGCGGTCATCTGCTCGGGCTGGGTCTCCCACAGCCGCGTGGAGCCCTCGACGTCGGCCAATAGCAACGTCACGGTGCCCGTCGGTAACAGCCCGCTCACGCCCAGCTCGCTCCAGTCGATTTCGCTCATGCTAGCCAGCATGCGGCCACCACGTGCGGCAAAACATCAGTGCAAACGCGCAGATCGCAGCCCGTCGGATGCGTATCTACGACCCCTCAACGCGCAGATCTACGCATTGCGGCCGATGCTTGTCGCCTCCCGGCGCCGCATTCTTGAATCAACATCACGGTCAGAACCACCGAGCGACAGGAATGTGTTATGCGAGGCTGGTTTTCCAGAAGGGTGGACTGCCATGCTTGAGACGCCTGAATCGGTTGATGTCGCCAAGCTGCCGCTGGCGCCAAAGAATCCGCTGCCTCTGCGGCAGCAGCTCAGGGCCGTCCGGTCCTACATCGACGGCATTCAGGAGCTCCTCGATGCCGGCGGCCCGATTACCCGTCTCGTGCTCGGGCCCAAATGGCTTTTACCGACGGCGGTGTTGATCGCCTCGCCGCGGGGAGCCCGGGACGTGCTGGGCCGCACCGACGAGATCGCCGACCGAGGCGGGACGATCACCACGATCCAGATGCACCATCTGATGGGCGGCAACCTGCTGAACCTGCCTCACCAGCAATGGCTGCCGCGCCGCCGCACTCTGCAGCCGATGTTCACCAAACAGCGCGTCGCGCGCTACGCCGGCCACATGGCCGCGGCCTCGCAGACGGTGGTCGACGGTTGGGGCGACGGCGCGACAGTCGACCTGGACACCGAATGCCGCACGCTCACCCTGCGTGCCCTCGGCCGCTCGGTACTCGGCCTAGACCTCGACACGAGGGCCAACATCGTCGGGCCGGCACTGCGCACCGCGCTCTCGTGGATCGGCGACCGTGCGGGCCGGCCGGTGAATCTGCCGCACTGGCTGCCCACCCCCGGCCAGCAGCGGGCCCGCAGGGCCAATGCGAGTCTGCATCAGCTGGCCGCCGAGATCCTCGCCGCGGTGCGCGCCGACCCCGCCCGAGACGCGCCACTGGTGCGTGCCTTGATCACCGCCGCCGATCCGCGCACGGGCCAACCACTCTCGGACGACCAAATCTGCCACGAGCTGGTGCTGTTCATCCTCGCCGGCCACGACACCACATCCACCACTCTCACGTACTCACTGTGGGCGCTCGGCCACCATCCCACCATCCAAGACCGGGTGTTCGATGAGGTCAGCGCACTCGGCGACCGGACGCTGACACCTGAGGACGTGCCCCAGCTTGGCCACACCGTGCGCGTGCTGCACGAGGCCTTGCGACTGTGCCCGCCCGGTGCCGCCACGCCGCGCCTGCTGAAAAAGGATTTGGCCGTCGACGGCTACCGGGTAGAAGCCGGCACCATGGTCGCGGTCAGCTTCTACGCCTTGCACCGAGACCCGAAACTGTGGGACGACCCGTTGACATTTGACCCGGATCGGTTCCTGCCGGAGCGCTCCCAAGGCCGCAGCCGCTGGCAGTACCTGCCGTTCGGCGGCGGACCTCGGTCATGCATCGGCGACCACTTCGCCATGCTGGAAGCCACCCTCGCACTGGCCACCATCATCCGCGCGGCCCGCATCGAATCGCTTGATGACGACTTCCCTCTTGCCACACCGTTTACCGTCATCGCCGCCGCGCCGATCAAGGCCCGTGTTCATGCGCGGACCTCCACCTCTGCGGGTCAGGTGTGAAGAGCTGCTTCTTGGGCGAGCTGCACGCGCGAGGTTAGGCCGAGCTTGGTGTAGACGTGGGTGAGGTGGGTTTGCACGGTGCGCGGTGAGACGAAAAGCCGTGTGGCGATGTCCTTGTTGCCGAGTCCCTCGCTGACCAGTCGCACCACGTCGCGCTCGGCGGGGGTGAGTGACGCCCAGCCGCTGGTGGGTCGTTTGCGTTCGCCGCGACCGCGCTGCGCGTAGGCGATCGCCTCCTCGGTGGACATCGAAGCGCCCTCGGCCCATGCCGCTTCAAAGTCGGCTTCGCCCATCGCATTGCGCAGCGTTGCCACCGAGGCTTCGTAGCCGGCGTCCCAGACCTTCAGACGCACCACCCCGATACGTTGCCGGATGACCGCTGCCGCGCCAAAGAGCCGCGCGGCTTCCCGGGAGCTGCCGGCGTTTACGGCCAGTGTGGCGAGACACTCGAGGGTTTCGGGAATGCCAAAGTACAGGTAGCTCTCGGGAACGCCGGCCAGTGCATTATGGGCGTCGCGTTCAGCCTGCTCAGGCTCACCCTGCGCGATCGCCACCCGGGCGCGCGTGGAGAGCGCACGGAGCTGCAGGGCCCAGCCCGTCGCTGTCGCGACGGCGTCGTCGGCCCAGCGCCGGGCCGCGATCAGATCCCCGCCCGCCAGTGCGGCCAGCGCGTTGAACGGGCGCAGGTGCGCCGCGTACCCGGGCAGGACACGCCCGTGCTCCCAGGCCGCCGCGGTCGCGTCCAGCGCCGCCCCCACATCGCCGGCGGCCAAGGCCGCGTTTGCCAAAGCGAAGTAACCAACGCTCGCGGCGAGCGCACCGAATTCGGACGCGGACTCCAGACAGGCCTCGGCCGCGGCGCGGGCGGCATGCGTGTCACCCTGCCACGCCAGCGCGGTGCCCTGATGCCCGTGGCTAAGCGCCTCGAGGACCCCATCGTGGGCGGCCTCGGCCTCGGCAGCCACCGCGCCGAATTGTGTGACGGCTCCCGCAAGATCGCCCTGCCATATCTGTGCAATCCCCAGGCATATGCGGCAGTGCCGGGAGTTGGACCCGTCACCAATAGTGTCGGCGAGGTCGCGTCCTTCTTCGGCGGCCACGCTCGCCGCGATCGGGTCACCGGCTGCGATTGCCGCACTCGCCTGCCAAGTCAGGATCTGGCTCAGCCGCCAGTTGTCGTGCAACTCCCGGGCGAGCTCGATCGCCTCAGCGAAGTACGCGGTTGCCAGCTCGGCGTTATAGGCGGCGGTCAAGCCGTAAGCGGGCAACGCCCTGGCCAGCACGGCGGGGTCCCCGATCTGGCGGGCAATCGCTAAGGATTGTTCGGCCTGATCCATGCCGGCGGGCATGCCCGCAACGGTTGCGAGCACGGCCCTGTCGGCGAGCGCCCGGGCGCGTACCGCGGCCGCCACCTCGACGTCCTGTGCGACTTCGTGGGTGAGGACGGCGTCGAGCCACGCCAACCCTTCCCGGGGCCGGGCCCGCGCGAGCCACAGCGGCTGCAGCGACGACGCCGCCGTCAACGCGAGCTCGATATCGGAGTTTTCGCGGCTCCAGATAAACGCGGCCCGCAGATTGTCGATTTCCCTTTCGGCCTGATCGAGACGCTGCTCGTAATCACTGCCTGTCGGTGCGTCAACCGCTGCCGCTAGCGACGTGAAGTAATCGCGATGACGCCCGCGTACGACGTCGGCCTCGCCGGATTCGCTGAGCTTTTCCAGCGCATATTGGCGCACCGTCTCCAGCAGCCGATAGCGGGTTCGGCCCCCGCTGTCGTCGGTCACCACCAGCGATTTGTCTACCAGCAGACTGAGCTGATCCAGTACCTGGTAGCGCTGCACATCGCCGCCGCCAGCGATCGCTTGGGCGGCGTCCAGGTCGAAGCCGCCCATAAATGCTGCGAGCCGGCGGAACAGGACGTGTTCGGGTTCGGTCAGTAGCGCGTGTGACCAGTCGACCGAGGCGCGCAGGGTCTGTTGGCGGCGCACCGCGGTGCGTGCACCGCCGGTCAGCAACCGGAACCGGTCATGCAAGCTGTCAAGGATCTCGGCCAGCGATAGGGCTCGCACCCGCGCCGCGGCGAGCTCGATCGCCAGCGGCAACCCGTCGAGGCGCCGGCAGATTTCGCCGACCGTTGCGGCGTTGTCGTCGTTGACGGCGAAATCGGGCCGAGCATGGCGGGCCCGGTCGGTGAACAACTCGATGGCTTCATCGGCCAGCGACAGCGACGGCACCCGCCAGCTCATTTCCCCGGCGACGCCGACAGGCTCGCGACTAGTCGACAACAAGGTCAGCCCCGCCGCGGCACCGAGTAGTGCGCCGATTAACGCCGCACTCGCATCCAGCAGGTGCTCGCAGTTGTCCAGCACCATCAGCATCTGACGGTCGGCGACAAAGCGAGTCAGCGTGTCCATGGTGGAACGGCCCGGTTGGTCGGGCAGCCCGAGCGAGCGGGCCACCGTCGTCGGCACTAGGTCGGGGTGGGTGATCGGTGCCAGATCTACATACCAAACCCCGTCCCTGAATTCGCCGGTCAGTTGGGCAGCGAGCTGTATTGCCAGCCGGGTCTTACCCGCTCCACCGGCACCGGTCAGGGTCAGCAGCCGGTTCTCGTTGAGCAGCTCGCGGGCCTGAGCCAGCTGGGCGTCACGGCCCACAAAGCTGGTGAGCTGCGTCGGAAGATGCTGAGAGATTACGACGTTGGAGACTCGCAGCGGTGGGAAGTCGTTGACAAGGTCCGGGTGGCACAGCTGCATCGCCCGCTCGGGGCGGGGCAGATCACGCAAGGAATGCGTTCCCAGATCGGTTAACCACGCGCCAGCAGGGAGCCCGTCGAGCACGAGCCCCTCGGTGGTGCCCGACAATAGCGTTTGGCCGCCGTGTCCGAGATCGCGCAGTCGCGCGGTGCGGTTGATCGTCGGGCCGGCGTAGTTGCCTTCGTCGCGCAGCTGGATTTCGCCGGTATGCACGCCGATGCGCAACCGGATCGGCGCCGACGGAGCGCGCTGCATCTCCAGCGCCGCCGCCACCGCATCCGAGGCGCGAGCGAAAGCGGCCACAAAGCTGTCGCCCTCGCCTTGCTCGACGGGGCGCACGCCGTCGTGGGTGGCGATGATCTCTGACACGGTTTGATTCAGACGCTTGATCGCGGCGGTCATCTCGTCGGGTTGGGTTTCCCAGAGCCGGGTGGAGCCCTCGACGTCGGCCAACAGCAACGTCACGGTGCCCGTCGGTAACAGCCCGCTCACGCTCAACTCGCTCCAGTCCACCAGCGGCATCTCCGCGCGCGGATCGATTTCGCTCATGCTAGCCAGCATGCGGGCTTCACGGACCGCAAAACATCAGCACAAACGCGTAAATGCGTCAGGCGTGACTATGCAACTTACGTCAAAGGCTGCGACGTTGCTATGTAGCATCAGCCTCATGCCGTTGAGCAGCGGTACAACGTTTGCCGGGTACAAGATCATTCGGCTACTCGGGTCGGGCGGCATGGGCGAGGTTTATCTGGCCGAGCATCCGAGGCTTCCGCGGCACGACGCGCTCAAGATTCTGCCGGCAGCAGTGTCCGCCGATGACGAATTTCGGCGCCGGTTCGAAAGGGAAGCGGACCTGGCAGCCTCGCTGTGGCATCCAAACATCGTCGAGGTGCACGATCGCGGCGAATTCGAGGGTCGGCTTTGGATAGCGATGGACAACGTCGAGGGCACCAACGCCCAAGAGTTGCTGGCAGACCGCTACCCCAGCGGCATGCCCCCTGACCTCGTCGCAACAATCGTCACCGCCGTCGGCGGCGCGCTCGACTACGCCCACAAACGTGGACTGTTGCACCGCGACGTGAAACCGGCCAACATCATGATCGCCAATTGCGACGATAGCGATGAACGGCGAATCCTTCTGACGGACTTTGGGATCGCCCGCAACGTCAACGACATTAGCGGTCTGACGATGACAAACGTAGCGATGGGAACGGTGGCGTACTGCGCTCCCGAGCAGTTGAGGGGTGAGGACATCGATGGCCGAGCGGACGAGTACGCATTAGCCGTTACGGCCTACCACCTACTCACCGGATCGCCATTGTTCTCGGATCCGAACCCTGCTGTGGTCATCGGCCATCATCTCAGCGCCAACCCGCTGCCAATCTCCGCTTCTCGCCCCCAGCTCACAGCCCTCGACCCCGCCTTCGCCGTGGCGCTTGCCAAAGATCGCAATCATCGATTTCCAAGCTGCGGCGACTTCGCTCGTGCGTTAACCGACCAGTCCCCGCATCAGTTCGCATCGTCGTGGGCGCCGACCACGCCGGCTGAGACGCCCAAATGGCCAGCGCCAGTGCAGCCAAGCATGCCGGCGCCGCCCCCCGGGTCAGCGCCGGTGCAATACGGCATGCCCGCGCCGCCAGCCGGGTCAGCGCCGGTGCAATACGGCGCCTTCACCGGTGCGTCACCGAATAACAAGGTCGGCAGCTCCCGCGCGTGGCTGATCCCGGTCGCTGCTGGGGCAGCGCTTCTTCTCGTAGTCGGGATCGCACTCCTATGGCGGCCTTGGGAATTGTTGCGACCGTCGAATGCCGCCGCACCGGCGCCGATCGCGGCGTCCGCCATGTCGGGGCTATGGCTGAGTCCAGACCAGATCAGTGCCGCGATGGGAACGACCGGATTGCGGGTCACGAATACGTCGTCCCAAATGAATAACCAGGCTGCCAATGTTCCCGACATAAGCTGCCGAGCTATCAATTCGGATGCGGACGCGACGGTCTATGCCAATAGCGGGTGGACGAATGTTGACATACAGCTTCTGGAGGACGCCGGCAACATCGCGCACGACAATTACTACGTCGAGCAAGGCCTGGTGTTGTTTCCGTCAGCGAGTCAGGCGGCGGCCTTCCTGGCCAGCGCCGTTCAACAATGGACAGGCTGCGCCAATCGACAATTCACCTATTACAAGAACGGCCAATCGTATGCTACGGATAACGTGGGCCCGGTATCCAATAACGGCGGAATACTCAGCGCGACCAAGATCGAAGAGGGCGCGAACGGCTGGGCTTGTCAACACGCATTAACGGTGGCAAACAACGTGGCCATAGACATTATGGCCTGTAGCTACAATCCGGCCAATTCCGGCGTTCAGGTGGCTCAGCAGATTAAGCAAAACATCTAGCTGACGGTTCCGGCGGACCGCAGTCTCGCTCCCGCCACCACGAGGCATGGCCGTTCGCAAATTGGGGTAAGCAGATTCGTGGGTCACCGGCGACCCGGTTAGGTAGGACTCCGCTGTGCCTCTCAATGTCACTCACAAGCTGATCGAATCGCATCTGGAATCCGGCAAGATGACACCGGGAGAAGAGATTGCCATACGCATCGACCAGACGCTGACCCAGGACGCGACCGGCACGCTGGTGATGCAAGAGCTGGAGGCGCTTGGACTCGATCAAGCGCGTACCGAGGTGAGCGTTCAGTACGTCGACCACAACCTGCTGCAGACCGATGAGAAGAATGCCGAAGATCACGAATACCTGCGCACCGCTGCCCAGCGATTCGGGCTGTGGTTCTCCAAGCCCGGCAACGGGGTTTCACACCCAACCCACATGCAGCGGTTCGGGATTCCCGGCAAGACCATGGTGGGGTCGGATTCGCATACGCCGGCGGCAGGTTCGCTGGGCATGCTGGCGATCGGTGTGGGCGGACTCGAGGTCGCGCTGGCCATCACCGGGCGACCGCTGCACATCCGGATGCCCGAGGTGTGGGGCGTGCGACTGGACGGCGAGCTGCCGGAGTGGTGCTCGGCCAAGGACGTGATCCTGGAAATGTTGCGGCGCCACGACGTCAAAGGCGGGGTTAACCGGATCATCGAATATTACGGGCCGGGGCTGACCAGCCTGACCGCGATGGATCGCCATGTCATCGCGAACATGGGAGCCGAACTCGGCGCCACCACAACGGTGTTCCCGAGTGACGAAGCGGTCCGTGACTTCCTGCGCTCCGAGGACCGCGAGGACGACTGGGTCGAACTGGTCGCCGACGAAGGCGCCGGCTACGACGTCGACGAGACCATCGATCTCTCGAAGATCGAGCCGTTGATCGCGAAGCCATCGTCGCCAGGCAACGTGGTGGCGGTATCCGAGGTCGCCGGCGAGGAAATCGCCCAGGCCGTCATCGGTTCGAGCGCCAACCCCGGTCTGCGTGATTTCGCGATCGCGGCCGCGATGGTGGCCGGACGGCAGACGGCGCCGGAGGTCAGCTTCGACATCAACCCGACGTCGCGAGAGATCCTGACCGATCTGACCAAGATGGGCGCGGTGACGGATTTGGTGATCGGCGGGGCGCGGATTCATCAAGCCGGGTGTATGGGATGCATCGGCATGGGCCAGGCGCCCGCCACCGGGCGCAACTCACTGCGCACGATGCCACGCAACTTCCCGGGCCGGTCCGGCACCAAGGAGGATTCGGTCTGGCTGTGCTCACCGGAAACCGCTGCCGCATCCGCGTTGACCGGGGTGATCACCGATCCGCGCCAGTGGGCCCGCGACGTGAAAATGGACTACCCGAAACTCGACCTGCCACGACAGTGTTCGGTCAACACCGCCATGCTGGTGCCGCCGCTGGACGCCGACGAAGCGGCCAAGGTGGAGCCGGTGAAGGGACCCAACGTTTCTGACCTGCCGGAGCTTTCGCCGCTGCCCGACGACATCGAAGCGCCGGTCCTGCTGAAGGTCGGCGACAACGTCTCCACCGACGAGATTTCGCCGGCCGGTGCGCGGGCGCTGCCGTTCCGCTCCAACATCCCCAAGCTGGCGATGTTCAGCTTCACCCAGATCGACGACTCCTACCCGGAGCGAGCCCAGCAGGCCGACGAAACCGGTCACATCATTGTCGGCGGCGAGAACTACGGTCAGGGGTCTTCACGCGAGCACGCCGCGATCGCGCCACGTTACCTCGGGCTGCGGGTGGTCGTCGCCAAGTCGTTCGCCCGCATTCACTGGCAAAACCTGGCCAACTTCGGCGTCTTGGCGCTCGAGTTCGACAACGCCGACGACTACGACACCATTGAGCAGGACGACACGCTGCGCCTCACGGGTGTTCGCGACACGCTGGCCGACGAGGACACGCTGCAGGTCGAGAACGTCACCAAGGATTCCTCTTTCACTGTGCGGCACCGCCTTTCGCCGCGACAAGTCAAAGACGTGCTGGCCGGCGGTCTGATTCCCCGACTGGCCGAAGACGAGGAATAACGGGGCATCGGCTGATCTTGCGAAAAAGGGCGTGATGCGAGTGAAGAAAAGTGCGGCCGTGACAAACCGGATGCCGCCGCCCGTCGGCCGGCGTCACCTCCTCGGAATTTCGCTATCTGCAGCCGGTGCGATCGCCCTGTCGGCATGCGACCGCCCGCCAGCCAAGCCCAAACCAGGCCAGACCGTCGCACCCGATGTACAGGACGTGCCAGTCACGCCACCCGAGGACTTGATGCGCGAGCACGGCGTGCTCAAGCGCATCTTGCTGATCTATCGAGAAGGCATCCGCCGCCTGCAGGCCCGACGAGCAGGACGCAACGCAAGCGCTGAATGCGAGCGCAGGCATTATCCGAAGTTTCATCGAGGACTACCACGAACACCTCGAAGAGCAATACGTCTTCCCCAAGTTGGAACAGGCAGGCCGACTTACCGATATCACCAGGGTGTTGCGCGTTCAGCACCAGCGCGGCCGCGTGCTCACGGATCGGATCCTCAGTGCCACCGCTGCAGCGGCCGCACTTAATCAGCCTGCGCGAGAAGCGTTGGTGCACGACATGTCGGCTTTCATTCGGATGTATGAGCCGCATGAGTCGCGCGAAGACACTGTCGTTTTCCCCGCATTGCGGGATGTGCTGCCGCCGAAGGAGTTTAGCGAGCTTGCTGAACGCTTCGAAGACGAGGAGCACCAGAAGTTCGGTCAGGCCGGCTTCCAAGGGGTGGTGGAAAAGGTCGCCGATATCGAAAAAAGCCTGGACATCTACGACCTGAGCCAGTTCACCCCGACTTAACTAGGGTCTGTCCGACGGTAGTTCATACGCGGTGGCTGTGCGGTAGCTCGCCACCTGGTAACACATTCCCGCTTCTCAAGACAACCAGCTAGGCCGGTCAGTTGCCGCGAGTACTTCCTACACTGGTCCGGTGCGTCTCGTCTTCGCCGGCACCCCAGAACCCGCGCTGCCCGCGCTGCGCAGTCTCATCGACTCGCCGCGGCACGAGGTAATCGCAGTGCTCACCCGGCCAGACGCCGCCTCAGGACGTCACGGCACGCCGCAGCCGTCGCCGGTGGCCCGTCTAGCGCTCGACGAAGGTATCCCGGTGCTGCGGCCGCGGCGGCCCAACACCGCCGAGTTTGTCGACGAGCTGTCCCAGTTGGCGCCCGACTGCTGCCCGGTGGTGGCCTACGGCGCGCTGCTCGGCGACGAGTTGCTCGCGGTGCCACCACACGGCTGGGTCAACCTGCACTTCTCTTTGCTGCCCGCGTGGCGGGGGGCGGCTCCGGTGCAGGCCGCGATTGCTGCAGGCGACACCGTCACCGGGGCTTCGACATTCCAGATCGAATCGGGTCTGGACTGCGGGCCGGTCTACGGAGTCGTCACCGAGGCGGTGCGGCCGATCGACACCTCGGGCGATCTGCTTGACCGGCTGGCGATTTCGGGTGCCGCGCTGCTGTCTGCCACCTTGGACGGCATCGCTGACGGGGCACTCACGCCGGTGCCGCAGCCCGACGACGGGGTCAGCCTTGCGCCGAAGATCACTGTCGAGGAAGCTCGGGTTCGGTGGGATCTGCCTGCGCAGGTCGTGGAGCGGCGGATCCGCGCCGTCACGCCCAATCCGGGAGCTTGGACGCTGATCAGTGACCTTCGGGTCAAGCTGGGGCCCGTGCACGTCGACGTAGACGCGCTGAACCTGCCAAAGGCTCTGTCGCCCGGTGAAATTCACGTCGATCGCCGCAGCGTGCGGATCGGCACCGGCTCCCAGCCGGTGCGGCTCGGCAAGGTCCAGGCGCCGGGAAAGAAACTGATGAACGCCGTCGACTGGGCTCGCGGGGCTCGCCTCGACTCGACGGCGCGGGCATCATGACGTCACGTGAGGACAGGCCGCGACGTGGCCGACCACCGGCACGGTCATCGCAGCGGACCAACAGGCCACCGCGACGCAAGCCGCTGGACCCGGCCCGGCGGGCGGCATTCGATGTACTACGGGCAGTCACCGAGCGCGACGCCTACCCCAACCTGCTGCTGCCAGTCCTGTTGCGCGAACGAAAGATCAGCGGCCGCGACGCCGCATTCGCCACCGAGCTGACCTACGGCACCTGCCGCACCCGTGGCCTGCTCGACGCAGTCATCGGCGCGGCCGCCGACCGTTCACCGGACACCATCAACCCGGTGCTGCTCGATCTGCTGCGGCTCGGGACGTACCAACTGCTGCGCACCCGGGTCGACGCACATGCCGCGGTGTCCACCACCGTCGAGCAGGCTGGAATCGAATTCGACTCGGCACGAGCGGGTTTCGTCAACGGTGTGCTGCGTACGATCAGTGGCCGCGACGAGCAATCCTGGGTCGACGAGCTGGCGCCCGATCGGTCAGCCGATCCGGTCGGGCACGCCGCTTTCGTCCATGCCCACCCCCGTTGGATCGCGCAGGCCTTCGTCGACGCGTTGGGTGCCGCCGCCGGCGAGCTTGACGCGGCCCTGGCCGCCGACGACGACCGGCCCCAGGTGCACCTGGCGGTCCGGCCGGGAGTGCTGACCGCTGAAGAGCTGGCCGGCGCCGTCAATGGCACCGTCGGCCGGTATTCGCCGTACGCGGTTTACCTGCCCGCCGGCGACCCCGGGCGACTGCCGGCCGTGCGCGATGGTCAAGCCCTCGTGCAGGACGAAGGCAGCCAATTGGTGGCTCGCGCGCTCACCCTGGCGCCGGTGGCCGACGACGCCGGGCGGTGGCTGGATCTGTGCGCCGGGCCCGGCGGCAAGACCGCGCTGGTGGCCGCGCTGGGCGCCGGTGTGGGGGCCAGGGTTACCGCGGTGGAGCCGTCCGACCACCGCGCTGACCTGGTTGCGGACAACACCCGTGGCCTGCCGGTCGAGGTGCTGCGGGCCGACGGACGCGACAGCGGCCTGGAACCGGGATTCGACCGGGTGCTGGTCGACGTGCCGTGTACCGGGCTGGGCGCGTTGCGCCGCAGACCGGAGTCACGCTGGCGGCGACAGCCCGCCGACATCCCGGCGTTGACTCGGTTGCAACGCGAATTGTTGGGCGCTGCAATCGCGTTGACCCGGCCCGGCGGCGTCGTGCTATATGCCACCTGCTCGCCGCACCTGGCCGAGACGGTCGGCGTGGTCGGTGACGCGTTGCGCCGCCACCCGGTGTCCGCGCTGGACGCCCGGCCGTTGTTCGAGCCGGTGGCAGATCTGGGGGAGGGGCCCTACGTTCAGCTGTGGCCACATCGCCACGGCACCGACGCCATGTTCGCCGCCATGCTCAAAGTAGGCTAAGCCCATGTCAGGCCACACCGACCGACTGCTGATCGCGCCATCGATTCTGGCCGCTGATTTCGCCCGGTTGGCCGACGAGGCCGCCGTGGTCGAAGGCGCCGACTGGCTGCACATCGACGTGATGGACGCCCATTTCGTGCCGAACCTGACGATCGGGCTGCCGGTGGTGGAAAGCCTGTTGGCCGCCAGCGACATTCCGATGGATTGCCATCTGATGATCGAAGACCCCGACCGCTGGGCACCGCCGTACGCCGAAGCGGGCGCCTACAACGTCACGTTCCATGCCGAGGCAACCGACAACCCGGTCGCGGTGGCCCGTGACATCCGCGCCGCGGGCGCCAAGGCAGGCCTGAGCATCAAGCCGGGCACCCCGCTGGAGCCCTACCTGGACATCCTGAAGGACTTCGACACTTTTCTGGTCATGTCGGTCGAGCCCGGTTTCGGCGGACAGGATTTCATTCCCGAAGTACTGAGCAAAGTGCGCACGGTACGCAAGATGGTCGACTCCGGCGAGCTGACGATCCTGGTCGAGATCGATGGCGGCATCAACGCCGACACCATCGAGCAGGCCGCCGAGGCCGGCGTCGACTGCTTCGTCGCCGGATCGGCGGTGTACGGCGCCGAGGACCCGGCCGCTGCGGTCAAGGCACTGCGGCGTCAGGCCGGTGCCGTGTCGCCGCATCGGCGCCGATGAGCAACGCGGCAGCCATCAGCTACGACACCGCCATGCGACTGGCGGTTGAGCACGCCGACTTGGTCAAGGGCAGCACGTACCCCAACCCTCCGGTCGGAGCCGTCATCTTGGACCGCGAGGGTCGGGTCGCCGGTGCCGGGGGGACCCAACGGGCGGGCAGTGCACATGCCGAGGTGGTTGCGCTGCGCCGCGCCGGGCGGCTGGCCGAGGGCGGCACCGCAGTGGTCACCCTGGAGCCGTGCAATCACCACGGCAAGACTCCGCCGTGCGTGGATGCGCTGCTCGATGCAGGTATCGCGTCGGTGGTTTACGCGGTCGCCGATCCGAACCCGACCGCGGCCGGTGGTGCGGCGCGGCTGGCGGTCGCCGGTGTCCACGTCGTCGGCGATGTGCAAGCCGATCTGGTGGAAACCGGACCGCTGCGGGAATGGCTGCACAAGCAACGCACCGGGTTACCGCACGTGACATGGAAGTACGCCACCAGCATCGACGGGCGCAGCGCGGCCGCCGACGGCTCGAGCCAGTGGATCACCAGCGAGGCCGCGCGCGCCGACGTGCACCTCCGCCGGGCAGCTGCCGACGCCATCGTGGTGGGGACCGGCACGGTGCTCACCGACGACCCGGCGTTGACCGCCCGGCTCGCCGACGGCGGCTTGGCGGACCGTCAACCGCTGCGTGTTGTAGTGGGCAAGCGCGAAATACCTTCGGAAGCAAAGGTTCTCAACGACGACTCGCGCACCATGGTGATCCGCACGCACGATCCGGCCGAAGTGCTCAAGGCGCTGTCCGATCGCACCGACGTGCTGATCGAGGGCGGGCCCACCCTTGCCGGTGCGTTCCTGCGGGCCGGGAGGATCGACCGCATCCTGGCCTACGTCGCGCCCATCCTGCTGGGCGGACCGATCACCGCAGTCGACGACGTCGGGGTGCCAAGCATCGCCCGGGCGCTGCGTTGGCGCTACGACGGCGTCGAACGGGTCGGCCCGGACCTGTTGCTGAGCCTGGTCCCGCGGGTTGACCGTGAAGCCCCGCTGCGTCGGGAGTGATGACCCAAGCCCGGGATGAGCATCGGTACCCGGCGCCGGTAGTCGCGATACTGCTGCCCGAACATGCGGATGAGGTCGCGCTCCTCGAACCGGACTGCGAGCAGGATGTATCCGGTCGTCGCCACCGCAAACAGCAAGTGCCCCAAGGTCATCGACGGCGTGACCCAGAACGCGAGCAGAAAACCCAGATAGATGGGATGCCGAACCGCCCGGTATAGCACCGGCGTCGCGAATTCGTGCTCAGGAAGGCGCCGTCTGCGCAGCCGGGCGAACACCTGACGCAGACCGAACAGATCGAAATGATCGATGAGGAAAGTACTCAGCAAGACCATCGTCCACCCGGCAAGAGCGACGGCGATCAGCAGCGCCCGCCAGGGCTGGCCGCTGACCCACCAGACGTCGTCGGTCAATGGGTGCCACCAGGCGAAAAGTGCGATCAGGCAGATGCTGGAGGCAAGGACATACGTGGAGCGCTCAGCGCTGGGCGGCACGACGCGGATCAACCAATCTTTGAAGGATGTTCTGGCCATGACGCTGTGCTGGACCGCGAACAGCGCGAGCAGCGCCGTGTCGATGACCACCGCAGTAACAGCGAGGGCGCCGTTGCCGATGCCGCCGCGATCGATGCTTTTGCCGACGACGTGGACGTTGCCGACCATGAAGTCGGCGTCGGCGACGAATCCGATCAGGTACAGGAAGACGGCCAGGAAAATCACGTATACAGCAGCGCCGTAGGCCGCGGTCAGGACGCCCGCGGCAGAGCTGCCGGCCGGCCGCGATGAGGTCTCATCGCCTCGTGCCACGCCACTATTGTGCTCCGCTTATCGGGCGAATAGCTATACCCGCGGCGCTACGGCCCGTTCCTCGGGTAGCGCCGGCTCTTCGGCGTGCACGCGACGGCTACCGATGAAGAGCCCCAGCACAGCACCCACGACGCAGATGACCACCGTGACCTTGAAGATCTCGCCGTACATTCCGGCGAAAGCCAACCGATACAGGGTGGCCTGGGCGGTAATCCGCTCCAGGAGGCTCGCGTTGTGCGGAACTGTCGCCGACAACTTCGACACCAGCTGAGGCAAGCGGTAAAAACCCCATGCGCTGAGCGAAGCTACCCCGATGAGCATCCCGGTCATCCGGGCCACGACCACCGCCGCCGAGGCGATGCCGTGCTGCGCCGACGGCACCACCCGCAAGCTAGCCGAGGTGAGCGGACCGATCACCAGGCCCAGCCCTAGCCCCGCGAGCAACAGATCGGTGTCCAGCGCGGGCACCGAGATCACGGCGAATATGTGGTGGTGTTCGCTGAGCAGGTTCACCGACCACTTCGAGATCAACCAATAGCCACCGGCCGCGATCAGCAGCCCGACGAAGGCCATGACGCGGTCGCCGACTTTGGTGGCGATCCAGCCACCCAACACCGCGCCGATGGGTAGCGCGATGAGGAAGCGCAGCAGCAGGATGGCGGCCTCGTCTTGCTCCTTCCCGAGCACGCCCTGAGCGAACAGCTCGACGTCGACCAGTGTCACCATCAGCGCCGCACCGGCACACAGCGATGCACCGAGCGCGGACAGGAACGGCCGGAAGTGCACCCCGGTGGGTTCGATCAGCTTGGTGCGGGCAAAACGTTCCCACAGCGCGAAGAGCACCGCTACCACGCCCGCCGCGATGAGCAACGGCGGCCCGTAGCTGGGCAGCGCCTGATGACCGTTGGGGTTCGGGTTGTACAGCCCGATCACCGCCAGACCTAACGTCACCGCCAGCAGCAACCCGCCGATGAGGTCGATCTTTTCCGGCTCGGCGCTGCGGTCCCGCGACGGCAGGCTGAAGTGGATCATCACCATTGCGGCCAGCGCCAGCGGCACGTTGATCCAGAACACGTCTTGCCAGCGGCTGGTCAGCCAGACGATGAAGATCCCGTACAGCGGACCCAGCACGCTACCCAGCTCCTGCGCGGCGCCGATGCCGCCGAGGATTCCGGCGCGGTTGCGCTGCGCCCATAGATCTGCACCCAGTGCGAGGGTGACCGGCAGCAACGCTCCGCTGGCCACGCCCTGAATGGTGCGGCCCACCACCAGCACGTGCAGATCGGTAGAGAGTGCGGTGATCACCGAGCCGACAAGGAACGTGCCGAGGCTGACTTGCAGCAGCAGTTTGCGGCCGAATCGGTCCGAGGCCCGGCCCAGCAGCGGCATCGCCGCGATGTAGCCCAGCAGGTACCAGGTGACGATCGGCGTGATCCGCTGCAGCTGGTTAATCGGAATGTGGATCGTGCTGATGATGTCGCGCATGATGGTGACCACGACATAGGTGTCGAGGGCACCGAGCAGTACGGCGAGGCTGCCGGCGCTGATCGCGACGCCGCGGCCTGCGTGCGGTGCCGTCATCCGGCTGCCGGCGGCTTCGTGACCTGCACCGGAACGTTCCAGTTCGACAGCGTCATTTGGAGGGAATTGCCCGGGCTTTGCTCCAGCTGGGCCTGCACCAACTCGTGATCACCGCTTTCCTGGATCCAGGCGGTCGCGGGCAGCGGCTGGGTGGCGTTCAGCTGCGATGCGACCTTGTTTACCGCGTCGGCGTTGACCTGTCCGGTGATGCGAATGGTGTTCTGCCCGCCTATTGTTTCGCGAGCTTGCGACTTGGCGTCGGTGAAGTTGGCCAGCATGTTAGCCAGGCCGTTGTCAGGGTTCAGGATCGCCGAGAGGTCGTAGACTTTGGCGGCCGGTCCGTAGTCGGCCCAATTGTCGCCGGAGAGGGCTGCGTAGAGGTCGCCGCCGTCCACTACGAATTTCACGTCGACATCGGTGTCCCCGAACGAAATCGTGCCGTTGCCCTTCGCGGCGGTGGCCGGTGTCGTCGTCAGGTCGCCGGTCAGTATCTTGACGGGCAGATGCTTGATCTTGCCGTTCACCGACAGCACCAGGTGCACGCTCTTGACGTTTTTGGTCGCCTGAGTGGACTGCTTGAGCAGCGTTGCAGCATCCGGCAGCGCCCCGCCGGATTGCTTTGACGACGAGCAGCCGCCGACCAGAGCGGCGGCGATAGCAAGGAGGGCGAGAACGGCGAGAATTGGGCGGCGCGTCTGCATAGGTTGCATCGTAGAGGGTGCGGTTGACCCGATCGCGAAGCGCAAGGTGATGGCGACGTCGCGCGGGGCCGCCCGAGTCACTAGCCTGGGGCGGTGTTCACCGGAATCGTCGAGGAATTGGGCGAGGTCGTCGGCAAGGACGACCTGGGCGATTCGGCTCGCTTGACCATCCGTGGTCCGGTGGTCACCGCCGACGCCGGTCACGGCGACTCGATCGCCGTCAACGGCGTGTGCCTGACAGTGGTGGAGGTGCAGCCGGGCGGTCAGTTCACCGCCGACGTGATGGGCGAGACGCTCAACCGGTCCAGCCTGGGCCGGCTGGCGGCCGGCAGCCCGGTTAACCTCGAGCGCGCCGCAGCTCTCAACAGCCGGCTCGGCGGCCATATCGTGCAAGGACATGTCGACGGCACCGGGCAGATCCTGTTCCGCACACCTACCGAGCACTGGGAAGTAGTCCGCATCGGGCTGCCCGCTGATTTGGCCCGCTACGTCGTGGAAAAGGGTTCCATCACCGTCGACGGCATATCGCTGACCGTCTCCGGGCTCAGCGACGACTGGTTTGAGGTGTCACTGATCCCCACCACCCGGGAGCTGACGACGCTGGGCCAGGTGTCGCCCGGAACGCCGGTCAACCTGGAAGTTGACGTCATCGCGAAATACGTCGAACGGCTCCTAGCGGCAAAATAGGATTCTAGCTGCGAAAACGGTGCGTAGTCAGACTGCCGTGGTGCCGCCGTCGACAATCAACTCCATACCATTGACATAGCTTGAGTCGTCCGACGCGAGGAACAGTGCGACCGTCGCAATCTCCTCAGGGCTGCCCATCTTTCCCCGTGGGATCAATGCCTCAAACTGCGCCTTCGTCTCCTCGTCGAACAACTGCTCCTGTATCGGCGTGGCGACCTGGCCCGCGGTCAGCACGTTGACCCGGATCCTCTTGTCCTTCAACTCGGACAACCACACGCGGGCGTAGGCATGCAGTACGGCCTTGCTGGCCGCATAGACACTCCAGAAAGGAAAGCCCTTCACCGAAGCGATTGACCCGGTCATCAAGATCGAGCCACCGTCGTTGAACAGTGGCAACGCCTTCTGCACCGTGAACAGCGTGCCGCGCGCGTTCAGCCCGAAAGTGGCATCGAAGTGCTGCTCGGTGATCTCACTGAGCTTGCGCTCCTCGCCCGTCCCGGCACTTGTCCACAACACGTCGACGGCGCCCTTCTCGCGCCTCACCGCGTCGAACAAACGGTCCAGATCGTCCAGGTTGGCCGAATCAGCCTGTACGCCGGTCACGTTTCGGCCGATCAGCTTGACGGCGTCATCCAAAGCTTCCTGCCGCCGGCCCGAGATGAAGACGTGAGCTCCTTCTTCAACGAACAACTTGGCACCGGCCAGCGCCATACCGCTTGATCCACCGGTGATCACCGCCACCTTGCCGTCAAGCTTTCCCACGATCACTCCATCGGGCGATTACCTGGCTGGCGAAGTCAAGCATCTGGTCAAGGCTGGGGAATGCTGCGAAGGCATCCACGAACGCCTCATCAACACCGGACGCGGCGAAGCGCTCGAGCTTGCCGGCAACCGAGTCAACGGATGTGCCCGGTTCGAGGTTGATCCGCATGGCCGTCTTCAGCGCGTCGGGATCGCGGCCGGCGTCCTCCGCCGCAAGGCGCGCAATCGACCACAAGTGGTCGGTCACCTCGTCCTGCAGCCCCTCGACCCCGAGCCAGCCGATGCCGCTGCGGCCGACCCGGCGCATCGCGGCCTCGCTGACACCGCCGATCCAGATGGGCGGACCGCCAGCCTGGACCGGGCGCAGGTCGGCATGGACCGGCGGCAGCGAGAAGAACTCGCTTTCCCAGGACACCGGGGTGGTCGTCCACCACTCGTGCAGAAACGCCAGCAGGTCATCCAGCATCCGCCCGCGCCGGTGCCAGTCCGCGCCACGGGCGATGTCGTGCTCGTCCTTCATCCACCCGATTCCCACGCCAACGTCAAGGCGGCCGTTGCTGAGCACGTCGAGCGTGGTCAGCAGCCGGGCCAGGTGCGGCGGCTCGTAGTAGAACGTGCTGAGCGTGCTGGCGTTCAGCCGCACCCGGCTGGTCGCCGTCGCGGCGACGGTCCACAGCAGCACCGGGTCGAGGTAACGCGTCATCTGCGGCGGGTACGGCTGCTCTTTGCCGGGATAGCTGCTATGCATATCAACCGGCGTGACCAGGCGATCGCCGACCCAGAGCGTGTCGTAGCCAAGGTCCTCGAGTCCACGGCAGAACGCGCTCAGACCAGCGGCGCTGCTGACAGAGGACCCGACTATGGGAATTGCGAAACCAAGCTTCATCGGGAGAGTCCTCTCCTATCGTTTCGGTGATTCATCAACCATTATTTGGGCGTACGGCGCCTCTGTTCGTTCACTGCTTGGACCGGCGGCAATGCGGCTCAGCCGGGAACGGTGGCGCCGAGGGCGAAGTCGTAGTTCCCCACCCCGTGGCTGGCGAGACCCATCACGACCAGGCCCGTTCCTTCCAGCCAGTGCGCCATGTTCAAGCCGCCGACGTCTAGCGGGCGCAGCCCGAGGCTCTCGATGAACTCCGCCAAGCCCGCCTTGGCGCGCGCGTCGTCGCCGGCGATGAAGACATCCAGCGGCCGGCCCTGCGCCAGCACAACACCGAAGATCGTGTTGAATGCCTTCACCACGCTGGCGCTGGCCGGGGCCGCCTTGGCAACTTCCTGCGCGATCGAGGTGCCATCGGGAATGGCTAGCCCGTCGGCCGTGGCATTGAAGGGGTTGCTGATGTCGACGATGACCTTGCCCGCGAGGGCGTCTCCATACTGGGCGACCACCGGAACGACATTGGCGTACAACAGGGCCACGATGACGATGTCCCCGGCCGGGACGGCGCCGAACTCTCCCGTCGTGGCGCTGCCGCCGAGAGCCTTGGCCAGGTCAGCGGCCTTGGACTGATCGCGGCCGATGACCTCGACGGTGTTGCCGCCCGCTACCGCCAGCGCGCCGATGGCGCGGGCCATGTTCCCGGTGCCGATGATGCTGATGATGCTCATGAGGTGTCCTGTCCTGACTGACGATCGAAAAGGTTGACGGCTCTACCTTAAGCAGCGTTTGTTGATCCGTCAACCAATCGGGTAGCATGGGGGCTGATGGAACCGAACTGGCTGAGCCCTCGTGAAGACCGCGCCTGGCGGGCCTTCCAGCACGCGCACCATCAGCTCGGCGTGCACCTGAACCGCGGCCTGCAGGAATCGGGCCTGTCCGGGGCCGACTACCAGGTCCTGGCGGTGCTCTCGGAGCACGACGGGGACCGCATGCGCGCGCGCGACCTGTGCAACACACTGGGCTGGGAGAAGAGCCGTGTCTCCCACCAGGTGCGGCGCATGCAGAAGGACGGGCTGATCTGCCGCGAGCCCAACCCCGACGACGCCCGCAGCACCATGGTCTGCCTGCTGCCGGCTGGCCGCGCCGCCATCGAGAAGGCGGCGTCCGGGCACGTGGAGGACGTCCGCCGGAACTTCATCGACCTGCTCACCCCGGCTGAGCTCGACATGCTCGCCGCCCTCAACGAACGAGTCCTGCGCCACCTGGCCAAAGACGACGACTCCCCGCCCGAAGACAGGCCCTCATAGCCTTCATCAGCGGTGAGATCTTGACCTTCACGCTGGCGCGGAAGCGGCTTGGAAATCAGGCGGGCGCCGGACGCGCGTATGCGGCGGTGGAACGTCTCGCGAAGCATGTTGAGCGGCCGCTAGCGGCGAAATAAGCGTCGCCGCCGGCCAAAACCGCTCGGCGAAATCCGGACGACGACCATCGCGGTGCGATCTTTGTTTTGACCGCTAGTTGTCTCCGCTGCTGCTACCGCCGCTGCTGCTGCTGCTACCGCCGCTGCTGCTGCTGCTGCCGCCGCTGCTGCTGCTACCGCCGCTGCTGCTGCTGCCGCCGCTGCTGCTGCCCCCGTTGTCTCCGCTGCCGCTGCTGCTGCCGCTGCCTCCGCTGCCGCTGCTGCTGCCGCTGCCTGCGTTGTTGCCGTTGTCTGCCGTTGTCTCTGTTGGCGCCGTTTCTGTTGTTGGTGTTGGTGGTGGTGTTGGTGTGTCTGTTGTCGTTGGTGTGTCCGTTGTTGTGGTGGGCGTGTCTGTTGTTGTTGGCGTTGGTGTGTCTGTTGTCGTGGTTGGTGTGTCCGTGGTTGTTGTAGTAGCTGTGGTGGACAGCACTAAATCCAGCGCGCCTGTGCAGCCTTGGATCCAGTCTTTCTCGTCCTGCTCGTTGAGGCCCGGTGCCTCCTGAGTTGCGGCTAAGCGGCACACGCTGTCGATACTTGCCCAAGATTGGTTTGATCCCCTGTATTGGTTCTGGAGACCCCACTGGCGGCCCTGGAGGTACGAATTCTGGTCGCCGGAGGACACGCCGCAGGCGGTGAGGACGGCAGCGGCGGTGAGCACGCCAGCGGTCGAGAGCACGACCTTCATCGGGCTTAATCCCTTCGCCGGTAGCGCCCCAGTTGCGCAAACTGACGAAAGTGTCGCATTAAGACGCGATGTCCGTTCGCCGGTCGGCGAAGCGGGCGTCGTTTAGGCGGCTTGATACAGCGAATTCCAGACTCCGAAGAAGTTTGAAGTCGCGCCGGTTGAATTGTGGATTCCACAACGGGTTTCCTGGTAGCCGAATTCGAGCAACTCCCACACGAATTCGGCGAACTCTTCGGGTTCTGAACACGATCGTCAGGTGCGCTGCGTCGGGTCCGCCGGGCCTGTCGGGGTGAGACAGTCCGCGACGTCGTCACGCCCCGCAGTAGTAGTGCGAGGCGGCTTCGTTGTCATTGCTGTTGCAGAACGGGAAGCCTTGATCCCCGCCCGCCACAGTCAGATTCAGCCCCTGGCCGCCACCGACGAGCTTGATGCTCACCGGGCCGCCGATAGGTTCCTTGGGGTTCGAGGCGGCGGTGATGGCACCGGTGGCGGTGTCGCCGGAGACCGACGTCAGCTTGAAATCGACCGTGCCCGCGATGCCGCATCCAGCCATCGGTGCATCCGGGCATGTTGATCGGTCGGGATACGTCTCGCGACCGTGACCGTCGGGCTGGATGACAAGTCCCTCCTCGTGGGCGTGCCAGCTGCCGACGAACGGGGTCAGTGCGATCTGGAGGCGCTTCGAATCCTCGTGCTGCTGAATGACGATGACGATGGCGGCGGCGATGGCGGCCACGATGAGCAGGACAGCCGGAATCACGATGGCCTTTCGGCGCCACCATCGGGGCCGTGCAGGGGTGCCGCTGTCCGGATCCTGCGATACGTCACTCATCGTGCTCTCGATTCAGCCGGTGAGTTAGTGGCTACACCGCGGGCTGGGCGCGGCCCTTGCGCAGGAACTGCAGCACCGCACCGCCGTTGATGGCGATCACCACTACGAGATCGATCCATAGACCCCAGCCACGCGAAATTCCAAAAAACCCAGCCGGGACACTGAAGAACGCGATGAGGAAGAAGAGGTCGCCGAGCACGACCGCGGCGAGCGCGGCCAACTCGAGCGGAACCTTCGGTGCTGGAATGACTTTGAGCGCTTTGGCGACGAACACGCCCGCGGCCAGCAGGAACAGGATGGCGCTGAACACCGCGGTTCCACTACGCCACGCGTTGAGACTTATGGCGCACGGGACCCCTGGAGGCGCGATGCCGCAGTCGATGTTTTGGGTGTACCACGGGAAGAAGCCGAAGACGCAGTAGAGCAGGCCACCCGCAAGGACGATCAATCCACCCGGCATTATCGCGGCCAGGTCGAAGCTGATCCCGGGGCTGCCCGCGGCGGCGTACTGACCACCCGGCGGCGGAGGCCGGTTCGGCGCGGGCGGCGGCGGTGGCTCGTCTGGCGTCGCCGACGGCGGTGGGACGTAGTTGGGGTGTTGCTCGGGTGGATACCACTTCTGATCCTCCGCTTGCCACCATCCGGGTCCCTGCGAAACGTCACTCACCGTGCCCTCGATTCACTCGGGTGATCGACGGCGAAGCGGTGCTCAGCCAACGCGTCCGGCCGTCACGGACGATCACGTCACATTGTCACATGCTCGGGTCGGCCGGTGACGGTTAATAGCACGACGCCCGCCTCGCCGAACGGGCGAAGCGGGCGTCGTGTTAGGCGACTCCTTACAGCGGAATCCAGACTCCGAAGAAGTTGAAGCCCCATTGGTTGAACTGCGGGTTCCAGAAGGGGGTTTCCTGGTAGCCCCAGTAGTTGATCGGGCCATCCCCCCAGTGTCCACCGGGCGGCGGAAGCGGCCGATCCCATGCTGGCGGCGGTGGCTCGCCCGGGCCCCAGGGTGCGGGTCCGTCACCCCACGGGGCTCCGTTGAAGTAGCCACGGTGGTCATCCCCGTGCCATGGGCCGCCGGGGCCGCCCGGTCCGCCCGGTCCGTGGGGTCCAGGGCCGCCCGGTCCGCCGGGTCCACCCGGTCCCCCCGGTCCGTGGGGTCCAGGGCCACCCGGTCCGCCGGGACCACCCGGTCCGTTCATGGGTCCGCCAGGACCGCCCGGTCCGTGGCCACCCGGTCCGCCAGGCCCACCTGGTCCGCCCGGTGCTGGGCCGCCCGGTTCGCCCGGTCCGTGGCCCCCGGGTCCGCCGGGTCCGGGTCCGGGTCCTCCCGGATCACCTGGCGCGCGCGGTGCGGGCCCGCCGGGACCGCCCTGGGCGTGGAAATTCCCGATTGCCGGCGCGCCGTGGTTGCCGTCGGGCGCACCAGGAGCGGCGCTGGCAAAACCGGCACCCATGCCCATCGCTGCCGCCCCGAGGGCGCCGGCGATGGTGGCTCCCGCCATCAGTTGCTTCAGTGTCATAGTCCTTCACCTGTCTAGGTTGTGTATTCAGCGGACGCATGCCCCCGACCCACCCGAACGCTAGATAGCGCGCCTATGAATCAGCTGGGAGGCTGCTCTGAAAAGCTTTTGCACGTTTGCTGGCAGCAAGTCGCTCGGTGCTTCTTTCCGTGGCCGCCCAGCAATCACAAACCGGAACGCATGATCCGGGAGTCTCGCCTGTTTGATACCAATTAATGCGGAGCCGGAATCGCGCAGCTAGCAACGCCTCGGGCTGCTTATCCAACCGTGCCTAGGTCCATGAACACCACTGACAACGTGAACCGGATGACTGTCGAAACGCCTGTTCTCCGGCAACCTCGGCTCGCACACCACACAACCGGGTCGGCCGAGTTCATGCGCCAGCAGATGAAGGGCTCCCGCTCAGTAAGCCACGGCAATAACGGCGGCTGCCTCGTGGTTCATACTGGTGACAACACAAGAGCCCTGCACCGGGCTCGTCCAAAGCAGTTCTTGTCGTCAGGGCGAGAACGGAGTGGGTGGCAGCGATGACGAGGTTGGACTCCGTCGAGCGCGCGGTTGCCGACATCGCGGCCGGCAAGGCGGTCGTCGTCATCGATGATGAGGACCGGGAAAACGAAGGCGACCTCATCTTCGCCGCCGAGAAGGCCACCCCGGAATTGGTCGCGTTCATGGTGCGCTACACCTCGGGATATCTGTGCGTGCCGTTGGATGGCGCGATTTGCGACCGGCTCGGCCTGCTGCCGATGTACGCGGTCAATCAGGACAAGCATGGCACCGCCTACACCATCACCGTGGACGCAAGGAATGGTGTGGGAACTGGGATTTCGGCTTCAGATCGGTCCACGACCATGCGGTTGCTGGCTGATCCGGGCAGTGTCGCCGATGATTTCACCCGCCCTGGGCATGTCGTTCCGTTGCGCGCCAAGGACGGTGGCGTGTTGCGGCGGCCCGGTCATACCGAAGCGGCGGTAGACCTGGCCCGGTTGGCGGGGTTGTCGCCGGCCGGGGCGATCTGCGAAATCGTCAGCCAAAAGGACGAGGGCGCGATGGCGCAGACCGACGAACTGCGGGTCTTCGCCGACGAACACGGTCTGGCGCTGATCGCCATCGCCGACTTGATCGAGTACCGCCGCAAGCACGAGAAGCACATTCAGCGGATCGCCGAGGCCCGAATCCCGACCCGGCACGGCGAATTCCGCGCGGTGGGTTACACCAGCATCTACGAGGACGTCGAGCACGTGGCTTTGGTCCGGGGTGAGATCGCCGGGCCCAACTTCGACGGTGACGATGTGCTGGTCCGGGTGCACTCGGAATGTCTGACCGGTGACGTGTTCGGGTCACGTCGCTGCGACTGCGGACCGCAGCTGGACGCCGCGATGGCCATGGTCGCGCGAGAAGGCCGGGGCGTGGTGCTCTACATGCGCGGCCACGAGGGCCGCGGCATCGGTCTGATGCACAAACTGCAGGCCTATCAGTTGCAGGACGCCGGCGACGACACCGTCGACGCCAACCTCAAGCTCGGATTGCCCGCCGACGCACGGGATTACGGCACCGGCGCGCAGATCCTGGTCGACCTCGGCGTCCGTTCGATGCGGCTGCTGACCAACAACCCCGCCAAACGGGTCGGGTTGGACGGGTACGGACTGCACATCATCGAGCGGGTGCCGCTGCCGGTACGGGCCAACGCGGAGAACATCCGGTATCTGATGACCAAACGTGACCGGATGGGCCACGATCTGGTCGGCCTCGACGACTATCACGAATCCATCCATCTGCATGGCGAATTCGGGGGAGCTCTATGACCGCCGGCGACGATGCGACAGCTGCGGATCGTGAGTGGAGGCGCCGGTGTGCCCGACATCTCGGCACTCGACGCATCCGGGTTGCGGCTGGCCATCGTAGCCAGCACCTGGCACAAGCAGATCTGCGACGCGCTACTTAGCGGCGCATGCCAAGTAGCCTCCGAGTGGGGCGTGCGCAACCCGACGGTAGTCCGGGTGCGCGGCGCCATCGAGATTCCGGTGGTTGCGCAGGCGCTGGCGCGCAAGCATGACGCCGTCGTCGCGCTGGGTGTGGTGATCCGCGGGCAGACACCGCATTTCGACTACGTCTGCGACGCGGTGACCCAAGGGCTGACCCGGGTCTCGCTCGACGAGTCAACTCCGGTTGCCAACGGCGTGCTGACCACCAACAACGAAGAGCAGGCGCTGGACCGCGCGGGCCTGCCGCAGTCTGCCGAGGACAACGGCGCTCAGGCGACGGCGGCGGCGCTGAGCACCGCGCTGACCCTGCGCGATCTGCGCGGAAAGCCGTGACCGGGAAGCCCAACCAGGACGGCTGGGATGTGCAAGTACGTCCCCACCTGACACCGTATGTGGCCTACGCGGCGGCATTCGTGATCGCCGGGGCCCTCATCGCGGTGGGCCTGCTGCTCAAGATGAAGTCCAGCGGCGTGATCTTCCAGACCGCCGACCAGGTCGCGATGGCGGGGCTGGGCTTCGTCATCGCCGGGTTCGTGCTGCTGTTCGCCCGGCCGCGGTTGCGGGTCGGCGCTGCCGGCCTATCGGTGCGCAACCTGCTCGGCGACCGCCTCGTGCCTTGGTCGGACGTGATCGATGTGTCGTTTCCGGTCAGTGCACGGTGGGCGCGGATCGATTTGCCTGACGACGAGTACATCCCGGTGATGGCGATCCAGGCCGTCGACAAGGAGCGCGCCGTGGACGCGATGGATACCGTCCGTGCACTGATGGTGCGTTACCGACTTCCGCGCGAGCAGACGTGAAAGTCCCCAATTTCGGGATGCGGTTTCAAGGGGTGGATGCGCCGATCAAGGACGAAAGCTACGTCTATCAGGCGATGTTGAAGACCGGAACGACCGACGAACTCGCCGCCCTGCTACCCGCCCCAAAGCGCGAACAGAGTGAAGGCCCTGACGCTGAGCGCTTGGCGCCAATGATGATTTCAGTATTGCCATACCGAGTCGACACGGCGACGACAGATGCATGCTGCTCATGTGGCCGATGAACTCAGCCAACGCGAGCGGGCGCTACGCCGGCTGCCGTTACCGTATTCGCTGGCGCTGAGGCTGCGCGACGCCGGCGTCTCCGCCGACGTGATCTCTCAGTATGTCGACGTCGAGCAGGATGCCCTGGATGGCCTGTACCGCATGGCCGAAGCGAAACTTCTTGCGGCGCAAAACATAACGGACGATCGCTACCACGGATGCCGGTGACGCAGCCGAGCGCACCGCGGCTGGGCAGTCAGACCAGCAACCGCCCGTCCTCTGGGCTCAACATCGCTGCTAAGTAGTACCGCGCCGGAACCCAGCGAATTGCGGTAGCGCATTACTGCGCTCGTCGCACGGCACTTGCGTGACGATTCGCATCGCGGAACGACCCAACGCGGTGGCCATCATTCCTTCAGCACCTAGATAGGGGAACGACGATGGGTAACGCTACGCAAATCGGTCGCGTCGGGGTGATGTCGAGGATCGCTCCACACCAAACCGGTCACGAATGGGCCAGGGACGGCACACTGCTCCGCGTCGACTGCGAACGCGGCATCGGCTGGGTGGCCACAAACTACGACCTGAGCTTGCGCGTTATCCAGCAGGTCAGGGGTTCAGATGAGGAAGTACACCGCGTAGCGGCCTGCTGGGCACAGGGCTAGGAGACGGTCGAATACCGAGCCCTTCCGCGGGAATTTGATCCCGCTCATTCTCGCCGGCTAGGGATTGATCATCGAATCGATGATCGCCCGCCAGCGGTTCGCGGCCTACCTTCAGTCGCTTGACGATGCCTCGCTGCCGTTACCGTATTCGCTGGCGCTGAGGCTGCGCGACGGAGGCATTTCCGCCAAAGTGATCTTTTGGTATGTCAACGTCGAGTTGACCGCTCTGGATGGCCTGTACCGCATGGCCAAAACGAAACGTTCTGCGGCGCACCACGCTACAGACGATCGCAGCCACGGGCCTCAGTGAGGCCGGGAGCGCACCATGGTGAGGTCGCAGGGTCGGCAATATCGGCGCGACGCCTCTGTCTAATTGGGGACGACTTCAGACCCCCCGTTCGTCTGGGCGGGGCAAAGCCGGGGCCCAAGACTGCGACTCGGTAGTGCCGCGCGGAAACCGGGCGAATTGCAGTACTGCGCTACTGCGCTCGTCGCACCGCACTGGAGTGACGATTCCTATCGCGGAGCGCGACACCCGAAGGAGCGAAGATGTCTACCGCAAACTTCGCCGGTCGCGGCGGCACGATAACGCGGATCGCTCCACACGCGACCGGCCACACATGGGCCAGGGGCGGCACCCTGCTGCGCGTCGACTGTTGTCAACATCGGTTGGGATGGTGGTTTCCTCGATCATTCAGGCCGATCAGGAGATTGGAGTTAACAGATTATGACTTGGTGGCATGACGACATAAACGACCAGCAGCGCGTCAACGCTATCGCCTCGCGCAATGCGACAAGACTCCGTAGTACACGACCACGAGATATTAACTGGGACAGTGTAATTGAAAGATTCCAACAGACAATCGCCGAGGAGAAACAACGAGGAATAATGCGACGACAAGCTGGCGATGGACGCTATCGCAAAGTGCAGGTCCCGACTACCCCAATTGCCCAAAAATAGGGCGTTCACCAGCAGGGGACGGCGTCATTGACCTACGCGCTGAGCGATGCGATCGATCTCCTGCTCTTACAGCGCAATAGGAACCGACGGCGGCCACTGCGTGTGCACGGACGACGCCGAGCGCGAAGAAGGTCGAGTTGCTGACTATTCCTCATTCGCGACCATAGCTTTGGCCCAGGCGATATGTCCTTCAAAGCCAAGCGATTCCGCCATGGCACGATAGCGACTCACCCAGTCCCGATAAGCAATATCGTCGCCTCGGACTCGGGTTAGCAGCGCGCGCAGCCGCAACAGCCAGACGTCGCGCATCACCAGACCCTCATCGGCTGGCGCGGCCGCTACCCGCTCGACCACGGCCTCGGCTTCGGCCACGTCACTCTCTGCCCCGCGATCAAGCAATGTCTCCACGAGAACACCGGTCGCAAAACGCCAAGGGTCAGCGGACTTCCCTCGCGGAACAGCTGGTCGATGGCGGCACGCATGAGCGGGATGGCGGCATCGCGATCTCCACGCCGAGCCTTCTCACGTGCCACGTACACCTCGACGCTCGGTAACTCGCCTAAGGCCTGTCCCTGGCGTCGGCACATCTCGCTGACCTCGGCCAGCAGCTGCTGTCCGCGACTACGCTCGGAAGCCGTGTGGCGGTGCACCAGCGTAACGCCCAGCGCTCCCCGGGCTTGGGCCAACGCGAAGTCATCACCGGATCGTTCGGCATTCTGTAGGGCAGCCTCGCTCTCGCGCACCGCCCGATCGTCGGCCGTCACGATCGCCAACCGGTATCCCGGCGAGGTAGACCCAGGCGACGACCATGGCGTAGGACATGGGGTCGGCGCTGCGGGCCATGGCCAGTCCGCGCCGCTGGTCGTCACGCCAGCCGGGAAGACCCAGTAAACACCGGGCGATAGCCCGGTACGCGAAGGCGAGCGCTAACGGAGACCCAGTAATGAAGTTGCCTTTCGAGGGATCACCGTCGGCCAGGTCGATGACCCGCTGTGACCAGCGCAGCACCTCACTCACCTCGGCGCACTCAACCTTGGCGTAGATCGGTATGAAGGACAGCCCCACGATGAGGGTCGCATCGCCGATCGACTCGATAAGGGCCCAGGTTTCCGACGCCAGCTGCGACGCCTCGCTCCGCTGGGCCTTAAACGCGAGATCGATCACCAGCCCGGCCATTCCGATAGCCAGGGACGCCTTGTCCCCGGCCGCGGTGCACAACTCCCGTAATTCATCAAACCGGTCCCCGGCCACGTTTTCGTGAACTCGCCAGGCGATTCCGCAAACCATGGTGCGCGGGGCGATGCGCATGGCTGTTCGGTTGGGGTCCTCGGAGGGCAATGCGTCGGCGATCCTTTGGGCGCGCTCCCAGCTCAGTCGCGCGGCGTTGATGTCGCGGTTGGTCGCCCACGTTGCGGCGCGCATGTGCCAGCCGTAGGCGGCATGCAGATCACCGGCGGCCTCCAGATGTTCGGCAATCAAGGCGGCATTTTCCTCAGCCGCGGTCCGGTCACGTGATTCGATCGCGGCCGCTACGCGCCGGTGCAACTCGGCGCGATCCGATTTGAGCTGTGATTCGTAGGCCACCGCGCAGATCAACGGGTGGCGGAAGGCGTACTCAGCGGTTGGGGTGAACCGCACCTGATCTATCAGCTCCGCACCCAGCGGCTCGTCGACCACCACATCGATCCCGAGCGCGGCCAGCAGCTCCGCCCCGAAGCGTGCTCCGATCACCGACGCCGCGTTCAACGTCCGCTTGGCCCGGGTGCTCAGGCGGTCGATGCGCGCCTCGATCGCCGCCTGCACCGTGGCCGGCACGCTCACCTCGGCCACATCGATCTGGCCCACGTAGTCACCACGCTCGCCGGCCAGCACGCCGCGCTGCCCCAGTTCCCGTACCATCTCCTCGGCGAAAAACGGGTTGCCGGCGGCCCGTTCGGCGATGATCGCCGCCAGCTTGCCGACCGAGGGATCCGACCCCAGCAGCTCAGCGATCAGCACCGCGGTGTCCGAATCACCTAGTGGGGCAAGCGCGATCGTCTGCGCGCCGTGCACGCGCGTCAGCGCCCCCTGGTACTCGGGACGAGAGGTGATCAGCACCATCGACCGGGTTTGCGGGATGACGGTGAGAAAGTCGGCCAGCATCGACTCGCTGACCGCATCGATCCACTGGGCATCCTCGATGATTAACAGCGTCGGTTCGCTGCGCGCCAGCGACGCGGCGTTGATCAGTGCGGTCAACCGACGCCGCCGCGCATCCGGGTCGATCTGGGGCAGCGGCACGTCGGGGTTGGTGATGCCGAGCAGATCATCGAGCAGCAGCAGATCCTGCGGGTCGGCGTCCGGGACCTGTTCCCGCACTCGAGCGCGGGCGGCTTCGTCGTCGAGGTCAGCCACGCCGGTGCGGACGCGCAGCAACTGGGCCACCACACGGAAGGGAATGTCACCGGCGTGGGATTCGCAGAACGCCCAAAACACCTCGACGCCACGACCGGCCGCCAAGGCGGCCGTCTCTCGCGCCGTCCGGCTCTTGCCAACGCCCGGCGGCCCCACCACATTCACGACACCACCGTGGCCACCGATCGTGCGGTCCATCATGGCGTCGAGGGCCGCCATCTCCCAGCGCCGACCGACCAGGCTCGCCTCCGTGCGCCTGGCCAGCCCATCCCGCGGGCCGATCCCCATCAGCCGGCGCGCGGGCACCGGTTGGTCGGCCCCCTTGATGCGCACCCACTGCGGGTCCTCGAGCATCACGGTCTGCTCGACCAGCCGCGCCGTTGACTCCGACACCATCACGCCGCCCGGGGGTGCCACCGATTCCATCCGCTGGGCAAACCCGACCGTCTCGCCGGTCGCGGTGTATCCCAGCGAGCCCGAGCCGATCTCCCCGGCGATCACCGGACCCGAATTCAAGCCCACCCGTAACCGCAGGGTCACACCGTCGCGGCGGGCCACCTCGGCTGCCAACCGATTCGCATCCTCCTGGATGGCCAGCGCGGTCAGGCACCCTCGAAAAGCGTGATCCTCTAACGCGATCGGAGCACCAAAGATCGCCATCAGCCCGTCGCCGGTGGACTCCACCGTCCCGCCGCCGTAGCGCTGCACCACCGCCGCTGAACGTTCCACCAGCTCGGTCATAATCTCGCGATACCGTTCCAGCTCCAGTGCGGCCGCGAGGTCCATCGAGCGCACCACATCGGCGAACAGCACCGTCACCTGCTTGTACTCCGCCGTGTCGCCCGAAGCCGCAGTCGGGGCACCGCACTCGTCACAGAACCTGGCGTTTTTCCGCAGGCGGGTGCCGCATGACCCGCACGCCACGCCCGCCGCCATCCGCGCACCACCGATCCACGGCCTCGGCTACCCCCAGTTGCCAATCAGAGTAGGCGTTCGTCAGCATGTAGCGGGAAAAACGGCATCTTCGTAGGCGAAACTCACTAATGCTGCTGGCGCGATACCGGCCATACCTGCCGTCGAGCGTCACGCCCGAGTGACGTTCGCTGCTCATCGTCACGTCAGCGTCACGCTCAACGCGGCCGAGTGTGAAGCCAGCCGCACACTGGTTGCCGAGCGTGCGGCCAGCCGCACACTGGTGGGGAGGGTCACCGAGCGTGACGCTCGCCGCGGACCCAATAGGCGTCATCGCCGTCGGGACGCCGGACTAGCCTAAGAACCGTGGCTGATCCCGCGACTTATCGCCCCGCGCCTGGGTCTATCCCGGTCGAGCCCGGCGTATATCGCTTCCGGGACCAGCACGGACGGGTGATTTACGTCGGCAAGGCCAAGAGCCTGCGCAGCCGATTGACCTCCTACTTTGCCGACGTCGCGAGCCTGCATCCACGGACCCGGCAAATGGTCACCACCGCCGCCAAGGTCGAGTGGACGGTGGTCAACACCGAGGTCGAGGCGCTGCAGCTGGAATACAACTGGATCAAGGAGTTCGACCCCCGGTTCAACGTCCGCTACCGCGACGACAAGTCCTACCCGGTGCTGGCGGTCACCCTCAACGAGGAATTCCCCCGGCTGATGGTCTATCGCGGCCCGCGCCGCAAAGGTGTGCGCTATTTCGGGCCGTACTCGCATGCTTGGGCTATCCGGGAGACCCTGGACCTGCTCACCCGAGTATTTCCAGCGCGCACATGTTCGGCTGGAGTTTTCAAGCGGCACAACCAAATCGGCCGACCGTGTCTGCTCGGCTACATCGACAAGTGCTCGGCGCCGTGCATAGGCAGGGTCAGCGCCGAGCAGCATCGCCAGATCGTGCTGGACTTCTGCGATTTCCTGTCCGGCAAAACCGACCGCTACGCCCGCGGCCTTGAGCAGCAGATGCACGCCGCAGCGGCCGATCTCGATTTCGAGCGCGCCGCGCGATTGCGCGACGACCTCGGGGCGTTGAAGCGGGCCCTGGAGAAGCAGGCCGTGGTGCTCGGCGACGGCACCGATGCCGATGTGGTGGCCTTCGCCGACGACGAGTTGGAAGCGGCCGTCCAGGTGTTCCACGTCCGCGGCGGGCGGGTTCGTGGCCAGCGTGGCTGGATCGTCGAAAAACCCGGCGATCCCGGTGATTCCGGCGAAGCGCAATTGGTCGAGCAGTTCCTGACCCAGTTCTACGGCGACCAGGCCGAACTCGACGGCGCCGCAGACGAATCCGCCAACCCGGTGCCCCGTGAAGTCCTGGTGCCCTGCCTGCCACCCAACTCCGACGAGTTGACCATCTGGCTGTCGGGGCTGCGTGGCTCGCGGGTGACGCTGCGGGTACCGCGCCGCGGCGACAAGCGGGCACTGGCCGAAACCGTGCAGCGGAATGCCAAAGATGCGCTGCAGCAGCACAAACTCAAGCGGGCAGGCGACTTCACCGCCAGATCTGCTGCGCTGCAGAACATTCAGGAAGCATTAGGTCTGGCCGACGCGCCGCTACGGATCGAATGTGTGGACATCAGCCATGTGCAGGGCACCGACGTCGTGGGTTCGCTGGTGGTGTTCGAAGACGGGCTGCCGCGCAAGTCCGATTACCGCCATTTCGCCATCCGGGAAGCCGCAGGCCACGGTCGTTCCGACGACGTCGCGTCGATCGCCGAGGTGACCCGGCGCCGGTTCACGCGGCACCTTCAAGACCAGCAGGATTCCAAAGTCTTATCACCCGAAGGAAAGTCGCGTAAGTTCGCCTATCCGCCCAACCTGTATGTCGTCGACGGCGGCGCACCGCAGGTCAATGCCGCCAGCGCAGTCCTCGGCGAACTGGGCATCACCGATGTCGCGGTGATCGGACTGGCCAAGCGCTTGGAGGAGGTGTGGGTGCCGTCGGAGCCCGACCCGATCATCTTGCCGCGTAACAGTGAGGGTCTCTACCTGCTGCAGCGCGTGCGCGATGAGGCCCACCGGTTTGCCATCAACTATCACCGCAGCAAACGGTCGAAGCGGATGATGGCCTCGGCACTGGATACCGTGCCCGGGTTGGGCGAGCATCGCCGTAAGGCGCTGGTGACCCATTTCGGGTCGCTGGCCCGCCTCAAGCAGGCCACCGTCGACGAGATCACCGCTGTTCCGGGCATCGGGGTTGCGACGGCGACCGCGGTGCTCGACGCGTTGCGGGGCAGCGCCGCGGGATCAAACGGGACGACCGACGAGCAGGTCGTCGAACAGGCATCGGGATGACGGGTCAGGGGATGGACGGGGTGAATCAGGCAGGGCCGCTGGGCAACGCGGTGCCGGGGGAGGCGGCCGCAACCCAGGCCGACAATCACGGTGGCGCAAACGAATCCGGCATCGACGTGGTGTTGGTCACCGGTTTGTCCGGTGCCGGACGAGGCACTGCGGCCAAGGTACTCGAGGACCTCGGCTGGTATGTCGCCGACAACCTGCCACCTCAGCTGATCACCCGGATGGTCGACTTTGGGCTGGCGGCGGGATCACGGATCACCCAGCTGGCCGTGGTGATGGACGTTCGCTCCCGTGGGTTCACCGGCGACCTGGACTGGGTGCGCAACGACCTGGCCACCCGCGGCATCACTCCGCGTGTGCTGTTCATGGAGGCCTCTGACGACATGCTGGTGCGCCGCTACGAGCAGAATCGTCGCAGCCATCCGCTGCAAGGGAGGCAAACATTGGCCGAAGGCATCGCCGCTGAGCGTGACATGCTGGCCGCGGTTCGCGCCACCGCCGACCTGATCATCGACACCTCGACTCTGTCGGTGCGCGAACTGCGGGAAAGCATCGAACGGGCCTTTGGCGGCGAGACGGTGGCGCACACCAGCGTCACCGTCGAGTCCTTCGGGTTCAAATACGGTCTGCCGATGGACGCCGACATGGTGATGGACGTGCGATTCCTGCCCAATCCGCACTGGATCGACGAGTTGCGCCCGCATACCGGCCAACATCCGGCGGTCCGCGACTACGTGCTCGGCCAGACTGGCGCGGCGGAGTTCTTGGAGACTTACCATCGATTGCTGTCCCTGATTGTCGACGGCTATCGCAGGGAGGGGAAGCGCTACATGACCGTCGCGATCGGCTGTACCGGCGGCAAGCACCGCAGCGTCGCCATCGCCGAGGCGCTAGTGCGGCTGCTGGAGCCCGACCAGCAACTGTCGGTGCGGGTGCTGCACCGGGATCTGGGTCGCGAATGAGCCTTGGCAGCAGCCCCAGCATTGTCGCGTTGGGCGGCGGGCACGGTTTGTACGCCACGCTGTCGGCTGCCCGCCGGCTCACCTCGCACGTCACGGCTGTGGTGACCGTCGCAGACGACGGTGGCTCGTCGGGTCGGCTGCGCAGCGAGCTTGACGTGGTGCCGCCCGGTGATCTGCGAATGGCGTTGGCGGCGTTGGCATCCGACAGTCCGCACGGGCGACTCTGGGCGACCATTCTGCAGCATCGATTCGGCGGCAGCGGCGCGCTGGCCGGGCATCCGATCGGCAACCTGCTGCTCGCCGGACTCAACGAGGTGCTGGCCGACCCGGTCGCCGCGCTCGACGAACTCGGCCGCATCCTCGGCGTGCGCGGCCGGGTGCTGCCGATGTGCCCGATCGCGCTGCAGATCGAAGCAGACGTGTCCGGCCTGGAGGCCGACCCGCGGATGTTCCGCTTGATCCGCGGGCAGGTGGCGATCGCCACCACGCCGGGCAAGGTCCGCCGTGTCCGGCTGCTGCCCGGCAGCCCGCCGGCCACCCGGCAGGCCGTCGACGCGATCATGTCCGCCGATCTGGTCGTGCTGGGACCCGGATCGTGGTTCACCAGCGTGATCCCGCACGTGCTGGTACCTGGACTGGCCTCGGCGCTGCAGGCGACCACGGCCCGGCGCGCGCTGGTCCTCAACCTGGTGGCTGAGCCGGGGGAGACGGCCGGCTTCTCGGTGGAGCGTCATCTGCATGTACTGGCACAACACGCACCGGACTTCACCGTCCACGACGTGATCATTGACGCCGAACGGGTGCCCAGCGAGCGGGAACGTGAGCAGCTGCGACGTACGGCAACTCTGCTTCATGCGCAGGTTCAATTCGCTGACGTGGCCCGGCCTGGTACACCTTTACATGACCCGGGCAAATTGGCCGCGGCGCTGGATGGGGTGGGCGTGCGCGAAACCGGCCCCTCGCCACCCTCGGCGACGGCCACGGACGCGATGCGCATCGAGAAAGAACGTCAGCAGACCGGCGCAGAGGGACCGGCTCGTAACGGACCGAGAGGTGACGACGCGTGGCGATGACGGCCGAAGTCAAAGACGAGTTGAGCCGCCTGCTGGTGAACTCGGTGAGCGCGAGGCGTGCCGAGGTTACCTCCCTGCTGCGGTTCGCCGGTGGGCTCCACATCGTGGGCGGCCGGGTGGTCGTCGAAGCCGAGGTGGATTTGGGCAGCATCGCGCGCCGGCTACGCAAGGACATCTTCGACCTGTACGGCTACAACGCGGTCGTGCATGTGTTGTCGGCCAGCGGAATCCGCAAAACGACACGGTATGTGTTGCGGGTCGCCAACGACGGTGAAGCGCTGGCTCGCCAGACCGGCCTGCTCGACCTGCGTGGCCGGCCAGTGCGGGGGCTGCCCGCCCAGGTCGTCGGCGGCAGTGTCGGCGACGCCGAAGCCGCCTGGCGAGGTGCCTTCTTAGCGCATGGCTCGCTGACCGAACCGGGTCGCTCCTCGGCGCTGGAAGTCAGCTGCCCCGGACCGGAGGCTGCCCTGGCGCTGGTGGGGGCGGCGCGCCGGCTCGGGATCAGCGCCAAAGCCCGTGAGGTGCGCGGCGCTGACCGGGTGGTGGTCCGCGACGGTGAGGCGATCGGGGCGTTGCTGACCCGGATGGGCGCCCAGGACACCCGGCTGGTCTGGGAGGAGCGGCGGATGCGCCGCGAGGTGCGGGCCACCGCCAACCGGCTGGCGAACTTCGACGACGCCAATCTGCGGCGCTCGGCTCGCGCGGCGGTGGCGGCCGCCGCCCGGGTAGAACGTGCCCTGGAGATCCTCGCCGACACGGTGCCCGACCACCTGGCTGCGGCCGGCAAGTTGCGCATCGAACACCGCCAGGCCTCGTTAGAGGAGCTGGGCCGGCTGGCCGACCCCCCGATGACGAAAGATGCTGTAGCCGGCCGTATTCGGCGCCTGCTCTCGATGGCCGACCGTAAGGCCAAGGTCGAGGGCATACCGGACACCGAATCCGCGGTGACCCCGGATCTGTTGGAGGACGCCTAGGCTTCGGTCCTACTTGGCCGCCAGGCAGACGAGCTGACTGGTCGCCGGCGGTATTCCGGGTCCCGAGATCGCCTCGGGTGGCTCCAGATCGACCGATATCGAAGCGCAGTGCTTCCCCTCAGCAGGGCTCTGGATCTCGGTGACGACGTACCTGGCGAACTCTTTCGCCGGAGGATTCGACCCAACGTCAGACACGAGGTCAGGCGCCACCTCCGGCAACGGCAGTGATTCGTCGCAGGCCGACGGCGCATACAACAGCACCACCGGCGTCCCGTTGGGACGAGTCACTGCCGGGTAGCAATAACCGACCCGTGCCAGGTACTTCAGGCAGTAGTACGCGCGATCGTCTTTGGTGAGGGCCTCGTAGTCGATCCGTATGCACTGCGGGGCGTTGGCGTGAAACCCATCGTTGCGGATGCGGGCGGCCGGGCTGTTGCAGGAAACAACTTCCGGTCGAGAAGGTGCCAGCTTGGAGTCATAGGTAAACCTATTCAGGCAGGTGCCTGAGTCCATGGAGAACACCAGCTTCAACGTCGCATCGTCGTAGCCGCGCGGCTTGTCGTATCCGGATGCAGAGGTCCAACCGCATGCTCCGAGCAGGAGTACGAGAACAGATACCGTTGTGAAGTGGCGCTTTTCGGCGCGCAGGTGTAGTCCTGGCCATAACAGCCATACAAACGGGCGGCGCGACGGCGGGCTATCGAACCTCGATGTCCGCGCAGAATCCCGCACACGAGCACCATAGCCCGGCGGGGAATTGCTGCTGGCGAACTTTGCAAGATTGGCAGGGAGGACGCGCCACGGGATCTCGCGCGACACGACGCATTCGATAAAAGCTACACCGTTATGCCAACAGCATTGCCCCGCAACGGGAGTCGCGTATGACGGCCAATAATAGCGGCTATTGGGAGCCGCCTCCTTCGGGAGAGCAACACGTTCGACTCGGACCCGTCATGCGAACGAAATAGTCGAGGCGTAGGAAAAAACTCTCGCCACTGCTAACCACTCGAAAAGTTGTGATGCTGGCGGCCCATAGTCACATAACCGAGGTGAAACAGGTGCCTGCAGAGGCGGGAGTATCGATGTCGCAGAACACAACGCAACTACCAAACGTCGCGATCGACCTTGTCACCAAGCTCACGAGCCAACCCCGTCCCCGCCAAGCGCGCGAGATCATGCATCGCGAAATCATCGTCAGCGGTGACGACGCGCTGTCCAAGACAATCGCCGAGGAGCTCAGGGGCGCGGGCGCGCGGATAATCCAGATCACCACCGCCGCCGATCTGCTCAGCGCCGGGGTGCATCGCGCCCGCGCTGTCGTCTGCGTTGGGCCAGACGACGGGGTTAATCTCGAAATAGCCTTGCTAGCAAGGGAATTTAGCCCGACCGTGCGCGTGGTGGCACGTCTGGCCAACGACGTGCTGCGCGAAGGGGTGGCCGCCGTCAGCGGGCCTGGCGCGATCCTGGACGTCGCCGACCTCGCGGCGCCGTCCGTCGTCGAGGCGGTTCTGTCGCGTAACGCGCACCAGTTCGACACGGCCGGTATCGATTTCGTTGTCTGGGGAGCCGAGGCGCCGCGTGACGGGACCTTGCGCGAGATCTACAACGACCTGGCACCGGTGGCTGTGGTCCACGGCAAGACCTCACCAGCCCCTGGCGAGGTGGTGGCGTGTCCGGGACGAGATCTAAAGGTCTACGCCGGCGACTGGACCTCGATGATCGGTGTCAAAGACGAATTGGAAGCCCGCGGGATCACCGTGCCACCCCGGACCGCGACACGCTCTCACCAACCCCGGGTGCGACGCGCAATCGATGCGGTGCGGTCCATGCGCAACGACGTGAACCCGATGCTTTTCCCCTCGTTGGCGTTTACGCTGTTCCTCACGCTCGGCTCGGCGCTCTTGGTGCGCGTCACCTACCAGAACCCGCGGATGTCGTGGATCGACGCCTTGTACTTCGCGTCCGAGACGATTACGAGTGTTGGCTATGGCGATTTCAGCTTCGGCCAACAATCCCCTTGGCTGCGACTGTTCGCCGTCGGGTTGATGTGGGGTGGTGTGACCGTTACCGCCATCCTCGTCGCATTGCTTGCAGACATGCTGTTGTCGCGCCGCTTCGTCCATACGGCCGGAGTCCGACGCGCACGCCATATGCGCGACCACGTCGTCGTTGTCGGGCTGGGTTCAACCGGCATCCGCGTCGTGAGTGACCTGACCGCTGCCGGCTGCGACGTCGTCGTCATCGAGCAGGACGAGAACAACCGCTTCTTGTCGATCGCGGCCGAACTCGACGTGCCGGTGATTTTCGGAGACTCAACGATGCGCCAGACGCTGGAATCAGCGCGCGTTGATCGCGCTCGCGGAGTGGCGGTGCTGACCCAGCACGACATGCAGAACATCGGGACCGGGATCGTCCTGCTGGAAATCTTGGGATCCGATACGAAGGCGCCGCTTGTCATGCGCGTTCAAGGCCGCGCGCTGGCCACTGCGGTGAATCGACAGTTCGGTTTCGAAAACGTACGGTCGACCGTCGACCTAGCAGCCCCCTGGTTCATCGGCGCCGCGATGGGTCTGCAGGTGCTAGGGACGTTCTGGGTTGGCCAGCGCTCCTTCATGGTCGGCGGAATGCTCGTGACGGCGGGCAGCGAGCTAGATGGAATCCGGTTGGTAGACATGTCAACCCAAACGCGCGTGATCGCGATCACTCGACCGGAAGGACCGGTCAGCTTGCGGCCCCGCCGCGACGCCAAGCTCAAAGCTGGCGACACCGTCTATCTCATCGGCCCTTACCGCGAGCTGATCGCAACGCTGCGCAAAGGCCAGCCGCCGCCGCTGACCGCGATCAACGGTGGCGCGGCAACACTGGCGGCGGCACGTTCGCTGCACGGGCCAGAAAAGCGCCGGCCAAGATGGGCGCAAGAAGAAACTGAGGTTTGATCAACTGGGATTGGGGATTTCGCGAAGATCGGTACCTCAACGCCCGATGAGGTTCGCGATGCGAATCAGTGCGGCAGCCAGTGCCTCGATCCGGGACGGGTCGGTGAGCCTGCCTTGCTGCCACGTCAGCAGGTCCTGGCCGGCAAGGCTCCAGGGCGGTATCCGGCCCGCGAGATGCTCGGCGATGAGCGCCGGTCCGACCAGGGCACCACCAGCCGGATCCTTGGTCGTCACTCGGAACTGCCGGTCGAAGTCCTCGTTGCCGGTCGAGGCTGCGTTGTCACCGAAGATCGCCCGGCCCATTCGGGATATTCCACCGCGCGGCTGGACCGCGACCGCTGGGTACGAGGACGCTAGCCGCACCGCGGTGACTATGAAGTGGTGCGTGGTGGTGGTCGTGCCTCCGTCGGGTCCTCCTCCTGACGTGGTCGTGTAGGAATACTCGGCAACTGAGACCGGCAAGCCGTCTACGGTGCCAGACAGGATCTGGGACACTCCTCGGCGGTTGCTACCTGGCAGCCGGGAGGACCATTCGATGGGTCCGGGACGAGGGGTAACTGTCCAGCCGTGACTCACCGCCCATTGTGAGATCTGCGCTTGCCGCTCCCGCTCTCGCCGCCGCTGCCGCCGCACAATGACCACAAGCAGCACCACGATGACAACGATCGGTATTACTACAAGCAGTACAAACTTTGCTTCCACTCCACGTCCCTCGACCTGCGGTAAGCGTAATGCTGCCGGCTCAACGTCCTAGTAGAGCGCCCCCGCCCAAGGTCTATCGCGGCTGCGACGACTGGGACGACTGGATCGTCCGGTGCCGTGAAATGAGGAACTATCGACGCTCAGGCGCTCCACCGCTTCAGCCATGGGCCGATCAGTTTGGCAACAGTGGCGCTACCGTCTGCGTCTGCTGCGCGAGATGTGCCGCGGATGCCGCCCTAATCAAACCTCAGCAGCGCTCGATGCGCCGGAGAGCGTGCATCGCCAAGGTCAGCTGTCGACGGCCATCTCGGTCAAGACTCGTCGCAGCAGCTTGCCGGTCGCATTGCGCGGTAGCTCATCGATAAATACCACGTCTCGAGGTACTTTGTAGCGCGCCAAGTTTTTCTTGACGTACAGCTTGATCTCCTCCACGTCCTGCGGTGCGCCGGGCTGAGAAACAATGAAGGCACGCAACCGCTTTCCGAACTCTCCGTCGTCGACACCGACCACCGCCGCGTCGAAGATGTCCGCACGCTCGATGAGCAGGTTCTCGACCTCCTGCGGGAAGACGTTCTCGCCGCCGGAAACGATCATGTCGTCATCCCGCCCGTCGACGAACAGCAATCCGTTCTCGTCGAAGTGGCCGGTGTCACCGCTGGACATGAAGCCGTCGATAACTTGCTTGTGGCTGCCGTCGGTGTACCCCTCGTAACGCGCCCCGCTGCGGATGAAGATTCGACCCCGCTTGTTGGCGCCCTGCACGCGCCGGTCGTTCTCGTCGAACAACACCACTTCGCAGGCCACCGGCGAGCGGCCCGCTGTTCCGGGAACCTTTCGGAGTTCGTCCGGTGTGGCGATCGTGCCAAATCCGCACTCGGTCGAAGCGTAGATGTTGTAGAGCACATCACCGAAGGTGTCCTGGACGCGGGTGGACAGTTCGGGAGTCAGCGCCGACCCGGCGACCGCGATGGTATTCAGCGACGATGTGTCGTACGCGGCGATGATGTCGGGGCCAAGCTGGACAATGCGGTGCAGCATCGTCGGCACAGCGACCAGCATCTCCGCCTTATGGTCTGCAACGAGCTTCAGGGTGCCCTCCGGCGTGAACCGCCGCGTGGTGACAATCTTGTTTCCCAACGACGCGCCAACCAGGTAGGTGGCCAGGCCGGTGCCGTGGAAGATCGGCGAGACGATCACCATGGTGCCCTTGCGGGGAAATGGGACTCGGTCGACCAGCCCCGCCGTCGCTAACGGCGACACCTTGGCCCGCGGTGCGCCTTTCGGCAATCCCGTCGTGCCGCTGGTGAGGACGACGGACGCGCCTGGCTTGGTTGGCGCCGGCAGCGGCTCAGTCGAGTTCGCTGCAATGACGTCGTCGATGGTCGCCGCGCCGTCGGGCACCTCGATGCCAGTGTCCACCCATGTCAGCACGCGCGGCAGGTCGGTGGGCAGCGCGTCGAGCAAGCCCACGAACTCGCTGTCGTAGAGCATCGCCTTGACGTTCTCGCGCTCACATACCTGCGCGAACTGCGGCTTGGCGAAGCCGGTGTTCATCAAAACCAGCCGGGCGCCGACCTTCCCGCACGCGGCCATCGTGATGATGAGGCCGCGGTGGTCACGGCAGAGAACGCCCACGACCAAGCCTTCGTCGATGCCGAGCCGCTTTAACCCATGCGCCAATGCGGTGGACATGTCGTCAACCTGCTTGTAGGTCAACGTCCCGCGCTCGTCGGCGACTGCAGGCAGTGCTGGGTACTTGCGACCCCCCTGAATCGTCATCGTCGTCTGCGGTCCGTAGACGCCGGAGTTCTTCACGGTCTGCAGCGTCACGCCGAAGTTCGCGAAGTCGATGACGCCGGTGTCGTGCAACCGCTTTACCGCGTTCGCCATCTCGGCGACACGACTAACCTTCCGCCGGAATCCGCTCAGTGCGTCCGCCATCGGGCCTCCTCGGCGCCATTCACCCCTGCGTCGAATGTAAGCACGCGACGTCCCCCTTCGACGATGGTTATCAGAAATGGCGTAGTGGATTACCGGCAACCGTCTAGCGTCTGATGTTGGTGAACCGGGACCGCGGGGGCCGAAACCGGCGGAGCTTCGGATGACCGCACCGACCGCGTGCCGCACTGCGGCACCGAGCCGCGCCTGGCGTCTACCTGTCGCATCGATCAATTTAGTGGCAATATCAGCGCTATTCAGGACCCCGTGGAGGAGTGATCAATGACTGGGGCGATGTCATCCGGCGTTCGAAGCAACATCACCAAGATCGCAGCGGCGGCGGTGCTTATCGCCACACCCACGGCCGCGGTGAGCTTCCCGGCGTATGCGGCGCCCGGGTTCGGCGGCACGCCGAATACGCCGGCTGTGCTCCCGGCGCCGCCACCAGCGGATCCACCCACCGATGCGCCGCAGCCGCCACCGCCTCCACCGCCGACCCCCCCGCCGGGTGATGAGTACACCGGTGAAGAATGGTGGCCTTACGCTGGCACCGGCAGTTTCTGAGTGTTGCGAAAAGTCTCGGCTGCGTGAACAGTGGCCAGTCGTAATGGATTTGGGGCGGGTAGCGACGTGAGTCTGCCGCTAGCCGTGAAATATCCTGCGGTCCGACTGCGGCCCCAAGACTATGACGGCGGCTATACGTCGTAGCAGAGCGCGAACTTCATCCAGCGTCTTTGATCGCCATAGCTGAGTTGAAACGCCAAGGAACACTGGTCCAAGCCTTGGAACACCGAAGCGGACTTGGCCCCCGCGAGAACTGCTGCGGTCCCCAAGGCGGCTGCGCGGGACCGACCGCCAGTCAATCGACGTAGAGATGCACCGCCTTTCCGAGGTATTCACGGTGGCGTCTCTGAAATCGCAGAGTTGGAATCGCAGCCGTGGTGGCGGCTTTGACCAGTTGAGGTCGTCGAGCTTGTCGTTGGCATCTTGGGTCGCGACGACGAACGATCGGTAGTCCACCGCGCAGGGCTGCGGAATTTTCGAAGCGTTCAGCTCCGCGCTTCCAACCGCGGGACAGTCTGTTCGAGAGCGACAGTCATCAAATGTTGTGCGCCTCTTCTCGCGTCGGTGCGCCCGGAGCAGCCGATACGTACAGTCCTGCGACTGAAATCCCGTGTTTGCGCCGTGGATGTGGTGGTCAAGAGGCTTTTAGCCGTTGCGAACCGGCACGCACAACGGACAGGAAGACCCCACCGAGCACACAGGCAACGTTAAGCTTAGGTGGCCATAATATGAACTATGAGGAAATGTACGGTTAACGCTAGGCGAACAGCGGTGATCGGAAAAGCTCTCACCGGTGCCGCTGGAGCCGTCATTTCCATAGGCCTGGCCGCGCCGGCCGGCGCCAGCCCGGCACCGCAACCTCGCACCGTGCCGGACTTCTTGGCCGCCGTACGGGGGGCGGGCATCACCGGAACGGATCCGGCGATGCTGGGCGATGGCTACAACGTGTGCTGGAATCTTTGGAATCAGCACGCCTCGGATAGTCAGGTGGCCGCGGGCCTGGTGCATGACTATCCACAGCTGACCACCGATCAAGCGGCTCGTTTCGTGCTGGCCGCATACCACGACCTGTGCCCGGTGCCCGGCTCGTATGACTATTGGGCATACAGCACCAGCTGAAATCAGTTGGCCTGCAACAACAACGGCGGACCCGGATCCGGTGACACACTGGACAACGCCGGTGATTACGCCTCGGCGTCGTCGGGGTCGGTTCCGTCGAGTTTGCGGAGGAATTGGTAGCGATCGATAGCTAAGCCGCGGTTCAAAGGGCTAAGCGGATCACACGTCGTAGTAGAGCGCGTACTAGGTGCAGCGCGTTCGTGTTGCTTTGCTGTGTTGACGTTGCTGCGAACGTGCAGGTCAGCGCTGACACGTGCTGATGTTGCTGCCCTCTCAGTCATGCGGTGTCGCGGGGATTCTTCTGCCCCACAACGCGAATCCGCGTCTATATCTGGTGACGTACCCCTGACGCTGGACCAAGGATAGAGAAGCCGACGTCGCCTAGATACGGATCGACAAGATGGCTTGGGCAGTAGACGTCCGCTGATACGGCGATGAATCTGACCGCGGTTCTTCTAACCCGATCGGAAACCTGGTGGTAATCCGGATTTTCCTCGAAGATACCGTTCATCTCTTCGTTTACCACGGTGTCGACCGAGGCGCCGCCATCGAGTTCGCCACAAATTCGATGGGCTCGGGCGACGAGAGCAGGCAAGTTATCGATGAGGGGAATCTGATCCTGTTCGAGCAGCGCCACAAATTGATCCTGCTGGCTTGGGTCGGCGCTTGCCGCGCTAGCGCAAATAATTGCGGCGGTCAGTACCACCGAGACGCTAACCAGAGCGTCTGCAAGGCTGGTGATGCCGTTGCGCACGGCAGGATTTCCATTTCTGTGGTGTCATCTGCTCGGTATCTAATTCAACCCGAGTGACGACAGGGCGTCCATAGGCGACGCCAACTGACCGATCACCGTGCCCAGAATCTCCCAGCTTGCGTAAATCTCGCGTAGCGCGAACGAGTATGCGAGCCAGTCGCGTGCACGCACCGTTGTCAAGACGCGCAACGCTTCGGACGACACCTCGCCTGCCGTGACTGCTCCAGTCAGCGGCAGTTGAACATTCGACAGGATGGTCTCGGCGATTTGGCCTGCGATGCGATCCCGACGGTGACGAGTCAACGCGAACGGCGGTCAGCGCGGTGATCGCCGACCGCTTCGCGTCGCCCGACTCCGCTGCGTACTAGCTGCGTACTGGCCCTACCAGGACCCAGCTCCGTCGCAGGTCAGACGCGTTAGCCAGCTTAGACGTCGTAGTACAGCGCGTACTGCTACCAGCGTCTTTGAACGCCTTAGCTGTATTGATTATCCGATAAATGCCCTGGTTAGAGGCTTGGCGCGGTCGAACTGTCTTGGACGCCACGAAAACTCCTGCGGTCCGACTGCGGTCCGGGCCTACGCTTGACACCATGACCGAGCCCATCTGCTACGGCATCGCCGAACTCGACTCGAACGGCACGCCGATCAAATATCTCCCATTCCTCGGCGCCAAGGGCTGGCAACCCGGAATCAGCTATTGGCCGACCACCGACCAATCTCTCGCGTGGAGATTCGGCGACCAGCAGACCACGCAGGAGACCGCAGACCTTATCAATTCGACCGCCGGCAACAGCCCAGAAGTCCACGTGATCGAACTGGACTGCGACGGGCCACCCCTGAACATGCCAGCACCCCACACCCTGTGAATCTTCGGGTCTTCGATCGCAACACCGTCAGCATCGCCTTTCACGAGCAGAAGAAAATAGTGACGTTGCAATCCTCGCCGTAGGGTCGGACCATGACCGACCCCCAGCCACCGGCAGGAGTCCCGTTGCCGCAGAAGGGGCTCTCCGGCCGCCTCCCCGGAGCGATCGCGGACCTCAACTCAATTTCCCGCGACATCATCTTCACCCGGCAATGCGCCGCGGGCTACCTCGTATCTATGCCCCCAGCCCCGCGCGAGCAAGAAGCAGAAATCGTGACCCGCCAGGCGCTCTGGTTCGCCGGCGTCATCTCCTACCGGCGGGCGTTCACCTCAGGCCGCGGCCACCTGGTTGCGAACGGCAGCAGAATCCAGATCAATGACCAGTGGAAGGAAGTGCTCAACCCGGACCAGCAGCGCGTACACGAGCAGGTGTATGTGATGGCTAACCAGCACATCGCTCACCGAGTTGCCGAACATGAAGGTGCCGTCGTCACCGCGATCCTCGCCCCTCCACCACATCCGCGAGCCATTGTGGGTACCGGAATCATGCTGAATGTGTTCATAGGACCGGAAGTCGGACTTGCAGAGCAACTGATCACGATCTGCGATGTCCTGCTCGAGCTGATCTCGGCCGAGGTGCAACGCCTCGGGGCTCTGCTGCTTGAACTCCTTCAACGGCAGGACATCGACGGGCTCTACGCCAACGCGTCGGTGCCTGGTCAACCGTTTCCGCTGCAAGAGGACTAGCGGCGGCCGGCCACGTTCAGCTCATCAGCCACGTGTGCCAAGGGATCGCGCGGCGCGGCTGCGGGCCGCTGCCGCCGACGGCGCTCCCGATAGCCGCACACACGGCCTAGGATCGTCCTTTTCGCGCGCTGATAGATTGCGCCCCAAGGTAATTCTACCTATCCGTCGCACTGGGGCCGCGGCACCATCAGGGCCACGTCCCACACGAGCCTGTCACCCTCGGCGTTGTGACCTGAAAGATCCGCCCGTGGGGCGACTGCCGCGGCGAGGTCGCCCCTTCTCGCCGGCCAGTTTCATCGCTTCGGCGAGCTTCGTCTCGATCATCTGATTTTGTTCGTCCGTAACACGGTCAACGGACACAACGAGCAGCAACCGCGAACACAAGATTAGCCGGAGACGTTTAGCGCTGGTTGACTCAAGTTGTCATTAATCCTTGTGGCGCAACGTGTTTGTTCGCTTCGACCTTCTCAATGATTGACGCGACTTATCGTTGCTTTCCGACACTTAGCGCCGATTAAACGCCCATCTGCGGAGCCCACGCATCACCCGTATAGTTCGAGCCAGAGCGCAGTTACTCGGCGCGGATGCGACCCGGCCGCCCCTCGCGGATTCTTTGAAGTGCCATTTGAACGCCGCGCTTGGTGAGTCCGACCGCCCTGCCAATTTTTCCAGCGTCCCAACCTTTGTCATTCAGCATCACGATCAGACGGTCTCTTTGGTCGGCACTCATCGTCGCCGGGCCCGCAGGCCGCATCCGCGCCTGCAACATCCGCGCCTGCAATTCCGGGGAACCGGAGATCTCATCCGCACCGCGTCGACTCATGCGTTAAGCGTAGATCGCCCAGCCCCGTTACCGCCGGCACGACACCGCGCTCTGGTTGTAAGACTTGGCGTTTGGCGAAAGCTCAGTTCCGCATGGCCCACAAACCAAGCCCGGCGCGGTTATGGCATCGCCTCGGCCCACGCGATATGCCCTTCGAAGCCAAGCGATTTCGCCATGTCGCGGTAGCGGTCGCGATAGTCCCGGTAGGCGGTGTCTTCACCGCGAGCGCGTGCCAGCAGGGCGCGCAGCCGCAGCAGCCAAATCTCGCGGATCACCAGACCCTCATCGGCTGGCGCGGCCGCCAACCGCTCGATCGCGGCCTGGGCTTCGGCCACGTCAGCGTCGGTCCCGCGGTCCAGCAGTGTCTGCACCAGAACACCGGTCGTGAGAACGCCCAGGCTCAGCAGCTGTCCCTCGCGGAACAGATGGTCGACGGCGGCGCGCATGAGCGGGATGGCCTCGTCGTGATCTCCGCGCCGAGCCCTCTCCCGCTCCGAGTAGGCAGTGAGGAGCGGTAACGCGCCTAAGGCCTGTCCCGTGCGTAGGACCATCTCGCTGACCTCGGCCAGCAGCTGCTGTCCGCGACCACGCTCGGCGGCCGTGTGGCGGTGCACCAGCGCCATGCCCAGCGCTGCCCGGGCTTGGGCCAACGCGTAGTCATCACCGCATCGTTCGGCATTCTGTAGGGCAGCCGCGCTCTCGCGCACCGCGCGATCGTCGGCCGCCACGACTCCAAACGGTATCCCCACGAGGTAGACCCAGGCGACGGCGTTGGCGTAGGACATGGGGTCGGCGCCGCGGGTCATGGCCAGGCCGTGCCGCAGGTCGTCGCGCCATCCGGGACGACCCAGGCAATACCGGGCAATAGCCCGCATCGTGAAGGCGGCCGCCAACGGGGACCCTATAATGAAGTTGCCTTTCGACGGGTCACCGTCGGCCAGGTCGATAGCCCGCTGTGACCAGCGCAGCACGTCACTCACCTCGCCGCCTCCAAACCTGGCGTACATCAGTACGAAGGACAGCCCCACCAAGAGGGTCGGATCGCCGACCGACTCGATGAGGGCCCAGGTTTCCGACGCCAGCTGCGACGCCTCGCCCACCCGGTCGTGATACGTGTGATCGACCACCAGGCCGGCCATCCCGATGGCCAGTGACGCCTTGTCCCCGGCGGCGGTGCACAACTCCCGCAATTCCTCAAACCGGTCCCCGGCAACGTTTTCGTGGACTCGAAAGGCGATCCCGCACAACATGGTGCGCGGGGCGATGCGCATGGCCGCTCGGTTGGGGTCCTCGGCGGGCAGTGCGTCGGCGATCTTTTGGGCACGCTCCCAGCTCAGCCACGCCGTCGCGATGTCGCGGTTGGTCGCCCACGTTGCGGCCCGCATGTGCCAGCCGTAGGCGGCGTGCAAATCACCGGCGGCCTCCAGATGTTCGGCGATCAGCGCAGCATTTTCATCAGCCGAGGCCGGGTCACGGGCTTCGATTGCGGCCGCGACGCGCCCGTGCAGTTCGGCACGATCCGATTTGAGCTGTGCTTCGTAGGCCACTGTGCGGATCAGCGGATGGCGAAACACAAACTCGGGTAGTCCGGTGAACCTGATCTGATCGATCAGCTCGCCCCCGACCAGGTTGTCCAGGACGGGGTCAATGCCCAGCGTTTCCAGCAGGCCCCTGCTGAACCGCGAGCCAATCACCGCCGCCGCGCTCAGCGTGCGCTTGGCTTTCGGATCGAGCCGGTCAATGCGGGCGGCGATGGTCGCCTGCAACGTGGCTGGCACGCTCACCTCGCCAACCTCTGCCGCCGATATGTATGCGCCACGCTGCCCGCGAAGCACGCCGCGCTCGGCCAGATCGCGCACCATCTCCTCGGCGAAAAACGGATTCCCGGCGGCCCTCTGGGCGATCTTCTGGCCCAATGCACCATTCGAGGGGTCCGGGCCGAGCAGCTCCGAGATCAGTGCCACGGTTTCTGAATCACTCAGCGGCGCAAGGGCGATGGTTTGAGCACCGTGCACCCGAGCCAACGCCCCCTCGTACTCCGGTCGGTAAGTGGCCAACACCAGTGAGGGCGTCTGTGGGATAACGGTGAGGAAGTCGGCGATCATCGACTCGCTGACTTCGTCGATCCAATGGGCGTCCTCAACGACGTAGACCGCGGGCGTTTCCCGAGCCAAGGAAGCGGCATTCAGCAGCGCCGTCAACCGTCGCCGTCGGGCATCGGGATCGATTGCGGGTAACCGGGCAGTCGGGTCGGCGATGCCCAGTAGGTCATCAAGCAGCAGCACGTCCTCGGGGTCTGCGTCGGGAACCCGGTCGCGCACTCGGTCACGGGCGGTCTGCCCGTCAAGACCCTCGACGCCGGTGGCCGCGCGCAGCAGCCGTGCGACGGCATGGAAGGGGACCTGGCTGGTGTGTGACTCGCAGAAGGTGGTGAACACCTCTACGCCACGACGACCCGCGATCGCCACGGCCTCGCGCCCCAGACGGCTCTTCCCGATGCCAGGTGGCCCCACCACGGTGACCACAGCGCCGTGGCCGTCGATGGCGCGCTCCAGCAGGCCCCCGACGGCGGCCATCTCCCAGCGCCGCCCGACCAGCTTCGACTCAGCACGGTCCACGCCGCGATGCTGTTCTCCGATGCCCACCAGCCGACGGGCGGGCACCGGCGCGTCGGCACCCTTGATCTGAACCAGCTCAGGTTCGCCCAGACTCGCCGCGCCCTCCACCAGTCGCGCCGTCGAGGCGCTGAGCATCACCCCACCCGGCGCTGCCACCGACTCCATCCGCTGGGCCATGCCGACTTGCTCGCCCACGGCGGCGTAGCCAAACTGGCCCGAACCCATCCCACCGGCGGTCACCTCACCGGAGTTCAGCCCGACCCGCAACCGCAGATCCACACCGTCACGCTCATGCACATCGACGGCAAGCCGCGCCGCCTCCTGCTGAAGGCCCAACGCCGCCAGACAGCCCCGAACGGCGTGGTCCTCCAACGCGATTGGCGCGCCGAACACCGCCATGATCCCGTCACCGGTCCACTGTGCAACCGTGCTGCCGTACCGCTGCACCACCGCCGCACAGCGGTCGGAGAGCTCGGCCATGATCTCGCGCAACCGCTCCGCACCCACCGCCGCGGCGATGTCCATTGAATGCACCACGTCGGCGAACAGCACCGTCACCTGCTTGTACTCGGCCGGTGTCGTGGCAGTCGCAACCGCCGCACCGCACTTGTTGCAGAACTTCGAGTTCGGCGGCAGCTCGATACCGCACGACCCGCAAGCCAAGGCTGCCGCCGTCATGTCACGCGGCCAGCCCACTGTCGTTCCACGTCACTATCGTGTCACCGCTGGCCAGCCAGCATGTGCCATATCGCCGCTGCGATCCGGCCAACTGGTAGCGCGCCACAGTGTTTCGATGTCGTCTATCGGCCTGATAGAAGGCAGCACTCCGCCGTGCTCACGGCACCCCCGGCGAATGGCGGCCAGCAATCGCAACTCGCGGTCGATGGTCTCCCTGTCGCGCCCGACTGACACGTGACCCTTAAGGTTTGTCGGATTTACACATATTGCACTCACGTTGAGTCAAGCGTCCGTTCACGACGACAGATTGGCCACCACCGTTGGCTCCACATGGAGCTGAGTACACGACAGGTGGAAATGCAGTACCGGACTACTGGTGTCCCGGGCTGCGGTCACTAAGAAAATACGCACAGGGGGCTGAGAAGAGAGGGAGACCCATGTTGCGTTCTCGTGGTCTCGGTCGGCTGATGAACCCTCGTCGAATCCCGCTCACCCTCGGCACGGCTGTCGGCGTCGCTTTCGCGGCGCTCATCGGACTGGCACCCGCAGCCAGGGCCGACGGACCCGACCCGTTCGAGGGTCTTTTCGGTGATACCGGAATCAACGCCTGGACGCCCGCGGCTGATGCCTCGTTGCTTAGCAGCGATCCGACAGAGGCCGCCAACCTGGACGCGAGCGTCGAGAACTTCCTGGCGGACGCACCCGTCAGCACCCAATTTCCCGAGGGTGACGACCCGTTCAGCTTCATAACCTGGGAGCTGGACCCCAGCGCGTTCACCGGCGAGCCCCTGGTGGATCACCTGCTGTACGGCACCGTTGTCCCCGGTGGCCTCCCGGACAACGCCATTGGTGACTCCGCCGTGGCCCTGGATTACGCGTTGTTTGCTAGCGGCCTCGGGGGCAACGATGTGGGCATCGCGGATTCTTTGAACTTCCTTGCGAACCTCCCCGATGCCACTGCGTCGTGGACCTTGGCGTTGCTCTTCTTCCCCGAGGACTTGCTCCTCATCCCCATCCTCGCCGCCGCTTAGGGATTGACCATCGAATCGATGATCGCCCGCCAGCGGTTCGAGGCCCTGGCCCGCAGTTCCAACGTGAGATGGGAGCCCAGGATGAACGCTCATCGGATACCGCGGACACTCGGCACGGCCGCGGGCGGCCTGCTCGCAGTCGGAGCAATCGTGGGCGCCGGCCTACTCGTGGTCCCCTCAGTCGCACCGTCGCCGCGGAACGTTCCAGTCCACGCGATACAGCTCATTGACACCGCAGATTCGCCGCTGGGGGACGGCACGGCGTTGGTTTTCGATGGCAGCGGTATCCCGATACCGCCACAACAGGCCGTGGATGCCGCCGACACGCTGTATCTGCAGCCGCTCGGCTTCACCGGCACCGCCCAATCCGCGTTCGAACCCAATCAGGCCTATCCGCTTACCGGTGTCAAAAGCGAGGGGATCGACACGTCGCTGGCCCAGGACCAACAGATCATGGTCTCGGATATCGAAGGCCAAATAGCCGGCGGAGGGGTGAGCCCCGAGAATCCCGTCGTGGTTTTCGGCTACTCGCAGAGTTCAGATGCCGCCTCGCAGATCATGTCGCAGCTCGCCCAACAAGGTGTGCCCAGTGACGATGTGCACTTCGTGCTGGTCGGCGATCCGCAAAATCCCAACGGCGGCATATTCAACACCTTCGATTTTCCAGCCGGTAACACCTCGGCCTTCACCGCTTTCGACAGCTCCTGGTACCCCCCGACACCATCTGATCTCTACCCGACCGACATCTACACCCTCGAATACGACGGTTTCGCCGACTTCCCGCACTACACGACCAACCTGTTGTCGGACCTCAACGCCGACGTGGGGGTCTTTCTTGCGCACTTCCTGTACCTGGATATCACCCCCGACCAGATCAGCAACGCGATGCTGTTGCCGGGATCTGAGGCGCTCACCGGGGAAGGGCTGACCGACTACTACCTGATTCCCAACGACAACCTGCCGATCTTGGAGCCGCTGCTGTTGATGCCGGGCATCGGACAGCCGCTCTATGACCTGCTGGAACCCGATACCCGGATCGACGTGAACCTGGGCTACGGCAGCATCACCGAGGGCTGGAATCAGGGTCCGGCCAACGTGCCCACCACCTTCGGGCTGTTCCCCGACATCAACCAGACGCAGCTCTCCGACGCACTGAGCAACGGCTGGCAGCAGGGAGTCACCGACGCCCTCAACGATCTGCAGCACCCGATCAGCTACCAAGACCAGGTCGCGCCGTTGCTGCCATTCGCGAACGCGTTGTACACGCATGGCTTTGCCCCCGAGAACCCGTCGTTTACCGACGTCATCGATGGGCTCCTCAAGCTCGGCGGCTTCCCGGTTTCCGACGTGACGCTAAGCTCGTCGCCGACAGACATCGCCAATGACATCGATGCCACGCTCTCGTACGACTATTCCTCTATGCACGCCCTTGGGGATTCAATCGATGTGTTGCTCAACAGTCTCCCCGCATATGACGCCAACATCGTCACCGATCAGCTCGATGCCGGTAATTTCCTGGGCGCGATCCTTGATCCGATGTCCGCCAACACCGCACTGGTTCCGTACGACCTCATACTCGGTGTCGTGCAACCCCTGTTCGCGACCCTAGGTACCGTGGTCAACCTCACGGAGCTGTTCTCGTAACCGCCCACCGGCGGTCATACGACCGAACCGTCCCAAGGTTCATCCGGCGCCAGCGCGGCCAGCTTCTTGGCTTGCCGCCACCATCACCCGCATGCAAGCCCAATTCGACGACATCAACAAAATGCCCCGCGAGACACGAGAAAAACTGCTGAACAAGCCAAATCGCTACTACGCCGCCGCCGATGAGATCAGCTTTTTATTCACGCGGGGAGCGGCCTCCTCCGTAACCTTCCGCAGCGATTCTTTGAAGTGCCATGCCAACCCCACGGCGAGACATGCCAACGCACTTTGCTATTTTGCCATGCGGCCAATTCTTGTTCGCCAACACCACAATCATGCGGTCCCGCTCCAGACCGTTGAGATAGGGCCGGTCCCGAGGAGCGTAATCATCACCGCCATGTCGCATGAGCTAATCGTAAACCACAGACTTTGCGCCAAGCGCAATTGCTTGGCGACGAATTAGGCATTGACCACACAAGACAACGACAAAAACATCTAGTCACTGCCAAGATGGCAACGGGGTTCGAGGCTTTTCCGCTACCCAAACCGTCGGGCTCCGGCTCCGTCCACCCCTATTTGGGGCCGGCCGATATAGAATCCACCATATGGCAACATGGAAGAATTCCAGAAAAGCCGTCGGCCGGGAGCCCAAAAGTAACGGCCAGACACTGTTCGTCCCCACCCCGCCCCTATTGACCCGCCGCACCGTCGGCCTCCCTACCGCCGGCACCACCGGGAATGGCACATTGTCCATCGGCTTCCATTTCGCGATCACTCGGCCGCGGGGCTAAATGGCCGGCCAGCACACCGACACACTCCGCTAAAACGGGTGCTGGCGCGACACCGACCGAACCGACCTCGACAGCGACCAAATGTGCCCGAACTGCACCCAGGAAATCAGCACTAAGCCGCCGCCACCCGGCAACAACCGTGGTGGGAAAGGGATACCAAATGACGAGTGACGTTAATTGTGCCCAGGGCACAATTAACCGCCCGGCTTTGCGACCTTCTACTCGCCCCTGACCCGGCCCGGTCGACCCTCACGAATCCGCTCGATCGCCATGCCCACACCACGCCGCGAAAGCCCGACCGCCTTACCAATCTTCGTATGCGAATACCCCTGATTGTGAAACTTAATAATCAACGCATCCCGCGCCGCGGAAGACATCTCCGCCGGCGCCCCTTGGCGTCGCAAACGCGCCTCCAATGCCGGATCACCGCTGGCCTCGTCCGCACCTCTAGACATAAGCACTAAGCATAATCGCATTGTCGGCGATGACCGATAAAATAATGCCCATGTCCGACAACAACGAGTGGCGGATCGTAATGAAATGGCACGCCATTTCGGCAGTTGCGTCCCCGAGGGGTGAATCAGTGCACGGGCGCGACGACCCCCCGATCTGCAGCCAGCCCGGCCTTCACTTGGCGGGTGAGGTCGTCTCCGAGCACCTCGACGAGCCCGTTTTCGACGCCATCGAGCGCTGCGGCCGCGATGGCGGCCGGGTCGTTTTTCGGCGCGTCGACATGGGCGACCATGTCGGTATCCATAAATCCGACGTGCAGCGCCGTTACCGCCACGCCGGATGGCGCCAATTCGTCACGCACAGCGTCGGTTTGCCCCCACTCCGCGGCCTTCGCGGCCGAGTAGGCACCAACGTTGTGCAGGTGGGCCCAGGACAGCACAGACAACACGTTGAGGATGGCGGCGGGCGCGTTGGCCTGAAGGTAGGGGGCGAACGCCCTGGTGACCGTCAGAGTGCCGAAGTAGTGGGTCTCCATCTGCTCTCGGGCCTCATCCAGGGGACCGGTGAGCAGGCCGTTAAAACTGCCCGCCGTGCCAGCGTTGTTGATGAGCAGATTCACGTCAGTGGCAGCCGCTGCGGCGGCTGCGACCGACGCCGGGTCGGTGATGTCGATCCTGATCGGGACAACACCTGCGGTGGTGATCGTTTCGGGGTTCCTGGCCGCCGCATAGACCTTCGCTGCGCCACGTGCGACGAGCTGCTCGGTCAGCTGGCGCCCGAATCCCCGGTTGGCCCCAGTGACCAGTGCCACCGATCCTTCGATACGCATAATGTCTCCCGTTCTCTGCGGTGTCACGGACAGCTGAAGTAAGGAAATTCGGCCGTGATCCGCGCTGGGTCGGGCGCGACACCGGCGCCCAGCGGGGAGTTGGTCAACACCGACAGCACGTTGTCCAGCACGTTGTCCATCAGCCCGCGCCCGTTCATTCCGGTGTAGTCGAAGGATGCGGGCGTGCCCAGCTCGTAGGGCAGGGTCATCGATCCGAACAGGTCGGCCACGCGGCGCGCGTAGGCGGCCGGATCGGCGGAAGTGCCGGCGAGTGTGACGTATTTGGTGACGGTGTCGATGGTGCGCGCGACGAACCGCGAATTGTCCCCGGACGGGGCGGTCGAGTTGAACGCCTCGCTCAACTCGTCGTCGTTGAGGTGGAGGTGGGTGAACATCGGCAGGCCCCAGCGGGCCACCTGCTGCTCAGGCGCGTGGCCGCACAGCGACACCGTGGCCCAGGCCTGCACCCTGGTCGTGCTGCTGATCAACTCGTTGGGCGCCTCGACGACGATGCCGGCGACGGTCCGATCCCGGAAGATGTTGACGTGGTTGGCGAAAGCCTCGGGTTTGTAGACGCCGGCCGCGGAGGCATCCCTGAAGTCATTGAGGCCCGCATTAGCGCCGAACACATCATGCACCACTCCGGCGAAGACGCGCACCCCGCTCTCGCCGGCGACTGTGACGCCGGTCGTTCCCGACGCGATCAACTCGCCAGATCCACCCTGAGCTGCGTCGGCGCCGGTGGCGAGGCGCAGCTCGAAGGTCTGTGCGTGTCCGCCCGCGGGGGCCGCGCTGTGCACCACCTCAGCGAACTTGAGTTTGAAGGACACCTCCTCATGGGCGTCACTGTCTGTGTCGAAGCGAAACACGTAGAGAGCCTCATCGCGAAAAGGGGCAGACGTCTCCGCGGTGGCCGCCGGGTTGACCGTCATCGCCATCACGGTCGTCTTTCCGGGATCGCCGGCGAAAAGATAGAAGTCGCAGAGATTCAGACGGGGGTCTTCGCGACCCGTCGGGGTGTCGAAATGATGGGACATCGGTCTCGGCTCTCCTGAATCCGTCAGCGACAGGCATGGTGAGACGCCGGCGAGCTGCGCCCATTCTGCGCCGGTCACCGGCGAGAGGCAACGGGAAACCCCATGTCACGGATGACGCTGAGTTTGCTAGGAGCTGGGGTGACATTTACGCAAGTCAGACCCCCTATTTGGAGCCAGCAAACACCATCAGGTCGGGTGCGGGAATGGCAGGGGAGGGTTTTTGCCGGCTGCGGGGTCGTAGGGGGCAAACTCGTCACGCTTTGGTACGTCCATACCCCTACTGCCCGCCACGTCAGGCAGGCGATGCGTCGGGACGCTTTCGGTTGGCGCGTCTAGCTGCGGTGACCGCGCGGGCTCTGATCCACGCGGACAGACTCATCCCATCTGCAACGGCGGCGTCCTCGACCAGCTCGCGCTCCTCATCTGTGAAGCGCACCGGGACTGGCGCGCCGCGCCGTTTCTCGGCATCTATCGGTGGGCGCCCGGTCCGTACCATGCAGCCATTTTACGCGACTACCAAAAGATATAAATAACCGATTACCAAAACTGTAGATAAGACACACTTTGTCGACTACAATAAATCTATGAACAACACCAGCAATATCGAGTGGCGCACGACGCTGACTGAAGCGCTGAACGCGCCAGGATCGTTGGGCACCACCTATACTCGCTTTTATAACTATTCGTTCCTGAATCAAATTCGGCTCATGATGCAAGGTATTCACGAGCCGGTGGCGACGTATAACCGTTGGCAGGAATTGGGCCGGCAGGTCCGCAAGAGCAGCAAGGCAAAAGTCGTGCTCGCGCCGATCATCGTGAACCGCGAGCGCAAAGACACTAACGGCAACGTCGTGCTCGGGAGCGACGGGAAACCGAGCAAGGGTCAGGTTCTCGTCGGATTCCGCGACAGCCGAACCATAACCTCAAGGTCGCGGTCCTGCTGGGCGCGTTCGCCGGCTTGAGGGTCGCGGAGGTGTCAGGCCTGCGGACCGCCGACGTGGATTTCATTAGGGGCATCGTGCATCCGCAGCAGCAGTGGGGCGGCGAGCCGCTCAAGACCAAGGGGTCCAACGACGAGGTGCCCATCCCGCAAGACCTTGCACTGCTATTGTCCGCGTCGGTCAAGCAATACCCGAGCACCATGATGGTGACCAACGGACCGGGCACGGACCGATGTGGGCCGTGGATTCTCCAGCGCGCGATCCGCGATGTCCGCGAGAAGATCGAAGGCTTGCCCGAAGGGTTCTCATTCCACGACCTACGTCATTACTTGGCGTCGCTGCTCATCGCGTCGGGGGCCGACATCAAAACCGTGCAGGCCCGGATGAGGCACGCCAGCGCGAGGACGACGCTCGACACTTACGGGCATTTGTGGCCGGACGCCGACGAGTCGACCAGGGCGGCAGTCGACGTGGTGATCAAGGCGCGGCTGGCGGGCGCGGAAACCTCCTGCGGTCCCACTGCGGTCCCAGACCCCTAATGCGTAGCATCGGTGCAGGTCAGAGCATTAGCTAAGTCGCCCGGGGTCACACGTCGTAGTACAGCGCGTACTCGTACGGGGTCGTCCGCAGGTTGAACGGCGCAATCTCGTACTCGCGCTTGTAGCTGATCCACGTCTCGATCAAGTCAGGCGTGAAAACGCCTCCCTCGGTGAGGTATTCGCTGTCTTCTTCCAGACGGTCGATTACGGCAGACAGCTGGGTCGGAGCCTGAACGATTTCCGCGGCCTCTTCTGGCGGCAGGTCGTAGAGGTCCTTGTCGACCGGGGGAGGCGGCTCGATCTTGTTCTTGATGCCGTCCAGCCCCGCCATCAGCATGGCCGAGAACGCCAGGTATGGGTTGCCCGACGAGTCGGGGCAGCGGAACTCCAGCCGCTTGGCCTTCGGGTTGTTGCCGGTGATCGGGATGCGCACACACGCCGAGCGGTTGCGCTGGCTGTAGACCAGGTTGATCGGGGCCTCGAAACCGGGGACTAGCCGCTTGTAGGAGTTGACGGTGGGGTTGGTGAAGGCCAGCAACGACGGCGCGTGGTACAGCAAACCGCCGATGTAGTGTCGGGCGATGTCCGACAGCCCGGCGTAGCCCTCCTCGTCGTACATCAGCGGGATGCCGTCCTTCCAGAGCGACTGGTGGCAGTGCATACCGGAGCCGTTGTCGCCGAACAGCGGCTTGGGCATGAACGTCACGGTCTTGCCGGCCTGCCATGCGGTTTGCTTGACGATGTATTTGTACATCTGATGGTCGTCAGCGGCGTGCAGCAAGGTGTTGAACTTGTAGTTGATCTCGGCCTGGCCGCCGCCGCCCACTTCGTGGTGGCCCTTCTCCAGAGAAAAGCCGGCTTTGGTCAGGTGGGTGAGCATCTCGTCGCGCAGGTCGACATAGTGGTCGGTGGGGGCTACCGGGAAGTACCCGCCCTTGGGGCGGACCTTGTAGCCGAGGTTGGGGCTGCCATCGGGCTCGGTCGCTTCTCCCGTGTTCCACCACCCGGATGTCGCGTCCACCTTGTAGAACGACGTGTCGATGCGTGAGTCGAACCTCACCGAGTCGAAGATGTAGAACTCGGCCTCTGGGCCGAAGTAGGCGGCGTCCGCAATGCCGGAGCTGATCAGGTAGTTCTCGGCCTTGCGGGCGACATTGCGCGGGTCGCGCGAGTACAACTCCAGGGTGAACGGGTCGTGCACGGAGAAGTTCACGTTCAGCGTTTTGGCGGTACGAAAGGGGTCGATGGTCGCGGTTTCTGGATCGGGAAGCAGCAGCATGTCGGATTCGTGGATCGATTGGAACCCGCGAATCGACGAGCCGTCGAAAGCCAAGCCTTCCTCGAACACGGTCTCGTCGAAGACGTAAATCGGAATTGTGAAGTGCTGCATGGTCCCTGGCAAGTCACAGAATCGGACGTCGACATACTCGATGTTCTCGTCCTTAACGAGTTTGAAGATGTCGTCGGGAGTGTTTTCGGACATAGAACGCTCCTTGGTTCATCCGCGGGCTACCGGCGAAGCCCGGCCCGCAGTCATTCGGTGTTCATCGAGTATTAATTCTGCGGAGCAAAACCGCTCGTTGAGCGGCGCCTGGATACCGGCTCGGTGTTTTCCGCCAGTTTGCAAGATCGGCACGGGTGGCCTCGCGATGCCGATACATTGGCATCGCTAACTGGTTCCACACTCGCAGCGAGGCGAAAATGGGATTCATCGCACCGGAGCTTCCAGACGTCGATCACGACACCTGGCCCACACTGCCGGCGGCTTCGAGACTGCAAGTGGTGACCCGCCATTGGGTGGAGCACGGCTTCGGCACGCCGTCGGGCATCTATCTGCTGTACGTGCTCAAGATGGCCGCGTACGCGGGAGGCGCTGCGGCGGTCATCTCGCTGACCCCGGGTCTGGGCGGACTGGGTGACATTGGGGCGTGGTGGACGCAGCCGATCGTGTATCAGAAGTTCATCATCTTCACCTTGCTGTTCGAGGTGTTGGGTCTGGGATGCGGATCCGGTCCGCTCACCGGCCGGTTCTGGCCACCGATCGGCGGGTTCCTTTATTGGTTGCGGCCCAAGACAATCCGCCTACCACCGTGGCCTCACGAAGTTCCGTTCACCAGGGGCGATACCCGCACCATCCTCGACGTCGGCCTTTACGCCATCGTCCTGGCCTCCGGGGTCTGGGCGCTGTTGTCACCCGGCCATGGCGGACCGGTCACCGGGGCCGGAGATGTCGGGCTGATCAACCCCATTGTGGTGGTGCCGACGATCGTTTCGCTGGCCATCCTGGGTCTGCGCGATAAAACCATCTTCCTGGCTGCCCGCGGCGAGCACTACTGGCTGAAACTCTTGGTCTTCTTGTTCCCGTTCGTCGACCAGATCGCCGCCTTCAAGATCATCATGCTCGGACTCTGGTGGGGAGCGGCGACCTCCAAGCTCAACCACCACTTTCCCTACGTCGTAGCGGTGATGATGAGCAACAACGCACTGCTGCGAGGCAGGGCTTTCAACTGGTTGAAGCGCATGCTCTACCGCGACCCGGTCAATGACTTGCGCCCTTCGTGGCTACCGAAGCTGATGGCCCACGTTGGCGGCACCACGGCGGAATTCATCGTGCCGGCGGTCCTGGTCTTTTTCGCCGACAGTCAACCGTGGCGGTGGTTCCTGATCGGATTCATGGTGATCTTCCACCTCAACATCATTTCCAACCTCCCGATGGGAGTTCCGTTGGAGTGGAACGTATTCTTCATCTTCTCGCTTTTCTACCTGTTCGGGCACTACAGCAACATTTCGATCTACGACCTCAATTCGCCGCTGCTACTCGCCTTCCTGTTGGCCGCACTGGCGGTGGTACCGATTGTGGGAAATATGTTCCCGCAACAGATTTCATTTCTGCCCGCGATGCGTTACTACGCCGGTAACTGGGCCTCCAGCCTGTGGTGCTTCCGCGAGGGCGCCGAGGAGAAGATGGAAACAGCCATCACCAAAAGCTCGGCGATGGCGGCCAAGCAGCTGACCAGGCTCTACGATGCGGCGACCGCGGAAATCATGGGCGACAAGGCTCGAGCGTTCCGGTCCATGCACGTTCACGGCCGGGCCCTCAACGGGCTACTGCCCCGTGCCCTGGGAGAGGACGCCAATGAGGCCGATTACAAATTGCGTGAGGGCGAAATCGTCGCTGGACCGCTGATTGGCTGGAATTTCGGCGAGGGCCACCTGCACAACGAGCAACTGCTGGAGGCCGTGCAGCGGCGCTGCGAGTACGAGGACGGCGACCTGCGGGTGATCATCCTTGAGGGCCAACCCATTCACATCCGCAAGCAGTGGTATCGGATCGTCGACGCCAAGACCGGTCTGATCGAGGAAGGCTACGTCGACATCGAGGAGATGCTGAGCCGCCAGCCCTGGCCCGAGCCCGGTGACGAGTTCCCGGTCCACCTGACAACCCACAGCACCGACGCCACGTCGCACTGACGACGGTTGGCCGTAACCAGCCGCGATTCGCGGTGCATTCCCGCAGCTACTAGGCTAGCGGCGGGCAGAGCATCAGCGATGAAGGAGATAAAGACGTGACGGTCCGGGTAGGTATTAACGGCTTCGGCCGTATCGGACGCAACTTCTACCGGGCCCTGCTGGCGCAGCAGGCCGAGGGCGCCGACACCGAGGTGCAGTTGGTCGCGGCCAACGACCTGACCGACAACGCGACGCTGGCTCATCTGCTCAAATTCGACTCGATTCTGGGCCGGTTGCCCTTCGACGTCAGCCTGGAAGGCGACGACACCATCGTCGTCGGTAATGCCAAGATCACGTCGCTGGAGGTCAAGGAAGGCCCCGCCGCGCTGCCGTGGGGTGACCTTGGTGTCGACGTCGTCGTCGAATCCACCGGCATCTTCACCGACGCCGCCAGGGCCAGGGGCCACCTGGACGCCGGCGCCAAGAAGGTGATCATCTCCGCGCCCGCCACCGATCCCGATCTCACGGTCGTGCTCGGGGTCAACGACGATAAGTACGACGGCAGCCAGAACATCATCTCCAACGCGTCGTGTACGACGAACTGCCTTGCCCCGCTTGCCAAAGTGCTGCACGACGAGTTCGGCATAGTCAAAGGTCTGATGACCACCATCCACGCCTACACCCAAGACCAGAACCTGCAGGACGGGCCGCACAAGGATCTGCGTCGCGCCCGCGCCGCCGGGCTCAACATCGTCCCGACGTCGACCGGCGCCGCCAAGGCCATCGGCCTGGTGCTGCCCGAGTTGAAAGGCAAGCTCGACGGCTACGCGCTGCGGGTCCCGATCCCGACCGGCTCGGTCACCGACCTGACCGCCGAGCTGTCCAAATCGGCCAGCGCCGACGAGATCAACTCGGCGTTCAAGGCCGCCGCGGAGGGCAAGCTCAAGGGCATCCTCAAGTACTACGACGCCCCGATCGTGTCCAGCGACATCGTCACCGACCCGCACAGCTCGATCTTCGACTCGGGCCTGACCAAGGTGATCGACAACCAGGCCAAGGTGGTGTCCTGGTATGACAACGAATGGGGCTACTCCAATCGCCTCGTCGATCTGGTCGCGTTGGTCGGCAAGTCGCTGTAGCCGTGGCACAGTCCTCCCTCCCAACCCTCGATGACCTACTGGTACAAGGGGTTTCGGGCCGCGGCGTGCTGGTTCGCTCGGACCTGAATGTTCCACTCGATGACGGCGTCATCACCGATCCCGGACGTGTCAATGCCTCGGCACCCACGCTGAAGGCGCTGATCGACGGCGGCGCCAAAGTGGTGGTGACCGCGCATCTGGGACGACCCGACGGCAAACCAGACCTGAAACTGTCGTTGGCGCCGGTCGCCGCGGCGCTCGGTGAGGCGCTGGGAAGGGACGTGCAGTTGGCCGACGATGTCGTCGGCCGCGATGCGCGGGCCCGCGCCGCGCGTCTGACCGACGGGGATGTGCTGCTGCTGGAAAACATTCGCTTCGATCCGCGGGAGACCAGCAAGGACGACGGGCAGCGGCTGGCCCTGGCCAGAGAACTCGCCGAACTGGTAGGGCCGCCGGGCGCCTTCGTGTCCGACGGCTTCGGGGTGGTGCATCGCAAGCAGGCCTCCGTCTACGACGTCGCGACGCTGCTGCCGCACTACGCCGGCAAGCTGGTCGCCGACGAGGTCAGCGTGCTCGAACGGCTGACCAGTTCGACGCGACGGCCCTACGCCGTGGTACTCGGGGGCTCGAAGGTGTCGGACAAGCTCGGTGTGATCGAGCAACTGGCAACCAAGGCCGACAGCATTGTGATCGGCGGTGGCATGTGTTTCACATTCCTTGCCGCAGTTGGTGTTCCGGTGGGCACGTCGCTGCTGCAGGAGGAGATGATCGACACCTGCCGCCGGCTGCTGGACACCTACGCCGACGTGTTGCGCCTGCCGGTGGACATTGTGGTGGCCGACAATTTCGCCGCCGACTCGCCGCCGCAACTCGTCGCCGCCGATGCGATCCCGGACGACAAGATGGGGTTGGACATCGGGCCGGGGTCGGTAATCCGCTTCAAAACGCTGTTGTCCAACGCCGAGACCATCTTCTGGAACGGCCCGATGGGCGTCTTCGAGTTTCCGGCGTTCGCCGCGGGCACCAAGGGTGTCGCCGAAGTGATCGCCGATGCGACCGCCAAGGGCGCGTTCAGCGTGGTCGGAGGTGGCGACTCCGCTGCAGCGGTGCGGGCGCTGGGCCTACCCGAGGACAGCTTCTCGCACATCTCCACCGGCGGTGGGGCGTCACTGGAATACCTTGAGGGAAAGAAGTTGCCCGGTCTGGACGTGTTGAGCACCTGAGGTAAGGACGCCTGATGAGCCGCAAGCCGCTGATAGCCGGCAACTGGAAGATGAACCTCAACCACTTCGAGGCGATCGCGCTGGTGCAGAAGATTGCGTTCTCGCTGCCGGACAAGTACTACGACCGGGTCGACGTCGCGGTCATTCCGCCGTTCACCGATCTGCGCAGCGTGCAGACCCTGGTCGACGGCGACAAGCTGCGGCTGACCTACGGCGCCCAAGACCTCTCGCAGCACGACTCCGGTGCCTACACCGGGGAGATCAGCGGCGCCTTTCTGGCCAAGCTGGGGTGCACATACGTCGTCGTCGGCCACTCCGAGCGGCGCACTTACCACAATGAGGACGACGCGCTGGTGGCCGCCAAGGCCGCTGCCGCGCTCAAGCACGAGCTGGCCCCGATCGTTTGCATCGGCGAGCACCTGGAAGTCCGGGAAGCCGGTGAGCACGTCGCCCACTGCCAAGACCAGCTGCGTGGATCGCTGGCCGGGCTGTCCGCCGAGCAGATCGCCAAGGTCGTCATCGCCTACGAGCCGGTGTGGGCGATCGGTACCGGGCGGGTGGCCAGCGCCGCCGATGCCCAGGAGGTCTGCGCGGCGATCCGCAAGGAACTGGGCACGCTGGCCTCACCTCAGATTGCCGATACTGTCCGGGTGCTCTACGGCGGCTCGGTGAACGCCAAGAACATCGGCGACATCGTCGCGCAGGAGGACGTCGACGGCGCCCTCGTCGGCGGCGCCTCGCTGGACGGCGAGCAGTTCGCGACGCTGTCCGCAATCGCCGCCGGAGGGCCGCTGCCGTAACGGGCCAGCCGCATCAGCGGCGGGGGAATTGTCCTGACAGCATCAGAAATAGTTGAGCGAACTCGCGGTGAATTTTTAATCGATATTGGTGTGGTGATCATTAGGTTGTGCCGCGATCTTTGCCGATGAACATTCGAAAAAACAATGAGAATTCCTCGGCCGGCTCGACGTGACTGTCGTGCATGCAGCAACTTTGCCGCGCTGTGTTGTTGCTGAATGTCTGCTGTGGGATGCGCCTCAGCACTTCGCCGGTACCGCTACGGATGGAGTACCCGGTGTTGGGACAAGGTTCGAGTTGACGACCAGCTCTGCAGGGTTTAGCTTAACGAAACCTCATAGAAATACAGGGTCGTTAAGTTTTTGGTCGTTACGCAGCTCAACCCAAATCCCCCCATCCTTGGAAGGCAACCTGATGGCTCGTCGCGACGGCACCAAGGGCACCAGAAACTCAGGCAATCCCAAGGTGCGCCGGTGTGGGGTGGTCCTGGGCGGTGCTGTGGGCGCGTTCGTGGCTGCCGCGGCGATGGCGACCGGCTCGGCGGCCCCGGCCAAGGCCGACATCGATGACTTTCTTGACCCGATCATCCAGCCCATCTTGACCCAGGTGACCGACTCAATCTCCGGCTTCGACCCCACCCTCGCCACGGATCTGACCACGTGGACCGACACCTTCCTCGCTGACCTGAATTCGCTCGATTCCGCGACGGCGGCGGCGTCGACCGCTGCTACGTCCGCCGCGTCGACATCCGACGCCGCCGCTTCGACGCCGACGGGCGGTGACATTCCGATAACAATCGAGGAGGACACCGAGCCGACGGTGCAGGCTACGGTCGACGGGGCGAACACGACGTTGCTTGTGGACACCGGATCCAGCGGCCTGGTCATCCCCTCTGACGACTTGAATTTTTTGCAGCTACTCGAGCTTGGCTTCCCCAGCAGCTTCGGCATCAGCGGGTACAGCGGTGGGGTCGAATACGTTTACCTGACTTACGACAACGTAGCGGTCGATTACGGCAACGGAGCCGTCGACACCACGAATACCCCTGTCGATCTGGAGATCTTCTCCTGGCCGACGTCCGCCACCTCGCCGCCTAACTTCGACGCCTTCGATCTAGATAACGGCGTGACCGGCATTCTGGGTATCGGGAACAGTGCCGATGACGCGGGTCCGACCGGGAGCCCGCTGGAGGCGGCGGGTTTTAACGGTGTGACCGTCAACATTAATAGCGCCGGGACTGGCGGCGAGCTGATCGTCAGTCCCAGTACCACAAACCCGGGAACGGCCTACGCCACCCTTGACGGAGCCCCGACACCGACCAGCAACCTCACCGAAGTCGTCACGGACGGTAATACGGTCGTTGGTACTGCGCAGGTTTCCGACGATATCGATTCCGGTGGCGTCTACGGGACCATCCCGTCGTCGATCGACCCCAACACCTTGGCGCAAGGAGATGTGGTCACCGTCAAGGACGGCGATACGGTGCTTTACTCCTACATCGTGGGAACCGACAGCGACAACACCGACGAGGCGCCGTTGGTGACGTCGGGAACCTCGATCGACAGCGGTATCGAGCCGTTCTTGGGTCACCCGATCTTCATCGACTACCCCGACGACACGCTCTCCTTCGACGATCCGTTGGCGTAGTTACGTAGCGCCGGTCTGGGGCGATCGATCGCCGGCCGGTAGGGTGTTAGCCATGCAATTGGCCCTGCAGATCACCTTGGTGGTCACCAGCGTTCTGGTGGTCCTGTTGGTGCTGCTGCATCGCGCGAAGGGTGGCGGTCTGTCGACGCTGTTCGGCGGCGGCGTGCAGTCCAGCCTGTCCGGGTCGACGGTGGTGGAGAAAAACCTGGACCGATTGACCGTGTTCGTCATGGGCATCTGGCTGGTGGCCATCGTCGGTATGGCGCTGCGGATCAAATACAACGCTTGAGCTGCCCTGCTCGCAGCGCGAGCTAGCTCGCGCGCCCCGATACTGGATTCATGGTTGACGTTTCCGATATCGGGCTGGAACCCATCGGCGCCGTACAACGCACCCGCACCGGCCGTGAGGCGACCGAGCCGATGCGTGAAGACATCCGGCTGCTCGGCGCGATTCTGGGCGACACTGTGCGCGAGCAGAACGGCGACGAGGTGTTCGCCCTGGTCGAGCGGGCCCGGGTGGGGTCGTTTCGGGTACGTCGATCCGAGATCGAACGGGCCGAGGTGGCCCGGATGTTCTCCGGAATCGACATCAACCAGGCGGTCCCCGTCATCCGGGCATTCAGCCACTTCGCGTTGCTGGCCAACCTGGCCGAAGACGTCCACCGGGAGCGGCGCCGGGCAATTCACGTCGCCGCCGGTGAGCCGCCGCAAGACAGCAGCCTGGCCGCCACCTACCAAAAACTTGACGCCGCAGACTTGGATGCGGCCACCGTCGCCGAGGCGCTGACCGACGCCCTGATCGCCCCGGTCATCACCGCGCACCCGACCGAGACCCGCCGCCGCACGGTGTTCGCCGCCCAGCACCGGATCACCGAACTGATGCGGCTGCGCGCCGAAGGCCACGTCGAGACCGACGACATCCTGCCCGAGCTGCGCCGCCAGATCCTGACGCTGTGGCAGACCGCGCTGGTCCGATTGTCGCGGCTGCAGATCACCGACGAGATCGAGGTCGGGCTGCGCTACTATCCGGCCGCATTCTTCGAGGTGATCCCCAAAATCAACGCCGAGGCCCGGGAAGCATTGCGGACCCGCTGGCCCGACGCGGATCTGCTGGCCGAGCCCATCCTGCGGCCCGGCTCCTGGATCGGCGGGGACCGCGACGGCAACCCGAATGTGACCGCCGACGTCGTCCGGCTGGCCACCGCCAGCGCGGCCTATACCGCGCTGGGCCATTACTTGTCCGAACTGAACGTGCTGGAGCAGGAGCTGTCGATGTCGGCGCGACTGGTCACGGTGACCCCGGAGTTGGCTGCGCTCGGTGAATCTTGCCAGGAGGCAGCACGCGCGGACGAGCCCTACCGGCGAGCGGGACAGGTGATCCGTGCCCGCCTCAGCGCGACGGCGGCCCAAATCCTAGACCGCCAGCCACCGAACCTGTTGGACTTGGGCTTGGAACCGTATCCCAGCCCTGCTGAGCTTCGGGCCGACCTGGACATTGTCGACGCCTCGCTGCGTGCGAATGGCAGCGCGCTGCTGGCTGACGATCGGCTTGCCCAGCTGCGAGAGGCCGTGCACGTCTTCGGTTTTCACCTGTCGGCTCTGGACATGCGACAGAACTCCGACGTGCACGAGGAGGTGATCAGCGAGCTGCTGGCATGGGCCGGGGTGCACTCCGACTACGCGTCACTGCCCGAAGATGACCGTGTCGCGGTGCTGATCACTGAACTCGGCACCCGCCGGCCGCTGCTCAGCGAGCGTGCCGACCTCTCGGACTTAACCCGCCGCGAACTCGGCGTCATGGAAGCCGGCGCACGCGCGATCGAGATCTACGGACCGCATGCGATACCCAACTACATCATCTCGATGTGCCGGTCAGTGTCCGACATGCTGGAGGCAGCCGTTCTATTGAAAGAGGTTGGCCTGCTGGATGTTTCCGGACCGGAACCCTACTGCCCGGTGGGTATCGTGCCGCTGTTCGAGACCATCGACGACCTGCGCGGTGGCGCGTCGATCTTGGAAGCCGCGCTGGACCTTCCGCTGTACCGGGCGATCGTGCACGCGCGCGGCGAGAACCAAGAGGTAATGCTGGGCTACTCCGACTCCAACAAGGACGGCGGATATCTGGCCGCCAACTGGGCGTTGTACCGAGCCGAACTGGACTTGGTCGAATCGGCCCGCAAAACCGGAATCCGGTTGCGGCTCTTCCACGGTCGCGGTGGAACGGTCGGCCGCGGCGGGGGTCCCAGCTACGAGGCGATCCTGGCGCAGCCGCCCGGAGCGGTCAACGGCTCGCTGCGCCTCACCGAGCAGGGCGAGGTGATCGCCGCCAAATACGCCGAACCGCAGATGGCGCGCCGCAACCTCGAGACGCTGGTGGCCGCCACGTTGGAATCGACCCTGCTCGACGTCGAGGGTCTCGGTGACGACGCGGGTCCAGCCTATGAGATCCTCGACGACCTGGCCGGTCGCGCACAGCACGCCTACGCCGAATTAGTGCACGAGACACCAGGTTTCGTCGACTATTTCCTGGCGTCCACCCCGGTCAGCGAAATCGGCGCGATGAACATCGGTAGCCGGCCGACCTCGCGGAAGGCCACCCAGTCGATCGGGGACCTACGGGCGATCCCATGGGTGCTGGCGTGGAGCCAGTCGCGGGTGATGCTGCCGGGCTGGTACGGCACCGGTTCGGCCGTCGAGAGCTGGCTGGCCGAAGGCGGACGCGTCGAGGTGCTGCGCGAGCTGTATCAACGTTGGCCGTTCTTCCGCACCGTACTGTCGAACATGGCCCAAGTGCTGGCCAAGTCCGACCTGGGCCTGGCGGCCCGCTACGCCGAGCTGGTCGACGATAAGGCGTTGCGCCGCAGAGTGTTCGACAAGATCGCCGAGGAGCACACCCGTACCATCAACGCGCACAAGCTTATTACCGGCCAAGACAACCTGCTGGCCGACAACCCGGCGCTGGCACGGTCGGTGTTCAACCGCTTCCCGTATCTGGAACCGCTCAACCACTTGCAGGTGGAGCTACTTCGGCGCTACCGCTCCGGTGATGACGACGAGCTCGTCCAGCGCGGGATCCTGCTAACGATGAATGGACTGGCTAGCGCGCTTCGCAACAGCGGCTAGGCCGTCATCGCTCGCCGAGTGTGAGGCTAGCCGCACGTTCGTTGCCGAGCGTGCGGCTAGCTTCACGTTCGCGGCGTCTCCGCGAGGTAATGCAACAGGCTTGAGCTTGGCCAGTGGCGAACAATAAGAATTGATCACTGGCAAGGCATTGAGGCTCGAGGAGGAGCGGCGATGGCGGAACGATGGTTCTCCAATCAGGAGCTCGCGGAGATGGCGCGGCCCACCATGGACCGTGCGATCGAGGCGCTCGATCACGGCGACACCAACGCCGCACGAGCGCTGTGCGAGGAGATGAAGCACGAGTGGCGCTACCTGCACGACCTGATGGCGGGCGGTCTGCTGGGCCTGATCAGCTTCGTGCAGGAGAGGCTGGGCGATGAGGGGGTGGCCGAGGCCTGGCGCTACGGCAATGAGCGCGGCTGGCGTGGTGACGTCGAGAAGATCGAGGGCAGCAACCGGCGGCAGATCGTGCACGCACTCGCCGCCACCTGGCGGGCGCACTCGTGCTCGGGCACCGGGCCGAACCCGGGCGCGTTCGAGATCGAGGAGGACGAGGAGAAGTTCACCTTCCGGATGAACCCGTGCGGCTCGGGCCAGCGCCTGTGGCGAAACGGCGCCTACCGCGGCGAGCGCCCGCTGGGCGTGACGCACGAGGCGCACGACTGGAGCTATGGGCGGAAGGGCTTCCCGCTGTACTGCACGCACTGTTCGTTCATGAATGAGATACAGCCGATCGAGTGGATCGGGCACCCGATGTACCCCTCCGACCCGCCCGACGACTACGACCGCGATCCCTGCACCTGGTACTGGTACAAGGACCCGGCGGACATCCCGGAGCGGCACTGGGCCCGCTACGGCCTGAGTAAGCCGGGCGGCGCCTGATGCTTGGCCTGACGCCATCGGGACGGCGGGTCATCGTGACCGGCGCGACCGGGGGGATCGGCCGCGCGCTCGCCGAGACGCTGGTGGCGTGCGACTGTGCGGTGGCGGCCTGCGACGTGCCGGGCGCGCCCGTCGGCGACGTCACGGCGGTCACCGCGACATTCGACGTTCGTGACCCGGAGGCCGTGCGCCGCGGCGTCGCCGACGCGATCGAGTCGCTCGGCGGCTGCGACGCGGTGATCGCCAACGCCGGGATCGTCGACACGATCCACCGGGCGGAGCGCTTCTCCGACGAGGAGTGGCGCAAGGACATCGAGACGAACCTGTACGGATCCTTCTGGGTTGTGCAGGCGGCGTTCGAGGCGCTGCTGGCCTCTGGCGACGGGCGGATCGTGCTGATCTCTTCGGTCGCAGCCGAGGTCGGGCTCCCCGGGCAGGTCGCCTACGGGGCGTCGAAGGCCGGGATCGTCGGGATGGCGCGCACGCTGGCCGCCGAATGGGGTCCGCGCGGGATTCGCTGCAACACGGTGATGCCCGGCATGATCGCCACCCCCAAGGTGCGCGCGATGCCCGCCCCCGCGCGGCATGGCGCGATCAGCCAGATCCCGCTCGGCCGCTTCGGCGAGCCCGCGGAGCTGGCCGGCGTCGCCGCCTTCCTGCTCTCGCCTGCGGCGGCGTACATCAACGGAACGGTCCTTCGGGTCGACGGCGGGTTGGGCCTGTCGATGCGATGATTCGGGCCCGTAGCCGCTCTTCGATGTATCGTTGGAGCGCGCGCCACGCTCTCGAGGAACACCTCTCAGAGTTGGACACGCGCAGTACGCTCGTGCGGTGGCGGAAACGTCATACGCCTCGTTCGGGGATCTCAGCCTGGCGTATCAGGTGTTCGGCGACGGTCCCGTCGAGCTCGTCTACGTCGCGCCACAGATCGGCAGCCACGTTGAGCTGTGCTGGACCTTGCCTGAATTCAAGGCGTCCTTCGAGCGGCTCGCCACGTTCTGCCGTGTCCTGCTGTTCGACCCGGCCGGGTTCGGGCTATCGGACCCGGTCCCGAAGGTTCGCACACTCGATGATCGAGCTGCCGAGATCGAAGCCGTCATGGACGCCGTCGGCTTCGGAACGGCCGCCATTTTCGCTGTCGGTGAGGGTGGCCCGGCCTCAATGGTCTTCGCGGCAACCCGACCGGAGCGAACGCGGGCGTTGATCCTTAACGGCACGACCGCGTACCACGGCGTCACCGGATGGGACGACATCGATCGCGACCCGGCCGAACTGCGGGCGCGCCTCCTTGCCGAGCTGGGCGAGCACTACACGCCCTCGGTGGAGCAGTTCGCACGGGCCCAGGAACTCGGCCGCGCAATCCGCTCTGGGTGGGGCAGCGGTGCGGCATTCATGGCCGCCATGCCGTCGTACGGGTCGATACGTCAGCTCGCAATGTTGGAGCGCATGTACGCGAGCCCGGGGATGGCGCGGGCATCATTTGAAGCGTTGTTCCGGGCCGACGTGCGGCCGATCCTGCCGACGATCGCCGCGCCCACCTTGGTCATGCACGCCCGCGACGACATCGCTCCGGTGCAGTGGGGCCGCTACCTCGCCGACCACATTCCCGGCGCGCGGTACCTCGAGGTCGAGGGTGCGGCCCAGGTGCCCTGGCTCACCGAGCCCGACAAGATCATGACCGAGATTGAGGAGTTCCTCACCGGCAGCCATGCCGCACCGGCACAGTCGCATCGCGCTCTGCGCACCGTGTTGTTCACCGACATGGTCGCCTCGACCCAACACGCCGCGGCAGCGGGCGACGAGCGGTGGCGCGCGGTGCTGCACCGCTTTGGGGAGATCACTTACGACCTCGCGCAACAGTTCGGTGGCACGGTGGTCAAGAGCACCGGCGACGGCCACCTGGCCACCTTCGACGGCCCGACGCAGGCCATCCGCTGCGCCGAGGCGCTGCGCGCTGACGCCGAGCCCCTGGGCGTCCAGATCCGCGCCGGCATCCACACCGGCGAGTGCGAACTGCTGGACACCGATATCGGGGGAATCGCCGTGCACATCGCGGCGCGGATCCTCGGCCAGGCAGGGGCGGGCGACATCCTCGTCTCCCGCACCGTGCGTGACCTGGTCGTCGGTTCGGGCACCGGCTTCGAGGATCGCGGGCCCGTCGAGCTGCGTGGTGTGCCCGGCACGTGGCAACTGTTGGCGGTCGATCGCCATGGCCCGCGGGCGGGATCGCCCGAGGCGGAGCTGGCGTCAATGCCCACTCCTGGCCGTCGGACCGCGATGCGACGCTCGGACCGCGCCGTAGAGGCGATCGGGAGGCGCGCCCCGTGGATTCTCCGCGGGATGGCCCGCGTCACCCCGACGAACCGGAGCTGAACAGCCGGAGTCGGCGCGGTTGGAGGTGTCTGAATCCTCGACATCGTTGACAGGTGAGTCGCATTCAGATGTAACCGACGCCGGTGCATCCGTGCTGGCGAACGACCCCACATTCACGAGCGGGGCAGGTTGACGTCACCATCAACGTCAGCGGGCACGATTCAAAGCTCAACACCGCAACCCGTTGTCATCCCAATGGCTGTTATTGGGGCTTTTGATAATTTACGTCACCCGATTGAACGTGAGGGTCGTTGAAGGCAAAACGCACGGCACCGAGTAGGTCGTCGGGACCTGGGTTCAAGACGAGCACCGCCTTCATCGAGCAGCTGCCCACTCAAGCCCTAAATGGAAACACCCAAAGCTAAGCTAGCTGCCCCGGCGGCCTGACTTGATGATCTCGAGGCGTTCCTTGAGCAGTTCCTCGAGTTCCTCGATCGAGCGGCGTTCCCGCAGCATGTCCCAGGGTGTGCGCGGCACCTTGATCTTCTTGGGTTCTGCCGGGTCACCACCCTCGATCAGGGCGCCCTCCATGCCGTTGCGGCATCGCCAGGTGCCGGGGATCTCAGCGTCGTCGGCGAAGGGGACCTCGAACTCCTCGCCGTTCTCGGTCCGATACCGCGCGATCTGACGTGGCGCTAGGTCGTGGTTGCGGTCAGTCTCGTAGCTCACGGAGCCGAGGCGACTGCCTCTCATGAGGCGATCAGCCATCATCAACGCTCCGCTGACGCTGCACTTGGTCGGCAGTAACGCGCATCCGACCAGACAATTGAAGCAGATCGTGCTCGCCCACACCTTCGGGCAGGGTGTAAGCAAGTTGCCGTAACTCGACCGCGTAATTGCGCAAGTCCTGGCGGAGCTGCGCCTCAAAGGTGGGCATGATTTCTTCCTGTGGCAGGGGTTTACTGAGACGCTTGGACTTTTCGTATAGCCACGCTTGAAACCTGATGCCGTCCGGCTGTCTATCCGCGATGCACCTGAGGGTGTTTTTAGCGTCTTCCCACCGTGCCCGCCACCTTACTCCGCTCGCAGCCTATTCGTAGGATGAGCACCATGAGCGAGCAGTTGGAGTGGATCGAGGAGAGTGAGAGCACGTACGTAGCGCAGAGCGGTAAGCGCCGCTACGTCATCTCTAAGCAGTCCGATGGGCAGTGGGCTGTCGGACTATCCGATGGAGGCGCTCTTTTCTCCGCCAAGGACAACAAGCCGCGCCTGGCGGCAACACTCGAGGAGGCCGAGCAGATAGCGCATGGCTGGCAGTCTGGGTTCGGACATTGACCGAAGCACCTGATCCGGCGCTCCTCCCGTCATTCCGCTTGGGTGGCGAGCCTGGTTCTGTCTTAAAGGCTTCGCTCTAAATTCGGCGGACGGCCCCGGCGCCCGGAGCTGCCTAGGTAATTACTAGGAGAATTACTTCGGCCCGAAGCCCGACACGCCGAAGAGAAACTAGAAGGTGCTCATTGGCGATAGCCGACGAGATGGGCATCATCCACTGCTGCACCAGTCGGCCCCGTCATCCTGCTTGGGTGGCGGGCTGTTCAAGTTAGCGCACCCGCCGCCGTCGTGCGATCACGTCGCGCTCACTTCAAGTTGTCCGTCCCCGATGGCATTTCGATAGTCGGTGACTGGCGGTGCCTGACAATGGGCCGCCGCGCCGACGGTTACTGGGCTGTTCGCTCGCACATATGCCAGCGCCTCGGGGGTCAGCGGCACGGCGATTGTTCGGGTTGAGTTGGCATTGACCAGCAAATCCGAGCAACCGGCCCAAGCGTAGTGGCCGCCACCGCAAACGTCGTCGAGGCTTACGCCACTGATGTCGAGCACGATGGCGCCCTGGCAGGTCGAGGAGGCCACGCAGGTCACCGTCACGGGCACGTACCCGTCGGCGTCAGCGCGAACGGCACCGCTTGCCACCTTAACGATGGGCACATATGGGGCGTTGGATCCGGCCGCGCCGTAGCCGCCTGCGTTTTGACAGTAGGTAGAGCACCCGAGTCGGTCCCCGCTGCTGCTCGGATCGGCGGCGGCGTTGTTGGCGCCAGAAGTCGCCAGGAATCCCACGGCGCCAAGTCCAACCGTCGACATCAGCACCACCGGCGACAACGAAGAGCGGTAACTCATCACACGCCTCCGTTATGTCGGGGCCAGTAAAGCCGGACACTAGCTTGCTGGGCGCTGGTTTGATGACGAATGTCAATGCTCTTAGCACATTCACCAGCTAGTGCCCTGCGGCGTGTTCGGTCGCGCGACGGTCCTGGGCACCCAAGCTGCCTCGTCAATCCTTCGAGGGAAACACCCACCCCGGCACGCGCAGCGACGAAGGTTGCGCGTGAGCAGCGGTCTGCCACCGGTTCAATCCCAGTATCGCCCAACCGCATTAGCGCAGGGCATGGTCTTTCGGACGCCAAAACCCTTGGACCGCAGGATCAAACCCTCAGGCGACCCGCTCCACAGCTACGAGTAGTTCTTCATCGACCCCGAAGACCCGCAGCGGCAGCAAGAGGAGCCGGAGCCGGTCAAACCGCGCGGCGAAGGCAGCTCGCACCCTGAAAACCCCTGGCACCGCGCCCGTTCCATCGCGCCAGCGGTCCGGTGCTCACTAGGAGATTGCCCTTTCTGCGGCCTTCATGGGTTGAAGCGCCACCGGCCTTTGGAGACGACGTCCACCGTGCCGCCGTTGACGCGGATGGCGGTCTCGTCGTCAATGAAGCCGAGGCCGTAGACCCGGTTCAGATCGGTGACGAACCAGCCGTGATCTCCGGGCTCGGCGACGGACGCGGTCGGCACGTAGACGACGTTCGTCGACGCGAACGGCTTCTGCAGCAGATCGCGCAACGCCTGTCGCAGCGTCTCGTTGCGCAGCCCGGCCGAGGTCAGGAGAAGCTTCACCAGGCGAGCCAATCACAGCGGACCGGCGAGCGCGACACGCGGAAGGTACTGGCAGTCAAACGGGGCCCGATGAGCTGCCTCGTCAATCCCTAAGTGGAATCACCCACCCTTGCACCATCGGGAATCGGGTGCGGCGCCCCGCGATGAGATCGGTGGCGCTACCAGATTTCCCAGCAATCCAGACGATCGCGGCTAGGCTGTGAGCACAACCGGAACGCGCCGCGAGGAAGGTTGCATGGTTCTACTTGGCTGGATTTTCTTGGGTTTGATAGCCCTTGCCATCGTCGGCACTCCGGTGCTGTACGTAGTCGTTCGGCGTTCAAGAGCGCAGAACAAGGACCACACCCTGCGCAATGACGTGGCTGGTCTGAGCCCAACCCCCACGGAAGCAGGCAATGGCGAGCTGCAGCCCGGTGCCCACGCCGCACCGGCGACCTTCAACGGACCGAGAAGACCTGTTCAGCAAGTGCGCGACCAATCCAGCGGCAGCACAACGACCCCGCCACAGAGCGGTTCCGGCGCTGCGGCGCAGTCAAGATCCGGTGTTTTCATCAGCTATCGCCGAGACGACAAACGAGACTTCGCGAGAGGCCTCTACGAGAGATTAGCGAGACATCTCGGAGAGCAGCAGATATTCATGGACGTCGACTCTATTGACTTGGGAGTCGACTTTACGGAAGTGGTCAACCAGAGGCTTGCGCAGTGCAGTGTCATGTTAGTCGTGGTTGGTAAAAACTGGTTAGACAGTGTCGACTCTGGCGGCCGTCGTCGACTGGACAATCCAGATGACCTTGTCCGGTTAGAGGTGGAAACGGCTCTCGGCCGACCCGATGTGCGTGTAATACCGATTCTCGTAGATGGTGCAAAAGCTCCCGAGTCAACGGAACTACCTGAATCACTGCGCCCGCTTGCTCGCAGGAATGCGCTCATAATGACGCACGAGAACTTTGGGGCTGATTTCGGGCGATTGTTTACCGTGGTGGAGAAAATTGTTGTGCAGTAGTCGGGTGCTGGCGTTCCCGGTCTGACTATCAGAGAACCAGATCGGCCGAGTCCACGTCTACTAGTTGATCGGCCACCCCTGCTCTCGGGGCGGCCCGTTTTTTTGTGTCAAGACACACTAGCTGTCTGGAGTGCGCTTGAAAGGGATCACTTTTGGTGAAGTGACGCCCCGCGAAACGGCGCTAACCTGGTTGCCGGTGTTGGCAGCCCCAGCGCCCGAACCCCCAAGGAGAACCCATGGCAAAGACGCAGATCGATCCGCAAACCCAAATCCAAACGTGACAAGTTCGAGCAGCTTGCCAAAGAGCTTTTCCTCCAACTGCTCGACGACCCCGACGTGCAGGCGAAAGTGCGCCAGATCGTCGGCGCGGGGTAAGGCGCGCGGCGACAACCCCTGCCGTCATGGTTCCCTGGCTTTGACAGCGCGCGCACATCGACGGGGATGGAGTCTGGGGATTTGTCTGGATTCGAAGACGCCTTAAGGCGACGAGAAGCGGAGCAACTGCAGCGTAGTCAGGCTGAGGCCGCGAGGCACGCATCGGCCCATCCAGTCGCCAGCCAGCTGGCAGGGGTTATGGAGCAATCCCTCCGAGACCTGGCCCGCTACCTTTCTGACAAACGAGCAAATCGCTTTACGCACGTAGCCAAGAGCGGCAGGTTCTCAAAGGTCAGGTGCCCAACAGGGTTCATTTTCCGCATAAAGACAGCTGGTTCGTTCAAGAGCGGGTACGTGGATCACCTTCACCTTCTCACCCTTGACGGCAAGCTCTGTAACTTTTGGGCGGGAGAAGGCGGAAGCCAACCACAGATGTCCTATGATGACATCACGGCCGAAAAGTTGCTGAGCTCCGGGATCTACGTCGGTTCGAAGAATGTCAGAATCCATGATGGTGAGCTTCAGACTTACTCGGATGGCTTCTACGAATCGTATTTTGATCATCTCGCCGAATTGGGACAGTCGATGAGCGCACCAAGCTGGCAGGATCACCACAAGGACTGAACTGGGAGCCGCATGCGGCCTATCGCCGCCACGGCCGGGTCGTCGGGGTCGAGTCCCTCCGCCCGAGGTCCTGACGTTCTTCATCGTCCACACCGGCCTTAGAAGCTGGCTGGTGTGGCCGGTGAAGTCTTAGCCGCTAACGTAATCGAGCCGACACGGTCCGGCTGCCCGTGCCACGCCACCGATCTGGGCCGGGACCGGCCGCGGATGCGTCGTCCAACCCGGCGTCATCTGATAGCGACCGAACAAGTGCGTCATCGCCGCCGTCATGGCCGAGAGCGAAAACGGCTGCGCCGGACACGAATGCCGTCCGTGACCGAACGCCGTCACCAACATGGGCGAGGGGATTGCCTTCTCGTCGGTCAGCCTGTGCCGCGTCCATCGGTCCGGGTCCCAGTTCTCCAGCCCCGGTGCAACGGAGGTGTTGAGCAGGGGCAGCAACGTGGCGATGATCCAGCCCGGCGGCACCTGGTAGCTGACCCCGCCGGTGTCCAACGAAACCGGGGCCAGCACGGTGCGGGACATGATCGAGCGTTGCGCCAGACGGGTGGACTCCAGTGCGCACCGCTGCGCCAGGTCGGCATCGCCGGCGATGACACGCGCCAGCTGCGCCGGGTGCTCGAGCAGGTCGACCAGCGCCCAGCCCAGCGCGGCGGCCAGATTGGACAGCGACGCGATGTGGATCAGCGCGACATCGAGTGCGATCCCGCGCAAACGGTTGTCTTCTGGCTCCGAACACCAAGCGTCCACGATCCTGCCGAACAGGCCATAATCGTCCGTGTCGCCGGCGTCCCAGCGGCGCACAGCGGCGGCGACGATCTCGGCAACCTCGTCGAGGGCCGCGCGCTCAGCTTGCTTGTTCGAGGCGGCGACGGCCGCCATTGCGTCGGGATGCACGAATGCATCGGCGCCGTCGAGGATTTCGAAGGCCCGCACGAGACAATCGAACACCTCACCCTGGGCAGATCCGGGCCCGGCCCAGGAGGCCAGTCCCATCCGGTGACCGAGCCGGCGGGTCAGGTCGAAGACGTCCAACGAGCCCGACGAGCCCAACTCCGCGGTGGTCTGCCTCAGCGCCCAATCCAGGTTGGCCAAGTAGCCGGCGACATCGTCGCGGCGGAACAGGGTGTTGGGCAAGATGCGGCGCCCGTCGAAGATCTCGTCGGGCAGCTTGCGGCGCAGCATGAGGTAGTCGGCGACGGCTTTGCTGGCTTTCTCTTCGGGTAGCCCGTAGAACGATTCGACGCCGGTCGGAGAGAACGTGAACAGGTAGTGATCCTGACCGCTCTGCACGGCGAAGGTGTCGCCGTATCTGGCCCGGGCCGCCGCGATCGCGGCAACCGCGTCCGGCACCGGGACGTCCCACGGCAGGCCGGTTTCTTCGGCGTAAGGAGCAACTGAAGCCGGGCGGACCTCCGGCACCGCTTAACGCGCCGTCCGATTCCGCAGCGAATTGAATGCGTTTCGCACTGCGTGTTCGGTCATCGACAACGGCGACATCACCGTCTCGCCGACGCCCACCATGTAGTCGATGCGCTCGACGATCGCCTCGACCGGCGCTACCAGCGTGAGCAGCCGCTTCATCAGCTCGTCAATCCTGCTCAGGGTGGCTTCGAAGTGGTCCAGGCCGGCGTCGAGGCGATCCACTGCCGTGTTCAAGTTCGACAGCGAATTGTTGAGGTCGGTCAGAGTATCGCCCAGGCCGCCGAGCAAGTCTTCGAGTTGGTTCACGGTGACGTCGGCGTTCATCGCTGCCTGGGTCAGCGTCTTGATCCGCTGTCGGGGAGGGCGGTCGCCGGCGCTTTTGTCTGCCATGACGCCATTATTACCGCCCGGTGGGGAACCTCCGGAATCGATTGGGCATCTCACCGGGTATGCGACGCAGATTCTGCGACCCCCACCGCCGTGGGCTGACGACGCGCGCGGCACCCTCAGACATGATTCGGGGGCTGGAAAGCTATTCGCTCGGCTATGCCGATCGGCTGGCCGAGCGCCGCCGCTAGTGGGTTTGCCCGGCAGGCAGCTTGGTCGCTGCCTGCGTGTCGAGGAACCAGACCGTGTTCTCCCGGCCGACAGCGCCGGCAGCCGGCACCGACACCGGGTCGGCGCCGCCGATCGCGTCGGCCACCGCGTTGGCTTTCTCCTCGCCGGACACTAACATCCAAACGTCGCGGGATCGCTGGATTGCGGGCAACGTCAATGTGATTCGCTGCGGTGGGGGTTTCGGCGAGTCCTCGACACCGACCACCTGCCGGGTGGTCTCGCGCACGGCGGGCGTGTCTGGAAAGAGCGAATTGATGTGGCCTTCGGGTCCCACGCCGAGCAGATGGACGTCGAAATTCGGTGCGGGATCGCCCGGTTCGGCGTTCGCGGCCAGAAGCTGCTCGTAGGCCAGTGCCGCGGCGGCGAGATCGTCACCGAACTCACCGTCACTGGCCGGCATCGCATGCACATTGCGCGCCGGGATGTCGATGTGATCCAGCAACGCCTCACGGGCCTGCTTGTCGTTGCGTTCGTCGTCATCCTCGGTGACGTAGCGATCGTCGCCCCAGAACAGGTGGACTGCGCCCCAGTCGACGCGCCCGGCGTGTGCGGCCAGATACCGCAATATGCGGTTGCCGTTGCCGCCGCCGGTCAGCACGATCAGCGCCCGTCCGCGAGCGGCCACCGCAGCCTCGATCACGCCGATCAACCGCTCACCCGCCGCATCGCTCAGCGCGTCGCTGTCGGGAAACGTCTCGACAGATGTGCTCACTCGTACTCCACTCGATCGATACCTTCCAGTGCCGAGAAGTAGATCGCGTCGGCGTCCAGTCGGCGCAGATCCTCGGCGAGACATTCCCGAGTTTCTCTGCGTGGCAACGGAACAAACGCCTCCGGCTTGGCGGTGCGGCTCAATGTCGCCGTCGTTCCCTCTTGCGGTCTGCTCAGCGTCACCGTCTCGCTGTTGCGTACCAGTTCGACTTTGAGCTCGCCGACCGCACGCCGCACCGGCCCGTCGATCCGGCTCGCCAGCCAGCCCGCAAGCACGTCGAGTGCGGGTTCGGTCTTGAGCCCGGACACCAACGCCGAGGTGATCGGCTCATGCGGCGGCAGGTCGATCGCCGAGGTGAGCAGCGCCCGCCAGTACGTGATGCGGCTCCAGGCCAGGTCGGTATCCCCAGGGGTGTAGCCGGGCAGCCTGCTTTTGATGCAAGCCAATGGGTCAGCCCCGTTGGTTGCATCGGTGATACGCCGGATTGCCAGTTGGCCCAACGGATCCTGCGCCGGCACGCGCGGAGCGACGTCCGGCCACCACGCTACCACCGGGATGTCGGGGAGCAGGAAGGGGACGACGACGCTGCTGTTGTGTCCGGCCAGCGGACCCGAGAGCCGCAACACCACCACCTCGCCGGCGCCGCTGTCACTCCCGACCCGCAGTTGGGCGTCCAGACGCGCCTCGGCGGCGTCCGGGTCGCCGGTCATCACCACGATCACCCGGCTGGGGTGCTCGTGGCCGGCGGCGATGGCGGCCTCGATGGATTCCTCGAGCACCGCGTCGCTGTCCGGCGCGATGACCAACGTCAGCACCCGACCGAGGTTTACGGCGCCGACCTGCTCGCGCAGCTCGTCGAGCTTCTTGTTGATCTCGGTGGTGCTAGTCTCCGGCAATTCGACGATCATCTGCGCCGCTCTCCCCCGCAAGCGGGTGGTGCCCCCACCTCATCGCTTCGGCCCCCGCAAGCGGGTGGGGTCCCCGCGGAGCTGGGGAGTACCCCCACTGCATCGTCGCCGGCGCGCATTACGGCCGCCGCCATTCCCGGCCGGTCCGGCGGAGCATCTCGAACGACGCTGCCGGACCCCAGGTGCCCGCCTCATACGGTTCGGGTTTGCCGTGTTCAGCCCAGCTATCGAGAACCGGATCCAATACCTCCCAAGCTAATTCGACTTCGTTGTTAACCGGAAACAGCGACGGCTCGCCGAGCAGCACATCGAGGATCAGCCGTTCGTAGGCCTCGGGTGATTCTTCGGTGAACGCGGAGCCATACGAGAAGTCCATATTGACGTCGCGTACTTCCATCGCGCTGTCGGGCACCTTGGACCCGAATCGCAACGTAATTCCTTCGTCGGGCTGTACCCGTATTACCAGCGCATTGGCGCCCAGCTCATCGGTCATGGTGGCGTCGAACGGCAGATGCGGGGCCCGTTTAAACACCAGCGCGATCTCGGTTACCCTGCGGCCCAATCGTTTTCCGGTGCGCAAGTAGAACGGCACACCGGCCCAGCGGCGGGTATCGACTTCCACGGTGATGGCGGCGAACGTCTCGGTGGTGGAGTCCTTGGAGAAGCCCTCCTCATCGAGCAGCCCGACCACATGCTCGCCGCCTTGCCAGCCGGCGGTGTACTGGCCGCGGCAGGTAGTCTCGTCCAGCGGCTGGGCGAGTTGAACTGCCGAGAGCACCTTGATCTTCTCGGACTGCAATTCCGAAGGCTGAAAGCTCACCGGCTCTTCCATGGCGGTCAACGCCAGCAGTTGCATCAGGTGGTTCTGGATCACGTCGCGGGCCGCGCCGATCCCGTCGTAATAGCCCGCGCGCCCGCCGAGACCGATGTCCTCGGCCATGGTGATCTGCACGTGGTCGACGTAATGCGCATTCCAGATCGGGTCGAACAGCTGATTGGCGAACCGTAGCGCCATGATGTTCTGCACCGTCTCTTTGCCCAGGTAGTGATCGATGCGGAACACCGATTCCTCCGGGAAGACGTTGTTGACCACCTTGTTGAGCTCGCGTGCGCTGTCCAGGTCGTGGCCGAACGGCTTCTCGATGACGACTCGCCTCCAGCTGCCCTCCTGGGGGTGGGCCAGCCCGGCCTTGCTCAATTGCTCGCAGACCGACGGAAAGCTCTTCGGCGGGATCGCCAGGTAGAAAGCGTGATTGCCGCCGGTGCCGCGTTCGGCGTCGAGCTTCTCCAGGGTCTCGGCCAGCCGGGCGAACGCGTCGTCGTCGTCGAAGGTGCCCTGCACGAAGCGGCATCCCTCGGCCAGCCGGTCCCATATCACTTGTCGGAATGGCGTGCGAGAGTGCTCTTTGACGTCCTGATGCACCAACTGACTAAAGTCTTCGTCGCTCCAGTCCCGTCGGCCGAACCCGACCAGGGAAAAGGTGGGCGGCAGCAAGCCGCGGTTGGCCAAGTCGTAGATGGCGGGCACTACTTTTTTGTGGGCCAGGTCGCCGGTCACGCCGAAAATCACCACGGCGCACGGCCCGGCGATCCGGGGTAGCCGCTTATCGCGCTTGTCCCGCAGCGGGTTTTGCCACTGCCCGATGCTGCCCCGGGCGCCAGCTGGGCTCATTTGTCGGCGGAGTCAAGCTGCTTCTGCGTCTCCTCCAGGAGCTCGGTCCACGACTCCTCGAACTTCTGCACGCCTTCGTTCTCCAGCACCAGGAACACGTCGGTCAGGTCGACCCCGATCGCCTCGAGCTTGTCGAACACTTCTTGGGCGGCCTTGGCCGTGCCGGTGACCGTGTCACCAGTGACCACACCGTGATCAGCGACCGCGTCAATCGTCTTCTCCGGCATGGTGTTCACGGTGTGGGGAGCGACCAGCTCGGTGACGTAGAGCGTGTCGGAGTAGTCGGGGTTCTTCACACCAGTCGATGCCCACAGCGGTCGCTGCACCCGTGCCCCGTCGGCCTCGAGCTGACCGAAGCGATCGCCTCCGACGAAGACTTCCTGGTAGGCCGCGTAGGCCAGGCGAGCATTGGCCACTGCGGCCTGTCCGCGCAGCGCATTCGCATCCTCGGAGCCGATCTTCTCCAAACGCTTGTCGACCTCGGTGTCCACCCGTGAGACGAAAAACGATGCCACCGAATGAATCTTGGAGATGTCGTGACCGGCCTGCTTCGCCTGCTCTAGTCCCTTGAGGTAGGCGTCCATCACCTCGCGATGGCGCTCAACCGAGAAGATCAATGTGACGTTGACCGAAATCCCTTCCGCCAGCGTCGCGGTGATAGCAGGGAGGCCTTCCTTGGTAGCCGGGATCTTGATGAACAAGTTCGGCCGGTCAACGATCTTCCACAGCTCGATGGCCTGCTTGGCGGTCTTGTCGGTGTCGTGCGCCAGTCGCGGGTCGACCTCGATCGACACTCGGCCGTCGACCCCGTCGGAGGCCTCCCACTCACGCGTCAGCACATCGCAGGCGTTGCGGACATCGTCGGTGGTGACGGTGCGGATGGTCGCCTCCACGTCCGCACCGCGCTCGGCGAGCTCGGCCACCTGATCTTTATAGGCGTCGCCCTCGGCCAGCGCCTTCTGAAAGATCGACGGGTTGGTGGTGACACCGACGACGCTTTTGGTGTCGATGAGTTCTTGTAAGTTCCCGGATTGCAAGCGCTGCCGGGACAGGTCGTCTAGCCACACCGATACTCCCGCGGCGCTCAGCGCGGCGAGGTTGGGATTCTGAGTCATCGTATTTTCCTTCTTTTAGTTGTCTAGTGCTCGTTCGGCCGCGTCGACGACGGCTTCGTGGGTGAACCCGAACTCGCGGAACAGGGTCTTGTAATCGGCGGATTCCCCGTAGTGCTCGATCGAAATGATCTCGCCGGTGTCGCCGACCAGCTTGTGCCAACACTGCGCGACGCCGGCTTCCACGGCCACCCGCGCCGACACCGACGGCGGCAACACGCTGTTGCGGTACTCCTCCGACTGGGATTCGAACCATTCCAAGCACGGCATCGAAACCACTCGGGCGGGAATATCCTTCTCCGCCAACACCTTTTGAGCTGCGACGGCGATTTGTACCTCCGAGCCCGTGGAGATCAATACGACCTCGGGTTCGCCGCCATCGGCATCGCTCAGGACGTAACCACCTTTGGCTACGCCCTCGGCGGTCGTGCCCTCGAGCACCGGCACGCCCTGCCGAGTCAGGATCAGGCCAACGGGGCCGCTGCCGTTACCGCGGGCCAGAATCGTGTGCCAGGCATAAGCGGTCTCGTTGGCATCGGCCGGCCGCACCACCGACAGGTGGGGGATCGCGCGCAGCGCCGACAGGTGCTCGATTGGCTGGTGAGTCGGCCCATCTTCACCTAGGCCGATCGAGTCGTGTGTCCAGACATAGATGGTGTCGATGTCCATCAGCGACGCCAGGCGCACCGACGGGCGCATGTAGTCGGAGAACTGCAGGAACGTGGCACCGTAGGCGCGGGTCGGGCCGTGCAGCACAATGCCGGACAGGATGGCGCCCATCGCGTGTTCGCGGACACCGAAGTGCAGCGTACGGCCGTACCAGTGGGCGGTGTAATCCTTGGTCGAGATTGATGGCGGGCCAAAGGAATCGGCGCCCTTGATGGTGGTGTTAGTGCTGCCGGCCAGATCGGCCGAACCGCCCCACAGCTCGGGCAGCTTCGGCCCCACCGCGTCCAGCACCGCGTTGGATGCCTTCCGGGTGGCGACATCGTCGGAACCCGGCTCCCAGTGCGGCAGGTCGGCGTCCCAGCCGTCGGGCAACTTCTCAGCGGTCAACCTGTCCAGCAGCGCCTTGCGTTCGGGTTCGCGCTGCGCCCAGGCGTCGAAGTCTGGTTGCCACTTTTCGTGCGCTTCCTTGCCGCGGTCCACCAACTTGCGGGTGTGGGCGAGTACGTCGTCGCGGACTTCAAAGTTTTTGTCCGGATCGAAGCCCAGGATCTCCTTGACGGCGGCGACCTCGTCGTCGCCGAGCGCCGCGCCGTGCGCCTTGCCGGTGTTCATCGCGTGGGGTGCCGGATAGCCGATGATGGTCCGCAACGAAATGAACGACGGCCGGTCGGTGACGGCCTGGGCGTTGGCGATGGCCTCCTCGATACCGACCACGTTCTCGCCGCCCTCAACGCGCTGCACGTGCCAGCCGTAGGCCTCATAGCGGGCCGCGGTGTCCTCGCAGAGCGCGATGTTGGTGTCGTCCTCGATGGAGATCTGGTTGTGGTCGTAGAACACGATCAGATTGCCCAGCTCCTGGACCGCGGCCAGCGACGACGCCTCAGACGTCACACCTTCCTCGATATCGCCGTCCGAAGCGATCACGTAGATGCGATGGTCGAACGGGCTGGTCCCCGGTGCGGCGTCCGGATCGAACAGACCGCGTTCGTAGCGCGAGGCCATCGCCATCCCCACCGCCGACGCCAGGCCCTGGCCAAGCGGGCCGGTGGTGATCTCCACGCCCCTGGTGTGCCGGAATTCCGGGTGACCGGGAGTCTTGGATCCCCAGGTCCGCAGCGATTCGATATCCGAGAGTTCCAAACCGAAACCGCCCAGGAAGAGCTGGATATAGAGGGTCAGGCTGCTGTGCCCGGCCGACAGCACGAACCGGTCGCGACCTAACCAGGTGGTGTCGCTCGGATCGTGGCGCATGGTTCGCTGAAACAGGGTGTAGGCCAGCGGCGCCAGGCTCATTGCCGTCCCCGGATGGCCGTTGCCGACTTTTTGCACGGCGTCGGCGGCCAGTACCCGGATGGTGTCGACCGCGGCCGAGTCGATCTCGGTCCAGTCATCGGGGTGGTGCGGTTCGGTCAGGGTCGAGATGTCTTCGAGTGTGGTCACGTACGCGGTCCTCGGGTCGACGGGTGATCGGGTTTAACACTAGTGCGGGTACCCGCGTCGAGGCAGATCCACCAGTACGTTAAATCCCGCCGAATTGTTGCCAGTCGACCCTGCACTACGAGTGGCGCAGGCAAGCGGTCTACCATCGCCTGTAGTAGAAGCTGCGCGCTGCTGCGAACCGAGGAGTTATTGCGTGAGCATTCGCGAGCGCGTTGCGCCGAATCGAGTCAGCACCACCTTGCTGGCTTATTTGGCGCTGACCAAGCCGCGGGTGATCGAGCTATTGCTGGTCACCGCCATTCCGGCGATGCTGCTCGCCGACCGTGGCACGGTCAACCCGCTGCTGATCCTCAACACCCTGGTCGGCGGCATGCTGGCCGCCGGGGGCGCCAACACGCTCAACTGCGTGGCCGACGCAGACATCGACAAGCAGATGAAGCGGACCGCCCGCCGCCCGCTGGCTCGGGCCACCGTGCCGACCCGGAACGCGCTGGTGTTCGGGGTGGTGTTGAGCGTCGCCTCGATCGTGTGGCTGTGGTGGACGACAAACCTGCTGTCCGGGCTGTTGGCCGCGGCCACGATCGCGTTCTATGTTTTCGTCTACACCCTGTTGCTCAAGCGCCGTACCTCGCAGAACGTCGTGTGGGGCGGGGCAGCCGGCTGCATGCCGGTAATGATCGCCTGGTCGGCGGTCACCGGCACTATCGGATGGCCGGCGCTGGTGATGTTCGCGATCATCTTCTTCTGGACGCCGCCGCACACCTGGGCACTGGCCATGCGCTACAAGGAGGACTACAAAGCTGCTGGCGTGCCGATGCTGCCAGCCGTGGCTACCGAGCGCCAGGTCACCAAGCAAATCCTGATTTACACCTGGTTGACGGTGGTGGCGACGCTGGTGCTGGCGCTGGCGGCCGGGTGGCTGTACACCGCGGTGGCGGTGGCGGCCGGCGTGTGGTTCCTGACGATGGCGCACCAGCTCTATGCCGGTGTCCGCCGGGGCGAGCCGGTCAAGCCGCTGCGATTGTTCTTGCAGTCGAACAACTATCTGGCGGTGGTGTTCTGTGCTTTAGCGCTCGACTCGGCATTGGCGCTGCCGACGCTGCTGCACGCCTGACCGCCAGCGCGAGGGCTCGCCAGCTCAGCGACCTGGGTATACCCCCTACCCGCTCGGGGTCTTGTGCCTACGACGCAGCGTCGTATTCAATTCCGTCGTGACCGCACCGGTGTGGATGGCTTCGCCGCCGGAGGTGCACTCGGCGCTGCTGAGTAGCGGTCCGGGGCCCGGGTCGCTGGTGGCTGCGGCGGGCGCGTGGAACTCGTTGAGTGAGGAATACGAGTCAGTCGCTCAGGAGCTCAGCACGGTCCTGGCTGCGGTGCAGGCCGGCGCATGGCAAGGCCCCAGTGCCGAGCAGTATGTCGCTGCGCATGTGCCTTATTTGGCCTGGCTGGTGCAGGCCAGCGCCAAGAGCGCGTCGGAGGCTGTCCAGCACGAGACCGCGGCCACCGCCTACACCACCGCGTTGGCCGCGATGCCGACGTTGCCGGAACTGGCCGGCAACCACATGGTTCACGGCGCCTTAGTGGCGACGAACTTCTTTGGTATCAACACAATTCCGATTGCTCTCAATGAGGCCGACTATGTGCGGATGTGGATCCAGGCCGCCACCACGATGAGTATGTATCAGGCGGTCTCGGGCGCCGCGGTGGCGTCGACGCCCCAGACCGATCCGGCGCCGCAAATCGTGAAGTCCAACTCGGCGCGTCCGGCCGATGGCGAGTTCGGTGGCGAGGCGCGACAGCGGGATACTGCCCATCATCGACAATGACGCCGGTAATCCATACGACCTGAGTTGGTGGCTCAACCGGCTCCTCGAAGTTCCGCAGACCTTGTGGCGAGACGTCGAGTTAATTGCGCAGAATCCGACTCAAGGGTTCACCCAACTGTGAGTCGACATTGGCGGGCTGGCATCCGACGAGTTCGGCCACGCGCTCCAAGCAATCGAGTACTTCCCCCAACTTGCGGCGATTCCGTTCGTCGTGCCCGCCGGACTGGCGGGCATCGCGGGCCTAGGCGGCCTGGCCGGGATTCAGACTTACGCGGCCACCGTTCCCGCCGTGTCGGCCGCACCGACGCCGCAGCCGCCCAGTTTGCCGTCGGTAACCAATAGCCCTGCGGCAATGGGCTTCTCGACTTCACCCGGAACGACCACGGCGCCTGCTTCGCCGTCGACCGCGAGCACCGTGGCAAGTTCCGCGTCGACGCCACCGGCCGCACCGCGGGTGGGACGGGTTTGTGCCGCCCTACGCGCTGGGGCCTCCCGGTATCGGTGTCGGTCCGGGGATGAGTGCCAGCGCCAGTTCCGGCGCCAAAAAGAAGGGATCTGAACCGGACGCGGCTCGCCCTGCGCAGCGGCCGCAGCCGCCGCGCGCGAGCCGCGCGACGCCGGCGCCGACGGGTGGGGATGCGTGGGTATGGTGACGAGTTCATGGAAATGAATATCAATGTCGATCCGGACTGGGGCGCGCCGCCGCCCAGCACACGGAGGCCTATGGTCAGGGCGCGGGTCCGTTGGGCTTTGCCGGCACAGTACGCAAGGGAGGCCGTTCCAGCGGCGGCGGGCTTGACCACCCTCGCCGGTGATGACTTCGGCGGCGGCCCTACGATGCCGATGGTGCCGGGCAGCTGGAAGCCAGACCAGGCCGGCGAGGGGGAGAAGGCGGAGAGCGCGGCTGATGCAGCAACGGGTGTCGGGCGTTGACGTCGAACTGTCGCCATCCGATCGGCCGCAAGTTTTTGAGTCGACGATCGTGTGATAGTTATTAATGAAAATCATAGTCATCTGAGCCCGGGCGGTACGTGTTGACAACGCGGAATCCCGACCGGCCGGCGAGGGCGGCAGGAAGCGGAGAGCACGGGTGACGCAGCACCACCTGTTGGCGTTGATATGCTTCTCACTGGCCTGGCTGCTTACCGCTCCGTCGAGACCTTTCTCGACGAAATTTGGGGGAACCACTACCTGAAGCGAAACAGCCCGGACTACTTCGATGGCCTGCTACACGATTCGGCGACAGTTGACGGATTGCTGGGTATTCGTTCGGTGGTGCGCTGGTTCGGGAGAAGGACAAAAAGGACCCATTCACCTACCGGCTCGCCGACGGCAGTCTCGATTTTGTTCGCGTTCGCAGTGACTTTGCCGATGGCTACACGATCGTGCTGGACAGCATTGAGCGATTCGCGCGTCCGATCGCGTCGTTGGCGCACTCGATCGAGGCCGCGCTGAACTTCGCGACACAGGTCAACGCCTACGTCACCCCACCCGAATCCCAAGGCTTCGTTGCCCATTACGACGAGCACGACGTGTTGATCCTGCAGCTTCGGGGATCCAAGATCTGGCACCTGTACGACGGCGTTGATGTAGCACCGCACGAGATGCGGCGCGGGGAGCCGGTCGATATGGCCGGCCTGCCGTCGCCGACCGACGTGCGCATGGAGGTCGGCGGCGTGCTGTATGTGCCACGCGGTCGAGTTCATGCGGCCGAAGCAACCTCGGAGCCGTCAGTGCACTTGACCGTCGGCATTCACGCGCCCACTTTGCTTGCGCTGCTCACCCGGTCGCTGTATGCGCTGAGTTACCGCGATGATCGCGTCCACGCCCAGCTGCCGCCGCGGCACCTCGATGACCCGGACGTCCGGCGCAAGCGTCAGCGCGCTGGTGCGCGACGTCGTCAGCGCCCTTGAAGAGCCCAGCGTCGTCGAGGAAGGTCTCGGCACGCTGGAAGACGACCTGGTCAAGCGAGGCCGATGCCCGCCGGTCGCACAGGCGATCTCGAGCGCAGTCGGGATCGATGGTGACACCCGAGTGGTGAAGTACCAACCGCTCTACTCGCGAGTGACAGAAATTTCCGGCGGCTCGAGCGGGGTAACTCTGCACTTTGCGCAATTGGTCATCAACGCCGCTCCTGACCACAAAGACGCACTGCAGTTTCTCTCGAAAAGTACTGAGCCGTTCCGGATTTGCGATCTGCCAGGGCTGTCGGCGGCGCACCAGACCGAACTGGCCCGAGCCCTGATCGCGACTGGATTTCTTGTCCGGCTGCCCGACGACTGATGGAGATCGCTGACCTCGCCCGCTGGACGCCGATCAGGTTCGACTTTTCCGGGCCCGCGCCGACGGTCGACTGGGCCGATCTCTCAGCGGAACGGTTCGTCGAACCGTTCTTCGACCAGACCGTCGCCGCGTGGGCCTCTGGCCCGCGGGCCAAACCGCTGGTCCGGACCGGGATCGACGCACTTGTCGCTCTCGACAACGAGCCGTCGCTTGAGCCGGCGGGCATGATTTTCCACCTGTCTCGGTGTGGATCCACGCTGGTGTCGCGCCTACTGGGCACGCTTCCCGGCGTGGTCGTCCTCGCCGAACCGGCGCCGCTCAACGCGCTTCTCGGGCTTGAACCTGATCGGGTGGACGATGCGACGCTGGTCGGGCTTGTGCGGTTTCTGGTGCGCGCGCTCGGCCGATGCCGGCATGGCGACGAACGGCAGGTGGTGCTCAAGTGCACCAGCTGGAACATCCGCCGCCGTGCGATCCTGGCCGCCGCGTTTCCCGAAACGCCGTGGATCTGGGTCCAGCGCGATCCGGCGCACGTCGTAGCGTCGCTGCTGGCTAATCCGCCGGGCTGGCTGGCACGCCACGCGGCACCGCGCGCTGCGCAGCTTTTCGGCCTTGATCCAGCCGCGGTCCTTACCGCGGCGGGTGTCGAGTTCACCGCTCGAGCGCTCGGGGCGATGCTGGAGTCAGCTGCGGCCGATCCGCATCGGCGCCTCTGCATCGACCATGCCGATCTGCCCGACGCGGTTTGGCGGCGGGCGGCCCCACACTTCGGGCTCGAGCTCGATACTGCGGCAATTGAACAGATGACCGAACAGTCTCGGTTCTACTCCAAAGATCCAGCCCGTCGGCCCTTTTCTGACCCCGGCCTGGGGTATCGGCCGGTGACCGAAGCGATGCGGGAGGCCGCCGAGCGCTTTGCCGAGCCTGGCTATCGTGCGCTCGCGTCGCGTGCTTAGCGCTGCGGGTCGCACCTGACCGGTACCTAACCGGGCCTGTCAGAAGTTTCTAAACGCGCGATCGTGTGATATTAGTGTTAATGAAAATCATGTTCATCTCGGCTAATGCGGCCCGTTAGCGAGGAGTGGCTGGTATGACGTTGCGCGTCGTTCCCGAAGGTCTTGCTGCAGCCAGTGCGGGTATCGCAGCACTGACCACGCGGCTGGCGGCGGCGCATGGCGGGGCAGCCCCGCTGATCACGGCGGTGGTGCCGCCTGCCGCGGATCCGGTGTCGCTGCAGAGCGCGGCCGCGTTCAGCATGCGCGGCGACGAGCATGCGGCTGTCGCGGCCCAAGGTTTCCAGGAGTTGGGTCGCTCCGGAATCGGTGTCGGTGAATCTGGCGCCAGCTATGCCGCAGGCGATGCCGCAGCCGCATCGTCGTATGTCGGCGGCTGGCGATGACGGCACCCATCTTCATGGCCGCACCGCCGGAGGTGCATTCGGCATTACTGAGCAGCGGCCCTGGGCCCGGGTCGTTAGTGGCAGCAGCGGGGGCGTGGAACTCGTTGACCACCGAATACTCTTCGGTAGCAGAGGAACTCAGCGCGTTGTTGGCAAATGTGCAGGCCGGCGCCTGGCAGGGGCCAAGTGCAGAGTCGTTCGTCGCCGCGTTTGTGCCCTATCTGGCGTGGTTAATGCGGGCCAGCGCCAACAGTGCCGCAGCGGCTGCTCAGCACGAGACCGCGGCCGCGGCCTACACCGCCGCCCTGGCCGCCATGCCGACGATGCCCGAGCTTGCCGCCAACCACATGATTCATGGCGTGTTGGTGGGCACGAATTTCTTTGGGATCAACACAATTCCGATTGCGGTCAACGAGGCCGACTATGTGCGGATGTGGATCCAGGCGGCCACCACGATGAGTGCCTATCAAGCCACCACGACCGCGGCGGTGGCGGCGACGCCGTCGACCGACCCCGCGCCGACGATCCAGAAATCCAGCGCGCAGTCCGACCCGTCTTCGTCGTCGACCATCCAACTGTCCGGCGACAACCCGCTGGGGATCCCGCAGTGGCTGCAGAACTTCCTGCAGGAGTTTGGAATCGGAAACTCCCAAGTTGCCCACGACCCGACCCTCGATTACTTCTTCGATAACTGGGTCGCGGATTTTCTGCAGAACTTCGGGATCACCTGGGATCCCGCTGCGGGCACAGTCAACGGAGCCACCTACGACTCCTACGCGAACCCAGGAATCGCCATGTTCTGGGTCGCGCGCGCGCTCGAACTCTTTGAAGACGCTCAACAGTTCTTCACCTACCTGGTGCAAAATCCGGCGGAGGCGTTTCAGTATTTCTTCAGCTGGGAGCTGTTCGACTTTCCACTTCACATCGAGGAAGTCCTGGTCTACCTGGTCCAGAATCCGTTGCTTCTGGCGGTCATAGCCAGCCCTGCGTTCGCCCTCCCCGGTGTCGGCGCCGCCGGACTGGCCGGGCTGGCTGCCATTCCGCCCCCGACCGCCGCTCCGGCACCCGTCCCGGCCCCGCCCCCAGTGTTGCCGGTCCCGGGTACGGCCCCCACAGTGTCAGGCGTTGCTGGTGCCGCCCCTGGCACGGCCCCGGGCACTTCTCCCGCGCCCACGGTCAGCAGCGTTGGCGCTCCCGCAGCACCGACACCACCGCCGGCCGCGGGCGGCGCGGGTTTTGCACCCCCTTATGTTCTCGGCCCTCCCCGTATCGGGGCCCGCTCGGGAATGAGTCTGGGCGCCAAAACCCAGGAACCGACGTCGCGTGGTTCCGCGAAGGCACCCGAGATCGCTGCGGCCGCCGCGGCGGCATCGGCGCGGACCAAGGAGCGGCGGCGACGGCCGGCAACGCAACGGGGCTTCGGCGACGAGTTCATGGACATGAACGTCGAGGTCGATCCGGATTGGGCCGCGCCGCCAGGGGGATCGACGGTGGCCTCGGATCGAGGTGCCGGAAATTTGGGCTTCGCCGGCACCGTGTCGAAGAGCAGCGAACAGGCGGCCGGGCTGGCTACGCTATCCGGTGATGAGTTCGGTGGAGGTCCAACCATGCCGATGCTACCCACCACGTGGGGCCCCGAGCCGCCGGAAGGGGACGGGAAAGAAAGCTGAGGATGCCTGTGTGGCAACGGTATTCGATTAAGAAGGGACGTTTCACATGAGTATGTTGGATGCGCATATTCCGCAGTTGGTGGCCTCGCAGTCGGCGTTTTCGGCCAAGGCGGGGTTGATGCGCTCGACGATTGGTCAGGCCGAGCAGGAGGCCATGTCGGCGCAGGCGTTTCATGCCGGGGATTCCGCGGCGGCGTTTCAGGCCGCTCATGCCCGTTTTGTCGCTGCCGCGGCGAAGATCAACACGTTGCTGGATATCGCTCAGGGCAACCTTGGTGATGCGGCGGGCACCTATGTGGCCGCTGATGCCGCTGCGGCCAGCAGCTACACCGGCTTCTGAGAAAAGGATTTGTGATGTCGCAGATTATGTATAACTACCCGGCGATGCTGGCGCACTCGGCCGATATGGCCGGCTATGCGGGCACGCTGCAGAGTTTGGGTGCCGATATCGCCAGTGAGCAGGCCGCGCTGTCGGCGGGCTGGCAGGGGGATACCGGGATGAGCTACCAGGCCTGGCAGAGTCAGTGGAACCAGGCGATGGAGCAATTGGTGTTGGCCTATCGTGCGATGGCCGGCACGCATGAGAACAACACCACCTCGATGCTGGCCCGCGACCAAGCCGAAGGCGCCAAATGGGGCGGCTAGCAGACTACTAACTGCTAGGGCACCAACACGATTGATCCGACCGTCTGACGGCCCTGCAAGTCGCGGTGGGCGTCGGCGGCCTCGGCCAGCGGATAGCGTCGGCTCACCGTGACGCTGAGCGAACCTGCGGCGATCGCATCGAACAATTCGGTTGAACGCCAAGCGAATTCCTCGCCGGTGCGGGTGAAATGCACCAGTGACGGACGAGTCAGGTACACCGAGCCGGCGGCGTTGAGCCGCTGCGGGTCGACGGCGGAACCGGTCCGCTGGATGCGCCGAACAACGCCAAGGTGCCCCGCACGGCGAGGCTGGCCAGGCTGGCATCGAAGGTGCTTGCCCCGACGCCGTCGTACACCGCCGCCACGCCCGCCCCGGTGGTCAGCTCGCGGATGCGCCTGCCGAACTCCGCCGGATCGTCGCCGGGGTAATCCAGCACGTCGGTGGCGCCGGCCTGCCGGGACAGCTCAGCCTTGGCCGGCGTCGACACCGTGGTGATCACCCGCACGCCCAGACTGTCCGCCCACTGCGTCAAGATCAGGCCCACTCCGCCGGCCCCGGCGTGCACCAGCACCGTTTCGCCGGGCTGCGCCGGGTAGACCGACTTGATCAGGTAATGCGCCGTCATTCCCTTCAGCAGAGCCGAAGCGGCCACATCGAAATCGACTGCCGACGGCACGTGTGCGACGAATTCCGCTGGCGCGGTGGTGAACTCGGCGTAGGCACCCGATGCCGCGGCGGTCACCACCCGGTCGCCGACGTCCGCCGTTATGACGCCGTCGCCGACGGCGGCTACCGTCCCGGCGACTTCGGTGCCCAGCACGAACGGCAGCTCGCGCGGGTAGGTCCCGGAGCGGAAATAGGTGTCAATGTAATTGACCCCGATCGCTTCGGCCTTGATGAGCACCTCACCGGGGCCTGGTGCGGGCTGTGACTTCTCGACATAGCGCAGAACTTCCGGACCACCGACTTCAGCGATTTCGATTGCATGCATGCCGACTATCATCCGCGAGCCATGGAGACGGCATGAAGCTGGCCCGCCCGAACATCAGACATCCGCGGATCGTGCTGGTCGGTTCGGCGGGCGGCGACGACGCCGGCCTGGTCGCTGCCCTGCGCAAACGCGGGCTGCACGCCCGGTGGCTGTCATGGGACGACCCGGACACGCTGCGGGCCGACCTGGTGATCCTGCGTGCCACAACCAATTACGCCGACCGGCTCGACGAGTTTCGGGCCTGGACCAGGCGGGTGCCCAACCTGCTCAATGCTCCTGATGTAATCGCTTGGAACACCGGTCAAGGCAATCTGCGCGATCTGCGGCATGCCGGTGTGCCTACTAGCAGCCGCTCGACGGCATCGGGCTCACAGACGGCGCTGATCTTCCTCGGCGGCGCTCAGTCACACGGCTTCGACGCCGCTGCGGGCTCGCCGATCGAAGCCGACTTCGAACTGTGGGATGTCGGCCAGGCTGCCCTACGCGCGGTCGCCGATCAGCTGAACATCGGCACCGACGAGCTGCTCTACGCCCGCGCGGAGGTGGCCGGCGGACCGGGTGACGCGAAGTTGGTGGGGCTGGATCTGGTTGCGCCGTCACTGGGTTGGACGCTGCTCGATGACACCGCACGCGATGACGCGCAGCGGCAGTTCGCGCTGAGCGTCGAGTCAGCCCTGGATCGGCTGGGGCTTGGCCCGCTCTCGCATCGACGCCCATAACGCGGCGGTGGCCGCCGTGCATGCCGCGGCGCCGGCGACGTGCACGGCGACCAGCGCCGCGGGGACGCCGGTGAAGAACTGCACGGTCCCGACCGTGGCCTGACCGAACACCAGCAGCAGCAAAACGCCGAGCCGCACCAGCACCGGGCGGGGCGCCTGTACCGCCAGCAACCCGAAACCAAGCCCGACCAGCAGCGCGAGATAGGCCACCAGCAGCGACGAGTGCGCGTGCACCAGCGTGGTGATCTCGATTTTCAGCCGCGGCACGGTGCGACGCGGGCTGGTGTCGCCGGCGTGTGGGCCCGCCGCGGTAACCAGGGTGCCGGCCACCAGCACCGCGGCCAACGTCAGCGCGCTGAGCGCCGTGAGCCCGCGCAAGGGTTTGACCACCCGGTGGCTGACCACGCCGTCGTCAGGTTCGCCGATCTTGACGTAGAGCAGCACCGCCAGCCACACCATCGTCATCGATGTCAGCAGGTGGATGGCCACCGTCCACCACAGCAACCCGCTCAGCACGGTGATCCCGCCGATCACCGCCTGCAGCACGGTCGAGGCCGGCATCAACCAGGCGTAGACCAAGACCTCGGCGCGTCGGCGGGCTCGGGTAACGGCCAGCACGGCCAGCACCGCAGTGATGATCACCGCGAACGTGATCATTCGATTGCCGAATTCGACCGCTTGGTGGATACGCGGCACCTCGGCCACCGCCACTGGGGTGAAGCTGCCCGGAAAGCACTGCGGCCAGGTGGGGCAGCCCAGCCCCGACGCGGTGACGCGGACGATCGCGCCGGTGACGGCGATACCGCCCTGGGTCAGGATGACGGCCGCCGCAATCAGCCGCTGGACACGCAGGCCGGGTGCGGGCACTAGGTCCACCAAGCGCCGCAGCCACCGTCCGACAGGCATCGCCCGATCGTAGGACAACGAAAACTACGCCACGTAGTAGGGCGGCGTCGCCGTCGAGATCGCCCGCGAGCGTCACGCCAGCGTGGCACTGGGCGACTAGCGTCACGCTGGCGTGACGCTGGAGGGAAAAGCCCGACCGATCAGGTGAACTTGAACCAACGCAGCGCGGCCAGCGCGGCCAGCCCGCCCCAGGTGGCCAGCACCAGGACACCGAACCAGTCCACCGACAGACTCATCGCCTGTGACAGCGCTTCGGTCAGCGCCCCGGCCGGGGTGAGTCGCGCGGCCCACCTGACCGCTGCGCTGACCATTCCCGAGTCCAGGGTGAGCGCGCCGAGGCCGGCGAACACGAACCACAACAGGTTGGCGACCGCCAGCACGATCTCGGCTCGCAAGGTGCCGCCCAGTAACAGGCCCAGCGCCGCGAAGGTGCCGGTGCCCAGCGCGATGACGACGGCGCCCAACGCCAAGCCCAGCGGATGCGGCCGCCAACCGAGCGCAAACCCAATGGCGCCCAGAAGAATTGCTTGCAAGAACACCACCGTAACCACCGCCGCCGACTTACCCGCGATGATTCCCCAGACTGGCAGCGCGGTCGCGCCCAGCCGTTTGAGGGCGCCGTAACGGCGATCGAAGGCGACTGCGATGGCCTGGCCGGTGAACGCGGTGGAGATCACCGCCAGCGCCATGATCACCGGTACGAAGGTGGCAGCGCGGTTGTCGCCGAACGATCCAAGCGGCAGCAGCGTCAACCCGACCAGCAGCGTGATCGGGATGAACATCGTCAGCAACAATTGTTCGCCGTTGCGCAGCAGCAGCTTGAGCTCCAGCGCGAACTGCGCGGCCAGCATCCGCGGCACCGCATTGGGGCGCGGGTTAGGGGTGAATGTGCCTGCGGGGAAGACTGAACTGGTCAATGGCGCCACTCCATCATCGCTTCGTCCCCCGCAAGCGGGTGGGGTCCCAGCGGAGCTGGGGAGTGCCCCCACTGCATCGTCGCCGGCGCTCATGGCCGCAACTCCCGGCCAGTCAGCTCCAGGAACACGGCTTCCAGGCTGCGGTGTTCGACTCGCATGTCGGTGGCCAGCACGTCGATCTGGGCGCACCAGGCCGTCACCGTCGCCAGCACCTGCGGGTCCACCTTGCCCTCCACCAGATACTCGCCCGGCGTCACTTCGGTCGCCCGGTAATCCTCTGGCAGCGCCGAGACCAGTAGCGACAGGTCGAGCCGCGGCGGCGCGCTGAACCGGAGCTGGTCCTTGGCGCCGCTGCGGGTCAGCTCTGCCGGCGTCCCGGCCGCCACCGTCACGCCGTGATCGATGATGACCAGCCGGTCGGCCAACTCCTCGGCCTCCTTGAGCTGGTGGGTTGTCAGCACCACCGTCACCCCGTCGCGGCGTAGTGCGTCGATCAACTCCCACACCAAAAGACGGGCATGCGCGTCCATGCCCGCGGTGGGTTCGTCGAGGAACACCAGTTCCGGTCGGCCGACCAACGCGCAGGCCAGCGCGAGTCGCTGTTGCTGGCCGCCGGAGAGCCGTCGGTACGTGGTGCGGGCGGCGTCGGTCAGACCCAGGGTGGCCAGCAGCCACTGCGGGTCCAGCGGATCGGCGGCGTAGGAGGCGACCAGCTTGAGCATCTCGCCGGCGCGGGCCGCCGGGTAGCCGCCGCCGCCCTGCAACATGACGCCGATGCGCTCCCGCAGCCGTGCATTGTCGGCGATGGGGTCCAGCCCGAGAACCTCGATAGTCCCAGCATCGGCGCGAACGAACCCCTCGCACATCTCCACCGTCGTTGTCTTGCCGGCACCGTTGGGGCCCAGCAGCGCGAACACCTCGGCCTCATGCACCTCGAGGTCGAGGCTGGAAACGGCCTTGATAGCCGCCGCACCCGACCCGTACTGCTTGCACACCCCGCGCAACCGCACGGGGATATGGGGGGCCGGGCTCACGGGGATTCAGCGTAAGCGCCGGAGCACCGGGGCAGCCTGCCGGGTGTCGGTGCTGGGCTCCAGGTCCGGCGGCATAGCGTGGCTGGTCAGCTCACTGATCGGCAGCGGCCGCCATGGCAACCGGGTGTAGGTCCCTGCGATCAGCAGCAGCACGATGATCGTGCTGGCCACAGTCGCGTCCACGATCTGGAACAGCGCGAAGCGATCGCCGTTGGCCGTCGGGCCGAAGACGCCGACGACGATCGTCACGATGATCACCGCCATCCGGAAGCCCGGCCGGGTGGCCCATGCCGCCAGCGGGATGATGGCCCACAGCAGATACCACGGCTGCACCACGGGGAACAGCAGCACCGTGACCCCAAGTGCGACGCCGAGCCCGCCGACCGGGTGCAGCCGGCCACGCAACACCGCCATCAGCAGCCAGACCACCATCACCGCGATGATCAGCACACCGATGCCACGGGTCAGCGACAGTATCGCGGTGGTGTGATCACCCAGGCCCAGCAGAATCCCGACCTGCCCGGTGCCCAGCGCGATCAGCGTCGGCGGCGACATCCAGCTGCGCACCACGTTGGCGGTGCCGAGGGTAAAGATCCAGCCGAAGCCGAGCTCGCTGGCCGAGCCGACCGCGGCCATCACTGCCAACGACGTTCCGGCCATCAGCCCACCCGCCAGCAGCAACGCCCGCAAGTTGCCACCCCAACGGCGGGCCAGCGCCATCGTGACGAACCCCAGCGCCAGCAGCGACGGCAGCTTCACCTGTGAGGACAGCGTGATCAGGATCGCGCCGAGCATCAGCATGCTCAGCGGCGCCCAATCCGCCCAATGGCCCCGGGCCCGGGGCCACGGCCGCGGTATCAGCGGGCGAGCGGCATCGATACCACGCAGCGCGAACTCGGTTCCGGTCAGCATCAGCCCGAGCATCGCTGCCTCGTTGTGAATGCCGGCCACCAAATGCATGATCAGCAGCGGATTGGCCGCGCCCAACCACAGCGCGCTGACCTCGGCCACCCCGCAGCGTCGGGCCAGCCGCGGGACCGCCCACACGATCAGCCCCACCCCAAGCAGCACCACCAGCCGGTGGCACAGCACCGCGGCGACGATGTTTTCGCCGGTCAACGCCGAAATTCCGCGGCCGATCCACAAGAACAGCGGCCCGTAGGGCGCCGGAGTCTCCCGCCAGAGGCTGGGCACCGAGAGCGTGAAGACGTGGTCGAGGCCGAGGCCGTCGGCCGGTCCCACCCGGTAAGGGTCGAGTCCCAGCCGGGAGATCTGGCTTTGCGCCAGATAGGAGTAGACGTCCTTGCTGTACATCGGGGGCGCCGCCAACAACGGCAGCGTCCACAACAACAGCGTGCGGTCCAGCTCGCCGCGCGACATCCGCCGGTCGCCCAGCGCGAAGCGGCCTAGCATCAGCCAGGCCAGCGTCATCATCACCGCGCCGGTGGTGGTCATTGTCAGCGATACGGTCTGGATCCGCGACGGCAGGTTGAGCAGGCGAACCCCGAACGTGGGGTCCTGAATCACCGGTCGTGCCCCGGCCCCCAACGCGCCGATAGCCATCAGCACCGTGCCGGTAGCGCCGAACAGCCGGGTGCTGCGAACCGCGGCGAGCTCAGTGTCGTCCAGCGGCGATCCCACCGCCAGCTCGTCGCCGTGCAACTTGGCGATCGACAAACTCAGCGGGTGGTGGCGGGCTGCCATCAGTGCAGCGTAACCGCCGAACGACAGCGGCCGGATTGATCAGGTGTGACCAGCGCAACCCTGGCAGAGGGTAGCCTTCCTGGACCCGGTACCGGAATTGCGTCACACTGGTGTTGTGAAATTCCCTCCGGACGTACAAGGCGGCGAAGCAGCAGTCGCAGCCACTACGCATGACGGGCAGACACGAAGTGCCGTCGTGCGGTTGCTGCTGGAGTCCGGGTCGATCACTGCCGGGCAGATCGGTGACCGGTTGGGCCTGTCCGCCGCCGGGGTGCGACGCCATCTGGACGCACTGATCGATGCGGGGGAGGCCGAATCGGTGCCCGCCGCGGCATGGCAGCAAGAGGGACGGGGCCGACCGGCCAAACGGTACCGGCTGACCGCCGGTGGTCGCGCCAAGCTGGACCACAGCTACGACGACTTGGCCTCGGCAGCCATGCGTCAACTTCGTGAAATCGGCGGTGAAGACGCTCTCCGGGCATTCGCTCGACAGCGCATCGACACGATCCTGTCGGATGTCGAGGCGCCCGCGTCTGACGCCGACGCCGACGTCGAGGCCGCCGCCGAGCGGGTCGCCGGTGCGTTGACCAAAGCCGGCTACGTCGCCACCACCACGCGAGTCGAAGGCCCGATCCACGGCGTACAGATCTGCCAGCACCACTGCCCGGTGTCGCATGTGGCCGAGGAGTTTCCGGAGCTGTGCCAAACCGAGCAGCAGGCGATGGCCGAGGTGCTCGGAACCCACGTGCAGCGCTTGGCGATGATCGTCAACGGCGACTGTGCATGCACCACTCACGTCCCGCTCACCCCCGAAGCCAAACCACTCGCACTTCGGCGCACAGCCCGCGTCGAAGCCACCACGAGCAAGCAAGGAGCGTCGTCATGACGACCACGCCTGAGATTCAGAGACTGGCCGAACCGCTCTCCCAAGACGAAGCCATCGCCTCGATGGGCCGCTACGGCTACGGCTGGGCCGACTCCGACGTCGCGGGCGCTAGCGCCCAGCGCGGGCTGTCCGACGCGGTGGTCCGCGATATCTCGGCCAAGAAAAGCGAGCCGGAATGGATGCTGGAGACCCGGCTGAAGGCCCTGCGCATCTTCGACAGCAAGCCGATGCCGAACTGGGGCTCCAACCTCGACGGCATCCACTTCGACAACATCAAGTACTTCGTGCGCTCCAGTGAAAAGCAGGCCGCGACGTGGGACGACCTGCCCGCGGACATCAGCAACACCTACGACAAGCTGGGCATCCCGGAGGCCGAGAAGCAGCGGCTGGTCTCTGGTGTCGCCGCGCAGTACGAGTCGGAGGTCGTCTACCACTCAATCCGTGAAGACCTGGAGAAGCCCAGGCGTCATCTTCCTGGACACCGACACCGCGTTGCGCGAGCACCCGGACATCTTCAAGCAGTACTTCGGCACCGTGATCCCGGCCGGCGACAACAAATTCTCCGCGCTGAACACCGCGGTGTGGAGTGGCGGAAGCTTCATCTACGTCCCGCCCGGTGTGCACGTCGACATCCCGCTGCAGGCCTACTTCCGGATCAACACCGAGAACATGGGTCAGTTCGAGCGGACGCTGATCATCGTCGACGAGGGCGCCTACGTGCACTACGTCGAGGGTTGTACCGCGCCGATCTACAAGTCGGATTCGCTGCACTCGGCGGTAGTGGAGATCATCGTCAAGCCCGGCGGTCGTTGCCGCTACACCACCATTCAGAACTGGTCGAACAACGTCTACAACCTGGTCACCAAGCGAGCCCGCGCCGAGGCAGGCGCCACCATGGAGTGGGTCGACGGCAACATCGGGTCCAAGGTGACAATGAAATACCCGGCCGTCTGGATGACCGGCGAGCACGCCAAGGGCGAGGTGCTTTCGGTGGCATTCGCCGGCGAAGGCCAGCATCAGGACACCGGCGCCAAGATGCTGCACCTGGCGCCGAACACGTCGAGCAACATCGTGTCGAAGTCGGTAGCTCGCGGCGGTGGCCGCACCTCCTACCGCGGCCTGGTGCAGGTCAACAAAGGCGCGCACGGATCGCGTTCCAGCGTGAAATGTGATGCGCTGCTGGTGGATACGATCAGCCGCAGCGACACCTACCCCTACGTCGACATTCGCGAGGACGACGTCACGATGGGCCACGAGGCCACCGTGTCCAAGGTCAGCGAAAACCAGCTTTTCTACCTGATGAGCCGCGGGCTGACCGAGGACGAGGCGATGGCGATGGTGGTGCGGGGCTTCGTCGAGCCGATCGCCAAAGAACTGCCCATGGAGTACGCGCTTGAGCTCAACCGGCTGATCGAGTTGCAGATGGAAGGCGCAGTCGGCTAGTGGCGGGATTAGGTTAGTGACGGAATTGACTGAAGCGGTTGAGGGTTCGTCGCTCGCCGCTGTCAACAAGGGTGAGCAGTTCGCCTCCTTCGACGTGGACGCGTTCGAGGTCCCCGGCGGTCGCGATGAAATCTGGCGGTTCACCCCGCTGCGACGGTTACGTGGCCTGCACGATGGCTCCGCGCCGGCCACCGGGAGCGCCCGGATCACCGTCAGTGAACGGCCCGGGGTGCGGGTCGAAACCGTGCGGCGCGGTGACGAGCGACTCGGGGATGCCGGCGCACCCACAGACCGTGTTGCCGCGCAGGCGTTTTCATCGTTCAACTCGGCGACGCTGGTGACCGTCGCGCGCGACACGCAAATCGCCGATCCGGTGGATATCGCAATCACCGGCCCGGGTCAGGGTGCAGTGGCGTACGGCCATCTGCAGCTCCGGGTCGAGGAACTCGCCGAAGCCGTCGTGGTGATCGACCAGCGCGGCAGCGGAACCTACGCCGACAACGTCGAATTCGTCGTCGACGATGCCGCGCGGCTCACGGTGGTGTGGATCGCCGACTGGGCCGACGACGCCGTGCAGGTCAGCGCCCAGCACGCCCGGCTCGGGAAGGACGCGGTGCTGCGCCACGTCGCCGTCACGCTTGGCGGCGATCTAGTGCGAATGTCGGCCACGGTGCGGTTCGCTGCGCCCGGCGGCGACGCCGAGCTAGTTAGGCCTGTACTTCGCCGACGACGGCCAGCACCTCGAGTCGCGGCTGCTGGTGGACCACGCTCATCCCGACTGCAAATCTCGCGCGCTATACAAAGGTGCGCTGCAAGGAGATCCGGACTCGAACCGGCCGGACGCTCACACGGTCTGGGTCGGCGACGTGTTGATCCGGGCCGAAGCCACCGGCACCGACACCTTCGAGGTCAACCGCAATCTGGTGCTTACCGACGGCGCCCGAGCCGACTCGGTGCCTAACCTCGAGATCGAAACCGGCGAAATCGTCGGCGCCGGACACGCCAGCGCCACCGGGCGATTCGACGACGAGCAACTGTTCTACCTGCGTTCTCGCGGCATCCCCGAAGACCAAGCCCGCCGGCTGGTCATTCGCGGCTTCTTCGGCGAGATCATCTCGAAAATCGCGCTAGCTGAGGTGCGGGAGCGTTTGACCACAGCCATCGAGCACGAACTGGCCATCACGGAATCGAGAACAACAGCCTCATGACCACCCTGGAAATCAAAGACCTGCACGTCAGCGTTGAGAACGCCGCAGACGGCGAGGAGATCGCCATTCTCAACGGCGTCAACCTGACGGTGCGCTCCGGTGAGACGCATGCCGTCATGGGCCCCAACGGATCCGGCAAGTCCACGTTGTCCTACGCCATCGCCGGACACCCGAAGTACCGCGTGACATCGGGCTCCATCACGCTCGACGGTGCGAACGTCCTGGACATGAGCGTCGACGAGCGCGCCCGGGCCGGACTGTTTCTGGCTATGCAATACCCCGTCGAGGTGCCGGGGGTCTCGACGTCGAACTTCCTGCGCTCGGCTGCTACCGCCGTGCGCGGCGAGGCGCCCAAGCTGCGGCACTGGGTTAAAGAGGTCAAAGCTGCAATGGACAGCCTCGACATCGAGTCCGGCTTCGCCGAACGCAGCGTCAACGAGGGCTTTTCCGGTGGTGAGAAGAAGCGCCACGAGATCCTGCAGCTGGGTTTGCTGAAGCCCAAGATCGCGATCCTCGACGAAACCGACTCCGGCCTGGATGTCGACGCGCTGCGAGTGGTCAGCGAGGGCGTCAACCGCTATGCCGAGTCCGAGCACGGCGGCATTCTGCTGATCACGCACTACACCCGGATCCTGCGGTACATCCATCCGGAATTCGTGCACGTGTTCGTGGGCGGTCGGATCATCGAGTCCGGTGGTCCAGAGCTGGCCGACGAACTCGAAGAAAACGGTTACGTCCGCTTCACGCAGACGGCGACGGTGCCGGCTGCGGGGACCTGACCATGACAACTTCGGTATCACAGCTCGACGTCGCTGCGATCCGAGCTGACTTTCCGATCCTCAAACGCGTAATGCGGGGCGGAAACCAGTTGGCGTACTTGGACTCTGGAGCGACGTCGCAGCGGCCGGTACAGGTGCTCGACGCTGAGCGTGAGTTCCTGGTCACCTCCAATGGCGGCGTGCACCGTGGTGCCCACCAGCTGATGGAGGAAGCCACCGATGCCTACGAGCAGGGCCGCGCCGACATCGCCGAGTTCGTCGGCGCCGACCACGACGAGCTGGTGTTCACCAAGAACGCCACCGAATCGCTCAACCTGCTGTCCTATGTACTGGGGGACAGCCGCTTCGAGCATGCCGTCGGCCCGGGGGATGTCATCGTCACCACCGAGCTCGAGCATCACGCGAACCTCGTGCCGTGGCAGGAACTGGCCCGTCGCACCGGCGCCACCCTGCGCTGGTACGGCGTGACCGATGATGGTCGTATCGATCTGGACTCGCTGCAACTCGACGAGAACGTCAAAATCATTACCTTCAGCCATCATTCGAATGTGACCGGTGCGATTGCCCCGGTGGCTGAGCTGGTGAGCCGAGCCAACGCCGTCGGCGCGCTGACGGTGCTGGACGCCTGCCAGTCGGTGCCGCACCAGCCGGTCGACTTTCACGCGCTCGGCGTCGACTTCGCCGCCTTCTCCGGACATAAGATGCTGGGCCCCAACGGGATCGGTGTGTTTTACGGCCGCGGTGAACTGATGTCGTCAATGCCGCCGTTCCTCACCGGCGGGTCGATGATCGAGACGGTCACCATGGAGGCCACCACTTATGCGGCTGCTCCGCAACGGTTCGAGGCAGGTACGCCGATGACCTCCCAAGTCGTCGGGCTGGCCGCGGCGGCCCGCTACCTCGGCGCCCTCGGCATGGACGCGGTCGAAGCTCACGAACGCGAGTTGGTGGCCGCCGCCATCGACGGTCTGTCCGGTATCGGCGGTGTGCGCGTGATCGGTCCCGCGTCGATGGAGAACCGCGGTTCGCCAGTGTCTTTCATCGTCGACGGCGTGCACGCACACGATGTCGGACAGGTCCTCGATGATGATGGCATCGCCGTTCGGGTCGGTCACCACTGCGCGTTGCCGCTGCACCGCCGATTCGGCCTTGCCGCCACCGCGCGCGCATCCTTCGCGGTCTACAACACCCGCGAGGAGGTCGATCGGCTGGTAGCCGGCGTGCGACACGCTCTCGACTTCTTCGGCGGAGCGTGACCTGCGTGCGTCTGGAGCAGATCTACCAAGACGTGATCCTCGATCACTACAAGCACCCGCAGCACCGCGGGCTGCGCGAGCCGTTTGGCGCACAGGTGCACCACGTCAACCCGGTGTGCGGCGACGAGGTCACGCTGCGGGTGGAGCTGTCGGACGACGGTGAGCACGTCGCCGACGTTTCCTACGACGGGCAGGGCTGTTCGATCAGCCAGGCGGCCACGTCGGTGCTCACCGAGCAGGTGATCGGTCAAACCGTCGGGCAGGCATTGAAGACGGTTACCGCGTTCACCGAGATGGTGTCCTCCCGTGGAACCGTCACCGGCGACGAGGACGTGTTAGGTGATGGCATCGCGTTCGCGGGTGTCGCCAAGTATCCGGCTCGGGTCAAATGCGCGCTGCTTGGCTGGATGGCGTTCAAGGATGCGCTGGCGCGAGTGACTGGAGATGTCGAGGAGGTCAAAGGATGAGTGAAACCGCCGCACCGGACAACGAGCTGCTCGCCGACATCGAAGAGGCGATGCGGGACGTCGTCGACCCGGAACTGGGCATCAACGTCGTCGACCTCGGACTGGTCTACGGCCTGAACCTCGAAGAGGGCGACGAGGGGACCGTCGCGCTGATCGACATGACGTTGACGTCGCCGGCCTGCCCGCTGACCGACGTCATCGAAGACCAGTCCCGCAGTGCACTGGTCGGCGCCGGTCTGGTCGATGAGCTGCGGATCAACTGGGTGTGGAACCCGCCGTGGGGCCCGGACAAGATCACCGACGACGGCCGCGACCAGCTGCGTGCTCTCGGTTTCACCGTCTGAATTCTCGCTACCGCTAAGTAAACTCTGGGCGCATGCCTGGTTTCGGCCGGTCCAGACCTGGTTACCATCAATAGGTGAGTGATCCGACAGCTCGCGGGGTCAAGCAGAAGGCCGGCGGCTGAGCCACACGTCATCGTGTTGTTTGGTGCAACGGGCGATTTAGCGCGCCGTAAGCTGCTGCCCGGTCTCCTCCACCTTTCTTGCTCCAACCTGGCGCCCGAGATCCGCATCATCGGCACGTCGCTGGAGGAAATTGACAACGAGACTTTCCGCAAGCAGGCGCTAAAGGCCTGCAACGAGTTCTGCCACCATGACGTCCCAGAAGACCTCTGCGATGAGTTCATCAACAACTTGACCTATGTGTCACAGGAAGCCGGCCCCGAAGCGCTGGCCAGTGCGGTGGCCGAGCAGGTCGCGGTACTCGGTGATGACGTCCGCCTGCTGCACTACTTGAGCGTCCCGCCGGCGGCGGTGATGCACGTGATGGAAGCGCTGCAGAAGGCGGATCTGGTGCAGAACTCCCGGGTCATCATGGAAAAGCCGTTCGGCGTCGATTTGGCCAGCGCCCGCGAACTGAACAAGGCAATTCACGAGCGGTTCGAGGAAGAGCAGATCTTCCGGATCGATCATTTCCTCGGCAAGGAGGCCGCGCAGAACATCCTCGCGTTCCGCTTCGCGAACGGGCTGTTCGAGCCGATTTGGAACCGCAACTTCATCGACCACATCCAGATCGACGTGCCCGAGAAGCTCACATGTGAGAGCCGCGCAGGTTTTTACGACTCCGTGGGGGCATTCAAGGACATGGTTGTCACCCATTTGTTCCAGATTCTGGCTTTCGTGGCGATGGAACCGCCCACCGCGCTTGCCCCGGACGCGATCGGTAGCGAGAAGAACAAAGTATTCCGTTCGATGCGCCCGCTTGACCCAAGCGACGTCGTGCGCGGGCAATACCGTGGTTACCGCGACGAGCCCGGGGTGCCTACAGAATCGGATACCGAAACGTTCGTCGCGCTCAAATGCGAGATCGACAACTGGCGCTGGGCAGGTGTCCCGTTCTTTCTGCGCACCGGCAAGGGCCTCGCTGAGGGACAGCGCATCATCTCGATCGCGTTCAATGAGCCGCCGAGGAGCATGTTTCCGCCTGGATCTGGTGTGGGACAGAAGGGCCCGGATCACCTGACCTTCGATCTGGCCGATGTGTCAAAGATGTCGCTGTCGTTTTACGGCAAGCGGCCTGGACCGGGAATGAAGCTGGACAAGCTCAGCCTGCAGTTCACCATGGAAGACTCCGGCCATGCCGGCGATGTGCTCGAGGCCTACGAGCGTCTGATTCTTGACGCGATGCGCGGCGACCGGACGCTGTACAACACGGCGGAGGGCATCGAGCGGCTCTGGGAGATCTCGGCACCGCTGCTCGAGGACCCGCCGCCGACACGCAGCTACGACCTCGACTCATGGGGTCCCAACGCGGTCCATCCGTTGATTGCGCCGCGAGCGTGGCGGTTGCCGTTCGAACGTGGCTGGCGCGGCAAGGACTGACAGCGCTACTGCTGGTGCCGTCTTCCGCCGGGCTGCGGGCAGGTGCCGTTGTCCGCAGGTTGAACGCTGATCGCCGTAGCCTGCAGCGTGCCGCTGTCGTCTTTGGTCCCGCGCGCGGCGACGCACTTACCTTGGGCCAGCGCTTGCGCGTCGGTGGCTGCCTGCTTGGTGTACTTGGTGGTGTCGGTGACCGTCACGTTGGTCTGGGACGTATTGCCGGTGGCATCGGTACCGGTCACCGTGATGGTGTTACCCGCGACGGAGGCAACCGTGCCCCCCACCGGCCGATGTCCTGCGTGTCCGCCCGATGAGGGGTGCTTGGGCTCTGGGCACTTGCCGGCAACGGCCGGGCTGACTCGCACGAATCGCGCCGTGATCGCGCCGCCGCTGTCGCGCGCTGGCACGGGTGGCAAGCACAGCAACGCAACTCCCCGCGGTGACGTCAGTCAGCTGAGCGGGGCTGACCTCGGTGATCTTCGTCGACGGCGAGAAATCGACGGTGGCGGTTCCGGCCTGCTGGGCGACCTGGATCGCGTCGCCCGCCACTGAAGCGATCAGCCCGCTGACCCAGCTTTTGCCGTTCGGGGACGCCGACGGTGGCGTGGATGTCACCGCCGAACTTGGCGGACTTGCCGCAGTTTCGGGCTTCGAATTGTTCGACGCACCGCACCCGGCGACGGAAAGCGCGGTTGCGCCGGTGAGCGTGAGGATCGCCAATCGGGTGAGTTGCGTGCTCGGGGACGTAACAGACATCGAGGTCCTTTCAACTCGTCGGCCGCGTGCGCAGGCCGGCCAAGCAACGCTTCTCACGATCAGTGGCGCAGCTGAGTGCGGGCTGGCGGCCGATTATGAGCCAGCTGTGTATTCGGGCAACCCGCGCGAGTCGTCGTTAGAACGCGGCTTCGGGGAGCTCCATGATGTCGTCATCGATTGCGTCGATAATGCCGCGCAGTGCGGTGAGGTTTGGCAGCACGTTCTTGGCGAAGAATCGCGCGGTGGCGATCTTGCCCTGATAGAACGCCTCGTCTTTGGTCGGTGCGCTGGCCAGCGCCGTATGCGCAACGTCGGCTTGTACCAAGAGCCGCCAACCGATCAGCAAGTCGCCGACCGCGAGCAGGAATCGCACCGATGCGAGCCCGACTTTGTATATCTCCGTTGGGTTTTCCGCGGCGGCCATCAGGTAACCGGTCAGGGTGGCTGTCATCGCTTTGACGTCGTCGAGCGCGGTACGCAGCAGCTCGGCATGCTGTCGCAGCGTTTCATCGCAGCTTTCGATGGTGCGGCTGATCTGTGACGTGACATGCTCGAGGGCTTCGCCGCGGTCGCGGATGATCTTGCGGAAGAAGAAATCCAGCGCCTGGATCGCGGTGGTGCCCTCGTAGAGAGAATCGATCTTGGCATCACGGATGTACTGCTCGATCGGGTAATCGGTCAAAAAACCTGATCCCCCGAGCGTCTGCAGCGACTCGGTCAGGATCTCATAAGCCCGTTCCGAGCTCACCCCCTTGACAACGGGGAGCAGCAGATCGTTGACGCGGTGCGCCATCTCGGCGTCCGCACCTGAAACGTGTTGTGCAACAAAGCCGTCCTGGTGCGCCGCGGCATACAAGTAGAGCGCCCGCAAGCCTTCGGCGTAGGCCTTCTGGGTGATCAGGCTACGACGCACATCCGGGTGGTGCATGATCGTGACCCGCGGCGCGGTCTTGTCGGTCATCTGGGTCAGATCCGCGCCCTGCACCCGCTGCTTGGCGAATGCCAGCGCGTTGAGGTAGCCGGTGGACAGTGTGCCGGCAGCCTTGACGCCGACGGTCATGCGTGCGTGCTCGATCACGGTAAACATCTGTGCGATTCCGTTGTGCACGTCGCCGACCAGGTAGCCGACCGCGGGTTGCCCGTGCGCGCCAAAGGTCAACTCGCAGGTCGGAGAGGCCTTCAGGCCCATCTTGTGTTCCAGCCCGGTGGCGAAAACCCCGTTACGGGAACCGAGTTCGAAAGTCTCGGGGTCAAACAGGTACTTGGGCACGTAGAACAGGCTCAAACCTTTGGTGCCCGGACGCGCGCCCTCGGGTCGGGCCAGCACGAGATGGAAGATGTTTTCTGCGGTATCGCCCACATCGCCACCGGAGATGAACCGCTTGACGCCCTCGATGTGCCAGCTGCCGTCCGGCTGCGCGATGGCCTTGGTTCGCCCCGCTCCGACATCGGAGCCGGCGTCGGCCTCGGTCAACACCATGGTGGCCGCCCAACCTCGTTCCAGGGCTATCACCGCCCACCGCTTTTGCTGTTCGGTGCCCTCGATATAGAGCGCGTTGGCCATCGCCGGGCCCATGCTGTAGAAGAAGCCGGCTGCTGGATTGGCGCAGTGCAGCATCTCGTTGATCGCCCACGTCACCGGGCCTGGTACGGATACGCCGCCGATTTCTTCGGCAAGACCCATGCGCCACCACTCGGCGTCTTTGACCGCCTGCACCGATTTGGCTAACTCGGCGGAGACCGAGATGGTGTGACGTTCCGGCTCGAATATCGGTGGGTTGCGGTCGGCGTCAGCGAACGACTCGGCGACTGGGCCCTCGGCCAGGCGAGCGACCTCGTCGAGCATCGTGTGGACTGTGTCGACGTCGAGGTCGCGATAGCGCCCTGCGCCGAGAATGGGTCCGATGTTCAGAACCTCGAATAGATTGAATTCGATGTCGCGCAGGTTGGCAATGTAGTGCCCCACCGGTTTTGCTCCTCGCATCAGACCCCAGGTGAACTTGGACGCAGTGTGTCCGAGGCTGCAATGGGTACGCAACCGTAAGCTACGGCGACGGAGGCGTAACCTACGGCGACGCAACCGTAAGGTCCCAGGTCAGCTACTCCGCCACGGAGGGAAGGGTTTTCGTCGCCGGCAGCGATCAGCGCTGCGTGGGCGCTAATGGTGGTGGTGCGGAAAATGAGGGAGGTGGGGGAGGTGGAAATGGTGGTGCGGGCGGCCCATCGGCGGACACGGTTCGAGATCGATTGTCGCCGCTTGCAGTACGCCGCCGGTCGTCGTTCCCTGAGCCGCCATGCACTTACCCTGCTGCAGGGCTTGGGTATTGGTGACCGCATGTTTGGTGTAAGTGGTCGTGTTGGTGACGGTCACATCGCTATGCGCGGTCTTGCCGGTGGGATCGGTCTCGGTGACGGTGAAAGTGTTGCCGGTGACGGAGGCGACCGTGCCGTAAACGAAGGCCGGCGCACCGGGCGGCGCTGCTGACGGGGGTTCCAGCGGTGGCGGGCACTTCCCGCCGACGGCCGGGCTGATCTCCACGGATTCCGCGGTGATTCCACCACCACCCCCAGGCTGGCTCTCCTGAGCGGCCCGCACGTCGACGCAACTGCCGGGGGCGACGTCGGTCAGCTGAGCCGAGGTGAGCTCGGTGACCATCGTGTGCGGGCTGAAGTCCACCGTGGCCCCGGTCCGGTCTCGCTGCGTGAGCTGGATCGTGTTGCCCGACACCGATCGGATGAGGCCCTCGATGTGGTCGTGCCCGACGGGCGGTGTCGCGGGCTTCGGTATGACGCTGGTCGGGCTAGAAGATGACCTCGGGCTAGAAGATGAGCTCGCCTGACCGGCGTTCTGATTGTTCGATGTGCTGCACGCGGCCATCGACACCGCGGCGGCTCCGGAGACGGCGACGACCGCAAGCCGAATCAAACGCGGCTTCGCCGAGAAGGCAAACATCAACGCTTCTCCAATCGCCGGCTAGCGAGTACCCGTTTCCAGCGGTAGATCTCACTAAGTGACGGTAGAGACGCGTCGCCGAATTAGAGTTGTGCCGTGTTTTGGTTGTGTAGAACCTGTGGTGTCGAGCACGACTCCGCACCGAGCGTGTGCGCGATTTGTGCCGACGAGCGGCAGTGGGTGCCCAGCGAGGGTCAGCAGTGGGCGACATTGGAGCAGCTGGTCGCCGAAGGAACGCAATCGCAAGTCACCGACATCGAGGACGGACTCGTCGGGGTCGGCGCCTCGCCGGCGTTCGGGATCGGACAGCTGGGAAAGCTGGTATGCACCGATGCCGGCAACGTGTTGTGGGATCCGTCCGGCTTTATCGACGACGACGCGGTAGCCGCGGTAGAAAAGCGCGGGCCGGTCATCGCCATTGTGGCCAGTCATCCGCACATGTACGGCGCACAAGTTGAGTGGAGCCACCGGCTGGGCGGCGTCCCGGTGTACGTGAACGCCGCGGACGCCGAGTGGGTGATGCGTTCCGACCCGGTGATTCAGCAGTGGTCGGACAGCTTGCAGCTGACCCCGTCGTTGTCGGTGGTCCGGGTCGGCGGCCACTTTCCGGGCAGTGCGGTGGCCTGCTGGACCGACGGCGCTGCCGGCCGCGGCGTGCTGCTGGTCGGCGACACCATCTTTCCCAACCCGGACCGCCGCACGGTCGCGTTCTTGCGCAGCTACCCGAATCGCCTGCCGCTGTCCGCTGCGGTCGTGCAGCGCATGGCCGGCACGCTGGCGGCGTTGCACTTCGACCGCATCTATGGCCTGTTCATCAACTCGATCGACAGCGACGGCCTCGCTGTGGTCCAGCGATCGGCCGACCGCCACGCCGCCTGGGTCCGCGGTGACTTCGACCACCTAACCTAGGGACCCCGCGGAACGCTGGGGAACACACGGGCAGTTTGCCGCGTTGAGCGGGGCGTGACTACCCAAGACCTCACTGCCGAACAGTTCAACGACACCATCAACGGCAACGACATCGTGCTCGTCGACTTCTGGGCATCCTGGTGCGGACCGTGTCGCCAGTTCGCGCCCACGTTTGCCGCGTCTGCGGAGAAGCACCCCGACGTCGTTCACGCCAAGGTCGACACCGAAGCCGAACAGGGACTTGCCGCGGCCGCTCAGATCCGATCCATCCCGACGCTGATGGCCTTCAAGAAGGGCAAGCTGGTGTTCAACCAAGCCGGCGCTCTGCCACCGGCCGCGCTGGAAGATCTGGTGCAGCAGATCAGGGATTTCGACATTGACGCAGCCATCGCGACGCAGGACAGCGACCAGGCCTGATCTATTCCGCCGCGCGCCCGGGTTACCGTTGCGCGGTGAGCATGGTTCTCGTCGAACATCCGCGGCCGCAGGTCGCGCTAATCACCCTCAACCGGCCAGAGCGAATGAACTCCATGGCGTTCGACGTCATGGTTCCGCTGAAGGCGGCGCTGGAGACGGTCAGCTACGACAACTCCGTGCGGGTGGTTGTGCTGACCGGGGCCGGCAGGGGCTTCTCGTCCGGCGCCGATCACAAATCGGCGGGGGAGGTGCCGCACGTCGAGGGATTGACCCGGCCCACCTATGCGCTGCGATCGATGCAGATTCTCGACGACGTCATTCTGGCGCTGCGGCGCTTGCACCAACCTGTGATCGCCGCAGTTAACGGCGCCGCGATCGGTGGGGGGCTGTGCCTGGCGCTGGCCGCCGACATCCGCGTCGCGGCCAGCGGAGCCTATTTCCGGGCCGCGGGCATCAACAACGGGCTGACCGCCAGCGAGCTGGGCCTAAGTTACCTGTTGCCACGTGCCATCGGTTCGTCGCGGGCGTTCGAGATCATGCTGACCGGTCGCGACATCGACGCAGAGGAAGCCGAGCGGATCGGGCTGGTATCGCGCCAGGTGCCCGACGACCAGCTGCTGGACACCTGCTACGCGATGGCCGAGCGAATCGCCGCATTCTCCCGGCCCGGTATCGAGTTGACCAAGCGCACACTGTGGAGTGGACTAGACGCCGCTAGCCTGGAAGGGCACATGCAGGCCGAAGGCCTAGGACAGCTCTTCGTTCGTCTGCTCACCACCAACTTCGAAGAGTCGGTGGCCGCGCGCGCCGAGAAACGGCCGCCGGTGTTCACCGACGACAGATAAGCCTCGAACAAGGAGAGTGACCGTGATCACGGCTACGGACCTGGAGGTCCGCGCTGGTGCGCGTACATTGCTCTCCGCTGACGGCCCGGCGCTGCGAATACAGCCCGGTGACCGGATCGGTCTGGTCGGTCGCAACGGCGCCGGAAAGACCACCACCCTGCGCATCCTCGCCGGCGAGGGCGAGCCATATGCCGGAACGGTGACACGCATCGGCGAGATCGGTTATCTGCCGCAGGATCCGAAAGAGGGCGACCTCAAGATCCTCGCCCGCGACCGGGTGCTTTCTGCGCGCGGACTGGACACTCTGCTCACCGATCTGGAAAAGCAGCAAGCGTTGATGGCCGAAGTCGCGGACGACGCCGCACGCGATCGTGCAATCCGCCGCTACGGCCAACTCGAGGAACGCTTCGCCGCGCTCGGTGGTTACGGCGCGGAAAGCGAGGCAGGTCGGATCTGCGCCAGTCTGGGCTTGCCCGAACGGGTGCTGACCCAGCAGCTGCGCACCCTCTCCGGCGGTCAACGCCGCCGGGTGGAGTTGGCGCGGATCTTGTTCGCCGCATCCGATACTGGCGCCGGGGCGACCACCACGTTGCTGCTCGACGAGCCGACCAACCACCTCGACGCCGATTCATTGGGCTGGCTACGGGAGTTTCTGCGGGGTCACACCGGCGGGCTGGTGGTGATCAGTCACAACGTCGAGTTGTTGGCTGACGTCGTCAACCGAGTCTGGTTTCTCGACGCGGTGCGCGGCGAAGTCGACGTCTACAACATGGGTTGGCAGAAGTATCTCGACGCCCGTGCTACCGATGAGCAGCGACGCCGCCGGGAACGTGCCAACGCCGAACGCAAGGCCGCCGCATTGCGTACCCAAGCCGCCAAGCTCGGTGCCAAGGCCACCAAAGCCGTTGCGGCCCAAAATATGCTGCGACGCGCCGACCGGATGATGGCCGCGCTCGAAGACGAGCGGGCGGCCGACAAAGTTGCCCGAATCAAGTTCCCGAGTCCGTCGGCCTGCGGGCGCACCCCGCTAGTGGCCACCGGTCTGACCAAGACCTACGGTTCGCTGGAAGTGTTCACCGGTGTTGACCTCGCCATCGACCGCGGCTCTCGGGTCGTGGTGTTGGGTCTTAACGGCGCGGGCAAAACGACCCTGCTGCGGTTGTTGGCCGGCGTCGAGCAACCCGACGCCGGGGCGTTGGAGCCCGGACACGGTTTGAAAATCGGCTATTTCGCGCAGGAGCACGACACCCTGGACGACGCCGCGACGGTATGGCAGAACATCCGCCACGCCGCACCCGATTCCGGCGAGCAGGATCTCCGAGGCTTGCTTGGCGCGTTCATGTTCAGCGGTAGCCAGCTCGAGCAGTTGGCCGGCACGCTGTCCGGCGGGGAAAAGACGCGACTGGCACTGGCCGGTCTGGTGGCCTCCACCGCGAATGTATTGCTGCTCGACGAGCCGACGAACAATCTCGATCCGGCGTCTCGTGAGCAGGTGTTGGACGCGCTGCGTAGCTACACCGGGGCGGTTGTGCTGGTGACACACGATCCCGGAGCTGCCGAGGCGCTCGATCCGCAGCGCGTCGTGCTGCTACCGGACGGCACTGAAGACCATTGGTCTTCAGACTACCGGGATCTCATCGAGTTGGCCTGACCGCTTAGGCGCGTGGTCTGGGCGGTGGCGCAGGCGATTTCGTCAAAGTGGCCCGCCGCTGACGTCGGCTTCTTACTCTTTGTGCTTTGGGGATCCTTTTTGAAGCGGGGAGGTGCCGATGAGGAAATCGAAAAAGACACGCGCTCAGTTGCTGGTCGAATTGCGCAGCGCCTACGAGGGCGGAGCCAGCATTCGCACCCTGGTCGCGTCGACTGGCAGGTCGTATGGCTCGATCCACAGCATGTTGCGCGAATCGGGAACCACGATGCGTAGCCGCGGGGGACCCAACCACCGCACTCGATCCCCAGCCCGGTAGGTTTTGCCGCCGGCCGAAGCGGGCGACGAGGTCGCGATGCAACGCCAACAATATAGGCGGCTCGACTGACCCCGCGTTGATGTCCGGAACCCCTTTGTGGATGAAGTGCGGGATTTCATCGCAGCGCTTCCCGACGGTCGTTACGCACTGGTGGCGAGCGAACTTTGAGTTAGGTCTGGCGTACCGAACTCTCGACCAGATCGAGGACGGCGGTAAGCCGCTGTGGGTCTTCACCGGAGGCCACCCGGGCCACCAAGCCGTCGAGAACCAGGTCCAGGTAGCACACCAGTACGTCGCTGGGGACGTCGTCGCGCACCCGCCCGGCCCGCTTTTGTCGACGCAGCCGATCGATCGTTGCCGCAGTTAGCTCCGCCGAGCGCTCCGCCCACCCCCGACTGAACGCCGGGTCGTGGCGCAGCTTCCGCGCGATCTCCAATCGCGTGGCGAGCCAGTCGAACTGCTCGGGCGCGGTGAGCATGTCCCGCATCACCTGGATGAGACCCTCTCGCGACGCGACCGCGGCCATCCGCTCGGCGTCCTCGCGGGCCAGCTCGAAGAACAACGTGTCCTTGTCGCGGAAATGATGGAAGATCGCTCCGCGCGACAAGCCGATGGCCTTCTCTAGCTGGCGCACCGTCGCCTTCTCGTAGCCATATTCGGCAAAGCAGCGACGGGCACCGTCGAGGATCTGACGGCGACGGGCCGCCAGATGGTCCTGGCTGACCTTAGGCACGGGCGCTCCGAGCTACTTCGACCTGAGCATGTTGCGCAGCACGTATTGCAAAATGCCGCCGTTGCGGTAGTAGTCGGCTTCGCCGGGGGTGTCGATGCGGACCACCGCGTCGAACTCGATCGCTTCCGAGCCTTCCTTGCTGGCCCTGACGTTCACCGTCTTTGGCGTCTTGCCATCGTTGAGCGCCTCGATGCCGGTGATATCGAACACCTCGGTGCCGTCGAGCCCCAACGACTCCGCGGTCTTGCCCTCCGGGAACTGCAACGGGATCACACCCATGCCGATCAAGTTGGATCGGTGGATGCGCTCGAATGACTCGGCGATCACCGCACGCACCCCCAGTAGCCGGGTGCCCTTGGCCGCCCAGTCGCGTGACGAGCCCGAACCGTATTCCTTGCCGCCGAGCACTACCAGCGGAATGTTCTCTGCCGCATAGTTTTGCGCCGCGTCGTAGATGAACGCCTGCGGTCCGTCCGGCTGGTGAAGTCGCGGGTGTACCCACCGTGACCCACGTCGTCGAGCAGGTGGTTGCGAAGCCGGATGTTGGCGAACGTGCCGCGGATCATCACCTCGTGATTGCCGCGCCGCGACCCGAAGGAGTTGTAGTCCTTGCGCTCGCACGCCATGGTCGTCGAGGTATTCCGCCGCCGGAGTGCCCGGCTTGATGCGCCCGCCGGCGAAATGTGGTCGGTGGTCACCGAGTCACCGAGCAGCGCCAGCACCCGCGCGCCGCTGATGTCGCTGACCGGCTCCGGTTCGGCGGGCATCCCGTCGAAGTACGGCGGCTTGCGCACATAGGTCGAGTTGTCGTCCCACTCGAAAGTGTTGCCGCTGGGGGTCGGCAGGTTGCGCCACCGCTCGTCGCCCTTGAACACGTCGGCGTAGTTCTTGGTGAACATCTCCCGGTTGATCGCCGACGCGATGGTGTCGGAGACGTCCTTCTGCGACGGCCAGATGTCTTTCAGGAAGACATCTTTGCCGTCCTTGTCCTTGCCCAGCGGCTGCGACTCGAAGTCGAAGTCCATCGTGCCGGCCAGCGCGTAGGCGACCACCAGCGGCGGTGAGGCCAGATAGTTCATCTTCACGTCGGGGTTGATACGGCCCTCGAAGTTGCGGTTGCCCGACAACACTGCGGCCACCGAAAGGTCGTTGTCGTTGACCGCCTTCGAGACCTCCTCAGGCAATGGGCCCGAGTTGCCGATACAGGTGGTGCAGCCGTAGCCGACCAGGTAGAAGCCCAGCTTCTCCAGATACGGCCACAGCCCGGCCTTTTCGTAGTAGTCGCTGACGACCTGCGAACCCGGTGCCATCGTGGTCTTGACCCACGGTTTCGACGTCAGGCCCGCCTCCACGGCGTTACGCGCCAGCAACGCCGCGCCCAGCATCACCTCGGGATTGGAAGTGTTGGTGCAGGACGTGATCGCGGCGATGACCACCGCGCCGTGGTCGACGCACGAATTCGCCGAGTTCGTCGGACTTCACCGTCACCGGATTGCTCACCCGGCCCTTGGCATGCTTGCGGCGCCGATGCCACCGGTGAGCTCGTCAGCATGGCCATTCTCAGTGCCCCCGGGTCGCTCGCCGGGAACGTCTCGTCGACGGCCTCGTCCAGCTTGGAGTATTCCTTCTTGTCGGGGTCGTCGCCGACGTAGTCGGGGATGGTCTTGCGGAACGCGGACTTGGCGTCGGACAACGCGATTCGGTCCTGCGGGCGCTTCGGTCCGGCGATCGACGGCACCACATCGGATAGGTTGAGCTCGAGGTATTCCGAGAACGCCGGCTCGTGCTTGGGGTCGTGCCACAGGCCCTGCTCTTTCGCGTAAGTCTCGACCAGCGCCAGCTGCTCGTCGCTGCGGCCAGTGAACTTCAGGTATCGATCGTTTCTTCGTCGATCGGGAAAATTGCTGCCGTGGAACCGAATTCGGGGCTCATGTTGCCCAGAGTGGCGCGGTTGGCCAACGGCACCTCGGCCACGCCCTCGCCGTAGAACTCGACGAACTTGCCGACCACGCCGTGCTTGCGCAACATCTCGGTGACGGTGAGCACGACGTCGGTGGCCGTGACGCCGGGCTGGATCTCACCGGTCAGCTTGAAGCCGACGACGCGGGGGATCAGCATCGACACTGGCTGGCCGAGCATCGCGGCCTCGGCCTCGATCCCGCCGACACCCCAGCCCAACACGCCGAGGCCATTGACCATCGTGGTGTGTGAGTCGGTGCCGACACAGGTGTCCGGGTAAGCCACTCCGTCGCGCTCCACCACGACGCGTGCCAGGTACTCGATGTTGACCTGGTGCACGATGCCGGTACCCGGCGGCACCACCTTGAAGTCCTGGAATGCGCCCTGTCCCCAGCGCAAGAACTGGTAGCGCTCGCCATTGCGCTGGTACTCGATCTCGACGTTGCGCTCGAATGCGTCGGCGCGGCCGAACAAGTCCGCGATCACCGAGTGGTCGATCACCAAGTCGGCCGGCGCCAGCGGGTTGACCTTGTCCGCTTGGCCGCCCAGGTCGCCGATCGCCTCACGCATGGTGGCCAGGTCGACGATGCACGGCACGCCGGTGAAGTCCTGCATCACCACACGGGCGGGCGTGTACTGGATTTCGATGCTGGGGTCTGCTTCGGGATCCCAGTTCGCGATGGCCTGGATGTGATCCTTGGTGATGTCGCTGCCATCTTCGTTACGCAGCAGGTTTTCGGCGAGCACTTTGAGGCTGTAGGGGAGTTTCTCTGTGCCGGGCACGGCGTCGAGGCGATATATCTGGTAACTGCTGTCGCCGACCTTCAGCGTGTCACGCGCTTCGAACGAATTCACCGAACCTTTGCTGGTCACATCAACTCCCGGGATTTAGTTTTGCGGACCGACGGGCCATGTCGGCTGGCGCTGCCATTCTAACAGTACGCTTGTCCTGCAATCGGGTCGGTTGCCCCTCTGCGTCGTCGCTGTCGTTTAAGTGTCGCGGTGCCGCGGCATCCGCTGAGTTCCCCTGGCTGCTTGGGCGGTACGGTCTTGGACCGTGACCACCCTGCACGTGCCGCTGTATATCCCCATCGAGATCTGCGGCGCCATCGGTGCCGATCCGGCGACACCGCCCGACCAATGCCTGGCGATTGTGGAACAACAGGTCACTGCCGAGAACATCAGCGCGCCACCGGCCGTCACGCCCGCGCTACTCGAGGTGATCAACCAAGCGCACAACGACGGCATCGACCTCAAAATCGTCGTGCTCGACCACAATCCCGGGAACGACACAGCGCTGCGCGACATCGCGACCAGGGTGGGCGAACAGCACCCCGATGCCACCGTGTTGGTGCTCAGCCCGAACTTCGTCGGCACCTACAGCACACACTTCCCGCGCGCCACGCTCGAGATCGGCGAAGACAACGCCAAGACCGGCAATCCGGTGGTCTCGGCGCAGAACTTCTTGCAGCAGCTCAACACACCGCAATTTCCCTGGACGGCGTTCACCATCGTGCTGCTGATTTTTGTGTTGGCGGCGGTGATCGGCACCCGGATCATGCAACTGCGGGCCAGGCGTCTAGCAACGTCGCCCGACGAAACCGAAGCACCCACAGAAGGCGCTGGTCGGAGCGTCTAAATCGCCGTATTCGGCTCCTGTCGCATAAGAGCGGCACGCGTACTGCCCGCTTGGGCAAATCAGTGATGTCACCGTTGGGTCACAGTTCGCGGAAGAACAGACTTGTAATTTGTTACTAAAGTTTCTATTGCGTCGGATGTGACATACGGTGCAAAGGATGTTTTTGGTTTAAACGTGCTTCTAGTGATTACTGGGGCGCGAAGTTCCAGCGCCGTCCGCCCGCGTTGAGCCGTAGGAGATCCGAGTCGAATGAGACGCAACTGCCGCGGCTCGTCTTTCCGACAGGCCGCCAGGCTCCCTCGCCGGGTTGGTCCGGCGGTGCTCAGCGTGGCCATGCTGCTGTGCATACCGGGGTTGGCGAACGCTGAGCCGGGCGGACCGGACGCCCCGAACTCAGTGGCGAAGCTGATCGCCGATGTGGCCCAGTCCAACCAGCGTCTGCAGGAACTCGGCGCGGAAATTCAGACCGAAGAGGAGAGCGTCAATAAGGCTGCGGTCGACGTCGAAACGGCACGCGACAACGCCGCGGCCGCACAACATGACGTCGAGGCCAGCCAGCGGGCGGTCACGGATGCCAACGCCGCAATCGAGGCCGCCCAGAAGCGATTCGACCGCTTCGCGGTAGCCAGTTACGTCAACGGCCCATCGGAGAGCTACCTGAAGGCGGCAAGCCCCGACGACATCATCGCCACCGCGGCGGCCGGCCAAACCCTGGCCGCCAGTTCTCGGCAGGTGATGGACAACTTGCAACGCGCTCGCACCGAGCAAGTGAATAAGGAGTCGGCGGCCCGGCTGGCCAAGCAGAAGGCCGATAAGGCCGTCGCCGACGCCCAAGCCAGCCAGACCGCTGCGGTGGCCGCCCTGACCGACATTCGGCGCAAGTTCGGCGAACAGCAGCAGCAGATCAACCGCTTGGCCGACGAGCGCAACGCGGCCCAGGCCAGACTCGATGCCGCCCGCAATTGGTCGGCATCAGCGGGTGGGCCGGGTGCCGGACAGCGGCCGGCTACGACATCAGGGACATCGACATCAGTCCGTTCCGGTGACCGATGGGATCCGGCGGCGCCGGGCTCTCCCGCCGCACCCCGGGGCAACGCGGGCAATTGGGACGGCGGATGGGATCCCACGCTGCCGATGGTGCCCAGCGCCAACGTCCCCGGTGACCCCATCGCCGTCCTCAACACGATCCTGGGGATTTCGGCGACCTCCTCGCAAGTCACGGCGAATATGGGCCGCAGCTTCCTGCAGCAGATGGGGCTGGCTCCCACGCCCACCGGTTTTACCAACGGTCGGATCCCCCGGGTCTACGGACGGCAGGCGTCCGAGTATGTGATCCGCCGTGGCCTCTCGCAGTTGGGCGTGCCTTATTCATGGGGCGGCGGCACCGCCGCGGGGCCGGGCCGCGGCATCGACTCGGGCTCCGGCACGGTCGGATTCGACTGCTCCGGCCTGGTGCTGTACTCGTTCGCCGGGGTCGGCATCAAGCTGCCGCACTACTCGGGTTCGCAGTACAACATGGGCCGCAAGATCCCGTCGTCGCAGATGCGCCGCGGCGACGTGATTTTCTACGGCCCCGGCGGCAGTCAGCACGTGACGATCTATCTCGGCGATGGTCAGATGCTCGAGGCGCCCGACGTCGGGTTGAAGGTCCGGGTCGCGCCGGTTCGCACCAGCGGCATGACGCCCTACGTGGTCCGCTACATCGAGTACTGACGCGTGAAAGGATCTGTGCGCCGCAAGAATTTTCGTCCGGCTCATGTGATCTGGTCGATTCTGGCTGCGTTTGGTCTGCTGATCGGTCTGGCCGTTCCCGCCGATGCCGAGGACGGTGGGTGGGATCCCACCTTGGCGCCGGTGATCAGCGCGGGCGCACCGGGAGACCCGGTGGCGATCGCCAACCAATCGCTGCAGGCCACTGCCAACGCAACCCAGACCACGCTTGATTTGGGCCGGCAGTTTCTCAGCGGGATTGGCCTCAACCTGGGCGGCAGCAGCACCAGTCCCAACGGCATACCGCGGGTCTACGGGCGGCAGGCGGTCGAGTACGTCATCCGTCGCGCGTCCTCGCAGATGGGAGTGCCGTATTCGTGGGGCGGCGGCACGCCGAACGGCCCCAGCAAAGGCGTGGACTCTGGCGCCGACACCGTCGGCTTCGACTGCTCGGGATTGGTTCGGTACAGCTTCGCCGGGGTGGGCGTGCTGCTGCCGAGGTTCTCCGGTGATCAATACAACGCCGGTCGGCACATTCCACCGTCGCAGGCCAAGCGCGGCGATCTGATCTTCTACGGCCCGGGCGGTGGCCAGCACGTCACCATCTATCTGGGCAACGGCCAGATGTTGGAGGCCTCCGGCAGCGCCGGCAAGGTCACCGTCAGCCCGGTGCGGAAGCCCGGTATGACGCCGTCTCTGACCCGGATAATCGAGTACTGACGCCGCCGTCCAGTGCCTCGGAGAGTACGGCCACGTCGACGGAATCCGGGTGGCCTGGAATAGTTGAGCGCAGGCACGTCGCGACCCCGCGACGTTCGTCGTGCGAGCAGTCGTGTGTGATTGAGCTTTGGAGGTCTGAGGCGTGGAGGGTAATCGATGACATCAGTAGGCGGGCCGCCCCCGGGCGCCAGCGGTTACTCGGGTCCGGGCGGGCCTGCAACGGTCCCCGCGGGCCCGGCGCACGCGGCGCCGTCCGGCGGCGGCGGTGCCGGTAATGGGCTGGCTGCCGAGGTGCACACCCTGGAACGAGCCATCTACGAGGTCAAGCGGATCATCGTGGGGCAAGACCAACTCGTGGAGCGGATGCTGGTCGGCCTGCTATCCAAGGGCCACGTGCTGCTCGAGGGTGTGCCAGGGGTGGCCAAGACGCTGGCCGTGGAGACCTTCGCTCGAGTGGTCGGCGGGACATTCGCACGTATCCAGTTCACGCCCGACCTGGTGCCTACCGACATCGTCGGTACCCGGATCTACCGGCAGGGCAAGGAGGAGTTCGACACCGAACTCGGCCCGGTGGTGGTCAACTTCCTGCTGGCCGACGAGATCAACCGGGCTCCAGCGAAGGTGCAGTCGGCACTGCTGGAGGTCATGCAGGAACGCCAAGTGTCGATCGGTGGCAAGAGGTTCCCGCTGCCCAACCCGTTCCTGGTGATGGCGACGCAAAACCCGATCGAACACGAGGGCGTCTACCCGCTGCCGGAAGCCCAGCGGGACCGCTTCCTGTTCAAGATCAACGTCGGGTATCCCTCGCCGGAGGAAGAGCGCGAGATCATCTACCGGATGGGTGTGACACCCCCGCAGCCCAAGCAGATCCTGAACACGGGCGATTTGCTGCGGCTGCAGGACATCGCTGCGAACAACTTCGTTCACCACGCGCTGGTCGACTATGTGGTGCGGGTTGTCACGGCCACTCGTCACCCCGACCAATTCGGCATGAACGACGTCAGGAGCTGGATCTCGTTCGGGGCATCCCCACGCGCTTCGCTGGGCATCATCGCCGGCGCGCGCTCGCTGGCCTTGGTGCGCGGCCGCGACTACGTGATCCCACAGGACATCGTCGAGGTCATTCCCGACGTGCTGCGGCATCGGTTGGTGCTCACCTACGACGCGCTCGCCGACGAGATCTCAGCGGAGATCGTCATCAATCGGATTCTGCAGACTGTCGGTATGCCGCAGGTGAATGCCGTTCCGCAACAAGGCCATTCGGTACCGCCTGCGATGCAGGCCGCGGGCGCGGCTAGCGGTCGGTGACTGATTCCGACGCGTCGGCGGTGGTCCACCCGCCGTCGATGCAGCGCGGGCAGATCGATGACCCGAAGCTGTCGGCGGCGCTGCGCACCCTCGAGCTCACGGTCAAACGCAAGCTCGACGGTGTCCTGCACGGCGACCACCTTGGCCTGATCCCGGGCCCGGGTTCCGAGCCGGGGGAGTCGCGCGAGTACCAGCCGGGTGACGACGTCCGCCGGATGGACTGGGCGGTCACCGCGCGCACCAACCATCCTCATGTCCGGCAGATGATCGCCGACCGTGAATTGGAAACCTGGATGGTGGTCGACATGTCGGCCAGCCTGGACTTCGGCACAACGGTCTGCGAGAAGCGTGACGTGGCGGTGGCCGCCGCTGCCGCCATCACGTTTCTCAACAGCGGTGGCGGAAACCGGCTCGGCGCGCTGATTGCCAACGGAGAGAGGATGACTCGGGTGCCGGCACGCTCCGGACGCCAGCATGAGCAGACCCTGTTGCGCACGATCGCGACCATGCCCAAGGCGCCGGTCGGGGTGCGCGGCGATTTGGCGGCGGCCATCGACGCGCTGCGCCGGCCCGAACGCCGACGCGGGATGGCCGTGATCATCAGCGACTTCCTCGGCCCGATCACCTGGACGCGTCCGCTGCGAGCGATCGCGGCACGCCATGAGGTGCTCGGCATCGAGGTGCTCGATCCGCGCGATGTCGAGTTGCCCGACGTCGGCGACGTCATCTTGCAGGACGCCGAAACCGGTGCTACCCGCGAGTTCACCATCGACGCGCAGTTGCGCGACGACTTCGCCAAAGCGGCCGAAGCGCATCGCGCCGACGTGGCCCGCACGATGCGCAGCTGCGGGGCGCCGCTACTGTCGCTGCGCACCGACCGCGATTGGATCGCCGATATCGTCCGCTTCGTGGAGTCCCGCCGGCGCGGGGCGTTGGCGGGGCGTCAGTGACGCGCATTTCTTCTGCCGACGGTGCACACAGCAAGACGGCTTCGCTATGACACTGCCGTTGCTCGGGCCGATGACGCTGTCCGGATTCGCCCACCCATGGTTTTTCCTGTTCCTGCTGCTCGTTCTGGGACTCGTGGCGCTGTACATCATCGTGCAGGTGGCTCGGCATCGGCGGATGCTGCGCTTCGCCAACATGGAGCTGCTGGAAAGCGTCGCCCCTAAGCAGCCCACCCGCTGGCGTCACCTGTCGGCAATCCTGCTCATCTTGGCGCTGCTGCTGATGACGATCGCGATGGCCGGGCCGACCCATGATGTGCGAATTCCACGCAACCGCGCGGTCGTCATGCTGGTGATCGACGTGTCTCAGTCCATGCGGGCCACCGATGTCGAACCCAACCGGATGGTTGCCGCCGAAGTGGCCGCCAAGGAGTTCGCCGGCGAGCTGACTCCTGGTATCAACCTCGGGCTCATCGCGTATGCGGGGACGGCGACGGTTTTGGTGCAACCCACGACCAACCGGGAGGCGACCAAAGCCGCGCTGGACAAGTTGCAGTTCGCCGACCGCACCGCCACCGGCGAAGGCATCTTCACCGCGCTGCAGGCCATCGCCACCGTCGGCGCGGTGATCGGCGGCGGCGACACCCCGCCGCCGGCACGAATCGTGTTGTTCTCCGACGGCAAGGAAACGATGCCGACCAACCCCGACAACCCTAAGGGCGCGTTTACCGCAGCGCGCACTGCCAAGGATCAGGGCGTGCCGATTTCGACGATCTCGTTCGGCACCCCATATGGCTTCGTGGAGATCAACGGCCAACGCCAGCCGGTGCCGGTCGACGACACCACGATGAAAAAAGTCGCCGAACTCTCCGGTGGCAACCATTACGACGCCTCGAACTTGCAAGAGCTCAAGCAGGTTTACGCGTCGCTGCAGCAGCAGATCGGCTACGAGACAATCAAGGGCGACGCCAGCGTCGGCTGGCTGCGTCTGGGGTCGCTGGTGTTGGCGCTGGCAGCGTTGGCGGCTTTGCTGATCAATCGGCGGTTGCCGACCTGACGTTTCGCCGGGAGTTCGGGCCAACATGCGAGGGGCAGATTGCAGCCCTGCGACACCCAGACGATAAGTTGGCCAGGTGACTGACGTAGCCACCGAGGGCGGCAAACCCGCATTCGTGTCCCGTTCAGTCCTGGTAACGGGCGGAAACCGGGGGATCGGTCTGGCGATCGCACAGCGGCTGGCCGCCGACGGTCACAAGGTGGCCGTCACGCACCGCGGATCCGGGGTGCCCCAAGGGCTGTTCGGCGTCGAGTGTGACGTCACCGACAACGACGCCGTCGATCGCGCTTTCACAGCGGTCGAGGAGCACCAGGGTCCGGTCGAGGTGCTGGTGTCCAACGCGGGCCTGGCCGCGGACGCGTTCCTCATGCGGATGACCGAGGAAAAGTTCGAGAAGGTCATCGACGCCAACCTCACCGGGGCGTTCCGGGTGGCTCAGCGGGCATCGCGCAGCATGACCAAGAAACGGTTCGGCCGGATGATCTTCATAGGTTCGGTCTCCGGCAGCTGGGGCATCGGCAACCAGGCCAACTACGCAGCCTCCAAGGCCGGTGTGATCGGGATGGCTCGCTCGATCGCCCGGGAGCTGTCAAAGGCCGGGGTGACCGCGAATGTCGTGGCCCCGGGCTACATCGACACCGATATGACCCGCGCGCTGGATGAGCGGATCCAACAGGGGGCACTGGAATTCATTCCGGCCAAGCGGGTTGGCACCGCCGCCGAGGTCGCCGGAGTGGTGAGCTTCTTGGCGTCCGAGGATGCGAGTTACATCTCGGGTGCGGTGATTCCGGTTGACGGCGGCATGGGCATGGGCCACTGACGGCCACACATAAAAGGACGGACATGGCAGGACTGCTTGAAGGCAAACGGATTCTGGTCAGCGGGATCATCACCGACGCGTCGATCGCATTTCACATCGCGCGGGTGGCCCAGGAACAGGGCGCCCAACTGGTGCTGACCGGGTTTGACCGGCTGCGGCTGATCCAGCGCATCGCCGACCGGTTACCGGAGAAGGCGCCGCTGATCGAGCTCGATGTGCAAGACGAAAAGCACTTGGACACGCTTGCCGAGCGGGTGCGAGAAGTGATCGGCCAGGACAACAATCTCGACGGCGTGGTGCACTCGATCGGCTTCATGCCGCAGAGCGGCATGGGCATCAACCCGTTCTTCGACGCGCCCTATGAGGACGTCTCCAAGGGGATCCACATCTCCGCGTACTCGTATGCCTCGCTGGCCAAAGCGCTGCTGCCGATCATGAATCCCGGCGGATCCATCGTCGGCATGGACTTCGACCCGAGCCGGGCTATGCCGGCCTACAACTGGATGACGGTCGCCAAGAGTGCGCTGGAGTCGGTCAACCGATTCGTCGCGCGTGAGGCGGGAAAGTATGGCGTGCGGTCGAATCTTGTTGCTGCAGGCCCGATCCGCACATTGGCCATGAGTGCGATCGTCGGCGGCGCGCTCGGCGACGAGGCCGGCGCCCAGATACAGCTGCTGGAGGAGGGTTGGGATCAGCGCGCTCCGGTCGGCTGGAACATGAAGGACCCCACGCCCGTCGCCAAGACGGTGTGCGCGCTGCTCTCCGAGTGGCTGCCGGCGACCACCGGGACCATCATTTACGCTGACGGCGGCGCCAGCACCCAATTGCTGTAGCAGGCAATGGATTTTGACGCGGTCCTGCTGTTGTCCTTCGGTGGACCGGAGGGGCCCGATCAGGTACGGCCGTTTCTGGAGAATGTCACCCGCGGCCGGAATGTGCCGCCGGAACGCCTCGATGAGGTAGCAGAGCACTACCTGCATTTCGGCGGGGCGTCGCCGATCAACCGGATCAACCGTGCGCTGATCGCCCAACTGCGCGCAGAACTCGTCGAGCGCGATTTGGACCTCCCGGTCTATTTCGGCAACCGCAACTGGGAGCCCTTCGTCGAAGACACCGTTGCCACCATGCGGAACGACGGCATCCAACGCGCGGCGGTGTTCACCACCTCGGCGTGGAGCGGGTATTCCAGCTGCACCCAGTATGTCGAGGACATTGCCCGGTCGCGCCGGGCAGCCGGGCCCGATGCTCCCGAATTGGTAAAGCTGCGACCATACTTCGACCACCCGGCTTTCGTGCAGATCTTCGCCGACGCCATCGGTGCGGCCTCCCGCGCCTTACCCGCCGAGCTGCTCGGCCGCGCGCGGCTGGTGTTCACCGCACATTCGATCCCGGTGGCCGCCGATCAACGCTGCGGTCCGCGACTCTACAGCCGCCAAGTCGCTTACGCCGCAATGCTGGTAGCGACGGCAGTCGGATACCGCAATTACGAGTTGGCCTGGCAGTCGCGATCGGGTGCACCGCAAGTTCCCTGGCTGGAGCCCGATATCGCCGATGTACTTTCGACGTTGGCCGCGGCAGGGACCAAAGCCGTCATCGTTTGCCCGATAGGTTTTGTCGCCGACCATATCGAGGTGGTGTGGGATCTCGACCAGGAGTTGGCATCCCAGGCAGAGGCGGCGGGCGTGGCGTTGACACGCGCTTCCACACCCAATGCTCACCCGCGATTCGCCCGGCTGGCGGTGGACCTGATCGACGAATTGCGCTACGGCAGGCCGCCGTCGAGAGTGAGCGGTCCAGATCCGGTGCCCGGCTGCGCGGCCAGCATCAACGGCGAGCCGTGCCGCGCACCACATTGCGTCGCCGAAGAGCGGGCGGGACCGGCCGGCGACTAGGCGCGCCAGGCGGCCTGCAGAATCGCGCTGAGCGCAGCCATTCGCGCCGACCGCACCACCGCGGCCAACGGGCGCAGCGCATCAGTGGCGATTTGCGCCTCCGACAACGACTGCGTGCCAATCCGTGTCAGCCCGGCACTGACTGTGATGATCGCGTCGACATGTGCGGCGTTTTCCAGCACGCGCAGGGCGCGTGACGGTGCATGCTCGGGGACTTGGTGTTGGCGCGCGGATTCCAGCAGCTGCTCGATAAGCCCACGCGGATCGTCGATATCGACGCCGGCGGACCCCAACCCAATGGTGGTGAGTGCGTCGGCGGCCGATCGCACCGCCAGTCGCAGTGCGTATTCGGCCTCACCCAACTCGCTGTGGTCGATGGCCGGGGCACCCGGCAGTGAGTACACCGTCCAGGACAGCGCACATAATTCGGCTACGGCGCGCTCGTCGTCGCAGTCGTCGTAGCCGAATTCGGGCACCAGTCCGACGGCCACGCCGGGTTCTTCGGGACTGCTGACGATCACCGCTTCGCCGGCGGCCAACGCGTCTCGCTCGAACTGTGTGCCCGCGGACAGACCACGGACATCGCCGGGAACCGGCAGCACCACCGTGATCGACGGTGGGCCGGTGGCCGACCGGCCCGCGGCGGTGCGCAGTGTCTGCAGCAGCGACACCGCTCCCGCGTCCTGCAGATCCGGCCACGGCAGTCCGGTGTGACCCGCCGCTACGGCATCGTATGCGGTGACCGATTGTGCTGGCGCCCAACAAGATAACGCATCCAGGACGTCGTCTGGCGCGGCCTTGCCGGCAAGCCAGGCGTTGGCCCAGATCGAGAGCGTCGCGCTAGGGCACCACATGGTTTCGCAGTCTAGTTGTTCGCTCCGATCACGGCCCATCACACGATATCCTGGCGGCATGCCTGCGGCCGTGATCTGGCTCATATTCGCCCTGGGGCTGGCTGGCGCGGAGGCGCTGACCGGCGACATGTTCTTGCTGATGCTCAGCGGTGGCGCGCTGGCCGCGGGCGGATCCAGTTGGCTGCTGCACTTGCCAACCTTGGCCGATGGCGCGGTGTTTTTGGTGGTTTCGGTGCTGTTGCTATTGCTGGTCCGGCCGGCGCTGCGGCGGCGCCTCACGCCGCCGAAAGCCATAACGACCGGCGTCGAGGCGCTGGAGGGCAAAAGAGCGCTGGTCCTCGACCGGGTTGCTCGCGACGAAGGGCAGGTCAAACTCGACGGCCAGGTCTGGACGGCGCGGCCGTTAAACGACGGCGACGTCTTCGAACCTGGCGAACAGGTGACAGTCATGCATATCAACGGGGCCACCGCGGTGGTCTGGAAAAATCCCTAACCCTCTGGAGCAATAGGAGCTTTTCGATGCACGGTCAAGTGGTAGTTGTCAGTCAAGATGCGGGTAGCTCAGGATTAATTTTCACCTTGGTTTTGCTGGCCGTCTTGGTGGGCTTCGCCGCCATTGTGGTGGCCAAGTCGATTGCGCTGATCCCGCAGGCCGAGGCGGCGGTGATCGAACGTCTTGGCCGTTACAGCCGCACCGTCAGCGGGCAGCTGACCCTGCTGGTGCCGTTCATCGACCGGATCCGCGCCCGGATAGACCTGCGCGAGCGGGTGGTGTCGTTTCCGCCGCAGCCGGTGATCACCGAGGACAACCTGACCCTCAACATCGATACCGTGGTCTACTTCCAGGTCACCAGCCCTCAGGCCGCGGTCTACGAGATCAGCAACTACATCGTCGGCGTCGAGCAGCTCACCACTACGACACTGCGCAACGTGGTGGGCGGCATGACGTTAGAGCAGACCCTGACTTCCCGAGACAAGATCAATGGTCAGTTGCGCGGTGTGCTCGACGAGGCCACCGGCCGGTGGGGGCTGCGGGTGGCGCGGGTGGAATTGCGCAGCATCGACCCGCCCCCGTCGATCCAGGCCTCGATGGAAAAGCAGATGAAGGCCGACCGGGAGAAGCGGGCGATGATCTTGACCGCTGAAGGGAACCGGCAGGCCGCGATCACAGAGGCCGAAGGTGCCAAGCAGTCCCAGATCCTGGCTGCAGAGGGCGCCAAGCAGGCGGCAATCCTGGCCGCCGAGGCCGACCGGCAATCCCGGATGCTGCGGGCGCAAGGTGAGCGAGCTGCGGCCTACTTCCGGGCGCAGGGTCAGGCCAAGGCGATCGAGAAGACGTTCGCGGCGATCAAGGCCGGCCGGCCCACCCCCGAGCTGTTGGCCTACCAGTACCTGCAGATCCTGCCGCAGATGGCGCAGGGCGAAGCCAACAAGGTGTGGCTGGTGCCCAGCGACTTCGGAACCGCGTTACAGGGTTTCACCAAGCTGCTCGGCGCGCCGGGGGAGGACGGCGTGTTCCGGTATGTGCCATCGCCGGTCGAGGAGAACCTGCCCAAACCCGAAGACTACGACAAGGACACGGCCGACTGGTTCTCCACCGAGACCGATCCGGCAATCGTCCAGGCGGTGGCAAAGGCCGAGGCCGACGCGCGCAAGCCGGTTGATGGCACATTGGCGGCGCCGCCTCAACTGAGTCAGTGACATGAGCGTTCTGACTTCGCCGAAAACATATGCGGCGCTTGCTGCTTTTCAAGCCGCCGACGGGGTGGCATGCGCGATCCCTATGCCGTACATCACCAAAGTCCTTGACCAACTGGGCGTCCCGCTGAACATTCGGTGGATCCTCCCGGTCACCAAGGCCGCCTCGGTGATCGGCTTGTTGTCGGCCAGCAGGATTCCAGCATTGGCGCGGTTGACCACAGCGATGCTCACGGTGTACTTCGTACTCGCGGTGGGCGCGCACATCCGCGTCCGCGACCGCGTCGTGAATACCATTCCGGCGGCGTCCTTTTTGGCCATCTACGCGGTGTTGACGGCGAAGGGGCCGGATCGGGGTTAGCCGAGTCGCAATTCAACCATCGGCAACGGCCTGCGAGCCTGGGTGTTTGCTGCGGGCCACCTAGCGGGTACCTGACAGCTTGATGAGTGCGACACCGCGGCGCGTCCCGCCGCCGCAAATGGCGACGCGACGAGATCCGCGTCATCGACCCCTCAGCAACACGTCGCTCGATTGCGGGGACCGCGATCGGCAACTTCATGGAGTGGTACGACTTCGGGATCTACGGCTATATCGCCACCACAATCGCGCGGGTGTTCTATCCCGGCAACAGCGTCAGTGCCGTCCATCTCATCGCCACCTTCGGTACCTTGGCGGCGGCGTTCGTCGTGCGTCCGCTCGGCGGATTCATCTTCGGTCCGCTCGGCGACCGGATCGGGCGCAAGCGGGTGCTGATGACCACGATCCTGCTGATGACGTTGGGCACGACGGCCACTGGCTTGCTGCCCGGCTACAGCACGATCGGCATCTGGGCGCCGATCCTGCTTCTCGTCGCGCGAATCTTCCAGGGGCTGTCAACCGGCGGCGAGTACGTCGGGGCGATGACCTACCTCGGTGAGCAGGTCCCAGATCGCAAACGCGGCATGATGGTCGGGTTTCTGCCGATGGGCAACCTGAGCGGATTCGTGCTGGCGGGACTGCTGGTCACCGGGCTGCAGACCTGGCTGTCGAGCCACGACATGCTGACGTGGGGCTGGCGAATTCCGTTGCTGCTGAGTGCGCCCTTCGGCGTCGTCGCCCTCGTGCTGCGGATGCGCCTTGAGGAGTCAGCAGCCTACGAGAACGCCAGCGCCGACAGGAATGCAGACGAACACGAGCAATTCTTCAGCACATTTCGTGAGCAGTGGAGACCCATGCTGATTTGTGCGGCTCTGGTGGTCACGTCCAGCGCCGCGGACTACATGCTCACCGGATACTTGCCGACCTACCTCAAGGTCGTCGTTGGCGTCGGGCAGACCGCCGGACTGGTGATGATCACGGCGACGTTGACGATCTTGATGGTCGTGCTGGTACTCGTCGCCAAGCTCTCCGACCACATCGGCGTCAAACCGATCATGCGGACCGGCTGCGGTCTGCTGATTGCGGCCGCTGTCCCAGCGTTCCTGCTCATCCGCTCGGGGGCCTATCCGCTGATCTTCATGGGTGTGCTGTTGATCGGGCTGATGGAACTCTGCTTTGACAGCACTTCTCCGGCGGCGCTGCCGGCCCTATTTCCGACAAACGTCCGTTACGGGGCACTGGCCATCGCCTACAACGTCTCGATATCGACCGTCGGCGGCTCCACCCCGCTGATCGCTCAAGCCTTGGTGTCTGGCACCGGCAACGTCATGGCGCCGGCCTACATGCTAATTGTCGCGGGGCTGGTGGGAGCGTTCACTCTTCCGTTCATGCCGGAGGTGGCCGGCAAACGGTTGCCGGGATCCGCGCCGGCGGTCGAGAGCCAACAGGAGGCCCGAGAGATGGCCGGGGACGCTTAATAGCTGCGAATAGCCGCCCGCGACCGGACGTCACACAGCTCTCACGGCGGCGGCATCTGCGTTGCCGGCTGCCCGCCCTTGGGTCCTGCGGGCCCGCTGTGCGGGAGGGCCGACGTCGGTGCCGCTCATCGCCGGTCCCGGCGGTGCGGGGGCTTGGCGGCGGTGGGTCCAACGGCAGCGCGTTCGACAATCCCCCCGCCCGTCAATGCTGATAAGCCGACGCAGGTAGCGATCGCTGCGGTGCTGGCTAAGCGCTTTACGTGCATGGTTTCAATCCTCTTCGAAGACGTTGGGTAGCCCGACAGCGACGAGCTGCTGCTCAGGCAACGCCGACATTGCCCGCACCGCTGCGCAACGACGTCATCGTCACTACTGCGAACTCGGAGGTATGGACCCCCTTGTCGCCCGGTGAGAGGGAGGTACCCAGCGGCGACGCCGCTTAACCCCCGGGTGGCGGAGGCGGCGGCGGGGTGTACAGGTGCACGGGGCGCGGCTCTGCGTAGACCGGCACACCGCCACCGCCTTTAGGACCGCCCGCGCCTTGGCGGTGGACCGGCGGCTGTGGGGTATACGGTCCCGGCGGGTCGCGGAGGCGGATCGTCCCCCATAGCTCCGCTTGGACCGAGTGCACCCGGATCCACTGGCGGCGGGACCGCCGGCGCGGCGTTGGCTGGTGCTACCCCTGGTATGCCGATGGTGGCGGCAATCGCCGCCGCCGCGGCGGCTAGGCGCTTGAGGTCCATTGTCTGTTCGCCTCCCCAAAACTGCATCACGCTGATTACCAGCTGCCCGGGGCGGCTCGGCGTGGAATACACGCTGCCGCAGGGGGAAACGGCGAAGCCATGGTCTTGGCCTCTGCGATTTGCTAACAACCAAGCATACACGTCAAATACGCCTTCCGTGCACTGAAACACGCAGATCAGCGGGCTGAACTGACCCGGTGCCGGCTACCCGTGAAGCGCTGGCTCGGCCGCATCGTCGACGTGCTCCATCCGGGGGCTCCGATGTCGGCGGTGGTGACGGATTTCGTAGGCCAACAACGCGAGCCCGACAGCGCCGGTGCTCAGCGACACCAGAAACAGCAGCGGGCTGATGTGACCGGTGAGCGCGTCGCCCAGGATCACGACGGCAGCCGTCCCGGGAAACAGACCGGCCAGCGTCGCCAACGTGTAGGGCAGCACCCGCACTGCCGATGCGCCGACGGCGTAGTTGAGCACCGAAAACGGCACGGCGGGGATCAATCGCAGCGACATGACCGCAATCCAACCGCGGTCGCGCAGCCGGGCGTCGAGCGCCTCGACGGCCTGGTGACGGACCAGGCGGCTGAGCTGCCAGCCGGCCGCTCGAACCAACACCAGCGCGATCAGGGCGCTGGCCGTGCTCGCGGCCACCGCCAGCGTCACCCCCAGCACCGGACCGAACAGCAGGCCGGCGGCCAGGGTGAATGCGGTACGGGGAAACGGCAATACGGTCACCACGATGTGGGCGGCCAGAAACGCCAGCGGGAACCACGGGCCCATCGACGCCGCCCAATCCCGCAGTTGCACGGCACTGGGCAGCGGAACCAGCAGCGCCACCGCGACGAGGATGGCCATCACCCCACCCGTCAGGATCATCCGCCGCTTGGGCACCTGACGTGCCGTCGCCGCGACCGCGGCGGCCAGGCCGCGCAGCGCGTTGGTGGTTTTGCTGGTGGCGGGCGCCGTCACAGCATTGAGACTACGGCTCGGCGTTGAACACCCGGTGATACACGCCTTGTGTTTTGCCGCCTTTCAGGCCAGACAAATACCTCAGCGGACCAGCAACGACAGCAGTTTTCTGCGCAATGGCATTGCGATGGAATCATTTTCGCTGCGGACGGTGACCTGTTGGCCGACCCGTCGGCGCAGTTCGCGCTGCAGCGTGTCGTGAAGGGTCGAGGTCGCCGCCGGGCACCCGTGGCACGCGCCGGACATCCGGACGGTCACATTGTCGCCGACGACCGACACCAATTCGATCGACCCGCCGTGCGATTCGGCGAGCGCGCCGATCGGACCGGCGAGCAGCTCCTCGGTGATCGCCGCCAGCTCGGCGGTGTCATCGGATGACGGGTCGACTCGCCAGCCCGCGAGGTCGAGCAGTGCGTCGCTGAGGGCCTGGCGGACGTCATCGCCCAGCGCTCGCCACTCGTGGGCGGTGTCGAGCGTAATCAGCACATCACCGGTGCGTACCACCATCTGCTCGATCACGCCGCCGTTCAGCAGTGCGCCGAGACGGCCAGGCGCCTGGCGCACCCTGCCGCCGGGCGGTAGACGATCGGGTGGGAGCACCCAACGCAGCTGTCGCGGATTTGTGGTTGCCGTGGCGTGGATCGGAATCATGCGCCGAGGCCTATGGCAATCCAGCGGGCGGTAAAGGCCATCACCCACGCGAGGCCGAACATGTAGCTAAACGCGAAGGCCGGCCAGCGCCACGAGTTGGTCTCGCGGCGCATCACGGCGATCGTCGACATGCACTGCAACGCGAACATGAAATAGACCATCAGTGCGATGACGGTTGGCGCGGTGAACACCCGTTGGCCGTGATCGTCGGTCATGGTGGCCAACGCTTGACGTGGGTTGTGTGGGTCTGTCGCCGCCGACACCTCGCCCAGGGTCGAGACGAACACTTCGCGCGCTGAGAGCGAACCGACCAGGGCGATATCGGTGCGCCAGTCGAAGCCCAGCGGCGCGAAGACCGGTGCAACTGCCTTACCCACGTCGGCGGCGTAGCTGTGATTCATCACATAGGCGGTCGAGTCGGTCGGGGACAGCCCCCGGGTGTCCGCCTCACGAATCGGCAGATTGAGCAGCGCCCACAAAACCAAAGACGTGGCCAGGATGATAGTTCCCGCCTTCCGCAAAAACACCTTGGCCGCACTCCACATCGCGGCCAGCATCGCCTGCGGAGACGGGAGTCGGTAGGGCGGAAGCTCCATGGTGAACGGCAGCAGATCGCCGCGCAGGATTGTGGACTTGACCAAAAACGCAGCGATCAGCGAGGACATCCCGCCGCCCAGGTAGAGCAGGAACATCGTGACGCCCTGTGCGCTGAGCCCCCACCATCGCGTTTGCGGCGCCACCAGTAGGCCGACCAGCAACGTGTACACCGGCAGCCGGGCCGAGCAGGTCATCAACGGCGCCGTGACGATGGTCGCGATCCGGTCCCGCGACGATGGCAACGTCCGGGTGGCCATGATGCCCGGGATGGCGCAGGCGAACGACGACAGCATCGCGACGAAGGCGCGGCCCTCCAGGCCGGTCTTGGCCATCACTCGGTCCATCAAGAACGCCGCCCGAGACATGTAGCCGACGTTCTCCAGAAACGCGATCAGGCAAAACAGCAACACGATCTGCGGGATGAATTGCAGCACGGTGCCGACCCCGCCGATAATTCCCTGGCCGAGCAGACCCCGGATGATCGGATTACCGACGTGTTCGGCGACCTGCATACCCAGCCAGGTCAGCGCCCTGGCGATGCCGTCCCGCAGTGGCGCGGCGGCGGTGAACAGGACCTGAAAGAACCAGAACATCACGGCGAAAAAAGCGAGGGTGCCCCACACCGGGTGCAGCAGCACCCGGTCGATCCGGCGGGTGCGCTGATCAGGTTGCGGCGCAACGTAATCAGCCGCGGCGAGCACTGACTGCCCCCAGGCGTCGATGGCTTGCTGGCCGGACGGCGGCAGGATTGGCGGGCGTTGCCACTGCTCGAAGCATCCCAGTTGTTTCCGCAGGCCGTCGATGCCCGATCCATGGTGCGCGATGACCGCGACCACCGGAACACCCAGCGCCGTCGACAACGCCTCGACGTCGATTCGGCCGCCGCGCGAGGTCAATTCGTCGCCCATGGTCAGTGCCAGCAGGCACGGCAGGTCCAGCCGTAGTACCTGGCCCACCAACATGATCGAGCGACGCAGCGTGGTCGCGTCGGCGACCAGCACGACCGCGTCGGGCCGGTCGATGTCTGGGTACTGGCCGGCCAGCAGGTCGGTTACCACCTGCTCGTCCGGGCTGATCGGGTCGAGGCTGTAGGTGCCGGGCAGGTCCTCCACGGCAATCGCGACGCCCTCCACCTTGGTGGAACCGACACTGCGTCCGACAGTAACGCCCGGATAGTTGCCGGTCTTGGCGCGCAACCCGGTCAGGTGATTGAAAACACTGGTCTTCCCGGCATTGGGGCTGCCAACCAACGCAACGCGCCGGATACCAGCGATGGCAACCGGATTGGCGGCGACGTCGTGACAGGCGGTCATCGGTCCGGTTCGGGGACGACTTCTATGAGTTGGGCCTCGCGGCGGCGCAGGCACAGCTCGGTGTCCTGGACCCGGTAGATCGTCGGGTCACCCAGCGGTGCCCGGCGGATCACGTCGACCTCGGCCCTGGGTCGAAAGCCCAATTGCTCCAGCCGGTTCGCTATCGATGAGGCCGCCTCTGGCAGGGTGCCTACGATCGTTGCCCGTCGACCCGGCGACAGCTTGGCAAGCACGATCACCGAATCGGAATGATCGCGTGCGCGCTGCGTCCGAGTACGCATTATCGCCCTAACATTAGACCCTCTTACGTTAGTAAGGTACGCCTAACTTGGGCCGCCTGTCATGGCCGTGCGAGCCCGCACCGGCCGCCACCAGGCGTTGGCGCCGGTCGATTCCCGGATGTCGCCGACCATCATTTAGCCTGGTGGTTGGGCGGCAAGCCGGTGTCAGAGCCGCCACATGCTGCGATAGAGGAGCTTCCGGTGTCAGCCGATGTGTCCGCCGAGCCCGCCGATTTGGCGGAAGGCCGCACCCGTTGGCGCAAGGCGGTGGCAGGTGTGCTGGCCAAGAGCGCACCGTCTGACGCAAAGGATCTCGAGGAGCTAGGCCCCGAACCCGAGCGGCTGCTCGACAGCCCAACCTACGAGGGCTTCCCCATCCACCCGCTGTACACCGCGCTGGATGCGCTACCAGAGCCGCCGCTGCCGGGCGAGTGGCCGTACCTGCGCGGCGGTGAGCCGCTGCGCGACGTCAAGTCCGGTTGGAAGGTCGCCGAGGCGTTCCCGGCCCAGGTGGTGCCCGGGGTCGCGGCCGAGGATGTCAACAGCGCAGTGCTGGCCGCGCTCGGTGAAGGCGCCAGCGCACTGCTGATCCGGGTAGGGGAGTCCGGGGTGTCACCGGCCCAGCTGGAGAAGGTGCTCGACGGGGTGTACCTGAGCATGGCGCCAGTAATCCTGGACGCCGGTGCCGATTACTCAGCGGCCTGCGACGCGCTGTTGGCGCTGGTCGCTGAGGTGGAACCCGACCAGCGCGGCACACTGTCGGTTGACCTGGGCGCAGACCCGCTGACGGCGCTGCTCAGTGAGCGTCCGGTGCCGCCACTCGACGAGGTCGTCGCTGTGGCAACTCGGGTGGCCGGCCAGCACGGCGTGCGGGCGATCACCGTCGACGGGCCCGCGTTTCACAATCTGGGCGCCAATGCCGCCTGGGAACTCGCCGGCAGTGTCGCGGCGGCTGTCGCCTACGTGCGGACGCTCATCGAGTCCGGACTCGCGCTGGGCGACGCACTTCGCCAGATCAGCTTTCGGCTGGCTGCCGACGACGATCAGTTCATGGCACTGGCCAAGATGCGCGCCGTGCGTCAATTGTGGGCCAGAGTTGCCGAGGTCGTCGGTGACCCGGAGAGCGGCGCGGCCGTGGTGCATGCCGAGACGTCGCTGCCGATGATGACTCAGCGTGACCCGTGGGTGAACATGTTGCGCAGCACGCTGGCGGCATTCGGCGCGGGCGTCGGCGGCGCCGACACAGTCCTGGTGCTCCCGTTCGACGTGGCGATTCCGGGCGGATTCCCCGGTATGGCAACGAGCTTCGCGCGCCGCATGGCCCGAAACGTTCAGTTGCTGCTGCTGGAAGAGTCACACGTTGGTCGCGTGTTGGACCCGGCCGGCGGCTCATGGTTCGTCGAGGAGCTGACCGAACAGCTGACGCAGCAGGCCTGGGAGCATTTTCAAGCTATCGAGGCGCACGGCGGATTCGTCGACGCCCACCACTACGTCGCCGGCCAGATCGCCGAGATCGCGGCCAAGCGCGCTGACGACATCGCGCATCGACGGACGGCCGTCACCGGCGTCAGCGAATTCCCGAATCTGGGCGAACCGCCCCTGCCGCAAAGTGGTTCGCCGGCGACCCCGCTTGCTGCGGGCACCCTGCTGCGGTATGCGGCAGGGTTCGAAGCCCTGCGAGACCGTTCGGATGTCTACCTGAGCGCCAACGGCTCACGCCCGCAGGCGCTGCTGCTGCCCTTAGGGCCGTTGGCCGAACACAACATTCGCACGACGTTCGCGTCGAATCTGCTTGCCTCGGGTGGCATCGAGGCAGTCAACCCCGGAACAGTCGAAGTCGACGGCGTCGCACAGGCGGTTTCCGACGCAGGGTCGCCCAAGGTAGCGGTCATCTGCGGCACCGATACCAGATACGGCACCGAGGCGGCCGGGATCGTCGAGGCGGCGCGTCGTGCAGGGGTTTCGCACGTCTGCCTGGCCGGCCCGCCGAAGGCGTTAGAAGGCCCCGAACATCGACCCGACGAATTTCTGACCGCGAAAATCGATGCGGTCGAGACGCTTTCGAGTCTGCTGACCCGGTTGGGAGCCTAGTTACGATGACCACCACCGCACCTGTTGTCGGCAGTTTCGCCGACGTGCCGCTGCGCAGCGAGCGCAGCGTGCCGCCGCCAACCGAAGCCGCAGTGGAAAAACACGTCGCCGCTGCCGCGGCAGCATCCTGGTATACGCCAGACCAGCTGATTTGGCATACACCCGAAGACATCGACGTCAAACCGGTGTACATCGGCGCCGATCGTGCGGCCGTCGAGGCCGACGGCTATCCGCTGAACAGTTTCCCCGGCGAGCCGCCGTTTGTACGCGGCCCTTACCCGACGATGTATGTCAACCAGCCGTGGACAATCCGCCAATACGCCGGGTTCTCCACTGCCGCGGAGTCCAACGCGTTCTACCGTCGCAACCTTGCCGCCGGCCAGAAGGGACTGTCGGTGGCCTTCGACCTGGCCACCCACCGCGGTTACGACTCCGACCATCCCCGCGTGCAGGGCGATGTCGGAATGGCGGGTGTGGCAATCGATTCCATCTTGGACATGCGGCAACTGTTCGACGGTATCGACCTGTCGACGGTGTCGGTGTCGATGACTATGAACGGCGCGGTGCTGCCGATCCTGGCACTGTACGTGGTCGCCGCCGAGGAGCAGGGGGTGCCGCCGGAGAAGCTGGCCGGCACCATCCAGAATGACATCCTCAAAGAGTTCATGGTCCGCAACACCTACATCTATCCGCCCAAGCCGTCGATGCGGATCATCTCCGACATCTTTGGCTACTCCAGCGCGAAGATGCCGAAGTTCAACTCGATCTCGATCTCTGGCTATCACATCCAAGAGGCAGGCGCCACAGCGGACTTGGAGCTGGCCTACACGCTGGCCGACGGCGTCGACTACATCAAGGCGGGCCTGGACGCCGAGCTGGACATCGACAAGTTCGCGCCCCGGCTGTCGTTCTTCTGGGGCATCGGGATGAACTTCTTCATGGAAGTCGCCAAGCTGCGGGCCGGACGGCTGCTGTGGAGCGAGCTGGTCGCCCAGTTCAACCCAAAGAGCTCCAAATCGCTGTCGCTGCGCACGCATTCGCAAACCTCCGGCTGGTCGCTGACCGCCCAGGATGCCTTCAACAATGTCGCCCGCACCTGCATCGAGGCGATGGCCGCAACCCAGGGCCACACCCAGTCGCTGCACACCAATGCGCTTGACGAGGCGCTGGCGCTGCCGACGGACTTCTCCGCGCGGATCGCTCGTAACACCCAGCTGTTGCTGCAGCAGGAATCCGGCACCACCCGGCCGATCGATCCCTGGGCGGGCTCCTATTACGTGGAGTGGCTGACCTATCAGCTGGCGCAACGGGCTCGTGCCCATATTGCCGAGGTCGCCGAGCACGGCGGCATGGCTCAGGCCATCAGCGACGGTATTCCCAAGCTGCGTATCGAGGAGGCGGCCGCGCGCACCCAGGCCCGCATCGATTCGGGGACCCAACCGGTGATCGGGATCAACAAGTACCAAGTCGAAGAGGACCAAGAGGTCGAGGTCCTCAAGGTCGACAACAGCCGGGTGCGTGCCGAACAGCTGGCCAAACTGCAAGATCTGCGGGCAAATCGGGACCAGTCGGCGGTTGAGGCCGCGTTGGCCGAGCTGTCACGTGCCGCTGCCGCGCACGGCCGGGCCGGCGAAGACGGACTGGGCAACAACCTGTTGGCGCTGGCGATCGACGCAGCCCGGGCCAAGGCCACCGTCGGCGAGATCTCCGACGCGCTGGAGAAGGTCTACGGGCGTCACAAGGCGGAGATCCGGACCATCGCCGGGGTCTACCGCGACGAAGCTGGAAAGGCCGGCAACATGGTTTCCGCCATCGAACTCGTCGAGAAGTTCGCCGAGGCCGACGGTCGCCGCCCCAGGATTCTGGTGGCCAAGATGGGGCAGGACGGTCACGACCGCGGTCAGAAGGTAATCGCAACAGCGTTCGCGGACATCGGATTCGACGTCGACGTCGGGGCGCTGTTCTCCACACCTGACGAGGTGGCCCGCCAAGCTGCGGATAACGATGTGCACGTGGTCGGGGTGTCCTCGCTAGCGGCCGGCCACCTGACCCTGGTGCCCGCACTGCGAGACGCGTTGGCAGAGGCAGGCCGGCCGGACGTCATGATTGTGGTCGGCGGGGTCATCCCGCCCGGTGACTTCGACGAGCTGTATGCCGCTGGAGCCGCGGCGATTTTCCCGCCGGGCACCGTGATCGCCGACGCCGCAATCGATCTGCTGAACAAGCTGGCCGAGCGCCGCGGGTACACCCTTTAGCCGGATGGCAACCGAGAACGACGACAGCGTCGACGAACTCGCGGCCGCTGTGCGCAGCCGCGACCGTGCTGCGCTGCCGCGGGCCATCACATTGGTGGAGTCCACCCGTCGCGATCATCGCGAAAAGGCGCAGCAGCTTCTGCTGGCGCTGATGCCCGACGCCGGAACCGGCCTGCACGTTGGTATCACCGGGGTTCCGGGAGTGGGTAAGTCGACCACCATCGAGGCGCTCGGCATGCAGCTGATCGAGCGGGGGCACCGGGTGGCGGTGCTGGCCGTTGACCCGTCCTCGACGCGCACCGGCGGATCGATTCTGGGTGACAAGACCCGGATGCCGCAGCTGGCGGTGCATGCGGACGCCTATATCCGGCCGTCGCCGACATCGGGCACCCTCGGCGGGGTGGCCAAGGCCACCCGGGAAACCATTGTGTTGTTGGAGGCTGCCGGGTTCGACGTGATCCTGGTGGAGACCGTCGGCGTCGGCCAATCCGAAGTGGCGGTTGCCAATATGGTCGACACCTTCGTGTTTCTGACCCTGGCGCGCACCGGCGATCAGCTGCAGGGCATCAAGAAAGGCGTGCTCGAGCTCGCCGACATCGTCGTGGTCAATAAAGCCGACGGCGAGCACCTGCGCGAGGCGAAGTCAGCCGCGCGCGAGCTGTCTGGGGCGATTCGGTTGATCTATCCACGCAAAACCCTCTGGCGTCCACCGGTTCTCACCATGAGTGCTTTGGAAGGCACCGGACTGGAAGAGCTGTGGGAGACCGTCGAGCGGCATCGAAAAGTCCTTAGTGAGGCGGGGGAATTCGAGGCGAGGCGGCGAGCCCAACAGGTCGACTGGACCTGGCAGATGGTGCGTGACACCGTGTTGGACCGGGTGCTGTCCAACCCGGCCGTGCGCAAAACCCGCGCCGAGATCGAACGTCAAGTTTTAGCTGGCGAATTGACCCCTGCCCTGGCGGCACAGCAAATACTTAAGAACGCATTAATAACGGAAGGGTAACTTTCACGTTGTTTGCCGATCTAAACCGTTACATTCGACGACATGACCCTCGACGTGGTGGGTAATCGCCGGTCGGTGTTGCCGCGTGGTGTGCATGGCGCGGCCGATCCACACTTTGCCTGCGCGGTGCGCAGCTTCGCCAGCGTGTTCGTGGGGCGCCGGTCAGGCGGCGGGGCGCTGGCGGTCTATCTGGACGGGGAGCCCGTCGTCGATGTCTGGACCGGATGGGCAGACCGACGTGGAAAGGTTCCGTGGTCAGCCGATACCGGCACTATGGTGTTCTCGGCTACGAAGGGGATGGCCTCCACCGTCATCCATCGGCTCGCCGACCGAGGCCTGATCGATTACGAGGCACCGGTTGCGGAGTACTGGCCGGAGTTCGGTGCAAACGGCAAAGCGGATATCACCGTCCGCCAGGTGATGCGGCACCGCGCCGGGTTGTCAGCGTTGCACGGCGCCAGCACGGCGGACTTGCTGGATCACGAACTGATGGAAGAGCGGCTGGCGGCGGGGCAGGCTGGATACGCCTTCGGCAAACCGGCTTATCACGCGCTGACCTACGGCTGGCTGATGTCGGGGCTGGCCAGAGCGGTCACCGGCAAGGGCATGCGAGAGCTGATCCGTCAGGAGCTGGCGGGGCCGTTGGGTACTGACGGCCTGCACTTGGGCCGGCCGCCGGTCGAGTCACCGACGCGGGCCGCACAAATCATCATGCCGCAGGGCGCTTTCCGCAATCCGGTGTTTGACACGGTCGCACCCCGAATCGCCGCCTTGCAAATGTCCGCCGGATTCGGCGCCCTTTATTTCTCTGGAATGAAAGCCTTTGTCCAAGGTGATATTCCAATGTTGGACGCCGAAATCCCGGCGGCCAACGGAGTGGCGACGGCGCGGGGGCTGGCCCGGATGTACGGGGCGATCGCCAACGGCGGCCAGGTCGACGGCACTCAGTTCCTGTCCCGCGCGCTGGTTGCGAGTCTGACCGGGCGCCGTAGCCTGCGACTGGACCGTAATCTCGTGGTGCCACTGGCATTTCACCTCGGCTACCACCGTGTGCCTTTCGACATACTGCCAGGATTCGGCCATGCCGGGCTGGGTGGCTCACTCGGTTGGGCCGATCCGGAGAGCGGGCTGGCATTCGGATACGTCCACAACCGGCTGCTGTCGCCGTTCGTAGTGGTGGATCATGCCGGGTTCCTCGTGACTAGCGGCTTGCTCCGACGGGCCGCGGCCGCGGCGCGCACGCACGGGCTCGAGCGGGTCGGTGACTTCGGCTCGCCGTTCCCCGAATCGGGAGCCGTTGCCGGCTAACCGCTTTACTAAGCGCTCTCCAACCGGAAACCGACCTTCAAGGTCACCTGGAAATGCGCAACGGCCTCGTTCTCCAGATGGCCGCGAACCGACTGCACCTCGAACCAGTCCAGCCCTCGCGTCGTCTCGGCCGCTCGGGACAAGCCGTTGCGAATCGCGGCGTCGATGCCCTCCGGCGATGTGCCGACGATCTCGATCACCCGGTAAGTGTGGTTGGTCATTACATCCCTTTCGTTTGTTCAGCGAGCAACAACACCATTAGCGCCCGGTGCTTCCAATTGGCTTGTCTTTTTCGCGGCCGGGGTTGCGATGGCAAAGGTACAGTGACGCCTGTGTTCGAGCCGCGGCCAGCCCGCTGTTGCCGTCCAAAGACTCCGCACCCGATGATCGCGTGCTCTTTCGGGTGACCCCAGCACCACTCGATGACTGAAGCCCGCGTTCCGCGTCTGCCCGTCGACGAGGCCAAGGCCGCCGCCGACGAGGCCGGCGTGCCCGACTACATGGCCGAGCTCGCCATCTTTCAGGTGCTGTTGAACCATCCCCGGCTGGCCTGCGCCCTCAACGACCTGCTCGCCATCATGCTGTGGCGCGGTGCCCTGGACGCGCGGCTTCGCGAGCTGTTGATCATGCGCATCAGCTGGCTCACCGGCTCGGAGTACGAGTGGACACAGCACTGGCGGGTAGCGCAGGGTCTGGGAGTGAGCGCCGACGATTTGCTCGGTGTGCGCGATTGGCAGGCCTACCAGGCTTTTGGGCCCGCGGAGCGGGCAGTGCTGGCGGCCACCGACGATGTGGTGCGCCACGGGGCGGTGAGCGCCGAGAGCTGGGCGGCGTGTGAACGCGAATTCGGCCCCGACCACGCGGTGCTCGTCGAACTTGTCACCGCGATCGGCGCGTGGCGAATGGTCGCGTCGATCGTGCGCAGCCTGCAGGTCCCGTTGGAGGACGACCTAGCGAGCTGGCCACCCGACGGGAAGGCGCCCTAGTCGCGCCGAGTGTGGGCTTAAGGCACGCGTCGGTTGAAAAACCGTGACATAAGCCCACACTCGGCGTTATTTCGGCGCAACCAGGACCGCCGTCGCCCGCGCTGATTGACATGTGAATCAGTTGGCTCATAGCGTTCCGGAATGCGAACAAGGGTCGCCGAAATGCTCGGCGTGGAGTTCCCGATCTGCGCGTTCAGTCACTGCCGGGACGTGGTGGCAGCCGTCTCCAATGCGGGCGGGTTCGGCATCCTCGGCGCCGTCGCGCACAGCCCGCAGCGGCTGGAAACCGAGCTGAACTGGATTGAGGAGCAGACCGGCGGCAAGCCGTACGGCGTCGACCTGCTGCTGCCGCCCAAGTATGTCGGCGTCGAGCGGGGCGGGATCGACGCCAACCAGGCCCGCGAGCTGCTGCCCGAGGAGCACCGAGCGTTCGTCGACGACCTGATGGTCCGCTACGGCATCCCGGTACCCACCGACGAGCAGCGTCTGCCGCCCGCCGACCTCAACATCTCACCGAAGGGCTACGAACCGCTGCTCGACGTCGCCTTCGGCCACCGCATTCGGCTGATCGCCAGCGCGCTGGGGCCACCACCGCCCGACCTGGTCACCCGCGCCCACGACAACCAGGTCGTCGTGGCCTCGCTGGCCGGAACCACCCAGCACGCGCGGCGACACGCCGCGGCCGGTGTCGATTTGATCGTTGCCCAGGGCACCGAGGCCGGCGGGCACACCGGCGAGGTCGCGACGATGGTGCTGGTCCCCGAGGTGGTCGATGCGGTTGCCCCGGTGCCGGTGCTGGCAGCTGGCGGAATCGCCCGTGGCCGCCAGATCGCCGCAGCCTTGGCCTTGGGCGCCGAAGGCGTTTGGTGCGGGTCGGTGTGGCTGACCACCGAGGAGGCCGAGACGACACCGGTCGTCAAGGACAAGTTCTTGGCCGCCACATCGTCGGACACCGTGCGGTCGCGTTCACTCACCGGAAAGCCCGCGCGCATGCTGCGCACCGCCTGGACCGACGAGTGGGAGCGGCCCGGCAGCCCCGACCCGCTCGGCATGCCACTGCAAAGCGCGCTGATTGGCGACCCGCAAATCCGCATCAACCGGGCCGCCGCCAAGCCGGACTCGGGAGCCCGCGAGCTGGCCACCTACTTCGTCGGCCAGGTCGTCGGTTCGCTGGACAAGGTGCAGCCGACGGCCGCGGTGGTGCTGGAGATGGTTTCCGAGTTCATCGATGTCGTCGGGCGTCTCGACGATTTCGTCGACCGGTGACTCAGGGTAGCCGCGGGCGCAGGTGCCCTGCGGTCAGTGACCAGGACAAGTCGCGGCGGCGTGACGAGATCATGGCCGCGGCCAAAAAAGTCTTTGCCCGCAACGGCTTTCACGCCACCACGATCGTCGACATCGCCAAAGAGGCGGAGTTGGCCAACGGCTCGATCTACTGGTACTTCGACTCGAAGGACCATCTTTTCCGCTCCTTGATAGCCGCCGAGGAGTTTGCCCTGCGCACCCATGTCGCCGTCGCGCTGGCCGAGAGCGGCACATCATTCGGCTACGCCAAGGAACCGTTTCGGGCCACCTTGCGGGCGACATTGGAATTCTTCGAAGCCGACAGGGCGACCACCAAGCTGCTGTTTCGCGATGCCTACGCGCTGGACAATGGGTTCAACCAGCAGCTCAGCGGCATCTACGAGCGGTTCATCGACGACATCGAGACTCTCATCGTCGCCGCCCAGCAGCGCGGCGAGGTGGTGACCGCTCCGCCACGGCTGGTGGCCTACACCGTTGCGTCGCTGATCGGTTACCTGGCGCACCGACGACTGACCAGCGACGAAGGGCGTTTCCGCGGCCGAAGCCGCCGATTTCGTGGTCTCGCTGGTCATCAAAGGATTGCGGCCCGACGAGCGCTGACTTGCCGCCGGCACCTGGCGTTACGGGCCGCACCGGACGATCACGAAGTCATAACGGCTGGTCAGCGCCCCAACGCTGTTCAGAAAGTTCACAGGCGTGGCGAATTGACCCAGGCGCATTGTTCGGGCATCATCGACGGGGTAAGCACCTCGTTAGGTGAGGCGTCTACACGGATACAGGCCACTGACCCCGAACGTCGAGAGACGCCCAGGGTCAGGACAGCTCCTCCCGGCTTAAGGGTTGAGCCCAAGTGGCTTCCGGAATCTCCGGATACGCCGTGTTTTGCCGAAACTCTGACGAGTGGGGTGCGGTTGTCCCGATAGTCATCGGGTTCCTGTGCTCCTGCTTGTGTGTGAATTGTGCGGATATCCGCACGTGGCGCGACCGCGAGGAGGTGAGGGACGAATGAGTTCCAGTTCTAGTCCGGACCGAGATCCGGGCTCTGTGCCGTCCCGATCCGGCCTCCGGCGCGCCGCTCTCAGCTGAGCCATTCATGGCCTAGATAGCGCGTCGCCCCAACGGAGGAGCGATCTGTTAGAAGATCTGCTCTAAGCCGCCTCGGACGGACATGAATCCCGTTATGCCCGTTTGACTTTCCGCTAAGGAGGCGACCATGACCGCAGTACTGTTTGACGAAGTAATGGTAGCGGCGACGCCCGCACGCCGGCTCCGGGCAGTGCCTGCCCCCGAGCTGACGGCTGTGCCGACGCCGAAGAAGGCCTCCAGGCGGCCCGAATACCAGCAGATCGGTGCCGACCCCTTGGTCGCTGGAGCCGCTCGCTTGCTCTCCATTCCACTGCGCCAGCTCTACGCCGCGCTGTGGCGCGCGGGCGTGTTGGAGGTTGGCGCCTAAGAGTCCGGCAACGACTCGGGCTGTCTGAGGCCCGTCGGGATCCCCAAGCTCGTGGGGCGGCCGGACCCGCACGGTTGACGCTCCCGGTACCTGAGGTTGTGTGCCTCGGTGCCGGGAGCGCTGCGTCATTGCTGAGCTGCGATCAGGACGCCGCATCGAACGCCACAGCCGCAGCACAGCGCGAAAGTCACCGTATTCCGGCAACGCCATCCGCAGTAGCGTTGACCTCCATGGCGACAGATCTGACGCTTTACCTCGACGACGAACCGGGCGAGCTGGCGATGCTCGGCGACGTACTGGGCAAAGCAGGCGTCAATATCGCCGGTCTGTGCGCCCTGACCAGTGGGGGAGGCCACGCAGAGGTGCACATCCTGGTGCAGGACGCCACCTTGGCGTTCAAGGCGCTGCAAGACGCCGGAATCGAAATCGCCGAGGAGCAAGAGGTGATCGTGCTCGACGTGGAGGATCGTCCCGGCGCGCTCGGCGAGGCCGTCCAGAAGCTTGGCGCGGCGAAAGTCAACTTGGAAACCGCATATCTGGCGACCCACACCCGCCTGGTTCTTGGCGCCGACAACCTTGCCGATGCCAAGGCGGCGCTCTTGAACCCGACCTCGAATCTCAGCGCGGTTAACGAGCCAGGCGGGTGACGGCGCTCCAACGTCCTCGTCGCGGATTACGAGGATCCGGTTGGGGCAGGCTGGCAAGGAAGCGGTACCACAGCGGCAACCGACGGAATCGATGCGCGGCGGACAACACCGATTCGACTTCGAGCGGTTTCCAGCCCAGATCCTCAAAGTAGGCAATGCCGTTCGTCGGTCCGAACCTGAACGGCGCGCTCTGCATGATGCCGTCGGTTTTCTTGTCCATCCACTTCTTCAGGTTCGCTCCCCAAAACTCGATCAGCCACCAGGCGATCGCCGGACGCGTCAAGGCCTCAGATAGCGCGACGACGTCGGGGTAGTCCAGATACATCAGTAGGCCCTCGGTCACGACGAGTGCTCTGGAGGCACCGGCCAGCGCGTCATCCAGGAACGCGTCCCGGGCTGCGGGATCGGCGAGGTTGACGGCACACCGCGTCAATTGGCATCGCGGCGTCTGCCCGACAAGCGACTGTTCCTTTTCGTCCAGCAACGCTGGCAGATCCGCCTCTATCCACGTCAAATCCGCCGGCAGATTCAAGCGGTACGGCCGGGTATCCAGACCGGCGGCCAAGTTCAGCACCCGATCGCAGCCGTCCCGCACGGCATTCGAAACGATGTCGTCGATCAGCTTGGTTCGCGCTACCAGCGCCCAACTGATCCGCGGGGCCGCCGCGACGATGGCATGGCCGCGTTGACCCGCGAGCCGATCGGCGAGCGGATCGTCGAACAGGGCGTCGGGGCGCGCGGACTCGGTGGCTCGATAAGCCGCGATCCAGCGGGCCGTGTCGGAGATGTTCGATATCAAGGGTGGGGCGCCGGCCGTAGGTCGTGTCATCCGACTGACTTTACGATAGTTAGTCGCGTGATACAACGGAGTCGGTTAACATGGTCAGATCATGTTGGATCGCGACTATCCCGACCAAGTCTGCTCCATCGCGCGGGCCCTGGAGGTGATCGGCCAACGCTGGTCGCTGCTGATTATTCGGGACGTTTTTCTGGGCCGAAACCGCTTCGACGAGCTGTGCGCCAGCACCCGCATCACCCGCAGCGTCCTCACCGACAGGCTCAACCACCTGGTCGAGCACGGCGTGCTGCGCCGGCAGCGCTACCAAACCCGACCGGAGCGATTCGAGTACCACCTGACGGAGAAGGGATGCGCGCTGCAGCCGGTGATCGCCCACTTGCTGCTGTGGGGCGACCGGTACTACGGCGAACCCGACGGGCCGCCGCTGGTGCTTGAGCACCACGACTGCGGCGGACACCCGCAAGACCACCTGCGCTGTGACCGATGCGACGAGGCGCTCACGGGGTGCGGGATCTGGAAGCTCGCTTCACTGCCGGCCGCCGCGCAGGGGCGCTCGGCTGATTTACCCATTTGCGGCGCGCCGTAGAATCGGCATACCGACATTGATCCGGCCATCACCGGGGAGTCTTCGGAAGAACAGCCAGCCGGCCTAGTAGACCCGAACGGGTGGGCCCGTCACAGCCTTCGTTGAGCGGCTACGCCTTGGCGTGGCAAGCGGGGTGGTACCGCGGCGCTTGCGCATCGGCGCGACGTCGTCCCCGGCCTGACAGATGTGCCGAAACGGCACGGGGCACATGGAGACGACGCAGTGACCGAGAACGCCTATCCCAAGCTAGCGGGCGGTGCACCCGACTTTCCGGCTCTGGAATTCGCGGTCCTTGACTATTGGGCACGCGACGACACGTTCCCGGCCAGCATCGCGCGGCGCGCCGACGCTGAAGAATACGTGTTTTACGACGGGCCGCCGTTCGCCAACGGCCTACCGCACTATGGGCATTTGCTCACCGGCTACGTCAAGGACATCGTGCCGCGGTATCGGACCATGCGCGGCTACAAGGTGGAGCGGCGGTTCGGCTGGGACACCCACGGGTTGCCCGCCGAACTCGAGGTGGAACGCCAGCTCGGCATCACCGACAAATCCCAGATCGACGCGATGGGCATCGCCGCGTTCAACGAGGCCTGCCGCGAATCGGTGTTGCGCTACACCGACGAATGGCAGGCGTATGTGACCCGCCAGGCCCGGTGGGTGGATTTCGACAATGACTACAAGACGCTCGATCTGTCCTACATGGAATCGGTGATCTGGGCGTTCAAGCAGCTGTGGGACAAGGGTTTAGCGTACGAGGGCTACCGGGTGCTGCCGTACTGCTGGCGCGACGAGACCCCGCTGTCCAACCACGAGCTGCGGATGGACGACGACGTTTATCGAAGTCGCCAAGACCCGGCGATCACCGTCGGATTCGCCGTGCCAGAGGGGGAGTTGGCCGGCGCCCACCTGCTGGTGTGGACGACGACACCGTGGACCCTGCCGTCGAATCAGGCGGTCGCGGTCAACCCCGATGTCACCTACGTGCTGGTGCAGGCTGGTGAGCACCGCGTCGTGCTCGCGGAGGCGCGGTTGCCGGCGTATGCCCGAGAACTCGGCGAACAGCCGGACGTGCTGGGCAGCTACCGAGGCAGCGACCTGGTGGGCGTCCGGTACCTGCCGCCGTTCCCGTACTTCATGGACTCGCCCAACGCCTTTCAGGTGCTCGGCGCTGACTTTGTGACCACCGAGGACGGTACCGGTATCGTGCACCTGGCGCCGGCCTACGGCGAGGACGACAAGGAGACCGCCGATAAAGCTGGCATCGTGCCGGTGACGCCCGTCGACGCCAAGGGTCGCTTCGACGCGACCGTCCCGGATTACCAGGGCCAGCACGTCTTCGAGGCCAATCCGCACATCATCCGCGACCTGAAGAATCACAGCGGCCCGGCGGCAGCCAACGGCGCGGTGTTGCTTCGCCACGAGACCTACGAGCACCCGTACCCGCACTGCTGGCGTTGCCGCAACCCGCTGATCTACCGGGCGGTGTCGTCGTGGTTCGTCAAGGTCAGCGAATTTCGCGACCGGATGGTCGACCTCAACAAGCAGATCACCTGGTACCCCGAGCATGTCAAAGACGGCCAGTTCGGTAAATGGTTGCAGGGCGCGCGCGACTGGTCGATCTCGCGAAACCGCTACTGGGGCACGCCTATTCCGGTGTGGCTCTCTGACGATCCGACCTATCCTCGGATCGACGTCTACGGCAGCCTCGACGAACTCGAGCGCGACTTCGGCGTGCGCCCAGACAACCTGCATCGGCCGTATATCGACGAGCTGACCCGGCCCAATCCCGACGACCCCACCGGGCAGTCGACGATGCGGCGCATCGGCGATGTTTTCGACGTGTGGTTCGACTCGGGATCCATGCCCTACGCCCAGGTGCACTATCCGTTCGAGAATCGCGACTGGTTCGACAGCCACTACCCGGGCGACTTCATCGTGGAGTATATCGGCCAGACCCGCGGCTGGTTTTACACCCTGCACGTGCTGGCGACCGCATTGTTCGACCGTCCGGCATTCAAAACCTGTGTAGCGCACGGGATCGTGCTGGGCAGCGACGGCCAGAAGATGAGCAAATCGCTGCGCAACTACCCCGACGTCAGCGAGGTGTTCGACCGGGATGGCTCCGACGCCATGCGCTGGTTTCTGATGGCCTCACCAATCCTGCGCGGCGGGAATCTGATCGTCACCGAGCAGGGCATCCGTGAGGGTGTGCGCCAGGTGCTGTTGCCGTTCTGGAACGCCTACAGCTTCCTTGCTTTGTATGCGCCGAAAGTCGGTACCTGGCGCACCGATTCACCGCATGTGCTGGATCGCTACATCCTGGCCAAACTGGCGGCGCTGCGCGACGACCTGACCGCGGCGATGGACGTCTGCGACATCTCCGGCGCGTGCGAGCAGCTACGTCAGTTCACCGAGGCGCTGACGAATTGGTATGTGCGACGGTCACGTTCCCGGTTCTGGGAAGAGGACGTCGATGCGATCGACACCTTGCACACTGTGTTGGAAGTGGCCGCAAGGCTGGCCGCGCCGTTGCTGCCACTGGCCACCGAGATCATCTGGCGCGGTATCACTGGCGAGCGCTCGGTGCATCTGACCGACTGGCCGGAGGCTGAGCTGCTGCCGGCGGACGCCAAGCTGGTCGCGGCGATGGACCAGGTTCGCGAGGTGTGCTCGGTGGCGTCGTCGCTGCGGAAAGCGAAGAAGCTCAGGGTGCGCCTGCCGCTGCCGAAACTCACTGTGGCGGTCGATAATCCACAGCGACTGGAACCGTTTACCGACCTGATCGCCGACGAGCTCAACGTCAAGAAGGTCGAGCTCACCGACGACATCGACACCTTCGGTCGCTTCGAGCTGACCGTGAACGCCCGGGTCGCCGGACCACGACTGGGCAAGGATGTGCAGGCGGCGATCAAGGCGGTCAAAGCCGGCGAGGGCGTCGTCAACCAAGACGGCACACTGACCGCGGGGCCGGCGGTGCTCCAACCCGACGAGTACAGTTCCCGGCTGGTGGCATCCGACCCCGAATACACCGCCCCGCTACCGGGCGGGGCCGGGCTGGTGGTGCTGGACGCCACCGTGACGCCCGAGCTGGAGGCCGAGGGGTGGGCCAAGGACCGCATCCGCGAGTTGCAGGACCTGCGCAAATCGACCGGGCTTGACGTTTCGGACCGAATCAGCGTGCTGATGTCGGTGCCGCCGCAGCGGGCTGACTGGGCGAAAACTCATCGCGACCTCATCGCTGGGGAAATCTTGGCCACCACTTTCGAATTCGGCGATGCGGCCGATGGTGTGGAGATCGGCGACGGCGTGCGGGTGTCCCTGGCCAAGGCGTGACGGCGCTACCGTCGATCTCGGCGCGCGGCACCGCAGCCTGCTTTCGGTTCTGCAGCTGTACCGGCCGCGGGCCGCCACTGGCCAGTGCGGCAAGGCCCGCATCGATCACCGCCTGACCGGCGTAGCCGTCGTAGGCCGACGCTCCGGTGTGTGACTTTCCGGTCACTGCGGCCAGCCACGCGGCGTCCTGGGCGCGATAGGCGCCGTGAAAGCGCTGCATCCAGGCGTCCGTCGTGGTGGCCGGCCGGCGAGGCGAGGGTGAGTGCGCCGCGGCTGCCGATGACCTCGCAGCCGATGTCGTAGTGCATTCCCGGCCCACGCCCAAGCTCCATCACGCCAAGAACACCTGATTGCGAGGTCAGTGTAAGGACAACGGTCACGGTGGATTTGTCCTGGCTGGTCTTGGAAATGGCGGACACCGCCTTGACGTCCTCGCCGCAGAGCCACCGGAACACATCAATGTCGTGGGAAGCAGAGCTCGCGATCAATTGGTGTTCGTCAAATGTGATGACTGCCAGCGGATTGAGATGGCGTTGGCTGATCACGATGGGTTCACCGAGGCGGCCCGACCGCAGGGCGCGCTGAATGTTCTGGTAGTCGGCATCGAAACGGCGCATGAAGCCGACTTGCACCAGCTGGCGACCAGTGGCCCGTTCGGCGTTGACCAACTGCAACGACTGGTCGGCTGACGTGGTAAGTGGCTTCTCGCACAGCACAAACAGGCCACGCGCGATACACGCCGCAACGATCCCGTGGTGGGTGTCGTCGGCAGTCGCCACCACTACGGCGTCGACGTCGGCGTTGTTCACGCAGTCCAGGGGATCGTGGAAGATGGCGGCGGCTGGCACACGCTCAGCGGCGCGTTTAGCGAACGGAACATGACTGTCAGCCAGAGCGCAGATCCGCGCTTGCGGTTCCAGGCTTTTGAAGATCTCCAGGTGCGCCATGCCCATGTTGCCCAGCCCGATCAGGGCCAGCCGCACCGGTGCAATGACCGTGCTGCGCGGCACGTGCGATTGGCTCACGCTGATCCCTTTGCGTAACGGTCCGGGCGCTGCCATCCTGTGATCGCGCGCTAGCCTAGTCCGGGTGAGGCCGAACTCGACGCCAGAGCGTCAAAATCGCGAGAACCTCTGCGCTACCGTCGATCTCGGCGCACATTAGGCGTAATCGTCGCCGATTCGGGTCGCGGCGGCCGCCAAGGTGACGTAGTGCATCGTGAAGCCACCTCCGATCGAGTCGATCGCGCCTCCGACGGCTTCCAGCACGGTTGCCAGCTGGTCGGGCGCAAGCTGGGTAAGAGTGCCGGTGGTGGGCAGATGGTCCAGCCATTCGTCGCGCGCGTAATGCCGCTGCCATTCGAACCGCCAGTGTTCGGGTTCGCCGAAGCCGCCAGCTGTTCGGATGCCTTCCACAGCCCTGGTGAGATTGCCCTGTTGAAGGTCGAAGGCCGGGTTTCCCGGTTGGCTGCTATCGACCGGCCGATGCCACAGCGGCGCGTCGGGCGCCACGCGCTGCAAGGCATCGTCGAAGGCGTCGGCGACTTCGCTTGGTGGGTCGAAAACGTGCCAGTACACCGCCAGCAGCCCCTGTGGCCGCAGCACCTGCGCAGCTTTGCCGGCGCCCCGCACCGGTTCGACCCAGTGCCAAGCCTGCCCCGCGACGACCGCGTCGAAAGAACGGCCGCCTGCGTCCCAATCCTCGAACTTGCCGATCTCGACCTCGACCCCGGTCCGCCTGGCGAGCTCCGCCATCCGCGCGTCTGGTTCGACACCGAGTACCGTGCAGCCGGCCGCCCGGTACTGCCGTGCACCAATGCCGGTGCCGCAGCCGACATCCAGGAACTCGGTGCCAGGGCTAGCGGCGATGACACGCTGTATCAGCGTGTCGGGATAGCGGGGTCTCGCCCGGTCGTATCGTTCGGCGTCCACTCCGAAGGACTCCGCTACCCGCCGAAGCTGGTGCGGCTGCCGCTCGGAAAAGGACGACGGCTCAGTCGACACAGTGGGCGCCTCCGTCCTAGCCTTTACCGCTCGTGGTGTTCAGCGGACCGACCGACGGTAGCGCCCGGCGCAGGTGCGGCCACAGTGGCATGCCGGCAGCGATCGTCCCGCCCGCAGCGATAAGGCCGACGGCGGCGTCGACGCTCTTGCGGCCGTCGGTCGCCCAGTAAACGTCCTTAAGGTCAAGCAGCAGGGCAAGCTCGTCGACGATCATCGCATTGGCCGACCCGAAGGCGATCGCGGCCGCGGGGTGGCGCCGTTGCGTCTCTGTTCCACGCAGGCCCACCGCTGCCACGGTCGCCAGCAATGCGATACCAATGTTGTAGTGATGAAAGTGCTTGCCGCCCAGATTCATACCTCCGCCGGATGGTCCGTGTCCGGCGCGGATCCAGTGGGTGAGCACGCGCAGGCCGACGAACGTGACGGTGAACGCCGCCCAAGCCAGTATCGTTGCCTGTTCACCGGGTTGGAGCCGCGCCCGCCATTCGTCGCGAACCCGCGCCCACCATCGCTTTTTCGGTTGATCCGCATGCTCCGGAGACGCCGGGCCTCCGCCCGTCCCGGCCTCCATTAGCCGGCCCTGACCGCGCGCCAGCGCAACCTGTGGCCCTTGGGCTCGACTTCGACATCGGCGAAACCCGCTGCGCGCAACCGCTGCGGGAGCGTCTGGGTGCTTACCGGGTTGCAGGTGTCGCGAAAATGCAAGAGGCGGAACAGCGTCGAGTCTCCGCTGTCGCTGCCGGCGAATACGCCGCCGGGACGCAGCACCCGAAACGCTTCGACTAACAACTGATCCTGCAATTCCGGCGTCGGAATATGGTGCAACATGGTGAAACACACCACCCCGCTGAACTCTCCGGCCGGCAAGCCGGTGGCGGTACCGTCGCCGCAGATGATCTGAGCCCGGTCGCCGTATGTCGCCTTCAGTCGCTCGGCCATCGGCTGGTCGATCTCGACCGCGGTGTAGCGCGGCGCTTTGTCGATCAGCACCCGGATGTTGGCGCCGTAACCTGGTCCGATTTCTAGCACGTTGTCGCCCAGGTCGACGTCGCCGAGCACCCACGGCAACAGCCCGCTCTCGACAGCTTCGAAGTAGCGGTTCGAGCTACAGCACAACCGATGGGCAAGGTTCATGGCCATGATTTAGACGCTAGCGCAATAGCATCGGGGATTGTGGACTCCCGCTGGGTGCTGCACCTGGACATGGATGCGTTCTTCGCGTCCGTTGAACAGCTGACCCGGCCCACGCTGCGGGGTCGCCCGGTTTTGGTCGGCGGACTGGGAGGCCGCGGTGTGGTGGCCGGCGCGAGCTACGAATCACGGGTGTTCGGGGCGCGGTCGGCGATGCCGATGCACCAGGCCCGCCGATTGATCGGCGTGACGGCGGTGGTGCTGCCGCCGCGCGGCGTGGTGTATGGGGTCGCCAGCCGCCGGGTCTTCGATACCGTGCGCGGGCTGGTGCCGCTCGTCGAACAGCTCTCTTTCGATGAGGCGTTCGGGGAGCCGCCAGAGCTGGCCGGCGCGTCGGCGACCGATGTCGAGCAGTTCTGCGAGGACCTGCGGCGACGGGTACGCGACGAGACCGGCCTGGTCGCCTCGGTTGGTGCCGGGTCGGGCAAGCAGATCGCCAAGATCGCCTCGGGTCTGGCCAAACCCGACGGCATCAGGGTGATCCGGCGTGCCGAGGAGAAGCCGCTGCTGGACGGTCTCGCGGTGCGCAGGCTCTGGGGGATCGGGCCGGTCGCCGAGGAGAAGCTGCATCGGCTGGGCATCGAGACGATCGGGCAGCTCGCCGCGCTGAGCGCAACCGAGGTGGCCAGCATCCTGGGTGCCACGATCGGGCCGGCGCTGCACCGGCTGGCCTGCGGCATCGACGACCGTCCGGTCGCGGAGCGAGCCGAAGCTAAGCAGATCAGCGCGGAATCCACGTTCGCAGCGGACTTGACCACCGTCGAGGAGTTACGTGAAGCGGTCGGCCCGATCGCCGAGCACGCCCATCAACGGCTGTGCCGCGACGGCCGCGGCGCCCGCACGGTCACGGTGAAGCTGAAGAAATCCGATATGAGCACGTTGACCCGCTCGGCGACGCTGCCCTATGCGACCACCGATGGCGCCGCGCTGGCGGCGCTGGCCCGGCGGCTGCTGCTCGACCCGCGGCAGATCGGGCCGATTCGCCTACTCGGCGTGGGATTTTCGGGCCTGAGCAGCGTGCGGCAGGAGTCGCTGTTCCCCGACCTGGAACTGATGATGTCGCAGGCCGATCAGGCGACGGATACCGCGCCGGTCGAGCCGGATATGGCCACGCAGCGGGCGGGCGACACCGTCGGGTGGCGGGTGGGTGACGACGTGACACACCGCGGCCTAGGGCACGGCTGGGTGCAAGGCGCCGGGCACGGCGTGGTCACCGTGCGGTTCGAAACCCGCAGCTCGGGGCCGGGTCCGGCCCGAACCTTTTCGTCTGGTCAATCCGACAGCGGCGAACTCGCGCCGGCGAATCCGGTCGACAGCCTGGACTGGCCTGACTACGTCGCGGCGCTGACCGAGAACGCCTTAGCGCAGTCGGTCGACGACGTCACGCAGCGGTAGCTGTGCCGCCAACGCGGCCATCACCAGCACCCGGGTCTGACTCGGCGGCAGCCGCGACACCATCACCGCGCCGGCATTGACCAGATCGTGGCCGGGACCGTACCCAGGGCTGACGCTGCCGCCGATGACCCGGGTGGACACCGCGACCACGACTCCGTTTCGGCAATGCCGACGCACTCCGTCGATCACGGCGGCGCCGGCGTTGCCCGCACCGAGGGCTTCGAGCACGATCCCGTGCGCGCCCGCGGCCACGCATGCGTCCATCGCCACCGCGTCAGCTCCCGGGTAAGCGGTGATGATGTCGACCCGCGGCGCGGTCGCGGCGCTCAGCTCGCCGAGGAAGGGACGCGTCTTGGGTCGCGCCAGCACCATCCCGCCGTCCACGCTGCCTATGAGCGCGCCGGCGAAAAATTCGCGGGTCGTCACCTTATGCAGGCCTGCCGGCTGCAACACTCTGCCGCCGAAACACACCAGCACGCCAAGGTGCCGCGCGGCGGGGGTCGACGCCACCAGAAGTGCCTGGCGCAGGTTTTCCGGACCATCTGCGTCGTGAGCGTCGGCGCTGCGCATAGCGCCGGTGATGACCAGCGGAATCTCGCCCCCGTACGTGAGGTCCAGCCATAGCGCCGTCTCCTCGAGGGTGTCGGTGCCGTGTGTGACGACGACCCCCTCCGCTCCGCTCGCGGCAGCAGCCCTGCACGGCCGCAGCGATAAAGTCCCAATCGGCGGGCATCAGCTGTGAGCCATCGACCTTCATCACGTCGACAACGTCAACGTTAAGGCCGGCGGTCAACTCGGCGCCGGTGCGGGTCGGTCGCTTCACCCCGTCGCCGCCGGTGGTTGCGGCGATCGTCCCGCCGGTGGCCAGGACAGTGAGGCGGCTCATGCTGAAATCATCCTCTAGGTGCCTGTAGTGGATGATGTAGGAGTGACTGACCAACCAACGGGATCGGCTCAACCGGCGACTGAGCCCGCTGAGCCTTTGGCGGCCGACGAGGAGGCGGAAGCTTCGGTGCCGCAGAGTCCTCCGAGGCGGCTGCGCTTGCTGCTGTCGGTCGCGGCGGTCGTGCTGACGCTGGACATCGTCACCAAGGTGCTCGCGGTCAAACTGCTGATACCGGGCCAGCCGGTGCCGATCATCGGCGACACCATCACCTGGACGCTGGTGCGCAATTCCGGGGCCGCATTCTCGATGGCGACCGGATACACCTGGATGCTGACGCTGATCGCGACCGGTGTCGTGGTGGGGATTTTCTGGATGGGCCGGCGGCTGGTGTCGCCATGGTGGGCCATTGGCCTCGGGATGATCCTGGGCGGCGCGATGGGCAACCTCGTCGACCGGTTCTTCCGTTCGCCGGGGCCGCTGCGCGGCCACGTCGTGGACTTCTTGTCGATCGGCTGGTGGCCGGTCTTCAACGTCGCCGACCCGTCGGTCGTCGGCGGGGCGATCCTGCTGGTGACGCTGTCGGTGTTCGGCTTTGACTTCGACACCCTCGGCCGTCGCAATGCTGGCGAGGCGCTCGCTGGCGGCGAAGCCGCCGATGCCCCCGATGTCATCGAAACGCCGGTCGAGCCCGCCGAAGGCGTCGACGAACGCGGATGACCCATCGGTCGATGCCGGTGCCGGAGGGCTTGGCGGGCATGCGTGTCGACGCCGGGCTGGCCCGGCTGCTGGGCTTGTCGCGTACCGCCGCAGCGGCGCTGGCCGAAGATGGCGGCGTCGAGTTGGACGGCGTGCAGGCCGGTAAGTCGGATCGTCTGACGTCGGGGGCGTGGCTGCAGGTGCGGCTGCCCGAGCCGCCGGCGCCGCTGGAGAACACCCCCGTCGAGATCGAGGGCATGACGATCTTGTACTCCGACGACGACATTGTCGCGGTCGACAAACCGGCCGGGGTGGCCGCGCACGCGTCGGTGGGCTGGACGGGGCCGACGGTGCTCGGCGGGCTGGCCGCGGCTGGTTACCGGATCACCACCTCCGGGGTACATGAGCGGCAGGGCATCGTGCATCGTCTCGACGTCGGCACCTCCGGAGTGATGGTGGTGGCGATCTCCGAGCGGGCTTACACCATGCTCAAGCGTGCGTTCAAACAGCGCACCGTCGACAAGCGTTACCACGCGCTGGTACAGGGACACCCGGATCCGTCCAGCGGCACCATCGACGCGCCGATCGGCCGCCACCGCGGCCACGACTGGAAGTTCGCGGTTACCGCCAACGGCCGCCACAGCCTCACCCACTACGACACGATTGAAGCCTTCGTCGCCGCGAGCCTGCTCGACGTGCATCTGGAAACCGGCCGTACACACCAGATTCGGGTGCACTTCGCCGCGTTGCATCACCCGTGCTGCGGCGACCTGACCTATGGGGCCAACCCGAAGCTAGCCAAAAAGCTTGGGCTGGAACGCCAGTGGCTACACGCGCGGTCGTTGGCGTTCACACATCCCGCCGACGGCCGGCAGGTGGAGATCGTCAGCCCCTACCCAGCCGATCTGCAGCACGCGCTGGACGTGTTGCGCCGCGAGGCTTGACGGTCGGCGAATGTTCAGGTTGCGGCGTTCGTGCGCGGCTGGCGGCGACCGACGCCTCGGTCGTCGCGTCGATGCTGCGCTGGTCCCACCAGCCCGTAGTAGCTAGTCTCGCGCCCGCCGCGGGTAGCCCTTGGCTTCGTCCGTCCATTGCCGTTCGACTCACCACGCCCACCAGGCCCATCGTCGCCATGCTCATACCGCTGATCGTTGCACGCCTCGGACGGTTGGGATGCATTGTCGATCGCGCGCGGTCTCGATCGTCATTGAGGTGACATCATCGAGCCGGAAAGGACTTAGCCATGCAGTACTGCCTGTTGATGCACTACCAGGAGGGCCCCGAGATCGGGCTGACCGAGGAGGACATGGCCCCAGCGCGCGAAGCGTTCGCCCGCTACGCCGACGATCTGGACGCCGCGGGTGTGCTGGTCGGCACCCAGGTGCTGCAATCGGCCGTCGCCTCCACGACGTTCACGGCGCGCAACGGCACACCCACCGTCCAGGATGGCCCGTTCGCCGACACCAAAGAACGTCTTGGCGGAGTGTTCGTCATCGACGTGCCCGACCTGGACGCCGCATTGGCGTGGGCGCAGCGTTGTCCGGCCGTCGACTGGGGGTCCGTCGAGATCCGTCCCGTCGCGGTCACTTACGCCAGCGGCAAAGGCTGGTACAGCCCTGAGTGAGGCGCAGACCCGGGTCGCCGAGCTGGTTCGCAGCAGCTACGGCCGACTGTTGGCGGTGCTCGCCGCGGGCAGCGGCGACATTGCCGCCGCCGAAGACGCGATCGCCGACGCGCTGGAACGTGCCTTGACCAGATGGACGGTCGAGGGCATCCCCAACAACCCGGACGGCTGGGTGCTCACCGTGGCTCGCAATCGTCTGCGCGACCACTGGAAGTCGCCCGCCTATCGGATGACCGACCCGTTATCCGAAATCCCCAGCCACACAACTGAGTTCGACCCCGATGCCATTCCCGATCGGCGTCTGGAGCTGATGCTGGTTTGTGCGCACCCCGCGATCGCCGCCAATTGCCGCACGCCGTTGATGCTGCAAACCGTGCTGGGTGTCGACGCGGCCGCGATCGCGGAAGCGTTCGCCGTGCCCGCAGCGACGATGGCGCAGCGGCTGGTGCGCGCCAAACGCCGCATCCGCGACGCCCGCATCCCGTTCGTGCTACCGGGTCGTGCCGATCTCGACGCGCGGCTGCCCGCGGTGCTGGAGGCCGTGTACGGGGCGTATGCGATCGACTGGCAAGCGGCGGGCGCGAGAAGAGAATCGCTGTCCGCCGAGGCGCTGCATCTGGCGCTGGTGCTCGCCGAACTGCTTCCCGCCGAACCCGAGGCGTTGGGGCTGGCGGCGCTGGTATGCCTGGCCGAGTCGCGACGGGCAGCCCGGCGCACCGGCGACGCTGTGTTCGTGCCGCTGGACGAACAAGACCCTCGGGTCATGGGATCCGGCGCTGATCGCCCGCGGCGAGGCTCTGCTGCGCCGGGCTCACGGATTCGGTCGACCGGGCCGCTACCAATACGAGGCGGCGATCCAGTCGGCGCATTGCAGTAGGCCGGTGGACTGGCTTGCGCTGCGCACCCTGCATCGCGGGCTGCTTCGGGTCGCGCCGTCGATGGGCGCAGCGGTTGCTCTTGCTGCCGTGGACGCGGAGGTCGAAGGACCGGATGCCGGTTTGCGGGCGCTGGACGCGATCACCGATCCCGCGGTGCAACGGTTCCAGCCAGCGTGGGCGACCCGTGCGCACCTGCTCGCCCAGGCTCAGCGATGCGACGAAGCCCGCTCAGCGTATGGACGTGCCATCGCGCTAACCACCGATCGCGGCATCGCCGATTACCTGCGGAACCGGCTCGAGTTGCTCGACGTCCGTTAAGAACTGCTCGACGACGACCTTGGTGGCCGAATCTTGAACGAGATCCGCAGTTTGGTCCGGAAGGTGATCCCACCTGCCTCGTCCATGGACATGTCCTGCTCAAGGACTTCGGCGACCCGGATGTCGTCAATAGTCTGCTGCGCTCGCCGCACAGCCTCGGTCGCTGCGTCCTCCCATGACGTGGGGCTTGTCCCGATCAGCTCGGTGACCCTGTACACGCTCATGCCCGCCTCCTCAGGTCGACGAACACTCAAGCTAGAGGAGGTCAGGCAGGACCTGTCTGGAAAACGCTGGGAGAGGGCGCGCCAACGGGGCGCTTAGACGCGGGCCGCGGCGTGGTCCGATGCGATGTCGCCGGCCTGCTGCGCAACGAAACCGAGAACCTCGGCGATAGTCTCCGGGGGCCAGCCGGCCGCAGCCAGCGAGTCCTTGAGGTGTCCAGCCATTAAGGCGAAGTGGTACAGCATGATCCCGCGGTCTTGATGCGCATGCTTCATCGACTGGCCGGTGTAGGGCTCGGGCCCGCCGAGCACCGATGCCAGCAGTTCGACCAGCTTGGCCTTTAAACGCTTCATGTCCGACCCGGCGAAGAAGTTCGCCAGGTGGTCGTCGTCAAGCACCCGGCAATAGAAGTCCTCGACGACGACTTCGAGGGCCTCGTGACCGCCGATCGCGTCATAGAGACTGACCGTCTTGGGCTTGTGGAACCTGGTGAGCACTCCCATCCTGACAGCGCACCACCCGGCGGTTGCCCTGGTGTAACAAGCGGATTGCGGCGTAATCACCAGAACTCTCCGGCCGGTGTAGCAGACTCGGTGGGGAATCCAGGCAGCACGTGACCAGGAGCGAGGAATTCATGAATCTGGGTGACCTGACCGGCCTCGTCGAAAAGCCCTTCGCCGCGGTGTCCGACCTCCTCAACACCCCGAACTCAGCCGGCCGGTATCGACCGTTTTACCTCCGTAATCTGCTCGACGCGGTGCAGGGCCGCACGTTGAACGATGCTGTCGAAGGCACGATCACCCTCATCACCGGCGGATCGTCGGGCATCGGGGAGGCGGCGGCGAAGAAGATCGCGGAGGCGGGCGGCGAGGTCGTGCTCGTCGCCCGAACCATGGAGAAGCTGGAGAAAGTCGCCGACGAGATTCGGAGCGACGGCGGGACCGCCCACGTGTACTCGTGCGACCTGTCCGACACGGATGCCATCGCACCCATGGCCGACCAAGTGCTCGCCGACCTCGGCGGCATCGACATTCTGGTCAACAACGCAGGTCGGTCGATTCGGCGCTCGCTTGAGTTGTCCTACGACCGGATCCACGATTACCAGCGCACCATGCAACTGAATTATCTCGGTGCAGTCCAGCTGATCCTCAAGTTCATTCCCGGAATGCGAGAACGCGGTTTCGGGCAGGTCATCAACGTGTCCTCGGTGGGGGTGCAGACCCGCGCACCGCGGTTCGGCGCCTACATCGCCAGCAAGGCCGCGCTGGACAGCCTGTGCGATGCACTGCAAGCCGAGGTTGTCGAAGACGACATCAAATTCACCACCGTGCACATGGCGCTGGTGCGCACCCCGATGATCAGCCCGACCACGATGTATGACAAGTTCCCGGCACTGACGCCTGATCAGGCCGCCGGTGTGATCACTGACGCGATCGTGCACCGGCCCCGGCGGGCCAGCTCACCGTTCGGACAGTTCGCCGCCGTCGCCGACGCCCTCAACCCGGCGGTCATGGACCGCGTCCGTAGCCGCGCTTTCGGGATGTTCAGCGACTCGGACGCGGCCAAGGGCGGCGAATCCAAGGGCGGCGAATCCAAAACCGACACATCGGAATTCGACAGGCGGAGCGAAACGTTCGTCCGCGCGACTCGAGGAATTCACTGGTGAAATTATGAGCCTTCCGAAACCAAGCAACCAGGCACCCGTCATCATCACCGGCGCCTCCTCGGGCATCGGCACCGAGCTGGCCCGCGGCCTGGCTCGGCGCGGCTTCCCGCTGGTGCTGGTCGCGCGCCGTCGGGAACGCCTCGATGACCTCGCCGGTGAGCTAGCCGACGAATACTCCGTCGGGGTCGACGTCATGCCGCTCGACCTTTCCGACGCCGGGTCCCGTGAAAAGCTGGCCGAACGGCTGCGCAGCGAACCGATAGCCGGTTTGTGCAATAGCGCCGGCTTCGGCACCAGCGGGGTCTTTCACGACTTGCCGGTCGATCGGGAAAGCGAAGAAGTCGTCCTCAACTCACTGACGTTGATGGAACTCACCCATGCGGCACTGCCCGGCATGGTCGAGCGGGGAGCCGGCGCGGTGCTCAACATCGCGTCGATCGCGGGTTTCCAGCCGATACCCTTTATGGCCGTCTATTCGGCCACGAAGGCGTTCGTGCAGACCTTCTCGGAAGCCGTCCACGAGGAACTGCACGGAACGGGCGTGTCGGTCACCGTGTTGTGTCCGGGTCCAGTGCCGACCGAGTGGGGCGAGATTGCTAACGCTGAGCGTTTCAGTATTCCCATCGCACAGGTCTCGCCGCACGACGTCGCCGAACAGGCCATCAACGGGATGCTTGCCGGTAAACGCAGTGTGGTGCCCGGCGTCGTGCCCAAGGTTGTGAGTATCGGCGGCAGATTCGTGCCGCGCACCCTGCTGCTCCCGGGGATCCGGATCGGCAACCGATTCCGCGGTGGACCTGGCCGCTGATGGCCGCCGTCGATATGGCCGCGTCCCGATGAACAAGACACACTTGCCGACACGCCGGGGACTCGTCGGTGTGCGGCCATAGACTGGCGTGCCTATGAGCCAGTCGTTCGTGCACCTGCATAACCACACCGAGTACTCGATGTTGGACGGTGCCGCGAAGATCACGCCGATGCTCGCCGAGGCGCAACGACTAGAGATGTCCGCGATCGGGATGACCGACCACGGCAACATGTTCGGCGCCAGCGAGTTCTACAACGTCGCCACCGAGGCGGGGATCAAGCCGATCATCGGTGTTGAGGCGTATGTCGCTCCCGGTACCCGTTTTGATACCCGCCGCATCTTGTGGGGGGACCCGGGGCAAAAAAGCGACGACGTGTCGGGCGGCGGGTCGTATACGCACTTGACCATGGTGGCGGAGAACGCCACCGGCTTGCGCAACCTGTTCAAGCTGTCGTCGCTGGCCTCATTCGAGGGCCAGCTCGGCAAGTGGTCGCGGATGGACGCCGAGCTGATCGCCGAGCACGCGGCCGGCATCATCGCTACCACCGGCTGTCCGTCGGGCGAGGTGCAGACCCGGCTGCGGCTCGGGCAGACGCGCGAAGCGCTCGAGTCTGCCGCCAAGTGGCGGGAGATCTTCGGCGCCGACAGCTACTTCCTCGAGCTGATGGATCACGGGCTGTCCATCGAGCGTCGCGTGCGCGACGGGCTGCTGGAGATCGGCCGCACTCTGAACATTCCAGCGCTGGCGACCAACGACTGCCACTACGTCACCCGCGACGCCGCGCACAACCATGAGGCGCTGCTGTGTGTGCAGACCGGCAAAACGCTGTCGGATCCGAATCGGTTCAAGTTCGACGGCGACGGCTACTACCTGAAGTCGGCGGCCGAGATGCGGGAGATTTGGGACGGCCAGGTTCCCGGCGCCTGCGATTCCACGCTGCTGATCGCCGAGCGGGTGAGTTCCTACGCCGACGTGTGGGCACCGCGCGACCGGATGCCGGTCTTCCCGGTGCCCGAGGGCCACGACCAGGCGTCCTGGCTGCGTCACGAGGTGGACGCCGGTCTGCGGCGGCGGTTCGGTGACGGCCTGCCTGATGGCTATGCGCAGCGAGCCGCCTACGAGATCGAGGTCATCTGCGACAAGGGATTTCCGTCCTACTTCCTGATCGTTGCCGACCTGATCAACTACGCGCGGTCCGTCGACATCCGGGTCGGGCCGGGTCGCGGCTCGGCGGCCGGTTCGCTGGTGGCCTACGCGCTGGGCATCACCGACATCGACCCAATCCCGCACGGGCTGCTGTTCGAGCGGTTCCTCAACCCTGAGCGCACCTCGATGCCTGACATCGACATCGACTTCGACGACCGCCGCCGCGGCGAGATGGTGCGTTATGCCGCTGACAAGTGGGGACACGACCGTGTCGCGCAGGTCATCACCTTCGGCACCATCAAAACCAAAGCGGCGCTGAAGGACTCCGCCCGGATCCACTACGGGCAGCCCGGTTTCGCGATCGCCGACCGGATCACCAAGGCGCTGCCGCCGGCGATCATGGCCAAGGACATTCCGCTGTCGGGCATCACCGACCCCGACCACGAGCGCTATAAGGAAGCCGCCGAAGTCCGCGGGCTGATCGACACCGACCCCGATGTGCGGACCATCTACCAAACCGCGCGGGGGCTGGAAGGCCTGATCCGTAACGCGGGTGTGCACGCCTGCGCGGTGATCATGAGCAGCGAGCCGCTGACCGAGGCGATTCCGCTGTGGAAACGACCGCAAGACGGTGCCATCATCACCGGCTGGGATTACCCGTCGTGCGAGGCCATCGGCCTGCTGAAGATGGACTTCCTCGGGCTGCGCAACCTGACGATCATCGGCGACGCGATCGAGAACATCAGGGCCAACCGGGGAATTGAGCTCGACCTGGAGTCCGTCCCGCTCGACGACCCGGCCACGTTCGCGTTGTTGGGCCGCGGTGACACGTTGGGGGTGTTCCAGCTCGACGGCGGTCCGATGCGTGACCTGCTGCGCCGCATGCAGCCGACCGGGTTCGAGGATGTTGTCGCAGTGATTGCGCTGTACCGACCGGGCCCGATGGGCATGAACGCCCACAACGATTACGCCGACCGCAAGAACAACCGGCAGGCGATCAAACCCATTCACCCCGAACTCGAGGAACCGCTGCGCGAGATCCTTGCCGAGACCTACGGCCTGATCGTGTATCAGGAGCAGATCATGCGTATCGCGCAAAAGGTGGCCGGTTACTCGCTGGCCCGAGCCGACATTTTGCGCAAGGCGATGGGCAAGAAGAAGCGCGAAGTCCTGGAGAAGGAGTTCGAAGGTTTCTCGGAAGGCATGCAGGCCAACGGATTCTCGGCCAAAGCGATCAAAGCCTTGTGGGACACCATCCTGCCGTTCGCCGACTACGCGTTCAACAAATCGCATGCCGCTGGATACGGCATGGTGTCGTATTGGACGGCCTATCTGAAGGCGAACTATCCAGCCGAATACATGGCCGGCCTGCTCACCTCGGTCGGTGACGACAAGGACAAAGCCGCGGTCTACCTGGCGGACTGCCGCAAGCTCGGCATCACCGTGCTGCCACCGGACGTCAACGAGTCCGGGTTGCACTTCGCCTCGGTCGGCACCGACATCCGCTATGGGCTGGGCGCGGTCCGCAACGTTGGCGCCAATGTGGTTGCCTCGCTGCTGAGCACCCGCACCGAGAAGGGTAAGTTCAGCGACTTCTCCGACTACCTCAACAAGGTTGACATCGCGGCGTGCAATAAGAAAGTCACCGAGTCGCTGATCAAAGCCGGCGCATTCGACTCGCTGAAACACCCGCGCAAGGGCCTGTTCCTGGTACACACCGACGCCGTCGACTCCGTACTAGGCACCAAGAAGGCCGAGGCGATGGGCCAATTCGACCTGTTCGGTGGTGACCCGAATGATGGGGGAGCAGGCGCCGACGCGGTGTTCACCATCAGGGTGCCCGACGAGGAATGGGACGACAAGCACAAACTCGCGTTGGAGCGCGAGATGCTGGGCTTGTACGTGTCCGGGCATCCGCTCAACGGGGTGGCGCACCTGCTGGCGACCCAGGTCGATACGGCCATTCCGGCAATACTTGACGGCGACATCGCCAACGACACCTTGGTGAAGGTGGGCGGCATCCTCGCAGCGGTGAACCGGCGGGTCAACAAGAACGGAATGCCCTGGGCCTCAGCGCAGCTGGAAGACCTCACCGGTGGTATCGAGGTGATGTTCTTCCCACACACCTATTCAGCGTTGGGCGCCGACATCGCCGACGACGCGGTGGTCGTCGTCACCGCTAAGGTTGCGATCCGGGATGACCGGATTTCGCTGATCGCCAACGACCTTGTGGTCCCGGACTTTTCCAGCGCTCAATTGGATCGGCCGCTGGCGGTCAGCCTGCCCACCCGGCAGTGCACGATCGACAAGGTCAGCGCCCTCAAACAAGTGCTGGCCGGCCACCCCGGTACCTCCAAAGTGCATCTGCGGCTGGTCAGCGGAGACCGGGTCACCACGCTCGAGCTGGATTCATCGCTGCGGGTGACGCCGTCCCCGGCGCTGATGGGCGACCTCAAGGCGCTCCTCGGTCCCGGTTGTCTGGGCGGGTAGATACTGTACTTATTAGTACATAGCACTGCTAGCAATTTGCAGCTCGCCTCAGCAGCCTGATTCGCGGTCGCTAGGCGTTGAACTAAATCTGCCTGGGAAACGTGCTATTTAGCGTAAACAGCGCGGGGTGGCTCCCGTCACTTCGTGTTACAGGACGCTGTACTAGTCAGTACAGTCATGGATCCAACGAGAAGGGACATCCACAATGCGATTCAGGACACTCGCGGGCGCAGTTCTGTTGACTGGGGTTGCGGCCTTGACGGCTTGCAGCACGTCGACCCAAAGCGCCGGACCCAGTACGCAATCATCTGCGATGACGACTGCAATGGCGCAGGGCATGTCGCATGCGCGAACAGGCACCTTTATGGGTCTGAACGATAAACACGTCGCCGGGGCGGTCAAGATCGCTGGTGGGCAGGTCGCATTGTCGGACTTCTCCACCGATCCGGGCCCCGATCTGCACATCTACTTGACCAGCGGCACCGACGAAAACTCGGTCACCGCAGGTAAGGCGCTCGGCAAGATAGCACTGGACATGCGTGCTCAGACGTTCTCGACTGCCGGCGTGGACGCGTCCCAGTACACCACCGTGGTGATCCACTGTGACAAGGCAAAGGCCGTGTTCGGAGCAGCCGCACTGACATGAAGTTCCAGGTGAAGTCGGCCACCCTCGCTGCGCCGGCCGTGGTCGGTGCAGCGAGGGTTGGGCTCGGTGTCCTGTGGCTTCACGAGGGACTTTTCAAGTACAGCGCACACTTCGGCCGCGCCGACATTCTGTTGGTCGCAGACAGTGCGAGATCTAATAACCGGGTGCCCGAATACTTCACGGCGGTAGCGGAATTCGCGCTCCGCGGCTGGCCGGGGCTATTCGGCCTTCTCATACCGTTGCTTGAAACCTGCTTGGGCCTGCTGCTGATACTGGGCGTGCTGACTCTGCCGGCCGCTATGGTGTCGCTGCTGACGCTGATGACCTACTGGAGCTCTGACCAGCTTATCGCCCAGTACCCGATCATGGGGGCACTGTCGGTCGTAGTCATCGCGTGGCCGCTTCTGGCTGCGCGCTTTTCGGCAACGTCGCTGTTCGTGTCGATTCTGCAACGAAGGCAACAAGCAGGCTTACCGATCGGCGGGCCGCCGCGACGCTGGCTCTGATGCCGATATTTGCTGCGCAGTAACCAATTAACGCGCTTGCCGAGGCTACCGGGTGGCGCTTATAAAATCGGCTACCACGCGTGCGAGATCTTCGCCCTTGTCCTCTTGCAGGAAATGACCAGCGCCTTCGATCGTCACCGGCGGGTGGTGACGGGCACCGGGGATGTGGGCTGCCAGGACTGCGTCAGCTCCGCGGGTGATGGGATCTGAATCAGAGAATGCGCAGAGGAAGGGGCGGTGATAGTCGGAAAGGGCCGCCCACGCCGCTCGGTTGGCCGGGGAGGCCGGATCGTCGGGCGAGGCGGGAACCAGCATCGGGAATTGCCGAGCGCCCGCCTTGAAGCTGTCGTCCGGAAATGGGGCGTCGTAGGCCTTGATGACGTCCGTGGACAGCGCTGTGGTGCAACCCCCGTTCACGATTTGGCCGACTGTGAATTGTGGTGTGTCCTGGCTGTATCGCTGCCAGGCCAAAAAGCTTTGCCTGGGTGAACATCGCCGGTCGGATAGCCGTGTCGACGGACGCCGCTCACGTTGCCCGAATAATGAATGTACTGTCAAGTACATTCATCGCTCAATTCCATCCGCCGACGCGGGGTCCCATCGAATGACCGGCTGGGCGACGTCACGGCTGTAAACTAAGTCGATGTCTGCGTCGTCGGCAGAATCCCCACGTGCACTGCCGGTCACTGAGCGCGGCCGCCGTGCCCGCGCGTCAATCATCGATGCCGCGGCCACGTTGATGTACCAAAAAGGTGTCAGCACGACGAGCCTGGACGACGTGCTTGCGGCGGCAGGCTCGGGTAAGTCGCAGCTTTACCACTACTTCGACGGCAAAGCCGATTTGGTGGCCGCGGTGATCGAACGCCAGTTGGAGTTGGTACTGGCCAGCCAGCCCCGGCTGACGCACATCGAGTCCTGGCACGGCATTGACGCTTGGGTCGCGGACATCCTGACCGCACATTCGGCGCCGGGTGGCCCGTTTTCCTGTCCGCTGGGCACCATGGCCGGGGAGCTGAAAAATGATGAGACGTTTCGGCCGCTTCTCGACGACGCATTCCGTCGTTGGGAGGCTCCGCTGGCGCGCGGCTTGCAGACTATGCAGGATCGCGGACAGCTGGTGGCCGACGCGGATCCCCACCGACTGGCCAGTACGGTGATCGCGGCGCTACAGGGCGGGATGCTGGTGGCGCGTGTCCGAGGAGACATCGCGCCGCTGCGCGACACCCTCGAAGGCGCTGTGGCGCAACTGCGTCAGTGGCAGGCGAAGACGTCTGACCGGCGCCGTTCAACGGGCACGGCCGTCGACAAAACTCGCACGGCGGTTCGCCAGCGGACGCCTAAGACGCCAACGCGCACGCGGTCGGCGGCGACGGGCCGAAATGGTTCGGCAAAGACCGCCAGACGCGGCCGCACGACGCGGGGTTGAAGCGGCAGCTGGAGTGGCGACACGTCAACGGCCCGCGCGAGCCAAATCTCAGCCGTGCGCGGGTTTGGCTGAGCCAGCCGAATCCTTGTAAATCACACCGGCTTTCATGACGAAATCCACCCGGCCGGTGACGTCGATGTCGGTGAACGGATCGCCGGGCATGGCGATCAGATCGGCGACCTTGCCCTCGGCGATCACGCCGAGGTCGTCGAGGCGCAGCAGTTCGGCCGCCACGCTGGTGGCGGCGCGCAGGGCGCGTAACGGGCTGATGCCGGTGGACACCATCATCGGGAACTCACGCCAATTGTCGTGGTGTGGAAACATTCCGGCGTCCGTACCGAATGCGATTCGGACATTGCTCGCGGCTAGCCGTTCGGCAGCGTCCAACAGAGCACCGCGGTACTTCGTAAACTTGCGGTGCATGTGGTCGGGAACCGTCGCCCAATAGGGGTCGTTGTCTTCGCGTCGGGCACTGGACAGGATCACGTACTGGGTGGGCACCATAAACACTCCGGCGTCCTCCATCATCCGCAATGTGTCGGCCGACGCGAGGTTTCCGTGCTCGACACTGCGAACGCCGGCCCGCACCGCGCGCTGGATGCCTTCGTCGCCGTAACTGTGCGGCGTGACCGGGACATCGAGGTCGGCGGCCGTCGCCACCAAGATGTCCATCTCTTGCTGGCTGTAGGTGGCGTGGCCGGGATCGTCCGAGGGCGACGCGAAGCCGCCGGTCGCCGGCGAACTTGATCCAGTCGGCGCCGGCGCGGATCTCCTGGCGGACCCTGGTTCGGATCTCGTCAGCGCCGTCCGCCGCTGCCAATTCCAGCGGCCGCGACACGGCCCTGATATTGGTCGGTGACCATTCCGCTGTAGTCGCCGTGGCCGCCGCGCGCCGAAATCATGTGCGGCGCCACCACCATCCGCGGACCCTCGACGATGCCGGCCGCCATCGCATTACGTAGGTCGATGGTCGGATAATCGAGGTCGCCGCAGGCCAGATCGCGCACCGTGGTGAATCCGTTCATCAGCAAGGCCCGCAGCACCGGCAGCGACTTCAGCGCCTTCGTGAGGCCGGAGTCGAAGGCCATCGCCGGCCCGACGTTCGGAGTCAACGTCACATGGGTGTGGCAGTCGATGAAACCAGGTGTGAGGGTGTGGCCGGACAGGTCCAGCATCTGCGTGTCGGCCGGTGCCTCGATCGCGTCGCCGACTCGCTGGATACGGTCGTCGACGACCAGCACCTGTCGCGGCACTGGCTGGTCAGAGATGCCGTCCCACACGTTCGCGCCGGTGATCAGCGTTGCCGCCATCGTCGTCACCTTTTCTGTCTCGCGTTGTGTCGCCCTAGAATTGGTAGCGCAAGATTCGCGCGCCGCCCTTGGTCAACCCGATCAGTCGAGTCGACACCCGGACGACAGCCGGATACAAGTCGACTTCCGGCGCGCGCGCCAGGCGTGTCTCCTCGATGAGTTTCAGGCGCGGACTCCAGGTCTGCGGCACCCGGGCGTCCTTGAAACCTCGGTAGGCCCATTGGTTTCCGACGGCGCTGAACACAACTTTCATGACTAGCAGGCTGGCCCGGCCGACACGTCCATAGTCGTTCAACGCCAATTCGCCGGACTGGAAATACTCTGGAATACGGCGGAACAGGTTGATGATCACCGGTTCGGACACAAACGCCAGTAAGCCATCGGCGACCAGCATGGTGGGCCGGTCGGACGGGATCTGGTCGGTCCAGCCATCGTCGGCCAGTGATGCCGCCACCGAATATGCATGGTCGTCGGCGGGCACCAATTCATCGCGTAACGCGATGACGTTCGGCAGGTCGACGTTGTACCAGTCCACGGTGGCCGGCGGCTTGACCCTGAGCATGCCGGTGTCCAGCCCCGCACCGAGAGAAACGACGACGGCGTTGGGATGCTCGGAGGTGAAGTTTCGTACTCGGTCGTCGAGCATCTTGGCGCGCAACGCGGTCTGGCGCACCGCGCTCGATGGCACACCTAAAGCGGGGAAGTCGAAGTCGATCTTGGCCACGATTTCGTCAGCGAGCGTGTCACCGAGTATCGGCCGGGGCCAACGGCTGTCGATCGCACGAGCGTACTGGGTCACCAGCGCGGTCTGCTCGACCGGCGTCAACTCGGTGATCGCAATTCCCATCCCCGCAACGTACCCCCGGACTAGCCTCGGCTGCGTGAGCGATTCGAAAACCACCTCCGAGCAGCCGACCACGCTGTGCGAGGCATTCCAGCGCAACGCGGCGATCGAGCCAGACGCCGTCGCGCTTCGCACCCCTGGAGACACCCAGATACTGACCTGGCGGGAGTACGCGGCCGACGTGCGCCGGGTCGCGGCCGGGCTGGCCGGCCTCGGGGTCCGCCGCGGCGACACAGTTTCGCTGATGATGGCCAACCGCATCGAGTTTTACCCGCTGGAGGTGGGTGCGCAGCACCTCGGCGCCACCTCGTTCTCGGTGTACAACACGCTGCCGGCCGAGCAACTGACCTACGTTTTCGACAACGCCGGCACCAAGGTGGTGATCTGCGAGCAGCAATACATCGACCGGATCCGCGCCAGTGGCGCCGAGCTCGAGCACATCATCTGCATCGACGGTTCCCCCGAAGGCACGCTCTCGCTGGATGATCTCTACGCCGCCGGTAAAGACGACTTTGATTTCGATTCGACCTGGCGGGCTGTCCAGCCCGACGATGTGGTCACCCTCATCTACACCTCCGGGACGACGGGAAATCCCAAAGGGGTGGAGATGACGCATGCCCACCTGCTGTTCGAGGCCCAGGCCCTCGAAGCCGTTCTGGGCGTTCAGTTCGGTGATCGGGCCACCTCGTTTTTGCCGACGGCGCACATCGCCGACCGCACGATGGCGTTGTACAACCAAGAGGTGTTCGGAGCCCAAGTCACGGTGGTCTCCGATGCTCGTGCGATTGCGACGGCGCTGGCCGACGCACGCCCGACCATCTGGGGCGCTGTGCCCAGGGTCTGGGAAAAGCTCAAAGCGGCAATCGAATTCGCCGTCACCCACGAGCAGGACGAGGCCAAGCGCCAGGCTCTGCAATGGGCCATGTCGGTTGCCGGGAAACGTGCCGCGGCACTGGTTGCCGGCGAGCCACTTTCAGATGAAGCAGCCGCCGAATGGGAAAAAGCCGACGAGCTGGTGCTGTCCCAGCTGCGTGCCAAGTTAGGACTGGACCAGCTGCGGTGGGCGGTGTCGGGTGCGGCCCCGATTCCCAACGAAACACTGGCCTTTTTCGCCGGTATCGGCATCCCGATCGCCGAGGTGTGGGGCATGTCTGAGCTGAGCTGCGTTGCCAGCGTGAGTCATCCAGCCGAGGCGCGACTGGGCAGCGTGGGCAAGCTGCTGCCCGGGCTGGAGGGCAAGATCGCCGAGGACGGCGAATATTTGGTGCGTGGACCCCTGGTGATGAAGGGCTATCGCGGCGAGCCGGCGAAGACCGCCGAGGCGATCGATCCCGACGGCTGGCTGCACACCGGCGACATCCTGGACGTCGACGCCGACGGTTATCTGCGGATCGTCGACCGGAAGAAGGAGCTGATCATCAACGCGGCCGGAAAGAACATGTCGCCGGCCAACATCGAGACCACCGTCATGGCGGCCTGCCCGATGGTCGGCGCAATGCTCGCGATCGGAGACGGCCGCCCGTACAACACCGCGCTGTTGGTCTTCGATGCCGATTCGGTCGGTCCGTATGCGGCCCAGCACGGAATCGCCGACGCCTCTGCCGAGGCGCTGGCGGCCGATCCGGAGGTGATCGCCCGGATCGCGGCGGGCGTGGCCGAGGGCAACGCCAAACTGTCGCGGGTTGAGCAGATCAAGCGCTTCCGGGTGCTGCCCAGCCTGTGGGAGCCCGGCGGTGACGAGATCACCTTGACGATGAAACTCAAGCGTCGGCCGATCATGACCAAATATGCCGACGAGATCGAGGAGTTGTACGCCAGCGAACCAGGTCCGGATGTCCACGAGCCCAGGAGCGCGTCGAGCGCACAACCAGCGTAACCGCGGAGATCGGTCTGGAAGGAGCCAGACCCGCCGCGCGAAGCATCAGGCCTAGAGGCGCTCTTCGGACTGGGGCTGATTCCGATGGGCAAGTAGTGCTGTCGCCAATCCGCGTCGCCGCACGTCGTCGCCGACCCCGGAAATGTGCGATCGTTTCGCCACATTCCGAAACTTGCGCTCGGACGCTGTCTCGGGTGCGTCGTCGGAGGTGGCCGAGAGGAACCGGTCCGGAAGGGACAATTTGCAGATTGTGCGCACGGTGAGCAGGTACTGGCGATGAAACGGCCCGGTCGTGTACGGCAGGTCGTAGGTGACGCATAACGCGCGCACTCGCTCGGCGATCTCCGGGTAGCGATTGTGCGGCAGATCAGGGAAGAGGTGGTGTTCGATTTGGTAGCACAGATTGCCCGTCATGAACCCCAGTACGGTCCCGGCCTGGAAGTTCGCGGTACCCAGCATCTGGCGCAGGTACCATTCGGGCTTCGTCTCATCATCCAGCACTGATGGATCGAACTTTTCCGCTCCGTCCACAAAGTGACCGCAGACAATCACGACATAAGCCCACACGTTGCGCAGTCCGTTGGCCACCACGTTGGCTGCCAGTGTGCGCCACCACCGTAGGCCACTCAGCACAGGAAAGACCACATAGTCCTTGCCGGCCTGACGGGCGATCTTGCGCATGAGCGCCGTTTTGTGAGCGACTTTGGCGGCGTCCGTCGTCTCGCCATCCTGCGCTGATAACAAGCCGTGTAGTGCGACGCCCCATTCAAAGGCCACCGCCAGCAGCACCGCGCCCAACGGCTGCAGCAAGACGCCTGGGCGCCATTGCTGGTCCCGGGTGACTCGTAAGACTCGGAATCCGAGGTCGTCGTCCACGCCGACGATGTTCGAGAAGACGTGGTGTCGGTAGTTGTGGGAGTATCGCCACTGCGAGGTAAGACCGGCCGTGTCCCACTCCCAGGTGTTGGAATGGATTTCCCGGTCGTTCATCCAGTCCCACTGACCGTGGCTGATGTTATGGCCAAGCTCCATATTTTCAATGGACTTGGCCGCGGCCAGGGCGGCAGTGCCGACGGCCCAGCCACACCAGCCTTTGGTCATGCCGATAGTAAGCCTCGCCGCGATCTCGAGGCATCGGTGAAAAGCGATGACGCGCTTGATGTATGCACGATCCTTGGCGCCGCGCGAAGCCTCGATATCGCAACGGATCTTTTCCAACCCGACCGCGAGCCCTTCGAGGTCCGTGTCGTTCAGATGGGCATACTGAGGTACATCGGTGATGGCCATCCCCTCAACGCGATTCGGGGACGGTGTCGAGCTGCGGTCGCGCGAAGACACGCAGGCAGGAAGGACTTGCGAACCGCAACATGGTGGGTCACGTCCGTTCGGGTCGATGTCTACGCCCGCGAGGCGAGGATCCGTGCAATTTCAGGTGGCGCCATTTGCCCTAGCGCCTGCTTTCACCGGCTCTACGCCGTACGTCTGACCGTGGATTGTGCGGTATCGCTCGCAGACTCTACACGGCTGGCGTCACGCCACGGTCTCGGTGCCATCGCGGTCCGCACAACCCGTGCTGCGCCATGAGCGCGAGGCGGCGCGATTAGGGTGGTGGCATGCCACTTGAAGGTGAATACGCACCCAGCTCCTCCGATTGGTCTCGCGAGCAAGCCGAGACGTACATGGACTCCGGTGGGACCGATGGCACCGACCTACAGGGAATGGCTGTCATCCTGTTGACCACGGTGGGCGCCAAGACCGGCAAACTCCGCAAGACTCCGCTGATGCGCGTCGAGCACGACGGCCAGTACGCGATTGTGGCGTCGCTGGGCGGCGCCCCGAAGAATCCGGTCTGGTACTACAACGTCAAGAAGAATCCGCGGGTCGAGCTGCAGGACGGGACGGTCACCGGCGACTACGACGCCCGAGAGGTCTCCGGCGACGAGAAGGCGACCTGGTGGGAGCGGGCGGTGGCCGCCTTCCCGCCCTACGCCGAGTACCAAGAGAAGACCGATCGGCAGATTCCGCTGTTTGTGCTCACCCCTGTGCACTGACGCGCAGCTGGGTGGCACCATTGACCGGTGTCCGCCGAACTGAGCCAAGGCCCGAGCATCCCGGGTAGTGGGCCGCTGTGCGCGGCCGACATCGACGCCGCGGCGAAGCGGATCGCCGGGGTAATCACACCCACCCCGCTGCAGTTCAGCGACCGGTTGTCCGCGACGACCGGGGCCAGCGTCTACCTCAAGCGCGAAGACCTGCAGACTGTGCGCTCCTACAAGCTGCGTGGCGCCTACAACCTGCTGGTGCAGCTATCCCCAGAGGAGAGTGCCGCCGGCGTGGTGTGCTCATCGGCGGGCAACCATGCGCAGGGCTTCGCCTACGCATGCCGGTCACTGGGCATCCGCGGGCGGGTCTACGTGCCGGCCAAGACGCCCAAACAAAAGCGTGACCGCATCCGCTATCACGGCGGGGAGTTCATCGAGCTGATCGTGGGCGGCTCGACCTACGACCTGGCGGCCGAGGCCGCGCTCGCAGACGTGGCCCGCACCGGCGCCACGCTGGTCCCGCCGTTCGACGATCTGCGAACGATTGCCGGCCAAGGCACGATCGCCGTCGAGATGCTCGACCAGCTCGAGCAATTTGGTGGGGAGCCGGATCTCGTGGTGGTCCCGGTCGGCGGCGGCGGCTGTATCGCCGGTATCACCACCTATCTGGCCGAACGGACCACGAACACCTCGGTGCTGGGTATCGAACCGGCCGGCGCTGCGGCCATGATGGCGGCGCTGGCCAACGGCGGGCCGGTGACCCTGGACCATGTCGACCAATTCGTCGACGGCGCGGCGGTGGCCAGGGCGGGGAAGCTGACCTATGCAGCACTGGCCGCCGCCGGCGACATGGTGTCGATCACCACAGTCGACGAGGGTGCGGTGTGCACCGCGATGCTCGACCTGTATCAAAACGAGGGAATCATCGCCGAGCCCGCGGGTGCTTTGGCGGTCGCGGGCCTGTTAGAAGCTGACGTCGAGCCGGGTTCTGTGGTGGTGTGCCTGGTCTCCGGCGGTAATAACGACGTGTCCCGCTACGGCGAAGTGTTGGAGCGCTCGCTGGTTCACCTGGGTCTCAAGCACTATTTTCTGGTCGACTTCCCGCAGGAGCCCGGGGCGTTGCGCCGGTTCCTGAACGACGTGCTGGGACCCAACGACGACGTCACGCTGTTCGAGTACGTCAAGCGCAACAACCGGGAGACCGGCGAGGCGCTGGTCGGTATCGAGTTGGGCTCGGCCGCGGACCTCGACGGTCTGTTGCAGCGGATGCGGGCCACCGAGATGCAAATCGAAACCATCGAGCCCGGCTCGGCGGCGTACCGCTATTTGTTGTAGCGCCGCGTTTCTGCGGCCGCCAGGCAACGCCGGCGCGGCCGAGCTAGGGCCCAACAAGAAACGGATTCTCGACCCGAACGCCGGCGTAGTCATGGCCGTCGGTCAAGTCCTCGAAGAGGACGACATCGCAACCGAGGGAGCGGCTAGCCTCGAGAATCGCGGCGTCCCAGTAAGAAACGACAAGGCGCTCCAGCCGAGCGAATTCCGCCTCCCGCTCGGAAAGCGAATTCAGGAATTCGGCGACCAGGGCGCTCAACGACTTGCCGAGCTCGGCGGCCCGTATCCGTGCCTGCCGGTAGACGTCGTCCGACACGGACACGGTGATACGTTTCACGGAAGCAAGTATCACCGTTTGCCTGATAGCTGGACGAGCGATTCATCGTTGGCCCGAAAGATCGGCTCGATCGGCACGCCGAACTTCTCAGACATCTCCGTCAGCGCCTTGGACCACAGCCGGTCAGCCGACGAAATGGGTCCCCGCCCGGGTCCGGTCAGTAGCAGTGCCACCGTGGTGCCTGATGCCAGGTCGTCAAGCACCGTGCGCAGCGTGGACATCAGGTTCCACAGGATCCCGCCCATTGGGCGCGGGCCGATCGGCAGTTCGATGAGCGTTTTGATCAAGCAACGATCCGGCCCGACGAAGGCGTACCAGAGCCGCCGTTCCTCAAACCCCAACGGTCCCATCAGCGCCCGCCACCGCTGACGCAAGTCGGCGTCCGAATGCACCGGATCGGTGGCGGTCTTCATCGGGGGAATCGGCAGCAGTTCGCGATGACTCATCCGCGAATCATCGGCGGCGGCGGTCGGCGCCGGTAGTCAGTTATCCACAGTCCGCAGGATCGCGAACGAATGTGCCGGCAGCTCGGTGCTCTGCACCGCTGACGCCAGGTGAGCCCCACGACAGCACCACCTCGCCGGTGAACGGAACATCTACCGACTCGGCGCCCAGATTGCAGGCGATCGCTAAGGCGCCGCGGCGCATGACGATCCATCGCCGGTCCTCGTCGTAGTCGACGAACAGGTGCTCGAGCCACGGATCAGCCAAGTCGATTTCACTGCGCCGCAACGCAATCAGATCCTGATAGACGCGAAGCAGCCGCGCATGCTCGCCGGTGTCGACCTCGTCCCAGTTGAGTTTCGAGCGCTGGAAGGTCTGCGGGTCCTGCGGGTCGGGAATTTCGTCGGCGTCCCAGCCGTGATCAGCGAATTCCTTCTTGCGCCCCTCGGCGGTGGCGCGCGCCAGCTCGGGTTCTGGATGGGAGCTGAAGAATTGGAACGGTGTTGATGCTCCCCATTCCTCGCCCATGAAAAGCATGGCGGTATACGGAGACCCGAGCACGAGCGCGGCCTTGACGGCCAGCTGGCCGTAGGTCAGGTTCTGCGACGGGCGGTCCCCGAGTGCACGATTGCCGACTTGATCGTGAGTGCAGGTATAGGCCAGCAGCCGGGTGGCCGGAATCCGCGAGGTATCTAACGGCCGGCCGTGACGCCGCCCACGAAACGACGAGTACGTCGCCGCGTGGAAAAAGCCATTGCGCAACGTCTTTGCCAGCGTGGCCAGCGACCCAAAGTCGGCGTAATAGCCCTGACGCTCGCCGGACACGGCGGTGTGGATGGCGTGGTGGATGTCGTCATCCCACTGCGCTGTCATTCCATAGCCGCCGGCGGCGCGGGGGGTGATCATCCGCGGGTCGTTCAGGTCACTCTCGGCGACCAGCGACAGCGGACGGCCCAGTTGCTCGGCGAGTACCTCGGTTTCGGCTGACAACTCTTCCAAGATGTGCACCGCGGTGGTGTCGAACAGCGCATGAACGGCGTCTAGCCGCAGGCCGTCGGCATGAAAATCGCGCATCCAGCGCAGCGCACAGCCGATGATGTAGCGGCGCACGTCGTCGGACTGGGCGTCGGCGATGTTGATGCCTTCCCCCCACGGATTACTCGCAGACGACAGGTACGGGCCGAATCGAGGCAGGTAGTTCCCTGACGGGCCGAGGTGGTTGAACACCGCATCGATCAGCACGCCCAAGCCGCGGCTGTGGCAGGCGTCGACGAATCGGACCAGTCCGTCGGGTCCGCCGTAGGCTTCGTGCACCGCGTACCACAGCACGCCGTCGTATCCCCAGCCGTGCGTGCCGGAGAACGCGTTGACCGGCATCACCTCAACGAAATCGATGCCGAGATCGACCAGGTAATCCAGCTTTTCGATGGCTGAGTCAAAAGTGCCTGCGCGGGTGAAGGTGCCGATGTGCAGCTCGTAGATCACCGCACGCTGCACAGAACGTCCGGACCAGTCGGCGTCCGTCCATGCCTCTGGCGCGGGCGCCCACAACTGCGAGCGCTGGTGCACGCCGTCGGGCTGGCGCGGTGAGCGCGGGTCGGGCAGAGGCTTCGGATCGTCGTCGAGGATAAATCCGTAGCGGGCGTCGGGCGCCGCGTCGACGGTGACCCGCCACCAGCCATCCCGGGCGCGTGTCATCGGATACACCGTGCCGTCGACGTCGAGGCGGACGGTTTCCGGTTTGGGTGCCCACACCGAGAATTCATGCATCGGTGCGCTCCAATAAAGCCACCGGCAGCTCGGCGAACAACTCGGTAGCCAACACCGGCCCAGTGATCACCCTGCCGGTCAACGCGTCGGTCCACCAGCCGTCGGGCACCGCTATTTCGGTGTCGCCCCAGCCGGTTTGCTCGAGGCGGACAGTCCAGCGCGTCACCGCGACCAGCACGTCGTCGCCGCGCCGGAACCCGATCAGATGATCGGCCGCGCTCCCCGATGCAAGCACCGGATGGTAATCACCCCGCAGGAAGGTGTCCGGGCGAGCACGCCGCATCTGCAATGCCGTTTTGACGATCCGGATTTTCGGGTGCTGCAAAGACTTCAGTGCCTGTCGTCGGGCGGTGTAGTCCACTGGACGCCGGTTGTCGGGGTCGACCAGGCTGTCGTCCCAGAGCTCAGTGCCCTGATAGATGTCCGGGATACCGGGCACGGTCAGTGCGAGGAGTTTCTGACCGAGCGCGTCGTTTTCCGCATGTGTGTTGAGCCGGTTGACCAACTCGGTCAGCTGTGCAGCGACCGGTCCGTCCAGGACTGCGTCCAACCAGCGATGCACCGCGCTCTCAAATTCGGTATCCGGGTCATTCCACGTGGTGTGTGATGCGGCTTCCCGGATGGCTTTCTCGGTGTAGCTGTGCAGGCGATCCCGAAGCTCATCGGTGACGTCCCCGTTGACCGGCCACACCCCGAAGATGTTCTGCCACAAAAACAAGCCGGTCGCATTGTCAGGGGAGGGGTTAAGGCCCTCCCAGCGGGTGACAAACTCCACCCATAACGACGGCACCTGCGACAGCACCCCGATGCGGGCCCGCACATCTTCGCTGCGCTTGGTGTCGTGGGTGGTCAACGTGGTCATTTCGTGCGGCCACAGCCGTGCGCGGGTGGCGGCGCTGCAGTGAAATTCCGCGGCGCCGAAGCCGAACCGATGCGGCTCACCGCCGACCTCGTTAAGCGAGACCAGTCGGGCGTCGCGGTAGAACAGGCAATCCTCGACCGACTTGGCGGTCACCGCGCCACACAGCTGTTGCAGCCGGGTGTCCGGTTCGCCGCCGACGGCAAGAGCAGCTGCCAGCACTTCTAGTGGCCGGGCCAGTTCCGGTGCAGCAGCGGCGGTTTCAGCCAGCGCGCTGGGCAGCAGCGCCGCCAGTCCCTGGTAATCGCAGCGGTAGACGTCGATGTAGCCGAGCAGCGCAGCCACCGCCTCGGGCAGTTGCGGGTGGTCGGCACCTGCGGCGGCCACGACGGCCCGTCGCAGTCGGGCCAATTCGCTGCCCAGGGTGTCGGTGGTCACGGTCGCCTTGAGGTCGCGCAGCACCGCGGGCATGGCCTGGTAGTCGACACCAGTCGACTCGTAAAGCGCTGTGAGAGCAGGCGCTCCGGTGGGATCGACAAACAGGCCGCCCGCCTCGCGCAGCACGTTGTACCCGGTGGTGCCGGCCACCGGCAGCGTCGGCTCCAGTGCCTCGTCGGCGGCCAGGATTTTCTCGATCACGATATAGGCGTCCGGGCCCACCAACTCGCGCAGCCAGGCCAGATACCCGGCTGGATCGGACAGGCCGTCGGGGTGGTCGATGCGCACCCCGTCGACGAGTCCTTCGGTGAACCAACGGGCCACCTCGACGTGACTGGCCTCGAACACCGCCTGATCTTCTTGGCGGAGCCCGGCCAGCGATGTGATGGAAAAGAAGCGTCGATAACCGCACAACCCGTTCCGCCACCCGATCAGCCGATAGTGCTGGCGGTCGTGCACCTCGGGGCCGCTACCATCACCGGTGCCGGGCGCGATCGGCAAACCCAGATCACCCAGCCGCAACAGGTCCCCGTCAGCGGTCAGGTCGGCAACGTCATCGTCGGAACCTAACAACGGCAAGACGATTCGGCCGTCGGCAAGGTCCCAGTCGATATCAAAGAACGGAGCATAGGCCGACGACCGGCCGTGCCGCAGGACATCCCACCACCACGAGTTCTGCTCAGGCTTGTCTACCCCGACGTGATTGGGAACGACGTCGACGATGAGGCCCATGCCGCGAGCCCGTGCCGCCGCCGACAGCCGCGCCAAACCCTGCGCGCCGCCGAGCTCGGCTGACACCGTCGTCGGGTCGGTGACGTCGTAGCCGTGTGCCGAGCCGCTGATCGGGGTCAGAATCGGCGACAGGTACAGGTGCGACACCCCAAGCGCGTCGAGATAGTCCAACAGGTTCTCAGCGTCGGCGAAGGTGAATCCGAAACCGCTGGACGTACCCCGCAGCTGCAACCGGTAGGTAGACAGCACAGGAAATACCATGTGCTACTGGGTCTTACGGAACACGAGCAACGCTCGTCCGGGCAGTGAGACTCGATCGCCGTCGTTGACGACGAGCTTTACCTCACCGGTGGGATCAGTGGTGTCCAGTTCCGCTGTCCACTCCTTGGCGTAGTCGTCATGAGGAATGACGAAGTCCACCTCGTGGTCATGAGCGTTGAAGCACAACAGAAACGAATCATCGACTACCCGCTCACCGCGGGAGTTGGGCTCGGGTAGCGCCTCGCCGTTGAGGAACACCGCGATGCACTTGCCGAAATCGCTGTCCCAGTCTTCTGCCGTCATTTCGTCGCCGGAGGGCGTCAACCAGGCAATTTCACGGACCTGGTCGGCGCTGCGGATCGGGCGCCCCTCGAAGAACCGGCGGCGGCGAAACACCGGATGTCTTTTGCGCAACGCGGTGACTTTGCGGGTGAATGCCAGCTGGTCACTGTTTTTGTCGACGAGCGACCAGTCCATCCAGGACAGCTCGGAGTCCTGACAGTAGACGTTGTTGTTGCCTTGCTGAGTGCGGCCGATCTCGTCGCCGTGCGCGACCATCGGAGTTCCCTGGCTCAGCATCAGCGTGGCCATGATGTTGCGCATCTGGCGGTGACGCAGTTCCATGATTTCCGGGTCGTCGGTCGGGCCTTCGACGCCGCAGTTCCAGGAACGGTTGTAGCTTTCACCATCCTGGTTGTCTTCACCGTTGGCCTCGTTGTGCTTCTCGTTGTAGGACACCAGATCGTTGAGGGTGAACCCGTCGTGCGCGACGACGAAATTGATGCTGGCGCTGGGACGGCGTCCGGTCGCCTCGTAGAGGTCCGACGACCCGGTCAGCCGGGACGCGAACTCGCCAAGGGTCGCGGGCTCGCCCCGCCAATAATCACGCACGGTATCGCGATACTTCCCATTCCACTCGGTCCACAAACCAGGGAAGTTGCCGACCTGGTAGCCGCCTTCGCCGACGTCCCATGGTTCGGCGATCAGTTTGACCTGGCTGACCACCGGATCCTGCTGCACCAGGTCGAAGAACGCGCTCAGTCGGTCGACGTCGTAGAACTCACGGGCCAGCGTGGACGCCAGGTCGAAGCGGAAGCCGTCGACATGCATCTCGGTCACCCAGTAGCGCAGCGAATCCATGATCAACTGCAAGGTGTGCGGCATCCGGGCGTTGAGACTGTTGCCGGTGCCGGTGAAATCCTTATAAAGCCGCAGGTCCTCATCGACAAGTCGGTAGTAGGCCCGGTTGTCGATGCCGCGGAAGTTGATCGTCGGGCCCAGCTGGTTGCCTTCGGCAGTGTGGTTGTACACCACGTCGAGAATCACTTCGATACCTTGCTCATGGAACGCCCGGACCATGGTCTTGAATTCACCCACAGCATCGCCGGCCCGCCGATTTGCCGCGTATTCGTTGTGCGGGGCGAAGAACCCGAAAGTGTTGTACCCCCAGTAATTTCGCAACCCCAGGTCGAGTAACCGGCTGTCGTGCAGAAACTGATGTACCGGCATCAGTTCGATCGCGGTGACATTCAGTGATTTGAGGTGATCGATAATGGCGGGATGAGTTAGGCCGGCATACGTGCCACGCAGTGCTTCGGGGATGTTGGGATGGGTCTCTGTCATGCCCTTGACATGCGCCTCGTAGATGACTGTCTCGTGGTAAGGCGTGCGCGGTGATCGGTCCGTCGCCCAGTCGAAGAACGGATTGATCACCACGCTGGTCATGGTGTGTCCGAGCGAGTCGACCATCGGGGGAGTACCGGTCTCGGCGGGGTCTTTGGCAGCCACGTCCATGTCGTAGGAGTACAGCGCCTGGCTGAACTCGAACTCGCCGTCGAACGCCTTCCCATATGGGTCGAGCAGCAGCTTGCTGGGGTCACATCGGTGACCGGCGGCCGGGTCGAACGGCCCGTGCACCCGAAACCCATAGCGTTGTCCTGGGCTGACGGTCGGCAGGTAGGCATGCCAGACGTATCCGTCGACCTCGTCGAGAGGGATGCGAGTCTCGGCACAGTTCTTACCAATCAGGCACAACTCGACCTTCTCGGCGATTTCGGAGAACACCGCGAAGTTGGTGCCGCCGCCGTCGAAATTTGCGCCCAGCGGGTAGCTACTTCCTGGCCATACGGTGGTCAGTGCGGGCGCAGTTGCGGCGGCAGCATTGGTCGGGTCTGTCGGCGGCATAGTTCGACCTTATCGGCGTCGCGCCGATTGTGATCGCGGTGCGTCCCCTACCCGCGCTCGGCGAGTCTCACCACCAGCCGGTCGCCGCCGCGATCTGCCGACCAAGCTCACTGCTCATCGTGCGCATGTAGGTGGCAGACAGGTGGTGGGAGTCGTGGTATACCAACACGTTTCCCTCGACTGCGGCGCAGATATCGGGCCGGCAGACGGCATCGCTCATGTCCAGGGGTTTGAGCCCCGGGAACTGCTCGACGAAATCGAGGGTGGGATTGCGGTCGGCCAGCACGTCGGAGCGTTTGACACCGCACGATATTGCGTCGCCGCCGTTGGCCAGACAGTCCGGGGGATCGAATAGTTTGCCGCCTGTGACCAGCCATGGTGTGTCTCGGATGGCGAGGATCGGAATGTTGTTGTCGGAGAACGTCTGCCAGATCCCGATGTAGGCTCCCGGCATCACGTCTCCGGGTTTGATATTCCAGGGTCGGGTCGAGGTGGTGAACACGTAATCGGGGTGGTCGGCCACCAGCTTGGCCATCGTCTTTGGCACCCATTCACGGCACTGCGGGTACGGCGCATCGTTACCCACGACCGGCGGGACTCCCTCGGTGGATAGCGGGCAGCCCATCTTGAGGTAGGTGACCACTTTGAAGTGGTGCGCGCGGCCGAGGATGTCCAGCGCGGTCAGCCAGTGCTCGGCGTGCGAGCCGCCGGCCAGTGCGATGGTGCGGGTCGCGGTCTTGTCGCCGTAGGTGCAGTTGATCAGCGCGGTGTTGGCGAAGTCGCTGATACAGCCGTCGCGGGTGGACGGTGGGTAATCCGTCTGGGCTTCCAACACCGTCGGCCGCGTGCGTAGCTTGGGCACTCGCAGGTGTTTGACAAGGGCGCGGGCACCGGGATAGTCGTGGGAGTTGAGCGCGCTCAGCTCCTTGCCGCTGGCACGTTCCACGTTGACATGCTCAACCCAGGTGAACGCGGTCGCGGTCAGTGTCACACCCAGCAGCGCTACCCCCGACCCCAGCACCATCGTGGGCCGCTGCAGCCGTGTCCGCCACGGGATGGCCGGGACGGACTCTCGGGCTGCATTGGCCGGTGCGCGGTGCCGCAGCGGGTCTTCGACGAAGCGGGTGGTCAGATAAGCGAGCAAGCCGGATAGCAGCAATACCGCTGTGCCCTCGACAAAGTTGGCGTGCCCGTGCCCGGTGTAGGAGAGCCAGAAGATCAGCAGCGGCCAGTGCCACAAGTACAGCGAGTAGGCCATCGCACCCAGCCTCACCAGCGGGGCCGTCGCCAACAGCCTGTTCGGCAGCGGCAACTTGTCACGGGTGCTGGCGTGGGCTTGCCGGTTGGCGCCGGCCAGAATGAACAGCAGGGTTGCCCCGACGGGGACCAGTGCCCACGGTCCGGGGAATTGCTTGACGCCGTCGATAAGCGCGCCGCAGGAGAGCACCGCGGCCAACGCAACGGTGGCGGCCGCGGTGCGCAGCCACATCGGCCAGCGGACATAGGGGACCAGCGCGCCGACGAGGACACCCAGCAGCAACTCCCAGGCCCGCGCAACGCTGTTGTAGTAAGCGGCGGCCTGGTTGGCCTGGTGGGCAGAAACCGCGTAGCCGAACGACGCCACGGTCAGCGCGCTCAGCAGCACCACGAATGCAAATCGCAGCCGGTTGCCGAGCCGGTTGCGGAACAGGACCGTAAAGCCAAAAGCCAGCGCCAGGAACCCGATGTAGAACTGGCCCTGCACCGACATCGACCAGATGTGCTGCAGCGGGCTGACGGCTTCACCCGCCCGCAGGTAGTCGGCCGCCGTACTGGCCAGTTCCCAGTTCTGGTAGTAGCCAAGGCTGGCCAGGCTCTGGTCAGCGAAGGTCTCCCATCGGGTCTCCGGCTGAACCAGGATGGTCAGCACCGCGCACCCGGCCAATACGACCACCAGCGCCGGCAGCAACCTACGGACCAGCCGAGTCACCTCGGGCACCGGCGACAGCGATGACACCGGGTTGAGCGCCGCGCGTAGCAGTTTGCCGCCGAAGAAGAAGCCCGACAGCGCCAAGAACACGTCCACGCCGCCGGAAACCCGGCCGAACCAGACATGGAACATCGCGACCAATGCGATGGCAATGCCACGCAGGCCGTCAAGGTCGTGACGGTAGAACCCGCTTTTCCGGCTTCCCATTGCGGACTCCGCGACGATGCCGACGGCCGGACGGATCGCGAAGTCGGTCAGCATGATTGAAAGACAATCTACCTAACCCGCCGACCGTCGGCAGGCGCATTGCAGGCCGTTGGTGGGCCCCGGTCAGGACTCGATGATTCGGGTCAAGTACGGAGTCATCCCGGTGGTGCGTGCCTGCGAAACGGTGACGCCAGGCTCGGTGGCCTCGATCATCTGGCCATTACCGAGGAACATCGCGACGCTTTGCGAGCCGCCGGGGCCGTAGCAGATCAGGTCGCCCGGGCGCGCCTGTGCAGGCGCAACTTTGCGGCCGACGTTGCACTGCTCGGCCGAGGTCCGCGGCATCTTGAGCCCGGCGCCGGCATAGGCGTACTGGATCAGGCCCGAGGCGTCGAACCCTACGACGTTGGCCTTCAGCCCGGTACCGCGGGTAGGGCCGGCGGCGTTGCCGCCTCCGTACAAGAACGGCACGCCGCGCTGGGCGAGCGCGCGCTGGATCACGTAGCTGGTCGACGCCTGGTAGCCCACCAGCGACGGGTCTGCAGTCGCGGCATCGGGGTTGACCATCGGCAGCGTCACCAACAGGGCCAGACCAATCGGGACGGCGTAGCTGCGTTTCATGTCGATCACCTCTCTGTGGCCTTCGCGCGGTGACTTCGCGCGTCCGCCGTTTTCCCTGTCGGCTCACCACAGAGACTCATGCGCTGGCCCGCCCCGTTGGGGGCCACACGCCGCCACCTACACCCCCGTGTGGACGTGGACCCATCGGTGAACCGCTGAATTCACAACAGTCACTACAGACACTCTGACAACAAATGCGGACCGGTGCCACACCCCAGGGGCTCCAGGAGGGATTTTTTGTCGTACCGTGACCGAACGGTGACCGCTTCGCCCAATCTTTTGCGGCAGTTGTGATTTCGGTCTCACTCGAATTTTCGACGAGCGTGACGTTACTGCGAGTTTGTGCGGGGTTTTTGGCGCCGGCGTTGCGCTCGCGGCCGACCGGTGAATCTCATCCCGTCATGTGCCAATAAGGCTCGCTGTAGGCGGTCAAGATGGAGCCGGCCACCGAGCTGAACACCAGGATGGCGATCGCCAACAGCGGCCAGAAGGACAGATACCAACCCTTCAGCAGGGAAACCACCGGGCCGATCACGGCGGCCGCAATCGCTGCACCGATCCCGCCCCACACCACCGGATAAATGTAGAAATCCACGCCGTAGGGTACCGGCGGGCAATCGTCACCCGTGCACACGTCGTTGAGGAAGCCAAAGAGCCGCGAGTGCCAATCCGTCGCGGCGGCCACGACCACCAGCGTCGCCAGCGCTCCAAGTGCGCAGATGACGTCCCATGGGACCAGTCGCAGCCGCAATATCGGTGGCGGAGAGTGTTCGTGGTGGCCCGGGGATGGATCATCGGTCTGCTGCGGCGAAGCCATGATTGTTCAATGCTGCCGGATGGGCGGCATTTCTGCGACCGAAGGCTGATGGCCACAGCGAAAAAGGCCTCATCGAGCGGCTGCTTTACCCTCATTCTCTATGGCCGCGGCGAGTTCCGGGCTCACACCCGAGCAGATCAGCGCGATCGACGCGGCGCATTTGTGGCACCCCTACAGCACGATCGGCGCTGAAGCGATGGCCCCGCTGATAGCGGTCGAGGCCCACGGCGCCTGGTTGACGCTTGTCCGCGACGGTGAGCGGGTTGAGGTGCTCGATGCGATGAGTTCGTGGTGGACGGCTATCCATGGGCACGGCCACCCGGCCCTGGACGCGGCGGTGGCCGCTCAGCTGGCGACGATGAGCCACGTCATGTTCGGCGGGCTGACCCACGAGCCGGCCGCGCGGCTCGCGCAGCTGCTTATCGACATCACCCCATCGGGCCTGGAGACGGTGTTCTTCTGCGACTCCGGCTCGGTGTCGGTGGAGGTGGCGGTCAAGATGGCGCTGCAGTATTGGCGCAGCCGCGGCCAACCCGGCAAACGGCGGCTGATGACCTGGCGCGGCGGCTATCACGGCGACACCTTCACGCCGATGAGCATCTGTGACCCCGACGGCGGCATGCACAACCTGTGGACGGACGTGGTGGCCCCGCAAGTCTTCGCCCCGCAGGTGCCTCGCGGCTACGAGCCCGGCTACAGCGCGGCGTTCGAGGCGCAGCTGGCCAAGCACGCCGCCGAGCTGGCCGCCGTCGTCGTCGAGCCGGTGGTCCAGGGCGCCGGCGGGATGCGCTTCCACGACCCGCGTTACCTGGCCGACCTGCGGGAAATCTGCCGACGGCACGACGTGCTGCTGGTCTTCGACGAGATCGCCACCGGTTTCGGCCGCACCGGCGAGCTATTCGCCGCCGACCACGCCGGCGTCAGCCCCGACATCATGTGCGTCGGCAAGGCGCTGACCGGCGGGTATCTGGGCCTAGCCGCCACCCTGTGCACCACAGACGTCGCGCACACCATCAGCTCCGGGGAAGCCGGAGCACTGATGCACGGGCCCACCTTCATGGCCAACCCGCTGGCTTGCGCGGTGTCAGTGGCCAGCGTGGAGCTGCTGCTCGGCCAGGACTGGCGGTCGTCGGTTGCCGACATCAGCGCCGGGCTGATCGCCGGGCTGGAGCCGGCGCGGGCACTGCCGGCGGTGACCGACGTCCGGGTATGCGGGGCCATCGGTGTCATTGAATGCGACCGCCCGGTCGACCTGGCGATCGCCACACCGGCGGCGTTGGACCGCGGGGTGTGGCTACGGCCGTTCCGCAACCTGGTGTACGCCATGCCGCCGTTCATCTGCTCGCCCGCCGAAATCGCGCAGATCACCTCCGCGATGGTCGAGGTGGCTCGACTCACCGGCTCTCGTAGGCTCTAGGGCGATGACGCAGATCGATACTTCACCGCTGGCCTGGCTGGAGGCGGTTGAGCAGCAGCGCCGGCAGGCCGGGCTGCGACGTTCGCTACGCCCGCGTCCGGCAGTGGCGACCGAACTGGACTTGGCCTCCAACGATTATCTGGGTCTTTCGCAGCATCCCGACGTCATCGACGGTGGGGTGGACGCGCTGCGAACCTGGGGTGCCGGCGCCACCGGTTCGCGGCTGGTGTCTGGGAACACCGAGCTGCACGAAAAATTCGAGTCCGCGCTGGCCGAATTCGTCGGCGCCGCAGCGGGTTTAGTGTTCTCTTCGGGTTACACCGCCAACCTGGGGGCGGTCGTGGGGTTGTCCGGGTCGGGTTCGCTGCTGGTATCGGATGCCTACTCGCACGCCTCGCTGGTGGACGCGTGCCGGCTGTCCAGGGCCCGGGTGGTGGTGACTCCGCACCGCGATGTCGATGCCGTGGACGCGGCATTAGCGTCGCGGGATGAGGAGCGAGCCGTCGTCATCACCGAGTCGGTTTTTTCCGCCGACGGCGCACTGGCGCCGGTGCGGCAGCTGCACGAGGTGTGCCGCCGGCACCGAGCACTGCTGATCGTCGACGAAGCCCACGGCTTGGGTGTGCGCGGAGTCGGCGGGCGCGGGCTGTTGCAGGAGCTCGGGCTGGCCGGTGCGCCCGATGTGGTGATAACGACCACGCTGTCCAAAGCGCTCGGCAGCCAGGGCGGCGCGGTGCTCGCATCCTCGGCCGTGCGTGATCACCTCATCGACGCCGCCCGGCCGTTCATTTTCGACACCGGTTTGGCGCCGGCGGCTCTCGGTGCCGCGCTGGCCGCGCTGCGCGTCTTGACCGCACAGCCGTGGCGGCCCGAGGCGGTGCTGAGGCACGCCGCGACGTTGGCGCAGATCTGCGATGTGGCCGAACTCCCACAGTCAGCGGTGGTGTCGGTGATCCTCGGCGAGCCCGAGGCGGCGCTGGCCGCCGCCGTCGCCTGCCTGAACGCCGGGGTGCGGGTGGGCTGCTTCCGGCCGCCGACCGTGCCTGCCGGCACGTCGCGACTGCGGCTCACCGCCCGCGCCTCGCTGGATTCTGACGATCTCGAACTAGCCCGCGCGGTGCTGACCGACGTGCTCTGCGCGGGCCGGCGTTGACGGTTCTGATCGTCACCGGGACGGGGACCGGGGTCGGCAAGACCGTCGTCACCGCCGCCCTGGCGTCGGCCGCGCGGCAGGCGCGCGTCGACGTTGCGGTGTGCAAACCCGTTCAGACCGGAATCGATGCGGGTGATGACGACCTCGCCGAGGTCACCCGCTTGTCGGGGCTGACCAAGGCGGTCGGGCTGGCGCGTTACCCGCAGCCACTGGCGCCATTGGCGGCCGCCGAGCAGGCCGGGATGTCATTGCCCACCCGCAACAATGTGCTGAAACTGATTCGCGCAGTGGACCGTCCAGGGCAGCTGACCCTGGTCGAGGGTGCTGGCGGACTGTTGGTTGAACTCACCGACGCAGGTGCGACGTTGCGGGATTTAGCCGCCGACTTGGGCGCCGCGGTGCTGGTGGTGGCCACTGCCGAGCTCGGCACGCTCAACCACGCCGCGCTGACCGTGGAATCGCTTGTTAGCCATGGACTCAGCTGCGCCGGGTTGGTGATCGGCAGCTGGCCGCTGCAGCCGGGGGTCGTGGAAACGTCGAACCGATCTGCGCTCGCGCGTCTGGCGCCGTTACGCGCGGCGCTGCCGGCCGGTGCCGCATCGATGCACGCCGCCGAATTCGCCGCGATGAGCGCGCACGCATTCGACCGGGACTGGGTCACCGCGCTGGTCGCCTGATGGTGCATTCGATCGAGCTGGTCTTCGACCGCGGCACCGAGGCGGCGATCCGCCGCATCTGGGCGGACCTGGCCGCCGTCGGGATACCCAGTCAGGCGCCGGCCAGTCGCCCGCATGTGACCCTGGCGGTGGCCGACCGGATCGCACCGGACGTCGACGGACTGCTCGAACTCGTCACCGACCGGCTGCCGCTGAACTGCACGGTCGGCGCCGCGCTGCTATTCGGCAGGGCGAACGCGGTGCTGGCGCGGCTTATCGTGCCAACGGCCGAACTGCTCGCGGTGCACGCCGAGGTGCACCGAGTATGCGGCCCCCATTTGGCGCCCGGCCCGCTGCCGAACAGCCTGCCCGGTCAGTGGACCGCGCACGTGACGCTGGCCCGCCGGGTCGGCGGAGCCCAACTCGGACGCGCCCTTCGCGTCGCGGGTCGACCGGCCGAGGTCGCCGGCAGCTTCGCCGCGCTACGCCGGTGGGACGGCGACAAGAAGGCCGAGCACCTGATCAGCTGATCAACCTTGACTTCATTGCCTCGGTCACCAGGACCCAGTAGCAGCCCGAAATCATTGCAGCCCAGTAAATCATCACGCGTCTGTTGTTCGTTCGGTCAACGGCTCAGCCGGCAACCAAGTCGCGGCGCTGGGTGAATTTGATGTCGAGACTGCGCAAATAGGTTTGCAGCCCCGCGTCCTGCACCGGAATCAGGTGCGCGGACTGATCGGTCTCGTTGTAGTGGGCGTGCCACATGCCCGGTGGGGTGGTGAAGGCCCCGCCGGCCTGCCAGTCCACCCGGATCGGGTCGATGATTTCGCCGCGCTCGTCGAGTCGGGTGCCCAGTAGGGTGTAGCAGCCCCTGGGTGGCGCATCGAGGATCAGATCCAGCGCGACCGACTGGTGCCGGTGCGGGCGCTGCTCCTGGCCTGCCGGCAGCACACCGAACATGGCCCAGAGCACGTGGGTGATGGTCAGCGTCTGCTCCTGGTTGGCGTTGGCCAGCAAGACGCTGACCCGGCTCTTCTCATTGGCGCCGGGGCGGGAGGCGATGTCCTCGAGCTTGGCGACGGCGTCGGTGCGGCGAAACTTGGTGGGCCGGAACCTGGGCCGGGTCGCGTCGGCACCTAGGTAGCGCAGCAGCGGTTCGTCGTGCACCCAATACATGGCCGCCTCGGTGTCGGCGTAGAAGACCGAGCGACACCCGGCGGGCAGCGTCAAAAAGTCACCTTTTTCCCACTTGACCAAGTGGCCGTTTACGGCCGCGAAGCCCCGCCCGTACAGCACGTAGTAGAGCTGGCTGCTGGCGTTCGGGCTGGTGTCGATCTGCTCACCGGTGCGGATACGTAAGAAGTTAGCCAACAGTGCGGGGCTGGTCGCCTCACCGTTCTTGATGCCCAACTGCTTGGACAAATCCAGTGGCACCACCCCGGTCGGCTGGTCCATGTACATCTCAGGGCCGAACCGAACGATCGGGACCTGCGGCGCGTGGCCCGAGCCAATGGGGTTTGCGGCCTTGGAGTACTCGAAATAGCGGGCGTCGTCGGCGCACTCGGCAAACCTGCCCTCAAACCCGTACTCGGCGACATTGGTCATCGGCGCCGGAATCGTCGGATCCAAATTGACTGACGTTTCTGAATTCGCGGCGGACATCATGGGCCTTCCTGCTGAGCGCGTCGTCGCTTGTATCGGTATAGTATCTATCTTGTATCTCAGTTGTCAAGCGTTACTGACCGCTGCCTCGCTCGGAGAGGCCCGGCCGTCGATGTGGTCAGTCGGGGATGTAGTCGAACTTGTCCGGGTTGGGTCCGGTGCGCCCCGATTCGCCACGGTCCAAGCCGGTGATGGCGTCCATCTCGTCGCTGCCGAGGCTGAAGTCGAAGATGTCGAAGTTCGACTCCATCCGCTCTCGGTGCACCGACTTCGGGAACACGATGTCCCCGCGCTGGATGTGCCAGCGCAGCACCACCTGCGCCGGCGTTTTGCCGTGCGCATCGGCGATACCGGTAATGACCGCGTCGTCGAGCACCTGGCCCTGCGCGATCGGTGACCAGGCCTCGGTTGCGATCTGGTGCTCGCGGTCGTAGGCGCGGACCTGCTCGTTGCCGAAATACGGGTGTACCTCGATCTGGTTCACTGCGGGCACGGTCTGCGATCCCTCGGCAAGCCTGTCCAGATGGGCCACCTGGAAGTTGGACACGCCGATGCTGCGGGCCCGGCCTTCCTTGGCGAATTCCTCCAACACGATCCAGGTCGAGACGAAGTCACCGTCGTAGAGCGTCGGCAGCGGCCAGTGGATCAGGAACAGGTCAACGTAATCAGAGCCCAACGCGCTCAATGTGGCCTCGAACGCGCGGCGCGCGTCGTCCGGCCGGTGATAGCTATTGTTGAGCTTGCTGGTGACGAACACCTCACCGCGGTCCAGCCCCGCATCGCGGATTCCTTGACCGACTTCCTTCTCGTTTCCGTACATCTCGGCGGTGTCGATGTGCCGATATCCAACCTCGAGCGCGGAACGCACCGCGGCGGCGGTCTGATCCGGTTTGATCTGGAAGACGCCGAAACCCACCTGCGGGATGGTGTTGCCGTCGTTGAGCGTGATCGATGGGACTGAGCTCATCTAGTTGACCTCCTGGGGATTCCGTTAGGGGCTGCCCGTCACCGCGCCAGAACAAACTCGGCCTGGGAAGCCACTTTGCGTCGATTGTTCACCGATGTCGCGTCGGTGGCCGAGTTGTCCAGCTCGGCGAGGTGACGCCACGAGCCGATCGCCTGCTTGGCCAGTTCCACGGTGCGGCTGGCTGCGGTGTCCGCGGCAGCCCGCGCGTGCGCGCGCATGGCGAAAGCGGTCGCGGCGTCCAGCGTCGGCTGATAGTGGCGCACGTTGACGAGTGTGGTCGACTCGTATGCGGCCCGAATGGCGAATGCGCCGGCGGAGTTTGACGTGGGGCTCATCGCGCTGGCGGCGGCGCGTGCGGCACGGTCGGCGGTGTCCCAGGCTGCTATAGCTGGCATGTCGCCATGGGCGGCCCGGCGGTGCAGCTCGGCGATGTCGAGGATCGCCTTCACCTCGGTGATCTTGGCGTACTGGACAACGCCCCAGTCGGGGTTGGTCAGCAGTTCGGCCAGCCAGGCGTGCACAACGGTCTCGGCGACGCCGGCGGTGCCCACGGTCTGCCACGCAAGTTCGAGCGCGAGCACGCTGTTTTCCGGTGACAGGTAGCCGCTGGGTCCGGCCAGCAGGTCGTTGCAGGCCTGAATGACGATGGCCAGCGGACGGGCCGAGCAGGTAGGGAAGTCCGTGATGCGGTCATCGCCGTTGGTATAGGAGATGGCGTTCATGGCGCAGCCTTTACCTGATCCGGGCTGGTGGGATCCTCTGGCCAACCTCAGTGGGCGGGTGATGCGGTCGAGATCCATGGGAGTTTGTGCGGTGTACATGGCGAGCCTCCCTCTATCTGCGCACGTCTTGGATATTTGTTATGTATGGCTGGAGTTTATCTTGTATCTCAGTAGTCTGGACCTGCGAGATCGGTCACAGGCGCGCTTACTGAGCAGCGGCGACATCCTGGTGTACCGTCATGTACACATGTGGGATACGGCTTAGCTGCAGAAAAGGGGAGTAGTGGCGACCAAGCCGACGGGTGGTGGCCGGGGTGCGGCCAAGGACCGCGCGCATGACTATGTGAAGCGCCAAGTGCTGACCGGAGCCTTTCCGGGCGGGGAACTGATCAGCGAGGGCGAGGTGGCAGCTGCGCTGGGCATGTCGCGCACGCCGGTCCGTGAAGCCTTCCTGCGGTTGGAGGCTGAAGGGCTACTCCGGCTGTACCCGCAGCGTGGTGCGCTCGTGGTGCCGGTTTCCTCGGAGGAAGCCCGCGCGGTGATCGAGGCCAGGCTGGTGCTCGAACAGTTCGCGGCAGGCAAAGTCATTAGACGCGGCCCCGCGGTGCGCGCAGCGGTGTTCGAGCGGCTATCGGGGGAACTACAAAGGCAGCGCGACGCCGCCGCTAAATCTGACTGGGAAGAATTCTCAGACGCCGACCGCGCCTTTCACGACGTCAGCCTTCAGGCGTCAGGAAACGTCATCGTGGCCGGTTTCTACTCATCACTGCGCGACCGTCAGATGCGCATGAACCGTGAATTGGTCATGCACGAGGAGCGGATCAGGACGATCTTGGAAGAGCATCGCCTCTTCGCCGAAGCAGTGCGCGACGGGGATCTCGAACGCACCGAGGAGGTCCTGCGGACGCACCTGGCGAGCACGATGCGCACGCTAGGCCTTGCCGTCGAGCATCCGGCCTAAGGCGGCGACAAGGGCGCGTGACGAAAGTTCCCTCGTCGTCACACCTGCCGCCATGATGGCTGGCTGGGGTCGACCAACTGTACGTCGACGGGGCCCAGGCCGAAGATCGCGATGACGGCCGGATCGGACTGGCCAGCTGGTACCCCGTCGTAGTGTGGGGTGCGCGCGGTGCGCTTTACATAGCCACCCGGCCCCACCGGAACCGCATCCTGCGGTTCAAAATTATTGCCGCTGTTGACAAACCAAGTGCCAAACACCACCACCTGAATTCGGTCGGTGGCATAGGTGTGTGGTGCGCTGAACCATCCCGGATTCCACTTCATCAAGACGAGATATGGCCCCGGGCTGTTGAAATCTCCATACAGCTTGGCCATTTCGCCGCTGTGTGGTGGCAAGTTGCCCCACTGCTCGAACGTGATGTCCTGGTAGGGCTGGACGAATGTTTCGGTTGGGTCGGGGCCGACTTCTGGTGGCGGTGCCAACTTGATGTCGCCGAGGCGGCCGGTCTTGTCACCGGCGGCGATCGTCGCCAGCAGCAGTGGTGCCGCGGCCAGTAGCGATCGCCGGTCTAGTTCCATACCGCCCATCAGATGCCTCCGTCTGCTCGCTGTGACTTAAGAATGGATCCCACAGTCAAAGATTCTCGCGGGGAACCTGCCGGCTGTCCTGGCAAGGTCACAGGGCGTTAGGCGGCGCTGCCTTTCACGTTTGCGCGCGAGATGCGGGTGCAGCGGCTCTGGTTCCCGCCGGCGCGTTTGGCCGCGTACATGGCTGTGTCGGCGAAGTCGACCAGGTCGTTGATGAGTTCACGCTCGGCGGGATCGAAGCTCGCGGCCAGCGGCGCGGTGGCGATGCCGATACTGGCCGTAACGGGGTAGCGGATGGCGGCGATCGCTTTCCGCAACTCTTCGGCGATGTCGTGTAGGTCGTCGGTGCGGTAGGTGTCGGCGACGACGAATTCTTCGCCGCCGAAGCGCGCGATCAACGACGTCGGTGGGCAGACGAGGCGAAGGGCGCCGCCGACCGCAACCAGGGCCTTATCCCCGGTGAAATGGCCGAGGGTGTCGTTGAGGCGCTTGAAGTTGTCTAAATCGATCATCGCCACGCCCAAGTAGCTCGGCCCTTCTCTGCGGCGCAACAGCAGCCCATATGACGACTGATAAAAGGCGCGGCGGATTAACAGTCCCGTGAGCGTGTCGCGACTGGAATTTCGCAAGTCGTTGCCCAGCGAATGGACCAACCAATGCACCGCGAACGGAAACGCCACATTGAGGACCAGGACGAGGAGGAACCCGCAGCCCGCTACGACAGGGTCGTAGTAGCGGATTAGGCGCGCGGCGAGCACCGCGCTGGTGCCGATTGCGATCAAGAGGTTAATCAGCATGTCCTGGGCGGCATGAAAAAACGCGATGTAGGCACCGAGCACGGCAAACGCGCTACACCCCACCAACCCCAAGCGCGGGTCGGCTTGGACGAGGCACGCCGCTCCGATGCAGACACTGCCGGTGAGGGAGAACAGCACCGATTGGCCGCGGGTAGGCCAGCGGACCAACCAGAACAGCGCCACCACCACGCCGAAGCCGCTAGTAACAGGTGCCACGACAAGCGCGACGGGGTAGTGCGGCACGGTCGGCCGGGTCAACACCACAACCGGAACCATGGCAATCGAGGAGATCACAGCGGCAATCATCGCCCGCCAGGTCAGGCGAATACCGTGAGTGTTCAAATAGAGAGTCAACCAGTCAAAGTGATCGGTTTGGTGCCACGTGCGCATGACCGCGTTCACGGCAACACCCCCTCGCTTTGCGATCTATATCCCGTTCCGACAGCCATCCCATGCTGTCAGATGTTCGGCAGCTCAGGCCAAGAATCTGCCAGGGGCGGCTCGCGGGGTGGTGCATCCCGAATGAATTCGTACGACAGCGGTTGACGGCTTTGGGCATGCGCGCAACGATTCTCGTGCCAGCAACACCGGGTTTCGACGACGATGCGTGGTGACCTGATCACGACCACGAGGTCGCTCGCCGACCCGAAGAGGGGGCAGGATGGCCGAGTCGGCGGCGAGCGTCCTGCGTGGTTGGGTTCACGCGATGCTCGCGCATCGCCACGGCGAAGAGGTCTACCAGACGTCGACGATGGGAGCGTTGCTCGACGGTGTCTACGACGGCGATGTCACGATCCGGGAGCTCTTGCGGCACGGCAACTTTGGTCTAGGTACGTTCAACGGTCTGGACGGCGAGATGCTGGTGCTCGATGGAGTCTGTTATCAATTGCGCGGAGATGGCAGTGCACGAGTCGCCGACCCGGATCAACGTACCCCGTTCGCCGTGGTGACCTGGTTTGACGCCGACCGCGCCTTTGAGGTGTCCGCGCCGGTCGACCGTGCCGAGCTCAAAGCGAGCATCGACGCGTCGCTGCCGAGCGCCAACCTGATCGTCGCCGTCCGCGTCACCGGGGATTTCGACATGATTCGCACCCGTACGGTGACCGAGCAGCACCAGCCGTACCGACCTTTCACCGAGGCAACCCAAGACCAGGAAGAGGTGAGCTTTAGCGACGTCAGCGGCGACTTGGCCGGATTCCGGATGCCGGACTACGAGCAAGGTATTTCGGTGGCCGGTTACCATTCGCATTTCGTCGACGCCGACCGTCACCATGGCGGACATGCGCTCGACTACCGGTTGGCCCGCGGCACCGTCGAGATCAGTGTGCGTTCCGATCTGCATCTGAGCCTGCCGCGCACGCCGGAATTCCTTGGCGCCGAGCTGAATCGAGCCGACGCGGACACCCAAATCCGCCGCACCGAGGGAGAATGAGGTGAGCGAAAGCGCCGTGCGATCCGCCACACGGTTGGTCGAGACGTTGTCTGCGTATGGCATCCAGTACATCTTCGGTGTACCTGGGGCCAAGATCGACCCCGTCTACGACGCGCTGGCCGACGGTGGGCCGGAATTGGTGGTCTGCCGCCATGAGCAGAACGCGGCGTTCATGGCCGCCGCGGTCGGGCGGCTCACCGGCACACCGGGCGTCGCGCTGGTGACCTCAGGACCGGGCACCACCAACTTGGCCACCGGTTTGATCACGGCGACCACCGAGCAGGACCCGATGGTCGCGATCTGCGGCGCTGTCGCCCGGGCCGACCGGCTCAAGCGGACCCATCAATCGATGGACGCCGTGGCGGCGCTCAAACCCTTCACGAAATACACCGGCGAGGTCAATGACCCCGACAACGTGCCGGAAGCCGTCGCCAACGCCGTTCGCGCCGCCGTCACTGCGCCGCGCGGGGCCGCCGCCGTGGTGATCCCCGCTGATGTGGCGGCGGCTGCCACGTCAACGGCGATCGTCGAGCCGTCACCGGTGCCGGCTCTGGGTTCCGCGCCGGTAGCGCAAATCCAGTACGCGGCCAAGCTGATCCAGGCGGCGCAGTGCCCGGTTTTGTTCGTCGGTATTCGAGTCGGCGAGCCCGAGTCGTGTGCGGCGCTGCGTGAATTGCTGGCTGTCACCGACCTTCCGGTGGTGGAGACGTTCCAGGCCGCCGGTGTGGTGTCGCGCGAACTCGAGGATCACTTCGTCGGGCGCGTCGGGCTATTCCGCAACCAACCCGGGGACGTCCTGATCAACCACGCTGATGTTTTGGTAACCGTCGGCTTCGATCCGGTGGAATACGATCCGCGGCTGTGGAATTCAGATCCGGCTCGCACGCTGATCCACATCGACGAAATGCCCGCCGACATTGACAACCACTACCAGCCCAACTGCGAGTTACGCGGAGATATCACCGCGACGTTGACCGAATTGACGCGGCTGCTAGCTGGACTGCGATTGAACGACACCGTGACCGCACGCATCGCCGATCAACGTGCAGAGCTGCTGAACATCGACGAGGAGGCCCGGAATCGGGCGCAGACCAGTATCGGGGTGAATCCCGCCGCGCTGGTTCTTAAGATCCGGGATCTGATCGACGATGATGCGACCGTCGCCTGCGACATCGGGTCGCACTACATCTACATGGCCAGGCACTTTCGTGTGTACCAACCCCGACGGCTGTTGTTCTCCGATGGCCAGCAGACCCTTGGTGTCGCGTTGCCATGGGCGATGGCCGCCGCGATGGTGCGCCCGGGCACCCAGGTGGTGTCGGTATCAGGTGACGGTGGATTCCTGTTCAGTGCACAGGAATTGGAAACCGCGACCCGTTTGGGCCTGAGCTTTACCCACGTCATCTTTCGCGACAACTCCTATGACATGGTTGCGTTCCAGGAGCAGCTCAAGTACGGCCGCACGTCAGGGGTTCAGCTGGGCGACTACGACATCGCTCACTACGCGGCTGCATTCGGCGCCAAAGGAATCCGAGTCAGCGGCATGACCGAGTTGGAGGGCGCACTCAAACAATCGCTGAACGAATCCGGCGTGACGATTATCGACGCGCTGGTCGACTACAGCCGCAACACCGAGATGTTCGCGGAACTGCACGACGGCGTGTTCGAATAGCTAGGCGCTGAAAAGCAGATACAAGCCGGTAAAGGTGTAGCCGACCATCACCAGCATCATGGTGAGCTGGCCGGTGAGTTGATGTCCGGCGGGCAGCAGCCGCAGCGCTCGGTCGTGGGCCGCAATCACCGCCACGATGTGTCCGGTGACCACGCTTGACACCTTGATCACGGCCAGCACCGTCGGGTGCATCGACAGCACATAGCCGACGTGCAGGTGTGCCAGCCCGAGCAGATTCCATCCGCGGCCGAACGGATCGGCGAGGGCGAACACGGCCTGCTGGCCGCGCTCCACGAGATAGGACAGGTAGTGGGCGAAGATGTAGCCGACCACGATCGGGATCAGCGAGTGCGCCATCTGACCGGGTAAGGCGCGGCGCTGTTCGCGGTCGACCCCGCCGGTGGCGCGGGCCGCCAGCGAAAAGGTCGTCGCCACCACTGCAATGAAGACCAGCAACCCGACGGTGCGCAGCGCGGAGGACGACACCGACGCCGGCACACCGTGGGCCGCGCGCGCGAGCCGGTCAGCGAAATTACGCCACGTCACCGATGACGAGAAGCTGTCGAATGCGGTCGAACCGAGCAGCACCGCCAGCATCGCGACGACGCCCGGCCGAATGGGCAGCGACGGCAGATGATCGAACGGGTTGCCGATGACGATTCTCCCGGTTTCCGGGTTGCGTCGAAACGGCGAGAGCCGCGAAACCGCCATGCTGTAGACGCCGAACGGGTCAACTCGGGCGAACCAGCCTTGGCCGTAAAGCCATGCCCCGCACAGCAATACCAGGGCATAGATGAGCAGCCAGGTCTGCACCCAGGGCAGCGAAGCCGGGTTCGGGCTGGCCAATTCCAGCCAGACAAACGCGAACAGACCCACCGCGGCAGGGCGATACCCCCAAGCGCCGGGGTAGGCCAGTCGGTGCTGGCCGAGGCGTTCTGGAATGATCCGCCGGAGCAGCAGATACAGCGTGCGCACCGGCGAGATCACTCGCCACACCGGTCCGGCCAGCAGGGAAGCGACGACCAGCCCAACCCACAGCAACACATAGAACACCCCGAGCAGCACGTTCGCCTGCGTCTGCGGTCCGTACAGCCCGGCCAACACCACCCACACCGTGAAAATCAAAGCCGCACCGGCGACGATCCCGCGGGTCACCGGCGAATCCACCACCGAGGTCAGCGCTTTCGGCAACGGATGACCGGGTTTGAGCGGATCAAACCGCGGCCGCCGCCATGCGAACGCGACCAGGGCGAAGGTAAACGTCAACGCCCAGGCGGCCCCGATCACCGAATAGGCATAGGGGACCGGGAGATCGCTCGATCCGCCGAGACCGTGCGCCAGAACGTGGCCGGCACCGGTCACGGACGCACTTGAATTGTCGCAATCGTCCGGTCGAGGTGATGCAACTCAACGTCGACGTTGCCCGGTACGTCGACACTGAACTGAAAGGTCTGGTTGGCTGCCGCGACAACCCGGAACTTGTGATCGGGCACCGAGTGCACGTGCAGCTCATCGGGGGCGTCGCTGGTCACCCGCAACGTGATCGGTTGCGCGACCGTGGCCTGCAGGGTGGCGTTGCTCGGGGTGACCTGGCCTTTAGCGATGGTGATGTCGACGACCAGGCCGGCGCCCGACGGTTGGGTGGCCTTCGGCGAACCAGCGCACCCGACCAGGCCGAATAGCAGCATCGTGACGGCTATGACCCCGGTCGCTGCGCCACGCGTCAGCGAGGCTTTCATGCCGCCTGCGGCGGAGAGCGGTCCAGCGCCCGTTCCTCTGGCTGCGTCGGCGCGTCTTCAGCCGCGTTGATCCGGCCGGCGCCCCAGGTCAGCGCGGTGATAACGGTCAGCGTGAAAATCAGGACCACGATGCCGCCGCCGGTGAACAGCCATGCGGGCACGTTCGGGTCGCGTTCACGCTGCAGGATCGACACCTCAAGCACGAACGGCTTGGTGCTGACCGGCTGCGCCGCAATCTCCGGGACCGGGATCGCCGGGTCTGCCGGCGCCCAGATCGGCACCGCTGTCAATGTCCGGCCGTCTTGCACGCGCAGCAGCGTCTTCCATTCGCCCCACACCGGGATCGGCTGAGTTGACACGTAATGTCCGGGTCCGACCTTCTTGAGGGAGTCGATTTCCAGGCCTCGGTCGTTCCACATCCTGCCCTGCCAGGACAAGATCGTGAGCCAGTCCGGGTGGTCACTCACCAGGGTGGACGGATTGATCTGCACGTCGGCCGACACCATCCGCTGTCCCGGCTTACTCGGCAGGTCGGCCAGCCTGATGGTCGCGGTGTCCTGTTTGGGCACATGGATGTGCAGCCCGTTGGCCACCGTGCCGCCGATCACCAGCACCGTCAGCGCCACGGCGGTGATGCCGAACGCTCTGCCGGGCAGGCGCTGGCTGGTCAGCACCATGCCGAAGAGCGCCGCGCACACTCCGGCGAAAATCGCCACCGGCACCGCTGTCGGCAGCGCTTCCCGCCACAGCGGCGCTGGCCACGGGTAGTGGTACACCTTCCCGATCCACAGCGACTCCAGCCAGAGTCCCGACGGTGCCGACACCTAATCCGGCGACCGCGCCGAACAGAATCGGACGGCGGAACAGCGGGGTGAGGGCCACCAACTCGACGACGAGAGCCGGACCCAGGTAAAGCGGGAACCAGTTGATCGGGGCGCCGAGGATGGGTCCGACGATCAGTGCGACGGAACCGCGCAGCAGGATCGCGAACAGGGCTGCAATGATCGCGGCGCCTCTGCCCATGGTCATCCGGGCAATGACCGTGCCTACCGTTGCTGCCGCGGCGATCAGCATCGGCTGAAACACCAGGCGGAATTGCGGGACGCCGAAGTCGAATTCGATCTGGTAGACCGACATGCCAATCAGCAGACCGCCGCACGACAGGTAGCGCATTATTCGTACTAACGGCCGATCTTGGCGCTCCGGTGCTTCGCCGGCTGGAGTCTGTTCTGCGTATCGCGAGCCTTCGTACTCCAGTAGCAGAACCGCGAACAGAGAGAAGTTCGCGCCGCCAATCATCATCAGGTGGGTGGGCCCCCACAGTGTGACGTCCTGGCCGAAGATCCGATGCCAGATGTCGTCGAGCGGAAAGCCGGTCATTGCGTAGAGCCCACAACCGGCCATCAGCACACCGCCGACGGGGGCATACCAATTGCGGGTGATCCGCACCGCTGCCGGTCCTGGCTTGTCGAACGGCAGCACCACGGCCAACATGCCGGCAAGGAAGATGCCGAACAGACCGATGATGATGAAGTAGTGCGCAGGATTGGCCAGCGGACCGGGGTCGCGGCCGTTGCCGATATGCCAACTCACATCCCAGATGAAGCCGAATAACGCGCAGATGATGGAGGTGGTGAAGACCGGGATCGGCAAAGCGACCCACCCCGGCCGGTCGAATCTGCCGCCCAGTTTCTCCGCGACCGTGGTCAACCACGAGATCCGATGCGTGCGGTGCGCCCAGCCGACCCAAAGCATCACCGCACCAATAAGCATGGCCGCGATCGAGAGACCGATCACCTGGCTCAGTCCGGCTCCGCGCGCCGGCGGCGCCGCTGCCACCATCGTCAACACCATTGTTGAGCCCTCCCTGTCCGGCTGCATATGCAGAACAGTTGTTCACTGAATAAACTTACTGCAAAGTAGGATAGCGATCCAGCTGCGTTCCGAGCTGGATATGCCCCAATTGACGGCATCTCAATCTTTTCCGTCTTTGGCAGACGCCTGTTCACCCGAATCATGGCTGCGCCTGTCCTTTATCGCGACGTACAGCACGACGCCGACGACAACGATCGCCGGCAGGAAAGCCGGGCCAGCCAGCAGGAGCCAGTGGTGAGACAGCACCTGTACGTGCGGATCGGCCATAATCTTTCCGCCTCGAGAGGTTGTGGTTCCCGGCTCAGCATCGCCGGTGCCCGCAGGATAGCCATCTTCGAGATCTTCCAAGCGCCGCAAGCGCACCTCGTTTGGAATGCTGCGCGGCGGATGCCCTAACCTGAAGGCCGTTCTCAAGCAGCGGTGAGCCGCTCGGACACGACAAACAATTGCAGGGAGTATCTGGTGACTCAGGCGGCGACACGGTCAACCACTGACACCAACAGCACCGACAGCACCGACATCCTGGCCGCGGCCCGTCAACAAGTGCTTGAGCGCGGCGAGGGGCTGACCCAGCAGCAGGTCTTGCAGGTGCTGCAACTGCCCGACGACCGACTCGAGGAACTGTTGGCGTTGGCCCACGAAGTGCGGATGGCCTGGTGCGGGCCCGAGGTCGAGGTCGAGGGCATCATCAGCCTGAAAACCGGCGGCTGCCCTGAAGATTGTCACTTCTGCTCACAGTCGGGGCTGTTTGCCTCGCCGGTGCGCAGCGCCTGGCTCGACGTTCCCAGCCTGGTGGAGGCGGCCAAACAGACGGCCAAGACCGGCGCCACGGAGTTTTGCATCGTGGCTGCGGTGCGCGGACCCGACGAACGGCTGATGGCGCAGGTCGCTGCGGGCATCGAGGCAATCCGCGACGCCGTCGACATCCAGATTGCCTGCTCGCTGGGGATGCTGACCGCCGAGCAGGTGGACCGGCTGTCGGCGATGGGGGTGCATCGCTACAACCACAACCTGGAGACTGCGCGTTCGTTTTTCCCCAACGTCGTCACCACCCACACCTGGGAAGAGCGCTGGCAGACGCTGTCGATGGTGCGCGAGGCCGGCATGGAGGTGTGCTGCGGCGGCATTCTCGGCATGGGCGAGACGATCGAGCAGCGCGCCGAGTTCGCCGCCAACCTGGCCGAGCTGGAACCCGACGAGGTGCCGCTGAACTTCCTCAACCCGCGGCCCGGCACACCGTTCGGCGACCTGGGGGTGCTGCCGGCCAGTGAGGCGTTGAAGGCGGTGGCCGCGTTCCGGCTGGCGCTGCCGCGAACCATGCTGCGCTTCGCCGGTGGCCGCGAGATCACCTTGGGGGACCTGGGCGCCAAGCAAGGCATCTTGGGCGGGATCAACGCCGTGATCGTCGGCAACTACCTGACCACGCTGGGCCGGCCCGCGGAGGCCGATCTCGAGCTGCTCGATGATTTGCAGATGCCGATCAAGGCGCTCAACGCCAGCCTGTAGAACAGAGCTAATGGTTCGCGAGTTGCCCGCGCCGGTCAGTGCGGGCGTTTATAACGTCTACACCGGGCTGTCGCGCCGCGATAATCCGGACGGTAGCGCCGTGCCGACGGCGGCGCAGCTCGGTCTGGAGCCGCCCAGGTTCTGCGCCGAGTGCGGCCGCCGGATGGTGGTGCAGGTCCGGCCCGACGGCTGGTGGGCGAAGTGCTCGCGGCACGGCCTGGTGGACTCGGCCGACCTGGAGGCGCATCGATGACCCTGCTTGTGGGCTCGGCGCCGTCTGGCGCCCCGCGCGTTTCGCGGCGGCGGGCGATCGTCGCAATGGCGGCGGGGCTGCTGCCTGCGGGTGCGCTCAGCGGCGCGCTGTGGGCCTGGATTGCGCCACCCATTCACGGCGTGCTGGCGCTGACCCGCCAAGGCGAGCGCTTGCACGACTATCTGGGCGACGAATCCGAGCACTTCTTCGTCGCTCCGTTCCTGATGCTCGGGTTGCTGAACGTCGTTGCCGCGGTGGCAGCCGTGCTGGCCTGGCAATGGCGGGCACACCGCGGGCCAGGCATGGTCGCCGGTCTTTGCACCGGCGCGGTGATTGCCGCCTCGGCGGCCGCCGGAGTGGGCGTGTTGCTGGTGCACCTGCGCTACGGGACAGTCAATTTCGACGCGGCGCCAGTGACTCACGGCCACCCGTTCTACTACTTCACCGAGGCGCCGCCGGTGTTCTTCGGCCGCAGCCCGTTGCAGATCGCCTGCACGCTGCTGCTACCCGCAACGACCGCCGCGCTCGTGTATGCGGTCCCGGCCGCCGCGACCGCGCGCGACGACCTCGGCGGCTATCCCGCCGTGGATCCGTCGTATCCGCAGACCACAGAGGCGCCGTCGGCGCCGTCATAGCGGGCGGCGGCGCACTGTCCTTCCGGTGATGACTTTCGCCGCGATCGCACCCAGCCGCGCCATCCCGATGTAGGTGGACGGGTTGAACATGGTTGGCCACTTCGTCCTGACTAGGTGGTCGGTCAGCGGTCGGCGTGCGAACCGGTCCTGCAGCCAGCGCAGCGTCATCGGTGCAGACAGCGGATGCAGCAGTAGGTGCTCATTGAACGCGTCACGGTGATAGGTGACGTCGGCTCCACCCGCCGAGTAGGCGTCGGCCAGCCGGTCGATGTCCTCGACATCGATCAGGTAGTCGTGCACGGCCTGCACGATCAAAACCGGCGGTGTCGGCACGGTGGCGCCCAACCTGATGCTGTCAAAGACGTGTTGGACTTCCGGCATCGTCAGGATCTCTTCCAGCGGCCGGTCGAGGTAGACGCTGACGTCCTTTTTGGCCATTCGGAGAACCGCGCCCACCGTGGTCATCTGTTCCAACCGCTGCAGCAGGGCGCGGCCCTCGTCGCTGGCATGCTCCTGGATCACCCGGTCCAGGTCGGGGTAGATGTGCGCTAACGCGGCAATCACCATGGCTGGCAGACCGGCCAGGACGCCGCCGTTGAGCCGGCGGAAGGTATGGCCGAGGTCGCCGACCGGTGACCCGAGTACGGCGCCGACGATGTCCAGCTCGGGCGCATAGTCAGCGCAGAGTTCGGCCGCCCACGCGGTCGCCAGCCCGCCGCCGGAGTAGCCCCACAGTGCCACCGGCGCCAACGGGGACAGCCCGAGGCGTTCGGCGCTCAACGCAGCCCGGATTCCGTCCAGAATGGCGTAGCCGGGCTCATAGGGGGCACCCCACATGCCCTTGCGGCCTTCGTGGTCGGGTATCGAAACGGCCCAGCCTTCGGCGAGGGCGGCGGCGATCAGCAGAAGCTCCAACTGGGCCACCGAGCCTAGGGCCACGGCGCGTCGCCGCAGCGCATACGACGGGAAGCAGCGGGAGGTCACGGCGTCGATGGCGCACTGGTACGACAACATCGGGCAAGGCCGCTCGGGACTGACGTGTGCCGGCACGATCACGGTTGTGACCGTCGCCTCGGGTCTGCCGTGCATGTCCGTCGTCCGATATAGCAGCTGGGTGGCCATGATCGGCTGCGGTATCAGGCCCATAAATGCCAGCTCGACGTCGCGCGAACGCAGCACGGTGCCCGGCAAGGCGTGCTGATAACCAGGCGGTGGCTCATAGAACTGGTCATCCGAGGGCAGCAGCGGGCGGACCTTCGGCCGCAACTCCTCGTGGGGTGCCCGACCGATCCACTCCGCACCGGTTGTACTCGCAAGGCTGCCAGTGTCCATCCCGGCATTGTTGCTTAAGAGGGCATTAAGAATCCAGTCGGCCCGCCGAGGTGTGTGCCGATATCGCTCTGACAGGGGAGTTTCGACAATCCAGGCGTTGCGCTGTACCGTCGAATGATCTTAATGAAAATCATTTTCAACACGGTCGATGGACGTCGATCCGGTGGTCGTGACACCACGTGGACAGGCGGCAGGCATCCGTCAATATCGCAAGTGGGACACATGAAATCGTCTACGAGGCAGCCGTTCACCGTCGCCATCTGCGCGGCCTGTGGAGCTGAAGCCACACCCCAGCTTCTGCAGATGCTTCGAAACGTGATCCGCCACTGCTCGCACGGCATGCTGGTTACGACGGAATGCCTAGTCGGACAACTCACTTGCGCGACCCGGTCGGCTCACCAAGGCGCGATGGTGTTGTTGCAGCCGTGCTCGATCGAGCGAACGCCTACCGCGGCTGCGCAGTGGCTGGGACCGATCACCGACGTCGCGGATGCACGCCTGATCTGCCAATGGATCGCGAAGGGCGACTGGGACTGCCGAGAACTGCCGGCTCATCTTCGCGCAGAGCCGAACTTGCAACGCTCGAGCATCCAGAACTGACGATGTGTCCTAGCCCGGGCCGCCGGGAGGTCGTAGGGCCGCGAACTCGTCGGTGACCCGCAACTGCGAATCGGTGAAGCGGTACAACGCCGCCGGGCGGCCGCCACTGCGACCGGACTGCGCGACCGTGCCGGTTGGGATGATCACGCCGCGACGGGCCAGCACCCGCTGCAGGTTGGTCGTATCGACTTGATGCCCCAGCGCGGCACTGTAAATGTCGCGCAGCGTGGACAGCACGAATTCAGTTGGGGCTAGGGCAAATCCGATGTTGGTGTAGGACATCTTGGCGATCAGCCGGGTTCGGGCATGGGCGACCATGGGGCCGTGGTCGAACGCCATGGTCGGCAGCCCGGTTACCGGGTGCCAGCGGGTGTCGGGCGGCAGCTCGGGGGTTGCGGGGGAGGGCACCAGGCCCAGGAAGGTGGACGCGATAGTGCGGGCCCCGGGCACCCGCTCGGGCTCGGAGAACACCGCCAGCTGCTCCAGATGAGCGACTTCCCGCAGGTCCACCTTCTCGGCCAGTTGCCGGCGCACCGACGTCGTCATGTCCTCGTCGTGGCGCAGCCGGCCGCCGGGCAGCGACCATGCGCCACGCTGCGGATCGCGGGCACGCTGCCACAGCAGAACATTGAGCTGCGGCTTCGGGGTCTTTGGACCTGATCCGAGCCCGCGAACCTGGAATACGACGGCGAGCACTTCGTGGGCAGTGCTACCATGGGCCATGTTTTCGATTGTAAGTCGAAAACCCGTCGGGGGGCGAAAGGAACGGGCGATGACGGTCCTCAATCGCACGGACCAGATGACCGACGGCCTGGAAAAGGGCCTAGCCGCGAGTATCACGAACTCTGCTACCGGTTATGCCGGCGTCGAGGGCGACGAGCGATGGGCTGCCGAGATTCGGCGGCTGGCCGACCTGCGCAACGCCACGATCTTGGCGCATAACTATCAGCTACCGGCCATCCAGGATGTCGCAGACCACGTCGGTGACTCGCTGGCGCTGTCCCGGGTCGCCGCCGAGGCGCCCGAGGACACCATCGTGTTCTGCGGTGTGCACTTCATGGCCGAGACGGCCAAGATCCTCAGCCCGCAGAAGACCGTGCTGATTCCCGACCAGCGGGCCGGTTGCTCACTGGCGGATTCGATCACTCCCGAAGAGCTGCGGGCGTGGAAGGACGAACACCCCGGCGCCGTCGTCGTCTCGTACGTCAACACCACCGCGGCGGTCAAGGCGCTTACCGACATCTGCTGCACCTCATCGAACGCCGTCGACGTGGTCGCCTCTATCGAGCCGGACCGCGAGGTGTTGTTCTGCCCCGACCAGTTCCTCGGGGCGCACGTCCGGCGAGTCACCGGACGACAGCGCCTGTATGTGTGGGCTGGCGAGTGCCATGTGCACGCCGGGATCAACGGCGACGAGCTCGCCGATCAGGCCCGCGCGCATCCAGAGGCCGAACTGTTCGTCCACCCGGAGTGCGGTTGTGCGACCTCGGCGTTGTATCTGGCCGGCGAGGGCGCGTTCCCAGAGGAGCGGGTGAAGATCTTGTCCACCGGCGGGATGCTGGACGCCGCGCGCGCGACCCACGCCCGCCAGGTGCTGGTCGCCACCGAGGTCGGGATGTTGTATCAGCTCCGGAATGCGGCTCCCGGCGTCGATTTCCGCGCGGTCAACGATCGCGCGTCGTGCAAATACATGAAGATGATCACGCCCGCGGCGCTGCTGCGCTGCTTGGTCGAGGGCGCCGACGAAGTTCATGTCGACGCCCACACCGCCGGACTGGCGCGGCAAAGCGTGCAGCGGATGATCGCGATCGGCCAGCCCGGCGGCGGCGAATGAGCATTCGTCCGGCCTGGCACCAGCGGGCCGACGTCGTCGTCATCGGCACCGGGGTCGGTGGCCTGGCCGCCGCGCTGGCCGCCCATCGGGCCGGGTGCCGGGTCGTGGTACTCAGCAAGGCGGACCGGAGGCCGGGCGGGACGGCCACCCATTACGCCCAGGGCGGGATCGCGGTGGTGCTACCGGATAACCGAGAGAATCCAGACTCAGTCGATGCCCATGTCGCCGACACGCTGGCCGCTGGCGCCGGCCTCTGCGATGCCGCGGCGGTGACCTCGATCGTCGCCGACGGCTATCGCGCAGTAACCGAATTAGTCCGCGACGGAGCACGATTCGACGAAGCCCTGCCGGGCAGCTGGGCGCTGACCCGGGAAGGCGGACACTCCCGCCGGCGCATCGTGCATGCCGGCGGCGACGCCACCGGCGCCGAGGTACAGCGCGTGCTCGACCATGCGGCGGCCGCCCTGGACATCCGCACCAACCATGCCGCCTTGCGACTGCTGCACGACGCGCGGTCAGGGACGGATGCGGTGACCGGGGTGTTGGTGGCCAGTCGGGATGGCCCAGATGGCATTGGCATCGTGCACGCCCCGTCGGTGATATTGGCCACCGGCGGTCTGGGGCAGCTCTACAGCGTCACAACCAATCCCGGCGGCTCCACCGGCGATGGGATCGCCTTGGCGCTGTGGGCCGGTGTCGCGGTCACCGACATCGAATTCATCCAGTTTCACCCAACGATGCTGTTCGATGGCCGCAGTAGCGGCCGGCGACCGCTGGTCACCGAAGCCATCCGCGGCGAAGGCGCGGTTTTGGTTGACAGGCAGGGCAACTCGGTCACCGCAGGCGTACATCCGATGGGTGATCTGGCGCCGCGTGATGTCGTTGCCGCCGCTGTTGACGCCCGGATACGTGCAACGGGCGACGCGTGTGTCTACCTCGACGCCCGCAGCATCGGCAATTTCGAGGATCGCTTCCCGACCGTCACCGCCGCGTGCCGGGCTATCGGCATCGACCCGGTTCGCCAACCCATCCCCGTAGTTCCGGGTGCGCACTACAGCTGCGGCGGCGTGGTGACCGACGTGTACGGCCAAACCGAGCTGCCCGGGCTGTTCGCCGCGGGCGAGGTCGCTCGTACCGGGATGCACGGCGCCAACCGACTGGCATCCAACAGCCTGCTGGAGGGTCTGGTCGTCGGGGGCCGGGCGGGAGCCGCCGCGGCTAGGCATGCGGCGATCGCCGGACATCCGACTGCAAAGGCGCCGGAGCTGATTTGCCTTCCCGCGCTGGCCCGCAGCGACCTGCAGCAAGCGATGAGCAGCGACGCCTCCGTGGTCCGCGACGTCGTGGGGCTGCACCGGTTGATCGCCACACTCTCGGCGGCGCCGGCTCGGGGGGTAATCACCCGAGCCGACCTCGAAGACGCCGCATTGACGGTGACCGCTCACGCGGTGGCGGCCGCCGCGACGATTCGCGACGAGAGCCGCGGCTGTCATCACCGCGCCGAGTACGTCCACGCCGACCCCGCGCAGGCGCGCAGCATCGTGGTCCGGCTAGCCACCGACCACACCGACCACAGCGACCCCAGCGTGGCGCAGGTCGAGGCGCTGGCGGCGGTCAGCTGATGCCCCTCACCGATTGCGAGCTCGCCGAAGCTCGCGCCACGATCCGGCGCGCGCTCGACGAGGACCTGCGCTACGGGCCGGACGTGACAACCTCGGCGACCGTGCCCGATGGAGCCAGCACCACCGCGTCGCTGATCACCCGCGAACCCGGTGTGATCGCCGGGGTCGACATCGCAGTGCTGGTGCTCGACGAGGTGCTCGGCCGCGACGGCTACCGGGTGATCGACCGCGTCGATGACGGCGCAAGGCTGCAGCCGGGGGCTGTGCTGATGACCGTGCAGGCGCCGACGCTCGGCCTGCTGACCGCCGAGCGGACCCTGCTCAATCTGATCTGCCACCTGTCCGGGATTTCCACCGCCACGGCCGCCTGGGTCGACGCGGTGCACGGCACCAAGGCAAAGATCCGCGACACCCGCAAGACGTTGCCAGGCCTGCGGGTACTGCAGAAATACGCGGTCCGAGTCGGCGGTGGTGTCAACCACCGGCTCGGCTTGGGCGATGCTGCGCTGATCAAGGACAACCACGTCGCGGCGGCGGGATCGGTGGTCGCGGCGCTGCGGGCGGTGCGGGTCGCCGCACCCGATTTGCCCTGCGAAGTCGAAGTCGACTCGCTCGAGCAGCTCGACGAGGTGTTGGGCGAAGGAGCCGAATTGGTGCTGCTGGACAACTTTCCGGTCTGGCAGACCCAGATCGCGGTGCAGCGCCGCGATTCCCGCGCGCCGGCAACCAAACTGGAGTCGTCGGGCGGGCTGTCGCTGGACACCGCCGCGGACTACGCCGGGACCGGTGTGGATTACCTGGCCGTCGGCGCGCTCACCCACTCGGTGCGGGCGCTCGACATCGGTCTGGACGTCTAGGGCGGACAGTACGGTTCAGTCCTTCGGCACCGGCAGGTCGGGGCACAAAGGGATGTAGCCGATGGTCGGTGAGATCCAGTCGTGCCAGTCTTTGCGGCTGATGTTGCCGGTGAGTTTCGAGCACAGGGTCGCGACGGTGGCATCGAGGGGAGTGGGCCACAATCGGATCGTCTGATCGGAACTGCCGGAGGCCAGGGTGTGCCCGCTGGGGCTGAACGCCACACTGTTCACGTCACCGGTGTGGCCGGTCAGGGGCTGGCCCAGCGCGACCGGGTGCGTTGGGTCGGTGAGGTTCCACAGCCGCACCGTGCGACCGCCCCCGGAGGCCAGGCTGTGTCCGTCGGGGCTGAACGCCACACTGTTCACAAGGTTGGTGTGGCCGGTCAGGGGCTGGCCCAGCGGTCCCGGGTGCGTCGGGTCGGCGAGGTTCCACAGCCGCACCGAGCCGTCGCTGCTGCCGGAGGCCAGGGTGTGCCCGTCGGGGCTGAACGCCACACTGAACACATTGCTGGTGTGGCCGGTCAGGGGCTGGCCCAGCGCGACCGGGTGCGTCGGGTTGGTGAGGTTCCACAACCGCACGCTGCCATTTGCGACCCCGCAGGCCAAGGTGTGCCCGTCGGGGCTGAACGCCACACTGTCCACACCGTAGGTGTGGCCGGTTAGCGGTTGGCCCAGCGCGACCGGGTGCGCCGGGTCGGTGAGGTTCCACAGCCGCACGCTGCCATCCTGGCTGCCGGAGGCCAGGCTGTGTCCGTCGGGGCTGAACGCCACACTGAACACGATGTTGGTGTGGCCGGTCAGGGGCTGGCCCAGCGCGACTGGGTGCGTCGAGTTGGTGAGGTTCCACAACCGCACGGTCTGATCGCTGCTACCGGTAGCCAGGGTGTGCCCGTCGGGACTGAACGCCACACTGAGTACAGGGCCGTTGCCCCCGGTCAGCGGCTGGCCCAGCGCGACTGGGTGCGCCGGGTCGGTGAGATTCCACAACCGCACGCTGCCGTCATAGCTGCCCGAGGCCAGGGTGTGCCCATCGGGACTGAACACCACACTGGCCACAACGTTGGCGTGGCCTTGCAGGGGTAGTGCGGCGTCGAGGTTCCACAATCGGGCGGTGTTGTCTGTGCTGCCGGAGGCCAGGGTGTGCCCGTCGGGGCTGAACGCCACACGCAGCACGGCGCTGGTGTGGCCGGTCAGGGGCTGGCCCAGCGGTTCTGGGTGCGCGGGGTCGGTGAGGTCCCACAACCGCACGGTGCCATCGCCGCCGGAGGCCAGGGTGTGTCCGTCGGGGCTGAACGCCACACTCTCCACGGTGTTGGTGTGGCCGGTCAGGGGCTGGCCCAGCGGTTCTGGGTGCGCTGGGTCGGTGAGGTTCCACAACCGCACGGTGGAATCGGTGCTGCCGGAGGCCAGGGTGTGTCCGTCGGGGCTGAACGCCACACTCTCCACGGCGCTGGTGTGGCCGATCAGGGGCTGGCCCAGCGGCTCGAGGTGTGCGGGGTCGGTGAGGTCCCACACCCGCACCGCGCCATCGAGGCTGCCCGTGGCCAGGGTGTGCCCGCCGGGACTGAACGCGACGCTGATGACGCCGTTGGTGTGACTGGTCAGGGATTGGCCCAGCGACGCCGGATGCGCCGGGTCGGTGAGGTTCCACCACTGCACGCTGCCATCGCGGCCCCCGGTGGCCAGGGTGTGCCCGTCGGGACTGAACGCGATGCTGACCACACCGTTGACGTGGACAGTCAGGGGGTGGCCCAGCGGCACCGGGTGCGCCACATCGGTCAGATCCCACAACCGTAGGTCTGAACCGCCGGTGGCGAGGGTGTGCCCGTCGGGGCTGAACGCCATACTGGCCACACCGTTGGTTTGGCCGGTCAGGAGCTGGCCCAGCGGCACCGGGTGCGCCGGGTCGCTGAGATCCCACAAGCGCAAGTCTGCGCCGCCGACGGCCAGAGTGTGCCCGTCGGGACTAAACGCCACACTGCCCACCGATGACGGCGTGGGGATGATGACCCGCGTGGTGTTCAGCGCTGTGGTCGCGGTGTAGAACGCGCTACGACTGGCGCTGGGGTCGGACCGCAACCGTTGCGCGGCCAGAGTATCGGCGAGCGCGTGAATGTCACTATTGGGAGTGCCCCGCGAAAACACTGCCGCGGCTTCTGTGTCAAGTTGGGCGGCCAGTGCGTCGCGCGCTTCACGAATGGCTTCTTGCCGCTGTCGGATCGCTTCTCCCCGTTGCGCTACAGCAATGACCGTGGCGACGACCGCGACGACGGTCAGCGCAACCAATCCGGCAATCGCTGCCCGCCGCAGGCGTCGGAACCGGCGCTGCTCGCGCAGATCATCACCCGTCAGGTCGTCTTTGGGCTTGCCGTGAACCGGAGCGGCCAACGAGGTGACTTTGTCGCGGAACACCAGCGACCCAAGCTCCCACGGTGCATCGCCACTAACGTCGATGTAGAGCGGCTCAGCCGGCAGCGACCCTGGCTCTGTCAACACCGGCGGAGCGGCATCAGACTGCTCGGGGTTAAACCGCGCCTCCGTCGCGTTCCATTGCAGGTGGCCCTCGGCCAACACAAGCATCAACTGCTCATGTCCGCGGTGCTCGAGCCAGTATTTGACTTCCTCATTGACCCAATGCGAGGCGGCCGATTGGGGAGACAGCACCACAATCATGAATCGCGATCCGTCAAGCGCCTCGGTGATCTTGGCCCACAGGTCGGGGTTGGCGGTCAGGTTCGTATCATCGCGAAACACCCGCAGCGCCCGCAATTGTCCGACGCGCCGGCCGATCTGGTGCAAACCCTTCTGAATCGCGCTGGTGACGTCTTTATCCCGGTGGGCGTAGGACAAGAACGCGTCGTACTCCGTTGGCCGTTGCCGGTCAGCAGCAGGAGACTTCCCGGCTTGCAATACTTCGGCCATAGTCCACCTATCGGCATCTGATTCTTTGTGAGTGGCAGTCCGCCCCTCAGAGACAGCTAAGCCTTTCACTCACGCTGCAGCGTGTTGTGGTTTTCGCATGGGCAAGAACATCCGAGGATCGCTGCTCCAGTCGTCCGGCTGGCTGTCGCTGGACACCGCCGCGGACTACGCCGGGACCGGTGTGTGTGGATTACCTGGCCGTCGGCGCGCTCACCCACTCGGTGCGGGTGCTCGACATCGGCCTCGACATCCGACACACTCAGGCCTTGACACAGTCCAGCAGGACGAAAGTGGGATACCGCAGCAACTCGTCCCAATAGCCGGGTTCGTCGTCTGGGCCCGGTGACATTTGAGGCATGCGCACGGCAAAATCCCGAAAACCCGTCTCGTCCAAGGCGGAATCGTAGGCCGTCATCGGCATGTAGTAATTCTCGATTTCCAACGTCGAATCCTGTAGCAGCAGAATTGTTTTGGTCGGTGCACCCTCCACAGCGCGATCGGCGAGCGACAACGTGAAGCCGTATTTGCGATAGTCGGGCAGCGGGTCGAAGTCGTACACCCCGGGGTTGTTGACGATCGTGACAAAGCGCCCGCCCGAGCTGAGCCGGCTCGCCACTCCCCGGCACATCTGCACGAGCTCAGCTCGGGTCTGCGCGTACACCAGCAGCCAGGCAGCGACGACCAGGTCGAAATCGGCTTGTCCGACCACGGACTTGGCGTCTTCGACGCGATATTCGATACCCAGCGGTTGGCGCGCCTCCCGCTCGCGGGCCAAGTCGATCATCCGCTCGGAAATATCTATTCCGACCACCTCGGCGGCACCGGCGTTTCGCACCATTCGGGTGAGATGCCCTTCACCACAGGCGAGATCGAGCACTCGCTTGCCATTGACATCGCCGATCAGCTTCAAGACGGAATAGGTCTCGATCTGCGCATGCCCGGGCCGAGCCTTGGCCTGTTGATACTGCTCTGCGATCCGATTCTGGTTGTAATCGGTGACCATAACGACTCAGACTAGCTGTGGAACGCCTCACCAACGTGGTGGCGCGGCGCCGCGGCCGAATCCCCAGGTCGACTGACCCAATCTGGGCTTACGTGGTACGTCAGGCGGTTGGTGAAAGTCGGCCTGCAGCAACGGTTCGGCATCGGCGCCCTCGGTGATCGCCGAACACGGCGCGATGAATTCGCAGTCACGGCAATGCGCGGCGAACGTCGGGTAGATCGTCGGCCAACTGACCATGTCGACCGCTTCGGCAGCGATCACGGGGCCCACGGAGGTGATCTCGTGGCGGCTCCGACGGATGCGGGTACGACGCAGCACACCCGCGGTGCGCTGCTCGGTCCGCTCGGCTGCGATGTGGCGTGATGCCTGCGCCGACACCCGCTGGTGTTGCGGGAGCGATCGACCACCGCCGCTCGCTTCGTGTTGGGCCACCGTTTTCGGCTGGCGCTTCCGCGCGGATCCGGCGGGCGGGAATTTGAGCGGACCGGCGATACGCACCTCGTTGTGGATGGTTCCGGCGATCTGCACGCCGATGTAGTCGTGCTCGAAGGCCCAGCACGCCGCTACCGCCGGCTCGTCGCGCACCAGCTTGTCGATGTCCTGCCACTCGTCGACGATGTGATGGCACACCACCCAGTACTCATCGGCGGCGTCCTGCGCCACCAAGTCGATACGGCACGAGTAGATCACCGGCGATCCGTCGTGCACCAACAATCCACGCTCGGGGTCGTCGGGATCTGGGACCAGTGCGTCGACGTCCAGATTGATCTTGACCGGTGCGAAATCGTCGACAGCGTTCGCCCAGGCGTCGTAGCAATCCAAAAGCGCTGCGCCCTGAGCGAGCGAGTCGGCGGCGTCGGCCTCGTCCAATGACCGTTCGAGTGCTCTGTGCACCAGGGGCTGGGTCACCTCGTGTTGCCAGTCCCAGGTGCCGGGGTAGTAATAGACCGCCAACGCATCCTTGAGCGCGGCCGGCAGCGCAGCTTCGACGAAACCGCTGGCTCGCAGGTGGCGGCGATGCGGTGAGGCGAAATCCCACTGCCGGCGGCAACGTTTGAACTGTGCGCGCTCGTCGGAGCTGATCCGATACTCCACCATCATGTGACCCGCCGATCAGTGATGGTGCGGCCAGGGCTCGTCGACGGGCCACCGACACCGGTCGGCGGTGTCGGCCATCGACTCCAGTTCGGCGAGCAGGTCGTCAAAGAACGCGCGCAGCCGTGCCGGTTCGGCGAGGGGCCAGTCGGCTGTAAACGACATCCACACGTCGGGCGCGGTTGCTGACGAAGGCATTTCGGCGTCCGCCACCAGTTGCCAGTGATAGGCATCCCCCGAGCGCTCGAGGTACACGAGGTCATCGCGACCGGGGCCTGTCGCCACGATCGAGGCCAACAGTTCATCCCGTGTCATTCCGCGCCCCGTGTGTCCAGAATAGGCGTGTTGGCGGCGGCGATCTAGCGCCGAAGCAATCGGCGGGCTGCCGGTTTGGCTGCGTCCAGCGCTCCCGCATCGCCCGCGATGCGGGATAAGATCAGTGCTCCCTCGATCAATGAGATCACCGCCAGCGCAACGCTTCCCGCTTCAACTGCCGACCAGTCTTCGGCGCGCAGCCGCTCTTCGATGGCTTTGCACCAGCCGGTGAAGGCTCGTGCCGATGCCTCGCGCACCAGGGGACTGGCATGCACTGACTCGGTGGCGATCGGTTCGATCGGGCAGCCATCGCGTCCATCGGCGGTCAGCCCGTCGATCAGCAGGTCAACCCACCGATCGACGATGTCGGCCACCGGCAGATCGCTGGCCAGGAATCTGCGCAGCAACTGCTCGATAGCCGCCCCGCTGTGCTCGACGACCGCGGCGGCCAATTTCTGCTTGCCCTGCGGAAAGTGGTGATACAGCGAGCCTGGCTGTACGCCAGCTTCGTCGAGGATCTGGTTGAGGCCCGTGGCGGCGTAGCCCTGGCGGCGAAACAGGGTGGCCGCGGTGTCGATCAACGCGGCGCGGCTGCGGTCCGGTCGTGGCACATCTCAGAAAATACTTGCAATACTTGAGTAATCGCTCAAGAATGCTGAAATGAGGCAGCTGACGTTCGAAGAGACCGGCCGATATGCATGGCGAGAGGCCCCCGATCCGACGGTCACAACACCGCGACAAGCGCTGGTCAGACCGTTGCTGGTGGCCTGCTGCGACCTCGACGTCGCGGTCGCGCGGGGCGCGGCACCGCTGCCGCCCGGGTACGCCGTCGGGCATGAGGGCTTGGCCGAGGTCGTCGCGGTGGGCGACGACGTCTCGGGTGTGCAGGTGGGCGACCGGTCGTGGTGCCGTTTCAGATCAGCTGCGGAGACTGCCGGGAGTGCCGCCGGGGTGTGACGGGTTCATGCGGCTCGGTGCCGTTGATGGCGATGTATGGGCTGGGCCCGCTGGCCGGCTTGGACGGCGGCGGGTTCATGTCCGATCTGGTACTCGTGCCCTACGCCGATGCGATGCTGATCCCGGTTCCGGCGGACGTCGACCCGGTCGCCGTAGCCTCGCTCTCGGACAACATTCCCGACGGCTGGCGCACGATCGGCCCGTTCAGCGCGGAGCTGGCGGCCCTCGACCCGGCCGATCGCCGGGTGCTGGTGATCGGCCGGCAGTCGATCGGGTTATATGCGGCGGCGTTCGCCGCGGCACTCGGCTGTCACGTCGACTACGTCGACACCAACTCACACCGGCTGGCCGCCGCGGAGAAACTCGGCGCCGTCGTGCACGACATCGCCAAGCCGGACAAATCCTGGGAGCCCTACCCGGTCACCGTGCACACGTCCGCCGATCCGTCACTGCTCGCTGCCACACTGCGGGCGACCTGGCCGGACGGGGTGTGCACCGACACCGGGATTTACTACCAGCCAGGCGTGGAAATGCCACTGCTGTCGATGTACACCCGCGGTGTGCGGTTCGTCACCGGGCGGGTCAGCGCGCGTGCCGTTATCCCCGAGATCCTGGAGTTGCTGTCTACCGGCTGCGATCTGTCGCCAGTCGTCGACCAGGTCGTGGCATGGGACGACGCACCATCGGTCTGGCCGACGATGCTCGGCAAGACGATTTTCTCGCGGGCCTAGACTTCGAAATAGCACTCAGGGCTGTGATCTTGCGTCAAAATCCACGACCGTAGGCGCAATCTCGTGGCGCTTTAGGCTCCCGGCCTACGCGATATCGGCGACGAAGACCGCGACCCGTCCGATCTGCTGGCGGGCCAAGAAGGGCAGCCCCTTGCCGTCGCTGCCGGCGGGCAGGACCCGTGGGTTGGTGATGTGGACGTCCTTGCGGATGAAGTGCAGGTCGGCTTCACCGGCAGCCAGCACGTTCTTCACCCAATCCGTTTTGCCGTGGGCCAGTCCGATGGCCAGCACGTTGCCCTTGCGGTAGGCGGTCACGATAGTTTGGTACTCCTTGCCGGATGTGCGGCCACGGTGCTTGATGACCGAGAACGTCGGAAGGTAGCGCGCGATCGGCTTGACCGCCGGGTTGAAGTACTTGGTTTGGAAGTTCTCGAACCAGACCGGGAAGAGCATCGGGACGCCCGGGGCGTTGTTGGGATGGTCCTTTCGGGACATGGCGGCTCCGTTTTTCGTGGTTTGCGGTCAGCGTACCGGCCCGATATGCAGTTGCTCTGTTCTGGGACGGTCGGCGGTTTATCGCTGACCAGGTACTCACTTGTGCGTTTGCATTGGCGAAGGCGGGGGTGACGAAGCGACGCAGGATTGGCCGGCAGCGCTTGGCGAAGAGGTTAGTCGACGTCGGCGTGCGCTGGGACGGCCAAAGCGGTTGCGGGGGCGGGGGTTGGGATCTGTCATCGGGCGGGTGACCAGTCCCACACGGATGGGTCATCAAGTGGGTAGTCGGCGCAGTGATCGGTTTCCTTGGCGGCAACACCTTTATTGTTGAAGAAAATCTTCGCCCAGTTGGGCCACGCTGCCGTCACGGGATCGGCAAAGTTGGTGACCATTTGTTCGGAGTAGGCTCTGCGATCGGCAGGGTTGAGCGAATAGAAATAGTGCGCACTGTCGACGGCGGCCTGTTGAACCTGGGGCGACTTGTTGTGCTTGTCGATCATGTAGCGTTCATAATAGATTGGCGTGAAATCACGTGCGGCGGCGAGGATCTGCTCGGCGGTGCATGTGGTGACGATCATTCGGTGGGGGATCGGGTAATCGTCGGTGGAGTCGGCCATCGCGGTGGCGGGCAACGCCGTCGTCGCGACCGTGACTGTAAGCGCGGCGATCCCGGCTCGCAGAACCGAACGTGCTCGGGGTTGCCTCGGTCGGTGCATGGCTATCTCCTCTCTGGTTGATGCGGCGGGTTGGTCTTGTCGACTGGGCTGCAACATCATTGGTGGCGCGCGGCCGCCGAGGTCAGGATCGGTACCTGGTCGGGGCAGTAGGTGCTGATTGCGGCGGCGAGAAATTGGTAGCTTTGGGCGGTACTGGTACCGCGCGGCAGGTTGACCAACGCGAAGTGGGCGGACTTCCTCGCCGTGGCGTCTAGGCCGTTGCGCAGTCGTTCGCACGTGATCTTGCCCAGCCAGGCGTTATAGTCGAGGGGACCGTAGATGCCTTGCGTGAAGCTGATTGGCGAAATCGTTATCCGGGTCGGCGACCGCTGGGGCGGCCAGGGTGACCGTCGCCGCCGCGACCATTGTCAGCACGGAGAGCTTCGTGAATCTCATTGCGGTCCTTGCCGACTCATCGCGCCCACGAGAAGCGGCTGGGTTGTGGCCGTGTCATCGGTCGGCTGCTGAATCCGGGGCGGGTTGCGGTCGCCGTGGGGGTAGATGACTTGCGGCCACCAGAACCACCGTCCCAGCAGTGTGGCGATCGAGGGCATCAGGAGCGTTCGCACGATCAGCGTGTCCAGCAGCAGTCCGATGGCGATGGTGGATCCCAACTGCGCGATAATGCGCAGACTGCTGCCGAGCATGGAGGCCATCGTGACGGCGAACACCAGACCGGCAGCGGTCACCACGCCACCCGTGCCGGCCATGGCCCGGATATATCCGGTCTTCAATCCGGCGTGGATCTCTTCTTTGAACCGGGAGACCAAAAGCAGGTTGTAGTCAGCCCCGACAGCTAACAGGATCATGACCGACATCAGCATTACGAGCCAGTGGATATTGATGCCGAGAAGGTCCTGCCAGATCAGCACCGACACCCCGAAGGACGCCGCAATCGAGCTGCCCGCAGTGCCGACGATCACCAGTGCGGCCACCAGACTGCGGGTGAGGAGCAGCATGATCAGAAAGATCAGCGTCAGCGCGGACACCACCGCGATCATGAGATCGTATTTCGTGCCGTCGGCCATGTCCTTAAAGGTCGCAGCCGTACCGCCAAGATAGACTTTGGCGTCCGACAGGGAGGACATCTTCAGGCCCGCCTGCGCGGCCGTTCGCTCCGCACCGACACGCGCGATCCCAGCTGGAGTCATGGGATCCTCTTGGTGGGTAATGAAATAGCGAGCGGATTTGCCGTCGGGTGATAAGAACATCACGAGACCGCGCTGGAACTCCGGGTTCTGGAACGCCTCCGGAGGCAGGTAAAAGAGGGCATCGTTTTTGGCGGTATCGAAACTTTGCCCCATGACGATCGCGGTGTCGTTCATGGCCGCCATCTGGTTGATCGTCGCCGACATGGTTTGGTACATCGTCAGCGACAACCCGCGCATCGTTTTCATGCTGCTGATCATCGGCGGCATCAGCGCGAGCATTTGCGGCATGAGCGAATCCATTGTGTCCAAGTCTTTTACGAGATCGTGCAGCTTGTCGGAAATCCCATCGATACCGTCCAATGCGTCAAATAGAGACCGCAGGGACCAGCAAATCGGAATATCGAAGCAATGCTGCTCCCAGTAGAAGTAACTGCGGACAGGCCGCCAGAAATCATCGAAATCCGCTATATGGTCTCGTAATTCGTCGGTGATCGCCACCATTTCCTTCGTATTGCCGACCATATGGTGGGTAGTGGCTGTGAGCTGCTGCATGACGCCATACAGACGCTCCATGTTGTTGATCGTGAGCTGCATTTCATCCGACATCTTGAGCATGTCGGCCAAGGTGCCCCGCAAGAACGGCAGGTTCTGGTTGTTGGTCTGGCCTTGCATGCTGTTTTGAAATGGTATTGAGCTGTGTTGGATCGGAATTCCCAAGGGTCGAGTGATGTCTTGCACCATCGCGATACCGTCGACGCGCAGGACGTTATAGGCGACCCGGTCCAACACGAGCATGTCGGCCGGATTGCGCATGTCATGGTCGGCATCGACCATCAGGATGTCCGGATTCATCCGCAGCCGGCGAGAAATGCCGGTCGGCGGCCGCGTATCCCAGATTGGCCGGCGCACTAGCGGGCATATAGAACCGGTCGTTGTAGTTCGTCGTATATCCGGGCAGGGCGACCATGCCGATCAGCACCACCACCGCACTGGCAACAAGGATCGGCGCGGGCCAGCGCACGACCGCGGTGCCCACCCGCCGCCACAGCCCGCCGCCCTGGGCCGCGTGCTTGGCTTCGAAAAATCCGAAACGGCTGCCAGCGAAAAGAACCGCCGGCCCCAGCGTGAGCGCGCAGGCCACTACGACCAGCATTCCGATGGCGACGGGCACACCCATCGTTTGGAAGTACGGCAGCCGGCAGAAGCTCAGGCAATATGTCGCGCCGGCGATGGTCAGGCCAGAACCCAACACAACCGGAGTAACGGAGCGAAATGTGGTGTAATAGGCCGTTTCCCGATCTTCGCCGGCCTGACGCGCCTCACGGTAACGGCCGAACAGGAATATCCCGTAGTCGGTGGCGGCCGCGATTCCTAGCATCGTCAGGATGTTCGATACGAACGTGGTGAGGCCAAAGACGTTATGGATGCCCAGAACCGCGACGATTCCGCGAGACGAGGCCAACCCGATCCCGGTCAAGAACAGCTGGACCAGCGTGGTGACGACAGAGCGGTAGACGATCAGTAGCATGATCGCGATCGCGCCGAGAGTCATCACCGTGATCTTGGCGAGGCTGGCGTTGCCGATGACGTGCAAATCGTCACTGAGCGCCGCCGGACCGGTGACATAGGCCTTCACTCCGGCCGGCGCGGGCGTGTGGTCCACCACCTTGCGGACAGCGTCCACGGATTGATTCGCTAATGTCGTGCCTTGGTCACCGGCGAGATTCAACATCACATAGGCGCCCTTAGCGTCGCTACTCTGGACCCCCGCCGCGGTGAACGGCTCCCCCCAGAAATCCTGAATGTGTTGGACATGCTGGGGATCCCGCTTTAACTGCGCAATAATGCTGGCGTAGTAGCGGTGAGCGTCATCGCCGAGCTTCTGCCGGCCTTCCAGGACGATCATCACCGTACTGTTGGAATTGAATTCCCTGAAGTTGTGCCCCATCAGCATCATCGCCTTCATCGACGGTGCGTCCATGGGAGTCATCGGCGCCGCATGGGCCTCCCCAACCACTTCCAAGCGCGGGGCGATGGTGTTTACGATGACGGCGACGAACACCCAGAACAGAATGATCGGTACCGCCAACAAGCGGATCGTGTGCGGGATGAACGGCCGCCCGGGGTGCGGCATGGCGTGCTTGGTGCTGGTGTCGGTCATGCGGACTTCACCAGACAAAAGGTCTGCGCGTTGCGGCCATCGGTGCTTTTCTGGTCCCGAACCACCCCGTCCACGGTGACACGACAACCGATTTGATCGCCGTCGCTCTGTGCCATGATGTTGGCGCTGACCGCGGGCAGGGTCGTTGATATCGTGGTCGACCAAGGCAGGGCCGTATTGACTTGGTGGGTGTTGGCGTCGGCGTCGAAGTAGTCGATCGTGGCGGTCGCCCCTGGCGGGCCGAACACGTCATAGACCACGATCTTCGGGTTGAACTGCACGATCTCTATACCGGCGCCGGCAGCGGCATTGAGGTCCTGGGAGCCAAAGACTTTGTGCAGCCGCACAACGATCAATCCCGAGACAGCCAACACCACCACGAACACCAGCGGTATCCACACTCGTTTGGCCACGCGGGTAACTGGAATGGCCTTCACCTAAACACCTTTCGCTAACCGCTCAGCCACGCGCCGATCGCTCACCCGGCATTGCAACCCCTTAACCTCGACTGACGAACTCGCTCGTCGTCGCGCCGGGTATCCGCAAGTCACAGTCGGTCCTTCGCTCGAGACATCCGCGCCGCCTCGAAATAGGCGGGTTCACGGCGCGGGTAGAGCGGCCGGGGCTGTGCCAGCGCGGCAAAGATGCGGCCCAGTCTGGCCATCAGGATGGTGTCCAGCCACCGACGGTGGGTCGGCCTGACTGGTGCTGCCGCTGCCGTGGCAAATGCAACTTGGTTCTGGGTAATCAGGACCGGTGCGTGCTTCCGTGGCGTGCAGGCAGTTGTCGGCGGACCCGACCTGGTCTCTGAAGTTTCAAGTGGCGTGGGTGTCACGTGCGACATGGCTGTTTCTCCGGTGGATGGCTGCTTATCGAGGGTCGTCCGCAGACCTGGTGGGCTGAAGAGCCCTACCACACCCGGGGAATAACACTCCGCCGGGATCAATGGGCGCCGAGTCGGCCAGCGTGCCGACTCGGATCGGCGCGAAGCCGGTTTGAGTGATGAGTTCGGCGGTGATCCAGGCGGTATCGTTGTCGTCGGCCGCGTATCCGATTCCCCATCGGCCAGGTTCCCGGCGGCCTCGCAGCCACAACGCTTCGGCGGGTTGGTGTGAGAAGGCGCGTGCCACTGATGATTTCGGGAACAACTCAGCGGTCACCGTTCCGGAAGTCTTGCCGCAGAGATCCTCGATGGTCATCACACCGTCGTCATGCCAGCGGAACGGGTTTGACGGATCGATGATGACCGCGCCGGCCAGCCGATCGCGATAAACCTCGGCGAACGGCGCGACCGCCGCGTTCGGGATCGCCAGGATCACCACTTCGGCCCCGTCGATTGCTGCCTCAATCGTGCACACCGGATAGTCGATGTCTTCCCGCTGATAGTCGGGTGGAGTGAAGGCGGCAGGACGTCGCGCTCCAATGCTGACCTTGTTTCCGGCCAGGATCAGGTGACCGGCCAACGCCGACCCGATCGGCCCGGCGCCGACTATCGCGATCCGGTGCGGCAGTCCCATTAACATCCGTGCGCTCCCAGGCTGACAAACAACAGAAAATGTCAGCAGTCAGTATGCAACTCGCCATCGCGACCTGTCAAGCGGGACAAATGAGTAAGGTGCGCCTGGCACGGGACGGCTGACGTACCTAGTAATATGACTCTATGTCTCGATCATCGCCTAGCCTGCCGGCCGCACCCACGAGCACAGACGATGCGCGTGAGCGCATCCTGACCGCCGCTGAACGCTGCATCGACCGCCACGGAATCCGTAAGACCACGATGGACGACGTGGCGTCTGAGGTCGGCTTGTCACGGCCCAGCGTCTACCGCTACTTCGCTGACCGCGACGATCTGCTCATCGAGCTGATCGTCCGGCACGCGCGGGCATTGCTGGACCGGGCACGCAAATCGATCGCCCGGCAGAGCAGCCTTCCGGATCAGATCGTCGAGACTGTTCTCTACACCGCCGACCACGGCCGCCGCGACCCCCTGACACGGCACGTCATCGACCCCGATGGCACGAGCCTTGGCAAACGAATGATCGCTTCGGGAACGACGGAGACGATCAGAGCCGAGATGTGGGATCCCGTTCTCGACGCCGCCGTCGCCAACAATGAACTACCACCCGGGCTGCGCCGGTCGGAAATCCACTTGTGGCTGGGTGACGTCACGGTGATGGTGATGCGCGGCCTCGAGGACGGTGAGGGCGACGTCAGGCGCTACCGGTCCATACTGCGTCGCTTCGTCGTCCCTGCCTTCGCCAGCACAAAAGCGCAAGTGGACGTGTGATCGGCGTGACCGAACGACTGGGTGGTATCGGAGTCCGGGAAGCGGCGATGCGGTTCGGGCATCCGGCCGCGGCGGTCGACTACGCTGCCGAGATCGAGGAGCTCGGGTATTCGGCGGCGTGGATCCCAGATGTCGGCGGGGGACGATCCGGTGCTGATGACCAGCCTTGAACCCCCGAAAGCAAAAGCAATTGCTTCTATCTGGGACAATGGTCGATGTGAACGTGATGGCACGCATCGACCTGCGGGGCGAGGAGCTCTCGGCTGCCAGGCTGCGGGCGGCGTTGCCCCGCGGCGGAGTGGATGTGGATGCCGCGCTGCCGTCGGTGCGCCCGATCGTCGAAGCGGTCGCTGAGCGGGGCGCGAAAGCCGCGCTGGAGTACGGCGAGTCGTTTGATCGAGTACGACCGCCGACCGTCCGGGTGCCCGCCGTCGAGTTGGACGCTGCGGTCGTCGGCTTGGACCGCGAGGTCCGGGTCGCCCTGGAGGTGGCGATCGAACGCACCCGTGCCGTGCATGCCGACCAGCGCCGCGCCGACTCGACGACGACGGTGGGCCCGGGCGCCACCGTCACCGAGCGGTGGGTTCCGGTCGAGCGGGTCGGGCTGTACGTGCCCGGCGGCAATGCGGTGTACCCGTCCAGCGTGGTGATGAACGTGGTGCCGGCGCAGGCCGCCGGTGTCGACTCGTTGGTGGTGGCCAGCCCGCCGCAGGTTCAGTCGCAGGGCCGGTTTCACGGCCTGCCCCATCCGACGATCCTGGCTGCCGCCCGGCTGCTCGGCGTCGACGAGGTATGGGCGGTCGGCGGGGCCCAGGCGGTCGCGTTGCTGGCCTACGGCGGCGTCGACAGCGACGGCGCCGAGCTCGCACCGGTCGACATGATTACCGGGCCCGGCAACATCTACGTCACCGCAGCCAAACGGCTCTGCCGCTCGCGGGTCGGCATCGATGCCGAAGCCGGGCCGACCGAGATCGCCATTCTGGCCGATAACACCGCCGACCCCGCCCACGTCGCAGCCGATTTGATCAGCCAGGCCGAGCATGACGAAATGGCCGCCAGCGTCCTGGTGACGCCGAGTGCCGAGCTAGCCGACGCCACCGATGCCGAGCTGGCTGCCCAGTTGGCCACCACCGTGCACCGTCAGCGGGTGACGACCGCGCTGTCCGGACGACAGTCGGCGATCATCCTGGTCGACGACATCGACGCCGGCATCCGTACCGTCAACGCCTACGCCGCCGAACACTTGGAGATCCAGACCGTCGACGCGGAAAAGGTTGCTGCGCAGATCCGCTCGGCCGGTGCCATCTTTGTCGGCGCGTATTCACCGGTCAGCCTCGGTGACTACTGCGCCGGCTCCAACCACGTGCTGCCGACGGCGGGCAGTGCCCGGCACTCCAGCGGCCTGTCGGTGCAGACCTTCCTGCGCGGCATCCATGTTGTCGACTACACCGAGGCGGCGCTGAAAGACGTTACCGGCCATGTGATCACGCTGGCCAAGGCCGAAGATCTGCCTGCGCACGGCGAAGCGGTGCGGCGGAGGTTCGAGCGATGACCAAACGTCCGGTGCTCGATGAGCTGCCGCTGCGCGACGACTTACGTGGCAAATCGCCCTACGGCGCACCGCAGCTCGCGGTCCCGGTGCGGCTGAACACTAACGAGAACCCGCACCCGCCCACCCACGCGCTCGTCGACGACGTCGTCGCATCGGTGCGGGCTGCGGCCGTTGACCTGCACCGCTACCCCGATCGCGACGCGGTGGATCTGCGTCGCGACTTGGCCGCCTACCTACAGGTGCAGACCGGTGTCCAGCTGGGAGTCGAAAACCTCTGGGCTGCAAATGGTTCCAACGAGATCCTGCAACAGCTTTTGCAGGCGTTCGGCGGGCCGGACCGCAGCGCGATCGGGTTCGTCCCGTCGTACTCGATGCACCCGATCATCTCCGACGGCACCCACACCGAATGGATCCAGACGGTGCGCGCTGCGGACTTCAGTCTCGACGTCGAGGCCGCCGTGGCTGCCATCGCCGACCGTCGGCCCGACGTGGTGTTCGTGGCCAGCCCCAACAACCCGTCGGGACAAAGTGTTTCGCTGCCCGATCTGCGGCGGCTGCTGGACGCGACCCCAGGGATCCTGATCGTCGACGAGGCCTACGGTGAGTTCTCCTCGCAGCCCAGTGCGGTGGCCCTGGTCGAGGAGTATCCGACCAGGCTCGTGGTGACCCGCACCATGAGCAAGGCGTTCGCCTTCGCTGGCGGCCGGTTGGGCTACCTGATCGCTACCCCGGCGGTGATCGAGGCGATGCTGCTTGTGCGGCTGCCCTATCACCTGTCCTCGGTCACTCAGGCCGCGGCCCGGGCGGCGTTGCGGCATGCCGACGACACGTTGGGCAGCGTCGCGACATTGATCGCCGAACGCGAACGGGTGACAGCCGCGTTGAACAGCATGGGATTTCGGGTGATCCCCAGCGACGCCAACTTCGTGCTGTTCGGCCAGTTCGGCGACGCGCCCGCCACCTGGCAGCGCTACCTGGACATCGGCATCCTGATCCGCGACGTCGGCATCCCCGGATATCTGCGCGCGACGACGGGATTGGCGGCAGAGAACGATGCGTTCCTCGCGGCCAGCGAACGGATCGCCGCCACCGAATTGGCCCAGCCCTTAGGAGCGTCATGACCGGCACCCGTCACGCACGTGTGGAGCGCAGCACCAAGGAATGCGACATCGTCGTCGAACTCGACCTCGACGGCGCCGGGCAGGTCGACGTCGACACCGGTATCCCGTTCTATGACCACATGCTGACCGCGTTGGGCAGCCACGCCAGCTTCGACCTGAGCGTGCACGCCAAGGGTGACGTCGAGATCGAAGCGCATCACACCATCGAAGACACCGCAATCGTGCTCGGGCAGGCGCTTGGGCAGGCTCTCGGCGACAAGAAGGGCATCCGCCGGTTCGGGGACGCCTTCATCCCGATGGACGAGGCCTTGGCGCACGCAATCGTCGACGTGTCGGGTCGGCCCTACTGTGTGCACACTGGCGAGCCAGATCACTTGCGGCATTTCACGATCGCCGGCAACACGGTGCCCTACCACACCGTCGTCAACCGCCACGTGTTCGAGACGTTGGCCAACAACGCCCGCATCGCCCTGCATGTGCGGGTGCTCTACGGTCGCGACCCGCACCACATCACCGAGGCCGAGTACAAGGCTGTCGCCCGCGCATTGCGCCAGGCAGTGGAGCTGGATTCGCGGGTGTCCGGGGTGCCGTCCACCAAAGGCACCCTGTGAAGTCAGTTGTCGTATTGGACTACGGCTCAGGAAATTTGCGTTCGGCGCAGCGGGCGCTGGAGCGCGTCGGCGCCGCGGTGGACGTGACGGCCGACCTCGAAGCCGCAGCGGCGGCCGACGGGTTGGTGGTACCTGGCGTCGGCGCTTTCGAGGCCTGCATGACCGGGCTACGCACGATCGCTGGAGAGCGGGTCATCGCCGAGCGGGTTGCCGCGGGCCGACCGGTGCTGGGGGTGTGCGTCGGCATGCAGATCTTGTTCGCCCGCGGTGTCGAATTCGGTGTGCAGACCAGCGGCTGCGGGCAGTGGCCCGGCGCCGTGACGCGTTTGGACGCGCCGGTGATCCCGCACATGGGGTGGAACGTGGTGGCGGGTGCGCCCGGCACTGCGCTGTTCAAGGGCCTCGACGCCGATGCCCGGTTCTACTTCGTGCACTCCTATGCCGCCCAGCGGTGGGACGGTGCACCCGAAGCACTGCTGACGTGGGCCACTCACGGGGCGCCCTTCCTGGCCGCCGTCGAGGACGGTCCGCTGGCCGCCACCCAGTTCCACCCGGAGAAGAGCGGGGACGCCGGGGCGGCCGTGCTGAGCAACTGGGTAGAAGGGTTATAGAGGGGTTAAGCCGTGTCGTTGATAATCTTGCCCGCCGTCGACGTGGTCGAGGGTCGGGCGGTGCGACTGGTGCAGGGCCGCGCCGGCAGCGAAACAGAGTACGGCTCAGCGTTAGACGCCGCCCTGGGCTGGCAACGCGACGGCGCCGAGTGGGTTCACCTGGTCGACCTGGACGCGGCGTTCGGCCGCGGATCCAATCGTGAGCTGCTGGCCGAGCTGGTGGGCAAGCTGGACGTGCAGGTCGAACTTTCCGGGGGTATCCGCGACGACGACTCGCTGGCCGCGGCACTGGCGACCGGGTGTGCTCGAGTCAACCTCGGCACGGCGGCGTTGGAGAATCCGCAGTGGTGCGCTCAGGTAATCGCCGAGCACGGCGACCAGGTCGCCGTCGGCCTGGACGTACAAATCGTCGACGGCGATCACCGGCTGCGCGGCCGCGGTTGGGAGACCGACGGCGGCGGCCTGTGGGATGTGCTGGAACGCCTTGACAGCCAAGGGTGTTCGCGGTTCGTCGTCACTGATGTCACCAAAGACGGCACCCTGACCGGTCCCAACCTTGGTCTGCTGCGCGCGGTTGCCGAGCGCACCGAGGCGCCGGTGATCGCCTCCGGCGGTGTGTCCAGCCTCGACGATTTGCGTGCGATCGCCACGCTGACCGGGAGTGGGGTCGAGGGCGCGATCGTGGGCAAGGCGCTCTACGCGGGACGGTTCAGTTTGCCGCAGGCGCTGGCAGCGATGGCAGAGTAGGGCTGCAATGGATCTCGATGCACTGGTCGCCGAGGCGTCGGTGATCCTCGACGCCGCCGTCGGGCCGTTCATCGCCGGTCACCGCGCGGATTCTGCCGTCAGCAAGCGGGGTGACGATTTCGCCACCAAGGTCGATCTGGACATTGAGCGTCAGGTCGTCGACGCGCTGGTCTCGGCGACCGGAATCGACGTGCACGGCGAGGAGTTCGGTGGTCGCGGACCTCGACACGCCGTGGGTGTGGGTACTAGACCCCGTCGACGGGACGTTCAACTACGCCGCGGGGTCGCCGATGGCCGCGATCCTGCTGGGTCTGCTGCACGACGGAGATCCGGTGGCGGGCCTGACCTGGCTGCCGTTCACCGGTGAGCGATACGCTGCGGTATCTGGTGGTCGGCTGATGAAAAATGGTGTGCCGCAGGCGCCGCTGGCCCAGGCCGACCTCACTCGCGCGGTCATCGGTAACGGAACCTTCAACGCCGACTCGCGCGGCCGCTTTCCCGGGCGTTACCGGCTGGCTGTGCTCGAAGAACTCAGTCGGGTGTCGTCGCGGCTGCGCATACACGGCGCCACCGGCATCGACCTGGCTTATGTTGCCGACGGAATCCTGGGCGGCGCAATCAGTTACGGCGACCATGTCTGGGATCACGCCGCCGGCGTAGCGCTGGTACGGGCCGCCGGTGGCATCGTCACCAACCTCGCCGGTGAAGCCTGGACTCCCGATTCGCGGTCGGTGTTGGCCGCTGCCCCTGGTGTGCACGACCAGATGCTCGAGATCCTGCGCAAAGTAGGACGACCCGATGAGTACTGAATCCTATTGCGGTACCAACCTGGCGGTTCGGGTGATTCCCTGCCTGGACGTCGATGACGGTCGGGTGGTTAAAGGCGTCAACTTCGAGAACCTGCGCGACGCCGGTGACCCGGTCGAACTCGCCGCCGCCTACGACGCCGAAGGCGCCGACGAGCTGACCTTTCTGGATGTGACCGCGTCGTCGTCGGGACGGGCCACCATGCTGGAGGTGGTGCGCCGCACCGCCGAGCAAGTGTTCATCCCGCTCACCGTGGGCGGCGGCGTACGTACCGTCGCCGATGTCGACGTGCTGCTACGGGCGGGAGCGGACAAGGTGTCGATCAACACCGCTGCGATCGCACACCCTGAGCTGCTGGCCGAGATGGCTGCCCAATTCGGCTCTCAGTGCATCGTGTTGTCGGTCGACGCGCGTACGGTTCCGGCCGGTTCGGCGCCTACACCGTCGGGCTGGGAGGTCACCACCCACGGTGGGCGACGTGGCACCGGCATCGACGCCGTCGAGTGGGCGGCTCGCGGTGCCGAGCTCGGGGTGGGGGAGATCCTGCTCAACTCGATGGATGCCGACGGCACCCAGGCCGGCTTCGACTTGGCAATGCTGCGGGCGGTTCGCGCGGCGGTGACGGTGCCGGTGATCGCCAGCGGGGGAGCGGGCGCGGTGGACCACTTCGCGCCGGCGGTCGCCGCGGGCGCCGATGCGGTATTGGCCGCCAGCGTCTTTCACTTCCGGCAGTTGACCATCGGACAGGTGAAGGCGGCGATGGCCGCGGCAGGGATCACCGTGCGATGACGCTCGACCCGGACATCGCTGCACGCCTTAAGCGCAACGCCGAGGGCCTGTTCACCGCCATCGTGCAGGAGCACGGCAGCGGAGACGTGCTGATGGTCGCCTGGATGGACGACGAGGCGCTCGCCCGCACACTGGAAACCCGTGAAGCGACGTACTTTTCGAGGTCACGTGGCGCGCAGTGGATCAAGGGTGCGACCTCCGGCCACACTCAGCAAGTCCACTCGGTGCGACTGGACTGCGACGGCGACGCGGTGTTGCTGGTGGTCGACCAGGTCGGCGGCGCCTGCCACACCGGCGATCACAGCTGCTTCGACGCTGACGTGCTGTTAGGGCCGGAGTTGGACTGACAGCAGGGTGGCCTACTCGCCGCCCTTGCCCCCGCCAACACCGGTAGTGGCTCTCTTGCCGCCAGGCTCTTCACTTTCTTCGAGTTGCTGCGGGCAGTACGACTTTGCCGAGATAGTCGCGAACTGGGCAGCGCCGTTCTCGGTGAGCCCGGGGTTGTTTTCCTGCAGGTGCTTGAGCAAGTGCAGACCGGACATGCCATTGTGAATGCATGCGCAGACCGCTTGGCCAGCGCTGATGGCCTGATTCGGATCGTTGAAGCCAATTCCTACCTTCTGCAGGTCGGACAGGAAAACACCGTTGTTCCCATTGGAGGGCGCCTCGTCAAGGCCCGGGTCGGCTTGCGCCGGCACCGCGATGGCGATCCCCAGCAATACGACGAAAGCTGTCAGCAGCGCTTTCATTGATTCTCCTTCGATGAGTTCGTTTCACAGAGTCTTCTAAATCCGTTATCCCAGGACCGATTTCGGCTTTGCAGCGGTGGGTGTGGCCGCCTCGTCGGCGGAAACGTGTACCGCGTGGATGCCGGGTTTGGTGGACAGCCTGGCGACCAGGTCATCGAGCCCGGCCTCGTCAACGTTCCAGTGCTGAACCTGGTCAGGCTGTTGCTGCAGTTGGGCAATGACTTTGTCGAGTTTGACCGGCCCTTTGGTGCGCTCCCCGGGCGGTGTCACCCGGGCCCGGACGCCGGTTGAGCTGACGACGCGGGCGGCCGGGCTGCCCAGCGCGCCTCCCGTCAAACTGCCCAGCGTCCCCTGGTTTAACAGGCCCATCGGGATGTCGGTCGCAGGAGCTGCGGTGAGGCTGGTGGTGGGCAAGGCGGTCGAGGCAAGCCTGACCGCCGGCGTCGCGCCGGCCCAGCTCGGCGGCACCGACAACTTGCCGATCGTTTGCGCGCTGCCTACAGCCGCGGATGCGGCCCGGGCCCCCAGGCCGGCCGCAGCATGCCCTGGCGAGGTCAGCCCGCCGCCCAATGATCCCAGGCCGATCCCGTGGCTCCACGGCTGGTAGATGAAGAAGTTCTTCCACTGCGAAATGCCCAAGCTGCTCGAGCTGTTAATGACGTTGGTCCAGGTGGCCTGGCTGCCGGCGCCCGAGATGAACGAGTACAGGTTCGTCCACGTCGTGGCGAGCGTAGACCCGCCGGGGATGGAGCCGAGCGCATTGGTGAAGAACTTGGTGTAGTCGGCGTTGAAGGCGGTGACTTGGTTGAGGAAATTGGTGGCATCGGCTTCGATCTGCTCAAGGATCGTTTCCGTAGGGGAGACCGGCGCCGTCGCGGCCCCTGGGCGGTCGCGGCCGCCTGGGCGGTCTGGCCGCTGTCGTTGGTCGTCTGCGGCGCCTCGGTGAACGAGCCCAGGCCAGTGGTGGCCGCTTGCGACGAGCCGGCATAGCTGGTCAGGGCGGCGACGTCCTGTGCCCAGAACTGGCCGTACTCGGCCTCAAGGGCCGCGATCGACGCGTTGTTCTGCCCCAAGATATTCGTCTGCAACAGCGATAGCAGTTGAGTGCGGTTCGCGGCGATCTCGGCCGGCGGCACGGTGGCTGCCAACGCGGTCTCATAGGCACTGGCCGCGGCGCGGGCCTGACTGGCGGTTTGCTCGGCCTGGGCTGCCGTGGTCGACAGCCACGACACATACGGTGCCGCGGCCGCAGCGGCAGCCTCGGACGACGGACCTGTCCAGTCACCACTGACCAGCCCGGAGATCACCGATTGGTAATTGGATGCGGTGGACTGCAACTCACCGGCCAGACCCTCCCAGGCCGTCGCGGCAGACTGCAGTGAACCCGTGCCCGGGCCGGAGTAGATCTTGGCGGAGATGACCTCCGGCGGCTGCGCTGCGAAATCGAAAACCATTGTCGATTCTCCTTATTCCGCGCTCGGCGGGATCACGATGATGGTGGCGGAGGTAGCGATGTCGTCGGTCGCCACGGCACCTGGGATGCGGTAGCCCTGTCCAGTGACGGCGCGGGTAGCGGTCCCGCCGACCGCGCGGCCTGCCAGGCTCGCGAGCGCTGATTCGCCGAACATCCCATTCTGCGCCAACGCCAGCTCGGGAGCTGCTTCAGCCGCAGTCGCATCCATCTCGGCGGCAACCGTTCGGACGGCGGGCACAGCAGACGCCCAGTTCTGCGGCACCGAGAGCGAACCGATGGTGCCAGCCCGGCCGACCGACGCCAGCGCTCCGACATTCCCCTCGCCGGCGTACGAGCCGCTCAGCAGCCCGCTGTGCAACAGCGGCGACAGCGCGCCGATGATCGGCTTGGGGTTCAGCAAGGGGCCGATGCCCTGGATGCCGACACCGAGGTTCGGGATGCTGATGGCGACCTGGTACCAGTTCTTCATCAAGCTGCCGAGTCCGATAATCGACCACGGCCCAGCAGCGTAGGTGCTGATCGTGTTGGCGCCCGTGGTGAGTGAAAGGTTGAAGAGATTGAGGGCGTTCGTGACCGACGTTGGCAAGCCCAGGCTCGCCACGAGCTGCGCGAGGGTCGTAGTCGAGGTCGGGAAATCGGCGAAGAGTTGCGTGCTGTAGGTACTGAGCTCGGTGCCGAATTGCGTTAATTCGGTGTTCAGCTGGGTCAGGAACGCTTCCAAATCGCTGGTCGCGTCGGCGCTCGAGGCGGCAGCCGATTGGGCCGTCGCAGCCGACTGGTTCGCTTGGCCGCTGTCGTTGGTGGTCGCCGGTGCCGCGGTGAACGGTGTCAGCTGACTCGCGGTCGTGGCGGCCCCGGCGTAGCCGTACATCGCAACCGGCATCCTGGGCCCAGAACTCGGCGTATGTTGCCTCGTTGGCGGCGATCGCCGGAGTGTTCTGACCTAGGAAGTTGGTTGCGACAAGCAAAGCCAACGTCGCACGATTGGCTGAAATCACCGGCGGCGGTATCGAGGCCGCGAAAGCGGCCTCGTAGGCGCCGGCCGCAGCCTGGGCCTGGGATGCCGTCTGGGCGGCTTGCGTCGGCGGTGCTGCTCAGCCACTCGGTGTAGGGCGCCGCCGCGCTCGCCGCAGCCTCCGAAGAGGGCCCCTGCCAGCCTGAACTGGTCAGCTCGGTAATCGTGGATGCGTAAGACGCCGCCGTGGACTGCAATTCAGTCGCTAACGCGTCCCAAGCAGATGCGGCCGCCAGCAGTGGCGCCGAGCCTGGCCCAGAGTAGATCTTGCCGGAGTTGATCTCCGGTGGTAACGCTCCGAAATCGAAAGCCATATCCCTCACTCCGGGTGTGTGCGGTGGTCCCCAGTGCTCCGCGCTTGCCCTGCCCGACAACGCTGAACGCCAACAACTTTGAGCAGCTTCAGTCGCCTGCTGGCCATTGGGTGCAAGTTGGCTACCAGGTTGCTGCGTGCTCTTGTGCCGTGAACGCTAGCTAGACCTTTCGTAAAACGGGTCGGCCGACTTCGGCCGGTCCCTGCTCCCGGTCCCGCTCAACGGCGGGAAAGCGCTAACCAGCCGCCGGGTGAATTTGGCACCAACAGCCGGGTCTACTTGCGTAAACGTCAAAATCAGAACCCGACGCGAACCGCATGCGCTCGCGCACCGTCTAAGTAGTCGGAATAAAAATCTTGTCAGTAAAAACCCGGACCCTTGCCTTGAGGACCTCTCCGCGAAACGCCCGAACGTCACAGACAGCGAGGGTCGCCAACTGCCCATCGCAGTGGCTTTCTGCGGCAAGCGCCAACAGCTGCGGCGTTTATGTGCGACCAGATTCTTAGTTCGTCAAGGAACATCGCCGTACTCATCGGAGGGCTGCCACGGGCGCCGCGTGCTTGGGTTTTCCCAAGCCGCAGCGGGTTTTTGAGGCGATTTGGCCGGCCGCTACGCAGCAGTTGCCACCATGTGGACGAAGGCCGGGACTGTGGCGCTGCGCAGCGTGTCTGGAAAAAGACTGACTAAAGTCGCCCAGCACAAGCGTCTGTCAGCTAGTCCGCATGCGACTGCCAGCCTGTTGGCGTTGCCGCAACCCGAGGAGACACCACATGTCATTTGTGACCACGCAGCCTGAAGCGCTGAGTTCAGCGGCAACCGCTCTGGGTGGGATCGGCTCGTCGCTCAGCACACAGAACGCCGCCTCAGCGGCTCCGACAACCGGGGTGGTGCCCGCCGCAGCCGACGAGGTGTCGGCGCTGACCGCCGCGCAGTTCGCCGCGCACGCGCAGCTGTATCAGGCGGTCGCGGCACAGGCCGCGGCGATTCACGAGCAGTTCGTGAACACGCTTGCGACCAGCTCTGGGTCCTACGCGGCCACCGAAGCCGCCAACGCTGCTGCCGCCGGCTAACGAACGTCTAACTATCGGCCGGGCACCGTGACGGTGCCCGGCCGATAGTTATTTGTCCGAACCCATCGACAGCATGCGAATGTATATTCGATAGCTGAGCTCGCCGAGCGCGAACGTGGTGCGCAAAAGAACAGATAGGACGATAAGTGTCGGAACCTGTATCGGATTCAATGGCCGCTCTTTTAGAAGCCGAACGTTTGATGCACGGTGGTAGTTTTGAGTCAGCGGTAGAGATCCTGCAGAAAGTCGTCGATCGAGGACCTACTGTTCAAGCAATATGCATGCTCGCTTCTTCGTATCTAGAACTCGGAGAACATGACAGAGCACTTCGTTACGCTTCGGTCGCGGTAGAAGAGGGAACCCTCTTCGTACCGGCTAGAGATGTGCGTGCGAGGGTGAATCTAGCTTTGCAGCACTATGCTTCCGTGCTGTCGGATTACGGTGCCGTATCCGCCCTGTCTCGCGAGCAGCGTCCGATACCGCCCGATAAGTATTCGATTCCAGCACATTTTGCTTTGCATAATGTTGAACAACTTGACCATATTCTGACGATGGGCAATTACGATGCGCAAGCGTTCGCCGGCGTTTTTACTGAGGAACTTGATAGTCTACGGCGCCGCCTCACAGACGTCATCGACGGGGCGAACGGGAAGGCACCCTGGGTATCCGTTCAAGGGAGAAGCAGTCGGATTCTCGCCGACCCGCCGTACGTGCGGATTTCGGAGAAGAAGCTGCCAAGATACTTGAATGCCGTGTCGATTACAGACCGATAGAACAAGGCATCTTGACCGGCCGAGAGAAGGCACAGGTCATCGATAATTTTCTAACCCCAGACGCTTTAGACCAGGTGCAAAAATTCTGCTTGGAGTCTACAGTCTGGCGGCGCTCATATAAGTTTGGCTACATCGGCGCCTTTCCTCAAGACGGATTCGCGAGTACCTCATTGTTCGCTATAGCCGAAGAGCTCCTCAAAGCGCTCGGTGACGCACTTAATGGGTATCAATTGGCGCAATGGTGGGGCTTCGCTTACGACACCAAGCTGCCAGGAACGGATATTCACGGTGATGATGCCGATTTTTCTTTGAACTTATGGATCACCCCCGATTCCGCGAATCTTGACCCGGGTACGGGTGGCCTTGTCGTTTGGGACAAGACGGCACCGAGCGATTGGAGCTTCAACGACTACAACTCTGGAGGAGACCGGGTGAGGCAGTTCCTCCGAGACGAAAACGCTGAATCGAAGATCATTCCCCATCGCGCGAACCGAGCAGTGTTATTTAAAGGACACCTCTTTCATCAAACTGACGCGTTCAACTTCGCACCCGGATTCGCTAATCGAAGACGAAGTTTGACTTTCTTATTTCGACGGAGCAAGCGATAATCGCCAGTCACGAGCCGCGCTGGTGCTGGAGGGGGATAACGGTGAGCACACAGACACAGTTGCCGTGCCGGTGGCCGTCAACCTGTTTCCCCCGCTGGTCGGAGACGTCAGCCTGCCCAGCCGCATCTTCGATGCACTTGAACGACACGGTTTGCCGGGCCATTCGTTAGTCGTCGAGATCACCGAGGATCTACGGCTGGACAACATCGAGCGAACTCGCAACGTACTTGAAGCGTTGCGTGAGCGTGGTATTCACATCGCGCTCGACGATTTCGGCAGCGGCTACTCGGCATTGACCTACCTGCGCAAGCTGCCCATCGATGAAGTCAAGGTCGACCAGGACCTGATCGGCCATGTCTTGACAGACCCGCGCGCCGAGGCCATCGTGCGAGCTGTCATCGACCTGGCGCACGCTCTGAACGTGACAACTGTCGCTGAGGGTGTGGAGAACGAGAAGATCGCATCATGGCTGCGTGGCTGCGGATGCGAAGTAGCGCAAGGCACCCTCTACAGCCCGCCGATCACGGCTCACGCGATGATGGAGTTAATCGCGTCACCGGCAGCGCGGTGTTAGCCCGCGGTCTCCAACCCAGTGGCAGCACCGACTGCCGCGCGAGCCCATTCATCGCTTCGCACAGCAGGTGCGATCTGGTTTTTGCGGATGAGCTCAGCGTTGACCCGAGTTCCATTGGTGCCGTTGGTCATAGCGACCGGTGGCCGAAACGCGAAGGTCCGGTTGGCCGTGGCGATGGCCAACAGGCCGTCCGTGTCACTGAACCCGTTGGCGCGCATGGTGTCCTCAGCCCATCGGAATGGGCCGAGCCCGGAGAAATCGTTGACATAGGCCACCCACAGGTGGACGTTGCGCTGCGTGTAGAGCTTGGAGATGGCGCCCTCCACCGCGGTGCGGCCGGCCGGGGTCAATACGCCGGAGGGGTCGGTGATGTACCTGGTGAGTTGAACCGACGGCGGCGTCGGGGAGGCGGGGCTGTTGCTCGGCTGACTCGGGCCCGTCGTGGCGCCGTTGGCCGTCCTCGTTGTGTCGACGGTGGAGCCGCTGCTCGGCTCGCTCGCGCGGTGGTGCCAGAGCTGTACACCGACAACCGCGGCCACTGCGATCAGCACGATGGTCGCGATCGCGGGTATCGCCACAGCCGGTCGCAGCCCGCGCCTCGGCGCCGTGGGTGATTTGGGCTGCTGCTGGGCGGTGGCACGTGTGGTCTTGGCGGCCGGATGCCCGGCAACCGTGTCGGCCACCCCGACACCCGGTTGGCCGGTCAGGGCCGTCGCGAAATCCGAACAGCTCAGGTATCGGTCGCCCGGATCCTTTGCCAGCACCTTGGCAATGACAGCGTTGAGGTCGGCCAGCTCGGGCCGTCGCTCACCGATCTGCGGGGGCGCCGCGGACAGGTGCTGGCTGATGACGACCGCCGGACTGGAGTCTTGATACGGCGCGACTCCGGTCAGCAGTTGAAAAGCGGTGCAGCCAAGCGCATATTGATCGACTCTCCCGTCGATGTCTGAGCCCCTGAGTTGCTCGGGCGCGCAGTAGGCGGTGGTCCCGACCACCATGTTGGTTGCGGTGAGACCGCTGATATCACCGATCTCTCTGGCGATGCCGAAGTCGGCCAGCAAGATCCGTCGCGCTTGAGGGTCGGGATCGGTCAACAGGATATTGGCGGGCTTGACGTCGCGATGCAGCAATCCGCGTAGATGGGCGTAATCGAGCGCATCGGCGACGGCGGTGACGATCTCGAATACGTCGCGTTTCGGCATCCCAGATGGATACTGGCTGAGCAGCAACGCGGCGGCGTCGGTCCCCTCTACGTAATCCATGGACAGCCACAACTGGCCTTCGAACTCGCCGCGGTCGTGGATTCCGACGATGTGGGGATGCCACAACTCGGCGGCGATGTCGGCTTCTCGGCTGAATCGCTGCCGGAATTCGCGGTCGGCGGTCAGGGCGGCAGGCAGGACCTTCAGGGCGTCGCGGCGGGGCAGTCGGGGGTGCTGCGCCAGATAGACCTCGCCCATCCCTCCGGATCCCAATAGCCGCACGATGGTGTATCCGGCGAACACGTCTCCTTCGTTTAGCGGCATGCGAGCATGCTACAAAGGCGACGGGTGCAGCGAACCGAGGATGTTGCTAGTGTCCTTCCTCCGGCGACTCCCCGTATGCGGGCAGACCTTGAGTCTCGGGCTTGTACGCACACTGGTGGCGGAGTTCATGACCGTCCAGGGTGTCCCAATTGATTTTTGCTGCGTCCGCACGGTTACAGGTCAGCGTGAAATAGGTCCCGGTTTCGCTGTCGCTCTGGGCAGTGCTGACCGGACCCTTGACAGTGACCGTCCCGCTCTCAAACTGCGGATCGGTGAATAGTGCTTTCCACATCTGCACAGTCGGCATGAATAACTGCATATCCGCAGCGACTTCCTTGTGGAAAACCGTGCCGGTGGTCTCTCGGACCGTGTAGTTGATGGTGCAGGTCGTCCGCCCGGTGCACTTGACGATCGGCGAACCCTCAATCGGCGCGGCCCACTTGTCACCAGCGACTGCTTCGCGGACAACCTGCGCGACCGCATTGTCGCTGACCGTGAAGGATTGGGGAGCTGAGTATTGCGGCGACGACGAGCAACCGACGAGGAAGGTGAGTATTGCCACGGATAGCGACGCTTTACAGGGCCCACCGTTTGCCATCCCTGAGAATATCGGGAATTTTCCCATCGGCGAGCAGAAATACGCCCCTTCGAGTCAGTTATGGGATTTCAGCGTGGCCAGCGCCTTATCCGCGTGGGTATCCATGCTGATCTCGCTGGAGATCACGTCGAGCACTTTGCGATCGGTGCCGATGACGAACGTCGTACGTTTGACCGGAATAAATTTGCTCAGCAGTCCTCGCTTCACACCGAACTGAGCCGCGACCGTGCCGTCGACGTCGGACAGCAACGGGTAGTCGAAGCGCTGAGTGTCGGCGAATTTGGCTTGCTTCTCGACGGGATCGACGCTGATGCCGACCCGGCTGGCCCCGACGGCGGCGAATTCTCCGGCCAAGTCGCGGAAATGGCAGGCCTCCTTGGTGCAGCCGGGTGTCATCGCGGCTGGATAGAAGAACAGCACGACGGGCCCGTCGGCAAGCAGGGTGCTGAGTTTGCGCGGGGTTCCAGTCTGATCGGGAAGCTCGAAGTCCGCCACGGTGTCACCGGTTTTCATGGCCGTTAGGCTACGCCGGGGGTCGCTGCGGCGTTTGGGAAGATGGCTTGGAAGATAGAGGGGTGCACGCCAACCTCGCTGCCACCACCTCGCGGGAGGACTTTCGCGCGCTGGCGGCCGAGCACCGCGTGGTGCCGGTGACCCGCAAGGTCCTGGCCGATGCCGAGACGCCGCTATCCGCTTACCGCAAACTCGGCGCCAACCGGCCCGGCACCTTTCTGCTGGAGTCGGCCGAGAACGGCAGGTCGTGGTCGCGGTGGTCATTCATCGGTGCTGGCGCGCCGTCGGCGCTGACGGTGCGTGACGGCGAGGCGGTGTGGCTCGGCACAGTGCCTCAAGACGCTCCTACCGGCGGAGATCCGCTGCACGCCCTCAGCGCCACGCTGGCGCTGCTGGCAACCGGTGCGCCACCCGGGCTGCCGCCATTGTCGGGCGGCATGGTGGGCTTCTTCGCCTACGACCTGGTGCGGCGGCTGGAGCGGCTACCCGAGTTGGCCGTCGACGACCTCAACTTGCCAGACATGCTGCTGTTGCTGGCCACCGATGTGGCGGCGGTCGACCACCACGAGGGCACCATCACGTTGATCGCCAACGCGGTGAATTGGAACGGCACCGACGAGCGGGTCGACGAGGCGTACGACGATGCGATCGCGCGGCTGGACGTGATGACCGCCGCGCTGAGTCAGGCGCTGCCGTCGACAGTCGCGACGTTCACCCGGCCCGAGCCGCGGCACCGTGCGCAGCGCACGGTCGAGGAATACGGAGCGATCGTCGAACACCTCGTCCATGAAATCGAGCGCGGCGAGGCATTCCAGGTCGTGCCGTCGCAGCGTTTCGAGATGGACACCGGCGTCGAGCCGATCGACGTGTACCGGATGCTGCGGGTGTCGAATCCCAGCCCATACATGTATCTGCTGCATGTCCCGAATGATGAAGGCGGCACCGCGTTTTCGATCGCGGGGTCCAGTCCCGAAGCGCTGGTGACCGTGCAGGATCGATGTGCGACAACGCATCCGATCGCCGGAACCAGATGGCGCGGGCAAACCGAAGAAGAGGATCAGCTGCTGGGAAAGGAGCTGTTGGCCGACGAAAAGGAACGCGCCGAGCACTTGATGCTGGTCGACTTGGGCCGCAACGACCTGGGTCGCGTCTGCGTGCCGGGCAGTGTTCGCGTCGAGGACTACAGCCACATCGAGCGCTACAGCCACGTCATGCACCTGGTGTCCACCGTGACCGGGATGCTCGCCGAGGGTCGCACCGCCCTGGACGCTGTGACGGCCTGCTTCCCGGCCGGAACGTTGTCTGGCGCGCCAAAGGTGCGGGCCATGGAACTGATCGAAGAGGTGGAAAAGACCCGTCGCGGCCTGTACGGCGGTGTGATCGGCTACCTCGACTTCGCCGGCAACGCCGACTTCGCGATCGCGATCCGCACTGCGCTGATGCGTGACGGCACCGCCTACGTTCAGGCCGGTGGCGGAGTGGTGGCTGACTCCAACGGGCCCTACGAGCACACCGAGGCGACGAACAAGGCGCGGGCCGTGCTCAACGCGATCGCCGCCGCAGAGACCCTGACCGCTCCGGATGCGGGCCGGGATGGTTGATATCCGGGCCGATCGCCGGGGGCGGCTGAACATCCGGATAGCTCAGGCGCTGTTGGTGGCGGGCGCTGGGGGATTGTGGGCGGCATCCCGGCTGACCTGGGTTGACCTGCGGACATTCGACGGCCTGGGCCCGCCGAAGCTGGTTACCCTGTCCGGCGCGGCATGGTCGTCAGCGCTGCTGCCGTTGACGCTGGTGCTGCTGGCCACCGCGGTCGCCGCGCTGGCGGTGCGGGGCTGGCCGCTGCGGATGCTCGCGGTACTGGTGGCGGTCGTCAGCCTGGCGACCGGGTACCTGGCAATCAGCATGTGGGTCGTCCCGGACGTCGCCGTGCGGGCAGCCGACCTGGCGCATGTCCCGGTGCTCACCCTGGTGGGCAGCCAACGGCATTACCCGGGTCCGGCGATCACCCTGGTGACCGCGGTATGCACGCTGGTCGGCGCCGTGCTGTTGATGAGAGCGGCGAACTTGGCCCGCGGCACAGCCGCGAAATACCTGACGTCGGCGACCCGCCGGTCTCGGTTGCGACCCAGCGAGGAAGCTATGTCGGAGCGAATGATCTGGGATGCGCTGGACGAAGGCTTGGACCCAACTCAAGATCCAACCCAGGACTCGACCGATCAACCGCAAGAGGCGGCGGTGCCACCGGATCACGACCCACGACACGAACCAGACAGCGAGGGTCGGTGACGGACCGCGCGCCGACGGTCGCTACCCTTCGAAGGACGCCATCGATCTGCTGGCGACTGTGGGGCCAAGAGGAGAAGCACCGACATGAGTTCGGCAACCGTGCTCGACTCCATTATCGAAGGAGTCCGCGCCGACGTTGCCGCCCGTGAGGCTGTCGTGAGCATGTCCGAGATAAAGGCGACCGCCGAGGCCGCGCCGTCACCGCTGGACGTGTTAGCGGCGTTGCGCGAGCCCGGTATCGGCGTCATCGCGGAGGTCAAGCGTGCCAGCCCCTCAGCGGGGCAACTCGCGTCGATTTCCGACCCAGCCAAATTGGCGCGGGCGTACGAGGATGGCGGCGCACGGATCATCAGTGTGCTGACCGAAGAGCGGCGTTTTCACGGCTCACTGGAGGATCTCGACGCGGTACGCGCGGCGGTATCGGTGCCGGTGCTGCGTAAAGACTTTGTGGTGGGTCCCTATCAGATTCACGAAGCACGCGCACACGGCGCCGATATGCTGCTGCTGATCGTCGCGGCGCTGAACCAGTCTGCGCTGGAGTCGATGTTGGAGCGCATCGAGTCGTTGGGCATGACCGCGCTGGTCGAAGTGCACACCGAGGAAGAGGCGGACCGCGCGCTGCAGGCCGGGGCGCGGGTGATCGGCGTTAACGCCCGAGACCTCAAGACACTCAACGTCGATCGTGATTGCTTCGCGCGCATCGCCCCCGGATTGCCCAGCGACGTGATCAGGATCGCCGAATCCGGGGTGCGGGGCAGAGCCGACCTGCTGGCATACGCCGGCGCGGGCGCGGACGCCGTGCTGGTCGGCGAGGGTCTGGTCACCAGCGGGGATCCCCGGGCAGCTGTCGCCGACCTGGTCACCGCCGGTAAACATCCGTCGTGTCCGAAGCCGGCCCGCTAGGCCGTCGGTGAGACGCATGCGCGGAAATGGTTGAACCCGATGAGCCGCTTGCGCGTTGAGCCTTCGTGATGGCAGACCTCTCGCGGCCGGAGCTCCCGCGTTCCAGCGCGGCGATCGCCGAGCCCACCCACCACGACCCCGACTCCCGGGGTCATTTCGGTGTGTACGGCGGCCGGTATGTCGCCGAGGCGCTGATGGCGGTGATCGAAGAGGTCACTGCCGCCTACGAGAAGGCCCGCACTGATCAGGAGTTCCTGGACGCCCTCGATAAGTTGCAGGTGCACTACACCGGTAGGCCCTCTCCGCTGTATGAGGCCGTTCGGCTCAGCGAGCACGCCGGCGGTGCGCGGATATTCCTGAAACGAGAAGATCTGAACCACACCGGTTCTCACAAGATCAACAACGTGCTTGGTCAGGCCTTGCTGGCCCGACAGATGGGCAAGACCCGGGTGATCGCTGAGACCGGCGCGGGCCAGCACGGAGTGGCCACCGCCACCGCCTGCGCGCTTCTCGGCTTGGAATGCGTCATCTACATGGGCGCCGTCGACACCGCGCGGCAAGCCCTCAACGTGGCTCGGATGCGGCTGCTGGGCGCCGAGGTCGTGTCGGTCGATTCAGGCTCTAAGACGCTCAAAGACGCGATCAATGAGGCGTTCCGCGACTGGGTCACCAACGCCGACAACACCTACTACTGTTTCGGCACCGCCGCCGGTCCGCACCCCTTCCCGACCATGGTCCGCGACTTTCAGCGGGTCATCGGGCTCGAGACGCGTGCGCAAATCCAAGACCAAGTCGGCCGATTGCCCGACGTCGTCACCGCTTGCGTCGGCGGGGGGTCCAACGCCATCGGGATTTTCCACGCGTTCCTCGACGATCCCGGGGTTCGGCTGGTCGGGTTCGAGGCTGCCGGTGACGGCGTCGAGACCGGCCGCCATGCCGCGACGTTCACCGGCGGCTCGCCCGGGGCGTTTCAGGGGTCGTTCTCATTTCTGCTGCAGGACGAGGACGGCCAAACCATCGAATCGCATTCGATCTCAGCCGGGCTGGATTATCCGGGCGTGGGCCCAGAACACGCCTGGCTGAGAGACACCGGGCGCGCCGAATACCGGCCCATCACCGACAGCGAGGCGATGGACGCATTCCGACTGCTGTGCCGGACTGAGGGCATCATTCCGGCGATCGAATCGGCGCACGCGGTGGCCGGTGCCGTCAAGTTGGGTGTCGAGATCGGTAGTGGGGCAGTCATTGTGGTGAACCTGTCCGGCCGCGGTGACAAAGATGTCGAGACAGCGGCGAAGTGGTTCGGCCTACTCGACGACCAGGCGGGCAGCGGCCGATCATGACTGTCGAGCAAAGCGAAACAAGCAGTTTGACCACGCTTTTCAGCGCGTGTCAGCACGATAACCGGGCAGCCCTGATCGGGTATCTGCCGACTGGATACCCCGATGTGCGGACGTCGATTGATGCGATGACGGCATTGATCGAATCCGGTTGCGACCTCATCGAGGTCGGGGTGCCGTATTCGGATCCGGGTATGGACGGCCCAACCATTGCAACCGCCTCGGAGGTTGCGTTGCGCGGGGGTGTGCGGGTTCGGGACACCCTGACCGCTGTGGAGGCGATTAGCAACGCCGGTGGCCACGCCGTGGTCATGACGTACTGGAATCCGGTGCTGCGCTACGGAGTTGATGCATTCGCGCGTGACCTTGCCGCAGCCGGCGGGCATGGATTGATTACCCCCGATCTCATTCCCGATGAGGCCGATGAGTGGTTGGCGGCTTCCGATCGGCACCAGTTGGACCGCATCTTTCTCGTCGCGCCTTCGTCGACCCCGCAGCGATTGGCGGCGACGGTCGAGGCCTCGCGCGGATTCGTCTATGCGGCGTCGACCATGGGTGTGACCGGCGCCCGTGACGCGGTGTCGCAAGCGGCGCCTGAATTGGTGGGCAGGGTGAAGGCGGTTTCAGATATACCTGTCGGTGTCGGTCTAGGTGTGCGGTCGCGCGAACAAGCAGCCCAGATTGCTGGCTATGCCGACGGCGTCATCGTCGGTTCGGCGCTCGTTTCCGCGCTTACGTCCGGTCTGCCAACCTTGCGTGCCCTGACAGAGGAACTCGCAGCCGGTGTGCGGCAAAGGATTTCCGGGTTATGACGACGAAGATAATCGCATACTTCCCAAGCCCGCCACGCGGAGTGTGGCATCTGGGGCCGGTGCCCATCCGGGCGTATGCATTGTTCATCATCGTCGGCATCGTGGCCGCCCTGCTGATCGGTGATCGGCGTTGGGAGGCCCGCGGCGGCGAGCGCGGCGTGATCTATGACATCGCGCTGTGGGCAGTACCTTTCGGACTCATCGGCGGCCGGCTGTATCACCTGGCCACCGATTGGCGGACGTATTTCGGTGAGGGCGGCGCGGGACCGGGCGCAGCGCTGCGTATCTGGGACGGCGGCCTGGGGATCTGGGGTGCGGTCGCTCTTGGCGGTGTAGGAGCGTGGATCGCTTGCCGACGTCGCGGCATTCCGCTGCCGGCCTTCGGCGACGCGATAGCCCCCGGCATTGTTCTCGCGCAGGCGATCGGCAGACTTGGCAACTACTTCAACCAGGAGCTTTTCGGCCGCGAGACCACGATGCCGTGGGGTTTGGAGATCTTCTATCGTCGCGATCCGGCGGGATTCGTGGATGTGCATTCACTTGACGGTGTGTCAACCGGACAGCTGGCGATGGTTGTGCAACCGACATTCCTCTACGAATTGCTCTGGAACCTCGTGGTATTCGCCGCGTTGATTTACCTGGATCGGCGATTCACGATCGGGCACGGTCGGTTGTTCGCGCTTTACGTCGCCGGGTACTGCATTGGACGCTTCTGCGTGGAGCTGTTGCGGGACGATGCCGCCACCCATATCGCCGGAATTCGGATCAACTCGTTCACATCGACTTTCGTCTTTATCGGCGCGGTGGTTTATCTCATCCTGGCTCCCAAGGGCCGCGAGGATCCGGCGACGCTTAGTGGTTCGGCTGCTGACCTTCTTGCACCGGACTCGGTTGAAGAGGCCGAAAGAGTTTCGTTGCCGTCCGCTGCTGCTGCCCTGTTGACAAGCCGGTCGGGTCTGCAAAGACCACAGAGATGACGGCTGCCCAGCTGACGGAGGTCGATGAGCCCGACACCGTAGCTGCTGCGGTGGCGGAGGAGGCCGATGCGACCGAGGTTGACGCACCTGAGGTCGAGGTCGCGGAAGCGCGCTGAGGAGCCGGAGTCCACAGCTGCGGAGGCTGAGTCGGCAGCGGGTGGCATCGCTGAATCCGCGCGAAGCTGCCGCGATGGCGAGCCGGCCGTCGCCCGAGGTCGATGCACCTGAGGTAGAAGTCGCCCAAGCGCCTGAGGAGCCGGAGTCCCCAGCTGCGGAGGCTGAGTCGACAGCGGTCGATGAGCCCGACACCGTAGCTGCCGCGGTGGCGGAGGAGGCCGATGCGGCCGAGGTTGACGCACCTGAGGTAGAGGTCGGGAAGGCGCTGAGGAGCCGGAGTCCACAGCTGCGGAAGCTGAGTCGACAGCGGGTGGCATTGCTGAATCCGCGGAATCTGAAGGCGATGTCGAGCCGGCCGCGGCCGAGGTCGATACACCTGAGGTAGAAGTCGCCCAAGGCGCCTGAGGAGCCGGAGTCCACAGCTGCGGAGGCTGAGTCGGCAGCGGTCGATGAGCCCGACACCGAAGCTGCCGCGGTGGCGGAGGAGGCCGATGCGGCCGAGGTTGACGCGCCTGAGGTCGAGGTCGCGCAAGGCGCTGAGGAGCCGGAGTCCACAGCTGCGGAGGCTGAGTCGGCAGCGGTCGATGAGCCCGACACCGAAGCTGCCGCGGTGGCGGAGGAGGCCGATGCGCCCGAGGTCGACGCGCCTGAGGTCGAGGTCGCTCAAGGCGCTGAGGAGCCGGAGTCCACAGCTGCGGAGGCTGAGTCGGCAGCGGTCGATGAGCCCGACACCGAAGCTGCCGCGGTGGCGGAGGAGGCCGATGCGCCCGAGGTCGACGCGCCTGAGGTCGAGGTCGCTCAAGGCGCTGAGGAGCCCGAGTCCACAGCTGCGGAGGCTGAGTCGGCAGCGGTCGATGAGCCCGACACCGAAGCTGCCGCGGTGGCGGAGGAGGCCGATGCGCCCGAGGTTGACGCGCCTGAGGTCGAGGTCGCCCAAGGCGCTGAGGAGCCTGAGTCCCCAGCGCGGAGGCTGAGTCGGCAGCGGTCGATGAGCCCGACACCGGAGCTGCCGCGGTGGCGGCCACGGAGGCCGAGCGCCCGAGGTCGACGCGCTTGAGGTCGAGGTCGCCCAAGGCGCTGAGGAGCCCGAGTCCGCAGATGCGGAGGCTGACGCGACGGCAGGCGACGCCACGGAACCTGCGGAATCTGAGCGCGATGTCGAGCCGGAGACGGCCGAGCCGGAGACCGCCGACGCTGCCAATGCTCAAAAAGCAGATGCCGAAACACCCGAGGAGGGTGAAAAGCCGACCGACGAAGACGCAGCGGCGGCAACACCCGTTCGCAGCGGAGAGCTGGTGTCGGATCTGCCACTGGAGCCGACCGGATCAATCGCGACGCGGTGGGGATCACGGCTGAGAAGGCTGAATCCCCGGTCGCGCCGTTGACAGCCGCGGCGCCGCACCGAATGGCATGCTGAAATACGTGACCAATCGGCGCCGTCTGACAGTCGCGCTGGGTTCCGGCGCGCTCCTGGCGGGCTCGCTCGGTTACGTCGGCCTGGTGGACCCGCACAAGCCGGGCTCGGTCTTCCCGGTTTGCCCGTTCCGACTGCTCACCGGGTGGAACTGCCCCGCCTGCGGAGGCCTGCGGATGACCCATGACCTGCTGCACGGTGACCTGGCCGCCGCGATCACCGACAACGTATTTCTGCTCGTCGGCATCCCGCTGCTGGCCGGATGGCTTCTGCTGCGCCGCCGCCGCGGAAAATTGCCGATACCGCCGTCGGCAGTGGCGACGATCACGATCGCGATGCTTGCCTGGACAGTGGTACGCAACCTGCCGGGATTCCCGTTGGTTCCCACGTTACTCACCAGTTAGTCCCCTGCCGGGGCTCTCGTCGGCGCGAGATGATCAACCTGTCGCGACTATGCTGTTCGTCGTGGGGCGGCGCGGCAAGATCGTCTGTACTCTCGGTCCGGCCACCAGCACTGACGATTCGGTCAGAGCATCTGGTCGAGGCCGGAATGGACGTCGCCAGAATGAACTTCAGCCACGGCGACTATAGCGATCACAAAGCCGCCTACGACCGGGTCCGTGGTGCCTCTGATGCCACCGGACGCGCGGTCGGCCTTATCGCCGACCTGCAAGGCCCCAAGATCAGGCTCGGGCGTTTCGCCGACGGACCGACCTATTGGGCCGACGGCGAAACGGTGCGGATCACCGTCGCGAACTGCCGAGGTGATCACGACAGAGTTTCGACCACCTACAAGCAGTTGGCCCAAGACGCCGTGGCCGGTGACCGAGTTCTCGTCGACGACGGCAACATCGGCCTGGTGGTCGAGGACATTGATGGCGACGACGTCGTGTGCACCGTCACCGAAGGCGGTCCGGTCAGTAACAACAAGGGAATCTCGCTACCGGGGATGAACGTGTCCGCTCCTGCAATGTCGGACAAGGACGTCGAGGATCTGGAGTTCGCACTGCATTTGGGCGTCGACATGGTCGCGCTTTCGTTCGTGCGCTCACCATCCGATGTCGAGCTGGTCCACGACGTGATGGATCGGGTCGGCCGGCGGGTACCGGTCATCGCCAAACTCGAAAAGCCAGAAGCCATCGACAATCTCGAAGCCGTCGTATTGGCCTTCGATGCCGTCATGGTCGCCCGCGGCGATCTGGGTGTCGAGCTGCCGCTGGAAGAGGTCCCGCTGGTCCAGAAGCGAGCCATCCAAATGGCCAGGGAGAACGCAAAACCGGTCATCGTTGCGACGCAGATGCTCGAATCGATGATCGAGAACTCCGCGGCCGACGCGGGCCGAGGCCTCCGACGTCGCCAACGCCGTGCTCGACGGCGCCGACGCGGTGATGCTGTCCGGCGAAACCTCCGTGGGGAAGCATCCGTTGGCCGCGGTGCAGACCATGGCCCGGATCATCTGTGCGGTGGAAGAGAATTCGACGGCCGCCCCGCCGCTGACTCACGTACCCCGCACCAAGCGCGGAGTGATCTCCTATGCCGCCCGCGACATCGGTGAGCGGCTTGATGCCAAGGCGCTGGTCGCGTTCACCCAGTCCGGAGACACCGTGCGACGACTGGCTCGGCTGCACACGCCGTTGCCACTGCTGGCGTTTACCCCACTACCCGAAGTGCGCAGCCAGTTAGCCATGACCTGGGGCACCGAGACGTTTATCGTCCCAATCATCCAAACCACCGACGGCATGATCCGCCAAGCGGATAAGTCGCTGCTGGAGCTCGGCCGCTACAAACGCGGCGACCTAGTGGTCATCGTCGCCGGCGCGCCCCCGGGCACCGTGGGGTCAACCAATCTGATCCACGTGCACCGAATCGGCGAGGAGGACGTTTAGGCGCCGCTGCTTGCGGGGACGGCAGAGGTCGCCAATTAGGCTGAGCCGGTGTCTGACTTCGACGAGCTGATGGCGGTGCTGGACCTGCATCGGAGGGGCGACGAGCATCTTCATCGGATCTCACCCCAGCAAGAACCCGCCTCGCACGTTCGGTGGCCTGATGATGGCGCAATCATTTGTGGCGGCCAGCCGCACACTGACCCGTGACCTGCCGCCCAACGCGCTTTCGGTGCACTTCATCAACGGCGGTGATACCGCCAAAGACATCCAATTGCAGGTGGTGTCGTTGCGTGACGAGCGGCGCTTCGCAAACCGCCGGGTCGAGGTGACTCAGGACGGTACCTTGCTGGCCACGGCCATGCTTTCCTACCTGTCCGGCGGGAGCGGGCTTGAGCACAACGTCGAGCCGCCTGCGGTTGCAGATCCAGAAACGTTGCCGTCGATCAAGGAGCTGCTGCGCGGATACGAGGACAAAGTTCCATTGTTCGTCAACGCGCTACAACCAATCGAATGGCGCTACACCAACGATCCAAGCTGGGTGATGCGGGAGAAAGGCGACCGGCTCGATTACAACCGAGTCTGGGTCAAAGCCGACGGTGTCCTGCCCGACGACCCCGTGTTGCACGCCGCCACGATGATCTATTGCTCGGACACCACCGTGCTGGACTCGATCATCACCACCCACGGGCTCTCTTGGGGATTCGATCGCATCTTCGCTGCGACCGTGAATCACTCAATCTGGTTTCACCGCCCGGTCAATTTCGACGACTGGGTGTTGTATTCCACGTCCTCGCCGGTCGCCGCCGATTCCCGCGGGCTTGGAACCGGCTACTTCTTCGACCGCTCCCGGCGGCCGGTGGCCACCGTGGTGCAAGAAGGCTTGGTGAAGTATTTCCCGAGCTTGCCGGCTTAGGTCGGCGAATACCCGCTGACAACAATTCGATTGCGGCGAGTCCGCGCTAATGCGGCAAATCCGGTTGGAAGCGTAACCTTTGGGGTGTCAGCCGGAGGTGGGTTGTGGACGAATCATCAATCCGCGTCGCGCCCGAGGTCCGCGCAACAGAACGGGTTGGCGTGCACGTCAACCCCAAGGTGGCGCGTTGGATCGGCGCGTTGGCACTGTTCAGCGCGGCCTGCTGGCTAATCGCCGCGATCGCACGCGGCTACGACCACGCGGGCTGGCACGCGACTGGCCGGCTGGAATGGTCGTTGACGGTGCTTGCCGCGGTGGCACTGGTTGCGCGCGGAATCTTCCTTGGTCGCCCGGTCACGTCGCGGCACGCAACCGTCGCGGTGATCGTCCTTATCGCCGGGGTCGGCGCGCACGTGCTGTCTTTCGACCTACTCGGCGACGTGACGATCGCGGCGTCGGGTTTGGCGCTGATGTGGCCCACGTCGGCGCGTCGGGAGCCCGGCGATCTGCCTCGGGTGTGGGCATTGATCAATGCCAGCGGTGGCGATCCGCTCGCGCCGTTCGCAATGCAAGCGGGCAAGTGCTACCTATTCAGCGCCGACGGCACGGCGGTGCTCGCATACCGCACTCGCATCGGTTATGCGGTGGTCAGCGGAGATCCCGTCGGTGACGAAGCGCAGTTTCCTGGTTTGGTCGCCGACTTCGCCAACATGTGCCATACCCGCGGCTGGCGAATCGGTGTGCTGGCTTGCAGTGAGCGCTGCTTGCACCTGTGGAACGACCCGCGGGTGCTGGGCCAATCGCTGCGGGCAGTACCGATCGGGCGCGACGTCATCATTGACGTGTCCAGCTTCGAGATGGTTGGACGCGAATTTCGCAACGTGCGTCAGGCAGTCAAGCGCACCCACAACAGCGGCATCACCACCGAGATCGTCGCCGAGCAGGAACTCGACGAGCGGCAGCTGGCGGAGCTGACCGAAGTACTGCGGGCGTCACCCAGCGGCGCGCACACCGATCGCGGATTCTGCATGAATCTGGACGGCGTGCTGGAAGGTCGATACCCGGGGATACAGCTGATCGTCGCCAGAGATACGTCAGGACGAGTACAGGGATTTCACCGCTACGCCACTGCCGGCGGCGGGAGCGATGTCACGCTCGACGTGCCGTGGCGTCGGCGGGGGGCGCCCAACGGAATCGATGAACGGCTCACCGTCGATATGATCAACGCAGCAAAAGATGCTGGCGCACAACGGCTGTCGCTGTCTTTCGCGGCCTTCCCGGAGATCTTCGACGAAAAAGATCGCGGACGAATGCAAAGCCTCTTCTATTGGCTGATCCATCTGCTGGATCCGTTCATCGCGCTCGAGTCGCTCTATCGATACCTGCGCAAGTTCCACGCGGCGGACGAGCGGCGCTACGCGCTATTCTCGCTAACTCAGCTGGCTCCGATGATCTGCGTGCTGCTGTCGCTGGAGTTCACGCCGCGTCGGCGCGGACTTTGACCAATTAGGGCGACGGTGTCGGCGTGACGCTGAATTGGTTGTCAACATGCTGCTGGAACTGCTGCTCGCACTGCTGCACTTTGATGGGGTCTGAGCCGGCCTGCTGCAGACAGCTCACGTAGTCGGTGCCGCCGACGTCTTTCCAGACATAACATGTACAACGGGATGAATAGTGCGCCGACGATGATCGCCAAGGCGCCCAGTACGATACCGGCGATCGCGACGCCACCGTTGTGGCTTGTCCCGCGCTTGACGCGTCCCCGCGCGACGAACCCGATGACCACCGCCTCCGAGTCCCAAGACGATGCCACCAACTACCGACCAGACACTTAGCAACGCAATGATCGCGAGCACCAGTGACGTGGTGCCTAGGCCGTTCCTGTGCTCGGTGCGTGGTGGTCCGTAACCCGAGTACGGCTGCGACGGTGGTGGTCCGTAACCCGAGTACGGCTGCGACGGTGGTGGCGGGTAGCCGCCGGGGCCGGGAGCGGGCTGATACTGATACGGATTCGGCGGCGAGGTTGGCGGTGTTCCGTAAGGGGTGTCGCGTCCTGCCGACGGTGGTTCCGACGGTTCGGTCATGGCTCGCTCTCTAGATCGGGCAGCGTGGGACAACTCTCAGTCAGCGTACCCGTCGGCAGCAATCGGCAGTTCGAGAAACCGAAGGTCGTTGGGCAGGTGGTGGGTAGCCACCACCACCGTCCGTCCGGCGTCGATCAGACCGCCGTCGGAGGTCAATAGGCTGGTCAGAATGGGTCCGGCGTCAGCGGCATCGAGGTGTTCGGTTGGTTCGTCGAGCAGCACGATCCGGGCGGGCGAAATGAGTGCCCGCGCCAGCAGCAGCCTCCTGCGTTGGCCCGCCGATAGCGCCTGCGCGCCGGCGGATAGCACCGTGTCAAGCCCATCCGGCAGTCCGGTCAACCACGCGTTCAAGCCGACGCGACGCAGTGCGACAGTCAGCTCATGATCCGGGCAGTCGCCGCGCGCCACCAGTAGGTTGTCCCGAACGGTTGTCGCGAATATATGCGCGTCTTCGGCAAAAAAGCTGACGGCACAACGTAATTCGTCTTCTTCGAGGGCACAGACGGGCGCACCGTCTAGCGTGACTTCGCCGCCCAACGGTGCAAGCAGGCCGGCGAGCGTCATCAGCAGCGTCGTCTTACCGCAGCCGCTGGGCCCGGTGATCGCCAGCCTGGCGCCCGCCGGCAGATCAATAGTCAGAGCGCCCGACTCCTTGGCGCCGGGATGGGCTGCAAGCACGTCCAGCGCGCGCAACCGCCGGGTGGCAACTGCTGTCGCGGCGCGACCGGGGGAATCGGTTCGACACCCGCGGTCGACGGGGCGGTGTCGAGCGACGTCAGGTCGAGCAGACGTCGTGCGGCCAATCGCGATCGGGTCAACTGGATAGCAGCCGCGGGCAACGGAGTTCGTGGCCTCGAACGCCGACAACGGCAGCAGCATCAGGATGGCCAGTGTGGTGGGTGCGACCGTGCCGGCCATCCCCATTGCCGCCACCACCGCGCCCAGCACGCTGACTCCGATTGCGGCGGTGGGCAGGGCCTCAGCGAGGGCAGCCGGTCGGGCCGCAGCGTCGATGGCGTCGCCCCAATCGTGTTGTCGGCGTCGCGACTCGGCGAGAAGTTGCGGCAACCTTGCAGCAACGCGCAATTCGGGCGCATGCTCGAGCGCCAACATCGCTGACACGTCACGAGCGGAATGGTGTTGACGGGCAACTTCTTCCTGCGCGGCGGCGGCCCTCGACGCCAGCCACGGGGCGACGATGCCAGCGCCCAGGAGGCAGATCGCCAATATCGCCGCGGCCTGAGGCGAAATAACGCCGACGACGATGACCGCCGCGATCGCCAACACGGCCGCGACGCTGAACGGCAGCAGGGCGCGGACTAGCACGTCGGCCAGCTGATCGACATCGGCACCGACTCGTGCGACCAGCTCGCCGATGGGCAACCGAGTCGCGACCTCGGCCGGACCGTGCGCCAGGTGGCGGTAGATCTGCGCGCGGGCCGTGCCGGCGGCCCGCAATGCGGTGTCGTGGCTGGCCAGCCGTTCGCAGTAATGCAGCACGCCACGGGATATCGCGAATGTGCGGACCGCCACCACCGCGATCGACAGATCCAGCACCGGTGGCATTTGCCAGGCGCGGGTGATCAGCCAGGCCGACACCCCCGCCAGCGCCAGCGCGCTAGCCAGCGACAACGCCCCAAGTGCAATCGCCACCAACAGCCGTGACAGCCGTGGGTGTAAAAGCCGCATCGCGGTTCGCAGGGGATCAGACGCGAGCATGATGGACGTCTTCCGCTGCGGCGACCTCGATGACGTGATCGGCGATTCCAACGACGTGTTCGCGGTGCCCGACGACCACGACGGTGCCGCCGGCGCGGGCGCGTTCCACAATGGCCCGCAGCACCCGGGCTTCGGTTGCAGCGTCCAGGTGGGCGGTCGGCTCGTCGAGCAGCAGTACCGGTGCCGCGGACCCGAGCGCACGAGCCAAACCGAGACGCTGCCGTTGACCCAGCGACAGCCCGACTCCGTCGCGTCCGATAACGGTATGCAGACCGTCCGGCAGCGCTGCCACGACGCGGTCGAATCCAGATGCGCTACAAGCGTTGTCGATTTCAGCGAGAGGGCCGAACAGCGCCAGGTTGTCGGCGACGGTCCCGTTGATCAGCACCGGTCGCTGCGGTAGCCACGACAACTGCCGCCACCAAGCGGCCGGTTCCAGATCGCCGATCTCGACTCCGGCCACGGTGACGCTGCCGCTGGTGGCCACCGTGATTCCGGCGATCACCTGCAGCGTGGTGGTTTTCCCTGTTCCATTCGCACCGGTGAGCACGGTCACCCGACCCGGTGCGATCACCGCGCTGAGGTGGTGCGGGCGGAACCCATCACGGCCCGCGACGCCGAGCTTGTCCAGAACGATCGCGGCACCGCGCGCCGACACCCTGCGGGTGCCGGCGACGGCGACTGCTGAGTCTTCGATCAGCGCGAACGCTTTGTCGGCGGCAGTCCGGCCGTCCTGGGCGGCATGGAATTCCACACCGATGCGGCGTAGCGGCCAGTAGACGTCGGGTGCGAGTAACAGCACGGTCAGCCCGGCGGCCAGACTGATCTCTCCATACACCAGACGTAGGCCGATGCTGACCGCGATCACGGCGACCCCCAGGGTGGCGAGCAGCTCCAACACCAGCGCTGAGAGGAACGCGATCCGCAGTGTCGCCATCGCCGAGCGGCGGTGGGCGGCGGCCAGCTCGGAGATGCGGTGCTCCGGTCCGGTGGCGCGGCCCAGCGCGCGCAGGGTGGGGATTCCGGCGACCAGGTCCATAAGTCGGGCCTGCAGTGTGGTCATGGCGGCCAGCGCCGCCGCAGACCGCTCAGCGGTTGCCAGGCCGATCAGCACCATGAAGACCGGGATCAACGGCAGCGTGATCACCACGATCACCGCTGATTTCAGGTCGTAGAAGCCGAGCACCAGCGCAGTCACCGGGGTCAGGATCGCGGCCAGCAGCAAGGCCGGCAGGTACGCGGTGAAATAGGGTCGCAGCGCGTCGAGCCCACGGGTCACCAACGCCGCGGCGGCGTCACGCTGGGCTGCCAGTTGCCTGGGCTGCCGGGCCGTGACGGCGGCCAGCACCTGGCCGCTGAGATCGGCGATCACCGCGCTCGCGCCGCGTTGGCCCAAGCGCGCCTGCAGCCAGCGCGCCACGGTGCGTACCGCCCACACCGCCAACAGGATCGACAGCATCGGTGCCCACTCGCGCAAGTGGCGTGCTGAGGGGTCGGCGATTACCCGAGAAGCAATATGCGCCAGTATGAACGCCGAAGCGATGGCGCAACTGGAGATCACCACACCACACGCCACCGTCGCGGCCAGGAACCGGCGCAGCGCCGTTGAAGTCCGCCATAGTCGCGGATCCAGGGGTGCTCTGCTGCTCCTGCTCAGGACGCTCGCCTTGCCAGACCGGTCGCCGGTGGTATGCGGTCAGCCGAAATCCGCTGCCGGAATACCCAATACGTCCACCCTTGGTACACCACCGTCAGTGGAGCCATGAGCGCCGTCACCCAGGTCATGATCTTGAGGGTGTATGGGGTCGACGAAGCGTTGTAGATCGTCAGACTCCATTGCTTGTTCAGCGTCGAAGGCACCAGATTCGGATAGAGCACTCCGAACAAGAGGATCACAACCGCTGCTACGACCAAGGCGGTGCATAGAAACGCCCAGCCATCGGATGCACGCCGCCACACCAACGCCACTGCCGCCAACTGTGCGACCACCGCGACCGCCAGCACTAGCCATGTCCAGCTCTTGCCGTGGGCCAGTTGCGTCCAAAGCCCAAAGCCGCCAACGAGTCCGGTGACCGGAAGAGATAGCCGGACCGCGAAGTGGTGGGCGTCGTCGCGGATCGCGCCGGAGGTCTTCAGGGTAACGAACACCGCGCCGTAGAACAGAAACAGGCCCGCTGTGGCCAGACCGCCTAACAGCGTGTAAGCGTTGAGCACATCGGTGATCGATAAGTCGACGCCACCACCGGCGTCCACCGGGAGCCCGCGCACCAAGATGGCGAAAGCCACGCCCCACAGCACAGCGGGTAACCAAGACCCGGCAGCGATTCCGAAGTCGGCCCAGGCTCGCCATTTCGCGTCGTCGACCTTGCCGCGCCATTCGATCGATACCGCACGCAGGATCATGCCGAACAGGATCGCTAGCAGCGGCAGATACAAGGCGGAGAACACGGCGGCGTACCAGCCGGGAAAGGCGGCGAACATCGCTGCGCCGGCGGTGATCAGCCAGACTTCGTTACCGTCCCAGACCGGCCCGATGGTGTTCAACACTGCGCGGCGGTGAGTTTCTGGTTCGCCCGCTCCGACACGGGCGAATGGTTCCATCAACATGCCAACGCCGAAGTCGAAGCCCTCCAGGATGAAGAAACCGAGGAAAAGCAGCCCGATAATGCCGAACCACAACTCTTGCAGTGCCATCGGTCAGCTCCTTTCCGTCAGTAGGCCTTAGTACGCAAAAGACAGCGGCGCCACCTCGTCGTCGCTGGGTGAGCGGGGTGCAGCCGGTTCCGCGTCGTGCTCCTGCGGCCCTTCGACGATGTAGCGCTTCAGCAGGTAGAACCAGATCACCGCCAGCACCGCGTAGACCACCGTGAACGTCACCAGCGACGTGACGACCATGCCGGAGGCGTGGTGTGAGACGGCTTGGTGGACGGTGAATCGGACCTGCTGGTCGCCGGTCGGATTCGGGACGACGATCCAGGGCTGACGGCCCATTTCGGTGAACACCCAGCCGGAGATGTTGGCCAGGAATGGCGCGGGAATGGCCACCAGTGCCAGCCAGGAGAACCATCGTTGAGTGGGGGACCGGCCACCGCGGGTGAGCCACAACGCAATCACCGCGAAAAGTACCGGAATCGCCAGCAGCCCGATCATCGCGCGAAACGACCAGTAGGTGACGAAGAGGTTAGGCCGGTAGTCGTTTGGGCCGAAGCGGTGTTGGTAGTCCTGTTGGATGTTGCGCACGCCCTGCAACGTGACGTCGTGGGTTCGGCCTTGGGCAAGGAACGGCAGCACGTAGGGCACCTCGATCACCCGGGTAATGCTGTCGCAGTTGTTGTGGGTGCCGACTGTCAGGATTGAGAAGTCCGGATCGGTTTCGGTGTTGCAAAGCGATTCCGCCGAGGCCATTTTCATTGGCTCCTGAACAAACATCAGCTTGCCCTGATGGTCGCCGGTGAAGAACAAGCCGACAGTGGCAATCAGAGCAACCCAGCATCCCAGGATTGCCGCCGGGCGGAAGATTGCGCGGGCGTCTGAATCCGCGACGGGGTGGTCCATTGCGGGTTTACCGGAACGCACCAGCCACCACGCGCTGACGGCAGCGACGAAGGTGCCAGCGGTCAGTAATGAACCGGCCACCGTATGTGAAAATGCCGCTCGCGCAGTGTTATTGCTCAGCAGCGCGGTGATGCTGTGTAGTTCCGCGCGCCGGGTCGCGGGATTGTAGCTCGCGCCGACCGGGTGCTGCATGAAGGAGTTCGCCACGATGATGAAGAACGCGGACACATTCACGGCGATGGCGACAATCCAGATGCAGAACAGGTGGATCAGCCGCGGCAGCCGGCTCCAACCGAAAATCCACAATCCGATGAAGGTGGATTCGAAGAAGAACGCCGCCAGCCCTTCCATGGCCAGCGGAGCGCCGAATACGTCGCCGACGAAGCGTGAATACTCACTCCAGTTCATCCCGAACTGGAACTCTTGGACGATGCCCGTGGCCACCCCGAGCGCGAAGTTGATCAGAAACAGCTTCCCGAAGAACTTGGTGAGCCGATACCACGCGACGTTGTCGGTGAGCACCCACACCGTCTGCATGATCGCAATCAGCGGCGCCAGACCGATCGTGAGCGGCACGAAGATGAAGTGGTAGACGGTGGTGATACCGAACTGCCACCGGGACACGTCGACGACGTTCATCTGCCATCTCCCAGACGACTGGAGGCTATTACTACGTAGTGTAGTAGATGGTCGTGATCGACGCTACGGAGTTATCGTGCCGATCACGATCCGCCCGGTGAGCCACCCGTTAGGGCCTTGCCCACCTTGTTGGATGCGCTGCGGACGGCGAACGACGAGATGATCTCGAATACCCCGATGACGATGAGCCAGATACCGACGATAAGCGTCAGGATTCCCAGGCTTTGGAATGGCGATCCGATCATCACGAGGCCGGCCAGAAGGCTGATCGCACCGAGGATTATCTGCCACCAGCGACCCGGCAGTGCAGGATCGCTGATCGCCGATACCGCCGTCGCCACACCGCGGAAGATGAAGCCGACGCCGATCCAGATGGCCAGCAGCAGAATCGAGTCGTAGAGGCTGCGGAAGCACAGCACGGCCAATACCAGCGACGCGGCGCCGCTGATAAACAACAGCACCCGCCCGCCCGCGGTGACGTGCAGGCTGAACGCAAAGAACACTTGCGCGAACCCGGTGATCAGCAGATAAGCGCCGAAGATGCAGGCCGCGACCAGGATACTGATTCCCGGCCACGCCAACACCAAGATGCCGAGGGCCAGCGCCAGAATCCCGGATACCAGAGTCGACTTCCACAGATGCGGCAACAGCCTTGGGACAGCAGTGGTTTCCATGGCTGAATTTTCCCACAACGGCCAGCTTGGTGAAAGATTTGCCGGGCGAGTCAGACGCGGGCCGCCTGTGGTGTCTCGGCACCCACCCCGTCGGCGCCGGTATCCGGTTTCCGTCCGATCAGATACCACGTGCGCATGACGCCCTTGCCCTTGACTTCGACGACGCCCCGCTCCTGCAGCACGAAGTCGTTTTTCAGCCGCCGATAGACCTGCTCGGGTACTTGGATCCGTCCCACCGAATCGGTGGCTTCCATCCGAGAAGCGACATTGACCGCGTCACCCCACACGTCGTAGAAGAACCGGCGAGAACCCACCACGCCCCCGACGACGGGGCCGTTGGCCAGCCCGATACGCAGCGGCACCGCCTGGCCCCGCGAATTCCTGAGTCCGTGTGCGGTTTCGGCCATGTCGAGCGCAAGGGCGGCCAGCGCCTCGACGTGATCGGGCCGCGGCTGGGGGACTCCACTGACCACCATGTAGGAGTCACCGCTGACTTTGATCTTCTCCAGCCCGTGCTTATCCACCAGCGCATCGAAGGCGCTGTACAACCGGTCCAGGAATCTGATCAGCTTGTCCGGCGCGATGTCGCTGGCCTGTTCAGTGAAGCCGGCGATATCGGCGAACAGGACTGAGGCGTCGTCGTATTTGTCGGCAATAATGTTGTGCGCCGGGTCTTTTAGCCGCTCGGCGATGCTGGCCGGCAACATGTTGGCCAGCAGAGCCTCGGACCGCTCGTATTCGAGTTCCACCGCCTCTTGGGCGCGGCGGAGCTCACGCAGCGCGTACCACATTGTCGCCACCGCCATCACGCAGGCCGACACCGTGGTGATGACGAAGCCCAGGGACAACAACCACGGCGGCTGAAGACCTGTGTCGCGGGGGACGAGAAACTGCAGCGCGATCACCAGCGCGGCGGCGATTGCTGCCATGCTGGCCGCCAAGACGACGCGTTCGCTGCCCAGCTGCAACACGACAAGGCAGGCTGCGACCAGAAAGTAGAGCTGCAAGCCCGATCCGGTGCCCACCATCCAGCACACGATGAAGATCGACGCGTAGGCGGTGCCCAGGAAGGTCAGCGGCGCGACCAGCTCGCCGAAGCGGTGCAGGTAAGGGATGGTCGCGTAGATCGCGGCGCCGAGGATATTGATTGCCCCGGCCCACCACGCCTGGGGTGCAGCGACCAGTTGCATGACCCCGAAAAATGCGCTGACGACTGTCGCCATCGATGTGGTGATGTGCAGAATGCTGCGCCGCCGCGCGATGCGGTCGGCCTCGTGCTGATCGAGGCCGCGCGGTTGCGCCCGCACTGCTGCCATGCAGTCCGGCGTTCGCCGCGAAGCTGCCTTTTGTGGGGCGCCGCACTTCTTAGCCGCCACGGTAAAAGCCTAATCGGTGAGCTCGAGTTTGCCGAACGCGGTGTCGCGATTTTTCCGCCGGGGGTCGACCGTCCGTGCGTGGCGTCCTGGGATGGTGACCACCTCGGAGGTCGCCGCACGGTGCCCGAGGCGCAGCCCCGATGGCCGGCCGGAATGGTCGCGCGGGAATGGTTATCGCCCGGAAGAGTGACCCTCTGTGGAGGAATAGTCATGCGGGAGCATTTGACTGCCTGGATACCCCTCGGTGGTGCCGTAGGTGCTATGGCGCAGAGCAATACGCCGAGAAGTCCCAATAAGATTCCGAGACAGACGCTTCGCAGCATCACCCCGGGCAACTCGTCGATCTGATCTCCTTTACCTGCCAACGATCCCGGCCGCCGCTTTGCCGCGCCACGCAGGTCAGCGCACCGCACTCGCGGTCAATCGGACTTGAGGGGCCCGACTGCACGGCCCCGAGTTCTACGATGCATTCAACTTCGACGATCAAAAAGAGCCGTGGGCCGCACCATCAGCACGGGCCGCCGCTGGCGCAAGGAGTTCGTAATGATCCCTCTCTACGACAGCATTCCGGGACGCCGGTTCCCAGTCGTCAACGTCGCGTTGATCGTCGCGAACTGCGCGGTTTTTCTCTTCTATGAGTTACCGAACCAGGATGCGGCGATTCATCAGGCGTCGTTCTTTCCATGCGATGTCACTAACGCCTGCCAGCTGGGCTTACCCTGGGCCGTCAGCTGGATCACGTCGATGTTTATGCATGCCGGCTGGCTTCACATCCTGGGCAACATGCTGTTTTTGCTGATCTTCGGCAACAACGTGGAGGATGCTTTCGGGCGGCTCGGCTATTTGGCCTTTTACCTGGTCGGCGGATTCGTGGCCACCGTGTTGCAGACCGCGATGACCCTGCTCTTCGGCACGGCAGCCGACGCGCGGTCAGCGAATTTAGGCGCCAGCGGCGCGATCGCAGCGGTGCTGGGTGCCTATATCGTGCTCTATCCCAAGGCGCGGATCTTCGGGCTCGTAGGCTGGATTCCGTTCAGACTTCCGGCATGGTTCTTCCTCGGCTTCTGGTTTGTGTTCCAGCTGTTCGAGGGCAACTTCGCGCGAGTCCACCCAGATACGGCCGGTGGCAGTGGTGTTGCATTCTTCGCCCATGTCGGTGGCTTCGTCTTCGGCGTGGTCGTGGCGATAATCCTCACCCGCGCTGGACGAATCACCCCGAGGTCGGCAACCGACTTGAGCCCTGCGCCGACGACAACAGGCGGCGCCGCCGATAGCAACAAACTCAAAGCGGCGGGTCCAAGGCCGACCGCCCGCCGACTCCGGCATAGCCAAGGTCGACGAGCAAGCTGCGCGGTCCGCCGGCGAAGGACTCGAGCTAACCCGCGACTGCCAGCCAAAATAACTGTGGGCAAAATGTGGGCACGAGGGCAAAGTGACGCGCTCTAGCAAACATAGAAATTGCCTCTACCTGCGAGGACACTTCCACAGTTCGAGTGCCCTCGGTGAGATTCGAACTCACACTGTACGGGTTTTGAATCCGTTTCCTCTGCCAGTTGGGATACGAGGGCTCGTCGGCTACGGCATCCCACCATAAAGGATGGCCGCCGTGGCACGGGCGTCACAACCCCGCGGTCGCTGATCGCCGCGGGTCACGACACAATGGCGTCATGACCGGCTCCACGACCGACGTCGACACCCCCGCCCCGCACCGGGTCCTGATCGCCGAGGATGAGGCGCTGATCCGGCTCGATTTAGCCGAGATGCTGCGTGAAGAGGGCTATGAGATCGTCGGCGAGGCCGGCGACGGGCAGGAGGCTGTCGAGCTGGCCGAGAAGCTCAGCCCCGACCTGGTGATCATGGACGTGAAGATGCCGCGCCGCGACGGCATCGATGCCGCGTCGGAGATCGCGCGCAAACGCATCGCGCCGATTGTGGTGCTGACGGCGTTCAGTCAGCGCGATCTGGTCGAACGGGCACGGGACGCCGGGGCGATGGCTTACCTGGTGAAACCGTTCACGATCTCCGACCTGATCCCGTCAATCGAACTGGCGCTGAGCCGGTTCGCCGAGATCCGCGCGCTGGAACGCGAAGTCGCGACACTGTCGGACCGGCTGGAGACCCGCAAGTTGGTGGAACGAGCCAAAGGGCTGCTGCAGGCCAACCAAGGCATGACCGAGCCGGAGGCGTTCAAGTGGATCCAGCGCGCGGCGATGGATCGGCGGACCACGATGAAACACGTCGCCGAAGTCGTTCTGGAAACTCTCGATGAGCCGAAAGACGCGCCGCCGGCTGAATAGTCGCGCCCAGCGTCACGCTGGAGTGGCCATCAGCGACGAGCGTCACGCTGGAGTGACGACGGGGGTCTCGTCTGCGCTTAGCGGGCCACGATCACTGACGAGCCGTGCCCGAACAAGCCCTGGTTGGCAGTGATCCCGGCCTTCGCGCCCTCGACCTGACGGCCGGTGGCCTGGCCGCGCAGCTGCCAGTTCAGCTCGCAGACCTGCGCAATCGCCTGCGCGGGAATCGCCTCGCCGAAGCAGGCCAGCCCACCCGACGGGTTGACCGGAATCTTCCCGCCGATGGTGGTGGCGCCGCTGCGCAGCAGCCCCTCTGCCTCACCCCTGGCGCAAAGACCCAGGTGCTCATACCAGTCCAGCTCTAGCGCTGTGGACAGGTCGTAAACCTCAGCCACGCTTAGGTCTGCTGGCCCGATACCGGCCTCGGCGTACGCGGCGTCGATGATCTGGTCCTTGAACACCCGGTCGGGTGCGGGCACAGTCGCCGTGGAATCCGTTGCAATATCGGGTAATTCGGGCAAATGCTGCGGGTAGCGTGGCGTGACCGTGCTGACCGCGCGAACCGACGGCACACCGTTCAGCGAGCCGAGGTGTTCGCGGGCGAACTTGGCGCTCGCCACGATGAGCGCCGCGGCACCGTCCGAGGTGGCGCAGATGTCCAACAGCCGCAGCGGGTCGGCGACCACCGGGCTGGCCAGCACGTCGTCGACCGAGGTCTCTTTGCGGAACCGAGCGTTGGGGTTCTCCAGTCCGTGGCGCGCGTTCTTGACCTTCACCTGCGCGAAATCCTCAAGGGTGGCGCCGTAGAGATCCATTCGGCGCCGCGCCAGCAGCGCGAAGTACACCGGGTTGGTGGCGCCGATCAGATGGAACCGCTGCCAATCCGGGTCGTTCTTGCGCTCGCCGCCGACCGGCGCGAAGAAACCTTTCGGCGTGGTGTCGGCGCCGATCACCAACGCGACGTCGCAGAAGCCAGCCAGGATCTGAGCGCGGGCGCTCTGCAGTGCCTGCGAGCCGCTGGCGCAGGCCGCGTAGCTGGAGCTGACCGGCACGCCGTTCCAGCCCAGCTTTTGGGCGAACGTCGCCCCCGCGACGAAACCCGGGTAGCCGTTGCGGATGGTGTCCGCGCCGGCCACCAATTGGATCTGTCGCCAGTCCAATCCGGCTTCGCCCAGCGCGGCACGTGCGGCGGCAACCCCGTACTCGGTGAAGTCGTTACCCCACTTGCCCCACGGGTGCATCCCAGCGCCCAGGATGTACACCGGCTCGCGTCATCCGATCCTCCAGGCGTAGACGATGCGTTCGACGCCGTCGTCGTCGACGAACAGCGGCATCGTGGTCAGTTCCATCTCCATGCCGACCTTGAGGTCGGCCGCTAGGGTGCCCTCCACCACCTTGCCCAGCACGATCAGACCCTCGTCGGCCAACTGGACTGCGGCAACGGCGAACGGCTCGAAGGGATCCGGGGCCGGGTAGGGCGGCGGTGGTGCATATCGGTTTTCGGTGTAGCTCCACAGCGTTCCGCGCCGCGACAGCGGCACCTGATCGAGCTGGTCAGCGTCGCAGCCGGGGTTGGGGCAGTTGTTGGCGCGCGGCGGGAAGACATAGGTGCTGCATTGCGGGCATTTCGCGCCGATCAGATAGGCGACCGGCACCCCGGTGTGCGTCGGCCGCGAACCAGCCGTCGATTGCCGGTTCTTGGCGGGTAGCTGCTGGCATCCGGTCAGCGTACCGACAACGCCGGCAAAACTGAAACGTGTTGCAGTTTTGCGGCGGCGGCCGCAGCTGCTACTCGGCGTCGGACCCAGTGCATAGAGTTGAGGCCGTGAGCCCAGCGAAGACCGCAAGCGCAAAGACGCCCGCCCGCCAGGCCGCTGACGACAAGCCGACGTTGATGCTGCTGGACGGCAATTCGCTGGCGTTTCGAGCCTTCTACGCGCTGCCCGCCGAGAATTTCAAAACCCAGGGCGGATTGACCACCAACGCGGTCTACGGGTTCACCGCCATGCTGATCAACCTGCTGCGCGATGAGTCGCCCACACATGTGGCTGCCGCGTTCGACGTGTCGCGGCAAACCTTTCGCTCCGAGCGTTACCCGGAATACAAGGCCAACCGGTCGTCCACCCCGGATGAGTTTCACGGCCAGATCGACGTCACCAAGGAAGTCCTTGCGGCGCTAGGCATCACGGTGCTCGCCGAGCCGGGCTTCGAAGCCGACGATCTGATCGCCACGCTGGCCACCCAGGCCGAAAAAGAGGGATACCGGGTCCTGGTGGTCACCGGCGACCGTGATTCGTTGCAGCTGGTCTCCGACGACGTGACCGTGCTTTATCCCCGTAAAGGCGTCAGCGAGCTCACTCGCTTCACCCCGGCGGCGGTGGTCGAGAAGTACGGGCTGACCCCCGAGCAATACCCGGACTTCGCCGCGCTGCGCGGCGACCCGAGCGACAACCTGCCCGGCATTCCCGGGGTGGGCGAGAAGACGGCGTCGAAATGGATCAGCGAATACGGTTCATTGCAGGCGCTGGTGGACAACGCCGACTCGGTGCGCGGCAAGGTGGGTGATTCGCTGCGCGAGCATCTGGCCAGCGTGGTGCTCAACCGGGAGCTCACCGACCTGGTCCGTGACGTGCCGCTGGCGCAGACGCCGGACACGCTGCGGATGCAGCCGTGGGATCGCGACCAGATTCACCAGCTGTTCGACCAGCTGGAATTCCGGGTGCTGCGGGATCGGCTGTTCGAGACGCTGGCCGCGGTCGAACCGGAAGTTGACGAGGGATTCGACGTACGCGGGGGAACCCTGGAGCCCGGCACCGTCGGGCAGTGGCTGGCCGAGCATGCCGCCGACGGACGCCGATCGGGCCTGGCGGTGGTGGGTACGCATCTGCCCTATGACGGCGACGCGACCGCGCTGGCGATCGCCGCCGCTGATGGCGACGGCGGCTACATCGACACCGCGACGTTGACACCCGAGGACGACTCCGCGCTGGCGGCGTGGCTCGCCGACCCCGCGAAACCGAAGTCGTTGCACGAGGCCAAGTTGGCCATTCACGACCTTGCCGGCCGCGGCTGGACGCTGGACGGTGTCAGCTCCGACACGGCGCTGGCCGCCTACCTGGTCCGCCCCGGGCAGCGCAGCTTCACCCTCGACGACCTGTCGTTGCGCTATCTGCGTCGCGAGCTACGGGCAGAAACATCTGAGCAACAGCAACTTTCACTCCTCGACGATACCGATGGGATCGACGACCAAGCGGTGCAAACCGCGATCCTTCGCGCCCGCGCCGTGGTGGACCTGGCTGACGCGCTGGATGTCGAATTGGCCCGGATCGACTCCACCTCACTGCTCGCCAAAATGGAGCTGCCGGTTCAGCGGGTGTTGGCGGGTTTGGAGGCCGCGGGTATTGCCGTCGACCTTGACCAATTGACCGCGCTGCAAAGCCAATTCGGCGACCAGATCCGTGACGCCGCCGAGGCGGCCTACGCGGTGATCGGCAAGCAGATAAACCTCGGCTCGCCAAAACAATTGCAGGTGGTCCTGTTCGACGAGCTGGAGATGCCCAAGACCAAGCGGACCAAGACCGGATACACCACCGATGCCGATGCGCTGCAGTCGCTCTTCGATAAGACGGGGCATCCGTTCTTGCAGCATCTGCTCGCGCACCGAGACGTCACGCGGCTGAAGGTGACTGTTGACGGGTTGCTGAACTCGGTTGCCGCCGACGGCCGTATCCACACCACGTTCAACCAGACCATCGCGGCAACGGGCAGATTGTCGTCCACCGAGCCCAACCTGCAAAACATTCCGATCCGCGCCGATGCCGGCCGCCAGATCCGCGACGCTTTTGTTGTCGGCGAGGGCTACACCGAGCTGATGACGGCCGACTACAGCCAGATTGAGATGCGGATCATGGCGCACCTATCTGGCGATGACGGCCTCATCGAAGCCTTCAATACCGGCGAGGACCTGCACTCATTCGTCGCGTCCCGGGCATTCGGAGTGCCGATCGACGAGGTGACCGGAGAGCTACGGCGTCGGGTCAAGGCGATGTCCTACGGGCTGGCCTATGGGTTGAGTGCTTACGGATTGGCGCAGCAGCTGAAGATCTCCACTGAAGAGGCCAAGGTCCAAATGGACGCCTACTTCGCCCGGTTCGGCGGGGTGCGCGACTATCTGCTCGACGTCGTCGAACAGGCCCGCAAGGACGGCTACACCTCAACGGTGCTGGGTCGCCGCCGCTATCTGCCCGAGCTGGACAGCAGCAATCGCCAGGTGCGCGAGGCCGCCGAGCGGGCGGCGTTGAACGCGCCGATCCAGGGCAGCGCCGCCGACATCATCAAGGTGGCCATGATCGAAGTCGACGCGGCGCTCAAAGCGGCGGGGCTGGCGTCGCGGATGTTGCTGCAGGTGCACGACGAACTGTTGTTCGAAGTTGCGACCGGAGAGCGGGCGCAACTTGAGGTCTTAGTGCGCGACAAGATGGGCGGCGCTTACCCGCTTGACGTGCCGCTGGAGGTGTCGGTCGGCTACGGCCGCTCCTGGGACACCGCCGCGCACTGATCGCAAAGGCCGTACTACTACCCGCTGACGGGTCGCCGCAGGGCGCCGTCGTGACCGTTGCCGCCGCGGCTTCGTGGGTAACCCACCGGCAGCGACGAAGATTAGGAGTTCCATGAATGCAACCTGGATGATCCCCTTCATCATCCTCGGCGGCGCTCTTCAGACCTGCGGGGCCGCCATGAATAGTCAGCTTTACAAGCACATGATCAACCCATGGCTAGCCTCGGCGATTTCGGCCGCCGTGGTCGCGGTTTTCTTTGTCGCCGTATTTGTCGCCAGGCCGAAACCGTTCCCTACCACGCAGGACACCGCGTCGATGCCCTGGTGGGCACTTATCGGAGGTCTGGTCGGAGCCGTCCAGGTCTATGCAGGTCTGACCCTGGTACACAGGATTGGGGCGGGCACCTTTATGGCCCTGACGGTCACCGCGGCGCTGATCATGTCACTGCTGATCGATCACTTCGGTTGGCTTCGTGTCCATCCCCACCCGATCACCTTCGGCAGAGCTCTGGGAGGCGTGCTGATGGTTTGCGGCGTGGCGTTGATTGCCAACTTGTGAAGACGCCTCGCCACCAGCTGTCGTCGGATTACTGACGCGGAATGTTAAGGGAGAACTCCAATTCTGGTGATCACGGCCCACCTGATCGCGGCAAAGATTACGGTTCAGTTATGAATTCTGCTCGTCGTGTTCGTCGCTTGATGAGTGTCCTCGGCGCCGTCCTCGTGCTCGGCGCAATGACCGCTGCGTGCCAGGGCAAGGGCAGCGACAGCAATCCGCCACCAGCAGGGACAAGTGCAGCGCCGACATCGTCTGCGGGGGCAGCTGCGCACCCCGCACCGAGTGCGGGGCAAACCGCGCCCTCATCCGCAGCGCCGGTGGGGTCAGCCGTGGTGCTGCCTTTCACCGGCCTGGATCGCCCGACCGGTGTGTCGGTGGACAGCGACGGAGCCATCTATGTGACCGACACGGGCAACAACCGGGTGGTGAAGTTGCCGGCCAGCTCCGAAACCCAAACTGTGTTGCCGGCCACCGACATCAACAAACCGCAAGGCTTGACGGCGGTGAACCGCGACGAGGTCTCTGTCACGGACGCCACCACCAACCGGGTGCTGTGGGCGCAGGCCCAAAACACCGCCCCGACCGCACCGTGGCACGCCACGTCCACCACCGAGTGGGTGGGGCCTTTTAGTGGCCTGCAGGCTCCCCGCGGGGTAGTGAGCCTCAACGGCATGTTTTTTGTCGTCGACAGTGGCAACAACCGAGTGGTGAAATGGGCGCCTGGTACGAACTCCCCGGACGTGGTCGCATTCACCGGCCTCAACAACCCGGATGGACTGGCGATCCTCAATACCGGGGCCGCCAGCCTCTACATCGTCGACACGGGCAACAACCGGGTGCTGAATCTGGCTGATGGCTCCAACAATCCTCAGACCGTCCTGGCCTTCGCTGGCCTCAATAACCCACACGGTGTGGTGGCCTTCGACACGCATGACGTTTACGTCACTGACACTGGCAACAATCGGGTGTTGAAACTGGCGACAGACCCCACAACCAACGCCACCACCCAGACGATCCTCCCGTTCGCCGGCCTCAAGAACCCACTTGGTGTGGCGGTGGACGGCACGGGCAACGTCTACGTCGTCGACAGCGGCAACAACCGCGTGCTGAAATTGGGGAGCGACTTTACGAAAGGCTGAGGGCGCTGAGCTTGGGCGTCATCGAACAGGCGCGCATTAATACGCTCGGTAGTTCGCAAACGCCGCGGGCGCGGTCCACCGTGCCGTCATCAGCGCCTCCGCTTCCTCGGCTTGCAGCGCGAGCATCTGATGGTCGCTGAAGCCGCGGGCGATTCGATCACGCAGGAAGGCCAATTCGACTGCCGCGATGGCTACTTTGGCGACCGCCTTACCCGCCGGCCTCCCATCGACCGAGTTCGCCGCCCGAATCGCCTGTCGCCGGTTACGCATTGATCCCATCCAGGTCGCTTCGTTGGGGGTGATCAGGTTGGCCGCCACCATGTCGGGAAGTCTGGCAGCAACGATTCGCTGTTCTTTGCGGCGACTCAGCACGGCTAGCACGATCACCAGCACGAAGACCGGCACCATCCACAACAGGTAGACGGCGATGAAGTGACCCAGCTTCATTGAACCGTTCCACATTCCGTGCATGACCACCGCGGCGAGGTAGCCGAGCAGGATGCAGCCGGCCTTCGCGACGACGTTGCGTCGCTGGAGTGCGAAGTACACGCCGATACCGGTCATTGTGGTGAAAAGCGGGTGGGCGAACGGCCCTATGATGTCGCGGAACAGGTCTCCGAACAGTGGGATCTGGCCCGCGTACATGATGTCCTCCAGCCAGGCAAACCCCGCCCCGGTGACTCCGGCGTAGACCATGCAGTCGGTCAGCGAGTTCAGCTGGTTGCGACGATTGCCGGTCATCATGATCAGCAGAAATAGGCCCTTAGTGGCCTCCTCGACAAACGGTGCGAGGATCGCCATGGAGTTGAAGTCGAGCGGCTTGGCGCCGAGCAGATAGTCGCCGTACGCCTCAAGAATCACTGCGAGTATCACGGCCACCGAAGCACCCCAGCAGAATGCCAGCACCAGCAGTCGCCGCGGCTCCGGCTCCCATCGATCCAGCCAGAGATAAGCGAACAGCACCACTGACATCGCGGCGGTGGAGAGGATGAACCCGACGATCCCACGGACCGGGTTGGCCACCGTGATCAGCAGCAACAGCACCCCGATGACGATGCCGAGCGCGATGATCAAGGCCAGCGGCGCGCCGACCTTGCGGATCCGTCTCGGCAGCGGAGGAGCGGCCGGAAACTGCGGATTTGGCATGAAAGACTTTATCGCCGCTGGATAGCCGCGTCGCTGGTTTGGCCCGCGTGTGCACAGTCGAGTAGCCTCAACAGGTAAACGATCTGTCCCTACGACCCCCAACCTGTCCGGAGCAACCCAACAATATGCCGAGTCCCACCGTCACCTCGCCGCAAGTAGCCGTCAACGACATTGGCTCGAGCGAGGATTTTCTCGCCGCTATCGATAAAACAATCAAGTACTTCAACGATGGCGACATCGTCGAAGGGACGATCGTCAAGGTTGACCGGGATGAGGTCCTGCTCGACATCGGCTATAAGACCGAAGGGGTCATTCCCTCCCGCGAGCTGTCCATCAAACACGATGTCGACCCGAACGAAGTGGTGACCGTCGGCGACAAGATCGAGGCCCTAGTTCTCACCAAGGAGGACAAAGAAGGCCGGCTGATCCTGTCCAAGAAGCGCGCGCAGTACGAGCGCGCCTGGGGGACCATCGAGGCGCTCAAGGAAAAGGACGAGGCCGTCAAGGGCACCGTCATCGAGGTGGTCAAGGGTGGCTTGATCCTCGACATCGGGTTACGCGGGTTTTTGCCCGCCTCGCTGGTAGAGATGCGACGCGTGCGGGATCTGCAGCCGTACATCGGCAAGGAGATCGAGGCCAAGATCATCGAGCTGGACAAGAACCGCAACAATGTGGTGCTGTCCCGCCGCGCTTGGCTCGAGCAGACCCAGTCCGAGGTGCGCAGCGAGTTCCTCAACCAGCTGCAAAAGGGCGCGATTCGCAAGGGCGTGGTGTCCTCGATCGTCAACTTCGGTGCGTTCGTTGACCTCGGCGGTGTCGACGGTCTGGTGCACGTCTCCGAGTTGTCCTGGAAGCACATCGATCACCCCTCCGAGGTGGTCCAGGTGGGCGACGAGGTGACGGTGGAGGTGCTCGACGTCGACATGGATCGCGAGCGGGTTTCGTTGTCGCTGAAGGCCACTCAGGAAGACCCGTGGCGGCACTTCGCCCGCACCCACGCCATCGGCCAGATCGTGCCGGGCAAGGTCACCAAGCTGGTCCCGTTCGGCGCGTTCGTCCGCGTCGAGGAGGGCATCGAAGGCCTGGTGCACATCTCGGAGCTGGCCGAGCGGCACGTCGAGGTGCCCGACCAGGTGGTCGCCGTCGGCGACGACGCGATGGTCAAGGTTATCGACATCGACTTGGAGCGCCGCCGGATTTCGTTGTCGCTCAAGCAAGCCAACGAGGACTACACCGAGGAATTCGACCCGGCGAAGTACGGCATGGCCGACAGCTACGACGAGCAGGGCAACTACATCTTCCCCGAGGGCTTCGACGCCGACACCAACGAGTGGCTCGAGGGCTTCGATGCGCAGCGTCAGGAGTGGGAGGCGCGCTACGCCGAGGCCGAGCGTCGGCACAAGATGCACACCGCGCAGATGGAGAAGTTCGCCGCGGCCGAGGCCGCCGCTGCAGAGCGCCCGCAGGCCAACGGCTCGCCGGCCGAAGAACAGCCGAGCGGCGGCTCGCTGGCCAGCGACGCACAACTGGCCGCCCTGCGGGAGAAGCTCGCCGGTAGCGCCTAGCTACCGATGCTTCGGATCGCGCGATGCTTCGGATCGGGCTGACCGGCGGCATCGGCGCCGGTAAGTCAGCGGTAGCCACTACCTTCGCCGATTGCGGTGGTGTTGTCGTCGACGCTGACGTGATCGCCCGGGAAGTAGTGGAACCGGGTACCGAAGGGCTGGCCGCGTTGGTTGAAGCGTTCGGCGACGATATCCTCTCCGCCGACGGGGCGCTCGATCGGCCGGCTCTGGCGGCCAAAGCATTCAAAGACGACGAGGCGCGTAACACCCTCAACGGGATCGTTCATCCGCTGGTGGGCAAGCGCCGCGAGGAGATCATCGCGGCGGTGCCCGCGGATGCGGTTGTCGTTGAAGACATTCCGCTGCTGGTCGAGTCGGGAATGGCGCCATTGTTCCCGTTGGTCGTCGTGGTGTACGCCGACGTTGAACTGAGGGTGCGGCGACTGGTGGATCACCGCGGCATGACTGAGGCCGACGCACGGGCCCGAATCGCCGCTCAGGCCAGCGATGATCAGCGCCGCGCGGTGGCCGACGTCTGGCTGCAAAACTCCGGCAGCCTTGAGTCGTTGGCCGAACAGGCCAGTGACGTGTGGAATCACCGCGTCACCTCGTTCGCGCGAAACCTCACCGCCCACCGGGTCGTCCGGTCGGCACCGCTGCTGACGCCGGCCGATGACACCTGGCCCGATCAGGCGCGCCGGATCGTCGCGCGCATCGCGACCGCATGCGGTGCCCAGGCGCGGCGCGTCGACCACGTCGGGTCGACTGCGATCCCCGGCCTAGACGCCAAAGACACTATCGACATCCAAGTCACCGTTGAATCCTTGGCCGCGGCAGAGGAAATCAGCGGGTCGCTGTTGTCCGCCGGTTACCCACGCATCGACGACATCGCACGCGATGAACCCAAACCCGATGCCCGAAGCACCATCGGAGCCTACAACCACAGCGCTGATCCGGCGTTGTGGCACAAACGGATTCATGCCAGCGCCGATCCAGGGCGGCCGACCTATGTTCATGTCCGCGTCGAGGGTTGGCCCAATCAGCAATTCGGGCTGTTGTTCGTCGACTGGGTGACCTCCGATTCCAAGGCGCGCGCCGAGTATTTGGCCGTCAAGCAATCCGCAGCGAGAGCGGCATCGCCCGACGGTGACATCTCGGTTTACGTCGAGGCCAAGGAGCCCTGGTTTTCCGGCGCCTACCGGCGCGCCTGGGAGTGGGCCGACGCTGTGGGTTGGCGGCCCTGATTATCAGGTGTTCGGCAGCTGGGATCCTGTTGCCGCAACGCCTCGTTCCGGTTGGCAGCGCGGGCACCAGATCGACGTTCTGCCGCCGACTCGACCGTGCTTGAGCCGCGTGCCACAGCGCGGGCAACTCGGATCCGGCTCGTCGCGGGCTCCTGTCAGCCAGCGTGGCAGACCGGGCACCCGGCCGTGGCGCACCGCGGTGCGCAGCACCTGGGTCATCGCGGTGTGCAGCCGCTTCAGTTCGCTATCGTCCATGTCGGCAACCAAACGCGACGGATGCATCTTTGCCCGCCAGCAGATTTCGTCGGTGAGTAGGTTGCCGAGCCCGGCGATAACCGACTGGTCCATCAACGTCGTCTTGAGCCGGCCGCGCCGCCCGGACAGCGCTTCCCGGAACGCTCGCAAGCCAATCCCCAGCGCATCGGGGCCCAAGGGGCCCATCACGTCGGCGGCGTCGTCGTCGCCGTCGGCCAGCCAAACGCCGCGCAGCTTTCTGAGATCGGTGTAGCGTAGTTCGCCGCGATCGAGCGACACCGCCAACCGCTCGTGTGGTTCTCGGTCGACGCCGGTGGCGGCATAGTACGGATGGCCGGTCATACCGCTGTGCACCAACAGGGTCGGGCCGTCCGTCGGCAGGATCAACCATTTACCGTGCCGATGCGGGTCGCCGAAGCGGTGGCCGGTCAGCCGGCGGCCGAGCGCCTGAGCGGTGGTGTTCCGCAGGATGCCTGGGTCGTGCACATTCACGCGGCGGATTCGGCGACCGGGCAGCTTGTCTGCCAGCTCGCGCCGAAAACCTTCCACGTCAGGCAGTTCGGGCACGAAGCTTGGCCAGCCGCTTGATGGGGCCGTTCAGTGAACGTGAATGCCGGTACATGTTGGCCCATGGATCGCGTTGAGCGCTGAGCCGCTTTAGGATGTCACGGAGGGTGAACCGATCTGCACGCATGCCGCGGCTTCCCAATTCATCCCACTCCAGCGGGGTGGCCACCGGTGCGCCGCGGCGCGGCCGGACCGAGTACGCGGCGACCGCCGTCTGCGCATAGGCATTACGCATCACGTCCAGATAAATCCGGTCGTCTCGTTTCTCTTTGCGGGCTTCGATCGTGCGGTGCACGGGATCGTCGGCGACGACGACCTCGGCGACATCGCGGGCGAACTGCCGGGCGGTGTCAAAGTCGGCATCTGCGCGCAGCGGGACCACGACATGTAACCCACGCGATCCCGTGGTCTGCAGATAACAGGCCAGTCCGAGGTCATCCAGCACGTCGGCGACCGCGCGGGCCGTCTCCCGCACTACTGCGAAGTCGCTGTCCGACGGGTCGAGGTCGAAGACCAGTCGGTCGGGTTTGTCCAGCCGACCCTTGCGAGATTGCCAGGCGTGCAACGTGATGCAGTTCTGGTTAGCCAGCCATCCCAGTGCTTCTGGGCGTTCGGCCAGCGGGTGCACCACGGTGCCGCCCTCCTTGACGACCTCGACGCGGCTGACCCATTCTGGTGCCGAAACGGCGAAATCCTGCTGGACAAAGCCCTTTTGGTCGATCCCGCGGGGGAAGCGCTGCACGTTGAGCGGTCGATCCTTGAGGTGCGGCAACATGGTGTCGGCCACCTCGCAGTAATAGTCGACAAGATCGCGCTTGGTGATCCCGTCATCGGGAAACAACACCCGCTCCGGGTGGGTGACCTCGACTTCGATGTGGCGCATCAGCGGGTCTCCCTGACCACGTCGGTCGCGTCCTTGTCGGTACGCAGGCCCTGGTAGCGGGGATGGCGAAGCTTACCGTCGCGCGTCCACTCGGTGAAGCCGATCTGGGCCACCAGATCTGGGTGAACCCATCGGGCGCCGGTCTCGCGCACCAGCCCGCGGGTGAACGGCGGCGCGTCCTGTTCGATGGCTGAAAGGCGCTCGTGCAGGCTGCGCAGCGCGGCTTCGGTGAAGCCGGTGCCCACCTTGCCGGCGTAGACCAGGTCGCGACCGTCGTGGTAGCCGAGCAGCAGTGCGCCCAACCCCACTCGGCTGCCTTGGGGAGCCGTGTAGCCGCCGATGACGAACTCCTGGTCGCGAACGCATTTGAACTTCAGCCAGTGCGTCGAGCGACCGCCTTCGTATGTCGAGTCGGCCAGTTTAGCGATCACTCCTTCGTCACCGCGCTGGCAGGCGGCCTGATAGGCAGCTATGCCGTCCTCGACGCGATGAGGGGTGTTACGCAGCGGATCACTGAATTCAATAGCGCCGCGCAACAGCCGTTTACGCCATCTGAGCGGCAGTTCGGTGGTTGACTCGCCGTCGACGTGTAGCAAGTCGAAAAGGTAGTAGTAGATTCGGATCAGCGACGCCCGGGCCGCCTCGGGGTCGGTGATTCCCAGCCGTCCTTGTAGCCGGGCGAAGCTGGTGCGCCGTCCCTCGAATGCCACAACCTCGCCGTCCACCACGAAACGGGTTGTGTGCTGAGCAGCAAGCGCGTCGACCAGTTCCGGATAGGTTCCGTTGAGTGCCTTACGATTCCGGGACAGCAGCCGAACCCGGTCGCCATCTCGAAAGCCCAGACAACGCATCCCGTCGAACTTGCGCTCGAAAATCCATGCCGGGTCGGAGAACCGCTTGTCTGTCAAGGTGGCCAAGGTGGGCGCTCGCCAGTCCGGCACCGGCTCGTCGCGCAGCGCTGCGCGTAGCGGTTCAGGCAGACCGGCCCGCCGGGTCACGACAACTCGTCTAGCGTCCGTCCGGACAGTGTCGACTCAGGCTGCCTTCGCACCGGATTGCGCCGGGCATCGGCCTCGTCATCTCTGCGCTTGAGCAGCAGCCACGTCTCGTCCTCGCCCTCCCGGATCCTGGTCAGCGCGTAGCCACCGCGCAGCTTCTTGCCGTGCAACCGGAACGACAGGTGACCGCGCCCGAGGCACTTGGCCATCTCATGATCGGTCTTGTTGACGTACGTGCCGTGGTCCCAGACGATGACCCGGCCGGCGCCATACTCGCCTTCGGGGATCACTCCCTCGAAGGTCGAATATTCCAACGGGTGGTCCTCGGTGCGCCGCGCCATTCGCCAGTCCTTGGGGTTTGTCGAGGGCCCCCGGGGAATCGCCCAGGACACCAACACGCCGTCGATCTCCAGGCGAAGGTCGTAGTGGTCACTGCGCGACGCGTGATGCTGAATGACAAAGCGCGGCCCGTTAAGACCTCTACGGGGCCATCGCGGCTGCCGACCGCGCGGCTCGGGGCTGCGGCCGAACCGCCGATTGCGCCGATATTCGTTCAAGTCCATGCCTCGCACGTACCCGCCCGGCCGGGTTCCGGAAACGCTACGGACCGCCGCGCCAGTGCTCGATGCGGTGGTGATCGGGAGTGAAGCCGTGCCTCACCCCCCACAGCACGGCCTGGGTGCGGCTGCCCACGCCGAGCTTGCGATAGATCGTACGGATATAGGACTTCACGGTGTTGGGGCTCAGATAGGTCAGCCGCGCGACGTCGGCGTTGCTCATGCCCTGGGTGATCAGCGCCAGAATCTCCGCCTCGCGTTCGCTGAGCCCTTCACCGCGTCCGGGCCAGTCCAGTCCGGGTGCGCTGCGGGCCCGCGCCCCGACTTCGCTGACGACCACTTCACCGGCATGCACCGCCTCGAGCGCCGCGACCAGCTCGCGCGCCGGCAGCGTCTTCGACAGATACCCGTGGGCGCCGTGCTGTCGCGCGCTTTCGACGAGTTCAGGGTGGAAGTTCCAGGTGTACACCACAACCCGGTGTGCGCGGGGATTGGCCACCAAAACGCCAATCTCTTCGTGATCGGATTCAGGTTGGGCGAATGAGTCGTACAACACGATGTCGACCGTGTCTTTGACAGACGTGGTGGAGTCGAGTTCCGCGATCACGACGCGGTCGCGATACGGCTCCAGCATGTTGGCCACACCCTTGACGACGACGTCGTAGTCGTCGACGAGCGCGACGGTGATGGGCGCTGGAGGCGGTTGTGGCATGCCCGGGAGATTACCTCCCTAGGGGTGTATTTCTACCCCCCTTAAGGGTGGTCGACTGGTGTTGGGCCGGCCGACCCGATCATCCGTCAACCATCATCTGAGGGAAGGCTCAATCATGATCATTCTCGGCATCATCCTGCTGGTCGCGGGATTCCTGCTCAAGATTTCCATCCTGTGGACCCTGGGGATCATCCTGCTCGTCATCGGCGCCATTCTGGCGATCCTGGGCAGCACCGGACGCGCCATCGGCGGACGTCGGCACTACTTCTGAACCGTTTGAACACACCCGATCAACATCTCGATGTTGTGTCGCACATCACAAAATTACGTTTGCACCATCGCCAGCCGGGCTATTTGACATACGTAGAAAGGAGCTCGTGATGCCTACCTGGGAATGGATTTTGATCGCGGCCGTCGCCGTCGTGGTGGTGGTCGCGGCGATTGTCGCGATAAGCATGGTCAGTTTTCGCTTGAAAACGAGGCGGCTCAAACAGCACTACGGCAGTGAGTACGAGCGGCTGGTATCCGACACCGGAAGCGAGAAAGGTGCCGTGCGGGAGCTCACTACGCGGGAACGCAAGCGAGACAAGCTCGACATCGTTCCGTTGACGCCTTCGGCGCTTTCGGATTTCACCGCCCGCTGGCAAGAGGTACAGGCGGGCTTTGTCGACAACCCGGCAACTGCCGTCGGTGTCGCCGACCGTTTGGTAACCGAGGTGATGCGCCAACGCGGCTATCCGGTCGACGACTTCGACCAGCGGGCCGCGGATATCTCGGTAGACCACCCGCAGATCGTCGAGAACTACCGGGCCGCCCACGGTATTCACACCTCGGAGCAGCATGCCAACACCGAGCAGCAGCGGGAGGCGTTCGTGCACTACCGGGCGCTGTTCGAGAAGCTGCTCGAGACAAGCACTGAAAAGACCGACACTCACGCATCACAGCACGCATCAGAGGAGAAGAGCGCATGACCACCCATGACGAACAGACGATGACCGATTCACCCGAGGACTCTGTCTCGGAAACTCCGCGGCTGGAGGACGACAGCACGGCCGGCACACCGGAGCAGGCACCCGCTGTCGAGACAGCGGCACCCGCTGCCCAGACTCGCACCTGCCGAGACATCGGCACCCAGCACCGAGACCGCCGAGGTGGAGCCGCCGACCGCGGAACACGAACCATCAACGGAAGAAGTGCTTTTCGCCGGTGATGACCTCGCGGACCTGCGTGCGCGGTGGGCTGGCGTTCAGGCGGCCTTCGTCGATGATCCCAAGGACTGCGTGCAAAAGGCGGACGCCCTGGTCTCCGATTTAGTCGAGCAGCTCACGACCGGATTCGCCCAGGCGCGGTCGCGTCTGGAAGAGCAATGGTCGCGCGGCGAGGAGGCCTCTACCGAAGATCTGCGGTTAGCTCTGATGCACTACCGCGAATTCTTCGAGCGGTTGCTCGCCGTCTAAAGCCTTTGTCCTGCAAGAGGCTTCAGCGTTCAGGGCTTTCAGCGCCATACCAGCGGCATGCTGTTGCCGGCCAGCCAGTTGTTGAGGTCGTAGTCGTGGCGGGCCAGGCCCTCGACGGCGGCGACCGCACGCCGCATCGCCAGCTCGCCGACGTCGGGCGTCAGCAGGCCGTGCCGAACTGCGTCTAGCAATTCATCGACGTCGGTCAAGTCCGCGCCGCGGCCGGTGCGGACCTCCAGGTCGAGGTAATGGTCTTCGGAGCGCCACACGTCCGGGCCGGGCGTGTATTCGCCGACGTCGAGGTAATAGTCGTGGTCGCGTTCGTGACCGGCGTTGAAATGGAAAACCGTGGCCCGCAGACCCAGCGACGGCAGCAGCCACGACTCGAGATAGTGGAATTGGGCCCGGCCGGGCGTGGGACGGGCCAGATACAGCCCCCACGGCCGCACGATGTAATCATCGACGGCCCGCACGATGCCCTTCGGATCGGTGTTCGTGCCCGCGCGCAGGTCGAACGTCTCGTGCTTCGGCGGATGAATGGCGTTACCTCGTCGGGATCAGCGGCGCAGCCGGATTTTCCAGCGGACAAACCCGGCGTAGCACACGGCCAGTGCGGCCAGCATGCCCATGTCGAACAACCAGACCTTGCGGGTGTGCTCCCAGAACCGATCCTGGGGGATCAGCGATGCGGGCACCAGGTGCCGCACGTCGACCGTCGCCGATGCGGCGGCGTAGCCCCAGCGTGCGGGCATCGTCCAGGACAGCTGGTCGAGCCCTAGCCGGCCGGTCACCGGGACCATCCCGCCGCAGAGCACGAGCTGGGCCATCACCGCCACCACGAACAACGGCATGATCTGCTCGCTGGATCGGACCAACGACGAGATGGCCAGGCCGAGGATCGCCGAGGCGACACAGGTCCCGGCGACCGTCGTGAACAGCTCCAACGTGCCGTTACCGAGCAACACGGCTCCGCGGGTCGGTCGCCGCCTTTGCCGATGACCACGATCGCGGTGATGATCGCCGACTGCAGGACCGCGAACCCGCAAAACACCGCGGTTTTGGCGAGCAGGTAGGCCGTCGGTGACAAACCGACCGCTTGTTCGCGCTGGAAGATGGCACGCTCGCCGACCAGGTCACGAATCGTCAGTGCGGTGCCCATGAACGCTGCGGCTGGCAGCAGCAGAGCCAGGATCTGCGCGGACTCGTCGGGGGTGTCGGCGTGCGGTCCGGGTAGGTGGAATCCGCTCGTGCCCGGGACGGTCAGCGAGAGCGCACCCAGGATGAACGGCAGCAACGCGAGGAAGATGAAATAGGCGCGATCGGCCACTACCAGGCGGACCTGCCGGCGGGCGACAGTCGAGATCTGCCTTCGCACGCTGGTGTGCACCGGTTTGCCCAGATCGGCCGGCTGGTCCGCCGTCGCGGGTGGCGGTTGCTGTTCCCGCTCGAGGAAGCGGCGGTTGGCTTCCTCCGGGTCGGCCCCCACCTGGCCGAAGATCTTGGCCCAGTTGGTGGTTCCCATCGCCTCGCCGATTTGGTCGGGCGGGCCGCAGTATGCCGTCTTACCGCCCGGGGCCACCAGCAGCACCTGATCGCAGGTGTCCAGGTAGGACAACATGTGCGTGACGACGATCACCACGCGGCCGGCGTCGGCCAACTGCCGCAGCATCAGCATGACCTGGTGGTCCAGCGCCGGATCCAGACCCGAGGTCGGCTCATCGAGGATCAGCAGCGACGGCCCGGTAAGCAGTTCAAGTGCCACCGAGGCCCGTTTGCGTTGGCCTCCGGACAGTTTGTCGACCCGGGTGTCAGCGTGCTTGGTCAGGTCGAGTTCCTGAAGTACCTGGGTGACGACCTTGGCGCGGTCGCCTTTGCTGGTATCAGGCGGCAGCCGCAGTTCGGCGGCATAGCCCAGCGCCTGGTTCACCGTCAGCTGACGGTGCACGACGTCGTCCTGGGGAACCATGCCGATCCTGCTGCGCAGCGAGGCGTATTCGGCGTGGATGTCGTGGCCCTCGAAGGTGACCGAGCCCGAGCTCGGCGTGGTGTAGCCGGCGATCAGCCGGGCCAGCGTGCTTTTCCCGGCGCCCGACCCGCCGATCACGGCGGTCAGCGTTCCCGGACGCGCGGTCAGCGAGATGTTGTCCAGCAACTTTTTGCCGCTGTCCACGACGTACTCGACACCGCGTACTTCCAGACCTCCGGTGCGGGTCGCGGCTTCGGTTTCGCTGCGAGGAACCAGGATTCCGCCGCTGACCACGAGGTCGACGTTGCCAATGGTGACCACGTCACCCTCGGTCAAGATCGCCGAGCCGACCCGTGTGCCGTTGACGAACGTCCCATTGACGCTTCGGTCCTGGATTTCGGTGCCCAGCGGTGTCAGGACCAACGTCGCGTGATGCCGCGAGGCCAGCACATCGGGGATCACGATGTCGTTGTCGCTGGCGCGACCGATCGTGACCGAACCGGCCCCTTTGGCGGGCGGCGCCCCTCGCTGCGAGAGGAACTTCACAAACCGCGTCGCCAGATTGGATACGTCGCCAGAGCCCGCGTTGACCGTGGTCATCTCGGTGGGCGAAACCGCGTCCTGCGGCGGCGCTGAACCGGCGTTGACCACCGTTGTCTCGGCGGACGGCGGACTCGCTGGAGCCGGTCGTGGCGCTGGTACATGCACGTCGGTCGGCTGCTCACGCACCGGACGCCGCTGGGGGCTCTGCGGGTTCGGCGGCGGAACGGGAGGGCGTCTTGGTGGGGGCGGCTGTGGCGGCCCTGGGCCTGGCTTGCTGTGGGCCCCCGGTGTGACCCGGTGGGTGTGAGCGTGGCGGGGCGGGTGTCGACCAGTCGGCGGTGGGCGGCTCCGCGGCCTGCTGTGAGCCGCCGCCCGGCGGTCGGCCCCGGTGATGCTGGCCGACCGCAAAGGTCAGCCGCGGTCCGCCGGCGTTGCCGATGTTGATGCTTTGCCCGTCGTGGATATCGATCACCGGCCTGCGGTAGCCGTTGACGAAGGTCCCGTTCACCGAGCCGTTGTCGATCGCTAGCCATTTGCCTTGTTCGAAGCGCAATATCAGGTGCTCACGCGAAATCCGCGGATCGGCGATGCGAATATCGGCACTCTGGTCGCGTCCGATCACCACGTCATGGCCTGCCGTGAACGTATGTTGCGACCCGTCGTGCCAAATCGTCAGCATGGGCGGGGCTGCTCGACTCACCACATCAGTATCGGCTGTGGCGCGGACAAGCTTCCACGCGACTCACCTGTGATTTGGCTATGTTTCGCTTGCATGCAGCCGAAACCGTCATTCATAGCCGTTTCATAACTGGCACCAACGCAAGGTGATCGCATTGGTTGGCATCATGCCAAGAGTGAGTAAATTGCCTCCACGTGCGTCCAGGCCCACTGCGGCCGCCACAGCACGGGTGGATGGCGCCTTGAAAGTGTTTGGCGTGCAGAACTTTCTGGGCACGGATGGGTGGTTGCGGGCCGCCGCCTGAGCAACCGGCCCGGCGCCGTTGGGCGCGCAGGGTGTGGAACCTACGAGGGGGTGACACGGCAGATGGATGAGTCAACGAACACCACTGAGCGCTGGGACGTCGGCCCCGAACCGGTGGCCGCCCCACAGCGCTCCCGAGACATGCTGCGGCGTGGCTATCAGTCGCTTCCGCATCTGGCTGTCACAAGCCTGTTGAATCGGATTCCGCTGATTAAATCAGCCCCGAATCGCGATGACGGGGGACGCGGCCGGCACGACGCGCCGTACACCGGGATCGCCAACCGGACGGAATTTGCCGGCTACAGCATCCTGCGCCCGTTGGGGTCTGGCGGTATGGCCGAGGTCTACCTTGCCAAGCATCCGCGGTTACCGCGTCGCGATGCGCTCAAAGTCCTGACCAAGGCGATGACGGCCGACGCCGAATTCCGCGAACGGTTCAATCGTGAAGCCGATCTGGCGGCAACGCTGTGGCACCCGCACATCGTCGCGGTGCACGATCGCGGCGAATTCGAAGGCCAACTCTGGATCGCGATGGATTACGTCGAGGGCACCGACGCCGCTCGACTAGTCAAAGAGCGTCACCACAAAGGCATGTCCGCAGAGGACGTCTGCGCGATCATCACCGCTGTCGCAGGAGCACTCGACTACGCGCACGTGCGCGGACTGCTGCACCGCGATGTGAAGCCCGCCAACATCCTGATCACCCATCCCGAGGAGGACGAACAACGGATTCTGTTGGCGGATTTCGGAGTAGCTCGCCAACTCGCCGAGATCAGCGGAATTACCGAGACCAACGTCGCCGTCGGGACCGTTGCCTACGCCGCGCCCGAGCAGTTGGTCGGATCGAACATCGATGGCCGCGCCGACCAGTACGCCCTGGCCGCCACCGCATTTCACCTGCTCACCGGTGCACCGCCGTATCGGCATTCCAACCCGGTCGCGGTGATCGGCCAGCACCTGCACGCAGCTCCGCCCAGGCTTAGCGACTACCGCCCCGATCTGGCAGACCTGGACGATGTTTTCTTCAGGGCTCTCGCGAAGGATCCGGCGGACAGATTCGGCCGATGCCGCGAGTTCGCCGCCGCGTTGCGCAAGCGGGTCGGCGGCGATGGCAAACGGCGCGGCGCCCCGTCACTGATGCGGCGCAGATCCGGTCTGGCAAAGATCGGCCGTAGGCTTTCGCTGAAATCCGCCATTGCTCTGGCGATGGCTGTCATGCTGCTCGCTGCGCTCGGCATCACCTGGGCCGTCTCGTTTTTCTCCTGGGGCGATCAGCTGGTGCCGGCGCCTTCGCCGCCGCCCCGTTTCAATGCGACATCGGCGGTATCGTCTGCGCCGGGCGGGATATCAAGTCCGGTCGCCGCCACCCCGGTACTCGACGGCGCGTACCAGTTGAACTACGACCGCGCAAAGCAGACGTCCAACGGCGTCATCGGCAACAACGGCGGGCCGACCAGTTGGTGGGCGTTCCAGTCCGCCTGCACGGCGACCGGGTGTGCCGCGACCGGGACCAAGCTAGACGAGACCGATCACCAAGTCGCGCGAACCAGCGGCACCGGCAACGCCGGCGTTCTGCATTTCGTCGACGGTCACTGGCAGAGCGCGCCTAGGCAGGTGCAAGTGCAGTGCCGTCAAGGGCACGGGTCGGTGATGTCGACCCAGATGGAGGCAGTGGTCTGGTCGCTGACGCCACAACCTGACGGCACGCTGCGCGGTGTGCAGTCGCAAACCGTACAGAGCAACGAGTGCGGAGGTCAGGGCGCGACGCTTCGGATCCCGGTCGTGGCGACTCGGACCGGGGATGTGCCGCCGGGCGTGGTCGTGGCCGACCCTGCCCAAGCCGTCGCGACCACCGCGGCGCCGAGCACGACCTCCGCAGCGCCGGTGCTTGGCGGCGTATGCAATGACATCGACAAACTCGCTTACGATTCGACCGCCAACGAGCAGATTGTGTGTGAAGCCAATACCTGGGACAAAGCGCCTGCCACGACCGGGGTGCATCCCGTCGGAACCTCGTGCGCCGGGCCGAACATCCCCGCGTTCGCGATGTCGATGTCCGACGACGGACACCTGATCCAATGTGATCCCGGGACCCAGGTGTGGAGTAGTCGCCAGGGATAGCGCCGCTGCGGCATGTCAGTGCCCCGGCCTACCCTGGTGAACATGGCTTTTGCTACCGAACATCCGGTTGTCGCGCACTCGGAGTACCGCCCTGTCGAGGACATGGTGCGGGCCGGCGGGCGCTTCGAGGTAGTGAGTCCGCACGCCCCGGCCGGCGACCAGCCGACCGCAATCGAGGAACTGGAGCGGCGGATCAAAGCCGGGGAGCGCGACGTCGTGCTGCTCGGTGCCACCGGCACCGGGAAATCGGCGACCACCGCATGGCTCATCGAACGTCTGCAGCGGCCCACCCTGGTGATGGCGCCGAACAAGACGCTGGCCGCCCAGTTGGCCAACGAGCTACGAGAGATGTTGCCGCACAACGCCGTCGAGTACTTCGTCTCGTATTACGACTATTACCAGCCGGAGGCGTATATCGCCCAGACCGACACCTACATCGAAAAAGACAGCTCCATCAACGACGATGTGGAGCGGCTCCGGCACTCCGCGACATCGGCACTGTTGTCGCGGCGTGACGTCGTAGTAGTAGCTTCAGTTTCCTGCATTTACGGCCTGGGTACGCCGCAGTCCTACCTGGATCGCTCGGTCGAGCTGCAGGTGGGCAGCGAGGTAGCCCGCGACGGGCTGCTGCGGCTGCTGGTCGATGTGCAGTACACCCGCAACGATTTGTCCTTCACCCGCGGCTCGTTCCGGGTACGCGGCGACACCGTCGAGATCATCCCGTCTTACGAGGAGCTCGCCGTTCGTATCGAGTACTTCGGTGACGAGATCGAGGCGCTGTACTACCTGCACCCGCTCACCGGTGAGGTGATCCGCAAGGTCGACTCGCTGCGCATCTTCCCGGCCACCCACTATGTGGCCGGGCCAGAGCGGATGGCCCACGCCATCTCGACGATCGAGGAAGAGCTTGCCGAGCGACTGGCCGAGTTGGAGGGGCAAGGCAAGCTGCTGGAGGCCCAGCGACTGCGGATGCGCACCAACTACGACGTCGAGATGATGCGCCAGGTCGGGTTCTGCTCCGGCATCGAGAACTACTCGCGGCATATTGACGGCCGTCCCGCCGGCTCGGCGCCGGCAACACTGTTGGATTACTTCCCGGAAGACTTCCTGATGGTCATCGACGAGTCGCATGTGACCGTGCCGCAGATCGGCGGCATGTACGAAGGCGACATGTCCCGCAAGCGCAACCTCGTCGAATACGGTTTCCGGCTTCCGTCCGCGGTCGACAACCGGCCGCTGACCTGGGAAGAGTTCGCCGACCGGATCGGGCAAACGGTGTACCTGTCGGCCACTCCGGGACCGTATGAGCTCAGCCAGTCCAGTGGGGAGTTCGTCGAGCAGGTGATCCGGCCCACCGGCCTGGTGGACCCCAAGGTCGTGGTGAAACCGACCAAAGGCCAGATCGACGACCTGATCGCCGAGATCCGCAAACGCGCCGAGGCCGACCAGCGGGTCCTGGTGACCACACTGACCAAGAAGATGGCCGAGGACCTCACCGACTACCTGCTGGAACTGGGCATCCGGGTGCGCTACCTGCACTCCGAAGTCGACACGCTGCGCCGCGTCGAACTGCTCCGGCAGCTGCGCCTGGGTGACTACGACGTGCTGGTCGGTATCAACCTGCTCCGGGAGGGCTTGGACCTCCCGGAGGTGTCGCTGGTCTCCATCCTCGACGCAGACAAGGAGGGCTTTCTACGTTCCTCGCGCAGCCTGATCCAGACCATTGGCCGTGCCGCCCGTAACGTGTCCGGCGAAGTGCATATGTACGCCGACAGGATGACCGACTCGATGAAAGAGGCCATCGACGAAACCGACCGGCGGCGGGCCAAACAGATCGCCTACAACGAGGCCAACGGCATCGATCCGCAGCCGCTGCGCAAAAAGATCGCCGACATCCTCGACCAGGTCTACCGCGAGGCCGACGACACTGAGGCCGTCTCGATCGGCGGCTCGGGTCGCAACGCGTCGCGCGGACGTAGGGCCCAGGGTGAGCCCGGCCGGGCGGTCAGCGCCGGTGTCTTCGAGGGCCGCGACACCGCCAGCATGCCTCGTGCCGAGCTGGCCGACCTGATCAAGGACCTCACCGCGCAGATGATGGCCGCCGCTCGTGACCTGCAGTTCGAGTTGGCCGCCCGGTTCCGCGACGAGATCGCCGACCTGAAGAAAGAGCTGCGCGGAATGGACGCCGCCGGTCTGAAGTGAGCGCACCTACAGCAGCCACCGGTAGCTGGCGCGCGCTGCTGGGCCCCTCGTTCCTGGGCACCTCGACGCTGCTCGCCGGCGGTGTGGCGCTGTATGCCATCAACGAGTTCCTGACGGTCAGTCTGCTGCCGAGCACCGTTGCCGACATCGGCGGTCAGCGACTCTTTGCCTGGGCGACAACGCTTTACCTGGTTGGATCGGTGGTCGCGGCGACCACGGTCAATGCGGCGTTGCTCCGTCTGGGGGCCCGTTCGTCGTATCTGATCGGACTGGCGGTCTTCGCGATCGGCAGCGTGGTGTGCGCGGTCGCTCCCGGCATGGAGGTGCTGCTGGTGGGCCGCACCCTGCAGGGGGCGGCGGGCGGCCTGTTGGCGGGCCTGGGCTACGCGGTGATCAACTCCGTGCTGCCGCGATCGCTGTGGACGCGGGCCTCGGCGCTGCTGTCGGCGATGTGGGGCGTCGCCACCGTCATCGGGCCCGCGATGGGCGGCTTCTTTGCCCAGTTCGGGCTGTGGCGCTGGGCGTTCGGCGCGGTGGCGATCTTGACCGCAGCGATGGCCGCGCTGGTTCCGATCGTGCTTCCCGCCGTCCGTGGCGATCGGGGCGACGCCGGGCCGGCGCTGAAAATGCCGGTGCGGTCGCTGCTGTTGTTGGGGGCCGCCGCACTGGCGGTGAGCGTCGCGGAGATCCCGCACTCTCGCGTCGCGACCGCAGGATTGGTGGCGACCGGCACGTTGTTGGTCGTCGTGTTTGTCGTGGTTGATCGGCGGATGCCGGTAGCGGTATTGCCGCCCAGTGCATATGGTCCGGGTCCGCTGAAGTGGATCTATCTGACCCAGGCGCTGCTGATGGCCTCGGCGCTGGTCGACATGTACGTGCCACTGTTCGGCCAACGCCTGGCGCATCTAGTTCCGGTGGTGGCCGGCTTTTTGGGGGCGGCGCTGGCGGTCGGCTGGACCGTCAGCGAGATCGTGAGCGCATCGCTGAGCAGCAGGCGCGTCATTACCTATGTGGTCGCTGCCTCGCCGCTGATCATGGCCGCGGGCCTGGCGTTGGGCGCGGTTACCCAGGTCGACGACGCGCCTGCCGGCGTTGTCGTGCTGTGGGCGCTGGCGCTGACGATCACCGGGGCCGGCATCGGGGCGGCCTGGCCGCACCTGTCGGCGTGGGCGATGCAGTGCCCGGGCACACAGCACGACGAGAACGAAGGCGCTGCCGCCGCCGCGGCGATCAACACGGTGCAGCTGATCTCCGGAGCGTTCGGCGCCGGACTGGCCGGTGTTGTGGTCAACAGCGCGGAAGGCAGTACGGTCATCGCCGCCCGTTGGCTCTTTGCGGTGTTCGCCGCGCTGGGCGTGGTGGGCGCGTTGGCCTCCTACCGAGCTACCCGGGGCCAGCGCTGACCCGCGCCGCCAAGCCGGTTTAGTCTCAGCTTCGTGGACGCCTTTGCCGCGGGTCGCCTCACCCGCACCCTGGACACATTGCATTCGGTCGTGTACTTCGCGCCTGAGGCGGACGCAGAAGTTCGGTGAACTCGGTTTGGATTCCCGCACACACTATTTCGCAGGCAGGTCTGCGCCGATGGGCGCCGTTTCGGCGAATGTCGTTGCCGGGACGTTCTATAACTTCAACCCGCGGTTGGTAGCGCGCGCAATCCCGGCCGCCTGGGAGCTGGCGTCGCCGGCCGCGGTGACAAAACTGCGGTACGAGATCGTCGCGTCGGCCCTGCCGCGGGTGCTCGGTGAACAGCTGAGCGGGTCACCGGAAGTGCGGCGTGCAGCGGTATTGCTGCGAGGTGTCGCGGAATCGATCCCAAACGCCGACGGTCGGCCGCTGTATGCCGGTCACGCAGAACTGCCGTGGCCGGAGAGCCCGCTCGTCGCGCTTTGGCATGCGATCACGTTGCTGCGTGAATATCGCGGCGACGGGCATATCGCTGCGCTGGTGGCCAACCGGCTCAGCGGCTTGGAGGCGCTAATCACCCATGTTGCAACGGGAATCGGTTTCAACCCGGACTACGCTCGTCGGCTGCGCGGCTGGAGCCACGACGAGTGGAACGCAGCTACCGAAGGCCTGATCGCACGCGGCCTGCTCAACGGTGCGGGTGAGCTGACGGCGGCCGGCACCGAGTTGCGCTCGACGATCGAGGACCTCACCGACGAACTGGGTTATCCGCCGTGGCGGACGCTGCCCGGTGAGCATTTCGACGAGCTGGTGGACTTCGCCAAGGTGATTCGTACTGCCGTACAAGCTGCCGGGGTTTTTCCGGCCGCAGCATTCGGCCCGCGCTACGGTCAGCCCCGCTAGCCGACAAGTGGCGTCAGTCCGGCTCTTCGTCGGCCGGAAGCACCGCGGAGACGCCCTCGACATTGGTGAGCACCTGTGCCGCGTTGATGATCTTGGAACCCGTCAGCGTCATCGTTACCCCGACCTGATCGCGTTCGTAATCGTGCGGGTCCGCATCGAGTTCGGTGAGCTGCCATTTTCGCTGCCGCAGACTTGCAGCAGTTGCCGCAACACGCCCCGGCCGCCTTCGTAGATGACGTGCAGTCGCACAGACCCGCGCAGCCGTGCGCTGAGCTTGCGCTTGCCCAGCGTTTCAGCGGGTCGACTTAATAACCTGGATGCGGTGGAGCTGCCAGCGCTCGACGATGTGAAACCCGAGTTGCCTTGGCGTCAAATAGACGGGTGCGCGTCTCAGCACCCGGCCCGCTGGCAGCGATCTTCCGCGTTGGTGAGCCGGCAGCGTCGTGTCATGGGTCGCGATCGTCCATACCGTCGTGCACTTCTTCAGCCGGTTCTTGATCAGCGGCACCGCCGCGAGGCCATCCCAGAGCGTGCCGTGCTCGGCTGCGCGGGCGCCACGGCCGACGTCGACCAACGGTCTAAATGCCGCTGGACGGGTCCCGACCAGCGCGCGGGCCGGCCCGGGCGCCCAGCGCGCATTGTCGACCAGTAGGCAATCTCCGGGCGCGGCATGGTCGCTGATGACATCAGCGACTTGGCTGTAATCCCAGCCTTCTTTTGCGTACGGCTGCCGTTGCGAGAGAAGGTAATTCGGGAAAGCCGCGGCGGCGAGCGTTATCAGGACAGCGGTGATCCAGCGCGGTTGACGAGCAACGGCCACGATGCAGACGGCCAGCACGATCGCCATCGCCGGTGCGGTGAAGGACAGATACCGCGGGCGGTAAAGCGGATCGGTGATCGCCGAGTAGATCAGGCTGACGGCGGTCGGGACGACGATCCACGCAGCGCACACCATCAGCAGGTGGCCGGTATTGCCGACCGATTCCCATCGACCGGTCCGCCGAACCGCGAGCGCAGCCACGATGATGACCGCCGACAGAACCGCCAACGGGACACTGTTGTCGAAAAATTGGTGCTGCACAACGTCGATCACGGTGTGCCAACTGAGCGGGTAGATCCAGGCGACCTGACTTCTCTGGCCATGCGCGAACATCATGAACGGCGTCATGATCGCCAGTGCCGCCGCCGAGGACGTGGCCCACCCGAGCACTGCTTTGCGCTGTCCGAGCATCGGTGCGATCACGGCGTAGGCCGCCAACAGCAACACCAGATAGACATTGAGCAGTATCGACAGCATCAACGCCAGCGCGTAGAGCAGCCAGAGCCACCACCTGTTGCGCCGGATCGAGGTGATCAGCAACACCGTCAACCAGACCGCGGCGAGCGCCGTGAATGCATAGGAGCGGGCTTCGATACCGGCCCACGTCACGCGGGGCAGGATGGCGAAGACGACGCCCGCGCAGGCCGCGACGCGCCGCGTCGAGAACTGCTTGGCGAGCACCACGACGCCAGCCGCCGCGATGCCGATCGCCAGACAACCGGGAACCCGCGACCAGAACTCGGTCGGTGGGAAGACTGCAAACCAGCCGTGCATGAGCAGGTAGTACAGGCCGTGCACGGCGTCGACGTGGCCCAACAGATGCCACAGTTGGGGCACGGAGCGGCTCGCTGAGGCGGAAATGGTGGCGCCTTCGTCGAACCACAGCGAAGGTCGTCCCGCCGCGGCTCCGCTGACGGCTGTGGCCAATACCGCGACCGCCAGCGGGTCAAACAACCTGCCGCGATGCTGCGGACGTGCGTCGCTGGCGGCGACGGCTGTCCTAGGTTCATCAGTTGTCGGGGCAACCATGATGTGTGTCACTGTAAGTGGGTGGTGGTGAATCTGCTTACCCAACTGGGCCGGAGTGTAATCCATTCTGCTGCGCGGTATCGAAGCCCGCGGATTGATCCATACCGGCGCGATTCGGTCGAATGAATTGCACACCAATAGATTTCATCGGCGACAGATACTCGTCCAGACATAGTCAGTGCGACCGCGGACCGGAATTCACCCACGGCCGGCCGGTGCGGTGGCGTTGACCACAACGGCGGCGTGTCTCAAATCCGACCATCTGCATCCGGCAAAGCGTTACTGTCTTGGGTTGGCGTAGCAACCAACACCTGGGAGGGTAAATGAGCGCCTATCGGACCGTGGTGGTAGGAACCGACGGCTCGGATTCGTCGCTGCGCGCGGTGGAACGGGCAGGCACCATCGCCGGGGGGGACGCCAAGCTGATCGTCGCGTCGGCCTACTTGCCCCAGCATGACGACTCACGGGCCGCCGACGCACTCAAGGACGAAAGCTACAAGGTGCATGGCGCCGCCCCTATTTACGCGATTCTGAAGGAAGCCAAGGACCGGGCCCACGCTGCCGGGGCTAAGAATGTCGAAGAACGATCGATCGTCGGCGCCCCGGTTGACGCGCTGGTCGGACTGGCCGAGGACGTCGGTGCCGATCTGCTGGTTGTCGGCAACGTTGGCCTGAGCACGATTGCGGGCCGGCTGCTTGGATCGGTGCCTGCCAACGTCTCGCGCCGGGCCAAGGTCGACGTGCTGATCGTGCACACCACCCCGTGAGAAGTCGTCGGGGCACGTCTGCGCGGTGATGCGGTAACCGACCGCGGCCGTCACGCGCTGGCGAGATCGTGCCGGGCCAGGCGGAACGTCCGGCTCAGCCGGGCCGGACCCGTCGTCAGCGTCACCTCCACCGCTCCGCCGGCCGTGACGACGTAACGTTCCTCGACATCCGGGCCGTCATCGCGTCGGCTGACCGGTCGGCGCTGAAGGTCCTGGTCGTCGTTCAGATCCGGATCGAACGGGAAGAAGACAGCGTCATAGGGCGTCACGTCGCCGTCGGGGTGACCGTCGCGCAGCCGACTGCACTCCACGAACCGGAAGTGTCCGATGTTGTGGGCCGCACGGTAGGTCCGGGTGACGACGAACGGCTGGTCCGCGGTGGGCAACTGGGCGCCTTTGGGCAGGATCGGGTCGAAGCAGACATCCTCACCGGCGCGCGTCTCGCGAAAGACGCCGAAGTGTCGTGAAAGCCGGTCGGAAAGCGCATATCCCGCTTCTTTGTCGAGGAAGACCGCCAGGCCGATCGCCGTCGCCGCAAACGGATGAGGTGAGCGTTTGACGCGTTTGTCGTCAAGCGCGGTGCGCAGGGTCCGGGCGACGAGTGGGAAGCTGCCGGCCCCGCCCACCACGTAGATCCCGGCCAGCTCGGACCAGCCGACGCCATTGACGTCATTGCCGTCTGGGTCGTGCAGCACGCGAGACAGCGCGGCGATCGTCTTGTCGACCAATGGCGCACAGGCCGCGTAGACGTCATCGATCGGGCAAGAAAATGGCGGCTTGCCGACCGCGGAGAGATCGGCCAAAAATCGGCGGGTGTTCGGGCCGACGGCTTCCTTGCGGACCGCGCACTCCTCGAGCAACAGATCACGCGTGCCGGCGTCGAGCTTGCCGAGCCGAGCGCCCTTGCGCACGACCTTGAGGATCGTCTCGTCGAAATCGTCGCCGCCGAGTCGCTGGATGCCCTCGCTGACCACGACCTCGTTGCGCCGTCCCGTCATCTTCAACAGCGACGCGTCGAATGTCCCGCCGCCCAGGTCGTAGATCAGCACGTACTCACGCTTGGCGGTGATCGTCGAGCGGTAGCGGTGAGCATATTCAAAGCCCGCCGCAGACGGTTCGTTGAGCAACGCGATCACCTCGAACCCGGCTTGTGCGAAAGCGTCCAGGGTCAGGAAGCGCTGTGCGCTCGACGCGTTGGCCGGCACACTGATCGCGGCTTCGACCCGCTCACCCGACGCCAGTTCGGCGTTCGAACGTTTCTGCAGGTCGCTTTTCAGCTGGGCGAGGAAGCCCGCGAACAGGTCGGCCAGCCGATAACAGCGCCCCGCCAGCTCCACAGTCGTCGTCGGCCCAGCGTCGTTGAGCAGCCGCTTGAACGACCGCAGCACCGACCAACGCTGGTCGTGGCGGACGGCGGCAGCGTCCAGCCCGAAGCACAGCTCGCCGGCCTCGTTGGCCGCGATGAGCGAAGGCCAGGTGTCCACACCGTCGAACGACACGACGGGATAGTTGCCCCGGTCGACGATCGCTGCGACGGTGTGCGTTGTGCCGAAGTCGATCCCCACCTGCATCGGCTAAGCGTAGGCGCTGCACCGCGTTTCGCGGCTGCTATTCACCAACCGTTCCTGCCCCCTTTGTGGCTTACCCGTGGCTTACCAGCCGCGCTCGCGCCACTCTGCAAGGCTCGGGCGCTCGGCGCCCAACGTGGTGTCGTCACCGTGACCGGGATAGACGACGGTCGAGTCGCCGTAGACGTCGAACACTCGGCTGGTCACGTCCTCGATTAATTGGGTGAAGTCGCCGGGCTGCCAGGTCTTGCCGACACCGCCCGGGAACAGGCAATCGCCGGTGAACAGCTGGGTGACCCCGCCCGTGGCGGGACCGTCGAGGGCCAGTGCGACCGATCCGGGCGTATGCCCGCGCAAATGGATGACGTCGAACGTCAGCTCGCCGATCTGCACGGTGTCGCCGCCCGCCAGCAGGCGGTCCGGCTTGACCGGCAGCGGGTCGGCGTCGATCTGGTGCGCGGCGGTCGGGGCGCCGGTGGCCTGCGCCAAGGCTTCCAGCGCCTGCCAGTGGTCGAAATGCTGGTGGCTGGTGACGATCAGCGATACCTTCGGGGCCTGGCTGCGTACGAGATCGATGAGCACATCGGCGTCGTTGGCAGCGTCGATCAGCAGGGTTTCCCCGGTCGCGGAACACGTCACCAGGTAGGCGTTGTTGTCCATAGGGCCGACTGACGTTTTCAAGATCGAGACGCCCGGCAGAATGCGTTTTGCGGCCGTTCCCGGTTCGACGTGCCCGGTGTAGTTGTCGTCGACGGTGGTCATACCGATCACGGTACTGGCCGACGGTTGCTTGTCGGTATGGGCACATAGCATGGGAATGTGTGACGCAAGATGGGCTGAGGGGATCGCGGAGGTAAATGAAGGGGCTCGGGGAAAAGGGATGCGTGGCTGACCGCCTGATCGTCAAGGGTGCGCGTGAGCACAACCTGCGCAGCGTCGACCTCGACTTGCCGCGCGACGCGCTGATCGTCTTCACCGGCCTGTCCGGTTCAGGCAAGTCGTCGCTGGCGTTCGACACCATCTTCGCCGAGGGCCAGCGGCGTTACGTCGAATCGCTGTCGGCCTATGCCCGCCAGTTCTTGGGGCAGATGGACAAGCCCGACGTCGACTTCATCGAGGGGCTGTCGCCGGCGGTGTCCATTGACCAGAAGTCGACCAACCGCAACCCGCGGTCGACGGTCGGAACGATCACCGAGGTGTACGACTATCTGCGGCTGCTGTACGCGCGCGCGGGCACTCCGCACTGCCCGGTCTGCGGCGAGCGGATCGCCCGGCAGACACCGCAGCAAATCGTCGACCAGGTGTTGGCGATGCCCGAAGGCACCCGATTTCAGGTGCTCGCCCCGGTGGTGCGCACCCGTAAAGGCGAGTTCGCCGACCTGTTCGAGAAGCTCAATGCTCAGGGCTACAGCCGTGTCCGGGTCGACGGCGTGGTGCATTCGCTGACCGACCCGCCCAAGCTGAAGAAACAGGAGAAGCACGACATCGAGGTGGTGGTGGACCGCCTGACCGTCAAGCTCACCGCCAAGCAGCGGCTCACCGATTCGGTGGAAACCGCGCTGAACCTGGCCGACGGCATCGTGGTGCTGGAGTTCGTCGACCACGAACACGACGCCCACAACCGGGAGCAGCGGTTCTCCGAGAAGCTCGCCTGCCCCAACGGGCACCCGCTGGCCGTCGACGACCTGGAGCCACGGTCGTTCTCGTTCAACTCGCCGTATGGCGCCTGCCCTGAGTGTGCGGGTCTGGGGATCCGCAAAGAGGTCGACCCTGACCTGGTGGTGCCCGACCCCGACCGCACGTTGGCGCAGGGCGCGGTGGCGCCGTGGTCGATGGGCCACACCGCGGAATACTTCACCCGGATGCTGGCCAGCCTCGGCGAGGCGATGGGCTTCGACGTCGACACGCCGTGGCGCAAACTACCGGCCAAGGCCCGCAAAGCGATTCTGGAGGGCTGCGACGAGCAGGTGCACGTGCGGTATCGCAACCGCTATGGCCGCACCCGGTCCTACTACGCCGACTTCGAGGGCGTGCTGGCGTTCCTGCAGCGCAAGATGGACCAGACCGAATCCGAGCTGATGAAGGAGCGCTACGAGGGCTTCATGCGTGACGTGCCGTGCCCGGTGTGTGAGGGCACTCGGCTGAAGCCGGAAATCCTGGCGGTCACGTTGGCCGCGGGGGAGCGCGGCGCGAAGTCCATCGCCGAGGTGTGCGAACTGTCCATCTCCGATTGCGCGGACTTCCTCAACGCGCTCACCCTGGGCTCACGCGAACAAGCAATCGCGGGTCAGGTGCTCAAGGAAATCCAGTCACGGCTGGGCTTTCTGCTCGATGTCGGGCTGGAGTACCTGTCGCTGTCCCGTGCGGCGGCCACGCTGTCCGGCGGTGAGGCGCAGCGCATCCGGCTGGCCACCCAGATCGGCTCCGGCCTGGTTGGCGTGCTGTATGTGCTCGACGAGCCGTCGATCGGGCTGCACCAGCGAGACAACCGTCGGCTCATCGAAACCCTCACCCGCTTGCGGGATTTAGGAAACACGCTGATCGTTGTCGAGCACGACCTGGACACCATCGCGCACGCCGATTGGGTTGTCGATATCGGTCCGGGAGCTGGCGAGCACGGCGGCCGCATCGTGCACAGCGGAACCTACGACGAGCTGCTGCGCAACAGCGACTCGATCACCGGCGCCTACCTGTCGGGCAGGGAAAGTATTGCCGTCCCGGCGATTCGGCGTCCGATCGACAAGCGACGTCGACTCACGGTGGTCGGCGCACACGAGCACAACCTGCGGGGGATCGACGTTTCTTTTCCGCTTGGTGTGCTGACGTCGGTGACCGGCGTGTCCGGTTCCGGCAAGTCAACTTTGGTCAATGACATCCTGGCTGCGGTGCTGGCGAACAGGCTCAACGGCGCCCGGCAGGTTCCGGGCCGGCACGTCCGGGTCACCGGGCTCGACCATGTGGACAAGCTGGTACGCGTCGACCAATCGCCAATCGGGCGCACGCCGCGGTCTAACCCGGCCACCTACACCGGGGTGTTCGACAAGATCCGCACCCTCTTTGCCGCGACCACCGAGGCCAAGATCCGGGGCTATCAGCCTGGCCGGTTCTCGTTCAACGTCAAAGGCGGTCGCTGCGAGGCGTGCACGGGCGACGGCACCATCAAGATCGAGATGAATTTCCTGCCGGACGTGTATGTGCCCTGCGAGGTCTGTCACGGCGCCCGCTACAACCGGGAAACCCTGGAGGTGCACTACAAGGGCAAGACCATCTCCGAGGTGTTGGACATGTCGATCGAGGAGGCCGCGGAGTTCTTCCAGCCGATCACCGGCATTCACCGCTATCTACAGACTCTGGTCGATGTCGGCCTCGGCTACGTGCGACTCGGCCAACCGGCGCCGACGCTGTCCGGCGGTGAGGCGCAGCGGGTGAAACTAGCCTCCGAATTGCAGAAGCGCTCCACCGGGCGCACCGTCTACATCCTCGACGAACCCACCACCGGTTTGCATTTCGACGACATCCGCAAGTTGCTCGACGTCATCAATGGGCTTGTCGACAAAGGCAATACGGTGATCGTCATCGAGCACAACCTGGACGTGATCAAGACGTCGGACTGGATCATCGACATGGGGCCGGAGGGTGGTGCCGAAGGCGGGACCATCGTCGCCGAGGGCACCCCGGAGGACATCGCAGCGGTGCCGGAAAGCTACACCGGCAAGTTCCTCGCCGAAACACTCAGCGGCACCGCGGCATCCACCAGCGCGCCACGCCGTTCGAGTCGGCGGCGAAAGGCCAGCGCCTAACTACGCTAGCCGACCACGCATCACAAGTGTTGTTATGCCGGACTACCAGTTGGCATGCCGAGCAGGGCTGCGGCCTCGGCCACTCGGCCGTCGTAAGTCACCACCGCCGGTAGTGACCGGCCCTCCCGCTCCGACGCTCACCGATGCGGAAATCCGTTACATCTCAACGGGTATCGTCACGCATCGATTCGCGAATTTGGGCCAGACGCTCGGCAGCCGCGCGCTGCCGCGCCTGGTATTGCTCCTCGATGTCACGGCCCTCGGGGCTTTCGGCATCTAATTCGGCTGCGCCAATTGATGTCTCGTATCGCTTCTCGACCTTGTCGCGCACCGACTCAAACGTCGGAACGCCGGAGGTCGTGTAGCCCGCGTCGACGTCGGACTCGGCAGCGGAACTCGCCGGCTCATCGGGCACGGCTTTCACGTTACCTGTGCCGTCAAGTAGCTACCTGCGAACAGGCTCAGTGCGTGGAGCGGGCGGCGGCACGGCCGGATGCGAAGGGGAGGACGGCAACGCAATCCGCGGCACTTCGGGAGTGCCTAGCCGGCCGGCCAGCCAGGGCAGCGCCGCAGCGAAAGCCCTACTGGCGAAAGGCCAGTCGTGGTGGCCGGGCTGGGCGACGACCGCGCACTCGATGCCGTTGGCGCGACCGAGTTTGCACAGCGTCTTGGCGGCGGTGGTCTGGTCGTCAGGAAGCGCCATCTCGTCCTGACCGCCCAGTCCCACCGCGTCCGCGTCGATCGGCGAGGCACTGAGACGCCGTTGCGTCCTGTCCGAGGAAATATCGAACCAGCCTGCGACTCCGTGGTAGCGACCGTGTCTGATGATCACCGTGGCCGGGTCGAAGGCGGCCCATGCGTCGGCGTCGCCGCCGAACAGCCGAGCGATGGTCTGCGCCTTGGTTCCGGCGTTCGGGCTCATGTCGCCGGCGATATCGACAAACGCGCTGAACAACTCCGGGTGCATCACGGTGAGATCCAACGCGCAGGTCCCACCCATCGACCAGCCGACGGCGCCCCACTGCGACGCTTCCGGGCTGACACCGAAGGTCGAGATCATGTACGGCACGACATCTTTGGTTAGATGGTCGGCCGCGTTCCCGCGGCTCCCGTTGACGCACTCGGTGTCGTTGTTGAATGCTCCGCCGGAATCCACGAACACGAACACCGGAGCGTTGCCGCCGTACGTGGCCGCCAGCTCGTCGAGCTTCTTCACCGCATTGCCGGTTCGCAACCAATCGGCGGGCGTATTGAACTCACCGCCGATCATCATCACCGTCGGCAGCCGGTGCGGCGGGCTAGCTGCAAACCATGCTGGCGGCAGGTAGACCAGCTCACCGCGATGCTTGAAGTGCGATGCATCGTCAGGGATATCCACCGGCACGACGGCGCCGTGCGGGGGCTGGATGCGCTTGGCCGCCATCGCGGTAACGGTGGCCATGTCCGTCTCGTCGGGCAGCGGACCAGCGGTGAGCTGGTTCCACGCGACCTGCACAGTGGGGAAGTAGCCGACCCACAGGTTGAGTATCAGCCCGGTACTGAGCAGACACAGCGGCACGGCCAGCAGTGATACGCCGCGCTGCCACCAGCGTGCGCTGCGCCAACCCAAGACCGCGATTGCGACGGCGAGACCGCTGAAGCCGATCCACCACCACAGCAGGCGCGGTGCGGGGTCGTCGGCAAGACCATCGGCGGTGATGTACCAGTGAGCCCACGCCGCCACTGCGCCTCCCACGGCCGCCGCCACGGGCACCCACAACACCCGCCAGCGGCGCGATCGCCACCCGACCGCCAGCAGCAGCGCCGTCACGGCGACGGCCTGCACGGTGCCGGGCACCCAGCCGTGCATTAACGAGGTGTGATGGTCCGCCAGCAGCGAGGCCGCAAGGCGCGTCGTTGAAGCCGTCACGTCATCCATTGTGATATCCATTGTGGCGCATTCCGGACCGCATTTACCGTTCGGTTGCTCAAGTGCTACCCGTCGGAGCTGAGGCCAAACACATCCGCTATCGCGGCTTTGCCAACGGGAAGGGCAACGTCTCCCGGATGCTGCGGCCGGTGACCAGCATGACGACCCGGTCGACGCCCATACCGAGACCACCGGTGGGCGGCATCGCGTACTCCATCGCCTGCAAGAAATCCTCGTCGAGCTCCATGGCTTCGAGATCCCCACCAGCAGCGCGCAGCGACTGCTCCAGCAAGCGGCGGCGCTGCTCCACCGGATCGGTGAGCTCGCTATATGCGGTACCCAACTCGATTCCCCATGCCACCAAATCCCAGCGTTCGGCCAGGCCGGTCTTGCTGCGGTGCGGTCGAGTCAGCGGCGACACCGACAACGGGAAGTCGATATAGAAGGTCGGCTGCTCGGTTCGATCCTCGACCAGATGTTCGTAGAGCTCCAGGACCACCGCGCCCGCATCCCAGCGCGCCAGGTATGGGATGTGTACGGCGTCGGACAGCTTGCGCAGTTTGGCCAGGCTGGTGTCGGCGTCGACGTGCTCACCGAGCGCCTCGGACACCGCGTCGTGCACGGTCTTGACCGGCCACACACCGGAGATGTCCACCGCTTCGAGACGGTCATCGTGGGCGCCCGCGCGTGGCCGCATCACCACCTGCGCGCCGTTGGCAGCCTCGGCGGCGTTCTGGATCAGCTCCCGGGCGCCGTCGATCCAGTCGGTGTAGTCGGCATGCGCCTGATAAGCCTCCAGCAGGGTGAACTCCGGGTTGTGGCTGAAGTCAACCCCTTCGTTGCGGAAAGCTCGGCCCAGCTCGAAGACCCGCTCCACGCCCCCGACACATAGCCGTTTGAGATACAGCTCGGGTGCGATCCGCAGATACAGGTCTAGGTCGTAACTGTTGATATGGGTCGCGAACGGACGGGCGCTTGCGCCGCCGTGGATTTGCTGCAGGATCGGAGTCTCGACCTCCAGGAAACCCTTGGCGGTCAGCGTTTCTCGGATAGCGCGCAGCACATTGCTGCGAGCCGCGATCAGCTCGCGGGATTCGGCATTGACCGCCAGGTCGACATAGCGGCTGCGTAGCCGCGCTTCCGGATCGGTCAGTCCCTTCCACTTGTTGGGCAGCGGGCGCAAGCACTTGCCGATCAACCGCCAGCTACGAACGATCAGTGACCGGGTTCCGGTCTTGCTGAACCCCATCTCGCCGGTCACCTCGACCAGGTCGCCGAGATCGATCGCTTTGGTGAAATCCGCGGTGCGCCCGCGTTCCAGAACTGAGTTCTCCAGCAACAGCTGCACTTCGGCTGACCAGTCGCGCAGCTGGGCGAACAACACACCGCCGAAGTCCCGAATCCGCAGCACGCGTCCGGACACCGAGACCGTTGTCTGGTCGTCGGTGTCGAGTGCCTGGGCCACCGTGTGACTGGGTGGCTGGCCCACCGGGTAGGCGTCAACGCCGCTGTCTTGCAGCATCTTCAGTTTGGACAGCCGGACTCGCATCTGTTCCGGCATTCGGCGCTCGCGCTCGTCCAAGACTCCGAAGTCGGTTTGCTGCAACGCCGACACATCCGGCGCCGAGCCGTCCCGATTCAACAGCCCGGTCTCGATCAACGCGGGTGGGACGGCTGGATGATGACCGGTGTGCTGTTCGTTGCGCCGAGTGAACGGCAGCACGAGGAAGCCCTCTGCGATCACCGAGGCGACGCCCACCCGCGGAATCATTCGCGCCTCGTCGTAGCAGGCGTAGCGCGGCACCCAGTCGGGTTGATACTTCGTGTTCGAGCGGTACAGCGTCTCCAACTGCCACCACCGCGAGAAGAACACCAGAAATCCGCGCCACAATCGCGCCACCGGTCCGGCGCCGAGTTGCGCGCCCTGCTCGAACGCCGACCGGAACATGGCGAAGTTCAACGAAATACGACTGATGCCGATGCGCTCGGCGTGCAATGCGAGCTCGCTGACCATGAGTTCGATGGTCCCGTTGGGGGATTGCGGCGAACGACGCATGAGATCCAGCGAGACACCGTTGCGGCCCCACGGCACCAGGGACAGCATCGCTACCACGGTTTGGTCGGGTTGGATCGCCTCGACCAGCAGGCAGTCGCCGTCTGCCGGGTCACCCAACCGGCCCAGCGCCATCGAGAAGCCACGTTCGCTTTCGGTGTCCCGCCACGCATCCGCACGCGCGATTACCTGCTTCATCTCGTCAGGTTCGATGTCGTGATGGCGGCGGATACGCACCGTCAGCTCGGCGCGCCGCGCCCGCGTGACCGCCTGGCGCACCCCGCGCATATCTCGACCGGACAACCGGAACTCACCGGTGTACAGGATGGCCTCGTCGCCCAGCTCCAGGGCGTTTAGGCCAGCCTCGCGAAATGCTTGTGCCCCTGCCGAACTGGCACCCATATTTCCCGGTGTCCAGCCGTAGGTCTGGCACTGCGCCAACCAGGCGTCGATGGCCTGCGGCCATGCTCGCGGGTCGCCGACCGGGTCTCCGCTGGCCAGGCAGACTCCCATCTCGACCCGGTAGGTGATCGCAGCGCGGCCGCTCGGCGCGAACACCACCGACTTGTCGCGGCGAGTGGCGAAGTAGCCCAACGAGTCGTTCTTGCCGTATAGCTCGAGCAGCCCGCGAATGGCGGATTCGTCTTGGCCGGTGAGCGCATTTTCGGCGCGCTGTGATTGGAACAGCACGATCGCCGCGGCCATCAGCGCCATGGCGCTGAACAGCCCGAAGAGTGCGTTGAGGAAGACGTGCGGCCTGCCAGTGAACGAGGCCTGGCCGGCGACGGCGAATCCGACTACCCGGTCGACCACGTAGAACAGCCGGTCGTCGCTAACCAGCGTCCGAGGGAACGTCTCGACCAGTGCCCAGGCCAGCAGGATTCCGATCGTCCAGCCGGCCAGCAGCACCGCGGCCGCCTTGTACAGCGCACCCCGCCGGACCTTTGCCCAGAATTCTCGGTAGGCAAAGGCCAGCACCACCAGCGCGGCCACATGCAGCGCCAGCCCGAGGCTCTCGCCGAAGCGCTCCAGCGAGGTGACGTGATCGGCGACAAACCGGCGACGTTGAACCCCGCGGCCAGGATGAGATTGAGGACCAACACCCACCAGGCGATGCGCTTGCGCGCGGTGAGCGCACCGGCCAGTAACGCCAGCACGAACGACCAGGCGAAACTGGTGTCGGGAAAGTTGAACAGGTAGTCGTTGATGAATTCCCGCGGCACCTTGATGACCCATCGGATCACCGGCGACACGCTGGCGATCAGCGACAGCGTGGCGATGACGCCGACGGTCCACCCGGCGGCCGCCGGCACCCAGCGCAGCCGAGAAATCGACTTAGCCCGCGGCCGAGACGCAGTGAGGGTCACAGACCGCGAGGATATTCGTTCCAGCTGGGAAATGTGTATTCCCGCAAACACCAAATTGCTCGGGTCGCCGCTCCGCCGCAGAGTGCAGCGTCATCACTGCTAAACTCACACATGCGACCGTCTCCGGCGAAGGCCAGGGACAGCAAGTGGAGTCCCACTCCCACCGCTGGCCACACGTTTGTTTAGCAGGCTCAGCGGTCCGGTCACAGGTACCGCCAGCGGTATCTGTTCTGCGTAGCGCGGACGGCTTCGAGCCGTGACTGGTCGGCACCGGGCCCTGCTTAAGCAGGGCTTTTTTGCTGATGGCGTGGTGTTCCAACCGCTGACTCCGGACGGGCCAGGTGGCGGTGGCAACGGGATGCAAACAAACTAGGGAGGCCCCATCAGCACTGAGACCCGCGTCAACGAACGCATCCGCGTACCTGAAGTCCGCTTAATCGGCCCGGGAGGGGAGCAGGTAGGCATCGTGCGTATCGAAGATGCTCTCCGCGTCGCCGCGGATGCCGATCTCGACCTTGTCGAAGTCGCGCCGAACGCCAGGCCACCGGTCTGCAAGATCATGGACTACGGCAAGTTCAAATACGAGGCGGCGCAGAAGGCGCGCGAGTCTCGCAAGAACCAGCAGCAGACCGTCGTCAAAGAACAGAAGTTGCGACCCAAGATCGACGATCACGACTACGAGACCAAAAAGGGTCACGTGATCCGGTTCCTGGAGGCGGGATCGAAAGTCAAGGTGACAATCATGTTCCGCGGACGCGAGCAGTCGCGGCCCGAGCTGGGTTACCGGCTGCTGCAGCGCCTGGGCGCCGACGTCGCCGACTATGGCTTCGTCGAGACATCGGCCAAGCAGGACGGACGCAACATGACGATGGTGTTGGCACCGCACCGCGGCGCGAAGACTCGTGCCCGGGCGGCACAGCAGGCCAGCGGCCCTGCGCCGCAGCCCACGGCCAACAGCGACACCGAACCATCGCCGAACTGACCCAGCAGAACCGAGGACCAACACAGATGCCTAAGACCAAGACCCACAGCGGCGCGTCGAAGCGATTCCGGCGCACTGGGACCGGGAAAATCATGCGTGAGAAGGCCAATCGCCGGCACCTGCTCGAGCACAAGTCGAGTACCCGAACGCGACGGCTAGAGGGGCGTACCACGGTGTCGAGCAACGACACCAAGCGAGTCAAGAAGCTGCTGAACGGCTGAACGGCGCACGCAAACACCCCAGCGCCGGCACAACCAATACGTCTATACGAGGATAGGAATTACCCATGGCACGCGTGAAGCGGGCAGTCAACGCCCAGAAGAAGCGGCGCACCGTCCTGAAGGCCTCTAAAGGCTATCGCGGCCAGCGATCACGTCTCTACCGCAAAGCCAAAGAGCAGCAACTGCATTCACTGAACTACGCCTTCCGTGACCGTCGTGCGCGCAAGGGCGAGTTCCGCAAGCTGTGGATCTCGCGGATCAACGCGGCGGCCCGCGCCAACGACATCACCTATAACCGGCTTATCCAGGGCCTCAAAGCCGCCGGTGTCGAGGTCGACCGCAAGAACCTCGCCGAGATCGCGGTGAGTGATCCCGCGGCGTTCACCGCGCTCGTCGGTGTCGCCCGGGCCGCACTGCCCGACGACGTCAACGCTCCCTCCGGAGAGGCTGCCTAACCCGTTCCGGCGGATCCGACCTCGCACCCGGTGCTCACCGAACGATCGGTCCGGGTGGTCGCGGCGGTCAAACTGCACCGGCAGGTCTCGCGGCGGCGGACGCAGCTCTTCCTGGTGGAAGGCGCCCACCTGGTCGAGGCGGCGTCCGCGCGTGGACTGATCCGGGAGATCTTTGTCACCGAGGCCGCTGCGCAGCGCTACGCCGCTCTGCTCGCCGGGCAAGTTGCTACGGTCCATCTCGTCACCGAGCGTGCCGCAAAAGCCTTGTCGGACACGGTGACTCCAGCGGGCCTGGTGGCGGTGTGCGAGACGCAGGAGTCCGCTCTCGACGACGTGCTGGCTGGCGCGCCCCGGCTGGTCGCGGTGGGCGTGGAAATCGGCGAGCCAGGCAACGCGGGAACGCTGATCCGCATCGCCGATGCGATGGGCGCCGCAGCCGTGGTGTTCGGCGGGCACAGCGTCGACCCGTACAACGGCAAATGCCTGCGTGCTTCTGCGGGCAGCATCTTCTCCATACCGGTGGTCGTCGAACCGGATGTCGGTGCGGCGGTGGTTGCGCTGCAGGGGGCCGGACTGCAAGTACTGGCCACCACTGTGGACGGTGAACTGTCTCTCGACGATGTCGAGCTCAGGCCGCCGACGGCGTGGCTGTTCGGGGCCGAGGCCCACGGGTTGTCACCTGAGCTGGCCCGACAAGCCGACAACCGGGTGCGTATTCCGATGTCTGGAGCCGCGCAAAGCCTGAATGTGGCCGCCGCGGCGGCGATTTGTCTTTACCAGAGCGCCCGAGCCCAGCGGTCGAGCGCCGATCGCTAGATCCGATTGCCGGGCTCGCCCCCGCGCCGCTCCGCGGCTGGAGGCCCCCACTCCCCATCCCTTCTAGCCGGCCTTGCCGCGCCCGCGTGCCGGCCGCAGCCCGGCCAGCGAGAAAGTGGTATGCACCAGCGATCCGGCGCGCTCGACGATTTTTTTGGACAGCGGGCTGCGGGGCGGGACGTAATGCATCGGCAGGCCACGACGGTCCCGCGGCGGTGCCGTGAAGCTTGGCGCCTCCACCAGCGGGGCATCGGCGGCGGCGCGGCCCTCTGCCCGCCGGTAGGCGGCCAAGGCACGCGGATGCAGGCGGATCTCGTCGGGGACGGCCAGAAACGCCAGTTCGACGAGCTTGCCGAATAGCCGCAGCACCACTTCGTCGCCTGGTGTCCACCGCATTCCGGCCTTCTCCCGGACAGCGGGCTCGAACAATCCGGCCGCGATCCATCGCTGCCCCGCGACGAGCGGTTTGAACAGCTGATCCCACACCGGCGTGGGCATCAGCACGAACTTCGGCTTGGGAATACGGATCGTGAAAATGTCCACAGTGGCCTGATTGATCTCCAGCTCATCCCGGCAGACCCGCTGCCAGTACTCCTGAAACTCCTCCCACGACGTGGGCACCGGCCGCATGCTCATCCCGTACATCCGGTACCACTGCACATGCTCGTCGAACAGCTGGCACTTCTCGGCTTCGGTCAACCCGCCACAGAAGTACTCGGCCACCTTGATCACAAGCATGAAAAAGGTTGCGTGAGCCCAATAGAACGTTTCCGGGTTCAGGGCGTGGTAGCGGCGGCCAGTCGCGTCGACGCCCTTGATGGTGTGGTGGTATTGCTTGATCTGCTCGCCGGTCTGAGTCGCCCGGTTGCCGTCGTAGACGACACCCATGATCGGATACACCGAGCGTGCCACCCGTTGCAGCGGTTCGCGTAGCAGGATGGAGTGCTGCTCGACAGCGGCGCCCAGTTCCGGATACATGTTCTGGATCGCGCCGATCCACACGCCCATCATCCCGGTGCGCAGATCACCGAAATACTTCCAGGTCAGCGAGTCCGGCCCGAGCGGAGCGGTCCCGACCGGCTTCGCGCCGCGCTGCTGCACCGTCTCGGGCTCAGCGGACATCATCGATCGCATCGGCGGCACCGGCGTCATGGGCGTCATGGTCATCACGGCCTCCTGGTCCTGATGAGCGATGAATCCACGATAATGTTGACAACGCACGTTGTCTATGATTTCGGGCCGCGCCGCGGCGCGCCGTTATCGAGTGTCGACCAGAGCGTCGTAACCACGTGATCAGGCAGTTTGTCGCGGATCCGGTGGTGCTGGTCGGCTGGCTGGTCTGCTCGGGCCACATCGTCGTCGGGCGGTGGCGTACACCACGACGGCGATCGTTGCCGGTCCCTCTCGGGACCACCTACCCTGGGCGATGTGGAACTCGGGCACAATCTGGCGTCCGGCGAGCCCGAGCAAACGGCAACCACGTCGGATCCGCCTGATTCGCGACAGCACTCCGCGGTGTCACTACACAGCGCGGCCGAGTGGCTGCGCACCAAAAACCAGAGCCCGGGCGCCATCGACCTGGTCCGACGGGCGCGCCGTGTCTTGCCCGGTGATCCCGAGTTCGGCGATCCGCTCTCCACCGCGGGTGAGGGCGGACCGCGCGCAGCCGCCCGGGCCGCGGGTCGGCTGCTGGGCGAGCGCGGCGGCGCGTCCCGGGAGTTTGGTCTGGGCGCGCTGCAGGTGTGGCAGGCGCTGACCGAGACGGTTTCCCGACGCCCGGCGAATCCTGAGGTCACGCTGGTCTTCACCGATCTGGTGAATTTCTCGGCGTGGTCGTTGAAAGCCGGTGACGACGCGACCCTCAAGCTGTTACGGCGATTGGCTCGCGCGGTTGAACCGCCATTGCTGGATGCCGGCGGGCACATCGTCAAGCGGATGGGGGACGGCATCATGGCGGTCTTCGCCGATCCGCTCGTCGCGGTGGGTGCGGTCTTTGCTGCCAGGCAGGCGCTGAAATCGGTCGACGTCGACGGCTACAAGCCGCGGATGCGGGTCGGTATCCACACCGGGCGGCCGCAGCGACTGGCCGCCGACTGGCTTGGGGTCGACGTCAACGTCGCCGCCCGGGTGATGGAGCGCGCCACCAGGGGCGGAGTAATGGTGTCCGGCACCACGCTGGACCAGATCGCGCAGGCGGATTTGGATGCCTTGGGCATCACCGCCAGGCGGGTGCACCGAGGGATTCTTCGCAGGCAAAACCCCAGGACTTCCGACGGACCTGGCGATCTACCGGCTCAAGGCCGATAGAGAAACTGACAGCGACCTTTCAGGTGGGGAGAGTTCAGATGACGAAAATTCGCAGGCATAGTAGACGGCGATGATTTTCGGGATACTGACGCGGCTTTCGCGCGTCCGGATAACGCTGGGCTATGCGGCCACACTGGTCGCGGTCAGCGTCGCGCTGGTGGTTCTCGGTCCCCGGGTGCACGAGCGGGTTGTCAGGCTGGCCAGTACCAACCTGCACAACCTGGCCCGCGGTCAGCTGGGAACGCTGTTCGGCAGCGCATTCGTTACCGATGCCGGCCCGATGTGGTTCTGGCTGCCCGGCCTGGTCTGCCTGCTCGCCCTTGCCGAGCTGATCTGGCGCAGCGGACGGCTGGCCTTGGTGTTTGTCGCCGGCCACGTCGGTGCCACGTTGCTGGTCGCTGTCGGACTGACCGCAGCGATCGAGTTCGGCTGGTTGCCGCTGTCGCTCTCGCGGGCCAGTGACGTCGGCGTGAGCTATGGCGCCGTGGCAGTGCTGGGTGCGCTGACCGCGGCCGTGCCGCGCCGGTGGCGTCCGGCATGGATAGGTTGGTGGCTCCCGGTCGGCATCGCGTCTGCGGCGCTGAGCGCCGACTTCACCGACGTCGGACACTCCATCGCATTGGCGCTGGGCATGTTGTTGTCCACCCGGTTGGCCGGCCCGGCCCGGTGGACGCCGATCCGGTGCGCGTTGCTGGCAGTCGCCACCAGCTTTGGTTTCCTCATGCTGGCGCACGGCGAGTGGTCGTCGCTGATCGGGGCCGCCGCCGGCCTAGTGGGCGCCGCGGCGGCTGTCGGCATCACCCGCTTGCGCGCATGCGCCGTCGACTGCCGGTGGCCACAATGGCGGCTCCGGCGCCGGCCCTCAACGGCTGACGCCTTCGCGTCGAGCGACTCTTCCGGGCGTCGCTGACGTCACCACATATGATCGGCACTTGCGCGTCACGCCGTGCCGCGAACCCCAGAAAAGCCATCTTCCTAGCAAGGAGAGTGTCGCCGCGTGGGTGACCAACCCGTCGACCTGTCGCTGGAGGCGTTGACCGCAGCGGTCAACGCGGCCCGGCAAGCCTTCGCGGGCGCGGCCGATCTCGACGCACTGGCTCGCGCCAAGACCGAGCACCTAGGTGACCGTTCGCCGCTCGCGCTGGCTCGCCAGGCCTTGGCCGCGGTGCCCAAGGCCGACCGAGCGGACGTCGGCCGGCGGGTCAACACCGCCCGTGCCGACGCGCAGAGCGGCTATGACGAGCGGTTGGCAGCGCTGCGGGCCGAGCGGGATGCCGCGGTGCTGATCGCCGAGCGCATCGACGTGACCCTGCCGTCGACCCGCCAGCCGATCGGAGCGCGGCACCCGATCACGATATTGGCCGAACACATCGCTGACACCTTCATCGCGATGGGATGGGAACTGGCCGAAGGCCCGGAGGTCGAGACCGAGCAGTTCAACTTCGATGCGCTGAACTTCCCGGCCGATCACCCGGCGCGCAGCGAACAGGACACGTTCTACGTCGCCCCGGAGGGCTCCCGGCAGCTGTTGCGCACCCACACCTCGCCGGTGCAGGTGCGTACCCTGCTCGAGCGCGAGCTGCCGGTCTATGTCATCTCGATCGGTCGCACGTTCCGCACCGACGAACTCGACGCCACCCACACGCCGGTCTTCCATCAGGTGGAGGGGCTGGCGGTGGATCGCGGGCTGTCGATGGCTCACCTGCGCGGAACGCTAGACGCCTTCGCCCGTGCCGAGTTCGGGCCGCAGGCGCGGACCAGAATTCGTCCGCACTTCTTCCCCTTCACTGAGCCGTCCGCTGAAGTCGACGTCTGGTTCGCGAACAAGAGGGGCGGTGCCGGCTGGGTCGAATGGGGCGGCTGTGGAATGGTGAACCCGAATGTGTTGCGCGCCGCAGGTATTGACCCGCAAGTGTATTCGGGCTTTGCATTCGGGATGGGGCTGGAACGCACGCTGCAGTTCCGCAACGGCATCCCCGACATGCGCGACATGGTCGAGGGCGACGTGCGGTTCTCGTTGCCGTTCGGGGTGGGTGCCTGATGCGCGTCCCCTACAGCTGGCTGCGCGAGGTTGTCGCGGTCGGCGCACCGGGCTGGGATGTGTCGGCTGAGGACCTCGAACAGACGCTGCTGCGGATCGGGCACGAGGTCGAAGAGGTGATCAGGCTCAGCCCCGTCGACGGACCGCTGGCCGTTGGACGCGTAACCGACATCGACGAGCTCACCGAATTCAAAAAGCCGATCCGCGCCTGCAAGGTTGACGTCGGCGAGCATGAACCGCGTGAAATCGTCTGCGGTGCAACCAACTTCACAGTCGGCGATATTGTTGTGGTGGCACTGCCCGGCACTACCCTGCCCGGCGGCTTCACGATTACCCAGCGCAAGACCTATGGTCGCATCTCCGATGGCATGATCTGCTCTGCGGCCGAACTCGGTTTGGCCGCAGACCATTCCGGCATCTTGGTGCTGCCACCCGGAACCGCTGAACCCGGCGCGGCCGGCGCCGAGGTGTTGGGCCTCGACGACGTCGTCTTTCACCTGGCGATCACCCCGGACCGGGGTTACTGCATGTCGGTGCGCGGTTTGGCCCGCGAGATCGCCTGCGCCTACGACCTCGACTTTATCGACCCGGCCTCTAGCGATGCAGTGCCCTCCTTACCCCGAGAGGCGCCCGCCTGGCCGTTGACGGTGCAGCCGGAGACCGGCGTAAAGCGGTTCGCGCTGCGCCCGGTGACCGGGATCGACCCGACCGCGGTGTCGCCGTGGTGGCTGCAGCGCCGGTTGCTGCTCTCGGGTATCCGAACGATCTCGCCGGCCGTCGACGCGACGAACTACGTGATGCTGGAACTCGGTCACCCGATGCACGCGCACGACCTCAAACGGATCACCGGCGGCTTCGCGGTGCGGTTCGCCCAACCCGGCGAGACGGTGGTCACCCTCGACGACATCGAGCGCCGGCTGAATCCGGCGGATGTGCTGATCGTCGACGATGTCGCGACCGCGGCGATCGGCGGAGTGATGGGGTCGGGCAGCACCGAGATGCGCGACGACTCCACCGACGTACTGCTGGAGGCCGCGGTGTGGGATCCGGCCGCGGTGTCCCGCACCGCGCGACGGCTGCACCTACCCAGCGAGGCCGCTCGCCGCTACGAGCGCGAGGTCGACCCGGCCATCTCGGTGGCCGCGCTGGACCGCTGCGCCACCTTGCTCGCCGAGATCGCCGGCGGCGCAGTGTCTCCGACGCTCACCGACTGGCGGGGTGACCCGCCGCGGGACGACTGGTCGCTACCGCCCATCCGGATCGCAGCCGACCTGCCGGATCGCACCGCCGGGGTTGACTATCCGCCGGGCACCACGGCCAGGCGGCTGACCCAGATCGGCGCCGCGGTAACCGGTGACAGCGAAACCCTGACTGTGACCCCGCCCAGTTGGCGGCCCGACCTGCGCCAGCCCGCCGACCTGGTCGAGGAGGTGCTGCGCCTGGAGGGGCTGGAACGGATCCCGTCGGTGCTGCCGCACGCGCCGGCCGGGCGGGGACTGTCCGCCACGCAACGGCGGCGCCGCGCGATCGGCAAGTCGCTGGCGCTGTCCGGCTACGTCGAGGTCCTGCCGACGCCGTTTCTACCCGCCGGCGTGTTCGACACCTGGGGTCTGCCCGCCGACGACGCGCGACGTCGACACCACGCAGGTACTCAATCCGCTGGAGTCAGACCGGCCACATCTGGCCACCACGCTGCTGCCGGGCCTACTGGAAGCCCTGGGCGCGCAACGTGTCTCGCGGCATCGTCGACGTCGCGCTGTTCGCGATCGCGCAGGTGGTGCAGCCGACCGCGCAGACCAAGAGTGTCGGACTGATTCCGGTGGATCGACGTCCCACCGATGCGGAGATCGCGCTGCTCGACGGGTCGCTGCCGCGCCAACCTCAGCACGTCGCCGCGGTGTTAACCGGGCTGCGGGAGCCGCGCGGCCCGTGGGGCGATGGCCGGCGGGTCGAAGCGGCCGATGCGTTTGAGGCGGTCCGGACGATCGCCCGTGCCAGCGGAATCGAGCTGGTGCTGCGGTCCGCCCAATATCTACCGTGGCATCCGGGCCGCTGCGCAGAGGTGCTGGTCGGCGACACGGCATCATCGGCCACGCGGGCCAACTGCATCCCGCGGTGATCGAGCGCTCCGGTCTGCCGAAGGGCACCTGCGCAGTCGAGTTGAACCTCGACGCCATTCCCGATTGTCGAGACATTGCCAGCGCCGCGGGTCTCGCCGTTTCCCGCGGTATTCCAGGATGTCAGCCTGGTGGTGGGCGCAGACGTCCCCGCGCAGACCGTGGAAGACGCGGTCCGCGACGGCGCAGGGGAGCTGCTGGAGGATGTCCGGCTCTTCGACGTCTACACCAGCCCGCAGTTGGGGCAGGATCGCAAGTCGCTGACCTTCGCGCTGCGCTTTCGCGCGGCCGATCGCACGCTCACCGAGGACGAGGCCAGCGCAGCTCGGGACGCGGCGGTGCGCTGTGCCGCCGAGCGGGTCGGCGCGGTGCTGCGCAGTTGAGTTCTGGCGCTAAGAATGAATTTGCAAGCGCATGCATAGTCATGCAACGATGGCAATCATGACCCAGTCGATACGGGTGGCGGTGGCCGGTGCCAGCGGCTACGCCGGTGGTGAGATCCTGCGGCTGCTGCTGGGGCACCCCGCGTACCACGACGGTCGGCTGACGATCGGCGCGCTGACCGCCTCGGCCAGCGCAGGCAGCGCGCTCTTTGACCACCATCCGCACCTGTTACCGCTGGCTCAGCGGGTCCTCGAGCCCACCGAGCCCGAGATATTCGCCGACCACGACGTGGTTTTCCTCGCGCTTCCACACGGGCATTCGGCGACGCTCACCGAACAACTCGGCCCGGACACCCTGATCATCGACTGCGGCGCGGACTTCCGACTCGCCGACGCCGCCGCGTGGGAACACTTCTACGGGTCCCCGCACGCCGGCGCCTGGCCGTACGGGCTACCTGAGCTGCCCGGTGCGCGGGAGCGGCTAAAGGGCGCGCGCCGCATCGCTGTTCCCGGTTGCTACCCGACTGCGGCGTTGTTGGCGCTTTTTCCCGCGGTCGCCGCGGACCTCGTCGACCCCGCCGTCACTGTCGTCGCGGTCAGCGGCACGTCCGGTGCCGGTCGCGCCGCGAAGACCGACCTGCTCGGTTCGGAAGTCATCGGCTCGGCACGGGCTTACAACATCGCCGGTGCACACCGGCACACCCCCGAAATCGTCCAGGGTCTCAAGCAGGTGACCGAGCGAGACGTCACCGTGTCATTCACGCCGGTGCTTATCCCGACCTCGCGCGGCATCCTGGCCACCTGTACTGCGCGCACCCGCTCACCGCTGTCGCAGCTGCGCGCAGCCTACGAAAAGGCTTACCATGCAGAGCCATTCGTTCACCTGCTACCCGAAGGCCAGCTGCCGCGCACCGGTGCGGTGATCGGCAGCAACGCCGCCCACATCGCGGTCGCGGTCGACGAGGACGCCGCCACGTTCATCGCCATCGCAGCGATCGACAACCTGGTCAAAGGCACCGGCGGTGCCGCCGTGCAGTCGATGAACCTGGCGCTGGGCTGGGTGGAAACCGACGGCCTTTCGGTGGTCGGAGTGGCGCCGTGACTCGCGCCGACGACGATGACGCCGGCGTAGCCGGGGTCATGGGTGTATCGCCCGCTTGCGGGGGTGGGGGTACCACCCGCTTGCGGGGGAAGCGGCGCACATGACTGGAGTCGCTGATGCGGCGCGGCTGGTGCGCGCCCAGGGGGTGACGGCAGCAGCCGGATTCCGCGCCGCCGGCGTCGCCGCCGGGATCAAAGCGTCGGGTGCGTTGGACCTGGCGCTGGTACTCAACGAGGGCCCGGACTATGCGGCCGCCGCGGTGTTCACCCGCAACCAGGTCAAGGCCGCGCCGGTGCTGTGGACGCGGCAGGTACTCAGCACCGGCAAGTTGTGCGCCGTGATTCTCAACTCCGGCGGGGCCAACGCCTGCACCGGCCCGGGCGGCTTTCAGGACACCCACGCCACCGCGGAGGCGGTCGCCGCCGCATTATCCGAGTGGGGGACTGAAACCGGGGCGATCGAAGTCGCTGTCTGCTCCACCGGGTTGATCGGCGACCGGTTGCCGATGGACAAGATGCTCGCCGGCGTGGTGACGCTGGTGCACGAGATGGCCGGCGGCTTGACCGGCGGCGAGGAAGCCGCTCGGGCGATCATGACCACTGACACCGTGCCCAAGCAGGTCGCGCTGCACCACCCGAAGAACTGGACGGTGGGCGGAATGGCCAAAGGCGCAGGGATGTTGGCGCCGTCGCTGGCCACGATGTTGTGCGTGCTGACCACCGACGCAGTCGCCGATTCGGCCGCGCTCGACAAGGCCTTGCGCCGCGCGACCGCGCGGACATTCGACCGCCTCGACGTCGATGGCAGCTGCTCGACCAATGACACCGTGCTGTTGCTGGCATCGGGCGCAAGCGAGATCGCACCGTCGCAAAACGATCTTGACGACGCCGTGTTGCGTGTCTGTGACGACCTGTGTGCGCAGCTGCAAGCCGACGCCGAAGGGGTCACCAAACGGGTCACCGTGACCGTGACCGGGGCCGCCACCGAGGACGATGCGCTCACCGTGGCCCGGACAGTCGCCCGCGACAGCCTGGTCAAGACCGCGCTATTTGGTTCCGATCCCAACTGGGGCCGGGTGCTGGCAGCGGTCGGTATGGCCCCGTTCACGATCGATCCGGACCGGATCACGGTTTCGTTCAACGGTTTTGCGATGTGCGTCAACGGTGTTGGCGCGCCGGGCGCGCGCCAGGTGGACCTGTCCGGCAGCGATATCGACGTCCACGTCGACCTTCGGATGGGTAACGGCGAAGCAGCCGTTCGCACCACCGACCTGTCCCACGGCTATGTCGAAGAGAATTCGGCGTATAGCTCATGACTACCGGCGCACTGTCCACCCAGGCAAAGGCTCAGGTATTGGCGGAGGCTTTGCCGTGGCTCACTCAACTGCACGGCAAAATCGTCGTCGTCAAGTACGGCGGCAATGCCATGACCAACGACACCCTGCGGCGTGAGTTCGCCGCCGACATGGCCTTCCTGCGCAACTGCGGTATCCACCCCGTCGTGGTGCACGGTGGCGGCCCACAGATCAGCGCGATGCTGAAGCGGCTCGGCATCGTCGGCGACTTCAAAGGCGGATTCCGGGTCACCACACCGGAAGTGCTCGACGTGGCGCGGATGGTGTTATTCGGCCAGGTCGGCCGTGAGCTGGTCAACCTGATCAACGCCCACGGTCCGTACGCGGTCGGTGTCACCGGCGAAGACGCCAATCTGTTCACCGCGGTGCGGCGCAGCGTCACCGTCGACGGTGTCGATACCGACATCGGTCTGGTCGGCAACGTCGCTTACGTCAACGCTGCGGTAGTACAGGATCTGATTGCGGCCAACCGGATCCCGGTGGTATCCACACTGGCCCCCGACGTCGACGGCGTGGTGCACAACATCAACGCCGACACCGCAGCGGCAGCGCTGGCCGAAGCGCTGGAAGCCGAAAAGCTGCTGATGCTCACCGACATCGAAGGCCTCTACACCCATTGGCCCGACCGCGATTCGCTGGTCAGCGAAATCGACACTGCCACATTGGCGCAGCTGTTGCCGACACTGGAGACCGGGATGATTCCCAAGATCGAGGCATGTCTGCGTGCCGTCGAAAGCGGCGTGCCCAGCGCGCACATCATCGACGGCCGCGTCGAGCATTGCGTGCTGGTCGAATTGCTCACTGACGAGGGCACCGGCACGAAGGTGGTGAGCGCATGACCAACACAGCAGTGATGCAGCAGCGGTGGTCCGCGGTGATGATGGACAACTACGGCGTCCCGCCGGTCGCATTGGCCAGCGGTGACGGCGCGGTGGTCACCGACGTAGACGGGAAGTCCTACCTGGATCTGCTCGGTGGCATAGCCGTCAACGTCCTTGGTCATCGTCATCCCGCCGTCATCGACGCGGTCACGCGACAAATGTCGACGCTCGGACACACCTCCAACCTGTATGCCGCCGAACCCGGCATCGCGTTGGCCGAGGCGCTGGTCGGCCTGCTCGGCTGCGACGCGGAGACCCGGGTGTTCTTCTGCAACTCCGGCACGGAAGCCAACGAGCTGGCGTTCAAACTATCGCGCCTGACCGGGCGGACGAAACTGGTTGCGGCCCAAGAAGCCTTCCACGGCCGGACCATGGGCTCGCTGGCCCTGACCGGTCAGCCGGCCAAGCAGGCGCCGTTTGCGCCGCTGCCCGGCGACATCACCCACGTGCCGTACGGCGACACCGATGCCCTGGCCGCTGCGGTCGGCGACGACACCGCCGCGGTGTTCCTGGAACCGATCATGGGGGAGAGCGGCGTCGTCGTCCCGCCCGACGGGTACCTCGCGGCAGCCCGCGACATCACCGCCCGACACGGCGCTCTGCTGGTTCTCGACGAGGTGCAGACCGGAATGGGCCGTACCGGGACATTTTTCGCGCATCAGCACGACGGCATCACGCCCGACGTGGTGACGATGGCCAAAGGCCTCGGCGGTGGGCTGCCGATCGGAGCGTGCCTGGCGGTCGGGCCGGCCGCGCGGCTGATCACACCCGGTCTGCACGGCAGCACCTTCGGTGGCAACCCGATCTGTGCGGCCGCAGCTCTTGCCGTGTTGCGGGTACTGGCCACCGAAGACCTAGTGCGACGCGCCGACACGCTCGGAAAGATGTTGCGCCAGGGCATCGAATCGCTCGGTCACCCGCTGATCGATCACGTCCGCGGCCGCGGATTACTGTGCGGGGTGGTGCTCGGCGGCCCCGCCGCGAAGAATACTGAGATGGCCGCCCGCGCAGCCGGTTTCCTGGTCAACGCCGCCGCACCCAACGTGGTCCGGTTGGCTCCGCCGCTGATCATCACCGAACACCAGATCGAGGCGTTTCTCACCGCGCTGCCGGGCATCCTGGACACGGCTGAGGGGGATGCGGGGGAAAAAGAATGACACGAAACTTCCTGCGCGACGACGACCTGTCGCCCGATGAGCAGGCCGAAGTACTGGCGCTGGCTGCCGAACTGAAAAAGGATCCGTTCAGCCATCGCCCCCTGGAAGGGCCCCGCGGTGTCGCGGTCATCTTCGACAAGAACTCCACCCGTACCCGGTTCTCGTTCGAGGTCGGTATCGCCCAGCTCGGCGGCCACGCCGTCGTGGTCGACGGCCGCAGCACCCAGCTGGGACGCGAAGAGACGCTGCAGGACACCGCGAAAGTGTTGTCCCGCTACGTCGATGCCATCGTATGGCGGACCTACGGACAAGCCCGCCTGACCGCGATGGCCGAAACCGCGACGGTGCCGATCGTCAACGCGCTGTCCGACCAATTCCACCCCTGTCAGGTGCTTGCCGATCTGCAGACCATCGCCGAGCGCACCGGATCGCTTCGCGGCTTACGGATGACGTACTTCGGTGATGGCGCCAACAACATGGCGCACTCGCTGCTACTCGGCGGTGTCACCGCCGGAATGCACGTGACCGTCGCCGCTCCCACCGGCTTCGGTCCCGACCCGTCGGTGCTCGCCGCCGCCGAGCGCCGCGCCGTGGACACCGGCGCGTCGGTGACGCTCACCGATAATCCGGCCGCTGCCGCGTCGGGCGCCGACGTGCTGGTGACCGACACCTGGACGTCGATGGGTCAGGAGGACGACGGGCTAGACCGAGTGCGGCCGTTCCGTCCGTTTCAGCTCAACGCGGAGCTGCTGTCCCTGGCCGACCCGGAAGCCATTGTGCTGCATTGTCTTCCGGCCCACCGTGGTCACGAGATCACCGATGACGTGCTGGACGGGCCGCACAGTGCGGTGTGGGACGAGGCCGAGAACCGGCTGCATGCGCAAAAGGCACTGTTGGTGTGGCTACTGGAGCGGTCGAAATGACGCGCGCCGGCGACGATGCAGCAGCGGCGGCGATGAGGAGGAGCGGCGCAATGACTCGCAGCAGGACCACCTCCGACGTCACCCGCGCCGGCCGGCAGGCCCGCATCGTGGCGGTCCTGTCGTCGGCAGAGGTACGCAGCCAGAGCGAGCTGGCCGCCTTGCTCGCGGCTGACGGTATCGAGGTCACCCAGGCCACGCTGTCGCGGGACCTGGAGGAACTCGGCGCGGTGAAGCTGCGTGGTGCCGACGGCGGGGTGGGTATCTACGTGGTGCCCGAGGACGGCAGCCCGCTGCGCGGGGTATCCGGCGGCACTGCGCGGCTATCGCGGCTGCTGAGCGAATTGCTGGTCTCCACCGACGCCAGCGGAAACCTCGCTGTGCTGCGCACGCCTCCCGGCGCTGCCGACTACCTGGCCAGTGCCATCGACCGGGCAGCATTGCCGTACGTCGTCGGCACGATCGCTGGAGATGACACCATTTTCGTGGCGGCCCGCGAGCCGATGACCGGCGCAGAGCTCGCAACCGTGATCCAAGACCTCACATAACCGGCAAAACAAGGAGATCAATTCATGTCCGAGCGCGTCATCTTGGCGTATTCCGGCGGTTTGGACACCTCGGTGGCGATCAGCTGGATCGGCAAGGAGACCGGCCAGGAGGTCGTCGCGGTCGCGATCGATCTGGGCCAGGGCGGTGAGGACATGGAGGTGGTGCGCCAGCGCGCGCTGGACTGCGGTGCCGTCGAAGCGGTCGTCGTCGACGCCCGCGACGAGTTCGCCGACGAATACTGCCTGCCGACCATCTTGTCCAACGGTCTTTACATGGATCGCTACCCGCTGGTCTCGGCGATCAGCCGGCCGCTGATCGTCAAGCACCTGGTCGCGGCGGCCCGCGAGCACGGCGGGGGCATCGTCGCGCACGGTTGCACCGGAAAAGGCAATGACCAAGTCCGGTTCGAAGTCGGATTCGCTTCGCTAGCACCCGATCTGGAGGTGCTCGCACCGGTCCGGGACTACGCGTGGACCCGGGAGAAGGCCATCGCCTTCGCTGAGGAGAACGCCATCCCGATCAATGTGACCAAACGCTCGCCGTTCTCAATTGACCAGAACGTGTGGGGGCGGGCGGTGGAAACCGGCTTCCTGGAACACCTGTGGAATGCCCCCACCAAGGACGTCTACGCCTACACCGAAGACCCCACCGTCAACTGGAACACCCCCGACGAGGTGATCGTCGGGTTCGAGCGTGGTGTGCCGGTGTCGATCGACGGCAAGCCGGTGTCGGTGCTGCAGGCGATCGAGGAACTCAACGAGCGCGCCGGCGCGCAAGGAGTCGGACGGCTCGATGTCGTGGAAGACCGCTTGGTGGGCATCAAGAGCCGCGAAATCTACGAGGCGCCCGGCGCGATGGTGCTCGTCACCGCGCACACCGAGCTCGAGCACGTCACCCTCGAGCGTGAGCTGGGCCGGTTCAAGCGCCAGACCGACCAGCGCTGGGCCGAGCTGGTCTACGACGGACTGTGGTATTCGCCGTTGAAGACGGCGCTGGAGACCTTCGTCGCCAAGACCCAGGAGCATGTGTCCGGCGAAATCCGAATGGTGTTGCACGGTGGCCATATTGCCGTCAACGGCCGTCGCAGCGCCGAGTCGCTCTACGACTTCAACCTGGCCACCTACGACGAGGGCGACAGCTTCGACCAGTCTGCCGCCAAGGGCTTCGTGTATGTGCACGGCCTTTCGTCGAAAATCGCCGCGCGACGGGACTCAGCCGCCGGAGATCCGGTGTGAGCCGGTGAGCACCAACGAGGGTTCGCTGTGGGGCGGCAGGTTCGCCGACGGGCCGTCCGACGCGCTGGCTGCGTTGAGCAAATCCACCCACTTCGATTGGGTGCTGGCGCCCTACGACATCACCGCGTCTCGAGCGCACACCGTGGTGCTGTTCCAGGCCGGGTTGCTCACCGAAGAGCAGCGTGACGGGCTGCTGGCCGGGCTGGACAGCCTCGCCGAGGACGTCGCCGACGGCAGCTTCGGCCCACTGGTCACCGACGAGGATGTGCACGCCGCGCTGGAACGCGGACTGATCGACCGAGTCGGCCCCGACCTGGGCGGCCGGCTGCGGGCCGGCCGCTCACGAAACGACCAAGTGGCGACGCTGTTTCGGATGTGGCTGCGCGACGCGGTACGCCGAGTGGCCGCCGGTGCGCTCGAGGTCGTCGGCGCCTTGGTTACTCAGGCCGCTGCCCACCCGAGCGCCATCATGCCCGGGAAAACGCACTTGCAATCCGCTCAGCCGATCCTGCTGGCACACCACTTACTCGCGCATGCCCACCCGTTGCTGCGCGACGTCGACCGAATCGTCGACCTGGATAAGCGCACCGCGGTGTCCCCCTACGGTTCCGGAGCGCTGGCGGGGTCGTCGCTGGGGCTCGATCCGGACGCGATCGCTGAAAAGCTCGGATTCGCAGCGGCCGCCGACAATTCCGTCGACGCTACTGCGGCAAGGGATTTCGCCGCAGAAGCAGCGTTCGTCCTAGCGATGATCGGCGTCGACTTATCGCGGCTCGCCGAGGACATCATCATCTGGAGCTCAACCGAATTCGGCTACGTCACGTTGCACGACTCGTGGTCGACCGGCAGCTCGATCATGCCGCAGAAGAAGAACCCCGACATCGCCGAGCTGGCCCGCGGCAAATCCGGTCGGTTGATCGGAAACCTCGCTGGGCTGCTGGCGACGCTGAAGGCTCAGCCGTTGGCCTACAACCGGGATCTGCAAGAGGACAAAGAACCGGTTTTCGACTCGGCGGCGCAACTCGAGTTGCTGCTGCCGGCGATGGCCGGACTGGTGAGCAGCCTGACGTTCAACATCGAGCGGATGGCGGCACTCGCCCCCGCCGGATACACCCTGGCCACCGACATCGCCGAATGGCTGGTGCGCCAAGGCGTGCCGTTCCGTGACGCCCACGAGGCGGCGGGAGCCGCCGTGCGTGCCGCCGAGCAGCGCGGCGTCGGGCTGGAGGAGTTGACCGACGACGAGCTGGCGGCCGTCAGCACCAGCCTGACTCCCGAGGTGCGCGAAGTGCTCACCATCGAGGGCTCGGTGTCGTCGCGCGACGCGCGCGGTGGCACCGCGCCGACCCGCGTCGCCGCCCAGCTGGACGGGGTTCGAGCCGCCGCGGAGCGACTTCGGGAGCAGCTGCGTCGTTAGCGATCAGGTGCGCCGCCATGTCGACGAAGCCGCCTAAGCACCTACCCGGCTACGACATTATCGGTGTGCTTCCTCGGGATCGAGATGGTCAAGAAGGCGTTGCATGGTCGCGCACATCTGGTCAAAGGACGGCTTGCCGACGGTGGCCGACCACTGTTCTTCGATTGTGGCCACGCGGTCGCCGGCGTGGGCCATCAAAGCGCGTCCACGCTGGGTCAGGCAGATGAGTTTGGCGCGTCCGTCGCTCGGATCGGGCCGGCGTTCCAGATAGTCAAGCTCTTGGAGGTTGTTCACCAGCTCTGATGTGGCGGCCAGGCTCAATTGCGCGCGCCCGGCGACGTCGGTGAGCCGCACTTCACCCATGCCGATGGCACCGAAGATCTGCAGGTGCGGGTCACGGATGTCGCCGTAGCCTGCCGCAGCGGCGGGGGCGGACAGTTCGCGTCGGAATTCGCGCAGCAGCCGGATCAGCAGCTGGCCGATCGCGAGTCGATCGGTGGGCAGATCGCTTGACGTAGCCATGCCGAGGCACGATACTACGGCTACCGAAATTTCGGCTTCCGAAGTATTTAAGGACGGCAATATGGATGCGCATAGTTCTACCGCGGGCCTGGTGTCCACTTGCCTCGGGCGGCTGAATGTGGGGCAGGCGGGCTCCGGCCCGCCGGTGCTGTTGTGGCACAGCCTGTGGGTCGACTCTCGCAGTTGGGGACCGCTGGTCGAGGCTTTTGGTGCGCGTCGGCGCGTGGTGACGATCGACGGTCCCGGATACGGCGGCAGCAGTCCCATCCATCGCGACTTCACCCTCGATGACTGCGCGCAAGCCGCCGGCGAGGTCATGGATCAACTCGGCATCACCGAGCCGGTGGACTGGGTGGGGAACGCCTGGGGCGGGCACGTAGGCATCACCGTGGCGACCAGCCAGCCGCACCGATTGCGCAGCCTGGTCACTATCACCGCACCGCTGCTGCCGGTCAGCCGTCGGCAACGCTGGACCCAGACGTATCCACTGGCGCTGCTCTACCGCTTGGCCGGCCCGAACCGCGTCATCACCAAAGTGCTCTTCGATGCGCTACTAGGCTCCGATGCGATTGCGGCGCAGCCTGATCGGGCCGCAGAAATGATTAGCGCCTTCAAGCAGGCCGACCGTGAATCGATCCGCCGGACGATCCGGTTCATGCATCGTTGGCAACCCCTCACCGATAAGCTACCGGCGATCACCGTTCCTACGTTGTTCATCACCGGCAAAGTTGCCGACCAGCACTGGCAGCCCGCCGACGCCGAAGCCGCAGCGGCCACAATGCCCCACGCGCGAGCAGTCGCTGTCAGCGGCGCGGGACACCTCGGCCCGCTCCTGCTCGATGTCGATCGAAATCGCCACCATTGTCAGCGAATTCTGGCAATCGCTCCGATAGCAGTCCCGGCTGCGGGCTTCGGCCAACCGTCTCGGATCTCAACAAGCTCATCGCCGACGCAGCCGATAACACCCCGATCCTTGTCAACACAGGGCTTTCCGAGGCCGCAACCGGGTTGTCCGCGATTACTCGAGCGCTTCGGAGAGCTCCAGCCAACGGTTTTCCAACCCGGAGACATCGTCCTCGAGGCCGCGCAGTTCCTGGGTTAGTCGGGTGATCCCGACGTGGTCGGAATGGTCGTGCTCGGCGAGTTCGACGTGCTTGGCCGCGATCTGGTCGGCCAGCCGCGCCAGCCTGCGGTCGATGGCGGCGATCTCTTTCTCGGCGGCGCGTAGTTCAGCTCCCGAAATCGCTTGCGGCGCAGCAGTGCTGGCGGCAGGTGCGGCGGCTCGCAGATCGGCCGCTCTCGCGGTCAGTCGCAGGTATTCGTCGACACCGCCGGGCAGATGTCGGAGCCGACCGTTAAGGATCGCGTACTGCTGGTCGGTGACACGCTCCAGCAAGTAACGGTCGTGGGAGACGACGATCAATGTGCCCGGCCACGAGTCGAGCAGGTCTTCGGTGGCGGCCAGCATCTCGGTGTCGACGTCGTTGGTGGGTTCGTCGAGCAGGAGCACATTGGGCTCGGCCAGCAGCGTGAGCATCAGCTGCAGCCGGCGGCGTTGGCCGCCAGAGAGCTCATCGACGCGTGCCGAGAGTTGACCGTCGAGGAATCCGAGCCGCTCCAATAACTGCGCCGGGGTCACGTCACGGCCGTCGACCTGATAGCCGCTGCGCAGCCGGCTTAACAGGTCGGCGACTCGTTCGCCCGTCAGCGGCGCCAGGTCATCACCGCGCTGGTCGAGAATCGCCAACCGAACAGTCTTGCCGCGCTTCACTTTTCCGCTGTCGGGTTGAACGGTGCCGGTGATCAGTCCGAGCAGGGTGGACTTGCCTGCGCCGTTGGCCCCGATAATGCCGCTGCGTTCGCCGGGGCCGATTCGCCATTCGACGTCGCGCAACACCGGGTGGCCGTCGAACGAGACGGACACGTCAAGCAGGTCGACGACGTCCTTACCGAGCCGCGCGGTGGCAAGTTTCGCCAACTCGACCGTATTGCGCAGCGGCGGCACGTCGGCGATCAGCTGGTTGGCGGCATCGATCCGGAATTTCGGTTTCGACGTGCGCGCCGGCGGGCCGCGGCGAAGCCACGCCAGCTCCTTGCGCATCAGGTTCTGCCGCTTGGCCTCGGTGACGGCGGCTCTCCGGTCCCGCTCGACGCGCTGCAACACGTACGCGGCATAGCCGCCTTCGAACGGCTCGACGATGCCGTCGTGCACCTCCCATGTCGCGGTCGCCACCTCGTCGAGAAACCACCGGTCGTGGGTCACCAGCAGCAGTCCGCCGGTATTGCGGGCCCAGCGCTGGCGCAGGTGAGCGGCGAGCCAGGTGATGCCTTCGATGTCGAGGTGATTGGTCGGCTCGTCCAGCGCGATGACGTCCCAGTCGTCGACCAGCAGCGCGGCCAGCTGAACTCGGCGCCGTTGGCCACCGCTGAGTGTGCCGATGGTCGCGTCCCAACTGATGTCGGCGACCAGTCCGCCGACCACGTCGCGGATGCGCGGATTACCGGCCCACTCGTGTTCGGGCCGGTCGCCGACCAGCGTCCATGCCACTGTGCTGTGCGGATCCAGAGTGTCTGCCTGGCTCAGCGCGCCGACCCGCAGCCCGCTGCGCTGGGTCACCCGTCCGGAATCCGGGTGCACCCGACCGGTCAGCAAATCCAGCAAACTGGATTTGCCGTCGCCGTTTCGACCCACGATGCCGATGCGATCGCCGTCGCTGACTCCGACGGTCACTGACGTGAAGACGACCTGGGTCGGGTACTCCAGGTGCACTGCCTCGGCGCCTAGCAGATGTGCCACCGCCCCGACCCTAGCGACATGGCGGGCCGGACCCCGGCTGATTTGTCCTGCTCGCCCCTCGCAGCTGGGGCCCCCGCGCGGCCGGGGGACTCCCACGGCGGGCCTTCGGGCCCGCATCGTCGCCGGACTAGGCTGGCGAACGACCTAGCACCGTGATCAAAGCTGCGGGCAGACCCCGTGCGATGTGCCATGATGTGCACGCTGTCAGGCCCACATGCAGCAAAGGATCGTCTCAGTTTGGTAGGGAGCGGCGGCATGGATCTGAGTTTTTCAGCGGTCACGCGACCGGTTGAACGTCTGGTGGCGACAGCACAGAACGGCCTGGAAGTGCTGCGGCTCGGGGGCCTGGAAACCGGCAACTCTCCGTCGCCGTCCCAGGTCGTGGAGAGCGTGCCGATGTACAAGCTTCGGCGGTATTTCCCACCCGACAGCCGGCCGGGGCACCCGCAGGCGGGCCCGCCGGTGCTGCTGGTGCACCCCATGATGATGTCGGCGAACATGTGGGATGTCACCCGGGACGACGGCGCGGTCGGCATCCTGCACGCCGCCGGGCTGGATCCCTGGGTCATCGACTTCGGCTCACCTGACCAGGTCGAGGGCGGCATGCGCCGCAATCTGGCCGACCACATCGTCGCGCTGAGCGAGGCGATTGACCTGACCGCGGAGATCACTGGTCAGGATGTGCACCTGGCCGGCTATTCGCAGGGTGGAATGTTCACCTACCAGGCGGCGGCCTACCGGCGCTCGAAAAGCATCGCCAGCATTGTGACCTTCGGCGCACCGGTAGACACGCTGGCGGCGCTCCCGATGGGGCTTCCACCCAACTTGGCTCCCGGTATCGCCAATTTCATGGCCGACCACGTCTTCAACCGGTTGGACATCCCAAGCTGGTTGGCACGCACTGGCTTTCAGATGCTCGATCCGTTCAAGACCGCCAAAGCGCGAATCGATTTCGTGCGCCAGCTGCACGATCGCGAGGCGCTGCTGCCGAGAGAAGCCCAACGCAGATTCCTGGAGTCGGAAGGCTGGATCGCCTGGTCCGGCCCGGCGATCTCCGAGCTGCTGAAGCAGTTCATCGCGCACAACCGGATGATGACCGGCGGTTTCGCCATCAACGGTCAACTGGTAACGCTGACCGATATCACTTGTCCCGTATTGGCTTTCGTCGGTGAGGTTGACGACATCGGTCAGCCGGCCGCGGTGCGTGGTATCCGGCGCGCAGCGCCCAACGCCGAAGTCTACGAGTACAGCCTGCGTACCGGTCACTTCGGTCTGGTCGTCGGATCCAAAGCGGCACACGAGACGTGGCCAACCGTCGCCGATTGGGCGCTGTGGATTTCCGGGCGCGGAGACAAGCCCACCGACATCTTCCCGATGGCTGATCAGCCAGCCGAGCGCACCGAGGATCGCGGCGTCGCGCTCAGTTCGCGGGTGATGCATGGACTCGGCGAGGCATCCGAGGTGGCCCTGACACTCGCCCGCGGTGCGGCCGACGCCGTCGTCGCAGCGAACAAGTCCATGCGCACATTGGCCGTGGAAACCGCCCGAACCTTGCCCCGACTGGCCCGGCTGGGCCAGATCAACGACCACACCCGGATCTCGCTCGGCCGGATCATCGGCGAACAAGCTCACGATGCTCCGAACGGCGAATTCTTGCTCTTCGATGGACGCGTCCACACCTACGAGGCGGTAAACCGGCGCATCGACAACGTCGTGCGCGGCCTCATCGAGGTCGGGGTGCGCCAGGGCGAACACGTTGGCGTCTTGATGGAAACCCGGCCCAGCGCGCTGGTGGCCATCGCCGCGCTGTCCCGATTGGGCGCCGTCGCGGTGCTGTTGAAGCCCGACGTCGACCTGGCCGCCGCGGTCCGGCACGGGGGAGTGACCGAGATCATCACCGACCCGCCCAACCTCGAGACCGCGCGGCAATTGCCCGGACAGATTCTGGTGCTCGGTGGCGGTGAGTCCCGGGATCTGCATCTGCCCGAGGACGCCGGCGTCATCGACATGGAACAGATCGATCCCGACGCCGTCGAGCTCCCGGCCTGGTATCGGGAGAACCCGGGGTATGCGCGGGATCTGGCGTTCATCGCGTTCAGCACCGCGGGCGGACAACTCGTCGCCAAGCAGATCACCAACTACCGCTGGGCGCTGTCGGCGTTCGGAACCGCCTCGACCGCGGCCCTGGACCGGAACGACACCGTGTACTGCCTGACACCGCTGCATCACGAGTCTGCGCTGTTGGTCAGCCTCGGCGGCGCGGTGGTCGGCGGCGCCCGGATTGCGTTGTCCCGCGGCCCGCAAGCGGACCGATTCGTCGCCGAAGTTCGCCAGTACGGCGTCACCGTCGTCTCCTACACCTGGGCGATGCTCCGCGATGTCATCGATGACCCAGGTTTCGCGCTGCACGGCAATCACCCGGTGCGGTTGTTCATCGGCTCGGGTATGCCGACCGGACTGTGGCAGCGCGTCGTCGACGTGTTCGCGCCCGCGCACGTCGTCGAGTTCTTCGCGACCACCGACGGACATGCGGTGCTGGCCAATGTGTCCGGCGCGAAGATCGGAAGTAAGGGCCGGCCGTTGCCCGGCGCCGGACGCGTCGAACTGGGCGCCTACGACGCCGAGCATGACTTGATCCTGGAAACCGAGCGCGGGCTGGTCCGGGTGCCAGAAACCAATGAAGTCGGTGTGCTGCTCGCCGAGCCGCGCGGGCCGATCGATCCGACCGCGTCGGTCAAACGCGGCGTGTTCGCTCCGGCCGACACCTGGATCTCCACCGAGTATCTGTTCCGCCGCGACGCCGACGGCGACTTCTGGTTGGTGGGCAGGCGCGGTTCGACGGTCCGCACCCCGCGTGGCATCGTGTTTTGCGACCCGATCACCGATGCGCTCGGGCTTCTTCCGGCGGTCGACCTCGCGGTGACCTATGGGGTGTCGATGGATGGTCAGCACGTCGCAGTGACCGCGGTGACGTTGCGGCCTGGTGCGACCATCACGGCGGCCGATCTCACCGAAGCGGTGGCTGCCATGCCGTTCGGGTTGGGACCCGACATCGTCCATGTGGTGCGGAGATGACGCTGAGCGCGACGTACCGTCCGACCGTCAGTCCCTTGCGGGCGGCGGGGATTCCGAAGGCCGGGCGACATGCTTGGTACTTCGATGCGGACGCCGGCCAGTTCCGGCGGTTGACGGGCTCGGCTCGGGCCGAGCTGTCCGGTGCGCACCAGCTATCGGGCAATCATGATTGACCAAACGCTGCTGAGCATCCTGGTCTGCCCGGCCGACCGGGGCCCGCTGGTGCTGGTCGGCCCGGCAGATCAGGAGGGCCAAGAACTGCTGTACAACCCACGGCTGCGCCGCGCCTACCGGATCGACGACGGCATCCCGGTGCTGCTGATCGATGAAGCGACCCAGGTGAGCGACGACGAGCATGCGCGGCTCATTGCGCGGGCCACTCCGGCAGCTCCCCAGTGAGGTAACGCTGCAGGTTCGGCGCGATGGTCTGCGCGATCTGTTCGACGGGCAGTGACTTGAACGGCTCCAACTCCAGGATGTAGCGCGCCATGATCACGCCGACCAGTTGCGATGCGACGAACTGAATTCGGATGATGCCGCTTCCCGGCGGATTGTCAACGCGTGAACCCACTTCGACCGCGATCACGTCTTGCAGGAAAGTACGGAAGAGATTCACCTCCGAGCCCGCCAGGATCGACCGCAGCGTGGCGATGAATCCGGCACCCACCTCGGAGTCCCACAGCGGCAACAGCACCGACAGTATCTTGTTGCCGAGCTCCTCGACGGGAACTTCGCGCAACGGGCCGATGACATCCATCGGATCGATCGGGATACGCACAGCCGCGGCGAACAGCTGCTCCTTGGTGCCGTAGTAGTGGTGCACCAGCGCGGCATCCACTCCCGCTGCTGCCGCCACCGCCCGAATCGACGTCTTGTGAATTCCATTGCGGGCAAACAGTTCCCGGGCGCTGACCAAGATGCGCTCGCGGGTGTCGGATGCGCCGCGGGGACGTCCCGGCCGTTTCCGGTTCGCTTGAGTGACCACCGGATCAAGGTGTCCGTCGGCGCAGTGTCGCAGCGGCCAGACACAGCGCCGCGATCGCAAAACCCACCACGACCGCAATGTCGCGTGCCGCGACGCCGGTCAGCTCGGAATGCGCGCCCACCTGTTGCAGAGCCTCTAAGGCATAGCTGGCCGGCAGCACGTTGCTGATCCACTCCAGCCAGTTCGGCATCAGTGCCCGCGGGACGATGATGCCGGCCAGCAGCAGCTGCGGAACCATCACCAGCGGAATGAACTGCACCGCCTGAAACTCGGTTCGCGCGAACGCACTACACAACAATCCCAGGCCGACGCCCAGCACCGCGTTGACAATCGCGATGACGAACACCCACACCGGGCTGGCCGCGGTGTCGAAGCCGAGGAACCAAAACGACACGATGCACGCCAATGTGGCTTGCACCGCTGCGGCGATCGAAAAGGCTGTCCCATAAGCGAGAAGCAGATCGAGTCGGCGTAGCGGAGTGGTCAAGATCCGCTCCAAAGTCCCCGATGCCCGTTCGCGCTGCATCGTGATCGCCGTGATGATGAACATCACGAAGAGCGGGAAAAGACCCAGCAGAATCAGGCAGGCATTGTTGAACGGCGATGGGGTTCCCGGTCGGTGCGGAGCGTTATGAAACATGAAGTACATCAACGTGATCACTAGCACCGGCACCACCAAGATCATCGCGATGCTGCGGCGATCGGCGCCAAGTTGGCGCAGGATCCGTAACGTCGTGGCGTTATAAGGTTTGAGATTCTCCTGCAGCCCTAACCCGCTTGGCGCCTGGTGCTGCGCTTGATGATGGACAGAAACGCGTCCTCCAGTGACGTGCATCCGGTGTCCTCTCGTAGCTGGGTCGGGGTGGTGTGCGCGATCAGGTGACCGTCGCGCATCAGCAGCAGATCACCGCAGTGGTCGGCTTCGTCCATCACGTGGCTGGAAACCAGCAGCGTGGTCCCGCCGCGGGCCAGGTCGGCGAACTGCTCCCAAAGATCTGCCCGCAGCACCGGGTCTAATCCGACTGTTGGTTCGTCGAGCACCAGCAGCTCGGGCTGACAGACCAGCGCACAAGCCAGCGACACTCTGGTGCGCTGACCTCCGGAGAGATTGCCGCAGTAGGCGGTGCTGTGATCGCTGAGCCCCACCCGCGCTATTGCGGAGTCGGCGGCGTGACTGTCAAAACCGTAGAGCGACGCGAAATAGCGGACGTTGTCGATTATTCGCAGGTCGTTGTAGATCGTCGGGTCTTGAGGCAGATATCCGATGCGGCGACGCAATGGTGCTGACCCGGCGGGCAGGTCCAGCACGTGGACTGTGCCCGAAGTGATGAGCTGGGTGCCGACGATGCACCGCATGAGCGTGGTCTTCCCGCAGCCCGACGGGCCGAGCAGGCCGGTGATACTGCCGCGGGCTATTCGAACCGAGAAGTCGTGGATGGCAGGGCGTTTGCCGCGGATCACCCGCAAGTGACTGATGTCGACGGCTGCTGCCCGATCGCCTGAAGATAATTCATCACGTGATGAAGTCATCATATGATGAATATCCGCCCCCTGGTGGTCCGGCTGTCAAGGGGCCGCAGGCAGAATCTGTCCGGTGGGCGCTGAGCAACTCGCGGTCGACCCGGTCGAAGCCGCGCACCGACTGCTCGGCGCCACCCTCGCCGGTCGTGGCGTCACTGCGACGATCGTCGAGGTAGAGGCCTACGGTGGGGTGCCCGACGGCCCGTGGCCGGACGCCGCGGCGCACTCGTACCGGGGTCCCACCGGCCGCAATGTGGTGATGTTCGGGCCGCCGGGGCGGCTGTATACCTACCGCAGCCATGGCATCCACGTCTGCGCAAATGTGGTGTGCGGCGCCGACGGAACGGCGGCCGCCGTGCTGCTCAGGGCGGCCGCAATCCAGACCGGGCTCGACGTTGCCCAGTCGAGGCGCGGTGCGTTGATCCAGACCGCCGCATTGGCGCGCGGACCGGGAAATCTCTGCTCGGCTTTGGAAATCACCATGGCCGACAACGGTGTCGATCTCTTCGACACCGACAGTCCAGTGCGGCTGAGGCTCAATGACACCGTCGATGCCGTGTCGGGGCCTCGTGTTGGCATCAGCAAGGCCGCCGACCGCGCGTGGCGGCTGTGGTTACCGGGGCGAACGGAGGTCTCGGCCTACCGACGCAGCCCCCGGGCACCGGCGCCGGGCGCCAGCGACTAATGCCCGTTGCCCGGCTTGCCCCCGCAAGCGGGTGGAGTCGACACGGCCCGCATCGTCGCCGGGCGACCAACGCGCCGGCCGGTCGCGCGCCGCACCGCCGCGTCAGTGCGAGAAGATTGATGACTGTGAGCCCTGAAATCGCCGGAATCGTCGATGAGCTGAGCTGGCGTGGGCTGATTGCACAGTCCACCGACCTCGACGCGCTGGCCGACGAGGCTGCCCGGGGTGCGATCACGCTGTATGCGGGATTCGACCCCACCGCACCCAGCCTGCATGCCGGACATTTAGTGCCGTTATTGGCGCTGAGGCGGTTTCAGCGCCTCGGGCACCGTCCAATCGTTCTTGCCGGCGGTGCAACCGGCATGATCGGCGACCCCCGCGACAGCGGCGAACGGGTGCTCAACGCTGCTGACACTGTGCACGAATGGACCGAGCGGATCCGAGGGCAGCTGGAACGCTTCGTCGATTTCGACGGCTCACCGACCGGCGCCATTGTCGAAAACAACCTCGAGTGGACTAATGCGATGTCGGCGATCGAGTTGCTGCGCGACGTCGGCAAGCACTTCTCAGTCAACGTGATGCTGGACCGCGACACCATCCGACGGCGCCTGGAGGGCGAAGGGATCTCCTACACGGAGTTCAGCTACATGCTGTTGCAGGCCAACGACTACGTCGAGCTTTACCAACGCCACCACTGCGTGCTGCAGATCGGTGGATCCGACCAGTGGGGCAACATCATCGCTGGCGTGCGCTTGGTGCGTCAGAAACTGGCAGCCTCCGTGCATGCGCTGACGGTGCCGCTGGTCACCACCGCCGACGGGACGAAGTTCGGAAAGTCCACTGGCGGTGGCAATGTGTGGTTGGACCCGGAGATGACGACTCCGTACGCCTGGTACCAGTACTTCGTCAACACCGCCGACGCCGACGTCATCCGGTATTTGCGCTGGTTCACCTTCCTGTCCGCCGACGAGCTGGCCGAACTGGAGCAGGCCACAGCGTCACGGCCGCAGGAACGTGCAGCGCAGCGACGACTCGCGCGCGAGCTCACCACGCTCGTGCACGGCGAGCAGGCGACCGAGTCCGTCGAGCATGCGAGCCAGGCCCTGTTCGGCCGCGGGGAGCTCGGCCGTCTGGATGAGTCCACGCTGACGGCCGCGCTGCGCGAGACCTCGGTAGCCCAGTTGAAGCCGGGTGCGCCGGACGGCATCGTCGACCTGCTAGTGGCTAGCGGCCTGTCGCAGAGCAAAGGCGCTGCACGACGCACGATCGCCGAGGGCGGCGTGTCGGTCAACAACACCAAGATCGACGACGAGGAGTGGGTGCCCGGGGCAACCGACTTCCTGTACGGCCGCTGGCTGGTTCTGCGCCGCGGCAAGCGGAATATCGCCGGGGTCGAGCGCGTTAGTTGATCTTGCGGGACGAAACACGCCGTCTAGCAGGTTGTTTGACTCGGTGTTGACTCTCGCGTAACTTAGGCAAGTCGTCGCGACGCGGCCAGTCCGTAGAGCGCGACGATGTCCCAGAGGGAAACTCCACTTCGGTGGATCCCTCGTCGTCCGCAAGCGAGTTAGCGGCCAATAGCCGCGGGGCTTGTTGCGCGGTCGAAGGGGTGTTGTTTGAGAACTCAATAGTGTGTTTGGTGGTTTTGTTTTTGTTGTTGTTTTTTTGGGTCATGCTTGCGCGCCCCGTGTGTGGGTGTGGCCTGTTTTTTGAGATGCCGGTTTTTGGTGTCTTTGTCAGGTTTCTCTGATTTGAATTCTGCCTGCGCTTTGGTGTGGGGGTTTTTGTTTGGAGAGTTTGATCCTGGCTCAGGACGAACGCTGGCGGCGTGCTTAACACATGCAAGTCGAACGGAAAGGCCCCTTTGGGGGTGCTCGAGTGGCGAACGGGTGAGTAACACGTGGGTGATCTGCCCTGCACTTCGGGATAAGCTTGGGAAACTGGGTCTAATACCGGATAGGACCATGCCATGCATGTGGTGTGGTGGAAAGCTTTTGCGGTGTGGGATGGGCCCGCGGCCTATCAGCTTGTTGGTGGGGTGATGGCCTACCAAGGCGACGACGGGTAGCCGGCCTGAGAGGGTGTCCGGCCACACTGGGACTGAGATACGGCCCAGACTCCTACGGGAGGCAGCAGTGGGGAATATTGCACAATGGGCGCAAGCCTGATGCAGCGACGCCGCGTGGGGGATGACGGCCTTCGGGTTGTAAACCTCTTTCACCATCGGCGAAGCCCGTGGTTTTTGTTGCGGGTGACGGTAGGTGGAGAAGAAGCACCGGCCAACTACGTGCCAGCAGCCGCGGTAATACGTAGGGTGCGAGCGTTGTCCGGAATTACTGGGCGTAAAGAGCTCGTAGGTGGTTTGTCGCGTTGTTCGTGAAATTCCCTGGCTTAACTGGGGGCGTGCGGGCGATACGGGCAGACTGGAGTACTGCAGGGGAGACTGGAATTCCTGGTGTAGCGGTGGAATGCGCAGATATCAGGAGGAACACCGGTGGCGAAGGCGGGTCTCTGGGCAGTAACTGACGCTGAGGAGCGAAAGCGTGGGGAGCGAACAGGATTAGATACCCTGGTAGTCCACGCCGTAAACGGTGGGTACTAGGTGTGGGTTTCCTTCCTTGGGATCCGTGCCGTAGCTAACGCATTAAGTACCCCGCCTGGGGAGTACGGCCGCAAGGCTAAAACTCAAAGGAATTGACGGGGGCCCGCACAAGCGGCGGAGCATGTGGATTAATTCGATGCAACGCGAAGAACCTTACCTGGGTTTGACATGCACAGGACGCGTCTAGAGATAGGCGTTCCCTTGTGGTCTGTGTGCAGGTGGTGCATGGCTGTCGTCAGCTCGTGTCGTGAGATGTTGGGTTAAGTCCCGCAACGAGCGCAACCCTTGTCTCATGTTGCCAGCACGTCATGGTGGGGACTCGTGAGAGACTGCCGGGGTCAACTCGGAGGAAGGTGGGGATGACGTCAAGTCATCATGCCCCTTATGTCCAGGGCTTCACACATGCTACAATGGCCGGTACAAAGGGCTGCGATGCCGTGAGGTTAAGCGAATCCTTTAAAGCCGGTCTCAGTTCGGATCGGGGTCTGCAACTCGACCCCGTGAAGTCGGAGTCGCTAGTAATCGCAGATCAGCAACGCTGCGGTGAATACGTTCCCGGGCCTTGTACACACCGCCCGTCACGTCATGAAAGTCGGTAACACCCGAAGCCAGTGGCCTAACCCTTGTGGGGGGAGCTGTCGAAGGTGGGATCGGCGATTGGGACGAAGTCGTAACAAGGTAGCCGTACCGGAAGGTGCGGCTGGATCACCTCCTTTCTAAGGAGCACCACGAAAAACATCCCGCATCTAGGTGGGGTGTGAGCCGTGAAGGGGTCGTGCGCTGTAGTGGCGGCGACCGGGTGCACAACAGCAAATTTTCAGCGAGATCGCCGGCACACTATTGGGCTTTGAGACAACACCTTGGTGTTGTTGCCTCACTTGGTGGTGGGGTGTGGTGTTTGAGTGTTGGATAGTGGTTGCGAGCATCAAGGGGATGCGTTGCCCTGTGTGGGTGGCGTGTTCTTTTGTGCAATTTTGATCAAAGTTTTCTTTGGTTTTTGTGTTTGTAAGTGTGTTAGGGCGCATGGTGGATGCCTTGGCATCGAGAGCCGATGAAGGACGTGGGAGGCTGCGATATGCCTCGGGGAGTTGTCAACCGAGCGTGGATCCGAGGATGTCCGAATGGGGTAACCCGGCACGAGTGATGTCGTGTCACCTGGCGGTGAATGTATAGCCGTCAGGGGGGAACGCGGGGAAGTGAAACATCTCAGTACCCGTAGGAGTAGAAAACAAAAGTGATTCCGCTAGTAGTGGCGAGCGAACGCGGAGGATGGCTAAACCGCGCGCATGTGATACCCGGCGGGGGTTGTGTGTGTGGTGTTGTGGGGTCTGTATTCCTTTCACCGCCGTGGAGGGCAGCAGTGATAAAGCAGTGTGTTAGTCGAAGTGGCCTGGGATGGTCTGCCGTAGACGGTGAGAGCCCGGTAGGTGAAAACATGCTGTCTGTTGTGTGCAGTGTCCCCGAGTAGCAGCGGGCCCGTGGAATCTGCTGTGAATCTGCCGGGACCACCCGGTAAGCCTGAATACTTCTCGATGACCGATAGCGGATTAGTACCGTGAGGGAATGGTGAAAAGTACCCCGGGAGGGGAGTGAAAGAGTACCTGAAACCGTGTGCCTACAAGCCGTCAGAGCCCTCTCCTTGTGGGTGGGGTGATGGCGTGCCTTTTGAAGAATGAGCCTGCGAGTCAGGGACATGTCGCGAGGTTAACCCGGGTGGGGTAGCCGCAGCGAAAGCGAGTCTGAATAGGGCGTATCCCCCGTGAGGGGGTGTAGTGGTGTGTTCTGGACCCGAAGCGGAGTGATCTACCCATGGCCAGGGTGAAGCGCGGGTAAGACCGCGTGGAGGCCCGAACCCACTTAGGTTGAAGACTGAGGGGATGAGTTGTGGGTAGGGGTGAAAGGCCAATCAAACTCCGTGATAGCTGGTTCTCCCCGAAATGCATTTAGGTGCAGCGTTGCGTGTTTCTTGCCGGAGGTAGAGCTACTGGATGGCCGATGGGCCCTACTAGGTTACTGACGTCAGCCAAACTCCGAATGCCGGTAAGACTAAAGCGTGGCAGTGAGACGGCGGGGGATAAGCTCCGTGCGTCGAAAGGGAAACAGCCCAGATCGCCGGCTAAGGCCCCTAAGCGTGTGCTAAGTGGGAAAGGATGTGCAGTCGCAAAGACAACCAGGAGGTTGGCTTAGAAGCAGCCACCCTTGAAAGAGTGCGTAATAGCTCACTGGTCAAGTGATTGTGCGCCGATAATGTAGCGGGGCTCAAGCACACCGCCGAAGCCGCGGCAACGACATGTGTCGTTGGGTAGGGGAGCGTCCTGCATCCGGTGAAGCCGCCGAGTGATCGAGTGGTGGAGGGTGTGGGAGTGAGAATGCAGGCATGAGTAGCGATAAGGCAAGTGAGAACCTTGCCCGCCGAAAGACCAAGGGTTCCTGGGCCAGGCCAGTCCGCCCAGGGTGAGTCGGGACCTAAGGCGAGGCCGACAGGCGTAGTCGATGGACAACGGGTTGATATTCCCGTACCCGTGTGTGAGCGCCCGTGATGAATCAATCCTGCTAACCACCCAAAAGGTGGCCGATCTGATCCCTTTCGAGGGAAAGGACAGCCACCGGCTGCGTGGGACCCGGGTTGGTAGTAGTCAAGCGATGGGGTGACGCAGGAAGGTAGCCGTACCAGTCAGTGGTAATACTGGGGCAAGCCGGTAGGACGACATCTAGGTAAATCCGGGTGTCACACAGTCCGAGAGGTGATGCATAGCCGGATGAGGTGAATTCGGTGATCCTGTGCTGCCAAGAAAAGCCTCTAGCGAGCACACACACGGCCCGTACCCCAAACCGACACAGGTGGTCAGGTAGAGAATACCGAGGCGTACGAGTGAACTATGGTTAAGGAACTCGGCAAAATGCCCCCGTAACTTCGGGAGAAGGGGGGCCCCCACACCGTCAACCCACTAGCTGGGGGCAGCGGCAGGGGGTCGCAGAAACCAGTGAGAAGCGACTGTTTACTAAAAACACAGGTCCGTGCGAAGTCGCAAGACGAGGTATACGGACTGACGCCTGCCCGGTGCTGGAAGGTTAAGAGGACCCGTTAACCCCTTTTCGGGGTGAAGCGGAGAATTTAAGCCCCAGTAAACGGCGGTGGTAACTATAACCATCCTAAGGTAGCGAAATTCCTTGTCGGGTAAGTTCCGACCTGCACGAATGGCGTAACGACTTCTCAACTGTCTCAACCATAGACTCGGCGAAATTGCACTACGAGTAAAGATGCTCGTTACGCGCGGCAGGACGAAAAGACCCCGGGACCTTCACTACAACTTGGTATTGATGTTCGGTACGGTTTGTGTAGGATAGGTGGGAGACTGTGAAACAATTACGCCAGTAATTGCGGAGTCGTTGTTGAAATACCACTCTGATCGTATTGGACCTCTAACCTCGAACCCTGAACCGGGTTCAGGAACAGTGCCTGGCGGGTAGTTTAACTGGGGCGGTTGCCTCCTAAAATGTAACGGAGGCGCCCAAAGGTTCCCTCAACCTGGACGGCAATCAGGTGGCGAGTGCAAGTGCACAAGGGAGCTTGACTGCAAGACCTACACGTCAAGCAGGGACGAAAGTCGGGACTAGTGATCCGGCACCCCCGAGTGGAAGGGGTGTCGCTCAACGGATAAAAGGTACCCCGGGGATAACAGGCTGATCTTCCCCAAGAGTCCATATCGACGGGATGGTTTGGCACCTCGATGTCGGCTCGTCGCATCCTGGGGCTGGAGCAGGTCCCAAGGGTTGGGCTGTTCGCCCATTAAAGCGGCACGCGAGCTGGGTTTAGAACGTCGTGAGACAGTTCGGTCTCTATCCGCCGCGCGCGTCAGAAGCTTGAGGAAACCTGTCCCTAGTACGAGAGGACCGGGACGGACGAACCTCTGGTCCACCAGTTGTCCCACCAGGGGCACCGCTGGATAGCCACGTTCGGACAGGATAACCGCTGAAAGCATCTAAGCGGGAAACCCCCTCCAAGACCAGGCTTCTCACCCATCAAGTGGGATAAGGCCCCCCGCAGACCACGGGATCAATAGACCAGACCTACAAACCCCGCAAGGGGCGCAGGGAACTGGCACTAACCGGCCGAAAACTTACCAACACACGCAACCACAACCAACCCACACCACACCCCACCACCAACACAAATTTAAATAAAGTTACGGCGGAAATAGCGACAGGGAAACGCCCGGACCCATCCCGAACCCGGAAGCTAAGCCTGCCAGCGCCGATGATACTACCCAACCCGGGTGGAAAAGTAGGACACCGCCGAACACACACCCAAAAAAGGGCACCCACACGGTGCCCTTTTTTGCACCCCAAAACCCTCAGCTCGGGCTGATTTTGTGCTTCGCTTTCAACCTTTAATCTGGCGCCTTCGGAATATAAAATTCACGAATTACGACATCGCTGCCGATGTTGTGTCGGTGACTGACGGTGAGACCGCTAGACGCATCAGCACCTCACCCGGATGAACCCAACGTTAGGTGCCCTGTCACCGCTCGCACTGAGGCTGGCCCGGCCGGCGGCGGGAACAACTCCAAGCGTTGTCGGAGCGCGGATTTGCGCAATCCTGCTGACGACGCTGTTAATAACGTTTACATTAGGCGCAACTGAGAGCTGCCCAAACATTCTCAGATTTTGTGCGAAGATCCTTGGGCGCGAAGCCACGCATGTGGCGACATGTTAGGCCGGTCTAGCGGGAACGCACGAGGGAGACGCGTTGAGCACAATCGCAATCGCCGCAATCGGCAGCCGCGGGGACGTTGCTCCGATGACCGGCGTCGGGGTCCGCCTGAAGCAGGCAGGCCATCGCGTGGTGATAGCCGCTTTTAAGCTATTCGCTGACTTGATCACCGGCTGCGGGTTGGAGTTCCGCGAGCTGCCTTACGACTTCACCCCTGGCAGCGATCACTATGAGGGCAGCGCCGCGAAGGGCCTTCTCGAGTTCTTCGGGCCCGGTGGAATGCGAACAAAGGGTCAGGCACTCCTGACGGCATTACGCGACGAACCGGCCGACTTACTGCTCCTCTCCCCGCTATCGGAGTTCGCCGGCCATCCCCTCGCCGAGGCGATGGGAATCCCGTCGATCGGGGCGCGGTTGCAGCCGGTGTCGGCGACAACCGCGTATCCGCCCACAGCACTAGGTTGTTGGACGGCGGGAGGCTTCGGGAACCGTTTCGCGTCGGATGCCGCGGCCTGGGCGGTGGATCACGTCTACGGCCGAGTCGTTGCAGATTTTCGCCATGAACTCGGCCTACCCAAGAAGTCGACTCGCGCACTACGGCGGCAACGCACGGGTGCGCGATGGCCTGTGCTGCACGGTTACTCGCCGAGTATCCTGCCTCGCCCGGCCGACTGGCGTGCTGGCTTGGACGTCGTCGGATATTGGTGGCCCGCACCGCTCGCTGACTGGCGGGCGCCCCAGGTGCTGACCGATTTCCTTGCGGCGGGTCCGGCTCCGGTATGCATCAGTTTCGGCAGCCTCATCACCACTGTACGGCGTGCCGAGCAGCTGTCCGACATCGTTGGTCGCGCGCTGCGGCAGGCTGGCGTGCGCGGAATTGTCCAAGCCGGCTGGACAGGTGTGGAGGTGACCGGTGACGATATCCTGACCGTCGGGGAAATTCCGCACGGCTGGCTCTTCCCGCAGATGGCTGCCGTAGTCCACCACTGTGGAGCAGGGACCACCGCCGCTGCCCTGCGCGCGGGTGTGCCCACGGTCGCGATACCGAATCCCATTTACGATCAACCATTTTGGGCGCGACACCTGCAAAATATCGGTGCCAGCGTAGCAACCGTGTCGCAGCCCGTACTCACCGCGGATCGGCTTGCCCAAGCAATCCGCTCGACAGTGGCAAATCCACAACTGCGTACAGTCACACAACGCCTTGCTAACCAGATGGACGGCGAAGACGGCGCCGCAAAGGTGCTCACCATCGTCGAATCCCTGGTCGGCCAAGCAGTCTAGGGGCTACGTGTTCCCATTTCCGGCTGCGGCGCGCACACGACGTCCGCCTGATCCCGTATCGCGGGTCGCCCTGTGGGCCACTTCCGTCAATGTGAAGCTCCACAAGCCGTCGCCGCAGCTGTCCGGACGGGCCGGTGACCTCTGAGCCCCTTGAATTCGCCGCCGAAACGGCCAATTCCACGAGCCCGTATCCTTTAAGACGAGGACGCCAAAGTGACACGAGGTGAAGGGGACGGGTGGTCGACGACACGCACGGCGGCGCCGGGGAACGGCGACCGAGGCGAGGGCCGCGTCCCCAACCACCCACTTCGGGTCCAGGACGCGCACGCAGAGCTCAGCCTCAGCATCCTGCCGCTAACGACGGCAGCAGCGCCCCGCCGATCCCGCCCGATATCGAGGCAAACCAACTGGCACCTGAGATTCGGCGGGAGCTCAGCACGTTGGATCGTGCCACCGCCGACGCCGTGGCCCGTCACCTGGTCGCCGCCGGCGACCTGATAGACGAGGACCCCGAAGCCGCGCTGAGCCACGCGCGGGCCGCTCGGGCCCGTTCAGGCCGTATCGCCGCGATCCGCGAAGCCGTCGGGATCGCGGCCTACCAATGCGGTGACTGGACGCAGGCGCTGGCCGAGCTGCGCGCAGCCCGCAGGATGGGCAGCAAGTCCCCGCTGCTGCCGTTGATTGTCGACTGCGAACGCGGCCTTGGCCGACCAGAACGCGCGATTGAGCTTGCGCGCGGGCCGGAGGCGGCCCAGCTCAGCGGCGACGCAGCCGACGAGTTACGCATCGTCGCCGCCGGCGCCCGCGCCGATCTCGGTCAGCTCGAGCAAGCCCTGACGATCTTGTCCACGCCGCAGCTGGACCCGACACGGACCGGGGCAGCCGCAGCCCGGCTGTTTTACGCGTACGCCGAGACCCTGCTGGCGCTCGACCGCGGTGACGAGGCGCTGCATTGGTTCCTGCGCGCCGCAGCCGCCGACATCGGGGGCGTCACCGATGCCGAAGACCGAGTGAGCGAGCTCGGCTGACGTGGGAGCGGTTGCGCAGGAATACGATTGCCTACTTCTCGATCTGGACGGCACGGTGTTTCGCGGTCACGAGTTGACCGAGGGTGCGGCAGAGTCATTGGACAAGGCGCCCGGCCGCAAGCTGTTCGTCACCAACAATGCATCGCGCAGCGCCGACGAGGTCGCGACGCATCTGCGCGACATCGGCCTTTCCGCGACTGCCGATGATGTTGTCACCAGCGCGCAAAGCGCCGCGCGCGTACTGGCGGCACAATTAGCGCCCGAGTCGCGGGTGCTGGTCGTCGGCACCGATTCGCTTGCCAATGAGATTGCGGCCGTTGGACTACGGCCGGTGCGCCTTATGCGAGACCAACCAGACGCGGTGGTCCAGGGTCACTCGCCCGAGACTGGCTGGGTCGATCTCGCCGAGGCGGCGTTAGCCATCCGGGCGGGTGCCCTGTGGGTAGCGGCCAACGTCGACGCCACCCTGCCCACCGAACGCGGTCTACTGCCCGGCAACGGCTCCATGGTCGCCGCGCTGAAAACGGCGACCGCGGCGGAGCCCCAGGTCGCAGGCAAGCCTTCGCCGACGTTGATCAGAGATGCGTTGGCACGCGGTGACTTTCACGCGCCGCTGGTAATCGGTGATCGGTTGGACACCGACATCGCCGGCGCCAACGCCGCCGGACTGCCCAGCATGATGGTGCTTACCGGCGTCAATTCCGCGCGGGACGCGGTGCACGCCGTGCGCGAGCAACGACCCACCTACATCTGCCGCGATCTGCGGTCGCTGCACGAGGATGTCGATGTGCTCGCGGTTGCTCCGCAGGCGGCCTGGCATGTCGAGACCGGCGACAACTCGGTAACGGTGCGCGCCGACGGCTCGGCGAGCGATGATTTGTCGATCGTGCGCGCTGTGGCCAACGCCGTGTGGGCGAGCCAGCTCGACGAACAGACCGTCAGCATCGAGGCCGGCGACGACACCGCCCGCGACGCCCTGCAGCGCTGGTCTCTGGTCTGACTCCGATAGCGTAGAACGCAATGAGTCGCGCCGGCGACGATGCAGGACGCGATGTGGGGGTACCTCCCGCTTGCGGGGGAGAGGAGCGGCGCCATCACTAACGACCCTGATCAGATCCGCGCTCGGATAGAAGCCGTGCTGGCCGAGCTACCGAATCCCGCCGATACCGAGAACGTGCCCGCCGAAGCCGATCTCGAAGAGATAGCGCGCCAGCTGTCTGAGGCGCACGACATGCTGGTGCAGGCGCTGGAGTCGGCGGAGAGAGGCTGAGCCTGCCGTGCCGCGGCGTACCCGCGTTGACGTCGAGCTGGTCCGGCGCGGGCTGGCCCGATCCCGCCAGCAAGCCGCGGAGTTGATCGGCGCCGGCAAGGTCAGCATTGACGGCATGCCCGCGGTCAAACCGGGCACCGCTGTGGCGTCAACTGCGGCGCTGAGCGTGGCCGCCGACGCCGAGCGCAGCTGGGTGTCGCGTGGCGCCCACAAGCTCATCGGTGCGCTCGACACCTTCGGTATCAGCGTTGAGGGTCGGCGTTGTCTGGATGCCGGCGCGTCGACAGGCGGATTCACCGAAGTCCTGCTGGATCGCGGCGCATCCGAGGTGGTGGCCGTCGATGTGGGCTACGGCCAGCTGGCCTGGTCGCTGCGGTCGGATCCTCGGGTGGTCGTCGTCGAGCGGACCAACGCGCGCGAGCTGACGCAGGCGGTGATCGGCGGCCCGGTTGACGTCATCGTCGCTGACCTGTCGTTCATCTCGCTGACCACCGTGTTACCCGCACTAACTGGATGCGCGTCGCCCAACGCGGATATCGTTCCCATGGTGAAGCCTCAGTTCGAGGTGGGCAAAGGTCAGGTGGGAGCCGGCGGAGTGGTGCACCAATCCGAGCTGCGCGCGAGCTCGGTGCTCGCCGTCGCGGGCTGCGCCGATCAGCTGGACTGGCATACCCTCGGGGTCACCGCCAGCCCGTTACCGGGCCCGTCGGGCAATGTCGAGTACTTCCTGTGGCTGCGCGCCGACACCGATCGTGGTCTGGCTGCCGATGAGTTGGAACGCGTGATACACGAAGCCGTGGAAGCTGGTCCGCAATGAGCCGCGAACGTACCGTCCTGCTGGTGGTCCACACCGGCCGCGAGGAGGCCACCGAGACCGCCCGTCGGGTGGAGAAGGTGCTCGACGACAACGGAATTGGCCTGCGAGTGTTGACAGCCGAGGCGGTCGACCGAGGGTCGTTGCACCTGGCCCCCGACGACATGCGCGCGTTGGGTGTCGACATCCAGCTCACCGACGCCGACCCGAACGCGGCCGACGGATGCGAGCTGGTGCTGGGACTCGGGGGCGACGGCACCGTGTTGCGGGCCGCGGAGCTCGCTCGTAATGCCGACATTCCGGTGCTGGGTATCAACCTGGGCCGAATCGGTTTTTTGGCCGAGGCCGAGGCCGACGCCATCGACACCGTGCTCGAGCACGTCGTGGCCCGCAGCTACACGATCGAAGACCGGTTGACGCTCGACATCGCTGTGCGAGTGAGAGGCGAGGTCATCAGTCGCGGATGGGCGCTGAATGATGCCAGCCTGGAAAAGGGGCCGCGACTCGGAGTGCTGGGGGTGGTCCTCGAAGTCGACGGCCGGCCGGTGTCGACATTCGGCTGCGACGGGGTATTGGTGTCGACTCCCACCGGTTCCACGGCCTACGCATTCTCCGCTGGCGGCCCGGTGCTGTGGCCGGATCTCGAGGCACTCTTGTTGGTGCCCAACAACGCTCACGCGCTGTTCGCCCGGCCGATGGTCACCAGTCCGGACGCCAGCATCGCCATCGAAATCGAGGCCGACGAGCATGACGCTGTGGTGTTCTGCGACGGTCGCCGGGAGATGCTGGTGCCAGCCGGTGGACGGTTGGAGGTGCGACGCTGCGAGGTATCGGTGAAATGGGCGCGGCTGGACAGTGCCCCGTTCACCGACCGCCTGGTGCGCAAGTTCCGCCTGCCGGTCACCGGCTGGCGTGGACGGTAGCGGTGCTGAGTGAAATACGAATCGAGTCGTTGGGCGCCATCAGCGTCGCGACGGCCGAGTTCGACCGGGGCCTGACGGTACTGACCGGGGAAACCGGCACCGGTAAGACCATGGTGGTCACCGGCCTGCACCTGCTGGGTGGGGCACGAGCCGACGCGAACCGGGTGCGCTCAGGGGCCGAGCGGGCCGTCGTCGAAGGGCGTTTCAGCACTGCCGATCTCGACGAGAAAGCCGCGGCGCAGATCGACGAGATACTGGACGCTTCGGGAGCCGAGCGCGACGAGGACGGCAGCATCATCGCGCTGCGCTCAGTCAGCCGCGACGGCCCATCGCGGGCCTATCTCGGCGGCCGCAGTGTGCCCGCCAAGTCGCTGAGCGGCTTCACCACCGAGCTGCTCACCCTGCACGGCCAGAACGACCAGCTGCGGCTGATGCGGCCCGACGAGCAGCGCGGCGCGCTGGACCGGTTCGCCGCCGTCGGTTCCCGCCTGGAGCGTTATCGCAAACTGCGTGACGCGTGGCAGTCGGCACGGCGTGACCTCGTCGACCGAACCAACCGGGCCCGCGAATTGGCCCAGGAGGCCGATCGGCTGAAATTCGCCCTGCACGAGATCGACACCGTTGATCCGGCGCCCGGTGAGGACGACGCGCTGATCGCCGATATCCGCCGGCTCTCGGAATTGGACGCGCTGCGGGAAGCCGCGGCCACCGCACGCGCGGCGTTGTCTGGAGCGGGGGACGACACCGCTGTCGACGTGATGGGACAACCGGTGTCAGCGGCCGATGCGTTGGCACAGGCCAAGACGGCGCTGGAGTCGACTGACGACGCCACGCTGCGCGGGTTGGCGGACCAGCTCAGCGAGGCGTTGACGGTGGTTGGCGATGCTGCCCGTGAACTAGCGGCTTACCTGAATGAATTACCGGCCGACGCCAGCACTTTGGACGCCAAGCTCACCCGGCAAGCTGAGCTGCGCACGCTGACCCGCAAATACGCCGCGGACATTGACGGTGTGTTGCAGTGGGCCCGTGAATCGCGAGATCGGCTGGCTCACTTGGATGTCTCCGAAGAAGCGCTGGCCGACCTGCAACGTCGCGTCGACGATTTAGCTGCCCAATTGGCCCAAGCGGCAACCGAACTCAGCAAGACACGGAGCCAGGCGGCCAAGCGACTTGCCAAGGATGTCACCCGCGAGCTGTCGGGCCTGGCGATGGCCGACCCCGAGTTCACCATCACCGTGGCGGACCTGCCGGCTAGCGACGACGACCCGGCCGTGCTGACGCTGCCCTCAGGCGCGCGGGTGCATGCCGGCGGTGACGGTGTCGACCAGGTCGAGTTCGGCTTCGCCGCGCATCGCGGTACTGCGGTGTTGCCACTGTCGAAGAGCGCCTCCGGTGGCGAGCTGTCGCGCGTGATGCTGGCCCTGGAAGTGGTGCTCGCGGCGGCTCCAAAACAGGCGGCGGGCACCACGATGGTGTTCGACGAAGTCGACGCCGGCGTGGGCGGCCGGGCGGCGGTGCAGATTGGCCGCCGACTGGCCCGGTTGGCCAGCACCCGCCAAGTCATCGTGGTGACCCATCTGCCGCAGGTCGCGGCCTACGCCGATGTACACCTCATGGTCGATAGCACCGGAAAGGACGGGGCCAGCGGTGTGCGGCGCCTCGAGGGCGACGACCGGGTCGCGGAACTGGCTCGCATGCTGGCCGGGCTGGGTGAATCGGATACCGCGCGTGCCCATGCCCGCGAACTGCTCGAGGCCGCCGACTGTGACCGGATTGCGACCTCATAACGACACCCAGCATGTGACAGATGTGACAAGATATAACTTCTGAGGCTGCTGTTACGGCGCGCCTCCCCGGTCGGGCTCACCTTCACCGACAGAATCGCCCCCATGAGTGTGACGACGAGGATGACTGCGCTTCTGTCCCGTAACGGCAACGCCCGGCCGGGTGTGGTCGGCACCGCCCGAGTCGACCGGGACATCGACCGGCTGCTGCGGCGGGTGTGCCCCGGTGACATCGCGGTTCTCGACGTGCTGGACTTGGACCGGATCACCGCCGATGCGCTGGTCGACGCCGAGATCGCCGCCGTCGTCAACGCGTCCCCTTCGGTGTCGGGCCGCTATCCCAATCTGGGTCCGGAAGTGCTGGTATCCAACGGCGTCACGCTCATCGACGAGACGGGACCCGACGTTTTCAAGAAGATCAAAGACGGCGCGAAAGTCCGGCTGCACAACGGCGGGGTCTACTCGGGCGACCGCCGGCTGATCCGCGGCACCGAGCGCACCGACCACGAGATCGCCGACCTCATGCAGGAAGCCAAAAGCGGGTTGGTCGCCCACTTGGAGGCGTTCGCGGGCAACACCATTGAGTTCATCCGAAGCGAGAGCCCGCTGCTGATCGACGGGATCGGCATTCCCGACGTCGACGTCCAATTGCGCCGCCGTCACGTCGTGATCGTCGCCGACGAGGAGCACGCCGCCGAGGATCTCAAGCGCCTCAAACCGTTCATCAAGGAGTATCAGCCCGTCCTGATCGGAGTCGGCACCGGCGCCGAGGTATTGCGCAAGGCGGGATATCGCCCGCAGCTCATCGTCGGCGACCCCAGCGAACTCAGCACCGAGGTCCTCAAGTGCGGCGCTCAGGTGGTGTTGCCTGCCGATGCCGACGGCCACGCGCCCGGCCTGGAGCGCATCCAGGATCTCGGGGTAGGCGCGATGACGTTTCCCGCCGCGGGTTCACCCACCGACCTGGCGCTGCTGCTGGCTGACCATCACGGTGCGGCGCTGCTGGTCACCGCGGGGCACAGCGCCAATATCGAGACGTTCTTCGACCGGACACGTCAGCAAAGCAATCCCTCGACCTTCCTGACCAGGCTGCGTGTCGGGGAAAAGGTGGTAGACGCCAAGGCGGTTGCCACGTTGTACCACAACAGGATTTCCGCCGGCGCCATCGCGTTGTTGATCCTGACGATGCTGATCGCGGTCATCGTCGCACTATGGGTGTCACGCACCGACGCCTTGGTGCTGCACTGGATTGTCGAGTACTGGAACCGCTTCTTACTTTGGGTGCAGCACTGGGTCCAATAGGACAGGTACAGACGTGATATCTCTCCGCCAGCACGCGATTTCACTGGCCGCTGTGTTTCTCGCACTGGCGGTCGGAGTCGTGCTGGGTTCGGGGTTGCTGTCGAACGCGATGGTGTCCGGATTGCGTGACGAATCGCGAAACTTGCACGGTCAGATCAACACGCTCAACGACCAGAAGAACCAGCTGAACCAAAAGCTGGGCTCGGCCAATGCTTTCGATGCCCAGATGGCAGGCCGAATGGTGCACGACGCGCTGAACGGCAAGTCGGTGGTGATTTTCCGCGCCCCGGACGCCAAGGATGACGACGTCGACGCAGTGTCGAAGATCATTGGCCAGGCTGGCGGAGCAGTCACCGGCACGGTGTCGCTCACGCAGGAGTTCGTCGACGCCAACTCCGCGGAGAAGCTGCGCTCGGTGGTCAACTCCTCGATCCTGCCGGCGGGCGCCCAGCTCAGCACCAAGCTGGTTGACCAGGGCTCGCAGGCCGGCGATCTGCTTGGGATCGCGCTGCTGATCAACCGGGATCCCGCCGTCCCTCCCGTCGACGACCCGCAGCGCGACACTGTGCTCGCGTCGCTGCGTGACACCGGGTTTATCGCCTATGGCAGCCAGCATGTCGGCGCGGCGAACGCCGCCGCGGTGATCACCGGCGGCGCTCTCGCCCAGGACGCCGGCAATCAGGGGGTCAGCGTGGCGCGATTCGCCGCAGGGCTGGCGCCGCACGGCTCCGGTGTGCTGCTTGCCGGGCGCGACGGCTCGTCTGCCGGAACAGCCGCCATCGCGGTAGCCCGCGCGGATAACGCCGTGACCTCGGCCGTTAGCACCGTCGACGACGTGGACGCCGAGTCCGGCCGGATCACCGTGGTGCTGGGCCTGGCCGACTTGGTCAACGGCGGCCGCAGCGGCCAGTACGGCACCGGTCGGGGCGCCACCGGGCTCACCATCGCCCAGTAGCGCGCCACCGGGCGTGTCAGCGACGACCTGGCCGGGTCGGTGTTAGGGTGGGTTTCCGTGGGTCGGCAGGCCCCAGCCCTGCGCCGTCTGCACGGAGGTCGCCATTTTGCGCAAGCATCCGCAGACCACCACCAAGCATCTCTTCGTCAGCGGCGGTGTGGTTTCGTCGCTGGGTAAGGGACTGACCGCCAGCAGCCTGGGTCAGCTGCTGACCGCGCGCGGCCTGCAGGTGACGATGCAGAAGCTGGACCCCTACCTCAACGTGGACCCCGGCACGATGAATCCGTTTCAGCATGGCGAGGTCTTCGTCACCGAGGACGGCGCCGAGACCGACCTCGATGTCGGTCACTACGAGCGATTCCTCGACCGCGACCTGTCCGGCTCGGCCAATGTCACCACCGGTCAGGTGTATTCGACGGTGATCGCCAAAGAGCGTCGCGGCGAGTACCTCGGGGACACCGTCCAGGTGATCCCGCACATCACCGACGAGATCAAGAGTCGCATCATGGCGATGGCCAAACCGGACGCCGACGGTAACCGTCCGGACGTCGTCATCACCGAAATTGGCGGCACCGTCGGCGATATCGAGTCACAGCCCTTCCTCGAGGCGGCACGCCAGGTTCGTCATGATCTTGGCCGGGAGAATGTCTTCTTTCTGCATGTGTCGCTGATCCCGTATCTGGCGCCCTCGGGCGAGTTGAAAACCAAGCCGACCCAGCACTCAGTGGCCGCGCTGCGCAGCATCGGTATCACTCCCGATGCGCTGATCCTGCGCTGTGACCGCGATGTCCCCGAGCCGCTGAAGAACAAGATCGCGCTGATGTGTGACGTCGACATCGACGGCGTGATCTCCACGCCTGACGCCCCGTCGATCTATGACATTCCGAAGGTGTTGCACCGCGAGGAGCTGGACGCCTACGTGGTGCGCCGGCTCAACCTGCCGTTCCGCGACGTCGACTGGACCGAATGGAACGACCTGCTGCGCAGAGTGCACGACCCTCAAGAGACAGTGCGAATCGCGTTGGTGGGCAAGTACATTGATCTCTCCGATGCATATCTGTCGGTCGGCGAGGCGTTACGGGCGGCCGGATTCAAGCACTGGGCAAAGGTCGAGATCCGCTGGGTAGGGTCGGACGACTGCGAAACGAGTAGCGGAGCGGCAGCCGCGCTCGATGACGTGCACGGTGTGCTGATCCCTGGCGGCTTCGGCATCCGCGGAATCGAGGGGAAGATCGGCGCCATTTCATACGCGCGATCCAGGGGTTTGCCGGTGCTGGGGCTGTGTCTTGGCCTGCAGTGCATCGTGATCGAGGCAGCCCGCTCTGCCGGTCTGGAGCAGGCGAACTCCGCCGAATTCGATCCGGCAACGCCGGACCCTGTCATCTCCACCATGGCCGATCAGGAGGAGATCGTTGCCGGCGAAGCCGACCTCGGCGGCACCATGCGGCTGGGCGCATATCCCGCGGTGCTCGAACCGGGTTCCATTGTCGCGCAGGCGTATCAGGCCACCGAGGTGTCCGAGCGGCATCGGCATCGCTACGAGGTCAACAACGCCTACCGGGATCGGATCGCTGAAAGCGGGCTGAGGTTCTCCGGCACTTCCCCCGACGGCCATCTGGTGGAGTTCGTCGAATACCCGCCGGAGATACACCCCTTCCTCGTCGGCACCCAAGCGCATCCGGAGTTGAAGAGCCGGCCGACCCGTCCACACCCGCTATTCGTCGGGTTCGTCGGTGCGGCCATGGACTACAAGGCGGCCGAGCGGCTGCCGGTGGAGATTCCGGAACAGCGGTCGAACGGCAATGAACAACACGACGGTGTCGAGGCATCGCTGACCCGGCCCGAACCGGCTGCTCGTGGCTGACCACGTCTTCGAGACCACGTCGTCCGAAACCCTGCACACCGGAAAGATTTTCGCCCTGCGCGTCGACCAGGTCCGGATGCCCGGCGGCAAGGTCGTGCGGCGGGAGATCGTCGAGCATTACGGCGCGGTGGCTATGGTCGCGATGGACGACGACGGCAACATTCCGATGGTCCACCAATATCGCCACGCGTTCGGTCGACGACTGTGGGAGCTGCCCGCCGGACTGCTCGACGTCGGCGGCGAGGCGCCGCATCTGACCGCTGCCCGAGAGCTGCGCGAGGAGGTCGGCCTGGAGGCAGCGACCTGGCAGGTGTTGGTTGATCTGGATTCCACACCGGGTTTCAGCGACGAGTCGGTGCGGGTCTACCTGGCCACCGGTTTGACGCAGGTGGACCGACCCGCGGCGCACGACGAAGAAGCCGACATGACCATGAAGTGGTATCCGATCGACGAGGCCGTTCGCGAGGTTTTCAGCGGCGTGATCGTCAACGCCCTTGCCGTTGGCGGGATTCTGGCGGCATACGCGGTGCGGAAGGGTCTCGCGCAGCCGCGGTCGGTGGACACGCCGTGGATCGACCAGCCGACGGCGTTCGCCAAACGGCAGGCGACCGCCCGGTGACGAGCGCGGACGCCCGAGGTGCACCTCCCGCCTGCGGGGGAGAGGCGGCAATTGGACCCGTGACCACCCTTGCGCCGCCGCTGGAGGGCCAGCTGCAGGGATACCTCGATCACCTGACGATCGAGCGGGGGGTGGCGGCCAATACCTTGAGTTCGTATCGCCGCGACCTGCGCCGCTACTTCGATCATCTCATGCTGCGCGGCATCGACGACCTGGCCAAGGTCAGCGAGGACGACGTCAGCGAATTCCTGGTGGCGCTGCGACGCGGAGACCCTGATTCCGGGGTGTTGCCGCTGTCGGCGGTCTCGGCGGCACGGACCCTGATCGCGGTGCGCGGCCTGCACCGGTTCGCCGCCGCCGAGGGCTTGGCCGCATTCGACGTTGCGCAGGCCGTCAAGCCGCCGACACCGGGGCGTCGGCTGCCCAAAAGCCTGAGCGTCGACCAGGTGCTGGCCCTGCTGACCGCCGCCGGCGGCGATAGCCCGTCCGACGGCCCGTTGACGCTGCGCAACCGCGCGCTGCTCGAAGTGCTGTATTCGACCGGCGCACGCATCTCGGAAGCCGTCGGACTCGATGTCGATGACATCGACACCCACGCGAGATCGGTGCTGCTGCACGGCAAAGGCGGTAAGCAGCGGCTGGTTCCGATAGGGCGTCCCGCCGTGCACGCGCTAGACGCCTACCTGGTCCGCGGACGTTCAGAGTTGGCGCGCCGCGGCCGCGGGACCCCGGCCATCTTCCTCAATGCGCGCGGTGGCCGATTGTCGCGGCAAAGCGCCTGGCAGGTCCTGCAGGATGCCGCTGAGCGGGCCGGGATCACTTCGGGTGTGTCACCGCATACCTTGCGCCATTCATTTGCGACCCACCTGCTCGAGGGCGGTGCCGATGTCCGGGTGGTTCAGGAGTTGTTGGGACACGCCTCGGTGACCACGACGCAGATCTACACGATGGTGACCGTTCATGCGCTACGCGAAGTCTGGTCCGGGGCCCATCCACGGGCCCGCTGAGCTCCGCGACCAGCTATCCGCCGAGGTACTCCGACTCCAGCACCAAATCGGTGATCAGCTCTGGTACTCCGCGTGCGCCTTGTGCTCGGTGGTGCGCCATGCTTGCCCTGCTGCTGACGCATGTATTCGCGGTACTTCGGCGCGCCCGGCACACTTGACGTTGTCGGCGACCACGATCGACCCGGGATGCAGCCAGCCCCGGTCGAGGATGCTCTGCAGGTCCGCGAGATAGGCGTCCTTGTCGTGGTCGAGAACACGAAGTCAAGGGCGCCGGCGGTAAAGCCATGGTCGCTGGCCAGCGCATCCAGCGTGTGGCCGCCGTCGCCAATGGTGCCGACCACACACGTGATCCGGTCGGCGACGCCGGCATGCGCCCAGATCTGGCGGGCGTTGACGGCGTTGGCTTCGGCCAGCTCGACGGAGTAAACCTTGGCGGTCGGGCGCGGCCCGGGCGATGCGCAGCGCGCTGTAGCCGCAGTAGGTGCCCAGCTCGAGCGCCAGCTTCGGGTCGGCGCGCCGGACCGCGGCGTCGAGCAGCGCGCCCTTCTCGTCGCCGACATTGATCAGCATCGACTTCTCGTAGGCGAACCGGTCGATGGTCGCCAGCACGTCGTCGATGTCGCCCGCGCGAGCATGCTTCAGCACGTATTCGACCGCGGCGGCTTCGCGTCCGTCGCCGATCTGACCCGTCGTGGTGATATTGCGGGCCCCGGCGGCCATCCGCCACACCGACCACCGCAACAAGGGAATGCGCTGCTTCAGACTCATGAGCGCCACGATAGCTCCGGTGACGATGCGGGCCCGCTAGCGAGCGAGCCCCAAATTGGCTGGTTACGTTGTTGCGGGTCTGCCGGCGCGGGCGCGTATACCCGTTAGACTCTCCTGCGATGTCCGCCATTTCCGAAACGCCGCGCATGCCGGGTCGGTCTGCGCCGAGCCGTGGCGATCGTGACTGACGACGCCGACAGCGGCCCCGAAGTCGGCCTGACCGGACGGCCGCCGCGGGCGATTCCCGACCCCAAGCCGCGCACGTCGCACGGCCCGGCCAAGGTCGTCGCGATGTGCAACCAGAAAGGCGGCGTCGGCAAGACCACCTCGACGATCAACCTGGGCGCCGCGCTGGCCGAACACGGCCGCCGGGTGCTGCTGGTAGACCTGGACCCGCAGGGGGCGCTGTCCGCCGGCCTGGGTGTACCGCACTACGAGCTGGACCACACGATTCACAACCTGCTGGTAGAGCCGCGGATGTCGATCGACGACGTGCTGATCCACACTCGAGTGCCGACGATGGATCTGGTGCCCAGCAATATCGATCTGTCCGCCGCGGAGATCCAGCTGGTCAATGAGGTGGGCCGCGAGCAGACCCTCGCCCGCGCACTGCACCCCGTGCTGGACCGCTACGACTATGTGCTGATCGACTGCCAGCCGTCGCTGGGTCTGCTGACTGTCAACGGTCTGGCCTGCTCGGACGGGGTGATCATCCCGACCGAGTGCGAGTACTTCTCGCTGCGCGGTCTGGCGCTGCTCACCGACACGGTTGACAAAGTGCGGGACCGGCTCAACCCGAAGCTGGAGATCAGCGGCATCCTGATTACCCGCTACGACCCGCGGACGGTGAACTCGCGCGAGGTCATGGCCCGTGTTGTGGAGCGCTTCGGCGATTTGGTGTTCGACACGGTCATCAGCCGTACCGTCCGCTTCCCGGAGACCAGCGTCGCCGGTGAACCGATCACCGCGTGGGCGCCGAAATCAGGCGGCGCGGCGGCCTACCGTGCATTGGCCCGCGAGGTCATTCACCGGTTCGGCGCGTGACCGGGGGCGTGAGCTGCGAGGCGTCACCCCAGAACGGCTTCCAGGTCAGCCTGTCCAATTTCGAGGGGCCGTTCGACCTGCTGCTGCAGCTGATTTTCGCCCATCGCCTCGACGTCACCGAGGTGGCGTTGCACCAGGTCACCGATGAATTCATCGTCTATACCCGCGCGATCGGTCCCGGTCTCGAGCTCGAGGAGACCACCGCGTTCCTGGTGATCGCCGCGACTCTGCTCGATCTCAAGGCGGCTCGGCTGCTGCCGTCCGGGCAGGTCGACGACGAGGAGGACTTGGCGCTGCTGGAGGTCCGCGACCTACTGTTCGCCCGGCTGCTCCAGTACCGGGCGTTCAAGCACGTCGCGCAGATGTTCGCCGAGCTGGAGGCCGCCGCGCTGCGCAGCTACCCGCGTGCGGTGTCGTTGGAGGATCGGTACGCCGAGCTGCTGCCCGAGGTGATGTTGGGCGTCGACGCCGAGCGGTTCGCCCAGATCGCCGCTATCGCCTTCACGCCTCGGCCGGTGCCGACGGTGACCACCGAACATCTGCACGAGCTGATGGTGTCGGTTCCCGAACAGGCCGAACAGCTGCTGTCGCTGCTGGAAAAGCGCGGCATGGGGCAATGGGCGTCGTTTTCCGAGCTGGTTGCCGACTGTCGGGTGCCGATCGAGATCGTCGGTCGCTTTCTGGCGCTGCTCGAACTGTATCGGTCGCGGGCGGTAGCATTCGACCAGGCAGAGCCGCTTGGCGTGCTCCAGGTTTCATGGACCGGAGAACGGCCGACCAGCGCAGACTTGTTGAAAATCGAGTCGCTGCAAGAATTGCGAGACCAGTCATGACTGACGCGCCCGATCCCGACCTGGGCATCGACGTGGCGACGGCACACGAGCTTGACGACGCCGAGTTGGACATCGACGTCGCGACCGCACCGGAACTCGACGACGCCGAATTGGGCGCGGTGCTCGAAGCGCTGCTGCTGGTCGTGGACACCCCGGTGACGGTCGAGGCGCTGGCCGCGGCCACCGAGCAGCCGGCCTATCGGGTCGCCGCCAAGCTGCAACTGATCGCCGAGGCGCTCACCGAACGCGACAGCGGCATCGACCTGCGTGAAGCCGGCGGCGGATGGCGGCTGTACACCCGCGCCCGGTTCGCGCCCTACGTGGAGCGCCTGCTGCTGGACGGCTCCCGATCCAAGCTCACCCGAGCGGCCCTGGAGACGTTGGCCGTGGTGGCCTATCGCCAGCCGGTGACGCGAGCGCGGGTGAGCGCGGTGCGGGGAGTCAACGTCGACGCGGTGATGCGCACGTTGCTGGCACGCGGGCTGATTACCGAGGCCGGAACCGACTCAGACACCGGCGCGGTCACGTTCGCTACCACCGAACTGTTCCTGGAAAGACTGGGGCTGTCATCGCTGGCCGACCTTCCGGACATCGCGCCACTGCTTCCCGATGTCGACATGATCGACGACCTGAGCGAATCGTTGGATGCCGAGCCACGTTTCGTCAAACTCTCTGGCAATCCGGTGTCGGACGACACGCCGTTGTCGTTCGACGTGGACCAGGAATGATGGTCCAAACCGGCGAGCCTCAGGGGATCCGGCTGCAGAAAGTCTTGTCGCAGGCGGGGATTGCGTCCCGGCGGGTCGCCGAGAAGATGATCATCGATGGCCGTGTCGAGGTCGACGGTCAGCTGGTGACGGAGCTGGGCGCCCGGGTCGATCCCGACGTGTCGGTGATCCGCGTCGACGGGGCGCGGGTGATCCTGGACGAATCGCTGGTGTATCTGGCTTTGAACAAGCCGCGGGGCATGCACTCGACGATGTCCGACGACCGTGGCCGGCCGTGTATCGGCGACCTCATCGAGCATCGGGTTCGGGGCAACAAGAAGCTCTTTCACGTCGGGCGGCTGGACGCCGACACCGAGGGGCTGATCCTGCTCACCAACGATGGCGAGCTTGCACACCGCCTCATGCATCCTTCCTACGAGATACCGAAGACGTATGTGGCCACGGTGGACGGGGCGGTGCCGCGGGGGCTCGGCAAAAAGCTGCGCGCCGGGATCGAGTTGGACGACGGACCGGCCGCTGTTGATGATTTCGCGGTGGTGGACGCCATTCCGGGTAAGACACTGGTGCGGGTCACGCTGCACGAAGGACGCAAACGAATTGTGCGGCGGCTGCTGGCGGCGGCCGGGTTTCCGGTACAGGCATTGGTCCGCACCGACATCGGCGCGGTGTCACTGGGCGAGCAGCGCCCAGGCAGCATTCGGGCGTTGCGCCGCAACGAGATCGGGGACCTGTACAGAGCGGTTGGGCTGTGAACGAGGTCGTTGTCGCCGTCGACGGACCGGCCGGAACCGGAAAGTCGTCGGTATCGCGGGGGTTGGCGCGCGCACTGCACGCCCGCTATCTGGATACCGGCGCGATGTATCGCATCGTGACGCTGGCGGTGCTGCGCGCTGGAATCGACCCGTCCGATCAGGCCGCCGTCGCCGCTGCCGCGGCACCGGTGAAATTGTCGGTGGGTTACGACCCCGACGAGGATCGCAGTTACCTTGACGGAGACGATGTTTCGACCGAGATCCGCGGCAACGAGGTCACCCTGGCAGTATCAGCGGTGTCATCGGTTTCCGCCGTTCGGTCCCGGCTCGTCGACCTGCAGCGCACCCTGTCCCAGGGCCCGGGCAGCGTCGTGGTCGAAGGCCGCGATATCGGGACTGTGGTGCTGCCCGACGCCGACGTGAAGATCTTCCTGACCGCGTCGGCCGAGACCCGGGCGCGGCGCCGCAACGATCAGAACGTCGCCGCCGGGCTGCCCGATGATTACGACGGTGTGCTGGCCGACGTGCGCCGGCGCGATCACCTGGATTCCACCCGAGCGGTGTCGCCGCTGCGCGCCGCGTCGGATGCGTTGGTGGTAGACACTAGCGAGATGACCGAATCCGAGGTGATCGCTCACCTGCTGCAGCTGGTGAAGCAGCGAAGCGAGGCGGTTGGGTGAGTCAAGACGGCACCTGGAGCGACGAAAGCGATTGGGAATCAGCTGAATTCGCTGATCAAATCGACGGTGAGGCCAGCGGGCCACCGCCGGTGGTGGCGGTGGTGGGCCGACCAAATGTCGGCAAGTCGACGCTGGTCAACCGGATCCTGGGCCGACGCGAGGCGGTCGTACAGGATGTCCCGGGGGTGACCCGCGACCGGGTGTCCTACGACGCCCTGTGGACCGGACGTCGGTTCGTCGTGCAGGACACCGGGGGATGGGAGCCCGACGCCACCGGCCTGCAGCAACTCGTGGCCGAGCAGGCATCGGTGGCCATGCGCACCGCCGACGCGGTGATCCTGGTGGTCGATGCGGTGGTCGGTGCGACCGCTGGTGACGAAGCGGCCGCGCGTATCCTGCGCCGCTCCGGCAAGCCAGTGTTTCTGGCCGCCAACAAAGTTGACAGCGAGAGAGGCGAATCCGATGCGGCCGCGCTGTGGTCGCTGGGGCTCGGCGAGCCGTACGCGATCAGTGCAATCCACGGTCGCGGCGTAGCGGATCTGCTCGACGCGGTGGTTGGCGCGTTGCCGCAAGTAGCGGAATTGGCGTCGTCGCACGGTGGTCCGCGGCGGGTGGCGCTGGTCGGCAAGCCGAATGTCGGAAAGAGCTCGTTGCTGAACCGGCTGGCCGGCGACCAACGGTCGGTAGTCCACGAAGTCGCGGGCACCACGGTCGATCCTGTGGATTCGCTGATCGAGATCGACGGCACGGTTTGGCGTTTCGTCGACACCGCCGGATTACGCCGCAAGGTCGGCCAGGCCAGCGGTCACGAGTACTACGCCTCGGTGCGCACACACGGCGCGATCGATGCCGCCGAAGTGGTGATCGTGCTGATCGACGGGTCGGTCCCGCTGACCGAGCAGGATCAGCGGGTGCTGTCGATGGTCATCGAGGCCGGACGAGCGCTGGTCTTGGCGTTCAACAAATGGGATCTGGTCGACGAGGACCGCCGCTACCTGCTGGACAACGAGATCGACCGCGAGCTGGCGCAGATACGCTGGGCGCAGCGAGTCAACATCTCCGCCAAGACCGGTCGGGCGGTGCAGAAGCTCGTACCGGCCATGGAAAGTGCGTTGGCATCGTGGGACACCCGGATCGGCACCGGTCGGCTTAACACCTGGATCAAGGAAGTGGTGGCCGCCAACCCTCCGCCGGTGCGCGGCGGCAAACAGCCGCGCATCCTGTTCGCCACCCAAGCCACCGCCCGTCCACCCACGTTCGTGCTATTCACCACCGGCTTCTTGGAGGCAGGTTATCGACGGTTTCTGGAGCGCCGGCTGCGTGAGACGTTCGGTTTTGAGGGCAGCCCGATCCAGATCAACGTGCGGGTGCGCGAGAAGCGGGGAACGAAGTCCCGCTGAGTTCGGCGCCGCGTCGTGTGCGCAAGCACACACCTATGTCGAAATCCGCGCCCGATAGGGTCGTTTCAGTGCCGTTATCGCAAGCGATCTTGATCGTCCTCGCCGGCTTGGGCGCAGGCGCGATCAATGCTGTTGTGGGGTCAGGCACCTTGATCACGTTCCCGACGCTGGTGGCGATGGGTTATCCGCCGGTGACGTCGACGATGTCCAACGCTGTCGGCCTGGTGGCGGGCAACGTCTCCGGAACCTGGGGCTACCGGCGGGAGCTGCGTGGTCAGTGGAATCGGCTGCGCTGGCAGCTTCCCGCCTCACTCATCGGCGGCATTGTGGGCGCCTGGCTGCTGCTGCATCTGCCGGAGAAAGTGTTCATCGACGTGGTGCCGGTGCTGCTGATCGTCGCGCTGATCATGGTGGTGATCGGTCCACGGATCCAGGCATGGGCGCAGAATCGAGCCGGCGACGCCGGTCGATCCGCCGATGAGCTGTCGGCGGGCCGGATGGCGGCCTTGGTGGCCAGTACCTTCGCGATCGGTGTCTACGGCGGCTACTTCACTGCGGCGCAAGGCATCCTGCTGGTCGGCGCGATGGGCGCGCTGCTACCCGAATCGGTGCAGCGGATGAACGCGGCCAAGAATATAATGGTTCTGCTCGTGAACGTCGTTGCGGCACTGGCCTATACATTCGTGGCATTCAACCGGATCAACTGGCCGGCGGCGGGTCTCATCGCGGTCGGCTCACTGCTCGGTGGCTGGCTGGGTGCACACTACGGTCGCCGGCTGTCGCCGAGCGCGCTGCGCGGTGCGATCGTTGTGGTCGGCCTCATCGGGCTTTACCGGCTGTTGAGCCTGTAGCGGTCAGCCCTGTTGGACGACGTTCTGTAAGCCGGAATTCTCGATGCTCGGCGAACCGGTGTGGTAGATGACCTGGTTGTTGAAGCCGGAGACCTCGATGGTGTCGACGGCGTCGACCGTGATTGAGTTCTGGGTGCCGGACAACGTGAGGCTTTTGCAGTGGCCGCGGAGCACCACCGTGTTGGAAATGCCGCTGACCGTGACGATGCTGTCGTTGCACGTCAAGGTCTGGTTGGCGTTGATGTTGCTGACACTGAGGTTGCCACCCGCCGGTGGTAGGGGGCCCGCAGGGAGCGGCATCGACGGCGCAGCGCTAGGTATTTGAGTCCCGCTGTTGGGCAGGCTATTTGGGGCATTAGTTGGGGAGACGCTCGGGGCGGGGGAAAGCGTGGTCAGGCCGCCGCGCGAAACCTGATGTCCGGCGTTGATCGCGACTAGCGCGCCGAACGCCATCGGGCCAATGATGAAGATCCCAATCAAGATCCACCGCAACCGACTGCTGGTGAATGACCGCGGCGATGTCCGGGGGAACGAGGACCCGTAATTCACCGGCGGCGGCATCGTCGGGACCGCTGGGCCAGACGGGGCGGTGTAGCCGCCGGGGGCTTGAGTGCTTCCGATTTCGGACGCGCGCGCCGTCTCGGCCATCGAACGCTCTAACTCCCGGATTCGCGCTTCCGGGTCATCCTCCGGCTTCATTTACCGATGCTCCCACACGGGGATGGCGCTTCGGTAGTTTCTGCATCGTGCCCGAGTTGACGAACCGCCAGATCGTGCTGCGTCGCCGCCCCATCGGTCTAGTCCAGCCCGATGACACCGAATTGGTCACCGCGCCCGCGCCCGAACCCGCCGAAGGGGAGGCGCTGCTCCGAACCACCTACGTCGGCCTCGACGCCGCGGTCCGGACCTGGCTCAACGACCAACCGGGCTACCTGCCGCCGGTACAGGTCGGGGAGGTGATCCGGGCGGCCGGAATCGGGGAGGTCGTGGAGTCACGCTGTGACGCCTACGCCGTCGGCGACGTCATCACCACACTGACCGGCTTTCAGGAGTACGTGATCGTCCGCGACGATGTGTTCAGCACGCCCATCCCCGGTGAGAGCGATCAACTGGCGATCATGTCGGTCTACGGCCCAACGGGCGCGACGGCCTATATCGGGATGTCCGACTTCGGTCGGCCTCAGGCCGGAGAGACCGTGGTGGTTTCGGCGGCCGCGGGCGCCACCGGATCAGTGGCCGGCCAGATCGCCAAGATCGCCGGCGCCCGGGTGGTGGGCATCGCGGGCGGCCCGGAGAAGTGCCGGGCGGTGGTCGATGACTTCGGCTTCGACGCATGCATCGACTACAAAAACGACGACCTGGAGGCCGCGCTCAAAGAGCACTGTCCCAGGCGAGTCAACGTGTACTTCGACAACGTCGGCGGCCCGATCCTCAACGCGGTATTGGGTCGGTTGGCCATGAACGCACGGGTTGTACTGTGTGGCGTCATCTCCAGCTACCTGACCGGCGAGCACCCCGGCCCGGCCAACTATGTGAACCTGCTGTCCAAAACCGCGACCATGCAGGGATTCAACGCGCTCGATCAGTGGGGCCGCTTCGACGAAGCCTTCGCCTCGCTGCGCCAGTGGGAGCACGAAGGCCGAATCCGGGCCCGCCAGACCATCTTTGAGGGTGTCGAGTCGTGTGTCGACGCGCTCAACGGGCTGTTCACCGGGGCCAACATCGGCAAGATGCTGGTCAAGCTCAGCGAACCCACAACGGCCTAGGGCCTTGGTGTCGGCGTTCGGTGGGGGCGTGCGTCGCTGTCTGCTGTAGGCTTTCCACCTGCTGCGGGTGAAGCCGCCGGCGGCACCGGGCTGTGGCGCAGTTTGGTAGCGCACTTGACTGGGGGTCAAGTGGTCGCAGGTTCAAATCCTGTCAGCCCGACACAGGTCAGAGGGGTTTTTCGCCTCACGCGACCACCGAGATTTCACGGCTTACCCCAGTTGTTACCCCAATTGGGGTAGCCTTGCCGCCATGGGCACACGCACGGCCAACGGCACCGGCAACATCCGCAAGCGTCCCAACGGAACATGGGAAGTCCGACTGTCCTACGTCGACGGGGACGGCACCCGCAAACGAGTAAGCATCTACGGCAAGACTCAGCGCGAGGTACGCGCCAAGATGAAGGCCGTTCGTGACCGTGTCGACAACGGCGCACCTGCCACAGACGACAAGATGGCGCTCGCCGCCTGGATGGCGCGGTGGCGTGAAACCACGCTGGCAGCCTCGGATCGCAAGGAGGCAACCCGGTCGCTGTACGCATCGCTGAGCCGCAAGCACATCGAGGCGGGGGTGATCGGCCCGGTCCCGCTGGCCAAGCTGCGGCCGTCCGATGTCGAGAAGCTGATCCTGGCGCTGCGGTCGGCTGCGCTGTCGGACTCCACCGTCCGGTCAATCTACACCGTGCTGCGCCTGGGCCTGGACGGTGCCGTCCGTGATGGGCTACTGGCACGCAACCCGGCCGCCTCAGTGCAACGACCGGGTGTCGCACGCAAGGAAGCGGCACACCTGGACCCGCAACGAGTCACGCAGCTTCTGGCGGCCGCTGAACGCTCCCGGTATCACACGGCGCTGCTGCTGATCGCCACCACCGGTTTACGGCGCGGGGAGGCGCTGGCGCTGCGATGGTCCGATGTGGACCTTGATGCCGGTGTGCTCCGTGTGCGGGACACTGTGCAGCGCATCGACGGGAAGCTGTCGACCGGCCCAGTCAAGACGGTTCGCTCCCGACGCACGATCCCGCTCTCACCGGCGATGGTCGCCCTGCTGCGCCGACACCGCGTCACCCAACTAGAGGAACGCATGCGGGCAGCCAACCAGTGGGCCGAAACGGGCCTCGTGTTCACCACCGAGCTGGGGAGTGTTGTCGAGCCGCGCAACCTGCTGCGGGTGGTTGAGGCGGCAGCCAAACGCATCGGCCTGGACGGTGTTGGGGCACACACGCTGCGGCACTCGGCGGCAACAGCGTGGCTGGAGGCGGGCGTACACATCAAGCAAGTCTCGGATCTGCTTGGGCACTCCTCCGTCGCGATCACGGGCGACGTGTATGGGCACGGTTCCGACCAGTCGGCGCGTGCCGCAGTCGACGGGCTGAGCGGGGCGCTGGGTTTCTAAGCGGCCGTGAGGGATTCGACGAACGCGTCAACGGACGCCTGGGTAATGAACGCACGGCGACCGATCTTGACGCGCTGAATGCTGCCGGTGTCGATCAGCTTGTAAAGCAGGGTGAGGCCGATGCCGCCTAGCGCGGCTTGGGCTTCGGGGAGGCTGAGTAGCCATTGCTCCCGTGTGAGCGGTTCGTTCATCGTGCCCCGATGTCCTTAACCCGGAAGCCGTGTTCGTGCCGCCGTGCGCTACTCACGGCACGTAAGCGAAGCATGCCGCCGTGAGTGTCGAACTGGTGCGAGGTCAGGGCCGTAATCGGCTGTCCTGTCGGCGGTAGCTGCAGTCACGGCTCCTAGAGAAGCACACCAAACAGGGTGTGACACGGGAGCGAGGTCTTGGTCGCCGTCGGCAGCCGTCCTAGAGATCGCTGCTGTCACAAGGAATCTTGCAACGACAAACGACCACTTTGACCAGTTGTGCCAGTTTTGCCACGGGTACGGGTTTGGCACAACTGGCATAGCGGCGTGAAACGGGATGGGAGAGAATAGTTCTCGTGAGAGAGCCATCATCGACAGTCTCCGTGAGTCCACCAATGTTTCCGGGGGAGCGTGGAACTGGTCGTGGTCAAATCATGGAGGACGGATTGGAGTAGTTTGTCCGCGCCACAAGGGCGCGGCCTTCAAGGCGGCCAAGGCGGGTAGTCGCCGCACGGCGTACCCACTTCCCGCCTTCCCCTCTTCCCATCTTCGACGAGCACAGCAGAGGGCTACGGCCCAGAGGAGCAAGCGATGAGCACAGTACAACTACGCAAAGCGAGCAAAATGGCGGAATCAAAGCCCGTGCTTTGGAGGCTAGCTTCCGGCTATCTTGCCGCAGGCAAAGTGAATCTACTGGTGGGCGCTGAAGGAATCGGCAAGTCTCTCTGGGCAATTCGGGCGGTCGCATCGATCACAACCGGCACCCCATGGGGACCGTTCACCATCGGAAATGGTCCTGCCGACGCCGTCTTGATTGCCACCGAGGATGGTTGGGAGGACACTATGCGTCCACGGCTGGAAGTCGCCGGTGCAGACCTAGACCATTTACACGTCTTGTGCGCAGACGAGGACGGCACTGGCACACCCACCTTCCCTCAGGACATGCCCGTGCTGCAAAAGAATGAAGTAGCGCCGAGCCTTGTAGTCGTGGATGCATGGATCGACACGGTGGAAGGTGGTCTGCCGGTCAAGGACACCCAGAAGGCACGCCAAGCAGTTGCTCCGTGGAAGGAGTACGCGGCCAAGACGGGAGCAGCCATCCTGCTAGTGACGCATTCGAATCGCCAAGAGAGCCAGGATATTCGTAACACTTACGGTTTGTCGGGTGGGTTGCGGCAGGTAGCACGCAGCACGATGTACGCCCTTGAAGATCCCGACACCAAGGCGCTGATCGTGGGGCCGGACAAGAGCAACCTTGGTGCCAAGGGCGTGGCCCATTGGTTCGAGAAGACACCCGTGAAGCACTTTGAGCCAACAACCGACAGCGACGGAACCGTGGCTCTCTTGGAGTCCATCTGCGATGACGAGAGGTCGATCCGGGACGTGCTCGCCGAACAGGCTGACGCAGCTAGGCCCGCACTAAAAACAAGAGCAATTGACCTGTGGCTCAGGGAAACCCTGTCCGACGGCCCTGTGCCATCCGCAGATGTGGACGCCATGGGCGAGATGCAGGGCTACAGCCGAGATCAGGTGCGAGGTGCCCGCGAACGACTCAACGTGAAGCCAGACAAGGTAGGCAAGAAGTGGATATTGAGCCTATGAGCGCAACCAAGATGGGAAGACGGGAAGGCGGGAGGAGACGGGCGAATCCCGTCTCAGCAACGCACCCGCATCCCCAGCCCCAGGCCACAATCGGAGCTGGTGGTCACACCACGCGCCAACGGTGGCGTGTCCATCGCCCAAGGTCCTGCGTATGTGCTCGTAGGACCGACGGAGATCGAGCCTCTGGTGGAGGCGATGAGGACAAACGGATGAATGGGCCTGCGGCACAAGGCCCGCTGCCCTTAGCTCCTAATTGCCTTTTGCATCTCCAGGCCGGATTTTCCCGGAGAGAGAGGGTTTGATTTGCATGAAGTGTCCGGCCCCCTCGGCTCTCGGGGTACCCCGCCGGGCGACCGAACCCAAACAGAATGGAGGCGCTATGCGCTGCAAGCATGATCACTGCACACGGAAGGCATACACATCCGGCTGGTGCACAACGCACTACCGGCGTTTGTGCTCAGGCCAGCCGATGGATGCGCCGATCAGGCGCTACGTGCGGATACAAGAGCCGGTGGGCATTACTGATGAGGCAGCAGGCGGGAAGCGGGTTCAACGAAAGCGAAAGAGGCCGTTCGAGGCTGAGTGGGCACTTCTCAGGGAACTTGGCTTGGCGGAGTAGATACTGTCCCTTGGAGTTCCGCATCAGCAGCGCCATGACCGTCGATGCCAGGTGTTCGAGCCGTACAGGACGCTGCTGTCATGGCATGGCCTCTGCCCATGCGTTATGCCCCTCGAGGCCAAGCGTTTTCGCCATGTCGCGGTAGCGATCCCGCAAGTGCGCGTAAGCGGCCGCATCGCCGTGAGCCCGCGCCAGGAGAGCCCGCAGCCGCAGCAGCCAGATGTCGCGCAGCACCCGACCCTCTTCGGCCGGCGCGGCCGCGAACCGCTCGATCGCGGCCTCGGCTTCGGCCACGTCAGCGTCGGCCCCGCGGTCCAGCAGTGTCTCCGCCAGAACACCCGTCGCAGGTATACCCCACACCCCGGGCAGCTGTCCCTCGCGGACCAGCTGGTCGACGGCGGCGCGCATGAGCGGAATGGCGTTATCGCGATCTCCCCGCCGAGCCCGCTCACGCGCCAAATACACCTCGACGCCCGGTAAATCGCCCAGGTTTTTTTCCCGGCGCAGGAACATTTCGCTGACCTCGGCCAGCAGCTGCTGTCCGCGGTCACGCTCCGCGTCCATTGGGCGGTGCACCAGCACAACACCCAACGTCACCCGGGCGACCGACAAGCCGTGGTCATCACCGGATCGTTCGGCCATCCGTAGGGCATCCTCGCTCTCGCGCACCGCGCGATCATCGGCAGCCAGCAGGCCCACTGCTACCAGGAGGTAGACCCAGGCGACGGCCCTGGCGTAGGTCACGGGGTCGGCGCTGCGGGCCACGGCCAGGCCGTGCCGCTGGTCGTCGCGCCATCCGGGACGACCCAGGAAAGCCCGAGCGCTTGCCCGCGTCGCCAAGGCGATCGCCAAGGGCGACCCGAAAATGAGGTTGCCTTTGGCCGGATCATCGTCGGCCAGGTCGATAACCCGCTGTGACCACCGCAGCGCATCCGACCACTCACCACAATGAACCTTGGCGTAGATGAGCGAGCTGGACAGCTCCACCGTCAGGGTCGGATCGCCAATCGACTCGACGAGGGCCCACGCCTCGGATGCCAGCCGCGACGCCTCGCGCATCCGGCCCTGAAACGCGTGATCAGCTTGCAGCGCTACCGTGGCGATGGCCAGTGACGCCTTGTCCCCGGCGGCGGTGCACAACTGCTGCAATTCATCAAAGCGGTCACCGGCCACCCGCTCACCGACTCGCCAGGCGGTCCCGCACAACATGGTGCGCGGGGCGATGCGCATGGCCGCCCGGTTCGGGTCATCGGCGGGTAGGGCGTCGGCGATCTTCTGGGCACGCTCCCAACTGCGTCGTGCTGCGGCGATGTCGCGGTTGGTGGACCATGCGCCGGCGCGCATGTGCCAGCCGAACGCGGTGTGCAGCTTGCCGGCGGCCTGCAGGTGTTCGGCGATCAGCGCCGCGTTCTGCTCAGCCGCTACCGGGTCACGGGATTCGATCGCGGCCGCGACGCGCCGGTGCAGCTCGGCGCGAACCGATTTGAGCTGCGATTCGTAGGCCACCGTGCGAATCAGCGGATGGTGAAACACAAACTCGGGTTGTCCGGTGAACCTGATCTGATCGATGAGCTCGCTGGCCATCAGGTGCTCCAGGACAGGATCGATCCCCAGCGTTTCCAGCAGGTTGAGGCTGAACCTTGAGCCGATGACCGCCGCCGCGCTCAAGGTGCGCTTGGCGTTCGGGTCGAGGCGGTCGATGCGTGCGGCGATGGTCGCCTGCAGGGTTGCAGGCACCTTGGCCTCACTGACATCTGCGGTTGACACGTATGCGCCGGTCTGTCCCTGCAGCACGCCGCGCTCGGCCAGTTCGCGCACCATCTCCTCGGCGAAAAACGGGTTACCGGCGGCCCGCTCGGCGATCATGGTGGCCAACCCACCTACCGAGGGGTCCGGCCCGAGCAGCCCCAAGACCAGTGCGGCGGTTTCTGAATCACTCAGTGGCGCAACGGCTATGGTTTGCGCGCTCTGCACCCGAGCCAACGCCCCCTCGTACTCGGGTCGGTAGGTGACCAGCGCCAGCGAGGGCGTCTGGGGGATCACTGTGATGAACGCGGCCAGCAGCGACTCGCTGACCTCATCAATCCAGTGCACGTCCTCCAGGACAAAGACCGCCGGGCTTTCGCGGGCCAGGGAAGCGGCATTGACCAGCGCCGTCAACCGTCGGCGACGGGCGTCGGGATCGATTGCCGGTGACGGAGCATTCGGGTCGGCGATGCCCAGTAGGTCATGGAGAAGCAGCAAGTCCTCGGGGTCTGCGTCGGGAACGCGGTCGCGCACTCGATCGCGAGCGGTCCGCCCGTCAAGGCCCTCGACGCCGTTGGCCGCGCGCAGCAGCCGTGCGACGGCATGGAAGGGGACCTGGCTGGTGTGCGATTCGCAGTAGGCGGTGAACACCTCGACACCCCGGCCAGCTGCCATCGCAGAGACTTCACGCACCAGACGGCTCTTGCCGATACCGGGTGAGCCCACCACGCCGACCACCGCGCCGTGGCTGTCGACTGCGCGACCCAACAAGCTTTCGATGGCGGACATCTCCCACTGCCGACCAACCAGCGTCGACTCAGCACGCCAGGCGGCGCGATGCCGGTCGCCCATGCCCAGCAACCGACGGGCGGGCACCGGCGCGTCGGCACCCTTGATCTGAACCAGTTCCGGCTCGCCGAGACTCGCCGCGCCCTCAACCAGTCGCGCCGTCGAGGCGCTGAGCATCACCCCACCGGGCGGTGCCACCGACTCCATCCGCTGGGCCATGCCGACTTGCTTGCCCACGGTGGCGTAGCCAAACTGGCCCGAACCCAGCCGACCGGCGGTCACCTCACCGGAGTTGAGCCCGACCCGCAACCGCAGATCCACACCGTCGCACTCGCCGACCTCGACGGCAAGCCGTTTCGCCTCCTCCTGAACGCCCAGGGCGGCCAGGCATGCACGGACGGCGTGGTCTTCCAACGCCACCGGCGCGCCGAACACCGCCATGATCCCGTCGCCGGTCCACTGTGTGACCGTGCTGCCGTAGCGCTGCACCACCGTCGCGCAGCGGTCGGACAACTCGGCCATGATCTCGCGCAACCGCTCGGCACCGACGGCCGCGGCGATGTCCATCGAGTGCACCACGTCGGCGAACAGCACCGTGACCTGCTTGTACTCGGCCGGTTGCGTGCCGGCCGCAACCGCGGCACCGCACTCGTTGCAGAACTTCGAGTTCGGCGGCAGCTCAGTACCGCACGACCCGCACACCAAGGCTGCCGCCGTCATGTCACGCGGCCAGCCCACTGTCGTCCCACGTCACTATCGTGTCACCGCTGGTGAGACAACGTAGGTCATATCGCCCAGGCCAGCCGATCCAAACGGATGACGGGCCGGATGCAGACCAGGCATGCTCAGCCCATACCACCCGGGGAATCAGGCCGGATGGCAGTGCCACGGACCCCTGGTATCCCAACGGAGTTACGCGCCAAGCCCCGATTTTTGCGATGACCATTTGGCACGTATCTGGCACGGGGTCCGAAAATCACCCAAGAATAGGCTCTGAGCTGTGTCGATGCGAGTGCCCCCGACAGGATTCGAACCTGACTGAGCATGTCTGCGTGACTGTGCCTCCCACCTGCGATTTTCGTGCTTTTGTCTGAAAGTCGGAATCCTATTGCGTTGCAACACAATTCCGGACGATACTGGCAGCCATGAGCACCCTCGTTGAAGGTTTTAGTTGGATTATTGAGCGGCCGGGGCCGAACAGCGATCTTGTCGTGAGCGAAGTTGTCAGCGAGGACGGCTCCGCGCAGTGGGTCCGCGTCGCCGGCCTGGACCTTCCCGCCGACTATCTGACCGCGGCTGAAGCGAAAGCGTTGGCCGGCGCGCTGATCGCGGCCAGCGACGAGCTGGCGTCGCCGGGCTGACGAGTGCCCTTACCACCGGAGTGGGCGTTCGTAGCGAACCATACCCAGCCACAGGGCGCGAACGGAGTGACATCGCCTCTGATGGCGTGTGCTCGGCGCCGGTGATGATTTCAGTATCGCCACACTGAGTCGGCACCACGAAAACGTGTGCATGCTGCTCAGATGACTGATGAACTCAGCCAACGCGAGCGGGCGCTACGCCGGCTGCCGTTACCGTATTCGCTGGCGTTGAGGCTGCGCGACGCAGGCATCTCCGCCGACGTGATCTGCCAGTACGTCAACGTCGAGTTGGCCGCGCTGGATGGCCTGTACCGCATCGCCGAAGCGAAATCCCCTGCGGCGCAGAAGGAGTAGACAGCTGCGACCACGAGTGTCGCTGACGCAGCCGACCGCGCCGCGGCGGGGTTCGGACTAGCCACCGCCCCATCGTTCCAACTGCGGATCACGCCGGTCCGGCGTCGTCTGGCTCAACATCGCTGCTAAGTAGTACCGCGCATCGCTGCTAAGTAGTACCGCGCCGAAACCGGGCGAATTGCAGTAGCGCGCTACTGCGCTCGTCGCACCGCACTCGAGTGACGATTCCTATCGCGGAGCGGGACACCCGTCAGCTCGTATTGGGGAAGAGATGAGTAGAGCGGTACTCACTGCGATCCTCGCTGCACTACTGTGGCTCGGTGCCGGTGTGGCCAGCGCCGATACCAGCGGCACCGACTTCCTCGACGGTTCCACCAACGCGCTGATCATGTCGCCGACCGGGTTCTCCGACCCCGAAGACTTCAAAGGCTACATGCCCTCAATCGACAAGCTGTACCTCGAGCAACTCGGGTTCCCCGCCAACGGAACCCTGACACCGCTGACCACACCGGAGACTCCGTTCTTCGGGCCGTCCATCGCCAAGGGCGACGCCATCCTTGTGAACGCTATCGAAACCGCTTGGAAAAACGGGGAATTCAACGCCGAACATCCACTCACCGTCGTCGGGTACTCGCAATCCACTGTCATCGAGTCCCAAGTCGAACCCATCCTCAAAGCCGCCGGCATCCCTACCGAGTGGCTGCGGTTCGTCATGCTCGGTGACGCCGCCTCCGACCCCTCCACCGGGGCCACCGGCATCCTTGACTCGGAACTGGGCATCATCGTTGATGACTTCCTCGGCTGGACGAGTCTCAACGGCACCGAAACCCCCACCAACGACTACCCGGCCGTCGTGTTCGACATTCCACATGGATTCTGGGAGGACACGACGGCCGACAAAACCCTCGGCCAACTCATTTACGGCAACGTCTTGCACGGCGACTATCTAGGCTTCTCGCAGGCCACCATCGAAGCCGCCATCAACGACACCGCCACCACCAACGTCAACGGATTGACCACCTACTACACCATCCCCGACCCTGTCGGTATGGCGGCCATTGAGGTGCCGCTGCAAACCATACTCAACAACCTGTTTGGCTAACGACATTGGGGTTGTGGCCGCGTGCTTCCAGCAGTTCGGGTGCCAGCGTGATTCGGCTCGGTTGATCTGGGCCAGGACCAACGACAAGCTCCGCGATTGTCGGAGGAACATCCGCATCGTTCATGTTCACCGCTATGTCCAGATACGGCAGGTCCGTTCCATCCCGCTTTCGGAACTTGGACGGGGATCCGGCTCACTCAGTGCGGCCAAGCGCCACTCGCGTTCGTGTTGAAAGTCGCCGTGTTTGACCGCCGCGAGGTCGCCTAGCGCAAGAGATGACAGGAACAGCAGCTCCGGTTCGCCGTCTTCTATCATCTCGCGTATGAATCCGCCGTCCTGTCGATAGGCATTCTGTAGCCCGGAGGCTCGTCGTCAGCTTGGTCACCGCGGCGGCGCGCGGCGACGCTGGCGCCGTCCAGGCGCTGGTGCTCGCCGCCGACGCCGACGAGTTCCCGGTGTTGGTCTACAGCACGCTCGCCCTGGCGCGGGCACTCGCAGTGAACCTACGCACCGAGCAGGGAATGTTGGCCGTCGATCTGTGGTTGGCCGAATGCGCCGCGATCATCCGTGCAGCGACCCGAGGGACGGCGCGGCGCTGGTCTTGGCTCACGAAGCTGTCGCCGTGGCTGAGAGCGATAGCGACATGCTCGACCTCGCCGTCGGTGAGTACAACCAGACGTGTTGCGCGTCGCGGATCTGGTTCTGGTGCCGCCTGGTTCGATTCCGATCACGACAAGCGGCAAGGTGAGACGAGCGGCGTGTGTCGAGCAGTACCGGCAGGCTCAGTTCGTCCGCCTGGACGCTTAGGGAAACGATTCGTTAGTCGATCTCGCCAGTCAGGTCGAACTCAGCCAGCGTGCGCGCGGCCAGCTCACGCAAAGCGGGCTTTGTGTTCTCGGCGCCCGGTTGGTAGGCGACGAGGTTGATGGCAATCATGCCGGGGATGCGGAAGGTCAGCAGGTACATTTGCCCACCTATTCGCTCGAGCCATTGTCGCGTTGCGTGTTGCCTCGTCGGCCGTGAGGCGGCGTACTTGGCGGCGGTGCCATCGACACGGTTGACCAGCGAGCCGAGATCGCCAAGATTAGAAACAATCACCGGGCGATCGGGGTCGGCGAGCGGCCCATCGGCCAGCCGTTTCATCGTCCGCTTCGGCGTGAACGGGGTCAGCCACAGGAGCTGCGCCGTCTCGCCAGGCGTTTCCCGCGCAGCTCTCAGCGCCTGCTTGATGGCGGCGCGGGCCTCACGCAGATCCGTCGTTACCCGCGTCGGGTCGACGCTGACGCGCGCAAGAAACAGTGCGATCGCACGGGTATCGCCCTCGGTGCGGTCGCTAATAGGGAGTTGCACGGTGACGGCGCCGTCACCGCCGCGTCGGCGCCCCATACGCTCCGCGAGTTTGGCAGCCAACCCGGCGACCAGCGTGCTACTCGTGCCGCCAAGAGCGTTCGCACGGGCATCCCAATCCTCCAAGCCGACGTAAATCGTGATACCCGGCACGACGACAGCGTCATCGCCGTCGCCTCCAGAGAGGGCGACGGGTCGCGATGCTGGTGATCGGGGTATATGAAACCGGCCACGACGGGCCAGTTTTGCCGCCTCGACTAGCGCCCGGGTCGCCTGCGGTGCGTCCCGCGCTGTTTGGCGGGCATCCTGTACCACCGCGCGCAGTCGAGTGCGTGAACGCGGCGGTGGGTAACCAAGATCGCGCGCGTTGCCCAGGACCGCATCAGCTACCGCGACGGCGAACCCGAGGCCATCGACCACGTAGTGGGAAGCCACCAGGCTGACCGCGGTCGAGCCGTCGGTAAGGGGAAGGACGCCAAGATGCCAGCTCGGGCCCCATTCCGCATCAGTAGGCAGTTGTGAGCGCTCATCAACCCAGTCGCTGAGTTCAGCACGTGGACGGGCGCACTCAGCGATATCGATGTGCGACGGGCCTGGGTCCGAGACCCACCGACACCGGCCGAACGGCAGCGGCGAACGCTCGATGCGCCGCCCCAACAACCCATAACCGAGATTGTGGTGAAAACGCCTCAGCCCATCGAAGTCGACAGCGTGCTCATAAACCCACACGCACTGCACGACTTCGTTCTGGCCAGCGGCGCGATGCCCCGCAAAGAAGGCTTGGTCCAGCAACGCGAGCCGATTATCCGGCCGCGCATCACCGTTGGACGCGCGGCCGCTAAAGAATGCACGTGCAGGACGTATCCGGACTGACACTGATCGGCCTCCCACGACACGGCTCGATTCGCCCGTGACGCCCTGTGGAGCGTACATCTCGTCCCTTGACCGTGTGGTTAATATATGAGCGGCTCACGGACCTGGGGGACATTGCGGTCGCCATCGGCAACGGCAGCGTCGCCCAAGCCACCGGCGGCATCCTTGACACTGCATTCGCCGACGGCACCGACAGCGAGGCCTTTGCCGAAGGCGGCAGCCTTGACTCCGCCACCACCATCGGCACCGAGACCGAAGCCGACGCCGGCTTCGGCGGCAGCCTTTACTCCGCCACCGCCTCCGCCGGGCGCGACCCCCGCCGCAGACGCCTACACCGGAGCGCCCTTCACGGTGAATCGCGAGTACGCGGAGGCTTCCGGCGGGGACTGGGTCATCCTCTCTGCCAAGTACGGGTTCCTCCGCCCGACGGACATAATTCCCGGCCCCTACGAAGTCACTTTCAAGGTGCGGTCGACGGGACCGATCGCCGCCGAGGCCCTCCGGGAGCAGGTTAAGCGGATGGGTCTGGACCGATATGCGGAGGTGATCGGGCTCGGCGGCAAGGAGTACCGGGCGGCGGTCGAGTCGGCCTTCCGGGGCACCCGCGCGACCCTCGGATTTCCCTTTTCGGGGCTCCCCATCGGTAAGGCGATGGGGGCGACGAAACGATCCATCGGGCGGCAACCGCGTTAGCGCCGACCCGTCCACCCGCAACGGAACCACACCCTTCGCAAGGTGTTCTTGTATGTGGCGGCAATGAAGCACCGGCTTGATGAACTCGCCAAGTGAGAATGCCCGCCGTGGCAGCACCCTGAACGCCACTGGACTCTTGACCGGGGTGGCGTTCGTCGTTTGCCCTTGTGCCAGTTGTGCCAGGTTGTGCCCCGCTTCCGGCGGAGTGGGTTTACCCCAATTCTTACCCCAATCAGCTCGCAGCGACCATCAGCGTCAACGAATAAACCTGCAGCTCAGCGGGGGCCAGCGGGCATCCAAACATGCTGCGCCGGTAACTGGGGGTCAAGTGGTCGCAGGTTCAAATCCTGTCAGCCCGACCGATGTCGTGTCTCGGGACATCGTTGACAGGTGTCCCGAGACATGGTTTACACCTTTGGCCTTTTTTCGGGTGAGTTTCCGCATTTGACGCCGCGTGGTTGGTAGTCGCGGTAGGTAAGACAGGGCAGGGCCGCCGCACAGGAGGCCCAACGTGACGCCAGCAAGCTGCTCGGATTATGTCAATCGCATATCCGGGACGCGCGTGTCCCGAGTTGCTCATCGCAGCCGCGGTCAGCTTCCTTGCGGGCAAGTTCTTCTGCGTCGGGGAATGACGGTGCAAATGGGCAACTCGTCTGAGATTTCTGGGCCGATGTATTGGCTGGCTGGGGTTGGTCGACGGTAGACGGTGAAAGCCCGCCTGCCGCGCAAGCCCGATGACAGGATGACACCATGACAATGGCGTCTCAGCCCAGCCTTCGCCTATTGACGACACCCCGTGCGGCCGCACTGGCCGGTGTGTTGTTCGCCCTGCTGTTTGGTGCCGTGCTGATCTTAATCCGAACTAAAATGCCCGAGGGCGTGCAGGGTTCGACGGAGTGGCTGACAAGTCGCCGCAGTGGGATCGCGACCGCAACGGTGCTGATGCCATTTGCCGGCATCAGCTTTCTTTGGTTCATCGGCGTGGTGCGCGACGGCTTGGGGCGTTACGAAGACCGCTTCTTCTCGACTGTCTTCCTGGGTAGCGGTTTGCTGTTTCTGGCGATGATGTTCGTTTCAATGTCGGTCGCAGCCGGTCTGGTGGCGACAAACACAGGCGTGACGGACCCGGCCGCTCATGCTGAGATGATCGATCTCGGGAAGATGGTTGTGTTGTCGTCGACCAAGACCTATGCGGTCCGGATGGCCGCGGTGTTCATGATGTCGCTCGCGACGATCTGGTTGAGGACGGGCTTGATGCCACGCTGGCTCGTTGGCCTCAGCTATTTTGCTGCGGTCGCCGTGCTTCTCGTAAGCGACCTCAGCATGTGGGTAACGATGACGTTCCCCGGATGGGTGCTGGTGGTGAGCGGCTTGTTGTTGGTCCGCGCTGGGCTGTTCGAGGAACTCAGGGCTGGCGACCATTGAGCGACTGGTGCCGACAGATGAACAGCGACGAAATGATCGTTGGCTAGCCGAATTTATCGTCGGCGAAAGCGGCATCTGCGCCACGACCGGGCGCCATACCCCGTAGGAGTACGTACGCCAATCCGTACGCCAACCAGCTCGTGAAGCGCGAGCTGCTGAAGAACGCGCTGCGATCACTGGAGGTCTTCGTGTCCCACCGTAATGCCCGGTCGCGTCCGCGCCGGTGAGCCCCTACGCAGGGCCACGCTTTCACAATCCCTATACCCCGAGTTGAGCATTCGTTCATTCAGCAAGCTGGATCAAACTGACCGCATTGGGCGATGGGACGGAGCAGAATCCGAATGCGTAGGGCGGCCCCAAACTTGGAGTACAGGAATCGGATGAAAAGAATGAAGAAAATCATAACTTGCGCTTCAGTGGTATCTCTCGGCGTCTGTGCGTCAGTGTTTCTCCCGGCTGGATCGGCTCACGCCGACCAATGTCAGTATCCCGGCGTCGGCGTCGGGGCTGGTGCGATATTCGGTCGTGGTGGCTACTGCGATTACCCGACCGAAATCAACGGAAGCCACCTGCATTGCGAGGGCGGTGGTTTCGGTTTGGGCGGCGTGCTCGGATTGCAAGGCGACAACGGGAGCTTCAGTTCTGGAGGCAGCGGGATTGCCGGTGCGAGCTGCACCTGGCGCTGCCCCGATGGTGTGACATCACCGGCACCCAACCCGCCAGGGTTGTGGAGGGAATACATGGTGGTGATGAATTCGACTAACTTCTGCAAGGATCACATGGATCCCAACGGATTCACCAGCGATCCCGTTCTAGCCACCGAAGGAGTCCCGCCAGATGAGCGACCAACGGAAGCACCGGAAATACCGGGACGACCGATCCCCGCACCGAGACCACCAGCACCCGCGTTGCAAGTAACACCGGGGATACCGGGAGCGTTAACACCAGGGATACCGAATCCGTAATGAACCGGCAAGCTGCGTGGATTGTTGTGTATGAACTGCGTGCCGGTTTATTCCCGCGCTGATCCTGGCCACCCCGTGCCTCGACTGGGGCGCGAAACCGCCACCCGCGCACTGTCCTACGTCGCCATGACTCGCGGCCGCGACACCAACACCGCCTATCTCTCCCAGCGCACCACCGAACAGGAAGACCGACAGGCTTGGCCCGAAGCTATGTCACAACTAGGTGCGAATTGGAGGAGTCGGCCGCAGACAGCAAGAGACGATAGGGAGCTTCCAGACTCGTTGCAACACAATGCTATTCACCCTATGTCCGACAGGGGGTCAGGTGGTCGCAGTTCAAATCCTGTCAGCCCGACACAGGTCAGAGGGTGTTTTTGGCCTCCGAACCCGCCTCCGAGGTGGCTTTGGCCCAAACCGATTGACCCAAACCCGCTCGCCGCCGCTGCCGAAATTCGTTTGCGGGTACATGGATCGCACTCGTCAGAGCGTCAAAGTGCCAGGACCCGGCTACTACGCGTCATGCGGCCAATTTGCCAACGAGCATCGGAGCGACCACGGTGTCTCGCTGTTCCGCTTTTTGGCGAAGCCAGAATCGCCGCAGCAGTCGCCGATTCGCGGCGAACGTAAGTGTGATCGGGTCGCACCACGGCGGTATGCCGCCGACCAGATGCAGGCCTGTCACCAGGATCATCGAGGCAGTGGCAATCGGCTGAGACTTGAAGTAGCGGCGGGCCGCGTTGGTCAGCTGCTCGTCATCGCTGGCTATCAGGCTGCGCCACGCCGCCGGCCAGTGCCACCCATCCTCGGTCTGAATTTCGCATTGTTGCTGCCTCCTATGTCTAACAATGACGTCGGACAGGGCTGGGAAGTTCACGCGTTGATTTGTTTTGGTTAGTCGATCCTCGCAAGGGTCGGGCGAGGCAATGTCGCATGCCTGACACCACCAGCGGCGAGGTGCCCGACATCCTGGCCGCGGTGGACGCGTTGAGCTGACCCGTATCGGCGCGGCCACGGTCCACCGACTGTTGGCTCCGCGCTGCACCGGTTCAGCGGTGATAGGACGCCACCCAGCAGACCAGCCGCTGAATTCCTTGCTTGAACATACGAGCATCTCGTATCAAGCCGGGGTGTCGCAGCTCGGTAAAGCTAGATCGCGGCCCAACCGCCGTCGACCGACAGTGTCGCGCCGAGGATATTCGCCGCGTCGTCGCTTGCCAGAAACACCACGGCGGCTGCAACTTCGGCCATGGTGCTGGCGCGTCGGGACGGAACCCGGGCAAGCACCGGAGCGACGTACTCGGCGAATTCCTCGGACCGCTCGGTGAGGCTCGGGCCCGGCGCGACGGTGTTGACCCGGACGCCCCGCGGGCCGTATTCGTCGGCCCAGGACTTGGTGAGCGAGTGGATGGTGGCCTTGGTGGCGCTGTAGAGCGCGGATCCGCCCATGCCGATCAGCCCGTTAATCGAGCCGATGTTGATGATCGAGCCGCGTCCACGCTGCGCCATCGCCGGCGCGATGCTCCCGGTGAGCAGGAACGTTGCGGTGACGTTGACCGCGAATGCGTCGCGAATCAGTTGCTCGGGCACATTGGCCGTCGGCGACGGCGCAAGCAGCAGTGCGGCGTTGTTGACCAGGATGTCGATCCGGCCGTGAGCTGCCGCTGTGGCCTCCGCAGCAAGCCGGCGCACCTCATCGGTGCCGAGTCCCAGGTCGGCAGGGACGAACGCGGCCGCGCCACCGCTCGATTCGATACCGGCGACGACGTCCTTCCCGCGCGCCGCATTGCGGCCGCTGACGACGACGAATGCTCCCTCCGCCGCGAGCGCGGCGGCGAATGCGGCGCCGAGGCCGCCAGTTGAACCAGTTACCAGGGCGGTGCGGCCTGCCACCCGCGTATTGTTTGGACTCATGAGTCCATATCGTCCGCCGACAAAAATGGACTTGCAAGTCCAGAATCTGACGGCCAAGGGTCTGGCGACGCGGCGGCGCATCATCGAGGGCGCCGCCGCCGAGATCCGTGAGCGCGGCGTCGCCGTCACCACCCTCGACGATGTGCGGGCGCGGACTCAGACTTCCAAGAGTCAGGTCTTCCACTACTTCCCGGGCGGCAAAGAACAACTACTGCTGGCGGTCGCACAGCACGAGGCCGAACTGGTGCTCAGCGACCAGCAGCCATACCTAGGGGCGTTGACGTCGTGGGCAGCCTGGCAGCGCTGGCGCGATGTGGTCGTCGATCGCTACCGCCGCCAGGGTCAGCAATGTCCGCTCGCCGTCTTGATGTCTGAAATCGGCCGCACCACAACGGGATCCCAGGCCGTAACGACCGCACTGATGCGCCAGTGGCATGCGGAGATCGCCGCGGGGATCCGGCACATGCAGCGACAGGGGAGCATTGCTTCTGGCCTTGATGTGGATCGGTCGGCAGCAGCGCTGCTGGCCGGCATCCAGGGCGGCGTCGGCATCATGCTCTCGACCGGCGACCTGGGCTATCTGGAAGCGGCGTTGGATATCGGCATCGACACGCTGCGTCGCGGCTAGCACAGTTCGTATACCGCGTCGATACCGGGAAAGGCCCCATCGCCCGTGAATGCGTCCACTCAGGGTCAGAACATATTGCCTAAATACAGTTGCAGGGAGTCGACAACGCTCTCGAATAGTCCGCTGCTGGCGACCCCGTGCCCGATTGCATCAATCCACGCGTCAAAGTTATTGATGTTGTCGGAGATGTCGACATATGTGAGGTCGCCATTGGTCGACGTGGTCGCGTCAGCGATTTGCGTCGGTGTCAACCCCAGGTACTCCACGTGCTGGACGAATAGGCCCACGGCCGGATCCAGCGGACCTCCGGCCGTGAAGTCCTGTTGGAAGTCGGCGACCCCATCGCCGGCCAGCGTGTAGATGGTCGTGGGGTACAGATCATCCGGCGTCAAGTTTCCAAGGACGGCGTCAAAGCCGAGATCCGTGAGAAGAGTGTTCGTCAGACTCGAGCCGAGTAGCGCGTCCAGGTCCGGTACCAGATTGGGCCATACGCCGTCCGGCAGGGAGGGGTCGCCGATGAACACGAAGTGCAGATCGTCGCTGGGGATGCCGGCTTCTTCGAGTCGGCTCATTGCGATCGACTCGGCGGTGGCGCTCTGCGAGTATCCGAAGATCGTCAGCGGGTCCGCTGCGCTGAAAGCGCCCGGATCCGCGTTGAATTCGTTCTCGACGGCGAGGACGACGTCGTCCGCGGCGGTGAGACTACTCGGGCCCTGTTGGATCAGTTCGGGCGTCGTCAGCACCTGCAGCGGCGCGCTGCACGGGTCGGTCCCGACCATGTCGCAGACCGTCGAGTAGGTCGCGCCATCGTCGAAACCCAGCGGGTGCAGATACAGATCCTCGGCGGCCTGCGCGAAGGCAGTGTCCGGCGTCGGCTCGGTGGTTCCACCGAGGATGATCGCCGTGTCGCTGCCAGCTAACGGGTCGTCCGCGGACAGCAGGGTCAAGTCGGCGTGGGCCACTTGGTTGATCGGCGCAACGCCAACAATCATGCCAACGGCGGTAACCTTCGCGAGCAGCTTATATCCGTTCACTGCTGCACTCCGTTGCTCGCCGGCGCGCCCGTGCTGTGATCTGCGTCATCGCATGTTCTTATCTGAAGTTGATCTTGGACTCAAGGTATTTCTGTGGATTCGGTATTTTCAGGCAACTCCGTTTCGGGTGATTGGTCCGGTCCGGTGGCCGGGCGATGCGGTGGGCCGTCCCGTTGCGACGTTCGACGGAATCTGTCAAACCAATCGATCGCTAGTGGGGAAGTCGTCGAGCGAGGCGGTGTTCCGCCTCGTCATTTCCCTGAGTCGATGGTGGCGGCGTCGATGAGCGCCTTGTTGCTCGCTGCTCTAAATCACCAACGGCGACATATCGTGAGCCGTTGCGAGCCAGCAGCTTTGACTGATTCCCGGACATTCCTCTACCGCATCAGATTCGGCCTCTAGCTCCAACCAGGTCTAGCTTCGCAGTCAACGTGTACGCCTTTATCTTCTACTTCGCCTTGTGTTCGCCACATGCGGTTGGCTAAGCCGGCGTGCAGTCGCATCGATGTGAACGTAAGTTGGCCGCGGCGTGACGATTCCACCTGCCGTCCAGCGATTCGTCGCACTGTGCGGCCGGTGAGGATATGAATCAAGGGTGACGCAACCACCATGTGAACCTGACCCAACAGGAAAACTCGTTGATCGACGCGACTCATCCCGGCGCTCTGGCGCGCATGGATGAGAAGTCGCTGAAGGAATTGCAGAGCCGGCTCAGGCAAGCACGCGAGAAGAACTTCAGCCTGTTGCGACGCCAGGGTGCGGCCCGAGTGGAGACCGAAGGTGCCCGCGGCGCCGTCCAGCCAGCCAACGAAAAGCGCGGCGAAAAGGTGGAGGTCTTCGACGAGGCGCTGGCTCGGGTGAACGAGCGCCTTCGAAGCCGTCAGCGACCCCGAGTAACAGCCGGCCCTGGCCGACGTCAAATTACGTAGGGCGCGATCAGAGCGGTGGCACCCAACACCACCAACCCGATCACGAATGCGACGATCGTAAAGCCCATCACCTGACGGACATTGAGTTTCGCGATCGCAAGCAGGGGCAGCAACCAGAACGGTTGGATCATGTTCGCGACCCCCTCGCCGACGGCGACCGCCATGGAGATCAACCCGAGATAGGCCGGCGATCGCTGACCCATCGCCAGCGCCGAGCCGACCGCGATCGGGCCCTGCACGGCCCAGTGCCCACCGCCGGACGGCACGAACAGGCTGATGATCAATGAGCCGATGAAGGTCAGGAACGGCAGCGTGTACTGCGTCGCGCCGCTCACGACCGCCTGGGCCAGCAGCGTCTGCAGCGGCTTGGCCTCGGTGCCCGCTTGCGAGGGCAGATAACCCAGCAAGCCCAACCAGGCCGCCGTACAGCGGATACTGCAGGAGCAGTGGACCAGACACCTTCGCGGCGCCGGTGAATGCCCGGATGAACCGGATCGGCGTGCGGTGCAGCAACGCACTGGTGATCGTGAACAACATAATCATCGATGAGATGTTCAGCGCGAAACCGCTGATGCAGAAGTAGGCAATGCCCGCGGCGAACACGAGGATATTCAGGATCCACAGGTCTTCCAGCCATTCAGCAAACGTTTTCTTGCCCTCGGCCTTAACCTCCGCCTGGTCCTCGTCTTCGAACACCGCGGGATCGGGCGCAAGGCTCTGCGCCGGCTCCATGCGCCAGATCGCGAGCGCGAGCAGCGCCAGCACGACGATCACCGACAACCAGCTGTAGGGCTGGAAGATCGTCAGCTTCAGCGGCACCGTGATGCCAGTCATTTTGTGGATCACGTTGATTGGGCTGCCGTTGTCCGTGTTCGCTAGCGCAATCGACGACGAGAGTCCCTGCGTCCAGACGATGAAGCCCATGAACGCCGCCGCGATGAGGTAGCCGAAATGCGCGTCGGTAAAGCGCTTCGCGACCTGCCGGGCGACCAGCGCACCGGCTACCAGTCCGAGTCCCCAGTTCAGCAGGGAGAGGACAGCGCTCACGCCGAAACAGAGGAGGGCTCCCTGGACCTGGTTCCTCGGCTTGCTGGCGACGTAGACGATGGCCCGCTTCAGGACCGGCGCCTCGGCGAGCGTGTAGCCCGTCACCAGTATCAGGACCATCTGGAAGGCGAACGTGAAGATGTTCTGCGATCCCCACACACCGCCATACCACGCCTTGAGCATGCCGCTGGGCGAGGCTCCGTTCACCAAAAGCGCGACCAGCGCGGCGACGATGAGGGTGAGGATGACGGCGAACAGATACGGGTCGGGCATCAGCCGTTCGACATACCGGACACACAGCGCGGTGAGGGATTGCATGACGCCGCGGTGTTTGGGTTTGCGTTCTTCGCCTGATGGCTTTGGCTGTTCGAGCTGGGCCTCTGGCTCCCCGCTCGTGGCGGTTGCGTCTCCGCCGGTGGCCCCAGGGCCGACGCTTGCGGACTGCGGGTGTTCGCTCGTCGTCATCGACCTGCCCTCGCTCGCCGCCCCAACGTTGTCACAACCGGATCGAGTTTGGTCGAACTAATTCGCCCCGGTGACCATTTCGCGCATATTCCGGCGCAAGGACACCGAGGCGATGTGGCAGCGCCGCTACGTCAAGAAACTCAGCCCAGGACTCACCCGGCTCGCAGCAGCCGAGCCGGCCACTACAGCATCCGCGTCAACGACGCGTGGCGCATCTGCTTTACCTGCAGCGCTGGCGGCGCCGGCAACGTCGATCTGGTCGACTACCACTAGAAGGGAGGAACCGATGGCAGACTTCGCACCCACTTATCCTGGCGAGATCCGCTTGACCGAGTTCCTCGACCGATGGGCGTCGTTCAATACCGGATCGCCAAGGCAATCGATGTACCGGCGCGGCGGATCAACGAAATCGTGCACGGCAAGCGCGGAATCACCGCCGACACCGCGCTACGACTTTCACGCGCCTTGGGGCTAAGCGACATGTTCTTTCATCAACATGCAGGCGCATTACGACGCCGAAGTCGTGCGAGAGCAGCTCGCTAACGAGTTGCAAGTATCGACCGTATCGCGTGAACCGGATTTACGGCGACGTGTTTCGCAGCGGTGACACGCCGAGCGCGCTGAATGTGGGGCGAAACAGAGACCACGAGACGGTTCTTGCTAGCCGGACGCCCTTGAGACTCGTGGCACGACAACGAAATCCAGCCGATGTCCGATTGGGGGTCAAGTGGTGGCAGGTTCAAGTCCTGTCAGCCCGACCCCGCAAAGAAGGCTTTGAAGTGCGGCGACTCTCCCGTACGGACTTGCTCTGTGGAGCGCACTAAGGACGGGAGCAGAGGCAGGATAGTTTTGGCCAACTGGACGGATGAGGCTTCGATCCATCCGTACCCGTAGGTGCGCTGCCAGCGTCGGATCGTGCAAATTAAGCGCGGAGAGGCGAACACGGGAACGATTGAGGCGTCGGACCCGGTGGTCGAGTAGCAAACATCATGCTTGCGCGGGCGCAGCACGGGTACTCGTGTGAGCACGATGACAGAGATGTCCTACAAAAGCACGGACGACATCGACCCTTGTGTGCGCGTGTACGGGACGCGGGTCCACAATCTTCGGGGTGTCGACGTCGTGGCACCGCGTGACGCGCTTGTCGCATTCACCGGGATCTCCGGGTCCGGTAAATCGTCGTTGGCGTTCGGGACCATCTATGCCGAGGCCCAGCGCCGCTACTTTGAATCGGTCGCTCCGTACGCCCGTCGCCTGCTATTGCCAACCGGCGCGCCGAAGGTAGATGACATCACCGGGCTACCGCCCGCCGTCGCATTACAGCAGCGCCGGGGTTCGGCGACGTCGCGGTCGACGGTCGGCACCGTCACCACCCTGTCGAATCTGCTGAGGATGCTGTTCTCCCGCGCCGGCACCTACCCGCCGGGGGCCACAGAGCGACTGGACTCCGATGCGTTCTCGCCAAACACCGCGGTCGGTGCGTGCCCCGAGTGCCACGGGCTGGGACGAATCCATCGGGTGACCGAAGAGACACTGGTACCAGACCCGTCGCTGACCATCCGCGAAGGCGCCGTTGCCGCATGGCCGGGTGCGTGGCAGGGCCAGAACCTACGCGACATCCTCGTCACGCTGGGGTATGACATCGACAAGCCATGGCGGAAACTCCCTAAGCGTCAACGTGATTGGATCCTGTTCACCGACGAGCAGCCAACAGTCGAAATCGATCCTAGCCAGCACCCCGTGCAGGCCGATTATTACTACAACGGCACGTTCTCCAGCGCCGAACGCCACGTCCGCCACACGCTGGCCAACTCCCATAGCGCGATGATGCGTCGCCGCGTACTGCAATTCGTCGACAGCGTCGAGTGCCCCATTTGCGACGGTTCTGGGCTTCGGCCGGAGGCGCTGAAGGTGACATTCGCCGGGCGCACCATCGCCGACTACGTGGCGATGCCGTTGGCCGATCTTGCTGATACGTTGCGCCCGACGGCTTCTCGGACCGATGCCGCCGCCGCGTACGAGTCAACGGAATCCGGTGAGCTGACGGAAGTGGCGACCATGATCGCCGCCGACCTCGTCGCGCGCCTGCAGGTACTGATCGATCTCGGCCTCGGCTATCTCACGCTGAGTCGCCGCACTCCGACGGTGTCACCCGGTGAACTGCAGCGGTTGCGGCTGGCCACTCAACTGCGCGCCGGCTTGTTCGGCGTGCTCTATGTGCTCGACGAGCCGTCCGCCGGACTGCATCCCGCGGACGCCGAACCGCTACTCGAGGTGCTTGATCGCCTGCGGCGCGCGGGCAATTCGTTGTTCGTGGTCGAACACGACATGGACGTGGTAGGCCGTGCCGATTGGATCGTCGACGTTGGACCGGGGGCGGGGGAGCTCGGCGGGGACGTGCTCTACAGCGGGCCGGTGCCGGGTCTTGCCGACATCGAGGAGTCGGTCACTCGCAGATACCTTTTCGAGGGGGATAGGCCGCCGTCTCGTCAACCCCGCACGCAGTCCGGGCGGCTGCGGCTGCGCGGGATCTGCTTCCACAATTTGAGAGACCTCGACGTGGACCTGCCACTCGGTGTGTACACCGCCGTCACGGGAGTGTCCGGTTCCGGCAAGTCGACCCTCGTCGTCAAGGTCCTCGGCGATGTCGTGAACAACCATCTCGGCGCGGGACGCGCTGCCGAGCGGGCCGAATCCGACGACGACGAAGCCGACGCCGGGATCGTCGATCTCGATCACGACGCGAGCGTCGGTGTGACGGCAGCGGGGGTGGAGCAGATCAACCGGCTGGTATCAGTCGACCAGCGCCCGATCGGACGCACACCGCGCTCGACGCTGGCGACCTACACCGGCTTGTTCGACGCCGTGCGCCGCGAATTCGCTGCGACTCCGAAGGCGCGTCGCCGCGGTTGGACAGCGGGCAGGTTCTCGTTCAACGTGGCCGAAGGTCGCTGCCCCACCTGTCAGGGGGAGGGGTTCGTGTCGGTCGAATTGTTGTTCCTGCCGGGCACATACGCCACATGCCCGGCGTGTCAAGGAGCGCGTTACTCCGACGAGACACTCGAGGTGCGCTATCGCGACCGTACGATCGCCGACGTGCTCGCGATGACCGTCGATGAGGCCTCGGAGTTTCTTGCCGACGTCGCCACCGCAGCGCGGAGCCTGACCACGCTGCGAGAGGTCGGACTGGGATATCTCCGTCTCGGGCAGCCCGCGACCGAGCTGTCAGGTGGCGAGGCGCAGCGGATCAAGCTCGCCTCCGAACTGCAGAGACCCCGGCGAGGGCATACCCTCTACGTCCTCGACGAGCCGACCACCGGGCTTCACCCCGCCGATGTGGATCTGCTCGATCGTCAACTGCACCGCCTGGTCGACGCGGGCAATACCGTGGTGGTGGCCGAACACGACATGCGGATGGTCGCGGGTGCGGACTGGGTGATTGACCTGGGACCGGGAGCCGGCAGCGACGGCGGTCGGGTCGTTGCGGCGGGCCCGCCTAAGAAGGTGGCACGTGCGAAACGCAGCCGCACGGCGCCGTATCTGGCAAAGCGGTTGGCGCCGCCTGCTACTCGATAAGAAGTTGGCGCTCTTGATGAACCACTCGCGGCGCTCCTCGGACATGTCGCCGAGCTGCGCCATCCCCTCGAAGTAGTGCTCGCGCGGTGTACCGGGCGCAGACAGCATCAAGATTGACGTCGGCTCGTCGGCCTAGTCGGGCGCACGGTGGTGGCGGCGGCGGTGCCGTGGTGGAAGGTTACAGGCGGGCTGGCGGTCACCACTTTGAGCAACACCTCGCGCAGAGTGGTGTCGGGGATGTCACCTTCCGGCGACGGGTAGCAGACCACCGCCCGCAGATCACCAAGCGGCACATACGGCGATCGGGTAACACCGCTCAAAAAGAGCCCGGGTAGCAACCGGGATGGCAACGCGAACACGGGTGATCGGCTGGCTGGCGGGCGATTTCGATTCGATGGTCAATCCCTACGCGGCGGCGAGAACGAAGGGGAGGAGAGGCAGATACAGCAGAGCAATCACGATGTCCTCGGGGATCTGCACGATGTCGTCCAGGGTCGAACCCACTCCCGTCAGGTCGCTGGCCCACAACGTGTAGTCCAGGCCCACGGCAAGGTCGGTGGCGGCGTTCAACGGAAGCCCGCCCGAGGCAGGGTCGTCGCCGGTGTAGCCATCCATGCCAAAGCCGCTCGGGTCGAACTCGAAGGCCAATTGGCTCAACGGGTCGATCTGATAGTCCAAATGGATATCGTTGTTGAAGGTGTCGATGCTGGCGTCCAGATTGGCAGCCTCTGTCGGATTACTGGCGTCCAGCGAGGCATCGGCGGAGGCCGTCCAGCTGTTCACTCCGGCTGTGCCCAACAGGTCCTCAAACGGCTCGGGTTCGGTATCGGCTCTGGCTGCGGGAGCCAGTCCGATCACCGCGGCCGCGAAAGCGGCGCCGACAGCCATACCGACACCGCCAGCCCACCGGCGGTTGCGATTGTCGCCACTCATGCCAGGACTCCTATCTGAGAAAGTACTGAGCGCGTGATTAACAGCCTCCGCCGCAGGACAGGTTGGCGCCTAAGTACTCGACTACTTAATTTCTGCGGACGCGCAAAACGACCGCCGTCATGGCATCGAGTCGGCCCACGCGATATGTCCCTCGTAGCCAAGCGTTTTCGCCATGTCACGGTAGCGATCCCGGAAGTGTGCGTAAGCCGCGGAATCGCCATGAGCTCGTGCTAGCAGAGCACGCAGCCGCAGCAGCCAAATATCGCGTATCACCAGACCCTCGTCGGCTGCCGCGCCCGCGAACCGCTCGATCGCGGCCTCGGCTTCGGACACGTCACCCACGGATCCGCGTTCCAGCAGTGTCTCGACCAGAACGCCGGTCGCTGGAATGCCCCACTCGAGTAGCTGTCCCTCGCGGAACAGATGATCGACGGCCGCGCGCATCAGCGATATGGCCTCGTCGCGATCTCCACGCCGAAACCGCTCACGCGCCAAGTAAACATTCACAAGTGGTAACTCGCCCAGGAGATACCCCTGGCGCAGGAACACGTCGCTGACCTTGGCCAGCAGCTTTTGTCCGCGGTCACGCTCCGCATCCGTTCGGCCGTGCACCAGCGCAACGCCAAACGTCATCTGTGCGATGGCTACCGCGAAATCATCACCGGATCGGTCGGCAATCCGTAGAGCATCCTGGCTCTCGCGCACCGCCCGATCATCGGCAGCCAGCACGCCAAGCGGTATCCCCGAGAGGTAGACGTAGGTGACGACCGTCGCGTATGACAGAGGGTCGGCGCCGCGGGCCATCGCGAGGCCGTGCGGCATGTCGTCGCGCCATCCAGGACGACCCAGGCACCAAAGGGCCTCGGCCCGTTGCACAAAGGCCAGCGCTAATGGAGACCCGAAAACAAAGTTGCCTTTTGAGGGGTCACCGTCGGCCAGGTCGATAACACGCTGTGACCACCGCAGCACGTCACAAAACTCACCACTTAACCCTTTGGTGTGGATCGCCGCGAAGGATAGTGCCACCATCAGGGTCGCATCGCCGATCGACTCGATGAGGGCCATATGTTCGGATGCCAGCTGCGACGCCTCACGCGTCCGGCCCTGAAACGAGTGATCCACCACCAGCCCCGCCATCCCGATGGCCAGCGACGCCTTGTCCCCGGCGGCTGCGCACAACTCCCGCAATTCCTCAAAGCGGTCACCGGCCACATTCATATGGACGTGCCAGGCGATCCCGCACAGCATGGTGCGGGGTGCAATGCGCATGGCTGCTCGGTTTGGGTCCTCTGCGGGCAATGCGTCGGCGATCTTTTGGGCGCGCTCCCAACCCAGTCGGGCGGCGTTAATGTCGCGGTTGGTGGCCCAGGTGGCGGCGCGCATGTGCCAGCCGTAGGCGGCATGCAGATCACCGGCGGCCTCCAGATGTTCGGCGATCAGCGCCGCGTTTTCCTCGGCCGCCGTCGGGTCACGTTGTTCGATCGCGGCCGCTACCCGCCGGTGAAGCTCAGCACGATCTGATTTGAGCTGTGACTCATAGGCCACCGTGCGAATCAGTGGGTGGTGGAATACATACTCGCGTTGTCGGGTGAACCTGATCTGATCGATCAGCTCACCCCCCAGCAGGTCCTCCACGGCAGAATCAACCCCCAGCGTTTCCAGCAGGTCCGGGCTGAAGCGCGAGCCGATGACCGCCGCTGCGCTCAACGTGCGTTTCGCTTTCGGGTCGAGCCGGTCGATGCGCGCGGCGATGGTCGCCTGCAACGTCGCGGGCACGCCGACCTCGCCAGCATCGGCTGTCGACACGTAAGCGCCGCGGTTGCCGCGCAACACACCGCGATCTGCCAACTCGCGCACCATCTCCTCGACGAAAAACGGGTTACCGGCGGCCCGCTCGGCGATCAGGGTGGCCAACCCGCCGACCGAGGAGTGCGGCCCCAGCAGCTCGGTGACCAGTGCTGCGGTCTCCGAATCATTCAGCGGCGCAAGGGCGATGCTCTGAGCACCGGGTACCCGGCTCAACGCGCCCCGGTATTCGGGGCGGTAGGTGAAGAGCACCAGCGAGGGCGTCTGCGGGATCACCGCCACAAAGTCGGCAACCATCGATTCGCTGACCTCGTCGATCCAGTGTAGGTCCTCAACGACATAAACCGCCGGGGCTTGGCGGGCCAGCGACGCGGTATTGACGAGCGCAGTCAACCGCCGACGCCGGGCATCCGGATCGATCTTCGGCAGCTCCACCTCGGGATTGGCGATGCCCAACAGATCATCGAAGAGCAACACGTCCTCGGGGTCGGCATCGGGGACTTCGGCTCGCACCTGCGGGCGGGCCGCCGAGGCGTCCAGATCAGCCACCCTGAAGGCGGCACGGAGCAACCGCGCCACGACGTAAAACGGGATGTCACTGGCGTGCGATTCGCAAAATGCAGTGAACACCTCCAGACCCCGGGCCGCTGCTATTGCGGCGACCTCGCGCACTTGGCGGCTCTTGCCGATGCCCGGTGACCCCACCACGCCAACCACGCTGCCGTGGCCGTCGATGGCACGCTCCAGCAAGCCCTCGACGGCGGTCATCTCCCAGCGCCGACCGACCAGATTCGACTCCGCACGCCCGGCAGCGCGATGCCCGTCGCCTATGCTTAGCAGCCGACGGGCCGGCACCGGCGCCTCGGCACCCTTGATCCGAACCAGCTCAAATTCGCCGAGAGTCGCCGCACCCTCAACAAGTCGCGCCGTGGACTCACTGAGCATCACCCCACCCGGGGGTGCCACCGATTCCATCCGTTGCGCCATACCGACTTGCTCGCCGACGGCGGTGTAACCGAAAGGCCCCGAGCCGATCTCGCCGGCGATCACTTGGCCTGAGTTCAGCCCCACGCGCAACCGCAGGTTGAGTCTGTCCCGGTCTTTGACCTCAGCGGCCAGCAGAGCGGTCGCCTCCTGGATGCCCTGCGCGGCAAGACAAGCACGAACGGCATGGTCCTCCAACGCGATTGGCGCGCCGAACACCGCCATGATCCCGTCGCCGGTGAACTTGTCCACCGTGCCGCCGAACCGCTGCACCACGGCCGCGCACAGGTTGGCGAGTTCTCCCATGATCTCGCGCAGCCGTTCCGCACCCACCGCCGCAGCGATGTCCATCGAATGCACCACATCGGCGAACAGCAGCGTGACCTGCTTGTACTCAGCCGATGCCGTGGCAGTAACAACCGCCGCACCGCACTCGTTGCAGAACTTCGAGTTCGGCGGCAGCTCCGTGCCGCACGATGTGCACGCCAATTCGATAGTGGTCATGTCGTCGCCGCCTCGCTCGCGGGCACGGTTACGAGAACAGGTCCGCAAGGTTGACCACGGTACCTAGGGCCGCAAACAGGGCGGAATCTGCACCGATTAGGAGGTCGTATGGAACCAGTGCCGTGTTGGCGGACGTCGGGTCAAGGATCGCGTTAAGCAGGTTACCGGCCTCGAGCTGATCCGTGGCGATGTTCGCGTCGTATGTGGGGAGAGTGGTGAGGGACACGTTGATTGCGTCTGCAAGGGGGAGCAACGAGGAATAGTCGTACGAGAGCGTGCTGCTGATGTCGTTGACGATGTCGGTTGGTGACGAGCTTAGCGTCACGTCGGACACCGGGAAGCCGGCGATCTTAAGGAACCCATCCACGACGTCGGTAAACGACCCGTTCTGGGGCACATCAAAACCCGTGTACAACGCGTCCTCGACCGGCAGCAACGGCGCGACCTGGTCTTGGTAACTGACCGGGTTCTGCAGATCGTTGAGGGCGTCGGTGAGTCCCTGCTGCAAGCCGCTGCTCAGTGCATCGGAGAGTTGCGTCTGGTCGATGTCGGGGAATAGCCCGAAGGTGGTGGGCACATTCGCCGGCCCCTGATTCCAGCCCTCGGTGATGCTGCCGTAGCCCAGGTTCACCAGAATCTGGGTATCGGGTTCCAGCAGGTCATAGAGCGGCTGTCCGATTCCCGGGATCAACAGCAGCGGCTCCAAGATCGGCAGGGTGTCGTTCGGAATCATGTAGTAGTCGGTCAGCCCTTCCCCGGTGAGCGCCTCAGATCCCGGAAACAGAATCGCGTTGTTGATCTGGTCGGGGGTGAGATCCAGATACTCGGTGTGCGCTAAAAAGATCCCCAGCAAGGCGTTGAGGTCCGACAGCAGGTTGGTCGTGTAGTGCGGGAAGTCGGCGAAACCGTCGTATTCGAGGGTGTAGATGTCGGTCGGGTAGAGATCGGATGGTGTCGCGGGTGCGAAGTCTTCTTCCAAAGCGGTTAAGGCCGAGGTGTTACCGGCCGGAAAATCGAAGGTGTTCGCAAAGCCGCCGTTGGGATTTTGAAGATCGCCGACCAGCACGAAGTGCACGTCGTCACTGGGCACACCTTGTTGGGCGAGCTCCGACATGGTCAGCGAGGCGATATCTGAACTCTGCGAGTAGCCGAAAACCACGACGGGATTCTCGGGGCTCACCCCTCCGGCGGCTATCTGGCTTTCGATATCGGAGACCATGATCTGCTCGCCCTGGCTCACCGACGTGACCGCCCCGAGGCTATGGACGCCGGTAAGCGGATACGCCCCCTCGGGTGTAAACGAGGATTGGGCGGTACCGGTGAAGCCGAGCGGCTGCAGGTACAGCGTCTCGGCGGCATCCACATATTGCGGGGGCGGTATCGGGATACCGCTGCCGCCGAAAACCAACGCCGCAGCATCACCCAGCGGGGAATCGGCGGTGTCGGCCCGCGCAGCCGCCGAGTTGAGCATCGACGTCAACCCACACAGACCGACCGTGACTAACAGGCCAAGACTTACCCGATGAAACTCTCTACTCGACATCACGTACCCCTCGAACCACCGATGTTGAACCACTTGAAAACCGGGCGTGCGAAGTGCAAATAGTCGCGGTAAGCACCGCCCGCTTCGTCACGCCGAGTGTGGTGTGCATCGCTTCTCCCGTAGTTGGTCGCGGCGCGGGCGGGTGGTTCTCGCCTAACGGACTTGCCACCCGCGGGGTCGGGCCTGGTCGCCGCCAACTAGCCCTTTCGGGCCCTGCGCCCACCGCGCCGCAGCGCGGTGTACTTCTTCAACTGAACCCGTGACCTGCTGGATGACGCGCAGATTCCGGTGGTAGTGCGTGCCGACCCACCCGATGCCGCGTTCGCAGTCGACGCGCAGCAGGGTCCCATCCTTGGTCCATGCGTGTCCGGTCGTCTGTGGAGCGATCATCGTCATCACGCCGCCGCGACCGGCGAATGTTGTGGACTCATCGTCGTTTCTCCATCTCTGTCATGGCGGAAGGATGGCCACGGTGTCGGATTTAGTTCCGCGATGGGAATAGTCACTCGCACTGGGGTAGGACGAGCTCAGTAACGCGCCACTGCACTTTCGCCGGGTCTCGGGGCGGTACTACTTAGTGGTGCCGATATTGCTGACCCGCGACCTCAACGTGGTGTGGTCGGCTGCCTCAGTAGCAGTCGTGGTCGCGGCCGTGTGGGGTCTTTTGCGCCGCACATAGTTTCGCTTCGGCCATGCGGTACAGGCCATCCAGGGCGGCCAACTCGACGTTGACGTACTGGCAGATCACGTCCGCGGAGATGCCGGCGTCGCGCAGCCTCAACGCCAGCGAGTACGGTAACGGCAGCCGGCGTAGCGCCCGCTCGCGTTGGCTGAGTTCATCGGCCATATGAGCAGCATGCAGATGTTTTCGCGATGCTGACTCAGTATGGCGATACTGAAATCATCACCGACGCCAAGCGCGCGCCGTCAGTGCCTTGACTGTGTTCGCGCCCTGGGGACGGGGGAGCAGAGCGGCGAGTTCATCGCGGCTGGTGGTTCCGGTCTTCAACGCCGCCCGACAGACGTGGCTTTCGACGGTGCGTACGGACAGTGTCAGTCGCTCGGCAATTTCGCGGGCTAGACAATCCCTCACCGATCAGCATCACGATCTCGCGTTCCCGATCGGTCAGCGGCAAGGGCTCGCCGGCTTGACCAAGCGCCGAAGTACTGGCGCCGCATTGTTCGGCCAAAACGGCAGCGCGTGTCGAGCAACCCAACGCCGATCCCCGAAGGCTTTGCCGGCGATACGCCAGGGCGGCCTGAGCGGAAGCATCGACCGCGGCAACGAGGTCGCCCACACTCGAATTCTTCTGAAACGGAGTTTAATTGGGCGGCGCCGCCGTCGCGCAGGGCCTCGGCGAACCGCGGCGGCCACCGACGCGGGGCTCTACGTCAACCCGTTATTCCCGGGAAGGCCGAGCAGCAGCCCGCCGGCGCCGCCGTCGCCGGGCGTGCCCGGGGTCGTGCCAAGCCCGGCGTTGCCGCCGTTGCCGCCGGCGCCGATCAGGCCGGCGGGGCCGCCGTTGCCACCGTTGCCGCCAGATCACTGCGCCGTTACCGCCCTCGCCGCCGGGCCCGCCGGTGCCGATGATTAGGTAGCCGCCCTGGCCGCCGGCGCCGCCGGCCCCGCCGTCGCCGCTCGCTGAGCTTCCGCCGGCCCCGCCGGCACCGCCGGGCCCCTCAAGCTGGCCGGCGTTGCCGCCCTGGTTCCGCCGTCCCCGCCGGTGCCCATTGAGCTGGATCCGCCGGCTCCGCCGGCACCGCCGCCGTTGCCGATCGCTACTGCATTGCCGCCGGCCCCGCCGTTCCCGCCGGCGGTCGCCCCGAACCCGCCGTCCCCGCCGGCCCCACCGGCGCCTTGCAGCTGGCCCGCATTGCCGCCGGTTCCGCCGGCTCCGCCGGTGCTCGGCCGCGCTGGCCCCGCCGTCCCCGCCGTCCCCGCCGTTGCCGAGTAGCCCCCCGCATTGCCGCCGGCCCCGCCAGCACCCCCAACGTCAGCATCGCTGAATCCGCCGGCCCCGCCGTTCCCGCCGTTGACCCCGCCGATGCCGGACAGCAGCCCGCCGGTCCCGCCGTCCCCGCCAGCCCCGCCGTTACCGAGAATCGAGCCCCCGCCGGTCCCGCCGGCCCCACCGGCGCTGAACAGCAGGCCCCCATTGCCGCCGGCCCCGCCGGCCCCGCCGACCCCGCCGGGCGCCGTGCTCAATCCGCCCGCGCCGCCGGCCCCGCCGTAGCCCGTCAGCGGGTCGCCGGAATTACCGCCTGCCCCGCCGGCCCCGCCGTCGCCGGTCGCTGAGCTTCCGCCCGCCCCGCCGGCACCGGCGTAGCCCAACAGCCCAGAAGCGCCGCCATTACCGCCGGCCTCGCCGGTGCCAGGCGCGCCGGAGCCGCCAGCGCCGCCGTCGCCGAGCAGCAATCCGCCATCTCCGCCGTTTTCTCCGGTGCCCGGGAGTCCGTTGGCGCCGTTACAAATCAACCCGCAGTAATCGCCCACCAAGGCCGGATCAGCCTTCTCCGCCGTGGTGTTGATCGCGTTATCGACTTCGGTCCCAAATGGGCTGGTAATCCAGTCCTGCTCTAACCCTTGGATGAACGTGTTCGAAGAATCGGCGCTCGAGGCCGCAGAGCTGGTGTCCGACGCCGCCGAGCTGGTGTCGGGAACCACGCTGGCCACGCTGCTGCTGGCCCCGAATAACGAGTCCGCACTGCTAAAGTCCGCCAGCACAGAGTCCCAGCCGCTGGAAGTGGTGAAATCCCCTAGCGCGGCAGTCAAATCCGTACCCAGCGTGGGGTCAATGCTCGAAATAGAGTTGATGATCGGATCAATAATCAGGTCAAACTCATCAGCATGCGCCGACGGCGTCATGGCCGACGGGGTCATGCCGAACGCCAAAAACGCGCCGGCACTGGCAATCAAACCGACCACAGCACGACGGAGTGCCTTCGCGTTGCGTGGCCGACGATTCCGCTTGCTGAAGCGCTGAGCCATGGCCGGGGCCTTCCCTGAGAGAAACCTGGGGCCTTATCGGATCGTTCTGCGATGCGAATCATCACCCACCGGCCGTGCGACGAGCGCAGTACCGCGCTACTGCAATTCGCTCCGGTCTCGGCGAGCTACTACCTAGCAGCGATGCTGAGCCAGACGACGCGGGACCCGCGTCGTCCGCAGTTGGCTACCTGATCAAACCTCTTCTGGCGAATCGTCGAGTGCCCTACGCTGGTGAATCGGGACCTTGGGGGTCGGAAGCGGCGGAGGGTCTGATGACCACAGCGACCGCGTGCCGCACGTGTGGCAGTGAGCCGCGCGCGGGTGCCCGATTCTGTGATGGCTGCGGTGCACCGGTCGCGGCGCACGACACCCATGCGGAGTACAAGCAAGTGACGGTGCTGTTCGCCGATGTGGTGCATTCGATGGACATCGCCGCGGCAGTCGGGTGCAGAGCGATTGCGCGAGGTCATGGCCGAGCTGGCCGATCGCTGTGCGGCGGTGGTGCAGCGGTACGGCAGCACGGTCACACAGTGGACGGGCGATGGGATCATGGCGGTGTTCGGCGCGCCAATCGCGTTGGAGGACCACGCCGTTCGGGCTTGTCTGGCGGCTTTGGGCCTTCAGGAGGAGGCGACGCGGCTTGCTGTCGATGTGCGTAAGCGCGACGGGATCGATCTGCGGTTGCGGGTCGGGCTGAACTCCGGTGAGGTGATCGCCGGTGGGTTTGGCTCGGGCCCGTTTGGCTACGCCGCCGTGGGTGAGCAGGTCGGGATGGCCCAGCGGATGGAGTCGGTGGCTCCGCCGGGTGGGGTGATGCTGAGCGCGTCGACGGCGCGATTGGTGGAGGGCGCGGCGAATCTGGCTGAATGTGAGTTGGTTCGGGTCAAGGGTGCCGAGGTGCCGCTGCCCGCCCGCCGGCTGTTGGGCATCGGGGAGAGGCATCGCGCTGTCGGGCGTGCTGAGTCGACTCTGGTCGGTCGGCGCTGGGAGATGGCCGCGGTCGACGGCTTGCTGGACCGCGCCATCGACGGACACGGCGCGGTGGTCGGTGTGGAGGGGTCACCCGGCATTGGCAAGAGCCGTCTGGTGCGCGAGGTTGCGGCGCTGGCGGATCGGCGCGGTGTCGACGTATTCAGCGCCTTCTGCGAATCACACACCAACCAAGTTCCCTTCCATGCCGTCGCACGGCTGCTGCGCGCGACCGCCGGCGTCGAGGGGCTCGACGAGCAGACCGCTCGCGATCGAGTGCGCGACCGCGTTCCCGACGCAGACCCCGAGGACTTGCTGCTTCTGCATGACCTGCTGGGCTTCGCCGATCTCGAGGTGGAGCTGCCGAAGATCGATCCGGATGCGCGGCGGCGGCGGTTGACCGCGCTGGTCAATTCCGCGTCGCTGGGCCGCACCGAACCGGCGGTCTATGTGATCGAGGACGCGCACTGGATTGATGAGGTCAGCGAGGCGATGATCGCCGAGTTCGTCACGGTGATCCCGCAAACACCGTCGCTGGTGCTGATCACCTATCGCCCCGAATATCGCGGCGCGTTGAGCGGGGTGGCCGGTGCCCACACCGTTGCCCTTGCGCCGCTGAGTGATTCAGAAACCACGGCGCTTGTCTCGCAGCTGCTCGGTCCGGACCCCTCGGTTTGCGCGCTGGGCCAGACGATCGCGGAGCGGGCTGCCGGTAATCCGTTCTTTGCGGAAGAGATCGTGCGCGAACTGGCCGAGCGGGGCGTGCTGCGCGGCCAGCCGCGCCGCCTACGTTTCGGCGGTCAGCGCTGGCGAGGTCAGCGTGCCGGCCACCGTGCAGGCGACGATTGCCGCGCGCATCGACCGGCCTCGACCCGGCGGTCAAGCGCACCTTGAGTGCGGCGGCGGTCATCGGCGCACGGTTCGACGCGGGCCTGCTGGAAACCCTGGGCATTGATCCCAGTGTCGAGGACCTTGTGGCGGCCGAACTTGTTGATCAGGTGCGGTTCACCCGAGGACCGGAGTATGTGTTCCACCATCCGCTGATCCGCACGGTGGCCTACGAATCACAGCTCAGATCCGATCGCGCCGAGCTGCACCGGCGGTCTGGCCGCCAAATCGAATCCCGTGACCCGGCAGCGGCGGAGGAAAATGCTGCGCTGATCGCCGAACATCTGGAGGCTGCCGGTGATCGGCACGCCGCCTACGGCTGGCACATGCGCGCGGCAACCTGGGCGACCAACCGTGACATCGCCGCGGCGCGACTGAGCTGGGAGCGTGCCCAAACGATCGCCGACGCGCTACCCGCCGAGGACCCGCACCGGGCAGCCATGCGCATTGCCCCGCGCACCATGTTGTGCGGGACCGGCTGGCGAGTCCATGAACATGTGGCCGGTAAGCGGTTTGAGGAATTGCGGGAGTTGTGCGCCGCCGCCGGGGACAAGGCGTCACTGGCCATCGGGATGGCGGGGCTGGTGGTGGATCGCGCAATTCGGGACCGGGTGCGCGAGGCGTCGCAGCTGGCATCGGAAGCCTGGACCCTCATCGAGTCGCTCGGCGATCCGACCCTGACAGTGGGGCTGTCCATGCCGCTGATCTACGCCAAGGCTGAGAGCGCCGAGTGGTGTGACGTGCTGCGCTGGTCACAAAGAGTTATCGACCTGGCCGACGGCGACCCGTCGAAAGGCAACTTCCTTTTCGGGTCTCCGTTAGCCGCCGCCTTTACGTCGCGGGGTATTGCCCGGTATTGGCTCGGTCGGCCGGGATGGCGCGACGACCTGCGGCACGGCCTGGCCATGGCCCGCGGCGCCGACCCCATGTCCTACGCCACGGCCGTCGCCTGGGTCTACAACGCGGGGATATCGCATGGTGTGCTGACGCCCGACGACCCCGCGATGGGCGAGATCGAGGATGCCCTACAGATTGCCGACCGATCCGGTGATGACCTCGCGTTGTCGGGCGCTCGGCTGACGCTGGGTGTTGCGCTGGCGCACCGTCAAACGGCCGCGGTGCGTGACCGCGGACAGCAGCTCCTGGCCGAGGTCAGCGAAGTGTTCCTACGCCGGGGACAGCAACTGTGCGATTTGCCGACTCGTCGAGGTGTACGTGGCGCGTGAGCGGGCTCGGCGTGGAGATCGCGATGACGCCATACCGCTCATGCGCGCTGCCGTCGACCATCTGTTCCGCGAGGGACGGCTGCTGATTTGGGGCATTCCTGCGACGGGTGTTCTGGTGGAGACACTGCTCGATCGCGGCGCCGACGGTGACGTCGCCGAAGCCGAGGCCGCGATCGAGCGGCTGGCGACCGCGCCGGCCGATGAGGGTCTGGTGATGCGCGACATCTGGCTGCTGCGGCTGCGGGCGCTGCTGGCGCGGGCTCGCGGCGATGACGTGGCTTACGCAGAATTCCGAGATCGCTACCGCGACATGGCGAAAACGCTTGGCTTCGAGGGGCATATCGCGTGGGCCGAGGCGATGCCATGACGGCACGGTTCGTCGCGGCCGTTCATGATGCCACTGCCGTTGAGGTGCACCACACCGGCTTTGGGGTCTATCCCGGTGACAACGACGAACTGTTCGCGCGTTCCACTTGCTAGGTCGATTCCGGATCGTTTCGGCGTTGACAATCACGATGGCCCTTCGCTTTTCGGCCAGATCCTGGTCTAGGCCACCACATGTGAGAACGTCGCAGCTGTCTTTGGCTCGCACCAAATCCCCGACAGTAGGCATGAGTCAAAGGGTAGGGTCATGACCGCGGTCGCGGCCAAAGGAGGCACGGGCTCTTGGCCCCAAATTACTACTGCCGCGAACGTCCAGACGCCCGGCACAGGGTCGAGCTAATCAACGACGCGAGGGAAATCCATTGTCCGAAACAAAGATCACGGTCATCTACGACAACCCCACCGACGCGGCTGCCTTCGAAGCCGCCTATGAGTCGGAGCAACTGGAGGCGGCTCGGCGAATACCGGGATATCTCCGTCTCGAGGCGTCGAAGGTCTGGCCGAAAGAGGACGGGAGTCCGACGCCTGCTTACCGCATGATCGACCTGTACTACCCGGACTACGCTGCCGTCAGTGCCGCGGTGACGACCCCGGAAGCAGGCGCGTTCTTCGCCGCCATGGCGCGGCTCTCCACGGGCGGCGTACGTGTACTGGTCTCCGACATCGAGGAACCGCAACGGCAACCAGCGGACTAGCGCCTTGCGCGACGTCGGCTCGGGCAGCCGAGAGGTGGAGGACGGGCTAGCGTGTCGATGATCCGCGGAAAGTCTGTTGTTGTAACGGGTTCCACGTCCGGTATTGGTCTTGCAGTCGCTCGTGCATTCGCCGCCGAGGGCGCAAACCTGACCCTCAATGGTTTTGGTGACCCCGAGGTCGTTGAGCAACAGCGGCGCAGCATCGAGGAGATGTTCGGGGTGACGGTGGCCTATTCGGCGGCCGACGTGACCCAGCCGAACGAGATCGCCGCGATGATCAGCAACGCTGAAAATACTTTCGGCGCAATCGATGTCGTTGTCAACAATGCGGGCATACAGTTCGTGGCGAAGGTGGAGGATTTCCCGGTCGAGAAGTGGGACGCTGTAATCGCCACGAATTTGTCGGCCGCTTTCCACACCTGTCGGTGCGTTCTACCCGGGATGAAACGCCGAGGCTGGGGCCGGATAATCAACATCGCCTCGGCGCACGGCCTCGTTGCAAGCGCCGAGAAGGCGGCCTATGTCGCGGCCAAGCACGGCGTTGTTGGACTGACCAAAGTAGTGGCGATCGAAACGGCCGACCATGGCATCACCTGCAACGCGATCTGCCCCGGTTGGGTGATGACGCCTCTGATAGCGCAGCAAGTCGAAGCGCACGCCAAAGCAGCGGGCCAGTCCTTCGACGAAGCCAAGCAGGAATTCGTTGCCGAAAAGCAGCCGATGGCCCGCTACACCCGCCCGGAGGACATCGGCGCACTAGCGGTCTTCCTGGCTGGCGATGCGGCCGCCACCATCACCGGCGCCAGTTATTCGATCGACGGCGGCTGGACCGCTCAATGAGACGACTTCGCGCTGTGCGCCGCCACATTGACGGGATCGCGACGTTGTCGTAGGGCACATCGTGATCGGGGCTGACCGGGTCGACAAAGGCGGATCCAAGGCTCCCGCATTGTGGTGGATCAACTCACGCGTCGCCCATGTGAAAAGCGAGTCAACCGGCATGCAATACGTGCGCCCCTTCGATCCCGACAAGGCGTCCGACGCAGGATTCCCCGGCTTCGGTGCCCAAGTCCTTTCGCATTTAGAAAACGCGCTGATTATGTCTAGCCACATCAAGAAGGGCGGTTGGGGCCCAGGCATGCACTACCACCGCAGCGACCAGTTGTACTACCTCATCGAAGGATTGATGAACATCAGCTGGGTGCCGAGATACACCACATCCGCGCGGACATGCCTCCACGTTCACCCAGCGACGCGGGCAACTGACCAATTTAGGGCCATGCAGCGACCCTCAGCGGTTGCGACCGCCCCGCTGGGTCAGCCAGATGCTCAACGCGACAGAAGCGACCACGGCAATGGCAAGCAGAATCGGAGTTGTCATCCCACTAATCTATCGATGATCCGGCTTGTGCCCGCTGAGACTGGCTGTAGCGGCGCGGGATGGCGATGTCAGTACCGGAGTGTTCGAATTGTTCTGATGGCGGACTCGATCATTGGTAATCGGCCTACGACATGCTTCTCAACGAGCCTGCCGTGGACTTCGTCGCTTCGTTACCGACCAAGACGCTATTCGTCTGCGGCCTGTCGGACCGCACCTATGTAGGCGCGAAATACACTGCGCCCCACGACCAAGGGGCCAAAGGCAATATCGCGGAACTGGCCAGGGGTTCGCGGCCAGGATGCCCAGGGCCCGTTTCGTCGGCGTTCCCAACACCTGCCACGTACCGCATCTGGAATCACCGTCCGCGTTCACATCAGCCGTGCTCGAATTTCTGCGCTGACCGCCGAATAGATCCACATACGTGATGCAGGGGCCCGACATAGCAAGTTCATAGAAAGGCTATCTATCTTTGGTTATGTACCAACCGGGTGAAGTTTTCCGGCCACGAGTTCTCATCACAGAAGGGGATCGCCATGATCCTGAAGAAGATCGTAGGCGCAGGCGCAATCGCCGGCGCGATTGGCTTTTCGGCCATCGGCCTAGCCGGCGTCGCGAACGCGGCTCCTGCGCCACAGGCTGCTCCGGCCGTGGTCCACCAAGCGCAATTGGCTGGCTGGGGCGGCGGACGCGGCGGCGGCTTTCACGGTGGTGGCGGCGGTTTTCACGGTGGTGGCGGTCGCGGCTGGGGTGGCGACCGCGGCTGGGGTGGCCAGGGCTGGGGTGGTCCGGGAGGCTGGGGTGGCCCGCCTCCGCCCTGCCTGATCGGCCTTTGCATTTAAGTTTGCCCGTTAGTAGGTCAACAGATATAGATCCAACCAGTGCAGCCGGCCGGCGCAACGGGGCGAGAATGCCGCTGCAACTGATGAGGGATGGTCGCCTTGCCGAAAGGATCGGCAAGGCGACCATTTTTTGGCCCCCGATCAGGTTGCCTTAATGGCGATTTCGCTGCCGAGCGGATGCCGCGATGCGGCTGCTGTCGACGCGGAGTTACCGGGCACTAGGTCGCCGACGCCTGGCTGATGTTACCGCGTCACGATTGCCGAGTTGTAATTGGGGGCCCACGCCTGCTCGAAGGTGGCGATGGGAACCTGCTCGTCGCGGCCGTTCATGATGCCGCTGTCGTTGAGGTGCACCACATCGGCTTTGGGGTCTATTCCGGTGACAACGACGAAGTGGTTTGCGGCGTTCCGCCTGCCAGGCCGGTTCCAGATGGTTTCGGCGTTGAGAATGACGATGACCCTGCGCTTTTCAGCCAGATCCTGCTCCAGCGCGTTGACATTGGTCTGGATGTTGTCGGCCTTGATTCGGTAGTGCGCGAGCAGCACCGGCAGGTCTCTGATGTCGGTGTTGGCGGGGGTTTTCCAGATCGGTCCGGGACCTACTGTGCTCGGCGTGCTTTCAGCCAAGGCGGTAATCACCTGCTCCGCGGGCTCGTGGCCGGTGATTTGGCCGACCACATCAGCCACCGCCATCTCCCCGCAGTCGGAAGCGTGTTGGTGACGCCAGTAGGGCGCAGCGGCCGAAGGGTCGCCGTACATCGCGACCTCGTGGGTTGCGTTTGGGACGGGACTGCCCAGGGCAGCGTGGACCGTAGCGGCCGATGCGACGAACGACGCACCGGCGGGTGCGCACAGCAGAGCCACGATCTCAACGATGCGCGCGGTGGCGGCGACCTTGGCCCTCACGGTGCTCGTCATGGGCGCCCCTACTCGAGCCGCAGCGGCGGCGTATTTGGCACATTCAGAAAAGGCTCTGGATCGCCCTATAGGCATGGTGAATGGAGACGTGGCGAAAACGCCGCACCGCCACGCAGACGTTATGGGAAGTTTTTATGGGTCGCCGACGGAAACAAGCCGCACCAGCGCACGCAGCCCCCGTCGGTGGCGGGGCCACGCGATGCTGGTTTGAACCCTCCGAGCAAAGGCAAAACAGTAAGCAGAAAGCCTTTCGGCAAACACCGCCACGATGAACCCGGTGGATAGTTGTGTTGAAAGAACGACGCTGACCAATTGGCAGCGGTGGGCAACCCGCCCCCGGCGGACTGGTCACAGGTCGGGAGGGATGTCAGTGGTCTTCCGAGCAGACCAGGAGATCGGACGCGATCTCACCGCGGTCGACTGGGCGTCTACTCCGCTCGGGCCAGTCGATGGATGGCCACAAAGCCTCCGCACGGCCGTGGACATCCTGCTGGCGTCCCGGTTTTCTATGTGGATGGCATGGGGCCCCGAGCTGACGTTCTTCTGCAATGCCGCATATCGCCGCGACACACTGGGCCGCAAGTATCCCTGGGCGCTGGGCCGGCCGGCCAGTCAAGTGTGGACGGAGATCTGGGATGACATTGGTCCGCGGATCGAGCGCGTCCTGTCGACCGGGGAGGCGACCTGGGACGAGGCCTTGATGCTGTTGGTGGAGCGGTCCGGGTATCCCGAGGAGTCGTATCACACGTTCTCCTACAGCCCGTTGCGTGACGACGACGCGCGCGTTGTCGGCATGCTCTGCGTGGTCAGCGAGGACACCGAGCGGGTGATCGGTGAGCGTCGGATGGCGACGCTGCGCGACCTGGGCTCTGATCCAAGCGTGGTGCGCACCGAGCGACAGATGTTGGACTTCGCCGCCGACCAGCTCGCTCGTAATCCGTACGACCTCCCGTTCACGCTGACTTACTTGTTCGGCGACGACGGCGGCGCACAGCTTGCCGGGGTCAGTGGAGTCGCGCACGGGCATCCGGCAGCGCCGGAGATACTCCCGAGCAGCGGCCCCTCGTTATGGCCGGTTGAGAAACCTGCCCACGGTGAACCCGAACTGATCGAGCTCGATCGTGGCTTATTGGATCTGCCTACCGGCGCCTGGCGCGAGCCGCCCACGCAGGCGCTCGTGCTGCCGCTTTTGCAGCAGGGCGACGCGCCACTCGGGTTCCTGGTAGCGGCGCTGAACCGGCACCGCCGACTCGACGACGGTTATCGCGGTTTCGTCGAGCTCGTGGCTGGGCATATCGCAGCGGGCGTGGGCAGCGCACGCAGCTACCGCGCCCAGCAGCAGCGTGCCGAGGAACTGGCTGAACTCGACCGGGCCAAGACCGCGTTCTTCTCTAACGTCAGCCACGAGTTCCGCACCCCTCTCACCTTGATCCTGGGACCGGTCGACGAACTGCTGAGCCGGACGACCGGGGTCGACGAGCAGGCACATCAGGAATTGGAGCTCATTCACCGCAACGGTCTGCGGCTCGCCAAGTTGGTTAACACGCTGCTGGACTTTTCGCGCATCCAGGCAGGGCGAATGCACGCCCACTTCGAGCCCGCCGACCTGTCAGCGCTCACCGCCGAACTGGCCAGCGTCTTCCGGTCGGCGATCGACCGGGCCGGTCTGAGGTTCACTGTGGACTGCCCGCCGCTCGACCAACCGGTGCATCTGGACCGCGAGATGTGGGAGAAGGTGGTGCTCAACCTGCTCTCCAACGCACTGAAGTTCACCTTCGAGGGATCCATCACCGTCCGGGTGGGCCGCGAGGACACCGATGCGATAGTCACCGTCACCGACACCGGGATCGGAATACCTGCCGCGGAGATGCCCCGGCTGTTCGAACGTTTCCACCGGATCGAAACTTCACGCGCGCGATCCACCGAGGGCAGCGGAATCGGCTTAGCGCTGGTCAAAGAACTGGTCGGCCTACACGGTGGCACGATCACTGCCGACAGCCGCGAGGGCGCGGGCTCAACCTTCACCGTCCGGCTGCCCTTCGGCGCGGCCCATCTTTGGACCGACGACCTCGCCCCGGCGCCGGGGACCCGCGCGATCCCCGGCGTGATCGCCGACCCGTACGTGCGGGAAGCCTTGCGCTGGCTGCCATCCGACACCGGTGCGGCGGCGACTACGACGGCCGTCACCCCAGCCGAGAGCGACGGCGAGCGGGCACGCGTGTTAATCGCCGACGACAACGCCGACATGCGCGAATACCTGACCAATCTGCTGCGGACCTCTGGCTATCAAGTATGTGGCGTCGCCGACGGCCAGCAGGCGCTCGAAGCCATCCGCTCCGAGGTCCCCGACCTTGTCATCAGCGACGTCATGATGCCAGGACTGGACGGTCTCCAACTGCTCACGGCGCTGCGGAGGGACGCGCGAACCGCTGCCGTACCCGTCCTGCTGCTGTCCGCGCGTGCTGGGCAGGAAGCCTCGATCGAAGGGCTGCAGGCTGGCGCCGACGACTACCTCGTCAAGCCATTCGCCGCCGAGGAGCTTCTCGCCAGGGTGCGCGCCAATATCGAGCTGGCGAGGCTGCGCAACCATCAGGCCCGCTGGCGCACTGCTCTGGTCGACTCGCTGCAGGAAGGGTTCTTCGTCTGTGACGAGCACGGTGCCGTCGTAGAGATCAACAGCGCATTCACTGAGATACTCGGCTACGGCCCCGAACAGCTGCCGTATCCGGCCACTCACCCGTGGTGGCCGGATGCCGAGACCGACCCCGAAGCGCATCGCGTAGTCGAGGCGGCGTTCGAGCAGATGTTGGGGAGCACCCACGGCGGATTCACCGTCCCGGTCAATCACCGGGACGGACATCGGCTTTGGGTCGCGGCAACCTTCAACCACGCCGAGGATCCCGACTCAGGGCAGCCGATCATGGTCGGAACTCTGCGCGACGTCACGGCCGAGCATTACGTCGTGCAACGCCAGACCGCGCTGGCGGCGCTCAATCAACAACTGGCGCAAGCAGATACGGTGGACAACGCCCTGCGCGGAGCGGCTGAGGAGCTGCGTCGAGTGTGGGAGGCGCGGCGCGTTCTGGCTGTGACGTTCGCCGGCACCGACGAATCCGTTGCGCCGGAACTGATGTGCGCGGGGGACCCCGCCGACTGGGCCGACCTGCCGCCACGCTACCGGCAGCTGATCGAGTCGCTGCGTGACGGAGACCTGCTGACCACCGGCACCGAGGAAGCGAGCGTGGCGGGCATCGCGTTGCGCCATCTCCGAGGAGTGCTGGTCATCTGGGTCGAGTTGGCTGAGCAGCGGCCGTTCACCCCGGAGGATCACACGCTGCTCACCGTGCTGGCTGGACGCCTCGGTGAAGGCCTGAACCGGCTCTACCAGCTGGACGAGCAACGCGAAACCGCCGTGGCGCTGCAGCACGCGATGCTCGGCCCGGCGACGCTGCCCGAGGGCTTTGCGGTGCGGTACCGCCCCGCCAGCCGCCCGCTGCAAGTCGGCGGCGATTGGTACGACGTCGTCAAACTCGACGCCGGGCGCGTCGCATTGATCGTCGGCGACTGTGTCGGTCACGGCTTGACCGCCGCCACTGTGATGGGTCAGCTACGCAGCGCCTGCCGGGCGCTGCTGCTCGACAAGTCCAGCCCCGGCGCTGTGCTCGCGGGCCTGGACCGTTTCGCCGCGCGGCTACCCGGCGCCGACTGCACTACCGCATTCTGCGCGGTGCTCACCCTCGCCACCGGTGAACTGGTGTACTCAAACGCAGGCCATCCGCCGCCCATCATGGTGCACGCCGACGGCGCCACTGCGATGCTCGACGGCGGACACGGGCTTCCCCTGGCGATCCGGCCGGACCAGCCGCGACCCGAAGCCCACGCCACAATGCCAGCGCGCGCGACGCTGCTGCTGTACACCGACGGCCTGGTCGAACGTCGCGGCAGTTCGATCGAGGACGGCATGGCCCGTGCCGCCGACCTCGTTCAGGACGGCCGTTCGCAGGAGCTCGATGACGTGGCAGACCACCTCATGTCCAGCCTAGAGCCCGCAGGCGGCTATGCCGACGACGTGGCCATGCTGCTGTACCGGCAGCCCGCTCCACTGGAGCTGAACTTCGTCGCCGACGCCAGCCATCTCGCGCCGAGCCGTACTGCACTGCGCGGCTGGCTGACTCAGGCCGGGATCCAGCCCGATCAGATTCAAGACCTGCTTATCGCTACCGGCGAGGCCGTCGCCAACGCGATCGAACACGGCCACCGCGACCGACCCGAGGGCACTATCTCGCTGCGCGCTATCGCAGTCGTCGACGGGCTGCAGGTGACCGTCGTCGACTCAGGCGTCTGGAAAATACCGCACCCCGTCGCCGGTGATAATCGCGGTCGCGGCATCCCCCTGATGCGATGTCTGGTGCGGGATTTGAGCATCCAGTCCAACGACGCCGGGACAACAGTTCAGTTCTACGCAAGGATCGCGTAATGGCAACCCCGCTCACTCTTAACACCGAGCGTGGCGTCGACGGGACGCCCCGGGTGATTGCGGCTGGCGAGATCGATGTCAGCAACATCCACGTGTTCAGCGAAGCGCTGACCACCGCCAGCGAGGGCAGCCGCAGACCGATCACCGTCGATATGAGCGCGGTCAAGTACCTGGACAGCGCGGGCATCAATGTGCTTTTCAAGTATGCCGACGCAATCGATCGTCTACACCTCATCGTCCACCCCTTCCTGATTCGTATCTTCACCATCTGCGGCCTCAACAAGATCGCGACGGTCCAACCTGCGCCCGCACCAGCACGTGAAGAAAGCGATGGTTAAGGCCGAGCCGACGTTGGGATTTATCTGAGTGCCAACAGGCTTTCGTGCGCTTTAGCCGCCACCAAGTGAGAATGGGATGTTAATTACGGCTCCGCCCGTTGCTCCATAGGTGACCCCGGAGGTCGATCCCGAAACCCCAGCCGTTCCCAGCACCTGCACTCCAACCTGGATATGGCCGTTGAGGAACGTCAGCGGGCCCCCTCTGAAGTTCGGGGTGATCAGTGCCTGAGCTCCAACCGCAGCCTGCACACCCCACGTGCTGGTAGCCGACCCTGAATATGAGCGATTCCAGTTCTCCGCAGCCGTCAACTGCGCCAGTCCGCTGACCTGAATCCACCCCCGCAGCAGCGGCTTGACGATCGCTTCCTGCGCGGTCCCTTGAACATTCAGAATGTTCCAGTCGTTATCGAACGTGACTGAACCTTGAAACGAGGTCTCAAACCCTGAGTCATCGTTTTCATGATGTGCCCGGGTAATCTGGAACGAAAACTGGTGCTGCGTGGTTGGCGAGCCCGGCGCAGTTGAGGCCTGAAATGCCTTGGGCGTCAGCGTATATCCAAATACAACCTGCGTCGTGTGTCCGCCGCGCGAGACCACATACTTCTGCCGCAGGTGCGTCCGCACCTCCTGCTTAGTCAGCGCGGGATACGGCCCCAACGCCTGCAGCACCCGGTCCGCCACGCTCTCTGTGGTCGTGTCCTGTCCATCCACTACCACCTTGTCGCCCGTCGGGTCGCGAACCTCAGGAGCAGCGAACCCATGCTTGTCCAGCCACTCATCCACCTCGGTGAGCTCGTTCGCCTTCCGGATCGCAAGATTGTCTTCCCATGTCTGCGGCATTAGCTTCAGTCCCGGAACACGGTTGCCGGGACCAACAAACGTGGCCGAGCCATAGCTCACCGGCGCCGGCGGGCTCAACTGCGCCATCATTGTGGTCCGGATCAGATCTTCCGGCTTTTTCAGTTCATCGGCAGCCAGCTTTACCGCCCCGCCAGACTCTTGCCCAGGCCGGCTTCATACCGCGTCTGCACTCCGGGTTCCAGCGGAGCACCGCTACTAGCCTCTTCCCGCCGCCCCACAGCAGACCTCGGTATCTTGCTGAATCGTTGCGGCAGAGCAGCTCTCGCCTCAGCCGATTTCGCGGATCGATCTCGCGATGACCGGAAACCGGGATGGTGCAGGATGTCAGTCCGCTTCGGACCCTGCATCTGCGGACTCGGCTTGGCGGCAAAACGCTGCATGTGTCACCCCAAGGAATGCCTGGCCCATCGCGGACGTCACCCGATCACCCGCGAACAGGCTGAATTCTACATCCGTCGCGCCGAGTCCGGGGGCACGCGCGACATTGCCGTCCCAGCGGTTGGGGCGGAAGTAGATATTTGAGCTTCGATTCATTTCCGCATCGTGAAGTTCGACAACTCCGCCTTCTTCAAATCCGCAGTGTCGATATCCACGCTCACCAGCCCTTCGACCCCGAGCTCCCGCAGTCGGATCTCCATCATTTTGATGCCCACCCTCGCGTGCCCCTGCTGCAGCGCCACTTGGTTATAGGCTTCTCTCAGTGAGAAGTCCGCATCCTCAAGGGATTTGCCAATCTGCCGCGCCGCATCACCAAACAGGTAGACGTCCGCGTACGGCAGCGAGATCGGCGCAAAAATCAGGCTTTCTTCCTTATCTTGCAGCTCGTCACGCAACGCCCTCATCTGCTTAGTCACGCTCTTGCGGCTCTCGGATATCGACTCCAGAGCATCCGCCAGCTTGCTTTCGGTCAGGTACCACGTCATCTGCACCTGCTGCAGGCTGGACCACGCATCCCACTCCGGGTCGCCGTTGCGTGGAGCCTGGCCCCTCAGCTCCACGGCACCGTACTGTTTATCCAGCGCCTTGGCTCGCGCGGCAAACGCATCCGCCTCCTGCAGCTCCTTGTAGTAGGGCGAACGATGGGCCACTATCGCGGCGGCCATGTTGACAGACTCCGCAATCGTTTTCAGTATTCCGATGAAGTTGTGCACCTCCATGTACAAGCGCACGGCCTTAGCCGCGAACTCCAGATCGTCGAGCGTGGCGCTCTTTTCCAGGATTTCCTTCGCCGCATCCCGCGCGCTCGCACCACCCAACGAGGGTGTCCCCTTGGCCGTCGCCGTCCCGCCTGCGGACGGTACTGCGGCGCCTCCTCCGCCACCACGCTCTCGGCTTCCTTCGCCGCCTTCGCCCCCGCCTCCCGGCCCTTTCGGCGTCTTCGGTTCATCCGGCAACACGGTGTTGTTGTTGATCTCGCCCGAAACCTCGCCCGCGACATTCGCTTCGGCATTGAACAGCGAATTCGTCACCTTCACGCCGCGGGTGATGTGCGCGCAGTGCTCGCAGCGCGCGGCGGTCGTCCCCGCGGGGCTACCTCGCAGCCACACGTTGTGCACCTCAAAAGTCCCCATGTCGGCGTCCGTCACGGCCTGACCTGTGCGTTGTTGCCGCGACGCAATCGCCCGGTCCAGCGCATGCACCTCCGCATGTTCGCCCGGCGCAATGTCATGCACCACGTGCACCTCGTGGTTGGCGATCCGTTGGGCCTGCTCCTGGATACGCCTCTCGATCAGATCTGACCCGTGCTGCACGTCCGTCATGTTCAAACCGACGTAGATCTCTCCTGTCTGGCTGTCCCGCACGACGCTCACTACCGGTCCGGCCCCCTGTCCGACTTTCGGTGCCGCCGCGGCCTGGTTCGGTCCGCGCGCTAACTGGGCGATGCGCTGCGCAATCGGCTCCAACGGAGGGAGCTTCGATGCTGCTTTTTCGGTCTTGTCGTCGCGGCGTAACACGGCATCTCCGGCACGCCGCTGCTGGATCGTATGTGCGAGTTCATGCGCCAACAGCCGGCGCCCATTCTCGGTCCGCGGGGCATACTGCCCGGCTCCGAAAACGATATTCTGGCCCACCGTGTAGGCCCGCGCCTGCACCGCCTCGGCTGACTCAGCCGCCACCTGCCCCGTATGCACCCGCACCCGGCTGAAGTCGATGCCGAAGTGCGGTTCAAACAAGCTGCGCGCTGCCGCATCGAGCGGTGCGCCCTGCCCGCGGAGCGCTGCGTGAACCGCGCCGGGCGCGGCCTGCATCCCCGGCGTCGCACCGCTATCCCGCCGCAACGGCGTAATCGGCCTAGTTGACCGCATCACCCGCTCGGTCGCAGCATCGGCTGCGCTTTCCAGCGGGTCCTGCGTTGAGCCCAACAGCAGCTTCTTCTGGACGGGTAGCCCTACCGCATCGTCGGCTCCAGGCTGCCCGCTCAGCGCGAATACCGAGATTCGGCCAGCATTGGAGGGCAGCAGCGGCGTCCGTCCCGCGCGCTTTTCTTCTTCCGCGGCACACCGCGCCGTCGCGGTCCCGCAGACCGGTCGACCAGCGCTCTGCTGCGCTGCTTCCCGAGTCGCATGAGTCTGCATGCCCACGTCAACCCGCCTTCTCCGCCGTACCTACAGCCTAAACCCACTGGCAGCCTCTGGGACCTCATTTGTCAATGCGGGGGCCACCGAGTTTGCGCGAACGGGAATCTGCGGAATGAGCAGTGCTGCAACGGATGCGAGGGCGGCGACGACCACGGTGGTCGCGCATAGGAGTTCGCGGAGAAATCAAAGGAGTGATCGACCGGGGCGAACCGGAAAGTGGTCGCAGAAGATGTCGGCGATGCAAGCGCGTCGCGGCGCAGGAAAGATCTTGCAGTGCTTCGAAAGTGGGTGTAGTGACGTCGAAGTCAGCCATTCCCGGTGGTCTGAGGCCGAGCCGGCGGAGCCCCCGTCCCGCGGTCGGCCGCCCGCATCACCCCGGCGCACTGGGCAATTGCGGTTCTGGTCTCGATATGTGGCGAGTTATGCGCTGCGCAAGGGGATTCAGGCTATACGGCCTTCCAGCGGGCTGGCGACGAGCCTCGTCAGTTCTGCCGGACCACCAACTCCGCGACGAACCGATCGATGAATTCGTTGAGTGGCGTCCGGCCGGACGGCCGTATGACGAACTTGGTGAGACCGGCGTCCAGGTAGCCGTCGAGTTGCCGGTGCAGCTGATCCCAGCCGGCGGCGATCAGCTCGCCCGGATCGACGTCGGGGCGACGCCTGCGTGCGGCGATCGCCAACTCCGCGGGTAACTCACCGTCGGCGACGGCCAACGATATGCCGAAGTGGTCGGATTCAATGTGTCTGCCCGCCTCTGCGGCGGCGCGTTCGATCGCTTCCCGCCCCGCCCGCGCCTCGCCGGGGGTAAGGAAACTGCCCAACCAGCCATCGGCCAGCCTGCCGATACGCTGAAACGCCGCAGGCGCCGACCCGCCCAGCCAGATATCCAGCGGAGGCGCAGGCCGCGGCGCGACGGCCGCCCCGCTCACCGTGAAATACCGGCCCCGGTAGCTCGCCGAATCATCGACCAACACCGCGCGTAGCACTTGCAGCGCTTCATCGAACACCGCCGCGCGCTCTCCATCCGGGACGACGAATACCTCGCGCTCAGCCGGGATCGCCGAACGCAACCCGAAAACGGGAAGTACCCGCTTGGGCGCGACAGCCGCCAACGACGCCAACTGCTTGCCCACCAGCACCGGATGGCGCCCCGGCAAAACCGACACCGAAGTTCCGACCTTCAATCGGGTCGTTCGGGCCAGCGCGTAGGCCATCCCGACCATTGGGTCCACTGCCGGCGAGTAAACCAACTCAGAGAACCACAACGAGTCCACGCCACTGGTCTCCAACTGATCGATAATCGCCGCAAGCTGCTCAGGTGCGGTGTCCGCACCCAGCCCCACACCGAAGCGAATCTTCATGCAGCGCCTCTCTACGCATAGCACCGATGCGTATCCCAACGCGGGCACGCACGCATTTGTGCCCCCGCTCGCCGTCCGACGGGGTTGGCGATCTGACCGAGCATGTTTGAGGCTTATGAATCGGTATGTCCTGCAACGACTGTCAGACGGCTCACGGCGCCAGGGACTGGTAGCTCAGTTAACGACAAGCCATCTCATGACTTCGGGAGCTGCCTGAGTGGCAAAGCGCTAAGAATAGCGAGTATTGCGTCACCAAAGCCGCCCGCGGGTCACTAACATCCGGCTCGAACTAGCCCCCGTTGAACGGAGCTTTGGATGAACGTCCGCTTTTCGTTGCCGGTGAAGTTGATGTTGGCACTCGGACTGATCACCCTGGTATTGCTGCAGCCCTGGGGCGTCACAAAAGCTGTTGCCGACTCAAGCGGGGACCGACTCGGGTGCGGATCGTATTGCCAGAACGCAGGCGGCTACGGCGCCCCCGGATCAACTGCTCCGGTGGCAGCCACGGTCGCCCCAAGCGGAACCGTCACTCCCGACTCGGATGGCTACGTACCGGTGACCGTGAATTGTCATTTGTCGGTCCAATGCAAAGGCGCGCTGCTGGTGTGCCTCGACAGCCAGGCGAGCCGCGCCGACCCCGCCATGGCGAGTCTGGGAATGGCCGGAGAATGTGGTCGATCGGACCTTCGGGTGGACGCTGGCGCTACCCGGACGATCGGTGTCCCGTTGCCAGCCCCGGCGCTCGACTTCCTGACGATCTCACGGCCCGACCACATGTGACGTGACGGGTGACACCAGTGAATCGGGGGTTGGCACCGCATATCAAACGCTAATTCACGGAAACTTAACGGTTGCGGCCCCGGCATGACGTGACGCTGCGCAGACTGCGGCTCACCCGCCGCGACATCATCGCCGCGGCAGTTGCAGCCCTCGTCGCGGGTTTCGTGCTGATCCTTTATGCAGCGGGGCTTTTGAACAACTTCGAGCGGCAAAGCGTCGACGAGCGATTCTCGTGGCGGGGAACCCGATCGCCTGGCAACGAAATCGTGGTCGTCGGGATCGATCAGACCACGCTGCAGACGTTGGGCATTCGCCCGCCGCTGCCACGTGCCGACTACGCCCAGGTGCTCGACCGCCTGCACGCCGCATCGCCACGCATGATCGGCATTGACACCCAGTTCATCGGGCGGTCCGATCCCACCGACGACAATGCCTTGCTGGCTGCCGTAGCCCGTGATGGGCCCGTCGTGCTGGCCACCCACGACGGGCCCCAGGGTCCGATCACGGTTCCGGCCGATGTGCCCGGTGCGCCGGGAGCCATACCCGCAAGCGCGGCCATCGAAAAGGACCCGGATGGTGTGCTGCGCAGGATGCTCTACGCGCCAGTGAAGCTGGAAACAATTGCTGTTCGCGCCGCCGAAATTGTCCGCAATCAGCCGGTGAGCGCAGCCGATTTCCCCAGAAACCACGCGTGGATTGACTTCCGCGGACCCCCGGGCACGTTCCCGCACTATTCGTTCGCCGACGTGATGGCGGGCAAGGTGCCAGCGAGCGCGTTCACCGGCAAGGCCGTGCTTGTCGGTGTCACCGATCCTGTCGGTGAGGACTTGTTCGTGACGTCGATCTCGTCGGTTCCGATGCCGGGGGTCGAGGTGCACGCTAACGCGCTCTGGACCGTTCTGGCCGGCATGCCTCTCAAGTCGGCAGGCGGACCGGTAGACGTCGTGCTGATCCTCGCGCTTATCGCGATCCCTGCGGCTATCGGCGCTCGCAAATCTGGACTGGCGACGCTGGCCGGATCGGTTGGGTTGCTGGTCATCTTCCTGCTAGGCGCGCAACTGGCCTTCAACGCCGGCTGGATCGTGTCGATCGCATCTCCGCTCGCGGGTCTAGTCGTCGCCGCGGCGGCCATGATCGGCGTGGACGCGTTCATGGAGCGCCGTCAGCGTGCGGCGCTTGAACGGGCCCTGGGTAACCTGCTGCCGCCGAAGTCGCCTTCTGCCTTCTTCATCAGCTACCGGCGCAGCGAGAGCACCGAGGCGGCGCGCGAATTTCGGCGAGAGCTCGCGCGGCGCTACGGAGCCGCGAGCGTGTTCATGGACACCGCCTCGATCGACTACGGCGAGTCCTTTCCCGATCGGATCGCCAGCGCCATCCGTGGGTGCAGCGTGATGCTGGTGATGATCGGACCACAGTGGCTCGAACACGTCGCCGGCAGTCGGCGCATCGACAACCCGGACGACTGGGTGCATCGGGAGGTTAGAGCCGGCCTAGAGCGTCGAGAAGCCGTTGTCGTCCCGATACTTCTCGGCGGCGCGTCCGCCCCTTCCGAGGCAGAGCTACCCGAGTCGGTCAGGGGTTTGGCCGCTCTGCACGCTTTCGCGGTCACCGGTAGTGATCTCGCCGCCGATATCGAAAACCTGATGCGGTCCGTCGAGCGCGGCCGGCAAAGAGCCGCGGAGCGGGACGACACTTCGCCGGCCCCCGCTTCTTGACCGGGATAGTTGTTTTGGGCCCGGCATGGTGCGCCGGCTTACCGGCGGTTGGACCGTCGATCTGACGGATTAAGTTGGCGAGTATGGGGGAAACTCAACCGGGTGAGTCCGCCTTCACCGGACTGGGCAGGAGCCAGCTGGTGACTGGAGTGCATGAGCAGGTTGACGAGCTGCGGGCAGCTCGCGACCAAATGGAACAGCTGGTGCAGGTCATCATCGAGATCGGCGCGGATCTGGACCTGGACGTGACCTTGCATCGAATCGTCAATGCAGCGATGAAGCTGACCGGTGCCCACTACGGAGCGCTAGGTATCCGCGGGCCTGAAGGCACCCCGGTCTCTTTCATCCGCGTGGGCATCGACGACGACACAGCGCGCCGGCTCGGCGAGGTACCGGTAGGTGAGGGTCTTCGCATCGATGATCTGAGTGCTGACGCGCAGACCGCTGAACGGCCGGGATCCGAGCCGCAAATTCGAGCGCTGCTGGCAATACCGATCAGCGTCCGGACGGCTGACTTCGGCAGCCTCTACCTGGCCGACGACCGGCCTGGCCGCGTGTTTTCCGACTCCGACGAGGGCGCCGTGCGGGCATTGGCTTCGGCGGCGGCGGTCGCCATCGACAACGCGCGGCTCTTCGCGCAAGAGCGCGAATCGGCCAAGTGGACCAGGGCCAGTCGCGAGATCACCGCTGCGCTACTGTCCGGCGACCCACAGACGGGGCCGTTGCAGCTCATCGTGAACCGGGCCCTGGAGTTGGCCGGAGCTGAGCAGGCGATCTTGCTGGTTCCGAGCGAGCCCGATCTGCCAACCGACAAAGTCGACGCTCTTGTCGTGGCCGCTACCGCCGGCCGATACTCCTCGGAGGTGATCGGTCAGCAGGTCCCGATGGACGGCTCCACCACAGGCGGCGTTGCACGTCGCGGCATACCGCTGATCACTGATTCCTTCCAATATCCGATCGAGGGGTTTACCGACGTCGGTGAACGCCCGGCGATCGTCATGCCGTTGATTGCGGACGACGCGGTACTAGGTGTTATCGCCGTCGCACGCAACCCGCAGCAGCCGGCATTCGGCAGCGATTACCTGGATCTCGTCAGTGACTTTGCTCGTCACGCTGCGATTGCGTTGGCGCTGGCCGCAGGTCGCGAACATGCGCTCAATCAGGAGCTCGCCCAAGCCGATACCGTCGATGACGGGGTGCGCGCCGCAGCTGAGGAGCTACGTCGGCTATGGCGCGCCCGCCGCGTCCTGGCCGTCACCTTCCCGGCCGGTTCCTCGACGGGCTCCGCCTATGGCGCACCGCGGGCAGTGGGGGTCGGCGAACCCGCGCAATGGAGCGACCTGTCGTCCGAAACGCAAGAGATGCTTAGCTCATTGCGCGACGGCGACCTGCTTACCCCCAACACACCAAAGCCCGGGAAGGCGGGCATTGCGCTGCAGCATCCCGAGGGCGTGCTCGTCGTCTGGATCGATCTCGGCGTAAAGCGGCCGTTCACCCTGGAGGATCAGACGTTGCTTACCGTGCTGGCTGGCCGCCTCGGCCAGGGCCTGCAGCGGGTGCATCAAGTCGACCAGCAACGGGAAACCGCGCTGGCGCTCCAACATGCAATCCTTGGCCCCGCTCATCTACCGCAGGGGTTCGCGGTTCGCTATGAGGCGGCCAGTCGGCCCCTACAGGTAGGCGGTGATTGGTACGACGTCGTCGACCTGGAGGACGGGCGCATCGCGCTGATTGTCGGCGACTGTGTCGGCCATGGCTTGGCTGCGGCCACCGTCATGGGACAGTTGCGTAGTGCCTGCCGCGCACTCCTGCTCGATCACCCGAGTCCCCGTGCCGCTCTTGCCGGTATGGATCGCTTCGCCGCACGCCTACCCGGCGCCCCCTGCACCACAGCCGTCTGCGCGGTGCTCCAACCCGACACCGGTGAACTGGTGTACTCCAGCGCCGGTCACCCGCCGCCCATCCTGGTCCACGCCGACGGCACGACCGAGCTACTCGAAGAGGGCCACACCATTCCGTTGGGACTGCGACCCGACCGGCGCCGTCCCGAAGCCCAGATGACCATTCCACCGCGCGCGACCTTGCTGCTCTACACCGACGGCTTGGTCGAGCGTCGCCGCAGCGGCCTGGACGACGGCATCGCCCGCGCCTCCGTCCTCCTTCAGGATGGCCGGGATTCCACCCTCGATGATCTGGCGAACCAGATCATGTCCCGTCTGGCGCCCCCCGACGGCTACCAGGACGACGTCGCACTGCTGCTCTACCGCCATCCCACCCCGCTAGAGATGGACTTTCCCGCCCACGTCGGCCAGCTGGCCCGCACCCGCACCGCCTTGCGCAGCTGGTTGACCCGAGCAGGGGTGGGCTCAGACCAAGTCCACGACGTACTTATCGCCGCCGGAGAGGCCGTTGCCAACGCCATCGAGCACGGTCACCGCGGCAGGCCAGAGGGCATCATCAGCCTGCGCGCGACCGCACTGAGCGACCAGGTGCAGTTCACCATTGCTGACAGCGGCTCGTGGAAGGCCCCGCAACCGGTTGCCGAAGCCCATCGCGGCCGAGGTATCACCCTCATGCGGGCGCTTATGCACGACGTTGCCATCCACCCCGACGACGCTGGAACCACAGTTCACTTATCCGTGAGGATCCGCTGATGTCCGCAACGCTCACACTCGACACCGCGCGTAGCAACGACGGGAAACCCGTGCTGGTCGTAGTAGGGGAAATTGACCTGAGCAACATCGACACATTCGCTCAAGGCCTCACCGCCGCCGTCACCGACACCGTGAGCAGCGGCGAGACGCTCACCGTCGACCTCAGCGCCGTGGAGTACTTGGACAGCGCCGCCATCAACGTTTTATTTCCGCATGCCGAGCACATCCGCATCATCGCCCACCCCCTGCTAATCCGCGTCTTCGCCATCTGCGGCCTAGCCGAACTTGTCACCATTGAGCCTGCGCCGCCGAAAGCAAAACACTGACGCCACCCCCGGATTCGCCTGCGTGCGTGCTCTCGCCGCGTTATTCAGGCGGGAGGGGTCTCTTCAGGGTGCAAACGACGGTCCATTCGAAAATCAGTTCCCCGAGTTTGTCGTAGTCCCTGAAGTGGCGGCTGACCTGGACACGCTCCACCGAGGAGCCCACTATCTCCCAGCCCTCTTCTCCCAACGCCTTCGTCAGACCGCTGACTTCGTCTATCACCGTCTGTAGGGCTTCATGCGTCCGGTAGATGAAGGTGGTCTCCCACCGTTGCGGATGCCATTTGCCGTCGGACGCCAGCCCGGCAGGCGCGCTCGAAGGATCAGTCATGCCGCGGCACCCTACGCCCCTGAGGCCTCAGAAGGATGAATGAAACTCAACCGACGCTTTACGGGTTGGCGTTGTGCTGGCGTACTGGCGACGAAACAAATCAGCGCGGCGTGCTTATCTGTACGTCTTCTCGCTCGTGCTCGGGCTGGCGTTCCCCGCCGTAGCTCTGATGCTTCCAGCGTTCCCTCGGTGTCTCGTTGGGCCGTAAGGGTTTTCGCTGTCGTCACTGTGGTGTATCCAGCCGCGGGGATCTGGGCCAGCCGCCGGCGCTCTATCGGCGGATGACGGGATACCGGCGGCTCCGACCGCGGTTGGCATGGGTGCGCGCCATCAGACGTTGACAGCCACGTAACAAGATTGGCATGGACAGAAATTAACGTCCCGATCATTCGACGGTCGGATGCGATGCATCTGTAGTGATGGGGACTCTATTGAGCGGCAATGCAGCACGCCTTCAGGCGATGAACAACGTAGAAGCATATGTGCCTCCGGCATTTAGCTTCGACCCCGGCGAGGCGCCGGGCGAGATGTTCGGCTCCAACGTCTTCACCAAGTCCGACATGCAGGCACGGATGCCCAAGGCGGCCTACAAGTCCGTGGTGGCAACGATCGACAAAGGTGCCAAGCTCGACCCGGCCGTCGCCGACGCGGTCGCGGCGGCCATGAAGGACTGGGCGCTAGAGAAGGGCGCAACTCACTACGCCCACGTCTTCTACCCGATGACCGGCCTGACCGCGGAAAAGCACGACAGTTTCTTGGAGCCCGTCTCCGACGGTCAGACGCTCGCCGAATTCGCCGGCAAGACTCTCATCCAGGGCGAGCCCGACGCCTCCAGCTTCCCGTCCGGCGGTCTGCGGAGCACTTTCGAGGCGCGTGGTTACACCGGCTGGGATGTCACCAGCCCGGCCTACATCCTGGAGAACCCGAACGGCAACACGCTGTGCATCCCCACGGTCTTCGTCTCGATGACCGGCGAGGCGCTCGACTACAAGACACCGCTGCTGCGCAGCCAGCAGGCGATGGGCGTGCACGCCGAGCGCATCTTGAAGATGTTCGGTCACTCGGATCTCAATCACGTCGTGTCGTTCTGCGGCCCGGAGCAGGAGTACTTCCTGATCGACCGGCACTTCTTCCTGGCGCGGCCAGACCTAGTCAACGCCGGCCGCACGCTGTTCGGCGCCAAACCGCCCAAGGGTCAGGAGTTCGACGACCACTACTTCGGCGCGATTCCCGAGCGGGTGCTGGGCTTCATGATGGACACCGAGCGGGAGCTGTTCAAGCTCGGTATTCCCGCCAAGACCCGGCACAACGAGGTGGCCCCCGGCCAGTTCGAGATCGCGCCGATGTTCGAGCGGGCCAACATCGCCTCCGACCACCAGCAGCTGCTGATGACGGTGTTCAAGACCATCGCCAAGAAGCACGGCATGGAATGTCTGTTCCACGAGAAGCCATTCGCCGGCGTCAACGGATCCGGTAAGCACGTCAACTTCTCGATGGGCAACGCCGAGCTGGGCTCGCTGCTGGTCCCCGGCGACACCCCGCACGAGAACGCCCAGTTCCTGGTGTTCTGCGCTGCGGTCATCCGGGCTGTGCACAAGTTCTCCGGGTTGCTTCGCGTTTCGGTCGCGTCGGCCACCAACGACCACCGGCTCGGCGCCAACGAGGCACCGCCCGCGATCATCTCGATCTTCCTCGGCGAGCAGCTGGCCGACGTGTTCGAGCAGATCGCCAAGGGCGCGGCAACCTCGTCAAAGGGTAAGGGCACCATGATCATCGGTGTCGACACGCTGCCGCCGTTGCCGACCGATCCCGGGTGACCGCAACCGCACCAGCCCGTTCGCGTTCACCGGCAACCGGTTCGAGTTCCGTGCGCCTGGCTCGGGACAGACGGTCGCGGTGCCGTTGATCGTCCTCAACACGATCATGGCCGACTCGTTGGACTACATGGCAACGGTGCTGGAGAAGGCCGTCGACGACGGTGCGGACTTCGACCAGGCGGTGCAGAAGCTGCTCACCGAGATCATCACCGAACACGGTGACGTGGTGTACAACGGCGACGGATACTCGGAGAAGTGGCAGATCGAAGCGGCCGAGCGAGGCTTGCCGAACCTCAAGACCAGTCTGGACGCCATTCCGGAGCTGATCAAGCCGGAATCGGTCGAACTCTTCGAGAAGTACGGCGTGTTCAACGAGCGCGAGCTGCACAGCCGCTACGAGGTCCGCCTGGAGCAGTACGTGCTGACCATCGCGGTCGAGGCGAAGCTGACGCTGGAGATCGGCACGACGGTTGTTCTGCCCGCCGCGATCCGCTACCAGACCGAGCTTGCGCAGAACGTCGCAGCGTTGAAGGCCGTCGGTGTGGAACCGAGCCGGCTGCGCTGGAGGCCGTTTCGACTCCGATTGCCGATCTCGAAGCGGCGCTGGCCGCACTGAAGTCGGCGCTATCCGACCACTCGGCGGAGACCGCGCTCGACGAGGCCACGCACGCCCAGAAGGGGCTGCTGCCGGCGATGGAAGCGGTGCGCACCGCTGCCGATAAGCTGGAAGCTGTCATCGCCGACGACCTGTGGCCGCTACCCACGTATCAGGAGATGCTCTACATCCTCTGACGCACATGAGGCGAAGCCAGCCATCACGACGTCAGTTCGCGGTTAGCTGATTCCGAACCCGTTGACGCCAAGGCTTCCGAGGCACCGGCGGCGCGAGCAGCGAAATCGGTTGCCGCTCAGCTGAATCGATCACTCACACCGGCAATCGTCGTGCGGGCACCGTAGCCCGCGGGAGTGTTTCGCCATGCGATTAGCTCGGCCTGCATGATCGCCAGCGCCGTTCGATGGAGCGTTATTACGGTGATCATCGGGATACGATGCAAGAAGATAGCTTTCGTAGATTCTGTCAATGCGCTACGAGCAAGCAAGCGCCGCATTTGCAGTGGGTCCTTCCAACTTCGTGCGGTCCGCGGTATCGGCGTTTTCGTGCTGTGAGCGATTCTGACAGCCGCTCGATTCGTGCTGCGGCTGCCCAATCGGCGTGTCGAGTTGAACAGCAGATTACGTAGCGTTCTGCTAAAGTCACGTGGTAACGACGGCAACCAGCCCTGATCCCGCTGGCATTGAGGTGCACCACACCGGCGAGGGCATCGACGCCGGTGACTCCGTAGCCTTTGGTGTTATGCCAATGACTGTGCGCGCCTTATTAGGGGTGTTGGCGTTGCTGGTGTTGGGCATAGCTGATAGTGCTAACGCGACCGCAGCGCCGGCCGACCCGCTTCGCGCAGGCCTGGCGGATAGGACGGTGGGCTGGGACATCTACCGTCGATTGGATCGGTTGCCGTATCTGAGCGCGGATACCCAGAGTTTGGAGTTGTCTAGCTTCGATCGAAGCGGCGGCGACTTCGACATCTCCACCGGCAACAAGAACGGCAGCGGTGGTTGTCTGGCCTCCGGCGGCGCCGGCTGTGTCATCGCCGAAGATCGGGGTGCCGGCGAGGTCGATTCGATCTGGTTCACCCGCGACAACGGCAAGGTAACCGCGATGGGAACCATCCGCATCGAGTTGGATGGAAAGACGGTGATAGACGCGCCATTGCAGTCGTTGGTCGACGGCGAACTGGGGGCACCATTCGAGTGGCCTCTGGTGGCCAACGCCGAGCAGTCGCCGGGAGGCGTCTACGTCAAGGTACCGATGCCGTACCGCCAGTCAATGCGAATCAGCGTCGCGTCGAATTTGCAGTACTACCACGTCGATTACCGCCAGTTTCCGACCGCTGACGGCGTGACCACGTTCTCGCCCGCCGACCCCGCACTCGACGTGCTCGCCACCCTGCGCGCCGCTGGCACCGTCGACCCCAAACCGGCGGCACCGAAAGCAACGCACCAGCATCGCGTCGTCGAGATTCCCGCCGAGATGGGCACGACCATCGCGGAATCGACTGGCTCGGGCAGCATCTCGGCACTCCGCCTGCAACTGCCCCCACCGGCCGACCCACTGCTGGCCGGGATGCGGCTGCAGATCGAATTCGACGGCCAAACCATGGTCGACTCCCCGTTAGGAGAATTCTTCGGCGCCGGACTGGGTAGCGACAATGTGCGATCGTTGATGTTCGCGAACGTCCCACAGCCCGACGGGACATTATTGTTGTCGGATTGGTGGCCAATGCCTTTCGCCCGCGATGCCCGCATCACCTTGGTCAACGCCACCGGCAACCCGGTAACCGGGATCGACAGCGATGTCGTGACGACACCCGACCCGCAGTGGGCACCCGCCCTCGCCAGCGGTCGAGCGGGCTACTTCACCGCACGTTCGCACGCCGGACCAACGACACTGGGTCAGGATTGGGTTTTCGCCGATGAACACGGGCACGGCAAATTCGTCGGCGTCAGCCACACCATCCGCGGTTCGCGGATCAAGACGTCGTTTGGTGACCAGTCCCCATACTTTCTGGAAGGAGCCGAACGGGTCTACACCGACGGTTCCGCGTCGCCGCAGTGGTACGGCACCGGCACCGAGGACTTCTACGAGGGTGGCTGGTACTTCCACAACGGCACCACCTACAGCGACCCGCTAACTGGCCAGCCCGATCAACGTACCGCCACCGGCGGATGCGCAGACTACTGTGTCGCCGTCTACCGACTCATGCTCGCCGACGCTATCGACTACCACTCCGCGATCCGATTCGGCATCGAGCATGGCAAACGCAACATGGTCGAACCCGACTACAGCTCAACCGCATTCCTCTATACACAACCAAGCGACACCATCACGCCCAGCGACGAACTCAGTCCCAGCGATGCCGTCGCTCGACTCATCCACGGATACACCGACGGCGCGGCCACCGATCAGCTGCTGCTCAGCCAATATGAAGGCAGCGACGACACCCGCCCCATCGCCGGTCTAGTCCACGCCACCAACGCTGCGATCACCTTCCACATCCTGGTCAGTCCGGACAACCATGGCATCCTGCTGCGCCGCACCTCGGATCAAGCAACCGGCTATCAGTCAGCAGACGTTGCCGTCGACGACATACCCGCCGGGACCTGGTTACAGCCACGCAGCAACAGCTCGCACCGTTGGCTTGATGACACCTACCTCGTGCCCCCGCGTCTCACCGCGGGCAAGAACCTCGTCACTATCAGACTCACACCAACCCCAGACTCCCCGCCGTGGACTGCTAGCCGATACCAGATAGACACACTGACTGCGCCGTCCTAGGCTTCCCAGCCCGCTTCGAGCGGGTTAGTCAGGTAGCCGACTCCGGTGACGCCGACGGTGACGGTGTCACCGGGATGCATGAACTCCTGTGGCGTGCGCCCCATCCCGGTCCCGCCGCAGGTGCCGCTGCTCATCAAGTCGCCCGGCTTGCAGAGTAACCATTTGGGTCAGAAACTCCAGAAGTGTTGGAATGGAATGAATCATGGTGTCGGTGGTGGTGCGTTGCTTGTTCGTCGGCCACCCCGAACGCCACGGGATCGAAGCCGGCCACCGCTTTGGCGGTCTCTGGGGCGAGGCGCAGTTCGCAGGGCGCATCGACACCTGGCCAGAACGTGATGACCGCGCAGCGCTTGCTCTGTTTGTCCACATGATCGAACCGGGGCTCTCGCTTGGCTTTTAGCACCGTCGTTAACACAGCGCATCGGTCAGGCCGATAGGACCGCTCGGCTGTCTGGTTCGCGCCAGCCGGGAGAAATGACTTTTTTGGCGCTTGCGAAACCGCCAGCTGGTAAATCTGGGTCCACCCAGAACGGAGCCAGCATGAGTGAGAGCGCGCAAATCGGGACGATCACGACGAATATCCCGGCGCGTCTCGACCGGTTGCCCTGGTCGCGGTTTCACTGGCGCATGATTATCGGCCTCGGCGGCGTCTGGGTCCTCGACGGGCTTGAGGTCACGATGGTTGGCAACGTGTCGGCTCGACTCACGGATAAGGGCAGTGGCATCGCGCTCAATGCCGCAGGGGTGGGTTGGGCGGCGTCGTTCTATGTTGCCGGAGCCTGCTTGGGTGCGCTGTTCTTCGGCCAGCTGACGGATCGCTTCGGGCGCCGCAAGCTGTTTACGGTGACCCTGGCCGTCTATTTGACTTTCACTATCGCGACCGCGTTCGCGTTCGCGCCCTGGTATTTCTTGGTCACGCGGTTTTTCACCGGCTTCGGTGTGGGGGGCGAGTACGCCGCCATCACCTCGGCGGTCGACGAATTCCTGCCTGCGCGTGTGCGTGGACGGGTGGATCTAGCGCTCGGCGGCTGCTACTGGGTGGGTTCGGTCGTCGGAGCGGCTGGCGCGCTGGTCCTGCTGGACCAGTCCATCTTCCCGACTGATGTCGGATGGCGGCTGAGCTTCGGCATCGGCGCGGCGTTCGGCTTCTTTCTCCTGCTGGTCCGACGCAACCTTCCGGAAAGTCCCCGGTGGTTGTTCATCCACGGGCGCGAAAAGGAGGCGGAGCGAATCGTCGGCCAGATAGAGGAGAGGGTGCGACGGGAAACCGGCCAGCCGCTGCCCGAGCCGCAAGGACCGCCACTGAAAGTTCGTCAACGCAAGACGATTCCGTTCCGCGAGATCGCGAAGGTAGCTTTTCGGCTCTACCCGCGTCGCGCGATCCTTGGTCTGGCGCTGTTCATGGGGCAGGCGTTTCTCTACAACGGCGTGACTTTCAACCTGGGCACGCTGTTGAGTGGCTTCTACGGAGTCGCCTCGGCAACGGTGCCGGTCTTCTACATCCTCTGGGCGCTAGGTAATTTCGCCGGTCCCATGATCCTCGGACCGCTCTTCGACACCGTCGGCCGCAAACCGATGATCACGCTGTCATATGTCGGCTCCGCTGCGGTGGCAGTTGTCCTTGCGGTGCTGTTCGTAAGCCATACCGGCGGTGCCCTGGTCTTCATTGCCGTGCTCACCGCGACGTTCTTCTTGGCGTCGGCGGGTGCTAGCGCGGCCTACTTGACCGTCAGTGAGATCTTTCCGATGGAGACCAGGGCGCTGGCGATCGCCTTTTTCTATGCCTTAGGCACATCGATCGGTGGCATCAGCGGACCGGTGCTGTTCGGTCAGCTGATCAATTCGGGCCAGCGCAGTCAGGTGGGTTGGTCGTTCCTGATCGGAGCCGTCGTGATGGCAGTCGCAGGTCTCGTGGAACTGTGGCTAGGTGTCGCAGCCCAACAGCGCCGGATGGAAGATGTAGCGCTGCCCTTGACGGTTGCCGACGCTCAGCGCGAGGAAGAATCGACGGGCGCATCGGGGTAGTAGGACCATCGACCGGGCTTTCGGCACGAGATGCGCTCGGGCCGCGTCTCTGCAAGGATCGGGCATTGATGACACGTCTGCTGCTGATGCTGATAACCATCGTCACGGCTATCGCGATGGCCGCGCCGGCGTACGCCGACCCCGACCCCGCCCCCGACAATGACGCCAGCTTCCTCGCCGAACTCAAAGCGGCCGGAATTACCTTTCAGGACCCGGCTGCCGCGATATCGGCTGCCAAGGATGTGTGTCAGTTGGTCGATAAGGGATCGTCGGCGCAAGAGATCGTCGACAACCTGCAGCAGAGAAACCCGGGGTTCGTCGGACACGGCGCCGCCAAGTTCACGGCGCTGGCGGCCGCCTCCTACTGCCCCAAGTACCTGACCGGCGAAGGCCGTCCGCCGAAACCGCCAGGTGCGGAAGGCAATTAGACAGCTGTCTAAGCATCGGCGGGTTGCTCAGAGCTAAGAGCTGCTAAGCGCTACTTCTGCTTTGCACCACGTCATCGGCTGCAGCACGCATCCGCTCCGACAACCGAAGCAGATCGTTCTCGCCGATCCCGTTGTGCAGGGTGTACGCCAGCTGCCGTAGCTCAACAGCGCAGTTCCGCAATTCTTCAAGGAGCCGCGTCTCAAGAGTGAGCATGGCCTCTTCCCTCCCAGCTACGACGGACTAAAAGCCCGCCTATCCAATTTTCAAATGTACGCAGTCCAGCCGCCCCATCGCGACGGACACCAAGGCGTTTTTACGTGACGTTGACATGTCGTTTACGCCCCGAGCAATTCGGGGCCCGACTGCACGTGTCGGTCAATGCGGCGTGATGTGTCACGGCACCGCAATGACATCGCCGCGTTAAGAGGCTTCCGCACGAGCATGCGGCGACGGCGATCAGCATGCGCTCCGGTCGCATCAGATGACCGCGCGGACAACGTCGCGGCGGCGGCGTCGCGGCAGTGTGAATCGGGGGGGAATCGGACCAGCTCGCCGAGCACCGCCATGGTGCGAAGTTAGAACGCTTGCCTGCGTGCGAAGTAAGAAATTCGAATGAGCTCGCTGAGAAAGCATCAATCAACGACGATTTGTCCAGTGAGACGTACCTCAGGGCCACTTGCCCGGAGTGACCAACTGCTAGCTGGACTTTGGACCGCACAGTAACCTTATCGCGTGCAGATCGGCGTCCTGGGTGCAGCCCGTATCGCGCCGGCGGCGCTCATCAAGCCCGCCAAGGAGAACCCCGACGTCGTCGTTGGCGCGGTGGCGGCTCGCGATGCCTCGCGGGCTCAGGCATTCGCTGCCAAATATGGCATCGGCCGGGTGCACGACAGCTATGAGGCACTCCTCGCCGACCCGGATCTCGACGCGGTCTACATCCCGCTACCGAATGGCTTGCACGGTCAGTGGACCCGGGCTGCACTGGCCGCCGGTAAGCACGTGCTCTGCGAAAAACCATTCACCGCCAACGCGGCCGAGGCACGCGAGATCGCGGAGCTGGCCGCCAACTCGGACCGGGTTGTGATGGAGGCGTTTCACTATCGCTACCACCCGCTAGCGCTGCGAATCGAGCAGATCATCACCTCGGGCGAACTGGGAAAGCTCGAGCGGGTGGAGGCGGCGCTGTGCTTCCCACTGCCGAGGTCCTCCGACATCCGCTACGACTACTCGCTTGCCGGTGGCGCGACGATGGACGCCGGCTGTTATCCGGTCCACATGCTCCGCACTTTCGGCGGCTCAACCCCGGAAGTCGTTTCCGCGCAACCAAAGCTGCGCAATTCGCAAATCGACCGGGCCATGACCGCCGAAGTACGGTTTGCCGGTGGACACACCGGCCAGGTCCGCTGCTCGATGTGGTCGTCTAATCTCCTGCAGATCAGCGCTCATGTGGTCGGCGATCGGGGCGAGCTGCGTGCCCTTAATCCAGTGTTGCCGCAGTATTTTAATCGGCTCTCGATCCGATCTTCCGAGGGAAAGCGTGTGGAACGGTTCCCGCGCCGCGCTTCCTACGCGTATCAACTCGACGCTTTCGTCGCGGCAGTGCTGCACGGCGAACCGGTGAAGACGACGCCGGCGGACGCGATCGAGAACATGACCGTCATCGATGCGATCTATCGCGCAGCCGGCCTGCCGTTGCGCGTGCCGAGCTGAACCGCCGATGGTCTAGGGCGCAACTGGGCGATTGGTCCATTCCCGGTCGGATCGGCGCGACGAGCGAAACCATCCGCCGGCCGCGCCGGTGCCGCCATCGGTCGGGATCGTGTGGCCAGTGACGAACGCCGAAAGGTCGGAGGCCAGGAACAGGATCACCCGGGCCTGGTCCTCGGGCTCTCCCATCCGCCCGACCGGAACCCATTGCGGCCATTGCCTCTGCTCGTCAGCGGATAGCCACTGCGAGTAGGGCACCTGCAGTGACTCGGTCACGTCGGGGCCGATCGCGTTGACGCGTATGCCATCGCGCCCGACCTGGACCGCCAGGCTGCGGGTGAAGTGGATGACGGCTGCTTTGAAGGCGGCGTAAACCGGGTCTTCCGGATAGCCGCGCAGCCCTTCGACGGACGAGACGTTGACGATCGCGCCGCCGCGCTGGTCGATCATGGCCGGCAGAAATGCGTGGCTGACCAGGAAAACGTGGTGCAGGTTGACCCGGTAGAGCTCGTCCCACAGCTGCGGGTCGGTGTCGACGAAATTGCCGGGGTGGCGCAGCCAATGCCCCACGTTGTTCACCAGCACATCCACCCGGCCGTAGCGATCCAGCACCGATTGGGCCAAGCCGGCGACCTTGTCGGCCTCGCGGACATCGGTCACGACCGCCAAAGCTGAGCCGCCCGACTCGGTGATCTGGTGGGCAGTCTGCCGGGCAAGCTCAGCGTCGATATCGGCGATGACCACGTGGGCGCCATGCTGCGCAAAGAGCCGCGCGGTCGCCGCACCGATACCACCACCGCCCCCGGTCACCACCGCGACCCGGTCGGCGAGCAGTGAGCCGGCAACCGCTGCGTCGTTGATGCTCATTTATCCGGCGGCGTGGTCGCGGCGTTCGGGCAGCATTTCGCGAGCCGATCGGGGCGTGGGTCGCGGACGCCGCGGCTCGCGCACCCCGGCGTCGCCGTCACCCCGCAGCCATAGTCGGACGACCGATCCGGCAGGCACCCGCGCCCCAGATTCGGGGCTCTGGTCGGTGACCACCCAGCCCCGGCTGCCCGGGTCGGCCGGCGTGTCTGGTTGAGCATTCATCGCCACCAGCCCGCTGTCGGTGAGGACGTCGTGGGCTTCGAGCCACTCGAGCCCAACAACGTTGGGCACGAAAACTTTCGATGCCCGACGTTGCTCGTGGGCGCGCATCTCGAGCAGGTGCGCGGCTGCATCCTGCAGAACCGTCGATTCAGTGCTGCGCTCGGACTCGCCGCCACGGGGGGAGTCGTCGAGATCACGCCAGCGCTCCCAGGCGGACTGCCGCGTGACGCCCAAATGAGTGGCGATCTCAGCCCAGGATTTGCCGTGCAGCCGGGCAGCTCGAACGGCCGCCAACTCCGCTTGGTCCAACATCCGGCGGACCACGCCGACATCGGAGAGAAAGGCCAGCCCGTCGGCGTCATCCATCGGGTGTCCGCTGCTGGCAGCAAGCCGCCGCCACGCATGTCGGGCCTGGTCCCAAGCTTCTGCGCCGCTCATAACTGTCAGGGTAGCCTGACGGGCCGGGGATCGACCAGGTCAATCGTTGAAATGGCGCCGATAGTCCCAGCGCTCAAGCCGAGGCTGCAGGTCGTAGATTCCGGCCGCGGTCATCATCAGGAGCACAGCGGTTCCGAGGACGGTAGGGACGCTCACAATCTGTCCATTTCACGCGCCATCAGCGAGTTCTCGAGAAACGCGTAACGCTTCGGGTAATTCGCTTGTCGTGGGCGCGAGGCGCGCGCCGAGGTGGCGAACATCCGGTGCAGCAAGCCGAGGAACCGGCGGGTGGACTTCTCCCGCCGCGCCGGCAGCGCGGCCGCGGTGCTGAAAAGCACCTCTTGTTCGGTGATCAGCACTTCGGCCGACGACGTGTCAATCGACGGCGCAGCCGGGAGTGGTTGAGGTGTGGGCGCGTCGAGGGCGGCTGCTGTGCTGGCGGGTGCCGGTGTTGAATAAGGCATTTCGTTCGTCTCCGTCGGGGTGTGGTGTTCTGGCAAGGACGCTATGGTTGGCGCCTCCCCGCGGGCACGAGTAGCGGACTACCTGTTTTGCGCCTTGCCGCCGCGAACACAGCGGTCGCCGGAATGCTGTTAGCAAGTAGGACCCTTCGCCATATCATCGGGTGATGAGCGCCGGTGGGCTGGATACCGTGGGCTCGCCGGCGTTCACCGACGAGGACTCGGCCCGCTATCGCGCCGCCGGTTGGTGGTCCGATACGACGCTGTCGGACGCGGTACGCCGCAACGCCAAACACTCACCGGACCGTGCCGCCTACCTCGACCATCCTGGTATGTCATTCAGCTGGCGTGAATTCGACTCTGCGGCAAGCACTCTAGCCGAGGAGCTAGCCGGCGCCGGTGTGACGCGGGGTGATCGGATCGCGGTGTGGCACGGTGACTCCGCCGCCATCCACGTGCTGTTCGTCGCGATCGAACGTTGCGGCGCCGTCGTCGTGGGTATCGGCGCGCGGGCGGGTACCCGGGAGGTCGCCGCACTACTGCATAGTTCAGTGCCGAAGATGCTGATCAGCGATCAGCTGCATAGCGATGCCGCGACGCAGGCCGCAGCGGTCTTCGCAGCCGACACGCCGGTGTCGGTGCTGGTGGTGGCTCACGAAGCCGGGGCTTTGCGGCTGAACGTCGACGCCAAGCCCCAGGCAGTGGCGATCGAGTCCCAACTCGGCGCCGACGACGTCTTCCTGATCAACTCGACTTCCGGGACCACCGGGCTGCCCAAGTGCGTCGTGCACACCCAAAACCGTTGGTATTACTTTCACCAGAAGGCCATCGCCAACGGTCAACTGACGGCGCGCGACGTGTTCTTGCCCATCATCCCCACGCCATTCGGGTTCGGACTGTGGACCAGCCACACCACGCCGATCTACCTGGGCGCCACTGCGGTGATCCTGCATCGTTTCACGCCGAAGGACACGTGTGAGGCGATAGCCCAGCACGGGATCACCGTGCTGGGCTGTGTCAGTACCCAATTGACGATGCTGCTGGCCGACCGCGCTTGCCGGGATCACGACCTGAGCTCGCTGCGTGTCGTTTTCACCGGCGGGGAGGCACTGCCGTATCGGCCGGCCGCCGAGTTCGAGGAACTCACCGGCGCAAAGATTCTGCAGTTTTACGGTTCGAACGAAACCGGTCTGCTCAGCGGAACCACGGTCGACGATTCGCAGGGACGCCGTCTCCGTACGGGCGGCCGGATTGTGCCGGAGATGTCGGTCCGGCTGTTCGACGGCGATCAGGACGTCACCGAGACGGGCCGGGGCCAGCCCGCCTGCCGAGGCCCCGCCACCAGCCTCGGCTACCTCGGCGGTACCGATCACGACAAGCTGTTCACCCGCGACGGGTGGATGCGGATGGGCGATATCTGTGAGATCGACGCGGACGGCTATCTGAGAGTCACCGGCCGAACATCCGATTTCATCCTGCGGGGCGGCAAAAACATCAGCGCGGCTCAGGTCGAGGATGCCGCCAGCACACACCCCGCGATCTCGGTGGCGGCGGCGGTCGCGATGCCCGATCCGGTATTCGGTGAAAAGGTTTGCCTCTACACCGAACTCGCTGACTCCCAGTCCCTCGACCTGCCCGAGCTCGTCGAGCACCTATTGGCGCAAGGCGTTTCCAAGGAACTGCTGCCCGAGCGACTCATCGTGGTCGACGAATTACCCCGATCGTCCGGCGGAAAGATTGCCAAAGGCCAGCTCCGTGAAGATATTCGAGTCAGGATGGAGGCCGATCATGAACGCTCCTAATGCCCGGCGAGGTGGCCTCGAGATATGGGCGCCGTCGGTGGTGCCCCCGATTGGAGTCGAGCTGTCCAACGAACAGGCACTCGCCGTGGCCTTTCGCCACCTCGCCGCCATCGGGTTCGCGGAGAATATGGCGGGACACATCACCTGGCAGCCCGACGGACACTCCGACATGTTCGTCAACCCGTGGGGGCTGTGGTGGCAAGAACTGACCGCGTCAGATATCTGCGTGGTCGACAGCGACGCGCAGGTGGTCCGCGGGCGTTGGGATGTCACGCCAGCGATTTACATCCACACCGAGCTGCACCGCGTACGGGATGACGCACGGGTGGTCATTCACAATCACCCGTACTACGTCTGCGTGCTTGCCGCGCTGGGCAGGCTGCCCGAGCTGGTGCATCAGACCGGTTCGCTGTTTTTGGACGACCTGTGCCTCGTCGACAGCTATGACGGGGAGATCGACAGCCCGGATCGCGCAGCCGATCTGGCGGCCCGCATCAAAGACGCCAACCTGACGATCCTGGCCAACCACGGCGTGATCGCCACCGGTCGCAACCTGCCCGAGGCCGTCTACCGCGCGGCATCGATCGAGCGAGTATGCAAACTGGCCTACGACGTCATGCTCACCGGCAAGGAGCCAGTGCAGATGAATTGGTCGGACATGGCAGGCATGCAGGCGTCGCTGATCGAACGGGCGGCTGATGTGTACTGGGCCGGGGCAGCCCGGATGACCATCAAGGCTGACCCCGATGTGCTGACGTGAGGAGCTTGACGAATGAAATCGATCGACGAGCTCGCCGCCAACCTGAACTTCACCACCGCCAAGACCGGTGGGGATCGTTCGGTCACGTTCCTGCCCGATCCGCCGAGGGCGCAACGCCGCTACACGGTGATCTCGGTGGACGATCACATCGTCGAACCGCCGGACACGTTCACCGGACGTCTGCCGCAAAGGTTCGCTGATCGCGCGCCGCGGGTCGTGGACACCGAACACGGCGGGCAGACCTGGGTGTACGACGGTCAGGAACTGCCCAATGTCGGGTTCAACGCGGTGGTCGGGCGACCGGTGTCAGAGTACGGCTTCGAACCGGTCCGGTTCGATGAAATGCGCAGGGGTGCCTGGGATATCCATGACCGCGTCAAAGACATGGACCTGAACGGCATTTACGCGTCGCTGAACTTCCCGTCGTTCCTGCCGGGGTTCGCCGGCCAGCGGCTGCAGCAGGTGACCAACGATCGCGACCTGGCGTTGGCGTGCGTGCGCGCATGGAACGACTGGCACCACGAGGTGTGGGCGGGTTCTTATCCCGATCGGATCATTCCCTGTCAATTGCCATGGCTGCTGGACCCCGAGCTTGGCGCCAAGATGATTTACCAGAATGCCGAGCGCGGATTTCACGCCGTCACGTTCAGCGAGAACCCGGCGATGCTGGGGTTGCCCAGTGTTCACTCCGGTCACTGGGATCCGATGATGGCGGCATGCGCCGACACCGGCACCGTGGTGAACCTCCACATCGGATCGTCCGGTTCCTCGCCGTCCACCACCGACGATGCGCCGCCGGATGTGCAAGGGGTGCTGTTCTTCGCCTATGCCATTTCGGCAGCGGTCGACTGGTTGTACTCCGGGCTGCCCAGCAGGTTCCCCGACCTCAGAATCTGTCTGTCCGAGGGTGGAATCGGCTGGGTTGCCGGATTGCTGGACCGCCTCGACCACATGCTCAGCTACCACGCGATGTATGGCACCTGGGCGGCGCTAGGGGAGAGGCTAACTCCGGCAGAGGTTTTCACGCGTAACTTCAGGTTCTGCGCAGTAGAGGACAAGTCGTCGTTCGTGCAGCACGACCGTATTGGTGTGGACAACATCATGTTGGAGGCTGACTATCCACATTGCGACTCGACCTGGCCGCACACCCAACGAGTGATCCACGAGCAGATCGCCGATCTTGCGCAGGACCTGATCCGCAAGATCACCTGGGAGAACGCGTCGCGCCTGTATTGCCATCCGGTACCGGTTGAAATACAGCAGGATCCCGAGGCGTTCTGACGACTCGCAGCGCGACGTTGACAGTGTCTATATGACAGTGTCAATATTGCGTTGTGAGTACTGCGGCGTTATGGACGCTGGATGAGCTGGTGCGACGGGTGTCCGCCGCCCTGGCAGGGTCGGCGTACCTGGGCGCGCCGAATCGCCGGGTGCGCGACGTACCCGATCGGCGGGCTGTGCGGTGGTACATCACCATCGGCCTGGTCGATCGGCCCGCCGCGATGGCCGGACGCACCGCGCTCTATGGGCCCCGGCACCTGCTGCAGATCGTCGCGGTCAAACGCCACCAAGCCGCCGGCCATTCGCTGGCCGAGATCCAGGCCGAGCTGGCTGGCGCGACCGATGACACGCTGGGCCGGGTCGCTGCAGTCCCCGACGAACTGCTCGACGCCGACCCGGCCACGATCGCCGCCGAGACCGCGGCGCAGGCGCCGCGGTCTGCGCCGCGCGCCCGGTTCTGGGCCGATCGGCCTGCGGCCGACGGCGCGGCCTCGGATAACGGCGGTGTGCGCGCTGACAGTGTCAGCACGATGGCCGCCGTTCAGCTCGGCGGCGGAGCGCTCATCCTGCTTCCCCGCCAACCCGGACCCGACGACGTGCGAGCAATTCATGCGGCCGCCAGGCCGCTCCTCGACTTGCTGGCCGACTTAGGCCTGCTGATCCCTGGAGAATGGAGCGACTATGACGTTTGACATCGCGCCGATGCGTGACAGCGAAGCCGATCGCCTCGCCGCGTCGTCCGACGAGCCGGGCCTCGGCGCGCTGCGCACCTCGGCGGGCAACCTGCCGTTGGAGCGCATCGACATCCGCGCCGACGTCACCGGGCTGACTAGCCGCGTCGAGCTGACCCAAGACTTCGTCAACACCTTTGACGTGCCGCTGGAGGCCAGTTACGTTTTCCCGCTGCCCGACCGCGGCGCGGTCACCGCAATGCGGATGACCGCCGACGGGCGGGTGGTGGCCGCGGAACTTCAGGAACGCGAAGCCGCGCGCCGGGCCTACGACAACGCCATCGCAACCGGGCGTCGCGCCTCGATCGCCGAGGAGGAACGCGCCGACGTGTTCACCATGCGGGTCGGCAACATCCTGCCCGGCGAAAGGGTCAGCATCGCACTGACTCTCGTCTGCCCGCTGCCATACGAGGACGGCGAGGCCACCTTCCGCTTCCCGCTCGTCGTCGCCCCGCGCTACATCCCCGGCGCACCGCTGCCCGGGACCGCCGTCGGTGACGGATACGCCGACGACACCGACGCGGTACCCGACGCGTCGCGGATCACGCCGCCGGTGCTGCTGCCCGGGTTCCCCAACCCGGTGCGGCTTTCCATCGACGTCGGCATCGACCCCGCCGGATTGCCGCTGTCGGAGGTACGGTCCAGCCTGCACGTTGTCTCTACTGACTCGCCCGACAAGGGCCGGGTGCGAATCCAACCGGGGGAGCGGGCAAACCGCGATTTCGTGCTGCGGTTGCGTTACGGCTCACGCGACGTCACCGACGCACTGGTGCTGGTTCCCGACCAGGACGGTGACGAAGGCACCTACCAGCTGACCGTGTTGCCGCCGGTGTCCGACGCGCCGCCCCGCCCACGCGATCTGGTGCTCGTGCTGGACCGCTCCGGCAGCATGGAGGGCTGGAAGATCGTGGCCGCCCGTCGTGCCGCCGCGCGAATCGTGGACACCCTGACCGCCGCCGACCGGTTTGCGGTACTCACCTTCGACCACGACGTGGACCACCCGGCCGGCCTGCCCGCCGGGTTGGTCGAGGCCAGCGATCGCAACCGCTACCGCGCCGTCGAGCACCTCGCCCGCGTCGACGCCCGCGGCGGCACCGAGCTGTTGAACCCGCTGCGCCAGGCCCTCGCCTTGCTGCGCGACAACGCGGGTCGTGACGCGGTGGTTGTCCTGGTCACCGATGGCCAGGTCGGCAACGAGGATCAGATTCTCGGCGAGCTGACCGGCGACATGCGCCAAGTCCGCATGCACACCGTCGGCATCGACCGCGCCGTCAACGCCGGCTTCCTCGGCCGCATCGCCGCTGTCGGCGGTGGACGCTGCGAGCTGGTCGAAAGCGAAGACCGCCTTGACGCGGCGATGGACACCATCCACCGGCGCATCGGTGCGCCGTTCGCCCACGGGCTGCGGGTGTGCGCCGAGGGGCTCGCCACCATCGACGACACCGCCAGCCCCGGCCGGTTGCCCGACCTATTCCCCGGCGTGCCGCTGGTGCTGGCCGGTCGATACCGCGGCGGCGCGACCGGCTCGCTCACGCTGCGCGGCACCACGCGCGACCGGCGGGACTGGTCGAAGACCGTCGACGGGCAGCGGTGCACCGCATCCGCGGTCACCGCGGGGTGGGCTCGGGCCCACCTGCGCGACCTCGAAGACCGCTACACCTGCGCGTCGGACTGGAACGGCCACGGCGACACCGCCCGGCTGGAGAAACGCATTGTCGACACCTCGCTGCGGTTCGGGGTGCTGTGCCGCTTCACCGCCTATGTCGCCGTCGACAGCCGTGTCGTGGCCGACGGCGGGGTGCAGCACCGCGTACTGCAGCCGGTTGAGCCGCCGGCGGACTGGCAGCTGGGCGCAGTTCCCATGCCCGCCCCGCCCGGCTCCGCAATGCGGGCCATGTCTGCGCCGGTCATGGCGTTTGAGCCCCAGTGGAGCCAGGCCGAACCCCCAACCGGCGCACTGCCGGTTCCGCGGGCCTCGAAGTCGTTCGGGCGCCTGCACTTTGGCTCTGAGTCACGGCGGCGGGCCGAAAGTCGCCGCGTCGAATATCCCGAGCTGACCGCAGCCCGGAAACAGGCCCTTGACGAGATGTGCCTGCTCCGCGACGCCGACCCGCTGACCGACCACGACCGTCGCGTCTTGCTCAGCGACCTGGCTAGTCGGCTCACTGCGTTGATCCGGCACCTCAGCGCGGAAGGCGTTCCGCCGTCGGAATTTTCGACGCTGACGGAGCTCATCGCGGCGATCGAAGCCGGCGGCGCCGTAACCGCGCTCTGGGACAGGACGCTGCGCGTGCTGGACCGCTTTGCCGCAGGCACCGCGCGCCGCCGGCTCGCGTTTTGGAAGCGCGGCTGAGCACGTTGGCCCGGCGGGCGCACGACAGGTATTCTGTTGTGACCGCCACCAATTCGGAAAGGCCTCTTTCATGCCGTAAACCAGGCTCACACCTCTGGCAAATCGCGTCTCGCAGGAGACGTGTATCTACAGCCAGGAGGAGTCTGATGGTAGAAGACGGCAGGTTACGGTTCGCGTTGACCCTGATCGAGGGTCGGCTTCACAAAGCAATGGGCGACAAGCGCTGCGGCTGCGGTCAGTGTTCGCACTGGATCGCCGTCGCCGCCCGGCGCAGCGGCGTCACGCGTGAGCGCCTGGAGGCGGCGCTGCCGCCGCCGGCTAAGCCGGAGCGCCGGCGCTCGCGGCCCCCGCGCCCGGGCGTACGGATCTGCGACTCGGTCACCGTCCGCGTTCGGGGGCGGGATGTCGATCCGCAGGAGGGGTTGGCGCTACTACTCAAGCGCTTACACCATCTCAAGTGAGCGAGGCGGCCCGCCGGCGGCTAGGCGTTTTCGCCGCCGGCGGCTGCCAGCGCGGGCATGACCGCCTCGTCGACGTAGCGCAGGTACTTCCAGGCGATGTCAGGGGGGATGCCGCCGCACAGCGGCGCCAGCGTGAGCATGCCGCCGCCGCGGACGTGCGCTATCGCCTCGTCAGCGGTGAAGATTCGATGAGTGCGCGACATCGCCCGCAGCTCATCGACATCGTTGGCGTCGGCGATGCCAACCGTTGTCTGATCGCCCGGGTTCCACTCGGCGTAGACCCGCGCGTCGTGCAGCAGGTGCGGCCCGATTTCACGCCAGGCCAGGTCAACGTCGGGCGCGACGAAAACCACGCTCGGCGTATCGCGCTCGGGCAGCAGCGTCATCCCCGGCTGATGGCCGTGCGCGCGGCACGCGGCTTCATACGCCTCCTGTGATCCCGGGGCATTTCCCTGCGCAAGATAGCCAAGCCCGTAACGGCCAGCACGCCGCGCCGCGGCCAGACTGCCCCCGCCCCACATCATCAACGGCCCCTGCGGCGACGACGGCGTGGGTGTCACCCTGATGAGTCGACCTTCGTGCTGTACCACTTCACCGGTGAGGAGGCGACGCAACAGCCCGAGTTTTTCGTCGGCGATGCGGCCGCGGGCCCGCAGGTCGAGCCCGAAGTGCTCGTACTCGTCAGGTCGATAACCGAGCCCGAACACGTAACTGGCGCGGCCCTTGCTCAGGATGTCCAGCACCGCGATCTCTTCGGCGAGCCGCACCGGGTCGTAGAACGGCAGGATGACGATCAGCGTCATCATCAGCTGCTTGGTGCGCGCGGCGATCGCACTGCCAAGGATCAGCGGTGTCGGCAGATAGCCGTCCGCCGAACCGTGGTGCTCGCACAGCACCGCCGCGAGGCAGCCCCGTGTTTCAGCCCACGCGCACATGTCGACGGCGGCCTCGTACAGCTCTGTCGGCGCCGCCCCGAAATCCGGGGCGCGCATGTCGAATCGCATCGAATACATGGCCCATTACCTAAAGTCGGTTCTCTACGGACATATAGACTCCGCGGCCATGACGGTACCGCGTTCTACGCGATCAAGGTCAACGAAATGACGTCTGCACTGGCCGGTCGACGCATTCTGGTTACCGGCGCCGCCACCGGGATCGGTGCCGCCGCGGTGGGAGTGCTGCACAAGGCCGGAGCGCGGTTGGCCGCGACGTATCATCGCACCGCTCCTGCCGAGGATGCCGCCCCGGTGACCTGGCTGCAGTGCGACGTCCGTGACGCCGAGGCCGTCGACGCGGCGTTCCGCAGCGCGGTGCAGGAACTCGGCGGCCTTGATGTATTGGTCAACGCCGCCGGCTTGTGGCAGCCGGGGGTGCCCGGGCAGATCACCAGCGACGAAATCGACTTCCTGCTGGAAACCAACGTCAAAGGAACGATTCTCACCAATCAGGCGGCGCACGCCGTGATGCGCGGCCAGGGTGGCCGGATCATCAACTTCGGGTCGTCCGAGGCGGTCATGGGCAGCCCGATCTCTGCGGTGTACGCCGCCACCAAGGGCGCCGTGCAAGCGTGGACCCGATCGGCGGCCAAGGCCTGGGGTGCCGACCGGGTCACCGTCAACGCACTTGCGCCGGCGGTGCAAACCCCGGGCGCGGACCGGCTGCGCGCGTTCCTGGGCCCGGATGTCGCGGCGCTTATCGATCAGCAGATGAAATTGTCAATCCCGCTCGGCGGCAAGCTTGGCGACCCTACTGGTGACCTCGGCCCGGTATTAGTTTTCCTGGCCGGCGACGGCGCCGGATTCATCACCGGGCAGTTGATCCCCGTCGACGGTGGCCTCGCCATGGTCGGCGGCTGAGTGGAACGACTCCGATGAACCGCCTCGGCATCGAGATGCTCAGCGTCTTCGGCATGCCGCCGGTCGACTACGTCCAGCTTGTCGCCGATCTTGGATGCCGCTATATCACCACCGGATTAGACGGTTTTGTGCTCAAGCAGCTTGGCTACCAACCATTTTCGCTGCGCGACGATCCCGCGTTGCGTCGCGAGCTGCTGGCGGCGATGGACGACCGCGGCGTATCGCTCTCGCTGGGAGAAGGCCTGCTCATCGCGCCCGGCGTTGACGTTCGTTCCTACGCCGCCGATCTGGACGTCATGGCCGAATTGCGAATTCCGCGGATCAACACGGTCAGCCTCGAACCGGACCGGGCTCGCACGTTCGACGAACTTGCCGTGCTGACCGAGTTGGCCGCCGAACGAGGCATTGTGACCAGCGTCGAACCCGTTCCCGGCCTGGCCGTCGCAGACCTGCCGACAGCCATGGCCGCGGTCGAATATGTTGGCCGAGAAGAGATCACCTTACTGATCGACACCATGCATGTGGCCCGCTCCGGCGCCACCCCCGACGACCTCCGATCCCTGCCCGCGGAGAAAATCGGTTACGTGCAGCTCTGCGACGTCCCGTTGCGGTCGACCAAGGAGCACCACTACGCCGAGGAGGCCATGTTTCACCGAATGGCGCCCGGTGAAGGCGAGTTGCCGCTGGCTGACATGCTCGCGGCGCTGCCTGCGTGATTGCGTCGTCGGCTTGGAGGTGCCGATGCTTTCCCGCGCCGAAGCCGGCATCAGCGCCTACGACCGGCTACTGCCGTGCGTCAAGACCGCGCAAGCGTTGCTGGCTCAGGTGCACGAAACCCCTTGATTCAGTTGTGGCGAGCGGCTTCCTGGGCGAGTTGCACGCGCGAGGTCAGGCCGAGCTTGGTGTAGACGTGGGTGAGGTGGGTTTGCACGGTGCGGGGTGAGATGAACAGCCTCGTCGCGACGTCGTTGTTGGCCAGCCCTTCGCTGACCAATCGTACCACGTCAAGCTCGGTCGGGGTGAGTGCGGCCCAGCCGCTGGTGGGTCGTTTGCGTTGGCCGCGACCGCGCTGCGCGTAAGCGATCGCCTCCTCGGTAGATAGGGTGGCGCCCTCGGCCCATGTAGAGTCAAAGTCCTTCTCGCCCAAGGCATCACGCAGCGCCGCCACCGAGGCTCGGTAGCCCGCGTCCCAGACCTTGAATCGCACCGTGCCCATGCGCAGCCGGATGCCCTCTGCTGCGCCAAAGAGGCGGGCGGCTTCGGGGTGGCTACCGGCTTCGCCCGCTAGAACGGCGAGGCACTCCAGAGTGTCGGGAACACCCAAATACGCTTGCATGCCCGCGGCAATCGTGAGCGCGTCGTGGGCGTCGCGTTCGGCCTGATCGGACTCACCCTGCGCCATCGCCACTCGGCAGCGCGTGGTCAGCGACCCGATCGAGTACCAGCCGGTCATGGTCGTGACGGCCTTGTCGGCGCTGCGGCGGGCCGCCATCAGATCCCCGCCGGCCAGTGCGGCCTGCGCAGCAGTAGGAATGCCAAACGCCGCCGTCTGGGGCACCAAGCTCAGGCGCAACCGGTCAGCCTCGCTTGCCTCCTGAGCCGTCGCAACATCGCCGGCGGCCAGGGCCGCGGAAGCCAACGCCGAGTGGGCCGCGCCCGCGTGGATCTCGCCAACGTCCGACGCGGCTTCGACGGCCGCGTCGGCGGCCGCGCGGGCCGCACCCGTGTCACCCTGCCACGCGAGTGCGACGCCATGATACGCAAGGCTGGCCACCCTGCGGACCACTTCGTGAGCGGCTTCGGTCTCGACAACCAAGTCGGCGAATTGTGCGGCGGCTCCCGCCGGATCACCCTGCGAATAGCTGTGCAACTCCAAGAAGAAACGGCACTGGCGCGAGGTCCATCCGTCGCCGATCGCGTCGGCGAGGTCGCGTCCTTCTTCGGCGGCCGCGCGCGCAAGGATCGGATCGCCCGCCATGACCGCCGCCCCGATCGCCTGGAAGCCGAGGAGCCGGCTGAGACTCCACCGATCGTCCGAGGCCCGGGCCAGGCCGATCGCCTCGGCGAAGTATGGCCGACCTACTTCAGGTTCGTGGAGGACGGCGATTAAACAGCAGGCGGTGAGCGCCCGGACCAGCAGCGCCGGGTCGTCGATGTCGCGCGCAATCGCTAGCGCCTGTTGGGCTTGATCCAGGCTGGCGGCGGCGTTGACCCAGGCGGCGAGCAGGGCCTGGTCGGCGAGCGCCCGGGCTCTTACCTCGGCCATTGAGGTCGAGGGTGTTCTCCTCGCTCAGGACGGTGTCGAACCAGGCCAGCCCTTCCCGGCCGCGGCCCAGTGCCAGCCACGCGGGCGCCAACGACGACGACAGTGCCAACGCCAATTCCACATCGGAGTTTTCCCGACTCCACCCGAACGCGGCACGGAGGTTGTCGACCTCGATTTCGGCCTGCTCGCTGCACTGCTCATTATTACGGCCCGCCCGCGGGTCGAGCAGGGCGGCCATCGTCGTGTAGTGGTCGCGGTGGCGCGAACGCACGACATCCGCCTCGCCGGATTCGCCGAGTTTTTCCAGCGCGTACTGGCGCACAGTTTCGAGCAATCGGTATCGCGTTCGGCCCCGGATGTTTTCGGCGACGACTAACGATTTGTCGACCAGCAGGGTGAGCTGATCGAGGACCTGATAACGCTGCACCTCGGCCCCACCGGCGACCGTTCGGGCGGCCTCGAGGTCGAAGCCGCCCAAAAACGCTGCCAGCCGCCGAAACAACACCCGCTCCGGCTCGGTCAACAGCGCATGCGACCAGTCGACCGAGGCGCGCAATGTCTGCTGGCGGCGCACCGCGGTGCGTGCCCCGCCGGTCAACAACCGGAACCGGTCATGCAGGCTCTCGAGAATTTCGGCCAGCGACAGCGCGCGCACCCGTGCCGCGGCGAGCTCGATCGCCAGCGGCAACCCGTCGAGGCGCGCGCAGATTTCGGCCACGACCGCGGCGTTGTCGTCACTGACAGCGAAATCGGGCCGAGCACGGCGACCCCGATCGGCGAACAGTTCAATGGCCTCATCGCGAAGCGACAGGGACGGCACCCGCCAACTCACTTCCCCGGCCACCCCGATCGGCTCACGGCTGGTCGCCAACAGCGTCAATCCCGCAGCAGTACCGAGCAGCGCATTGACCAGCGCCGAGCTGGCATCCAGCAGGTGCTCGCAGTTGTCGAGCACCACCAGCATCCGCCGGTCGGCGACGAAACGGTTCAGGGTGTCCATGGTGGAGCGGCCGGGCTGATCGGGTAGCCCGAAGGCGCGCGCCACAGTCAACGGCACCAACTCGGGGTCGGTGATCGGCGCCAGATCCACACACCACACGCCGTCGCTGAATTCGCCGGTCAGCTGCGCCGCCACCTGGATCGCCAGCCGGGTCTTACCCGCTCCACCGGCACCGGTCAGCGTCAGCAATCGGTTCTCGCAAAGCAGCTCGCGTACCTGGGAAAGCTCCATGCTACGTCCCACGAAACTCGTGAGCTGAGACTGGAAGATGTTGAGATATAACGGCTTTCGAGACGCGCAGTGGCGGAAACTCGTTGACCACATCGGGATGGCAAAGCTGTATCACTCGCTCGGCGCGGGGCAGATCACGAAGCGCATGGGTGCCCAGATCGGACAGCCATGCGTCGGACGGGAGACCGTCGAGCACCAGTGCCTCTGTCGTGCCCGACAGCAGCGTCTGACCGCCATGGCCCAGATCGCGCAACCGCGCAGTCCGGTTGATGGTCGGGCCAGCGTAGTTGCCTTCATCGCGCAGCTGGATTTCGCCGGTATTTACCCCGATGCGCAGCCGGATCGGGGCCAACGGCGCGCGCTGCATCTCCAACGCCGCCGCCACCGCATCCGAGGCGCGGGCGAACGCCGCCACGAAGCTGTCGCCTTCACCCTGCTCGACGGGCCGCACCCCGTCGTGGACGGCGATGATCTTCGACACCGTCTGGTTGAGCCTTGCGATCGCGGCAGTCATCTCCTCGGGCTGGGTCTCCCATAGCCGCGTGGAGCCCTCGACGTCGGCTAACAGCAACGTCACGGTGCCCGTTGGCAATAGACCGCTCACGCCCAGCTCGCTCCAGTCGATTTCGCTCATGCTAGCCAGCATGCGGCCCCCACGGACCGCAAAACATCAGCACAACCGCGTACTTTGCCGCCGAGCCGAGGCGCAATTTACGACCCCTGATCGCCGAAATCTACGAGTTACAGCTGATGGTCTTGACCTCGTATGGCGCGATAGTCGACTCAATCGCCAAGTGAGGAGACCATCATGACGACCGCCATCTGCCCAACCGTCTCGGACGCGGGCCTTCCGCCGATCGCCTACGACCACCTCTACGACCCCGACGAGGCGCACCGCGTCATCGGGCAAGCACGCCGGCAGGGGCCGCTGGCGATGGGACCGCACGGGCCGGAGGTGCTGAGCTACGAGTTGGTCCGCGCTGTGCTGCGCGACGCCCGCTTCGGACCTGCCGTAAAGCAGGTGATGACCGCACAGGGCATCACGTCCGGCCCAGTGTGGGATAGAGCCGCTCAGAGCATCCTGGGACTCGAAGGCGAGACGCACCACCGGCTGCGTCGACTTGTCTCGAAGGCATTCACCCCACGTGGCGCCGAGCGGCTACGGACGCTCATCGTCGACGTCCTCACTGAACTCATCGACCCGCTCGCTGCCACCGGGCACTGCGACGTGGTCGCCGATATCGCACGCCCGTACCCCACCCCGATCATCTGCGGGCTGCTCGGTGTACCACGTCAGGACTGGCGGCTGTTCTCCACCTGGACCGACGAGATCAAGAAAGTATTTGAATGGAACGTCACCAACGATGGGCCGGTCATCGCGGCGGCGTGGGCCGAGCTGGACGCCTATCTCGAAGAGATGCTCGCGCAACGCCGGGACAACCTCACCGACGACCTGATCTCGGACCTGATCCGCGCCGAGGACGACGGTGACCGGCTCAGCCGCCGCGAACTCGTCCAGCTGGCCGGCACTCTGCTTATCGCCGGCACCGATACCACTCGCAATCAACTGGCGGCAGCGGTGTACTTCTTGCATGGCCAGCCCGACCAGTGGGCATTGTTGGGCGAGCATCCCGAGCTGGCTAGCAATGCAGTCCACGAGCTGATGCGCTATTTCCCCATCATTTTCGCCCTCGCCCGAACGGCGCGCGAAGACGTCGAACTGGGTGGGGTAATCATTCCGGCCGGCTCTCTCGTCGATGGTCAACGTCGCTGCGGCCCACCGTGACCCGGCCGTATGCGACGATCCGGATCGGCTCGATATCACCCGCGAACCGTCGACGCCCATCCTGCCGTTCGGCAGTGGCGCGCATTACTGCCTAGGCTCGCACCTGGCCCGACTCGAGCTTGTCGAAGCGCTGAAAATGATCACCCGCCGGATGCCCAACCCGCGCCCCAGCGGACCCGCTTGCTGGAAGCAGATGACCGGTATCACCGGCCCGACCGCGCTGCCCATCGCATTCGACCCCGGACACTGAACGTGCCGGAGAGCGCTAGCCGCCGAGGCGCTTTTTGATGACCGCGTCCTGTTTTTGACCGACTTCGGTGATGAAATCAGGGGGTGCCAGCGCGTAGATGGGGCCGTCGAATTCCAGTGTGACGAACGCCTTGCCCTCGGTGAACAACAACATCGTCACCCCCTTGGAGCGGTCCTCCGGGAATCCCGTGATCGTGGTGCCGCCGACGCCGATGTCGGCCGGTGCGGGTTTTCCGTGCAGCGACTGACTCTGCACACCTTTTGCCGAATCCAGTGCGTTCGCGGCAGCAGCAGGGTCCAGCGTGATCAGGATGGTGTCGATGATCGCGTGGCTGTGGTCTTGATCGCTGAACGTCGTCGTCGCGCCCTGTTGACCATTCGGGTTGTTGACCGGCGGGCTGGCCGTAAAGGGTTCGGGTGCCCTGATATCGCTGGCTTTGATCAGCAGAGTGGTGTAGTCGCTCACCGGGGCCTGCGCCGTCATGGCTGGTGCCGACGTTGGCGACGAAGACTTCGAGGACGTCGAATGGCTGCTGCAGGCTGCCACCGTCACTCCGGTCAGCGTTGTCGCGACAGTCACTCCGGCGATCACCGTCCGCGGGATCCTCATCGCAGCATGCTCCTTTCCAGCAAAGCCGTCGAGCTAACTCGGAAACGGTAACCCAACGGAGGATTCTTCGGTCGCAGGTCGGTGTACTGGGCGAGGTCGGGAGCCGCGTCGGATTCGTCGGCGCCCACTGTGCAGGTTGTGCATGAACTCAGTGGCCGTTCTCGCACATAACCCGCACAGTCGATGTGTCCTGCAGATACAGACCGGCCATTACTGCCGACAAATTAACGACTCACTGCACTAACTCTTTTTGTGCGGCAAGAACTTCTGCACCTTCGTTTTGAGCCCGGTTTTGACGAACCCGGCCCGGTCCTCGTCGCCGGCCAGCACGGCTGTCGTGGCCGCCTTGAACTGATCCCAAGTGGCGTGCGGAGGGATCGGGGGCATGTCGGGGTCGGTGTAGACATCCAGGACGGTGGGGCAATCGGCGGACAACGCGCTGCGCCACACGTCCGCTAGTTCGTCTGGGTCTTTGACCGACAAAGCGTTGAGTCCGAGGCCGGCCGCAAATGCCGCGAAGTCGACGTCGGGAAGCGTCTGAGATTCGGCGAATTTGGGCGCACCGGCCATCGCACGCATCTCCCAAGTGACCTGGTTGAGGTCGTTGTTGTGCAGGATGGCGACGATCAGGCGCGGGTCGTCCCATTGCTGCCAGTAGCGTTTGATCGTGATCAGCTCGGCCATGCCGTTCATCTGCATCGCGCCGTCACCGCTGAACACGATGACCGGCCGGTGCGGGTGGGCGAATTTGGCACCGATTCCGTAGGGGACGCCGGGTCCCATCGTCGCGAGGGTGCCCGACAGCGAGCCGCGCATGTCGCCGCGGAAGCGAAGGTTACGCGCGTACCAGTTGGCTGCTGAACCGGAATCTGCTGTGATAATGGCGTTGTCCGGCAGTTGCGGGGACAGCTCAGAGAATAGCCGCAGCGGATTGACGGGATCGGCCTTGACCATCGCCTCCATCTGCATGGTCTCCCACCAACGGGCCACGTTCTTCTCGATGCTCTCCCGCCACGACCTGTCTTCCTTGCGTCGCAGCAGGGGAATCACGGCCCGCAGCGCGGCCTTGGCGTCGGCGACCAGGTTGATCTCGTAGGGGTAGCGCATGCCGATGAACCGACCGTCGACGTCGATCTGCACGGCTCGGCATTGCCCGAAGTCCGGCAAGAACTGGGAGTACGGGAAGCTGGATCCGATCGTCAGCAGGGTGTCGCAGTCGCGCATCAGCTCATAGCTGGGCCGAGTACCCAGCAGGCCGATAGACCCAGTAACCCAAGGCAACTCGTCAGACAGCACGTCCTTACCCAACAGCGCCTTAGCCGCTCCAGCGCCTAGCAGGTCGGCGGCTTCGATGAGTTCCTCACGTGCTCCGCGCGCGCCGGCTCCCACCAGCATCGCCACCCGGTTGCCTTCGTTGAGCACCTCCGCCGCGCGCGCCACGGCCGCGTCGTCGGGGGAGATCGTTGGCCACTCGATGCCCAGGCTGGACGGCACCATCTTGAACTCGTGAGTCGGCGGCGAATACGGCAGCTCCTGCACATCTGCGGGGATGATCAGCGCCGTCGGCGCCCGTTGTGTCAGCGCCACCCGGATAGCACGATCCAGCACGTTGGGCAATTGTTCTGAGACGGTGACCATTTGGACGTAATCGCTGGCGACGTCTTTGAACAAGTTCAGATCCCTGTGCATCAAGTCCGGACAGGCGAGCGTGTTTGATCGGGTGCCAGGGCGGGAAGGCAGTAGGTGCGAGTCAGTGAGCGCCGCACCAACGCGCGTTGATCCGCCTGATTCGCATCCAATGAAGAGCTCCGAAAGGGAGGGTGACCATGGGCGATAAGAACAGTGGGCCAGAAGAAGGCATCAAGGGCGTCGTCGAGGACGTCAAGGGCAAGGCCAAAGAGGTCGGCGGAACCGTCACCGGTCGTGACGACCTAGTCCGCGAGGGCAAGGCCCAACAGGACAAGGCTGAGGCGCAGCGCGACGCGGCCAAGAAGGAAGCAGAGGCAGACTCGGCGCGTGCCGGCGCGAAGGCCGCCGAAAAGCGCCAGGAGAGCCACCAATAATTAATGTTTCGGAATGGGTCCGGTCCGGGGTTTCGGGCCGGACCCGTCCGTTTCAGGCCATAGCCACTCCGGTAGCCAGCCCAGGTGACTGAGACGGATTCATCGTTGACCGCGCTGGCGCTGATGTGCAGCCTGAAGCGCAGTCCTGCCGCCTCCAGCCGCGAACTCATTGCCGAGCGCGTCTCCGCTCACCTTCGTGAGCACAAGTCACGTGTCAGGCCGTGCGCCGCGTGGACTTGTGCTGGAACGGCTCGACGCCGAATTGTCCAACACCGACGACGATGGCCGTCCCGCCTTAGCGGGCAAAATGGCATCGGCAGCGTGGTCGGCAACGAGAACGGCGCACACAAGACCGTCGCCGACCCCTTCCAGGCAACCGCGGCGGCCGCCCGCAATGCCGTCCACCTGGCGCGGGTGCTCAAGTCTGCGAAATACCCTGCCTACGAATAATTTTCAGTCGGTACCCGCGGTGTGCACGGCCTCGGAGATGATTTCGACGACAGCACGCGGTCGGGTGATCAGGGGAGCGTGGTCGGCATCATGCGTATGAACATTGGCGTTCATGCGCTCCGCCATGAACTTCTGCGTGTTGGGGTTGATCATCCGGTCTTCTTCGGCGATCAGATACCAGGACGGGTGATCTTTCCATCCGGGTCTGGACACAGGTTGCTGAATGCATTGCACGGCGATGGGTCGTTGCACAGCCGCTAGCAGGACGTGTTGTTCGGCAGTTCCCTGCTGGGCGAATGCCTTGGCAAAGGCGTTGTCCGGCAGCCAGATCCAGCCCTGATCGTCGGGCGCCAGCTCCGGCGCTTCGGGATGTGGGGGATCGCGGTAGAAGACGTCGGCGACGGTTTCGCCCTCGTCGGGCGCCAACGCGGCAACATAGGCCAGCGCACGCACCCGCGGATGTGTCGTGGCCGCGATGACCGCACCGGCGTAGGCGTGTCCGACCACGACGACGGGCCCGGTGGTCCGCTCGATGGTTCGGTCGAGCGCGTTGACGTCGTCGTCGAGAGTCGTGAGCGGGATCGGCGCGGCTATGACGCCGATACCGGCCCGGTATAGATCGGCGATCACCGGGCTCCAACTGGATCCGTCGGCCCACGCCCCGTGGACGAGTACCACGGTGGGTGACGACGCCTGAGGGCTCATGACGGACAGCCTTTCGGTGACGGTGGGCTAAACGATCATTTAGATCGCTGCGATTTCCTCTTGCGCGTAGAGCCCCTTTCCGGTGACGAACGGCAAGTCCAGCGTCGTCCGGATTCCGGGCGGCGCCGCGACCACCGCCGGAATCGCGTTGACGATGCGGCCTGCGGCGCCGGCGATCGCGGCGTGGTTGTGGTCGCCCTTGCGGCTGGTCGGGACGATGTCCACGGCGTACGAAGGTTCGCCGACGATCTCCACACGATACGATCCGCCGCCGGATGCGGGCTGGGGCCAGTCGGGTCGCAGGTCCGGGCGCAGCCGGGTGATGTGCTCAACGACGATTGCCGGGTGGCCATTGACCATGCCGCGGATCTCGAACTGCAACGCGGCCATGGTGCCCTTGGCGACGCGCCCCACTGCGATGTCGAAGTCTTCCGGCGCCGGCTCACGCTGGTAGGACTCGGCGAGCTCATCGAGTTCGATACCCAGGCCCGCCGCCAGCTGACGGATCGCCGAGCCCCAGGCGATGCTGAGCACACCCGGCAGCAGCAGCATCGGCATGTCGTCTAGCGACCTGCCGAAACCCATGTAGTCCATGACCTCGGCTCCGTCGTAGGTGGCGTAGTCGGCGATCTCCATGCAGCGCACCTGCTCGATGCGCTGGCAGGTGCTGGCCAGCGCGAACGGGATGAGGTCATTGATGAATCCCGGATCGACACCGTTGATGAAGATGCTCGAGTTGCCTTGCCGGGCAGCATCTTCGACGCGAGCAATATATTTATCGGGCATCACGCCCCACGGATACTGCAACATCCCTGGCGACGACCCGACGACGTTGATGCCCGCCGCGAGGATGCGCATGACGTCTTTCATCGCGTCGGGCAGGCGGGTGTCACCCATCGCGCAGTACACGACGCATTCCGGTCTGGTCGCCAGCACAGCATCGAGGTCGTTGACAGCCGCGATGCCGCTGGACACCTCCACACCGGCAAGTACTCCGGCGTCCTTGCCGACTTTCTCCGGCGACGAGACGCACAGTCCGGTCAGCTCGAATTGCGGATTGGTGATGAGCTCGGTCAACGCCAGACGACCGACGTTTCCGGTGCCGACGTGGGCGACACGGATCGCCACGGGTGTCCTCCATCCCTCAATGTGAGCGCGCGAACGGTTCTAGACGCTAGTTCACCGCGAATGCCGGCGCGACGAAACGTTCCAGCATCTGGCGTTCGACGCGGCTGTCGCCGACCGGCCAGTACAACAACGACAGCACCACCCGGACCACCCACATGGCGGCCTGCGGGTCGCGGTCAGTGAGGCCGGTCAGATCGCTGGCGAAGCCAGCCAGCAATGGCGATGCGGTGAGCGAGACGATGTCGTTGGCCCGCACTGAGCTGAACATCAGCTGGCCCAGCGGATTCGATCGGATCAGTTTGAGCGCCACCGTGATCGCGGTGATGACCCGCTCTGGCCCGCTGGCGTTCTCGACGGCTTGACGCACGGTCTCGATGATTTGTTCGGCAGCGCGTGCGACGACGGCATCCCGAATCTCGGCTTTGCCGCCGCCGTAGCGGTAAATGGTCGCCCGAGAACAGTGCACACGGGTGGCCAACGTATCGATGTCAAAGGCATCCGGGCCCTCCCTGGTGATGAGGTCGGTGGCCGCGTCGTAGATGCGTTCGGTCGCGATCTTGCGGCGGTCGCCACCAACGAGCCAGTCGTCACGAGACACCCATCAAGTCCCATCCAGCGAGAGAAACTGCAGCTATTTATTCTCAATCTGAGACACAACAGACTATTTCTCTCATGATAGCTGCAGCTCCGCGCATTCGGTGAGACGCCCAACGGTCGAGCCTGGTCAAGGCAGTTTGTCAACTTTCTTCAGCCCCGTTGACGATGCGGCGGTTTGCCGCTCAACCTGGACAAATGCTGATCGTGAACGGACCCATCGAGCTGTTCGATGCCGAATCTCTGCAGGACCCCTACCCGCTCTACGAGCGGATGCGCGCCGCCGGCCCGGTGCACCGCATCGGTAATTCGGAGTTCTATGCGGCATGCACTTGGGATGCGATCAACGAGGCGATCAACCGCCCAGAAGACTTTTCTTCGAACCTGACCGCGACCATGGTCTACACAGACGAGGGCACCGTCGCGCCATTCACCATGGCCCCCTTCGGCGATCCGTCTCACGCCTTGGCCACCGCCGACGATCCTGCGCACGCCGTTCACCGCAAACTGCTGGTGCCCAGTTTGGCGGCCAAGAAGATCGGTGCCCTGGAGGCGTTCGTCGTCGAGACCGCCGAGGGGCTGTGGGCTGATGGCGCGTGCGACGGGCGCATCGAGTGGATGAGCGCCATGGCCAACCGGCTGCCGATGATGGTGGTGGCGCGTCTGATCGGCGTGCCCGACCAGGACGTCGACCAGCTCGTGAAATGGGGATACGCAGGCACCCAGCTGCTGGAGGGATTCGTGTCTACCGAAGACCTCGCTGCCGCAGGGGTTTCGGTGATGGAGCTTGGCGGCTACATCACCGATCATTTCCAGCAAGCCGCCGCCGACCCGCGGGAAAACCTGCTCGGCGACCTTGCCACCGCGTGCGCATCCGGCGAGCTGGACAACGTGGTGGCGCTGTCAATGATGATCACGTTGTTCGCCGCCGGTGGTGAATCCACCGCGTCGTTGCTTGGCAGTGCGGCCTGGATTCTGGCGACTCGACCAGACATCCAGCAACAGGTTCGCGAAAACCCCGATCTGCTGGGAGCTTTCATCGAGGAGACGCTGCGGTATGAACCGCCATTCCGCGGCCACTACCGCCACGTCGTCGCCGACACCATGCTCTGCGGTACGGATCTGCCCGCCGGGTCGCATCTGCTGCTGCTGTGGGGAGCGGCCAACCGGGATGCTGCCCACTTCGAAGCACCTGACGATTTTCGGCTCGACCGTGCCGGCGGCAAAGGACACATCGCCTTCGGCAAAGGGGCCCACTTCTGCGTCGGCGCCGCGCTCGCCCGTCTGGAAGCTCGGATCGTGTTGCGCCTGCTACTCGACCACACCTCGGCGATCGAAGCCGCCGACGTGGGTCGTTGGCTGCCGAGCCTGCTGGTACGTCGGCTCGAGAAACTTGAGCTGGTGACCGACTAGGTCAGCTTCCGAAGCGTTGACCTGACGCTACCGAGATAGGTGCGCTGGGACTTCCTTGCACCCGGCTGGCAGCGAAGTCCGCGCCCTGGTTAATCGTGTCCCCGTCGACCGCGTACGTATCGTGGGCGGCGAAGTTCATCCCATCAGAGCAGACCGGGTCCTCGGGCACACAGACCTTGACGGTCTTGGCCGCATACGTCGGACCGATGACGACCGGCGGCTGACCGAGCAGGTCCATCGCCCGGACATTCGGCATCCCGAACAGGACGACGGCAGCGACGTGATCGGCTATGTCAGGCGCCAGCGGTTTAGGGACCGTCGCGGGATCGACCCCGTCCGGTACCGCAGCGGAGGTGACGAACCCCATCACGGCAGCACCCTGCGAGTAACCGCCGAGCACCATCTTGGTCTTGGGACAACTCGCCGCCTCCGAAACGACGTGCGCGCCCGCGTCCGTAATACCGTCGAGACCGGTGGACCACTGGTCGCTGGCAGGGTAGTTGACCGGGTACACCCCGACCGACTTTCCGCCCAAGCGTGCGGTCACGGCGTCAACGAATGCCTGCCCGGTCGGCCCGACGCCGGGCGCCTCGCCGGTACCGCGGGCGAACACCACCTCAGAGTCGGGACATGGCGCGGCGGCCGCGGAGGGTACGGCAGGGACCGAAACAGTGAGGCCCCACGCTGCCAGTACCGCGGGACCCAGGAAATTAGCGATGCGACGTGCATTCATGCGGCAAAAGTTCCCTTGAACGTTGTTCCCCAAACAGCGACTAAAGCCACAGAATAACGGAGAACCAAAGTGGTCGCGACCGTCTCTACTAGCTGGGTCGGTTCCGTCTTATGCAGCCGCGTTTCACGTCAAGGCTACGTCCACGTCTGTAGGCGCTGCGGAGATCTTCACCAGCCGCACTTCGGGCCGGGCCGGGACCTCGTCGGCAAGGAACCACCGAAAGGCCAGGTTGCCGCGTGGATAGTCAAGTGTTGTCAGCGAATTGGGGTGCGCCGTCATGCCGCGGGAGATGACGATCGTCACCGAGCCGTCCGTGTTGAGCACCGCGCTATGCCCGTTGACCGAGCTGCGCGCATCGGTGACGCCGTGGGTGGCCATGAACTGGTTCCACACCACCAGATTCCAGAACCGGCACTGGGGCGGCCGGTGGGTGATGACGAGCGCCTCGTCCTCGTCGAGCACGAAACTGCCGTATGAATAGCAGGCGTCGCGGGCCGACCAACCGAAGTTCGCATCCGGGACTTGATAAGGGTCGGCGAATTGATTGGCTGCGTGCGCGATGTCGTGGCCGAGCGAATGCGCGTCGTCGACACGGGCTCCGACCGCCAGCGGGACGATCGCGAACATCGTGCGCAGCCAGGCGGCGCTGGCCCGCAGGCGTGCGGCGGTCTCGCCATCCCCGTGTCGAATCGGCTCGGACTCGTCGAGGGCCTCGATACGCCACTTGACCGGGCTCCCCGTCAACGGGTCGGCCTGGTAATCACGTGTCATCAGCACCGCCGCCTCGGGCGTGGGCCCTAACTCGAAGGAAAAGTTGCCGGCCGCGTCGATCTCGACGTCGTCGTCGCGCACGATCGCCACGATGCGGTCCGACCATGCGCCCGGCGAGGGTTCGTTGTAGGCGGTCAGCGAAAAGTAGACGCTGTCGCCGCGGTTGCCGCTGATGCGATAGCGGCGCTCGGGATCGACCGGACAGATGCAGTAGTAGGCGTCGGTGTTGTCGCCTCCCCATCGCCGGTCACGCCGAAACGGCGTATTGACGTCCACGAATACAGGTCGGCTGGGCTCGACGAAGAGATAAGTGTCGAAGGCAACCCCCAGCGTGGTCGCGAGCATCCGATAACCGTCGGCGATGTGTTGGTCATCGGTGACGGCTCGGTCGCCCTCGAGGAAAGAACGGTCGAGTTCACCGAGGGTCTGCAGTAAGTCGTGCCATGCGGCGGTGGACTCGTGGGGCTCGTCGGTCACGTGCTGATTCCTCTCGTGATGAAGGCGGCCGTGCGCTCTATCCAGGCGTCGTCGAGCGCCGCTCCGCGGGTGAGCAACGCCAGAAATGTGGTGCCGGCGACGGCCTCGACGACTTCGGCCGCGGTGATGTCGGGGCGGACCTCGCCGCGCCCGACGGCGTCCGCAAGGCGATCCGATAGGCCGCGCGACAGAATGTCGCCGAACCGTTCCAGCAACGCCGAATGCAACGTGAGGTCGGCGGCCATCTCACCGACCAGGCCGGGCAGCGCGGCCCGCGCGGCCGGTGTGGTCAGCACGGCGGCGGTGCGGCGCACCATCTCGCGCACGTCGCCGGCCAGCGAACCGGTGTCGGGTAGTGCGGTCGCGTCGGTGATCGGAAACACCGCCTCGTGCACCAGGTGTGCCTTGCCGGGCCAACGCCGGTAGATCGCCGGTTTGCTGGTGCCCGCGCTCCGCGCGATCGCGTCGACCGAGAGGTCGGCATATCCCGTCTCGGCGAGCAATTCGACGGTCGCCCGCAGCACCGCGCTGTCGATGCGCTTATCACGAGGTCGGCCAAGCTCTGTCGTCATTACGGAACTCAGAGTAACATAAGTCGCCGTGACGGATACCACCCCCGCCCTCGTCCACCTCGACGACCTCGCGAAGCCCCGCTTCAGCCCTCAGGTCGAACAGATCCGCGACCTGATGGCGGCGATGGCGCCGGACTGCCCCCTGGACGCCGAGGCGCTGCACGCGAAAGCCGTCGCCGACACCGGGCTGGCCGACTTCGGGCCGGACGACTACCGGGAGCGCTTCGACATCTACCTCAGAGCGCTGCAAGAGATCGACGGCTTGCACGGGCCGGGCATCGTCAACTTCCACGCGCAGCTGTTGCAGTGGCTGAAAAACCGGCTCCTGCTCAATGACCTGCTGGCGCGGCACCCCGAGATCTACGACATCGAGCTGCTGCCGCCGGTGGTCATCGCGGGCCTGCCGCGAACCGGTACCACCCACCTGCACAATCTGCTGGCGGCGGCCCCCACCTTCCGCACTATCCCGTACTGGGAGAGCGCCGAGCCGTTTCCGCTGGCCGCCGAGGTGGATGTCGAGCCTGATCCCCGCAAAACACGCATGGACGCCGCGGTCGATTTCATGAACGCCGCGATGCCGCACTTTCCGCTCATGCACGAAATGACCAGCGAGCATGTTCACGAAGAGATTCAGCTGCTGGCCAATGACTTCTCCACGATGCTGTTCGAGACCCTCGCGCACGTACCGCGCTGGCGTGACTACTACCTGGCCCACGACCAGACCTCGTCCTACCGGCACCTGGCCGTGCAGTTGAGGGCGCTGCAGTTTCTGCGCGGCGGCCGACGCTGGCTGCTGAAGTCGCCGCAGCATCTGGAGCAGTTGCCGGTGCTAGACGCGGTCTTTCCAGGGGTGATCGTGATATGCACCCACCGCGACCCGATGCCGGTGGTGTTGTCGATGCTCGCGATGCTCACCTATACCGCGCGGATGCATCGCTCGCCGGTGCCGGTGCAGGAGATCGCGGCATCGTGGGTGGACCGCTTGCAATTGATGCTCGACGCGCTGGTGCGCGACCGGGATGTCATCCCACCGGAGCGCTCGATCGACGTCCGCTTCGACGACTTCATGGCCGATGAGCTCGGCGTCGCTGAACGGGTCTACGCCCTGGCCGACGAGCCGCTGACAACCGCAGCGCGCACGGCGACGGCCGAGTACCTGACCGGCCACCGACGCGGCCGGTTGGGACAGATCGCGACGTCGGCCGAAATGTTCGGAGTCGACGAGCGCGACCTGCGCGCCCGGTTCACCCGCTATGTCGAGCGGTTCTTGGCGTAAGTGGCAGTAAGCGGATCGCTTAGGTAGCCACCGGCGGCTCATCGGCGGGGGGTGCCGGGTCAGGCGGCGGTGGCGGCTGGTTATCCACGGGCGCCGCGTCCGGCGCGGGTGGCTCGGGAGCCGCAGGAGTCAGTGCCGCGGGATCGGGGCCGGGCGGGGGCGGCGGGGGAGCGACGGCGTCCGCCAGAACCGGAGCGGGTTCCGGCGGCGGGGCGTCCTGCAACGCATCGGGGTCCACCGGGAGGTACATGTGATGGGTGAACTGGGGCTGATAGGCGCCGCCGCCACCAATGCGCACGCCGCCGCCTTCACCGCTGGATACCGGTGTTCCATCAGGCAATGTCACCGCTGTATGACCGCCATTCCAGCCGATCACCAGGGCGCCGGGGGCGGTTCCGTATTGGAAGCCGCGGGCCAACAAAGCCGATTCTTCATTCCCGGTGTTGAACCGAGAGCCGAAAGCCGGCCTGTCGGTGGCGACATTCGATACCAAGGAAGCCAGACCCGAACAATCGACCCCTGCGGCGGAATGACCGCCGCGGATATACGGCGTGCCCGACATCTCCTGAAGCAGACCCATCAGCGTTGCTAAAACAAACATGCGCCGGGACATTAACAACAAGATCAAAAACTCACCAAAATTTGTGGCTGCCATCACTTTTCGTGCAAGCAATGACCTGCGTTACAAATCAGCATAAAAAGTGCTGGTAGACAAGGCTTTTAGACCCTATAATTTTGCGCATTTTGAGAGATTAAGACGCTCTTTACTTTTCGCTAAGTTAAGACTCATTGTAGGTGCGACCCTACGCCACAAGTGAACTGAAAGAAAGACTTCTACGCGGCTGTGAGCGATATTGCGCTGCAACGATTTGTGCAGCCGACTATTCGGCTGGCGGCAACTGCGGTGGGCCGTCTGCTGCACGCATCTCGATTGGGCCGTCGCGTTCGGTAAGCTCTCGCGGGTTCCCACCTCGGCGCGGCGGCAGCGACACGTTGTTGCGTTGCTGTGCCGATAGGCGATGTGACGGCATCGGCTGCGCTGCAGGGTGTTGCGCGCTGACATCGCCGGCGTCTTCAGACTCGAATGCAGCCGATTTGCGGGAAGGCGCAAGGCCGGCGCTCTCTTCGGTATCGACAGTAAGCTTGCGAGTGCGCTTGAGCGTAAAGGTAATTTCCTCGAACTCCTCGATCACCTGGCGAGCGCTGCGCAACGGATGAGTTGAGGTGTCGATGGCACGAGCGACAAAGCCGGGGACCAGCGGACGAATCCAGCGAGCGGCCGCTTTGGTGACATCTGGAATTGTCGGAATCGCCGGAGTCGCACGCGCATCGCGCGGTTCAACCGGTGCGGGCAGGTTGTCGCTTTCGGTCACAACAGTTTCCACCTCGGGCTCGGGCAATGGGGTTGCGGCGAGGCTCGCGGCCTCCGCCTCGGCGGCGATCGGGAGATAGATGTCTTCGGCCACCGGCTCGGCCACGGCTGCGGTGCCCTCGACTTCGGCGGCGGCCAGTTCGGCCACGGGCGCCGTCCCCTTGAGTTCTGCAGTCACTCGTCGCCGAAGCTGCGCTCGGTCGATCTCGGTCTGTGCCTCCACCGCCAAGCGTGCCTGAGCGAGTTGCTGTTCGGCCCAGAGGGTTTCGGCGGCCGCTCGCACCTCGGCGCGTTTCACCGCGATCGCTGTCTCTGCCTCCAGCTCGGCGCGTTGACGCTCGGCACGGGCATGTGCGTGGCGGTCATGAGTGGTTTCACCGCGCCAGAGTCGCAGTATCAACGGCAACAGGCTCAGCAATACGAAGAACGCGATCGTGAAGAGCCGCAGCATCAGTGCGCCGGCGCTGGCGATCGTCAGATCCTGCATGGCGACCCATCGCACGCCCAAGCCGTGATCAGCGGCGGTAATCGCGGTCTGGCGTGCTCGGGCGACTGCCTGCTCGCCGTCGCTGATTTGCGCGTCGAGCTGGGGAGCCCGGCGCGCGCGAGCGGCGACGGCGGTGTCCAACTCCCGCTGGGTATCCGCGAGAATCTGGTTGGCCGTGCGGGTTTCGGGCCCAGAACCCGGCACTCCGGTGATGCGGGTCTGCGGGCAAGCTGGGCTGGGGTGGTATTCGCATCGCGCAACGACCAAGGCCTCATCGCGCTGGATGCGCGCGCTGTCGACGGCCTTATCCAGCGCGACGCGCGCGTCGCGGACCTGCGCCAGGCTGTTCGATGCCTGCGCGACCGCCGGTACCGAGTCGGCAGTGCGGGCGGCTTGGTGCTCGAGATGACGGTCGATCGTCCCGGAGAACAGTGCCAGAGCGGCGAACTCGCCCACGATCAGGCCGACGGCAACTGCCACCAACCCACGTCCGGCGACAGCGGACAGCCCGCGGGTCGGCCCGCTCGCGATCGCGCGAGTGATCGCGCCCACCAGCAGGCCGAACACCAGCGTGAACGGCAGTATGGCCAGTGCAGGCCACCGTGCCGCTTCCACCACGGCGAGGGTCGTTACCAGCCAGGCCAGCATGGCGTTGAGGATCACGACCACACCGGCGACCGCGTGTGCAGATCGCTCGTGGCGCTCGCCGAGTTCGCGGCGCTCTCCGCCGCCAACCCAGGTGAGCAAGGCGGCGATCCGAGAACCGGTGGGCCGCGGTTCGACTACTTGATGGGCGCACATCGGATGAGAAAACACCTCCAGGTTCTGCCAGCCTGACAGGACACGGTCGGGGACAGCGAATCAGCGGTTGGATGTGTGGCGCGGTTCACAGCGCGATCGGAATCGCCCAGCCCGGATCGCGCCGGTGCGACACCTCGATTCTCTCACAACCACCGACCGCCAAGCCGCCGCGCGACCGGTTATGCCAATCAAGCAGGACAATGCCCCGCCACAGGTAACATCGCGCAAAAGGCAACGGGCAAAGGAGCGCGGTGTGACATTGCGGCGGTTGGCACTGGCGGTCGGTGCCGTGGTCCTGTTGGTCGGCCTGGTCGGTTTGTTGGTGCCGGTCTCGGTTTCGGACGGCAACGGCGGCAGCCTCGGGTGCGGGAACGCTGCGGTATCGGATCTCTCCAGCGCTCGCGAAGCCAACAACAAATCCGTGGCCAGCATTCCGATCCTCAACCAAGTCATCCCGCACACCGATTTCGTGGCCGAATGCCAGTCAGAGCTCTCCAGCCGGCGGTCATGGACCATTCCGCTGACCGCGATCGGCGCGATCGCATTGCTCGCGGCATTCTTCCTGCGAGGAGGCCGATCAGCCGGGCACGGCGGTATATGACGTATTCGCCTAGGCGACAGTTACTTTAGAACGTCGCTTAGCTGCGTTCGATGCGTTTGATGACGCGTGCGGTGGCCCCCTCGATTGTTTCGCGCCGTGCCTCTGGCGACCGCTGCCGTTTGGTGCGACGCAATGCCGGGCCGATGGTGATGCCTTGCTCATAGGCCGTCACCACACGCGGGTCCACATACGAGCGCCGCGCCACCGCAGGCGTGTTGCCCAATTCGTCGGCCACTGCTCGCATCACGGCCGCCTCTTCGCGACGGCGAGCCGTCTTCGACGTCGGTTCTCGCGCCAGCGCGAACGCTTGGGCGGCCAATACCGTGCCATGCCAGGTCCGCAGATCCTTCACGCTGAACTCCTCACCAACCAGCTCTCGAAAGCGGATGTTGAGGTCGTCGGCATGCACCTCGGACCAGCCGTCTGGTGTGCGATAGACGAGTAGCCGGGGAGTGTCCGGTTCAGCACGCAATAGCGATCGGACCGCCCGGATCACCAACGGGTCCTCCAACGAAACCGTCCGGCGCACCCCGCTCTTGGCGGGATAGTCGAATTCCACGCTGTCGCTGTGCACGTGCACATGGTCACGAAGCAAGGTGGCCAATCCGAAGCTGCCGTTCTCCTGGGCGTATTCCTCACCGCCGGCCCGGAAATAGCCCTGATCGATCAAATGCTGAGCCAGCGCAATAACGCGATCGCGTCCCAAGCCGCGGCCACGCAAGTCGACGAGGAGCTGGAGGCGCCAGTCGGGCAGGTGCTTGGACAAACTCAACGCCCGGTCGTATTTTTCCTCGGACCGCTCGGCCTGCCATTGCTCGTGATACAGGTACTGACGACGTCCCGCCGCGTCGGTGCCGACGGCCTGAATGTGACCGTTGGGATGCGGGCAGATCCAGACGTTCTTCCACGCCGGCGGAATCACCAGCGCCTCGATCCGCTCCAGTACCTCCGGGTCGTCGACGCACTGCCGGCCGACATCGACGTAGGAAAAGCCGCGGCCACGCCGAATACGACGAACACCCGGGCCGCCGACACTGCTCCTGCGCAACCTCATCGTGCACCTCGCTAGAGCCGTAACACTGACCAGTCGTCGGTGATGTGCAGATGCCTCAGCTGCGCTTTCACCCGCTTCAGGTTTACCCGCGGCGGGATTTACCTAACACCACTGGCAAAGGCGAGTCCGGCCGACACGATCGGATCAGCCGCAGTGTCGGAACGCGACGTGAGACGGTATCTAGTTATGCAGGGCTTCGACTACGTGAGCTACGAGGACTTCGGTCGGCGATTCTTCGAAGTCGCCGTGACCGAGGAACGTGTCGGGGCCGCATTCGCCGAGATCGCCGGCAACGAGTTCGAGATGGAACCGATGGCTCAGGGACCGGGCAAAATCGCCAAAGTCAGCGCCAAGGTGGCGATCAAGAAGCCGACAAGTCAGCCGTAACGTCGCCGACAGCATCACCTTTGACATCCACATCCCGCTGCTGATCGATCTGCTGGTCGACATACGAGTGGACAAGCAACGGTTCCGGGTTGACGGTGACATCGCACTGACGGCGACAGCGCGCGCCGCCGAACCACTGCTGCTGATCGTCGACGTCGCGAAGCCACGGCCGTCGGATATCACCGTCCACGTCTCTTCGAAATCCATCCGCGGCGAACTCTTGCGCATCGTCGCCGGCGTTGACGGGGAGATCCGGCGCTTCATCGCGCAATACGTCAGCGAGGAAATCGATTCACCGGGATCGCAAAAGGCGCAAGTCATCGACGTAGCAGAGCAGCTCGATCAAACCTGGACCGGGATCTAAGCGTCGAAGCCGCGGGTTTATCTCCCGGACGCCGGGGTATGTAGACCCGGTGGCAAGCGTGGATGTTTCGACGTCATCAGATCTTTCGCCGGCATCGGCATGGAAGCTAGCGGCGGATTTGAATCGGTTCGGCGACTGGCTGACGATATTCGCCGGCTGGCGCGGTCCGGTTCCTGCCACGATCGAGAAGGGCACCAAGGTCTCGTCGTGCATCAAGGTCAAGGGTTTTCGCAACGTCATTCATTGGACGGTCACCCGCTATGACGAGCCGAATGAGATCGAGCTAAGCGGCCGCGGCCGCGGCGGGATTCGGATCGCGGTAGACATGGCGGTCACCGACAACCATCCCGGATCGACTTTTCATCTGACCGCCGACCTGAAGGGCGGTCTGCTCAACGGGCCGCTCGGACGACTGGTCGCCCGAATCATCAAGTCAGACGTTAATGAGTCGGTCTGCAACCTGGCTGCCATGAGGTGATTTCGCCGCGCCTTACGGGCCTCAAGGGTTAGTTTCCGAATCCCGTTCGGCCTGGCGGACCCGCCGACCTTCCATCGTCAGCCAGGCCGTACCCGCGCCAGCCGCAAGCAACGCGACAACAAGCGCGCCAACTCCAACACCGATTCGTGCGAATGCGATGCTGGCTAACGCGAACACGAATGCCACTACGCCAGCCGCCACCAAGACGAGGCCCGGTGTTTTCGCCGTGTTCTTCATCGTTTCGCCGGCGAGCGGCTGTGCAGTGCGGTGATGGTCGACAGGGTCTTGCGCGGTATCTCCCATGTGGACCTACTACCCGGATCGCGGAGCGAGAAAACGGCTCTGAAACTAGCTGGAGCCGGAAACAACGAAACCGGCCAGCATGGCGCGCATGGATAGCGCGACCGCATGCCTGGTCCCGACCGGATCCGGTGAGTTCGCGATCAGCATCGCGCCGCGATTCAGCGCACCGAACAGCAGTCGGGTCACGGTCTCTGGATCGTCGACTCGAAGTGCGCCGGCTTCGGTGGCGGCCCGAAGTCCCGCAACGATAACGGCGAATGCGTAACGCTCATCCAGTTCGGTGAAGCGCGCTAGGCCCAGCACCGCGGGGCCATCCAGAATGAGGATGCGCTGTATGTCTGATTCCAATATGGCGTCGAGGAACGCCTCGAAGCCGCGTGCCAGCCCGTCGAGGTCATCGGTCGCATCCTGCGCGGCTGCCATCGATGCGGCCATCAACTCGGTGTGCGCATGCTCGAAAACCGCTTCGAAAAGCGCGGTCTTGGTGGGGAAGTGGTGATAAAGGGCTCCGGTCGTTACTCGAGCGGCGCGTGCCAAATCTTCCACGGATGTCTGCCGAAATCCTTTATCGCCGAACAGTTCCCGGCCTGCACGGACCAGCGAATCGCGGGTCTGCACGACCTGCTGGGCGCGCAGCGACGACGACTGCGGTGTCGGCTCGGACATGCCTCTCACTTCCGTGCGACGGATCGCTTCAGCCTATTGACATAGTCTCGTTATGTGACATAGTGACACTATCTCAAATTGGTCAGGCGGAAGGTGCTCGTGATGAAGACTGTCCCTGCCGTGCCTGCTGGACCCGTCGACGACGTCCGGCGTGCCGACGCTCACACCCGGGCGGCACTTGCCAAGGCAGTCGCTCGCACCGCGCAACTGTGGCGCAGCATTGCCGCCTCGGCAGCCCCGGTACCCGGGCTCTCGTGGACGGCCGGTCAGACCGCCGCGCACATGGTGGCTGACATGCGTGAATACACCGAAGCACTAACCAGACATGTAAACGGCGACGACACCAAGATCAACATTCCGGACGGATCGCCGGCGCGGGCCAGGACCGCGGTCAATGACCAGCACTTGATCACCGTCTCCGAGCGTGACCTGCACCGACTCGCCGACATGCTGGAGGAGACCGCCACGCGCTACCTTGCGGTCGCCAATGAAATCGAAGCCGCTGACAGCTCTGACACATCCGAAGACATCGAGATCCTCACCGCCGACGGCTTGGTCCTCGAACCGGCCGTAATGACCTGCCTGTTACTGGGGGAGCAGTTGGTTCACGGCCTGGATATCGCGCGCGCCGTCCATCGGCCATGGACCATTGACCGCGACGACGCGCTGCTGGTGATACCGGCCGTGCTCTCGCTCGCACCGAAATACCTGCGGCCCTCGCGGACCAAGAATCTGAAAATCAGCTTCGAACTACGAATGCGCGGCGGCAGTCGCTATCGGATAGCAATCACCGACGGCACAGGTGTCGTGACGGTGGCGGGAGAGAAGGCCGATTGTGTGATCACTGCCGACCCGGTCGCATTCCTGCTTGTCGGCGGTGGCAGAGTGCGGCAGCTTCCCGTACTTCTCCGTGGCAAGCTTCGCGCAGGTGGGCGAAAACCATGGTTGGCGGCCAAGTTCGGCACCCTGCTGGCCACCCCGTAGCGGCGACCAGGCGGGCACCGGTTTGCGGTCACCATCTGGTGGCTACAGGAAAACAGTGACGTCGGTCGTAATCGTTGGCAGCGGATTTACCGGATTCGAGTGCGCACGGCGGCTGGTCCGCCGATTAGGAAAGTCAGACGCCGACATCACGATCATCTCGCCGGTCGATTACATGCTGTACACCCCGCTGCTGCCAGACGTTGCGGGCGGAGTGGTTGATCCGCGGTTCGTGACGATCCCGCTGGCGGGCTCGCTCAGCGGAGTGCGCAAGGTACGGGGGCGTGTCGACAGCGTCGATTTAGGGCAGCATCGGCTGGAGTACACCGACCTCGAACAACGGTCCTGCGGTCTGTCATGGGACCGGTTGGTGCTGACGCCCGGTTCGGTCACCCGCCTGTTCGATATCCCCGGATTGGCCAAATACGCAAGGGGTTTGAAATCACCCGCCGAGGCGCTCTATCTGCGCGACCACCTCCTGGAGCAGTTGGAGTTGTCCTGCCTGGAGGATGACGCCGCGTTGGCGCAGGCGCGACGCACGATCGTGGTGGTAGGTGCGTCCTATTCCGGCACCGAACTCGTCGTGCAGCTTCGCGCACTGGTCGACGCCGCCGCCAAGCAAATGGACTTCGACGGGGCCGACGCGAGATTCTTGCTGCTCGACAAGGCCGAACAAGTGATGCCGGAGGTCGGAGAAAAGTTGGGCAACCGCGCGATGCGGGTGCTGCAACGCCGAGGCGTCGATATCCGGCTGGGTCTGACGCTCAACGAAGTACACCCGGACCACGTGGTGCTTAGCGACAACACCCGAGTGGACACCCGGACAGTCGCGTGGGTCACCGGGGTGACCGCGGCTCCGCTGATCGAGACGCTGGACCTGCCGACCGAGAAGGGTCGGCTGAAGGTGCAGACCGATCTTCAGGTACCCGGGCACCCCGAGGTGTTCGCGGCCGGTGATGCCGCCGCGGTCCCGGATGTGACCCAGCCCGGCAAGATCACACCGCCCACCGCCCAGCATGCAATCCGGCAGGGCAAGGTGTTGGCTAACAACGTGGCCGCCAGTCTCGGGCATGGGAAGAAGCGAGAGTACAAGCACCGCAACATGGGATTGGTGGTCGACCTCGGACCGCATCAGGCTGTGGCGAATCCACTGAACATCCCGCTATCGGGCTATCCCGCGAAGGTGGTCACCCGCGGCTATCACTTGTACGCGATGCCGCGAGCCGTCAACCGCTGGGCGGTTGCGCTGGCCTATCTGACCGATGTCTTGTTCGCACGGTCTCTGGTGTCGTTGGGCCTCTCAACGCAAGACGATGCCGAATTTGCCACCAGCGAAGGCATTCCGCTGCCGAAGACTGGTTGAGGCGCGACGGGCGCTCAGAGGTCGAGGGTGAGCTGATGCCCCTTAGCCGCGCGCGATATGCACACCAGCATCATTCCCTCGGCGCGTTCGGGTTCGGTGAGCAGCGTGTCGCGGTGATCGACGCAGCCGTCGAGCACCTGGGTGCGACAAGTTCCGCAGAAGCCCTGCCGGCAGGAGTACGGCGGCCAGATATCCGCCCGCTGCAACGCCGATAGCAGGGTTTCCCGTGCGCCGACCTGCACCGTGGCGCCTGTCGAGGCAACGCGGACGCTGAACTCCTGGCCGTCGACCACTGGAGGAGCGGCGAAACGCTCAAAGTGCAACTCGACGTTGTCGCGACCGGCGAGCTGAGCGCGAATCGCGGTCAGCATCGGCGCCGGTCCGCAGGCGTAGACCGCAGTGCCGTCAGGGCAATCGCCGAGCAGCTGGGTTGCGGTCGGAATGCCGTGCACATCGTCGGTGCGGATCTCGATCCGGTCGCCGAACTGCGCTACTGCGTCGAGGAATGGCAGGCTGTTTCGGCTGCGGCCGGCGTAGACCATCGACCACTCGACGCCAAGGCGCGCAACGTGGCGCATCATCGGCAGGATCGGCGTGATGCCGATGCCGGCCGCGACGAATCGCAAACGCTGCGTGGGCGATCCGTGGCCGGGCACGGTCAACGGGAACGCGTTACGCGGTCCGTTCGTCGTGACGCAAGTGCCCACGGCCAACGCGTCGTGGACTTCGGTCGAGCCACCGCCGCCATCGGGGATGCGCCGCACCGCGATCCGATAGCGATCCGGGTGGATGGGGTCACCGCAAAGCGAGTATTGCCGGACCCGTCCGCTGGGCAGGTGAATGTCGATATGCGCGCCGGGACGCCAGGGCGGCAGCGACGCACCGTCGGCACCGGCGAATGACAGCGCAATGACGTCTTGATCATGTGCCACTACGCTGCGGTCCACCACGGTCAACGTGATGCTGCTGTCGTGGTGGGCCGGCGCTGTGACACGCCTGATCGCCCCCGACAACGCCCAAAGCCCGGTAACCGCGGCGTCGGCGAGACCCAGCAGCACGTCGTGCGACAAACGACCCGAGGCGCTCGGTGGCGCCTGCCGAATCCGGTCAACGACCCCCATCAAAGATGCGCCGCGCGAGCGGCCGGGGAACTAGCGAGGTACGCGACGGCCTGCGCCGTCGAACCCATCTCCTCTGGTGAGAACCCGGGCCGGAAGTACATCAAAGTGTTGGAGCCGAACAGCTTTCGGTAGGTGGGGAGTAACCCCTTTTTCGAGTCCAGCGCGCGCAGCCATTGCAGCTTCCACCAACCGATGTCGAGGTTCGGGTCGGCTTTCATCAGGTACCAAGTGCCCCGCTGGAAAAAGACGAAAACCATCGTCACCGCCATCAGCATCGAGCGGATCCGATCGGGGTAACTGTTGTGGAAATAGGCGGCGACATCGTGGGCAACATTGCGGTGTTCGACTTCCTCGCTGCCATGCCAGCGGAAAAGGTCGATGATCGTGGGATCTGCACCGTGATCGTCCCAGCGGCAGTTGAGCGCAAAGTCACCGAGCACTGCGGTGTAGTGCTCTATCGCGGCGATGAGCCAAAGGCGGTCACACAAATGGCTCAGCTGGCGTCTCGGGTCGGGGTCGGGGGAGGTGCTGGGCGCGAGTGTGCGAGAAAAGATGAAATCAACCTGGTCCAGCAGCGGCTTGGGGTCAACGCCGCGGGCGACCATCAAGTCGTAAAGAACTCGTTCGTGGACGTCAGCGTGCGTTGCTTCCTGGCCGATGAATCCACGCATATCCTCAGCCAGCTTGGGATCCTTGACCAGCGGAAGTGCCTCGTTGAATACGGCGACAAACCAGCGCTCGACCGGGGGCAGCATGAGATTGAGCAGGCTGATCATATTGGAGGCCACCGGGTGGCCTGGGATCCAGTGCAGCGGGACATCGGAGACATCGAAACCCACCTTGCGGGCCTGGATCTGCACTGGACCCGGGTCGTATTGCTGCTCGAACCGGCTGGTGAACTGACGCTGTCGCAACATCAGACCTCCTCCCCGGGTTTGCCCGCACTGCTGAACACGGTAGGTGCCCGCGATACCGGCACGGGCACCTGGCTCGATCGTACGTGGGGCCATCACCGCAAGTTAGGCTCCGCGGATGAAATTCGTGGTGGCAGCCTACCGAAGTCGGGCGACGTCGAGCCCTGCGTCGCCGTCGGCCGAGAGCTGCTGCGCTCCCACCGAACATGCTCGACTTGATCGAGTCGGCGGGGCTCGCTGCGGTCGCGGGCCGGACTCGCAGGCGGTCGAGGGATTCCGCCGCCAGTTCTCGAAGATCGACAGTCCGTTCAGCAAACTACAGGCAGTTACCGAATCGAGGATCGGATGAGTGACAAGTCCAATAGGCCGGCCCGTCCACTGATCGGGTTCATCACCCGTGATGACCCACCGCAGATTACCCCGGCACCGATTAGCCGGGCGTGGATGTCAGAGATGTCAGACATGCGTAAAGGTTGGCCTAATCGGTGTTTACCGATGCTCATCGCTAACCAAAGCGGCTGGGAGCTGCGCAATCCGTGCGCGTTCACCGCTACGTGGTTTGGTCAGCAAGGCGACGTGGACGTGATGATTAGACCCGATAAGCGCGACACCGGTCAGTTCCTGCCCTCCAGCCATTTCGGTAACGGCATCCTGACCTGGCATCTGCCGATGCTGTTTCGCACCCCGGCGGGCTATAACCTGTTGGTCCGCGGACCCGCAAACTATCCGAAGGACGCCGTGTGTCCGTTAGAGGGCGTGGTCGAAACCGACTGGGCAAGCGCCAGTTTCAGCATGAGCTGGAAATTCACCCGCAAACTGATGCCGGTGCGATTCGAGGTCGACGAGCCGATCTGCATGATCGTCCCGCAGCGCCGAGCCGAGCTTGAAGAGTTCGCCCCCGAACTCAGGCGCATCGAGTCTGATGAAGATCTGCACCGCAAACATGAGTTGTTTCTTCACGCGCGTGGCACGGCAGATCGGTTCGAGACTTCAGCGAGGGTCGCCGCGGGACAGCAACCGGAGTGGCACAGCGACTATACGCAAGGCAAACACAGAGACGGCGAGGCCGGGGCACCGGATCATCAGACTCGCCGTCATCTTCGTTCATTTGTTCAGCCACAACATGATCAGCAGCAATAGGACCGCGGGTTTGGGCCGCGGCCGTAAAGTGGTGGGTATGCCGCATACGCTGCGGCGCTTTCACTTCGCAGAACGCGCACAGCACGTGAAAGGTTAGGATCCGGGATGGCTGAAGGCGCGTTCGGACGTAGCGACGCTGAGATCGACCTCTTGGTACGTGGCAAGCGGTCGGGGATCGCGGTTGTCGGCTTCGGCTACATCGGCACGGTCATTGGCGCCGTGCTGGCTGATCGCGGCTGGCCGGTAACCGGCATCGACGTGCGACAGACCGTTGTTGACGAGATCAACCTGGGCAAGACCACCGTGCCAGAGCCACAGCTTAACGAGCTCGTATCCAACAACGTACGAGTCGGCCGACTCTGCGCCACAACCGATTTCGGGGCTATCGCCGACAACGATTTCATCGTTGTGACCGTCGGTACGCCGCTTGGTCCGGACTTCGAGCCCATCGTCGACGACATCAAGGCAGCAGCCCGGGCCGTGGGTGAACACCTGCATCCCGGCCACCTCATCATCCTCAAGAGCACGGTCCCACCCGACACCACTGAAAAGCTGTTTAAGCCGATCGTCGAAGAGACCTCCGGACTGCGGGCCGGGGTCGACTTCGGGTTGGCGTTTTGCCCGGAACGGCTCGCCGAAGGCCAAGCCATCCGCGAGCTGACGTCGATCCCCATCGTCATCGGCGGCGTCGACGAGCGCAGCGCTCGCGCCTGCTCCGCACTGTGGCGACACGCCTTGGGAGTGGAGTCCATCGTCGTCGAGGATCCGCGAACCGCCGAGATGGTCAAGCTTGCCGACAACGTCTGGATCGACCTCAATGTCGCGCTTGCCAACGAGCTGGCCAAGTTGTGCGACCGACTTGGCATAGACGCACTCCAGGTCATCAACGCGGCCAACACCATGCCGAAGGGAAGCCACGATGTGAACATCCTGATGCCGAGCATGGGCGTCGGCGGCTACTGCCTGACGAAGGATCCCTGGTTCGTCAACCACCTAGGCGAGTCCCTCGGATTGGACCTGGCAATTCCACGGACCTCGAGGACCGTCAATGACACGATGCCTGCCTACACCCACGGGCTGCTCAACCAGCTGCTCACCGAGCAGGGCAAGGCAATCGAGACCAGCCGAATTGCGGTGCTCGGCATCGCATTCAAGAACAACACCGGCGACTGCCGGCTCACGCCCACCAAGTACGTCGTCTCCTTGCTCGAGGACTCCGGCTGCGAGCTTTCCGTCCATGATCCATGGGTCGGGGCCGAGGACGCCCTCACGGTGACGAAGATCCCCCTGACCGCAGACATCGAGTCTGTGGTCGAGGGCGCTGACGCCTTGGTCGTCCTGGCGGGCCACCGACAGTTCCACCAGATCCCGCTGGCCAGACTCGCGGACCTAGTGGCAGCCGAGTGCGTGTTCCTGGATGGACGGAACAGCTTCGACCCCGCGGCAGTGCGCGCCGCCGGATTCGTCTACAAGGGCATTGGCCGATAGCCGAACGAAAACCTATACGGAGAAATGAGAGAGCATTCATGTCCGATGTCGTCGTGACAGGCGGCTACGGCTTCATCGGATCACACTTGGTCTCCGCATTGCTGAGCCGCGGAGACTCCGTCACAGTTTTCGACCTCGCAAAGAACACCCGCGACAACGGTATTGACTTTGACCGGCATGCCAACTTTCGGTTCGTGCAAGGCGACGTCACTGATCTGACCGCGCTCGAAGAAGCCCTGACTCCCGGCGTCGAGAAGGTTTTCCACCTGGCCGCAGTCGTCGGTGTCAAAAACTATCTCAACGATCCGCTCCGGGTTCTCGATGTCAACGTGACCGGCACTCGCAACGTTCTCGAGCTGAGCCATCGGCACGGAGCACATGTGGTGTTCGCCAGCACGTCTGAGGTGTTCGGTAAGAACCCGAACCCGCCGTTCGCCGAGGACGACGATCGCGTCCTCGGTTCGACACAGACCGCGCGGTGGAGCTACAGCACCAGCAAGGCCATGGCCGAGCACCTCGTCTTCGCGATGCATGAAGCCTACGGATTGCCGGTGACGGTGGTGCGCTACTTCAACGTCTACGGTCCGCGGCAGAATCCGATATTCGTGATTTCGCAGACCATTCACCGGATCCTCAACGGCCGCCAGCCGTTGCTCTACGACTCCGGTGACCAGACACGCTGCTTCACCTACGTAGACGATGCCGTCGCCGGCACCTTGCTCGCGGCCGACAACGGCGCAGCGATCGGTGAGGCCTTCAATATCGGGAGCATGACCGAGACGACTGTGCGTGACGTCGTCGAGTCGGCGATCAAGATCGCCAATGTCGACTCGGTGTCCGGCGTCGAATTCGTTGACACCGCAACGCGCTATGGGGGTCGCTACGAGGACATCCCTCGTCGTATCCCCGACTCGACCAAGGCGCAGCGTGAGCTGGGATGGCTCCTGCAGGTCGACGTCGAGGAAGGGATCCACCGCACTATCGAGTGGGCGCGGGCCAACCCGTGGTACCTCAAAGGACCCGCACGGGAGTGAAAGGCTAGGTTTGCGCCGATGAAATTTGTGCTGGCAAACTATGGAACTCGCGGCGATATCGAGCCCTTCGTCGCCGTCGGTCAGGAGCTACTACGCCGGGGTCACGATGTGCGCATGGCGGTCCCCAATGACACGCTTGGCTTCGTCGAGTCGGCGGGACTTGCTGCGGTCGCCTACGGGCTGGACTCGCAGGCGGTCGAGGGGTTGCGCCGCGACGGCGCGAAGATCCAGAATCCGATCGGCGTGTTGCCCGAAGCTATCGAGCGTGTCACCCAGGCCTGGGCGGAGAAGAGCACGACGCTGACGTCGCTGGCAGACGGGGCCGACCTGCTTTTGGCGGGCTACAACCAGCAGACGCTGGCCGCCAACGTCGCGGAGTATTACGGCATTCCGCTGGCTGCGCTGCACATCTTTCCGACACAGCTTTTGGACTTCGGGTGGCTGCATAGGCGCATCACGAAGGAGGCTGAAGATGCCCAACGCCGGGCACTGGGCTTGCCGGAGACACCCGGACCCGCGACGCGATCGCTGGAGATCCAGGCCTACGACGAGCTCTGCTTTCCCGGGGTAGCAGCGAACTGGGGAGAGCAGGCGGGGCGACGGCCCTTCGTCGGGGCGCTGACGCTGGAGTCGCCGACCGATGCCGACGATGAGGTCTTGTCGTGGATTGCCGCGGGAACGCCGCCGATCTACTTCGGCTTTGGCAGCATGCGAATCGCATCTCCCGCCGACACGGTCGCCATGATCAGCGCGGCCTGCACACAGTTGGGCGAGCGGGCGTTGATTTGCTCCGGTGCGAGTGACTTCACCGAAATCCCGCATGTTGACCACGTCAAGGTTGTGGATACGGTGGGCCTATCGGCCGTCTTTCCGGCTTGCCGCGCGGTCGTCCACCATGGGGGCGCCGGCACCACGGCCGCAAGCCTGCGAGCCGGAAGCCCCACCTTGATCCTCGGGCTATGGGTCGAATATCCGATCTGGGCAGCTACCGTCGAACGACTGAAAGTCGGCTCCGGCCGCCAGTTTTCGGAAACCACCCAGGAAGCATTGGTCGCGGATCTGCGCGCCATCGTCACTCCGCAATGCGTCACGCGAGCCCGTGAGGTCGCCACCCGGATGACCAAACCCGCCGAAAGCCTCGCCAAGGCCGCCGATCTCCTGGAAGAGACCGCCCGCCAGGGGCGCTGCAACTGATCGGCGAAGGCGGACGGCATGGGCCCCTTGACCAAGCTCAACAGAATGCCGCTTGACAGCCAAGCCCATAGGATGCCTCAAGGGCCGCTGTCGCGATCGGCGCGCAACGGCCCCGAAGACGAACGGTTTCACCCGCTTGGATGGCTAGGCAACCCCGCGAGTTAGGTTTATGCCGATGAAATTTGTGGTGGCGGCGTATGGCAGTCGGGGTGATGTTGAGCCCTGCCTCGCCGTCGGTCGGGAGCTGCTGCGCAGAGGTCACGACGTGCGCATGTTGGTCCCGCCGAACCTACTTGGCTTGGTCGAGTCCGCGGGACTTGATGCGGTGGCCTACGGGCCGGACTCGCAGGCGGTCGAGGGGTTCCGCAGCCACTTCGCGAAGATCGAGAATCCGGTCACCAAGATACGGGCAGTTACAGAGCATATTACCGAGGTCTGGGCGGAGAAGGGCACGACGCTGACCGAGCTTGCCGAAGGAGCCGACATGATAGTGGCGGGCCTCACCGAGCAGGGGCTGGCCGCCAATGTTGGGGATTATCACAGCATTCCGTCGGCCGCGGTGCACTACTATCCGATGGGAATTTTGGAGCTCGGGTGGCTGGATTGGCGCATAACGAAGGCGGCTGAAGACGTCCACCGCCGTGCACTGGGCTTGCCGGAGGTAACCGGACCCGCGACGCGATCGCTGGAGATCCAGGCCTACGACGAGCTCTGCCTGCCTGGGGTGGCAGCCCAATGGGCGGACCAGGGTGCGCGACGACCCTTTGTCGGGACGCTGACGCTGGAGTTGCCGACGGATGCCGACGATGAGGTCTTGTCCTGGATTGCCGCGGGAACGCCGCCGATCTACTTCGGCTTTGGCAGCATGCGGGCCACATCTTTCGCTGACACGGTCGCCATGATCAGCGCGGCCTGCGCACAGCTGGGCGAGCGGGCATTGATCTGGTCGGGGGAGAATGACTTCACCCACATCCCGCATGCCGACCACGTCAAGTTAGTGGATACGGTAGGCCAAGCGGCCGTCTTTCCGGCCTGCCGCGCGATCGTCCACCATGGGGGCGCCGGCACCACGGCCGCAAGCCTGCGGGCCGGCATCCCCACGTTGATCCTCTTCGCAATCTGGCTCGATCAGCCGATCTGGGCAGCTGCGGTCGAAAGGCTGAAAGTCGGCTCCGCGCGGAGCTTTTCGGAAACCACCCAGGAATCACTGGTCGCAGACCTGAATTTGATCCTGGCTCCGCAATACCTCACTCGAGCCCGTGAGGTCGCCGCTCAGATGAGCAAACCCGCCGAAAGCCGCGCCAGCGCCGCCGATCTCCTGGAAGACGCCGCCCGCCAGGGACGCCCTGGCTGACCTCTGGCTAACCTGCAGTCAGCACGGTGTTGCTGCGTCCCCGAAAGACATCTGTTCGGTGGCCAATACCTCTATGTCGTCGGTGACCTCGCCACCTGTCGCCGACGATCATCACAAACCGATTCCGTCGTAGTTGGCGAACGCGCTGGGATCGAGCATCCGTCGGCCGTCGATGACGACCGGCGGGTCGGTCATGCCATTGAGCACCAGCGCGAGACGGTCGAATTCTGGCCAGCGGGTAACAAGCAGCAGGGCGTCAGTCCCATCCACCGCCGTTTCAAGCGTTTCACATAGTCGCACCGGGTCGGCGGCAAAGACGGATCCCGCCGTGCTGAGTGCGGCGGGATCGTACGCCTGGACCGCCGCGCCCGCGTCGATTAGCGCGCGAACAATGGGTATCGCCGGGGAGTCGCGCATGTCGTTGGTGTCAGGGCGGTATGAAAGGCCGAGTACACCGACGCGCAGTCCGTTGATATGCGGAAAGTGGCGTCGAAGAATACCGAGCATTCGCGCCGGTTGCTCCTCGTTGATGGCAATTACCGCCTCCAGAATCCGCATCGGCGAATGCTCGCTTGCCCCCAGCGCAGCCAGGGCCTTGGTGTCCTTCGGTAGGCAGCTACCCCCGAAACCGCACCCCGGATAGAAGAAGGACGCGAGCGGTGCCGTGACGGGTTTACCCTCATGGCGTCTGCGCCGTGAAATACCGGGACAAATGCACGCCTTCCATCACCTGGGCGGCGTCAATGCCGCCAAGGGCGGAACTGAGGTTAGCGATCTCATTGGAAAGCGAGATCAATGTCGCGAGAAGTGTATTCGATGCGTACTTGATCATCTCGGCTGTACGCGGTTTGGTGCGCAGTACAGGTGCGTCAGCAAACGGCTCATAAACCTGCGCCATCACTTCGACGCTGCGCTCGTCTATACCACCGAGCACGATCCGATCCGGGCGCAGGAAATCGTCCACAGCCCGGCCTTGCGCGAGGAACTCCGGGTTCATCGCTACGCCGAAATGCTGTCCCGCTCGCTTACCCGAGGCCTGCTCAAGCAGCGGAATCACCACGTTGTCCGTCGTTCCCGGCACAACCGTGCTCTTCACGGCGATCACGCAATAGCCGGGATGCGAACTTAGCGCCTGTCCGACTTGGCGAGCCACGGCCTGCACTGCGGTTAGATCAATCTGCTCACCGTTGAAAGGTGTGCCGACCGCAATGATCGTGACGTCGCTCCGCGCGACCGCACCGGCGAGGTCGGTGGTCCCGTGGAGCCGTGTGCCTGAATGTTTCTCGAGCAATGACGCAAGACCGGGCTCGTGGATTCCAGGTCGTCCAGACTGTATAACTTCGACTTTTTTGGGGTCAACGTCGACGCAGACCACATCATGTCCGACGTCCGCCAGGCACGCACCGGACACCAAACCGACATAACCGGTGCCAATGACAGTGATCCGCATCAGCCTTCTCCTGCCTGGTTTTCGGCAACGTACCAGGTCAGCATCCGGCGTAATCCCTCATCTAGGCTGACGACCGGTTCGTAGCCCAATTGTGCTCGCGCTTTAGAGATGTCAGGACAGCGCCGATTCGGGTTGTCGACGAGGTACGCCTGATCTTGAGCCTTACCATGGACCACGCCGCCGCGATAGCCGACCAGGGCTTCGCCGATCTTCGCCAGCTTCGTTGCGACCGACGCCATCGAAATTTCCGGGGTTTCGGCGCCAATGTTGTACGCCTCGCCGTCGCCGCCACGAACGAGCACCTTGTAGTACCCGACGATCGCATCAGCGACATAGCAGAACGTGCGCGTCGGCGCGCCGTCGGAGAGCAGCACGATGTCGCGTCCGGCGAGAATGTCGCGGGCGAAATCGGGCAGTACTCGTTCATCGTTGATCTTCAGTCCCGGCCCATAATTGTTGAATGGGCGTGCCGCGCGAATTGGCAATCCATATTCATGTGCGAAGTTCACACAAAGGGTTTCGCCGTAGCGTTTGGCCTCGTCATAGCACGCCCGCGGGCCAGTACACGACACGTATCCGCGGTATGTTTCCGGTGTCGGGATAGCGTCCGGAAGCGGATCACCGTAGATCTCACTGCTGGACATGAACAAGAACCCGCCAACGGGATTTCCCCGCTCTTTCTGGTCGCGGAACCGATCGAGCAGTGCACGTAGCCCATTGACGTTGGCATCCATCGTTTCGATCGGTCGCAGGCGGTAAAACTTAGGTGACGCGATCGACGCTGCATGGATCACGTACTCGAAATCGTCCATATCGGCCGGCAGCGGCCGCGCGAGATCATGCTCGACGAACCGCACATCGGCGGTGTCCTTCAGGTCTGTTACCCATCGGGGTATGCCACGGACGTAGTTGTCGAAGACGGTCAGTCGGACACGCTCCGACTGCATTACTTGTTGGTTGTAGTAGTGGACGGCTGACGTGAAGTAAAACCCTAGGAACCCCGCTCCACCCGTCACAAGCAGCTGGCTTCCTGCCATGATGGCGAGCTCTTCGGTCAGTCGTGAGCAGATCGATTCGAGGTCACCCCGTACAACCTCTTGGCCGGCTCGTGTTCGCACGTCAGCGCGGTCAGAGGCGCTCGGGAGTGGGTTCGAGGGGGCCAAGCGACCCTCCCCACCCGGGACAGACGAAGTCGTCAAGGTGTTGCTGCGTTCCCGCAAGACAGAATGCCTCGGTACCAGTTAACGGTCTCGGCGATCGCGTCCGCCATGGTGTGACGCGGTTCCCAACCCAGCATCTTGCGGGCCTTCGCAGCAGATAGATATTCGTGGGGTATCTCGTGGCGGGCGGTGGCCCGGATGTCCGGTTCCAGCTCAGTCCCCGTCGCAGCTTGCAGCATCTCGACCAATTGCAGCACGGAAAGGGGACTTTCGGTCGAGAAGTTGAACGCCTCGCCTCCAAGTGTTGGGTCCTCGGAGATCGCCTCGGCAAGCTGCAGGTAGGCGAGCACTCCGTCGACCACGTAGAGGTAGTCCCGGGTCATCGTCCCGTCCGAACGGATCACTGGACGGTGTCCCTTGAGCAGCAGACGTATCGTCCCTGGGACGAGCCGCTCCCAGTTCGTATCTCCAGGACCGAAGAAATTGCCGCACCGCGTTACGACGACGGGAACGTCGTGGATGCGAGCAAAGCTCTGGGCGATGAGGTCCGAGCAGGCCTTGGAGACACCGTAAGGATTGACAGCGAGGAGTGGCATATCTTCGGTATAGGGAAGCACGCTTTGTTCTCCGTACGCCTTATCGCTACTCGCCGTGACGATCTGGCGAACCGTACTGCTGCGGCGCGCGGCTTCCAGAAGCGCCCAGGTTCCCCGCACATTGGCCTCGTAGGTGGGCACCGGGTCGCGATTCGCCACTCCCACCTGAGTCTGAGCAGCCAGGTGGAAGACGGTCGCCACCTCGTGCTCTCCGAGCATCCGCTCCATGAGGGACTGATCCTCGACCACCCCCGTGACTATCGATACCTTCGGCCACCACCCGTCCCGTCTGGCCGAGGACGGAACCGTGTCGCGAACGAGCACGACGACGCGTGCCCCGAGTGCCGCGAGGAAAGAGGTCAGGTGATTACCGAGGAATCCGGTTGCTCCTGTCACCGCTACCGGGCGTCCGGCCCAGAAGTCCCGGTTGGGTTCGAACGGTCTGATACTCGTTCCGGTCGTCATCGCTTGTCTGCCTATTAGTCTGGATCGGTTCGGATGCCGGTCAATCGGACCCAGGGCCTGCGTCCTCCTTCACAGAGCGCGGTCAGCTCCTGGGCATCCTTCTGGGTGTCCATGGATTTCCAGAATCCTTCGTGACGGTAGGCGAACAAGTCGGCGGCGTTAGCCAAAGAAGGAAGAACCTCGCGTTCGAGATCCTCCCCGTCCCAGCAATCGAAGACTCGGCTGTCCATAACGAAGAACCCGGCGTTGATCGGATGGTCGTGCAGCTTCGGCTTCTCTCGGAACCCGCTCACCCTTCCGTTTTCATCGAGATCGAAGGTTCCGTACGGACAAGGAAGAGAAACCGTGGTTACTGTCGCTGCCCCGCCATGGGCGCGATGGAAGTCCAAGAGGCGGTGGAGATCGACGTCTCCCAGGCCATCGGAATAGGTGAGAAAGAACTCCTCGCCAAGACGTTCGCGCACCTTCATCACTCGGCCACCCGTGTTGGTCTCCTCGCCCGTGTCGACCACCTCGACCTGCCAACTGGCAGGCAGGGACTGCGCGAATTTCCGCACCAGCTCGCCCTTGTAACCGGCGGCCAGGACGAAGTCGGTGAAGCCCTGGTCGGCATAGATCTCCATCACGTGGGCAAGAACCGGACGATCTCCGACCAGCAGTAAAGGCTTGGGAACCTTGAGGGTCGAGGGCATGGCTCGGACGCCTGCTCCGCCGCAGAGGATTACGGTCTGCATGTCGCCGTAACGGAGTCAAGAACCGAGCCAGAGCACAGTTTCATTGATATCTCCCGGGTCAGTTGCGTGGTGTCACCCATTCTGGCATCACGCAATCGAAATCACGTCTGGCGTGCGTACACCGGGATTGCCGCGGGAACGCCGGTTGCGCCGCGCGATCCGAGACGACCGTTGCAGTACGGTGTGTCGAGCAGTGCCGACACGGCCGCTTTGCCCGCTTGGACGTGTGGAGCGCACCGCGAGTGAGGTTCCTCCGATGAAAATTGTGGTGGCCGGCTATGGCGGCCGCGGCGATGTCGAGCCCTGCGCCGCCGTGGGTCTGGAGTTGTCGCGGCGCGGTCACGACGTGTGCTTGGCGGTCCCACCGAACATGCTTGGCTTCATCGAGTCGGCGGGGCTTGCCGGGGTCGCCTACGGGCCAGACTCGCGAGAAGAGATGAACGCGGCCTCCGATTTGGTCCGCAACTTGGGGGCCAAAATGAAGAATCCGATCAGCGTGCTGCCCGAAGCTATGGAGCATGTCACCCAGGTCAAGGAGCAGAAGGGCGCAACACTGACGGCGCTGGCCAATGGGGCCGACCTGATAGTGGCCGGCTTCAACGAACAGGGGCTCGCCGCCAACGTGGGCGAGTACTACGGCATTCCGATGGCTGCGTTGCATCTATTCCCCGAGCGGATTTGGTCATCCACCTGGCTGTTTTTGCGCATGACGAAGGTCGCGGAAGACGCTCACCGGCGGACGCTCGGCTTGCCGGAGGCAACCGAAGCCTCGACAGGATTTCTCGAGATCCAGGCATACGACGAGCTCTGCTTACCCGGGCCGGCCACTGAGTGGGTGCAAGCGAATGGTCGACGGCCCTTCGTCGGTGCACTGACGCTGGAGTTGCCGACGGACATCGACGCAGAGGTCCTGTCCTGGATTGCCGCAGGAACGCCGCCGATCTACTTCGGCTTTGGCAGCACCCCGATCCCCTCTCCGATTGACACAGTCGCCATGATCAGCGCGGCCTGCGCGCAGCTGGGCGAGCGAGCGTTGATCTGCTCTGGGCCAAATAACCTCGCTGACATCCCGCATTTCGACCACGTCAAGGTTGTGGGCGCGGTAAACCACGCAGCGGTTTTCCCTGCGTGCCGCGCGATCGTGCACCACGGCGGCGCCGGCACCACGGCCGCAGCCCTGCGCGCCGGAATCCCTAGCGTCATCCTCTGGCTTTGGCTCGACCAGCCGTTGTGGGCAGCTGCACTCCAACAGCTGAAAGTAGGCTTTGGACGGTGCTTTTTCGAATCCACCACTGAGACGCTGGTCGCCGACCTGAGTTCCGTGCTGGATCCGCATTACGCTAACCAAGCCCGTGAGGTGGCCGCCCAGATGACCAACCCGGCCGAAAGTCTCGCCCGCGCAGGCGATCTGCTGGAAGACACAGCGGGTTAGCACGTGCCGATGAAATTTGTGGTGGTTGGCTACGGTAGCCGCGGTGATGTCGAGCCCTGTATCGCGGTCGCTCGAGAACTGCTGCGCCGAGGTCACGAGGTAGGCGTGGCGGTTCCACGGAAGATGCTTCGCTTCGTCAAATCTGCCGGCCTTACTGCGGTCTCCTACGGGCCGGACTCGGAGGCAGTGCTGCAAGACCTCGTCAGCGTGCTCAAGAACCCGATCGGCGCGTTGCCCCATGTCAGCGGGAACGTTAACCGGATCAAGGCGGAGAAGGACACCACCTTGAAGGCGCTGGCCGATGGAGCCGACCTGGTTTTGGCGGGAATGACCGAACAGGCGATCGCCGCCAATGTCGCAGATTATTACCGGATTCCGCTGGCTGCGCTGCACTTCTTCCCGGCGCAGGTTTTGCAGGGCGGGTTACCGGAGGCAACCAGACCCCCGACGGGGCCGCTGGAGATCCAGGCCTACGACGGGCTCTGCTTCCCGGAGCTGGCAGCCGAGTGGGCGGGTGAGGATGACCGACGGCCCTTTGTCGGCGCACTCACTCTGGAACTGCCGACGGATAACGACGACGAGGTCTTAGCGTGGATCGCCGCCGGAACGCCGCCGATCTACTTCGGCTTTGGCGACATCACGGTCGAGTCTCCCACCGATTTGGTCGCCGTGATCAGCACGGCCTGCGCGCAGTTAGGCGAGCGGGCGTTGATCTGCTCTGGCCCCAACGACATCACCGGTATTCCACATTTCGACCACGTCAAAGTTGTGGGCACGGTGAACCACGCGACGGTCTTTCCCGCCTGCCGCGCGGTCGTTCACCACGGCGGCGCGGGCACCACAGCGGCGGGTCTGCGCGCCGGAATCCCGTCGTTGATCCTCTGGAACGGCCTCGATCAGCCGATCTGGGCGGATGCCGTTGAACGCCTGAACGTTGGTTCTGGACACCAGTTTCCGACCACTACTCCGGAGTCACTAATCGCGGGCCTGCGCTCGATCCTGGCTCCGCAATGTGTCAGCCGAGCCCGTGAGATCGCCACCCAGATGACTAAACCTGCCGAAAGTGTCTCCAGCGCAGCAGATCTCCTGGAAGACGCCGCCAGACGCGGGCGCTCTGATTGATCGACGACGTCGCTGAGCTCAGAACCGCAACCGGCGCACCGGCCGCGTCTCGATGGCGTTGATCGTCAACGCGCGGCGGTCGATTCGCCATCCCGCATCGGTCAGCCGGTAGTCGTCGTCGTAGCGCACGTGCCAGACCACGTCGGTCAGCTGATCGGCGTGTTGGCTCCAGTGGTGCGCGATGCATGCGATGCGACCGTGGGCAGTGCCAGGCGGGAGAGCCGTCCAGATAGACCTCGCCGACGATCGCATGCTCGGTGCGGGTGACGGTGGCGACGCCGGCGATCGCGGCACTGATCTCAGTGCGCCCGCGGTGCCGGTGCACAGGCTCAAGCGAGGTCGGGGGATCAGGCAATATCAGCTCGGCCGTCTCGGTGAAAAGTGCTACGACAGCGTCGAATTGCCGGTCATCGACACCGGCGGCATAACGATGTACCACATCGCTGAGAGTGGCTCGGTCGGCTGCGGCGGCCATCATGTCAGCAATGCAAGTCGTTGCGCGCAGGCCGACAACTCGTCCTTGGCCTGCTCGATATCGGTGATCGGCGGCATCGCCAGCACCAACCGGTCGGCACCCTGAGCAGCGAGCTTCTCTGCGCGCCCGGCATCGATCTTGGTGACCGAATGGCCCAGTGAGACTTCGATAGCAGCCGGGTCGCGCCCGGCTGCCACCGCCTCGTCGCGCATCAGCGTCAGCAACCCGGCCAGCTGGTCACCAGTCACGCCCAACGGTTGGAAACCGTCGCCGAAGCGGCCTGCCCGTCGAGCGGCTGCTTTGCTGTGACCGCCGATGTGTACCGGAAGATGTTGTCCGGCAATAGGTTTTGGGCTACAGATGACGTCGTCGAAGTGAAAGAACTCGCCATGATAGTTGACGCCGTGGGGTTGCTCATCCCAGAGCGCCCGCAGCACTGCTAACTGCTCGTCGGCGCGGCGGCCGCGACTTTCGAATTCGGTACCGCATGCCTCGATCTCTTCGCGCAGCCAGCCGACGCCGACACACAGCCGAAGCCTCCCGCCCGACAGCGCATCGACGGTCGCCGCTCGCTTTGCGAGCACTACCGGATGGTGGTTAGGCAGCACCAGAACTCCGGTAGCCAAACCGAGCCGGTCGGTATGACCGGCTAAAAACGACAGCAGATCGAGCGGGTCGGGGACTGGGCAATCGGCCGCCAATTCGACCCGCCCCGAGCGGTCGTAGGGGTAGATGCTGTCGTACCGGGTGGCCAATACGGTGTGCTCGACGGCGACGATCGATTCGAAACCGCACCCCTCGAGATGCCGCGCGAAGGCCGCCATCCAACGCGGGTCCGCGGTGACCCCGGCAGCGACCGGGGCGACCACCGCCACCTTCCAGGCCCCGCTCATGGCGCCGTTCATCGCAACCGAAGCTAACAGGTGGTGTCGGTGGGAGTGACGGCCGTCTGCGCGCGCATCGCCTCGACCAAAGCGATCGCCCGGGGATCGCGAAACACGTCCTCGAGCATCACCGGCCGACCATCGGGGCCGCACAGCGGAACCCGCCAGTTGGGATACTCGTCGGTCGTGCCCGGCTGGTTCTGGGTCCGTCGATCTCCCACCGCGTCGGTCAACGCGACCCCGAGCAGCCGCGACGGTGTTCGGCCCAGGTACTGATGCAGGGCAAGCACGGTCTGCTCCACGTCTGCATGCTTGGACAGCAGGCCGACGCGCAGCAACTCGGCGAGCCACGCCGCCCGCTCGGTCTGCGCGGCTGCGAGTTCCTCCTCGACGGGTCGCGTCAGCAGGCCCAGCGAATCCCGCAGTCGCACATGCTCGTCAGCCAGGTAGCCGGCCGTCGGCGGCAGGTCGTGGGTGGTCACCGAGGACAAGCAATATTCTCGCCAGCGCTCGGCCGGCAGCGGGCCACCGGAACCGGAGCCACCGTCGCGGTCGAGCTCGAACCACAGAATCGACGTGCCCAGCACACCACGAGTCCGCAGGTAGTCGCGCACCCATGGTTCAACAGTGCCGAGATCCTCGCCCACCACCACGGCCGCCGCGCGATGCGCCTCCAGGGCGACGATGCCGATCATCGCCTCGTGGTCGTAGCGCACATAGGTGCCGTGAGTCGGCGCGTCGCCCTGAGGAATCCACCACAGCCGGAACAACCCGATGATGTGGTCGATGCGCACCCCGCCGGCGTGCCGCAGCACGGTGCGGATCAGCGCACGAAACGGTTGATACTCCTGCTCTTCGAGCCGGTCCGGGCGCCACGGCGGCTGCGACCAGTCCTGGCCCAACTGGTTGAACTCATCCGGCGGCGCACCCGCCGTGACTCCCAGCGCCAACACGTCCTGCAATGCCCACGCGTCGGCCCCGTTGGGGTGCACACCGACGGCTAGGTCGTGCAGGATGCCCAGCGACATCCCAGCCCCCACCGCATGCGACTGGGCGGCGGCGAGCTGCTCGTCGAGCTGCCATTGCAGCCAGCGGTGGAAATCCACCGCCGCCGAGTTGTCGGCAACGAACTCGGCGACGCCATCGGCACCAGGATGCTGCAGCGATTCGGGCCACTGATGCCAGTCACCGCCGTACTCCTCGGCCAGCGCACACCAGGTGGCGAAATCGTCGAGAGCGGAGCCCTCCCGGGCGCAAAAAGCCGCATACGCCAACTCGCGACCGGCCGAGCGCGGCACCCGGTACACCAGTGAAAGAGCCGCCCGCTTGGCTTTCCAGGCAGCGTCGCGGTCGATGGCGTCCAGCGAGTCCGCGTGCTGCTGCAGGTGGTCGCGCAGCCGCCGCACCCGGCCACGCTTGCGCAGGTAGGCGAATTCCGGAATGGCTTCGACACGAAGATAGAGCGGGTTGACGAAGCGTCGTGAGGTAGGCAAATACGGCGACGGCTCCATCGGCTTGGTCGGGGCAGCCGCGTGCAGCGGATTGACCAGCAGATAGTCGGCGCCGTGCGCAGAAGCCGACCAGACCGCCAGGTCGGTCAGGTCGGTGAGGTCGCCGACCCCCCAGGACTGCCGAGACCGGACACTATATATCTGTGTGGCCAGCCCCCAGGCCCGACGAGCGCCCAGCCGCTCCGGCAATCCAAGCCAGGCCGGTGTCACGATCAGCGCAGCGCTGGCCTGCTCACCTTCGGAACGCAAATGCACCCGGTGGTAACCGAGTGGCAGATCCTCGGGCAGCTCGAAGCTGGCCTCACCGACCAAGCGCCCGTCGAGGTCAAACGGCGCGGTGAAGTTGTCGACCTGGCGCATCCCGGTGCGGACCGTTCCGTCTTCCAGCTGCAGCCACACCTCGGCAGGATGACCGTGGGTCACATGCACCCAAAACGATGACCGGGCACCCGCGCGTCCGACGATCGTCGGCGGCAGCGAACGAGACCAATACGCGCGATCGTGAGCGGTCAGCGCAGCGCCGCGCTCCGGCTCGGTAGTGGCGGCTACGCCGAAGGCGGCGAGGACGGCCACCAGCGTGTTTTCCGGAGCGTTTACCCGGCGGCGGGACCAGTCCTCATAGTCGGTCGCGATTCCGAATCGGCTGGCAAGTTCGACCAACGACGGCGGCAGCTGACCCATAGCGCCACTCCTCATGCCGCCATCTTGCTTGCTTGTACGACCGAAATGCGAACACGGGTGTTCATCTCACGGTCGTTTTTCCAGCGAGCTGGGTTTGCTATTCGTCGTACGATGCGGAGTGAACACTTCGGTAATCCCTAATGCTTACGGCAGGTGACAGTTCTGTGGCGCAGAAATCTTCCGGCATCGTCGGCGCCAACCCCGACGACTACACGCTCGCGTGGCGCGGTCGGCTGGGGTGCCCTACGGTTATCCCTGTGAATCGTGGGACTAGGCAGCATTCTGGTGTTCCGTCGGCTTGGAGCGTGATCAACCGTGGCTGATCACGACGGCGGGCGCGAGGTTCAGGCTATGGCCTCGGACTTTCCACCCGGACTCAGGTAACCGGCTATCAGTTCTTGGCGCGCCGCACCGCCATGGCGTTGACCCGCTGGCGGGTCCGGATGGAGATCGAACCGGGCCGGCGCCAAACGCTGGCCGTGGTGGCGTCGGTCTCGGCGGCGGCGGTGATTTGCCTGGGAGCGCTGCTCTGGTCGTTCATCAACCCCTCCGGGCAGCTCAACGACACACCGATCATCGCCGACCGCGATTCCGGAGCACTGTATGTCCGGGTCGGTGACAAGTTGTACCCGGCGCTGAATCTGGCGTCGGCCAGGCTCATCGCCGGTCGGCCGGACAACCCGCACAAGGTGCGGGCGAGTCAGATCGCCCAGCAGCCGCACGGACCGCTGGTCGGTATCCCCGGCGCACCCTCGGAGTTTTCCCCGACCAGCCCAGCGACGTCGTCGTGGCTGGTGTGCGACTCGGTGGCAGGCCCTGCAGCAGCCGCATCGGTGACGGTCACCGTCATCGACGGGGCGCCCGACCTATCGAATCGCCGGCACGTGTTGGCCGGATCGGACGCGGTGGTGCTGCACTACGAGAGAGACACCTGGGTGATCCGGCAGGGACGCCGGTCGCGCATCGATGCCTCAAACCGGGCGGTGCTGTTGCCGCTGGGTTTGACTCCCGAAGATGTCAACGAGGCGCGGCCGATGAGCCGGGCACTCTACGACTCGCTGCCGGTAGGACCTGAGTTGTCGGTGCCGAAGGTGCCCGACGCCGGCAAGCCGGCTGGATTTGCCGGTGCACCCGGACCGGTGGGCACGGTGATCGTGACGCCCCAGATCAGCGGGCCCCAACAGTATTCAGTGGTGTTGGCCGACGGCGTGCAAACAGTGACCGCAGTGGTGGCCCAGATCCTGCAGAACGCAGGGACGCCGGCGGGCAATGCGCCGGTCGTGGTGGCGCCGGCGTCATTGGCGAACATGCCGGTGGTCAACGGGCTGGATTTGTCGGCCTACCCCAACGGACCGTTGAACATGATCGACATCAGGGAGAATCCGGCGACCTGCTGGTGGTGGGAAAAGACTGCCGGTGAAGAACGTGCCCGCGTCCAGGTGATCTCCGGGCCGACCATTCCGGTGCAGGCCAGCGACACCGACAAAGTGGTGTCGCTGGTGAAGGCGGACAGTTCCGGCCGGGAAGCCGACCGGGTCTATTTCGGCCCCGACTACGCCAACTGGGTCGCCGTCACCGGCAACGCCCCCGGCTCGACTACGACAGAATCACTGTGGTGGCTCTCGAGTTCCGGAGTCCGTTTCGGCGTGGACAACTCTCGTGAGGCGATATCCGCGCTGGGATTGACCTCGCATCCGAGCCCGGCCCCGTGGGTGGCCTTGCGGCTGCTGGCTCCGGGCCCCACACTCTCGCGCGCCGATGCGCTGGTGCGCCACGACACCCTTCCGACCGATATGAACCCAGCAGAATTGGCGGTACCCAAGTGAAACGTGGCTTTGCACGCCCAACGGCCGAGCGGCCACCCGCGGTCCGGCCGGAAAACATCGTCCTACCGACGCCGCTGAGTGTTCCGCCGCCCGAAGGCAAGCCCTGGTGGTTGATTGTGGTCGGCGTCTTGGTGGTCGGCTTGCTGGTCGGCATGGTCGGTATGACCGTGGCCAACGGCTCAAAGATGTTCCTCGGCGCCGGTTCGATCTTCCCGATCTTCATGATCGGTGGTGTCGCGATGATGATGTTCGGCGGTCGCTTCGGCGGCCAGCAGCAGATGAGCCGGCCGAAGCTGGATGCGATGCGCGCCCAGTTCATGTTGATGCTCGACATGCTGCGGGAAACCGCGAACGAGTCCGCCGACAGCATGGACGCCAACTACCGGTGGTTCCACCCGGAGCCGACGACGCTGACGGCAGCGGTCGGATCGCCCCGGATGTGGGAGCGCAAGCCGGACGGCAGGGACCTTAACTTCGGGATAGCCAGGGTTGGAGTCGGTATGACCCGGCCGGAGGTGACCTGGGGTGAGCCGCAGAACATGCCGACCGACATCGAGTTGGAGCCGGTGACCGGTAAGGCACTGCAGGAGTTCGGCCGCTATCAGAGCGTGGTTTACAACCTCCCGAAGATGGTCTCGCTGCTTGTTGAACCCTGGTATGCGCTGGACGGTAACCGCGAGCAGGTGCTGGGGCTGATCCGAGCGATCATCTGCCAGCTGGCGTTCTCGCACGGGCCGGACCACATCCAGATGATCGTCGTCACTTCCGATCTCGACAAATGGGATTGGGTCAAGTGGCTACCGCACTTCGGTGATCCGCGCCGCCGCGACGCCGCAGGCAGCGCGCGCATGGTGTACGCATCGGTACGCGAATTCGCCGCCGACCAGGCCGAATTGTTCGCCGGACGTGGGTCTTTCACGCCCCGGCACGCCAGCTCGTCGGCCGAGACACCAACGCCCCACCACGTGATCATCGCCGACGTCGACGACCCGCAATGGGAATACGTCATTAGCGTCGACGGCGTCGACGGCGTGACGTTCTTCGACTTGACCGGCTCGGCGCTGTGGACGGGCAACCCGGAGCGGGTGCTTAAGTTCACCAACGACATTGGCGTGATCGATGCGCTGCCCCGCGACCGCGACACCTGGATGGTGATCGACGACAACCGGTGGTTCTTCGCTCTCGCCGATAACGTGGACGAGACTGAAGCCGAGCAGTTCGCGCAGCGCATGGCGTACTGGCGACTGGCCGAGGCCTACGAGGAGATCGGGCAGCGGGTCACTCAGATCGGCGCCCGAGACATCTTGTCTTACTACGGGATTGAGGATCCTTCCGATATCGATTTCGAGTCGTTGTGGGGCAGTAGGCGTGACACGCTCAGCAGCCGGTCCCGGTTGCGGATCCCGTTTGGCAACCGCTCCGACAACGGCGAGTTGCTGTTCTTGGACATGAAATCCCTCGACGAAGGAGGCGACGGCCCGCACGGGGTCATGTCCGGGACAACCGGTTCGGGTAAGTCAACGCTGGTGCGCACGGTGATCGAGTCGCTGATGCTGGGTCATCCGCCTGAGGAACTGCAGTTCGTCTTGGCCGACCTCAAGGGTGGATCGGCGGTCAAGCCGTTCTCCGGCGTGCCGCACGTGTCGCGAATCATCACCGACCTCGAAGAAGACCAGGCGCTGATGGAGCGCTTCCTGGACGCACTGTGGGGTGAAATCGCCCGGCGTAAAGCGGTCTGCGACAACGCCGGTGTCGACGACGCCAAGGAGTACAACGAGATGCGCGTCAGGATGCGCGCCCGCGGTCAGGACATCCCGCCGCTGCCGATGCTGGTGGTCGTCATCGACGAGTTCTACGAGTGGTTCCGCATCATGCCGACCGCGGTCGACGTGTTGGACTCGATCGGCCGGCAGGGCCGCGCCTACTGGATCCACTTGATGATGGCCTCGCAGACCATCGAGAGTCGGGCCGAAAAGCTCATGGAGAACATGGGTTACCGGCTGGTGCTGAAAGCGCGTACCGCCGGCGCCGCACAGGCCGCCGGGGTGCCGAACGCGGTCAACCTACCCGCGCAGGCCGGGTTGGGCTACTTCCGCAAGAGTCTCGAGGAAATCATCAGGTTCCAAGCGGAGTTCCTCTGGCGTGACTACCGCCGCGGGGTTTCACTCGACGACGATGGGCCGGCGCAGCTGACGCATGCCGTCGATTACATTCGCCCGCAACTGTTTACCACCGGGTTCACGCCCATCGAGGTCAGTGTCAGTGAGCCGGACTTCGACTCCTTCACCAACGGCGAGGTACATGGCAACGGCAGCGGGGCCGCCGACGACGACGAGGACGAAGAAGAGGAAGCGATCAGAACGCCGAAGGTCGGCACGGTGATCATCGATCAGCTGCGCCGAATCGACTTCGAGCCCTACCGGTTGTGGCAGCCGCCGCTGGACCAGCCGGTGGCGATCGACGCTTTGGTGGACCGTTTCCTCGAGCGGCCGTGGCAGGAGGACTACGGCACGGCCAGGAACTTGGTGTTCCCGCTCGGGATCATCGACCGGCCGTTCAAGCACGACCAGCCGCCGTGGACGGTAGACACCTCGGGACCGGGCTCCAACGTGCTGATCCTCGGAGCCGGTGGCGCCGGCAAGACCACCGCGTTGCAGACGTTGATCTGCTCGGCCGCGCTGACCCATACGCCAGCGCAGGTCCAGTTCTACGTGCTGGCCTACAGCAGCACCGCATTGACGACGCTGGCCGGGCTGCCGCACGTCGGCGAGGTCGTCGGGCCCACCGACCCGTACGGTGTTCGTCGCACGGTGGCGGAGTTGTTTGGGCTGCTTCGCGAGCGTAAGCGCACGTTCCTCGAGTACGACGTGCCTTCGATGGACGTGTACCGACGCCGCAAGTTCGGCGGAGAGGCCGGCCGCGTGCCCGACGACGGCTTCGGCGATGTGTTCCTGGTGATCGACAACTACCGGGCGCTGGCCGAAGAGAACGAGGTGCTGATCGAGCAGGTGAACCAGATCATCAACCAGGGTCCGTCGTTCGGCGTGCACGTGGTGGCCACGGCCGACCGCGAATCGGAGCTGCGCCCGCCGGTGCGCAGCGGTTTCGGGTCGCGGATCGAGTTGCGGCTGGCTGCGGTGGAGGACGCGAAGCTGGTCCGCTCCCGGTTCGCCAAGGATGTTCCGGTCAAACCGGGACGCGGCATGGTTGCGGTGAACTATGTGCGGCTGGATAGCGATCCGCAATCGGGTCTGCACACCCTGGTAGGCAGGCCTGCGCTGTCGAGCACGCCGGACAACATTTTCGAGTCCGACAACGTCGCTGCGGCGGTCAGCCAGTTGGCGGTCGGTCACGCACCCCCGGTGCGCCGGCTGCCTCCGCGGTTTGGCCTGGATCAGGTGCGCGCGCTGGCCGCTGCCGATCGTCGCGTGAACGTGGGCGCTGGCGGAATTGCTTGGGCCATCAACGAGTTGGATCTGCAGCCGGTGTACCTCAACTTCGCCGAAAACGCGCACTTGATGGTGACGGGCCGGCGCGAGTGTGGTCGCACCACGACGCTGGCGACCATCATGGCTGAGATCGGACGGATATACGCGCCGGGCGCCAGTATCGCGAAACCGACATCGCGGCCCTCGGCGCAGGTGTGGCTGGTCGACCCGCGCCGTCAGCTGTTGACCACGCTGGGCACCGACTACGTCGAGAAGTTCGCCTACAACCTCGACGGGGTCTCGGCGATGATGGACGAGCTGGGCGCCGCGTTGGCCCGGCGCGAGCCACCGCCGGGCTTGTCGGCCGAAGAGCTGTTGTCGCGAGCGTGGTGGAGCGGTCCGGAGATCTTCCTGATCATCGACGACGTGCAGCAGCTGCCGCCAGGGTTCGATTCGCCGCTCCACAAGGCAGCGCCGTGGGTGACCAGGGCAGCTGACGTCGGCTTGCATGTGATCGTCACCCGTACCTTCGGCGGTTGGTCGTCGGCAGGCAGCGACCCGATGCTGCGGGCGCTGGCTCAGGCCAACGCCCCGTTGCTGGTCATGGACGCCGACCCCGACGAAGGCTTCATCCGCGGCAAGATGAAGGGTGGACCGCTGCCACGCGGTCGTGGTCTGCTGATGGCCGAGGACACCGGGGTGTTCGTCCAGGTCGCGGCGACCGAATTGCGCCGTTAACTTCGTTATGTGGAGGTTCCCCCCGCCCGTAAAGGGCGGGGGGATCTTTGCGACCGCGGGATACCGCGCGCGCTCCCGTCTCAGCCTCCCGCCGGACTCGCAGGCCGAGGAGCTCAGTTTCGCGGCGGCAAACAACGGCTCCATCGTCTGGACCCTGACGAGCAGACCGTGGATCACGGCCGGACGCGAGGACTCGAGTTTGAGCTCCAATACACCGTGATCCCCTTCACGCCGGCCGCAGGGTAAGCCGTGGTGGCCCGCTTCGCCGGGCCAACGGTCGGCCGGATGGCTGTAAACCAAACGCGGGTTGAACAGCAGTTTATTCGGGATGAACACTGCTTGATCAGGAATGAATAGTCGGCATCGTCGTCGCGGATCACCCGCGCGGCCATCTAATGTCTCATTCCAGCGACTGTTCAGTAATGAGCACCGGCGCTCAATGATGTTGACGCTGAGGGTTACCGAGGAAAGAAAGCGCACTTCGTCTGTGGCCACATACCGCGCTCCGCACAACGATATCGATTGGGCGGTCAAGCACCAGGACCCGCCGATTGCTGACCAGTTCACGACAACGCCGCACGCCGCCGCTTCCATGCGGCGGTTGACGGGGCAGACGCAATTTTGGCTTGCTGACGGAGGGTTCTAGTGCTTGATTTCGGGCTGTTGCCGCCGGAGGTCAATTCAGGTCGGATGTATTCGGGTCCTGGGCCCGGGCCGATGATGGCCGCCGCGGAAGCCTGGGATGGTTTGGCCTCGGAGTTGGGCATTGCCTCGGCAGGGTATGGGTCCACGATCGCGGAGTTGACCAGCGGCGCGTGGAGCGGCCCGTCGTCGTCGACGATGGCGGCCGCAGCGACACCCTACGTGAACTGGCTCAGCACTACCGCCGCTCAGGCAGAGGAGACCGCTAACCAGGCCCGGGCCGCGACGGCAGCCTATGAGGCGGCATTCGCCGCGCACGTGCCGCCGCCGGTGATTGCGGCCAACCGCGCGTTGTTGATGGCGTTGGTCGCGACCAACTTCTTGGGGCAAAACACCCCGGCCATCATGGCCACCGAGGCCCTGTACGGCGAGATGTGGGCCCAAGACGCCGCGGCGATGTATAGCTACGCCGGCGCTGCGGCGGTCGCGGCAGTGGTGACGCCGTTCGCGTCGGCGCCGCAGACCACCAGCCAGGACGGGCAAAGCGGGCAAAACGATGCGGTTGCCCAGGCCGCCGCCGCGCCGGCCAGCCAGGCCGCGACGGTGGTGCAGAACGCCGTCGCGGCAGCACCCTCCACTACCACTCAAACAACAACGGCCACCACTGCGGCGACCACGTCAGGCACGACCGCGACCACTGGCGCGACTGCCCCGACGTTCACCGGGCCGTTCGCCTGGCTCCAGGAGTTGATCTACAACACTTTCAACAACTATCCCAGCGGAGGCCTCGGTCTCGGCCTAACTATGAGCAACATGGGTGTAGTCCTCAAGCAAATCCCGGGGCAGTCCTATTTCGGGACAGGCCTGGCAAACTTCGGTTATGGCATGGGCCAGCAGTTGACACCTAATGTGGCGGCGCGTGCGGCTGGTCCCTGGTTTCCGACGCCGAACCTTGGCGGCCTAGCCCCCCTCGGTGCTGGCGGCCCACCGATGCCGGCCGGTGCGGGCCAGGTGTCGGCCAGTGTGGGCCAGGCCAGCAGTCTCGGGCGGCTGTCGGTGCCCGCGAGTTGGCAAGGGGCGACGTCGACGGAGATGGAAGAGGTCAAGCTGGCAAGCGCCGCACGCCCTGTCGCACCGCAGTCGAATGGATTGCTCAACGGTGTTCCGATGGCGGGCAGCGCCGGTCTTGGACGCCGGGCCGCCGGCTACACCGTGAAATACGGGGTCAAGCACGCGGTGATGCCCCGGCCGCCCGCCGGAGGGTAACAGGGTACGGATCCGTGCGGCGGCGCCCAGTGGCCGTGGCCGGACCCCGTGAACTGGTCCACGGCGAACGAAAGTCGTTCCAGGCGACTGAGTTCAGCGATCAGGCGCTCACCGGTGATGCTGCGCTCGACCATCCCGCCCAAACACTCACCGGTGTGCTCATCGACGATCGAGACGATCTTGATCGGCCGCCCGTCGGTGGTGACGCCGAACCGGAGGTCGACCGCCCACACCCGATTGGGTACATCCGCGATGACGATCGCTGGTGCGGCGGAGCTGCCGTGGCCTTTGTGCCGGCGGCGCTGTGGCACTCGAAGCACTTCTTCGCGCCAAAGGCATTGCATTTCCTCGTGATTGACTGCCCAGCCTTCTGCGCGGGCGTTGTGATACGCGGGCGAAACCCCCGTCGTGGACCAGGACCGCAACGTCGCATCCGGATCGTGCGGGGTGGCCGTGACAGGCTCGGAGCGTTGGGTGGCTCGATGTTGCCCGGCGACGCGCCAGGCGAACTGCTCGCTGACCCCCAGCACGCGCTGCAGGTGACGAACGGCTGCCCGCCGGTGTTCCGGCTTGAGCGCGACTTTCTCCAATTCCGCATCAGCCAAAAACCGCTTGAGCGTGGCGTTTTCATGCTCGAGGTCAGCCGAGACGGCAATCGAGCGGCCGGGCCCACACCGCGTTCCAGTGGCCGGTCGAATCGAGGCATTAACGCAGGTGCAAGGTTTGTCGAACTCGGGATGAACAGCCGATATCGGAGGGTGAATACTCGTTGTCCGAGCGTGAACAGTTAGGTCGGCAGCGGCGTTATTCGAGCGTGACCCTCTAACCTTTCAAACGAACGACCTTGCTCAGGGTCGTAAATGCGCACGGTTATTAAGGAGGAAACCGGATGTCGTTCGTGACCACACAGCCCGAAGCATTATCGGCGGCGGCCACCAGCCTGCAGGGGATCGGCTCGGGACTGAGCGCCCAAAACGCTTCCGCGGCGGCTCCGACCACTGGAGTGGTTCCCGCGGCCGCCGACGAGGTTTCGGCGCTGACGGCGGCCCAGTTCGTCGCGCACGCCCAGCTGTACCAAGCGGTCAGCGCCCAGGCCGCGGCGATCCACGAAATCGTTCGTGAACACGCTGGGCACCAGCGCCGGTTCGTACGCCGCCACCGAGGCCGCCAACGCGGCTGCGGCGGGCTAAGGAGGCTTCCAGATGGTGGATTTCGGGGCGTTACCGCCTGAGATCAACTCGGCCCGGATGTATACCGGTCCGGGTTCGTCGTCGCTGCAGGCTGCCGCATCGGCGTGGAACGGACTTGCCGCCGAGCTTCAATCGGCCGCTCAGGGCTACGAGACGACGATCACGCAACTGTCCAGTGACGAGTGGACCGGGACGGCGTCGGCGTCGATGGCCAGCGCCGCACAGCCATACATAGGGTGGCTGAACACCACCGCCGCGCAGGCTGAGCAGGCCGGGACCCAGGCGAGGTCGGCGGCTGCCGCATACGAGCAGGCGTTCGCAGCGACGGTGCCACCACCGCTGGTTGCGGCCAATCGCGCCGAGACGTCAGCGCTGACGCAGGCCAATGTGTTTGGTCAATACACGCCGACGATCGCCCAACTCGAGGCGCAGTACAGCGAGATGTGGGCCCAGGACTCCTCAGCGATGTACACCTACGCGGGTCAGTCGGCATCGGCGGCCCAGGTGCAGGCATTCGCCTCGCCCGCGGCGACGACCAGTGCCACCGGGACAGCCGCTCAATCGGCTGCGGTCAGCCAGGCGACCGGCACCTCGGCCGCCACGAGCTCTCAGACGATCCTGCAAGAGCTGATCTCGTTGCTGCCGAGCAACATCCAGTCGTTACTGACACCGTCGGGCTTTCAAAGCGCGTTCGGGAGCCCGACAGCGGCCGAGGGCACGCTGTGGCAATTCCTCTTCGGAACGAGCGTTCTGCCCACATCGCTCTCGGCGTTGGTAACCGACTACTCGCCATACGCGAGCCTTTTCTATAACACCGAAGGTCTGCCGTACTTCAGCGTCGGTATGGGCAACTTCGGAATTCAGATTGCGAAGAGCACGGGAATGCTGGGCGGGGCTCTGCCAGCCGCTGCTGCCCCCGCAGTAACCCCCGGCCTGGGTGGCCTCGGAGCCGCGCTGGGCGGCGGCGGTGCTGCTGGCGCGCATTCAGTGTCCGCCGTTTCGGGCGGCGCCGGTGCGGTCGGCAAACTGGCGGTGCCGGCGTCGTGGGCCGGTCAAGCTGCTCCGGCGGCGGCCCCGCACACGCAGCTGGTCAGCAGCGTCAGCGCCGCCCCGGAGGGCGCCGCTAGCGGCGGCGGCGGGAACCTGCTCGGCGGTATGCCGTTGGCCGGTGCAAGGTCCGGTGGCCTCGGCGGCTTCGGCCCACGCTATGGGTTCAAACCCACGGTGATGCCCCGCCCACCGTCAGCCGGCTAAAAGCCGAGTAGCTTCACGGCACCTGGGGTGTCACGTCGCGGCGTGACACCCCAGGACCGTGATGGCTCGCCAAAGCGCAAGCCGCGCCCGTCACTCTCGAAGCGCGGTAAATCGCGGATGTCGCAATCATGGCTCGACCATGAACAGTTGGGGCATATCTGGAAGCATGTCGGACTAGCAGCGTAGGTTTCCGGTAGATGAACAAATCGGGGGCTCCGGCAGGAGGGACACGTGGCGGAACACGCTGAGGCATCCGCTTCCTTGGCTTTGCCACGGAGACCCCGAGACGCCGCCCGCATGCTCCCGAGGACCACTACCGCTTCGCGTGCGTTCAGTGCAGCAAGTGTTTTGCCGCGCAGCCCCGCTCAGCCTGCCGAGATAGCTCAGGCGCGAGTGTTCGAGCGGCTTCTACGGGCCGAGTGCACCGAACTACAGGAGCTTGCGCATCGCATGGCCGGAGCCAAGTATCAGCAACCCGAGCCTGACGATTCCCGCCCGCGAGGAAAGCTGACGCAGATACGCGCTCGCATCGACGAAGTCCATGCTCTGCTGCAGGCATTGCAAAGGCGGTTTCCGCACTCCACGCTCGACGGTGACCGCTCGCTGGTGTGAACTAACCTAGCTTGCAGTCAATCCTCGTCCAGGATCAGCGCCATCTCCGGACAGGACGCCACCCCGTCACGAGTGACCTGCGCGTCCTCCGGCGCAACCTCGTGTTCTTCGAGGATGGAGTAGCCAGAATCGTCGATCGGGAAAATCTCCGGGTCAACCGCATAGCACTGGGCGTGACCCACGCACTTCGACTGCTCGACACGAACCTTCACAATGCCGATTCTAAAAGACACGTCGAACATCGTCGCTCAATTCGGCACCCGCTATCGCGGCGACGACGCGACCGGACCACGGCGGGCCGCATACCATGTCTACTGTCGCCCGACCGCCACGGCACCAGCGAAAATGAACGAACCGACAACGAGAGATCACGTACATGAGCTCCACTGATGAAAGCCTGTACAGCACCGGCTTTCACCTTCCGCGGCTTGACTACTTCGACCTGCCGATGGCCGCTGATCGTGGCGTCGGGTGGAAGGTTTTGCGCGATGCCGGACCAGTGGTGTTCATGAACGGCTACTACTACCTCACCCGCCGTGAGGACGTGCTGGCAGCGTTGCGAAGTCCCAATGTTTTTTCTGCTCGATTGGCGCTTCAACCACCGGGAAGCCCAATCCCGGTGATCCCGTTGGGGTTCGACCCGCCCGAGCACACTCGATACCGCAAAATCCTGCAGCCGTTTTTCAGCCCGCACGGGTTGCGTAAGTCGCGACCGGTGCTGGTTCGTCACGCCGCCGACATGATCGACGCCATCGCCAGCCGCGGCGAATGCGAGGTCATGCAGGACCTGGCGAAGACGTACCCCTACCAGGTGTTCCTGGACCTCTACGGTCTGCCGTTGGAGGACCGAGACCGCGTGATCGCCTGGAAAGACGCCGTGATCAACGACAACCCCTATGCCACTCTGGCGGACGTCGCCCCGGCGGCGCGCGCGATGTACCAATACCTGATGGACGCAATCCAATACCGTCGGGAAAATCCGGGCTCGGACATGTTGTCTACCGTGATGCAAAGCAAAGGCAACTTCACGGATCTCGAATTGCTGGGTATGAGCCACCTGCTGATCCTGGCGGGGCTGGACACCGTGACCGCGGCGATCGGCTTTTCCCTGCTGGAGTTGGCGCGCAGACCGCCGTTGCGCACACAGCTCCGCGATAACCCAAGGCAGATCAGGGTCTTCATCGAAGAGATCGTGCGCTTGGAGCCGTCGGCGCCGGTGGCGCCCCGGGTACTTACCGAGACCGTCGTCGTCGGTGGCATGACGTTGCCCGCGGGCTCATCGGTGTTCTTGTGCATGGCCTTGGTCAACCGGGACGGCAGCGACGCGATCTCCACCGACGAACTCACCATGGACGGTAAGGTGCACCGGCACTGGGGATTTGGCGGCGGACCGCACCGCTGCCTGGGTTCTCATCTGGCGCGCATGGAGCTGACCGTGATCGTCGACGAATGGCTTAAGAGAATCCCTGAATTTGAACTGGCGCCTGACTACCAGCCCGAAATCAAGTTCCCTAGTAAGACTTTCGCGCTCAAGGACTTGCCGCTGCGTTTCGCGCTGAGCCACGGCGCGCGGCCGCAACCAGCCGGGGTGCGCCGTCGGTGGCGGCTCGCGTGGAGTGTCGCTCGGCAGGCAGGGCACCTCGACTCCCGGTGGCCACGCACGATCGTGCGCCGCAGTTCGGAAAGCCCACGACGTGATATTGGTGGTTGCGGGTCGGAGCCGTTGTCGTCGCGGTTCGCGATGATGACGCGGACCGTCCACGACTCCAGGGCTGGACGTCGTCAGCGTACGGGCCCGCCGCTATGGAGCAGAACTCCGGATGGCCGTGAAAGAGGCGGCGCGTGAGTGGAGCCGGGTTCGTTCCGCGTCCGATGATGACGCCGAGCGCGACCAGGGCCACCCCCTGTGAGTATGCTCGGCTGCCGTGTAGGCCACCGTTTCGCCGGTGAGGTCCGGGTCCCGAACAAAACCCTGCTGACGCCGCGTAGCCGGGGCCCTGCGGGCGTTATCCGCGGTTAGATTTTTTGCCTCACCGGAGTGCCGCGTCGTCCACGGCTGCGCGACGTGCGACAGCGCCGATCAAGACACGGAGACTGTTGCCCGACCGAGACCAACGCATTTCGAGCACTTCAGGGGCCCTTTCGAGCTGCTGACGGGCGCCCCCGGAGCTGCGCCTGTTATTCAGCTGTTACCGCAGATGAACAATTGTTGCTGCCGGGTGAACAATTGCGAACAGCAGGCTTGAGCCGCAGCACACAGCGATACGCGCATCTATTCTTGTGGACGGACAGATGGCCAGAACTGACTTAGGGAGGAAGCCAATGTCGTTTGTAACTACACAACCGGAGGCGCTATCGGCGGCGGCCACCAGCCTTCAGGGGATCGGCTCAGCAGTGAGCTCCCAGAACGCGTCGGCCGCGGCTCCCACGACGGGCGTGGTTCCGGCTGCGGCTGATGAGGTTTCAGCTCTGACTGCCGCACAGTTCGTCGCACAGGCTCAGCTCTATCAGGCGGTCAGCGCCCAAGCTGCGGCGATCCACGAGAGTTTCGTCAACACGCTGGGTACCAGCGCCGGTTCGTACGCGGCCACCGAGGCCGCGAACGCTGTCGCGACGGGCTGAGCGCCATTGATGATGTCCGTCCCACTGTGGTGCCCAGCCCGGTGGACGACAGGTAGCGGGAAAGGGGGGCTCACCCGTGTGTTTCAGGTCGGCGGTTACCCCTGGTAACCCGTCCGACTACCACCACATTCATTGCAGTCGATCACTACTCAATCAAGGAGACAGGTAAGTGCCTACGCGTTTTATGACTGACCCGCACGAGATGCGGTCGATGGCGGGCCGTTTCGATGTGCACGCTCAGACGGTGGAGGACGAGGCCCGCAAGATGTGGGCGTCGAGCCAAAACATCGCCGGTGCCGGCTGGAGCGGCACGGCCCAGATGACGTCCTACGACACCATGGGCCAGATGAATCAGGCCTTCCGCAACATCGTCAACATGCTGCACGGAGTGCGCGACGGACTGATCCGCGACGCCAACAACTACGAGCAGCAAGAGCAGGCCTCTCAGCAGATTCTGAGCAGCTAACTCGCTAAAAAGCGTAAGCTTCCACAAATCAGGAGGAAAGATAAATGTCGATTAGCTACCAGTTCGGTGATGTCGATGCCCACGGCGCGTTGATCCGCGCCCAGGCCGCGTCCTTGGAGGCCGAGCACCAGTCCATCGTGCGCGATGTGCTGGCTGCCGGTGACTTCTGGGGTGGCTCGGGTTCGGTCGCCTGCCAGGAGTTCATCACCCAGTTGGGCCGCAACTTCCAGGTGATCTACGACCAGGCAAATCAGCACGGCCAGAAGGTGCAGACGGCGGGCAACAACATGTCGTCCACCGACAGCGCCGTCGGCTCCAGCTGGGCCTAATAATCACCCCACGGCGCGGCAGCACACCGATTCTGGGTGTGCTGCCGCGTCGTGCAATAACCGAGTACCACAAAAACGAGAGTAGCCATGGATCAAAGCACCAGAACTGACGTCACGGTCAATGTCGAGGGTTTCTGGATGTTGCAGGCGTTGCTGGATATTCGGCACGTTGCCCCCGAATTACGATGTCGACCATTCGTCTCTACCGATTCCATGGACTGGCTCAACGAGCATCCGGGCATGACGGTCATGCGCGAGCAGGGCATCGTGACGGGTGACGCGGTCAACGAGGCGGTGGCCGACCGAATGCGGGTATTGGCCGCACCAGATCTTGAGGTCATCGCGCTGCTATCCCGGGGCAAGCTGCTCTACGGCGTCAAGGAGAAGGAAGAAGGCAGCGAAGCGGAGCCGGTGGGATCCCGCGACATCCCGGACAACGAATTCCGGGTGCTCTTGGCCCGACGCGGCCAGCATTGGGTTTCGGCGGTGCGGGTTGGCGACGAGATCACCGTCGACGACGTGGCGATCGCTGACACTGCTTCGATCGCGGCGCTGGTCTTCGACGCGATGGAGTCGATCCACCACGCCGAGCCGGCACAGATCAACGCAGTCAACGTGCCGCTGGACGAAATGCTGGAGGTGACGAAGGATTGGCAGAGCTCCGGATTCAACGTCTTCTCCGGCGGGGACCTGCGGCGACTGGGGATCAGCGCGGCGACCGTAGCCGCGCTCGGGCAGGCGCTGTCCGACCCGTCCGCCGAGGCGGCGGTCTATGCCCGGCAATACCGCGACGACGCCAAGGCGCCCAGCGCTTCGGTGCTGTCCATGAAGGACGGATCGGGTGGGCGCATCGCGATGTACCAGCAAGCGCGTACCGCCGGGTCCAACGAGGCCTGGCTAGCCATCTGCCCGGCCACTCCGCAGCTGGTCCAGGTCGGGGTGAAGACGGTCTTGGAGACCCTTCCCTACGGCGAGTGGAAAACGCATAGCAGAGTTTAACTATTCGTTACGCACATACCGCCCGTGCCAAAGCTTTTCGGTGCAGCATTTACTCAGGATGCGGATGCCGCGAAATACTCTTAGAATCTGCTCAACAATTGGGACGAGCCGTCACAATTCCAAATAGCGAGGCAAGACACATGGACCAACAATTCATCGACAGAGGGGTGGAGCAATGACCGCAGTTGCTGCAGTTGCTGAGGCGCAGCAGCCTGGCGCAGAGGCAGTCTCGTCGCCTCAGTCCGCCGTGGTTGGCATCATTGCCGGCGAAGGGGCGCAAATCGGGGTGCTGCTCGACGCCAACGCGCCGGTCTCGGTGATGATCGACCCGCTGCTAAAGGTCATCAACCTCCGGCTGCGGGAATTGGGCCTGCCGGCGCTCGAAGCCAAGCAGCGCGGCCGGTGGGCGTTGTGCCTGGTTGACGGCACGCCGCTGCGGGCCACCCAGTCACTGACCGAGCAGGACATCTACGACGGCGACCGGCTGTGGCTGCGGTTCGTCGACGACACCGAACACCGATCCCAGGTCATCGAACACATTTCGACGGCCGTATCGGTCAACCTCAGCAAGCGGTTTTCGTCGATCAACCCCGTGGTTGCCATCCAGGTCGGCGCGACAATGGTCGCGTCGGGAGTGCTGTTGGGATCGGCGCTGCTGGGCTGGTTCCGGTGGCAGCATGACTCGTGGGTCCCGGCGCCATACGCCACCGTCATCGCGGCGCTGGTGTTCGGGGTCGCGCTGATGATCCTGCGTCGCGCTACGAACGTGCAGCAACGCGGTGCGGGCGACATTTTGCTGTGGAGCGGGCTGGCACCGCTGGCGGTGGCAGCGGCTGCAGCGCCGCCCGGTCCGGTCGGCGCGCCGCATGCGGTGATGGGTTTCGCGGTCGCCTTCGTTGGCGCGATGCTGATCATGCGGTTCACCGGCCGTCGGCTGGGTACCGGCACGGCAATCGTCACGGTGTGCCTGGCGGCCACGATCGCGAGCCTGGCCCGGATGGCACTGGGCGCCGGTGCTGTGACGCTGTTGACCTGCATACTTCTGGCCTGCGTGTTCGGCTACCAGAGCGCGCCGTCGCTGTCTCGCTGGTTGTCCGGTATCCGGCTGCCGGTTTTCCCGTCTGCCACCAGCCGCTGGGTATTCGAGGCCCGGCCCGACCTGCCGACCACCGTGGTGCAAAACGACGGCGGCCGCCCGACGCTGGAAGGCCCCTCGTCTATCCAGGACGTCGTGCTACGGGCCGAGCGGGCCCGGTCGTTCCTGACCGGATTGCTGGTCGGCCTGGGAGTACTGACAGTGGTCTCCTTGGCGGGCGTGTCCGATCCGCGCACCCAGAGCCGCTGGCTGCCACTGCTGCTGGTCGCTTTCACCGCCGGCTTCCTGATGTTGCGTGGCCGCTCCTATGTCGACCGTTGGCAGGCGATCATCCTGGCGGTGACCTCGGTGCTCATCGTCGCCGCCGTCCTCGTGCGGTACTCGCTGGTGCTGTCGTCAACGGCCGCGGTGTCGGTGACTGCCGGCGTCGCGGTGCTGCTGCCTGCGGCGGGGCTGACGGCCGCTGCGGTGGTACCGAACACCATCTACAGCCCGCTGTTCCGCAAGCTGGTGGAGTGGGTCGAATACCTCTGCCTGATGCCAATCTTCCCGCTGGCATTGTGGTTGATGAATGTCTATGCAGCGATCCGCTACCGGTAGTCGCTGGCGCACCCCCGCCCGCGCGGCGGGGGTGACGGCGACTGCGCTGATCGTTGCCTCGGTGGCGCTGCCCGGTTCGCCGCAGGCGTACGCGATCGAACCTCCGGGGATCGACCCGGCTGCGGTGCCGCCCAACAGCCCACCCGGGCCCGCTCAACCCATGAAGCAGAGTGCCTACTGCACCGAGGTTGGGGTGTTGCCGGGCACCGACTTTCGGGTCCAGCCGAAATACATGGACATGCTCGACCTGCCCGAAGCCTGGCGTTTCGGTCGCGGCGGCGGAGTCAGGGTCGCGGTTATCGACACCGGGGTGACACCGCACCCGCGGCTGCCACACCTGGTTCCCGGCGGCGACTACATCATGGAGGGCGGCGACGGGCTTTCCGACTGCGACGCGCACGGCACGATTGTGGCGTCGATGATCGCGGCGTCCCCGGCGCCCGCCGAGGGGCCTGGGGAGCCGGGACCGCGGCGAGCGCCACCGGTTCCGACCAGGGAGCCCCCGCCGCCGGCGCCACCCCCGCAGACGATCAGCGTGGCGCCGCCGCCTCCGCAGACGATCACGGTGGTCCCGGCTCCGCCTCCGGCTTCGGAGGAGCCGCAGCCGGGGCCGTTCGGCGCTCCGCCAGCGGCGCCCGCGCCGCCCAACCCCGGTTCGCCCAACCCCGGTTCGCCCAACGCCGGCCCAGCCAACTCCGGCCGTCGAACCCCGGTTCGCCCAACGCCGGCCCAGCCAACTCCGGGCCGTCGAACCCCGGGACCGCGGACCATGGTCACGGCAAGGTGGTGCTGCCTGGCTATTCCCACGGCGGACAGGTGGTCTCGGTCGATTACCCACGACCGGCTGCGCCACCGCCGCCGCTCGACCCGCCGCCGACAGGGCCTGCCGACGCGTTCGTTGGGGTGGCGCCTGACGTCGAGATCATCTCGATCCGCCAGTCCAGCCAGGCGTTCAGCCTTAAGGACGCCTACACCGGCGACGAGGACCCGCAAACACGGCAGAAAACAGACAGCATCCACTCCATGGCACGGGCGATCGTGCACGCCGCCGATATGGGCGCGCAGGTGATCAACATCTCCCAGGTGATATGCATGAGTGCGCGCAGCCTCATCAACCAGCCCGACCTGGGTGCCGCGGTCCGTTACGCGGCGGTCGACAAGAATGCAGTCATCGTCGCCGCCGCGGGCGACACCAGTCAGCGCGACTGCAAAGAGAATCCAACCGAAGATCCGTTGCACCCCAAGGATTCTCGTGACTGGAATGGCGTGACCACGGTGGTAACTCCGTCCTGGTTCAGCGACTTTGTCCTGACTGTCGGTGCGGTGGATTCTTCCGGCGCACCGATGGACAAATTGAGTGTGGCGGGGCCGTGGGTATCGATCGCGGCACCGGGTACCGACGTCGTCGGTCTCTCGCCGCGAGACAACAGTCTGACGAACGCGATTGACGGTCCGGACAACTCGTTGCTGGTGCCGGCTGGGACCAACTTCTCCACCGCGATCATCTCCGGTGTAGCGGCTTTGGTGCGGGCGAAGTATCCGCAGCTGACGGCGCACCAGGTCATCAACCGTTTGATTCGCACCGCCAGGGCACCCGCTGGGGGAGTCGACAACCAAGTCGGCTATGGCGTCGTCGATCCGGTCGCGGCACTGACGTGGGATGTACCTGAGGGGCCTGCCCTCCCCAAACACTCGGCGGCAGCGCTGAAGTTGCCTCCGCCGCCGACCCCGCGCGACATGGTGCCGGTGTGGATCGCCGCCGGTGGGCTGGGCGGAGCGCTATTAGTAGCCGGCATGGTGTCTGGCGGAGCGATGGTGATGCGAAAGACAGGGAAACGGGAATGAAGGCACAACGCGAATACGGGCTAGACCTGTCCTGGCCCCGGGTCACCGCGGTCTTTCTCATTGACGTCGGGTTGCTGGTGATCGCGAGTCATACCCCCGACGCATGGCAGGCCGGCCACGCCGCTTTCTGGGTGGGTGTCGGACTGGCGACGTTGGTGACTATCGCCGGGCTGCTGACCAATGGGGGCGTTCCCATCGCGTCTGCGCCGATCGCGCGGGTCCGCAATTGGTACGCCGATCCCGAAGCGCTGACCGTCGGCTGCACCCCTGCAATCGATCACCGTCGCCAGTTCAGCCGCGACACGGTCGGAATACGTGAATACGACAACCAGCTGGTCGCGGTCATCGCAGTGGAAGGGACCGTCGAGGCACCCTCGGGCCGGCATCGGCATCGGGACGCGCCACCGACCGCCATGCCGCTAGAGGCGGTCGTTACGGCGTTGCGTCAGTTCGATGTCCGGCTTGACAGCGTGGACATCATCTCGGTGGGAACACGCAGCGGCGCAAAGGCCGGCAAAGACGTGGCATCCGCGGTCCGAGATGATTTCGGCGGTCCCGGTGGTCTGCGCCCGATCGAGGAGCGCAACACGTGGCTGGTGCTGCGGATGGATCCGCAGCACAACGTCAGGGCGGTGGCCGCCCGCGACTCGGTCGCCTGCACCTTGGCGGCGGCTGCCGAGAGGCTGGCCCACGATCTCGACGGGCGCAGCTGCGCGGCCCGGCCGCTGACCGCCGATGAGATCATCGAGGTGGACGACGCCGTGTTGGCCGGGCTTCAGCCGGCTCACATTCGGCCGTACTGGCGCTACCTCAAGACTCCCGACGGCTACGTGACCAGCTTCTGGGTGTCGCCGTCCGACATCACCAGCGAAACGCTCGACGAGCTTTGGCTCACCGATGCCGATGTCACGGTGATGACGATCCGGCTGATCGCGGACGGTCATGAAGCCGACGTGTCGGTATGGGTGCGTTACCACAGTGACAAGCGGCTGCGCAAAGAGGCGTTCAGCGGGCTGAACCGGCTCACCGGGCGCCAGCTGGGGGCGGTTGGCGCGAGCCTGCCGGCACCGACATCGCATCGGCCGCTGCCGATGCCAAGCCGCACATTGAGCAACGGCGAGGACATCTTGGTGCCGGTGGGCTCGGTCAGCGCCGTGGCGCAGCCTGCCGACGCATTACGATGACCCGATGACCCGACCGCAAACCTCCGCGCCGGATGCTCGCAACGCGATGGTCGCGGGTCTGCTGGCGTCCGGCATTTCGGTCAACGGGCTACAGCCCAGCCACAATCCGCAGGTGGCCTTGCAAATGTTCACCACGGCCACCCGGCTCGACCCGGACATGTGCGATGCCTGGCTCGCGCGGGTGCTGGCCGGTGAGCAGAGCATCGAGGTGCTCACCGGCGGGTGGCAAGCCGTCAAAACCTTCGGCTGGGAGCTCCGTCGGCTGAGTCTGTCCGAGTTGGAGTTTCGCCCCGAGGTCTCCGACGGAATGTTTCTGAAACTAGCGGTCACCAGTGTGGAATCATTCGCTGCCGCCTACGCGGCCGCCCTCACCGAAGCGAAACGGTACGAGGAAGCAGCTAAACTCCTGGATTCCACTGAGCCGCGGCATCCCTTCGACCAGGAGCTGCTCAAGTATGCGCGGGGGCTGCTGCAGTTCCGCACCGGCCGCTGGCCGGATGTGCTCGCCCAGTTCCCGCCCGGAACGACGTGGCGTCAACCCGAGCTGAAGGCCGCCGGGGCGGCGATGGCCACCACCGCACTGGCCTCGCTGGGGGTGTTCGAGGAAGCCTGCCGCCGCGCGCAAGACGCCATCGAAGTCGACCGGGTGCCCGGCGCGACCAACGTCGCGCTGTACACCAAGGGAATGTGCTTGCGGCACTTGGGCCGCGAAGAAGAGGCCGTCGAGTGTCTACGCCAGGTGTATTCGCGCGATGCCAAGTTCACCCCGGCGCGCGAAGCGTTGGACAATCCGAACTACCGGCTGGTGCTGACCGACCCGGAAACCATTGAGGCCCGGACGGATCCGTGGGATCCAGACAGCGCACCGACCCGCGCGCAGGCCGAGGCCGCGCGGCACGCCGAGATGGCCAAGAAGTACCTCGACGAAGGGGATGCCGAGCTCAATGCGATGCTCGGCATGGAACAGGCCAAGCGGGAAATCAAGCTGATCAAGTCCACCACGAAGGTCAATCTGGCCCGCGCCAAGATGGGGCTTCCGGTGCCGGTCGCGTCGCGGCACACCTTGTTGTTGGGACCTCCCGGCACCGGGAAGACGTCGGTGGCGCGCGCATTCTCCAAGCAGCTGTGCGGTTTGACCGTGCTGCGCAAGCCGCTGGTGGTGGAGACCAGCCGCTCGAAGCTGCTGGGCCGCTATATGGCCGACGCGGAGAAGAACACCGAGGAGATGCTCGAGGAAGCGCTAGGCGGGGCCGTCTTCTTCGACGAGATGCACAACCTGCACGAGAGTGGTTACTCCACGGGCGATGCCTACGGCAACGCGATCATCAACACGTTGCTGCTGTACATGGAGAACCACCGCGACGAGCTGGTGGTGTTCGGAGCGGGCTATGCCAAGGCGATGGACAAGATGCTGGAGGTCAACCAGGGTCTGCGGCGCCGGTTTTCCACGGTGATCGAGTTCTACAGCTACAACCCGAAGGAACTGATCGCGCTGACCCAGTTGATGGGCCGGGAAAACGAAGACGTGATTACCGATGAAGCGGTCGACGTGTTGCTGCCGGCCTACACAAGGTTCTACGACGACGAGAACATCTCGGCAGATGGCGATCTGATCCGCGGTATCGACGTGCTGGGTAATGCGGGGTTTGTGCGCAACGTGGTGGAAAAGGCCCGCGATCACCGCAGCTTCCGGCTCGATGACGAGGACCTCGACGCGGTGCTGGCCAGCGACGGCGACGAGTTCAGCGAGGACCAATTGCGCCGGTTCAAAGAGTTGACCCGCGAAGACCTCGCCGAGGCTCTCAGTGCGGCGGTGGCGGAGAAGAAAACCGACTAGTCGCCGCGAAGACCCGGCGCGGATTCTGACGGCCGGCAGCTGCTTGTCGCACGGGAACGGCGTGGCAAGCGGGCACTTGTAACAGCGCGCGGCAATTTACCGACAATCTGCCGAATGTTGCATTGACTGGCAGCAAAACCGCTGCCAGGATCAATTTACAAATATGTAACATGCACCTCGCTAGGTGAGGCGTCTGCTACGGACATAGGCCACTGACCTCGAACGTCGAAAGACGCCCAGGGTCAGGACAGCTCTTCCCGGATTAAGGGTTGAGCCCAAGTGGCTTCCGGCTCGACCGGATACGCCGTGTGGTGCCAAAGCTCCGACGAGAGGGGTGCCGCCCGATCGTTCCGTCGGGCATCCCACCCCTCTTGGCGGCACGGCGAGTGGCCTGATCGAGGGGAGGTGGGGCCGAAACTGACATCCATCGATAGTTCTTCGCCGAACTATCCAAGATCGATGACCGTTTCCTCCGATCCGGTCACGGCAGCGACTCGCCAACTGAATCGGTTTGCCGAACCCTTACAGCGGCCGAGGCCCGTTTCCGGGTCGGACTTTTTCCTGAAGGAGAACTCCATGTCATTCGTCACTACCCAGCCGGAAGCGCTGTCTGCAGCGGCCGGCAATTTACAAGGCATTGGTGCGGCCGTGTCCGCTCATAATGCCGCGGCAGCCAGCCCGACGACCGGGGTGATCCCCGCGGCTGCCGATGAGGTGTCGGCGCTGACCGCGGCACAGTTCACCGCGCATGCCCAGATGTATCAAGCGGTCAGTGCTCAAGCCGCGGCGATTCACGAAATGTTCGTGTCGACGCTGAGCACCAGTGCCGGGTCGTACGCGGCCACCGAAGCCGCCAACGCGGTCGCTGCGGGTTAAGGGGGGCTGTCGCAATGGATTTCGGGTCATTACCACCAGAGATCAACTCCGCTCGGATGTATGCCGGCCCCGGTTCCGGGCCGATGCTGGCTGCGGCGTCAGCATGGGACGGCCTAGCCGCCGAACTGGGTTCTGCGGCGTCGACTTATGGCACCGTGGTCTCCAGCCTGGCCGAGCAATCCTGGCAGGGACCGGCGTCGGCATCGATGGCGGCCGCGGCCGCGCCGTATGTGACATGGATGAATACCACCGGCGAGCAGGCTGAACAGACCGCCAACCAGGCGAAGGCGGCCGCTGCGGCGTACGAGGCTGCGTTTGCGATGACGGTGCCACCGGCGGCCGTCGCGACCAACCGCACCCAGCTGGCGTCGCTGGTTGCCACCAATGTCCTGGGCCAGAACACCGCAGCGATCGCGGCCACCGAAGCCCAATACGGAGAAATGTGGGCCCAGGACGCCGCGGCCATGTACGGTTACGCCGGCTCGTCGGCGGTCGCCGCACAGGTGACACCATTCAGTTCGGCGCCGCAGACCACCAACTCGGCCGGGCAAAGCGCTCAAGCCGGCGCGGCGGCCCAGGCCAGCGGCACATCAACCGGTACGGGCGTGCAGTCGGCGCTGTCGCAGGCGATGTCCACGGTCCCCAACTCGCTGCAGCAACTCGCGTCACCGCTGTCGTCGGCCTCCTTGGGGGTCAATCCGTTTGCGCCAGGGTCGAATACCGCCACCACGGGGATCGCCGGATTCCTGAACCTCCTGAGCGGACAGAGTGGATCGGCTGTGGGTGGCCTGTTGAACTCCGCGATGGGGAACGGGTTCCTCTCGGGTAACTGGGTGAACCCCGCCAGCATAAGTCCGGCGGTGACAAGCGCGTTCGGTGATATCGGGTTCTTGGCGGTGGCCGGTCAGAGCTTTGGCGGCATGAATCCGGCGTGGTTTTCGGGGGCTACTGCACCGGCGGCGATGGGCGCAGCGGGGTTGAGCCAGGCCGGTTCGTCGATGGGTGCGCTCGGGTCACCGGGCTTTGGTGGTTCAGCGGTGTCGGCCGGTGTGGGCCGCGCGACCTTGGTCGGGACAATGTCCGTTCCGCACAGTTGGTCCGCGGCCACCCCGGCGGCAAGCCACGCGGCCACGGCGTCGCCGGCCGAGGGCTGGTACAACCCGCCAGGGATCGAGGAAGTGTCCGGTACATCAGGAGCGCCCGGCATGCCGGGAATGCCGTTGATGGGCGGCGCGGGCGGACGCGGCGGCGGGTGGGGCTTTGCTGCTCCCCGCTACGGGTTCCGTCCCACCGTCGTCGCGCATCCGCCGGCTGCCGGATGACAGAAGGGAGTCACGCCGTGAGCTTGAGGCCCACGACGACACGCATGAGACGCCGAAGTTGGCATCGAATTCGACGTCCCGATCCACCCCGCCGAGAACCAAGTCCGCGCCGATGCCTATTTCGAGCGCCACAATCCACGCAGCGAACAGCTGCAGCGCCGCTCTATGCCCGTGTGATTTACCAACAGCCACAACCGATCTCGACCACCGGTACTAGTCCAGCTAATGGAGGTTATGCGCCGGCGCTGACCCGATATCGACAATCATGTCTGCGCGTCGGGTTGACTACCGTCCCGCTAGATGGAACTATTGCGGATGCAAGCACCTCGCTAGGTGAGGCGTCTGCACGGATATAGGCCACTGACCTCGAACGTCGAAAGACGCCCAGGGTCAGGACAGCTCCTCCCGGATTAAGGGTTGAGCCCAAGTGGCTTCCGGCTCTGACCGGATACGCCGTGCAGTGCCAAAGCTCTGACGAGAGGGGTGCGAGTCGGTCGACTTGTCGCCGGCTCCGCAATCATCCCGCTGTGCAACGGTTGGCACCCCTGTGTGCCCTGGCCGCGAGGAGGTGAGGCGAAGTGAGTCCTAGTGACAGTCCATATCCGAGACCGATGACCATTTCGTTTGGATCCGGCCCCGGCGCCCTCTCCACCATCTGAATCGGCTTGCGCCGCTTCATTTAACACGCACGCGTTGCTCATCCTACGGCGCGCGTCAAACCTGTCGTGCTCTAACGCGACATGCCTGGCTTCACCCTGCTTGCAGTAAGGAGACTTCCGATGTCGTTTCGTGACCACACAGCCAGAAGCTGCTGACGGCCGCGGCCGAACCAGCTGCAAGGGATCGGCAGTGTCTCGCCGCGCGAGAACGCAGCGGCGGCGGCTCCGACGCTCGGAGTCGTCCCGGCGGCCGCCGATGAGGTATCGGCGCTGACGGCAACGCAATTCGCGGCTCACGCTGCGACTGTACCAGGCGGTCAGCGCGCAAGCGGCGGCCATTCACGACTTCTTCGTCGCAGGTCTTGCGTGCCAGCGCCGCATCGTATGCGGGTACCGAGGCCGCCAACGCGATCAGCAGCGAGCTGACGAAGGAGTAGGGCCATGCTGGACTACGGGATGTTCCCGCCGGAAATCAACTCGGCCCGCATGTATGCCGGTCCCGGCTCGGCTCGATGCTGGCCGCCGCGGCCGGCTGGGACGGCCTTGCCGCCGATTTGCGTTCGCAGGCGAGTCAATTACAGTCGGTTGTCTCGAGTCTGACTAGCGGCAGCTTGGCGTGGGCCGGCATCGACGTCGATGGCTGCCGCGGCCGCTCCCTACGCGGCGTGGATGAACACCACTGCTGCGCAGGCGGAGCAGACCGCCGCGCAGGCCAAAGCGGCCGCATCCGCCTACGAGTCGGCGTTTTCGATGACGGTGCCACCGACGGTGGTCACGGCCAACCGGACGCAGTTGGCGACGCTGGTGGCGACCAACATCCTGGGGCAGAACACGCCGGCGATCGCGGCCACCGAGGCCGACTACGCCGAGCATGTGGGCGCAGGACGCGGCGGCGATGTACGGCTACGCCGGCCAGTCAGCGGCGGCTTCCCAGCTGACCCCGTTCGCCACGCCGGCCCAGACCACCAACGCCGCCGGGGCGGCTGCCCAGTCGGCGGCGGTCGACGCGGCAGCCGGCAACTCCGCAGGCACCGGCGACGCAGTCCACGCTTGTCGCAGCTGACCACCGAGCTGTGCCGTCCGCGCTGTCCGGCCTGGCATCGGCAGGCTCGACCACATCGACGTCGTCCGGGCATCGCTGCTAAGCAGCCTATTCGGTTCCGACGGGCTGGGGTTGAACAACAACTTCTGGAACACGATTACCTCGACGGGTGCGTCTCAACCCGGTCCAGGTCGTGCAGGCGGTCACCGGTGCGTCGTTCCTTGGCGCTGCGGCGAACGGCCTGGCAGCACGGTCCCCATCGAGTGTGACCGTCGGCTGGCGCCGGCGCTGCGGTCGCTCCCGGGCGTCTCGGGTCTGGGAGGTCTGTCGGTCTGGGTGGTGCGGGCAGCGCCGTCCTGCGCCGGCGTCGGCAAGGCTGCGACCCTTGGTCCGCTGTCGGTGCCGCCGGCCTGGAGCGCGCATCGCCACACCCAGCAGCAGCACACTGGGATCGGCATTGGGCGCCACACCGCCTCAGCGCGCCGACGGCCCCGCTTCCCGGGCATGCCGGCATGCCCATGCTTGCCGGAGGAACAGAGTCCAGCGCGCCGCGGCGGCCGCACCGAAATACGGGTTCCGGCCGACCGTCGTCCTTCACTCGCCGATGGTCGGCTGAAAGTGCTACAAGAGCCCGACGTCGGCTCAATCCCGCTGCCGAATTCCATTTAACGAAGAGAAGGAGAGAGCAAGATGCCGACACGTTTTTTGACTGACCCGCACGAGATGCGGTCGATGGCGGGCCGTTTCGATGTGCACGCCCAGACGGTGGAGGACGAGGCCCGCAAGATGTGGGCATCAAGCCAAAACATCGCCGGCGCCGGCTGGAGCGGCACAGCCCAGATGACGTCCTACGACACCATGGGCCAAATGAATCAGGCCTTCCGCAACATCGTCAACATGCTGCACGGAGTGCGCGACGGGCTGATCCGCGACGCCAACAACTACGAGCAGCAAGAGCAGGCCTCCCAGCAGGCCCTGTCCAGCTAGCCCATCCAAAGTCGTTAGGAGAACGCAAATGTCGATTAGCTACCAGTTCGGCGACGTGGACGCCCACGGCGCGTTGATTCGCGCTCAGGCCGCTTCCCTGGAGGCCGAGCACCAGTCCATCGTGCGCGATGTGCTGGCGGCCGGTGACTTCTGGGGTGGCTCGGGTTCGGCGGCGTGTCAGGAGTTCATCACCCAGTTGGGCCGCAACTTCCAGACGATCTACCAGCAGGCCAACGCCCACGGCCAGCAGGTGCAGACCGCCGGCAACAACATGAGCTCCACCGACAGCGCCGTCGGCTCCAGCTGGGCCTAACCGAAAAAGCCACGAGGAAGGGACAGCCATGAGCCAGCCAGCCACCAGGCACGAAGATCTCGGTACCAGTAGGTCGTCGATTCACCTGTCTCAGCTGTTGCGCGTCCCCGTGGTGACGCCGTCCGGCGAAGAAGTGGGCCGGGTCGACGACATCATTGTGCGACTGCGCAGTGTCGAGACCTACCCGCTGGTGACTGGCATCGTGGCCGGGGTCCGCGGCCGGCGAGTATTCGTCGGGAGCGAATCCATTCAGCGAATCGAGCCAGACCGGGTAATCCTGGTGCACAACGCGATTGACCCGCAGCGCTTCCAGCGCCGCCCGGGTGAGGTGCTGTTGCGATCTGACGTCCTCGGGTACCGGCTGATCGACGTGACTGCGGGCGAGTTGGTGCGCGCCTACGACGTCGAACTCGAAGACAGCGGAGAGGGCTGGGTACTGGCGCGACTGGATACCCGGCGCCCGCCCCGGCTGTTCGGACTGCTGAAAACACCCGGCGGCTACGCTTCCCGCGATTGGAAGGCGTTTGAACCGTTGATCGGACATGGCCAGTCGATTGCGGTACGTCGTGTTTTCGGGCGTGTGGCGGCGCTCAAGCCCGCGCAAATCGCTGACCTTCTCGAAGAGGCCAACGCGTCCGAGGGCGGCGAAATCCTGGATCGGGTGCGCGACTACCCCGACCTGGAAGCAGACGTTTTCGAGGAACTCGAGTCCGACAAGGCCAGCCGGCTGCTTGACGACATGCCCAACGGCGAGGTGGCGGCCCTGCTCAGCCGGATGCGCGCCGACGACGCCGCTGACGCGATCATGGACCTCCGCCAGTCCCGCCGACGCCGGGTTCTGGAGCTGATGCCTGCACCGCAGCGCACCAAGGTGATCACCCTGTTGGGCTTCAACCCTGACAGCGCTGGCGGATTGATGAATGTCGACATCGTCTGCTGCGGAACGTGGGCCACAGCGGGAGAGGCGCTCGCGCTCATTGGCACCGCCCAGGCCGTCGAGCCGGAGGCACTCCTGCAGATACAGGTGCTCAACGAGCAGGGGCAGCTGGCGGGCGTAGTGCCCGTAACCGCGTTGTTGCAGACACATCCCGCGGATGCGGTTGCAACACTGATGGATTCGAATCCAATCCAGGTTGCCCCGGACGCAGAACTGGCCGATATCGCGGTACTGATGGCCGACTACAACCTGCACGCCATCCCGGTCGTCGACGACAAGGATCACGTGCTGGGTGTTGTCACGGTCGACGACGTTCTCAAGGCCACCATTCCCGACGACTGGCGTCGACGAGAGCCCGGGCCACGTCCGGTGCGGCAACCGAGTACTGCAAGCAGCAACGACGGAGGTGACTGGTCATGACCACTCTGGACCGCGATGTCGTCGACATCGCACTACCGGCGGCGCCCCGCACCGCGGTGCTGGACAGCGCGCACGTCGGTGACATTGAAGGTGCGCTGGGCCGGATCAGCATCGGCGACAGCGACCGTCCGCGCACCCTCAAGGTGCGCCTGGCGACCCTGCTGGCGATCATCGGGCCCGGCTTGATTGTGATGGTCGGCGACAACGACGCCGGCGGTGTCGCGACCTACACCCAGGCCGGGCAGAACTACGGCTACAGCCTGCTGTGGGTGCTGCTGTTGTTGATCCCAGTGCTGATTGTCAACCAGGAGATGGTGGTCAGGCTCGGTGCGGTCACCGGGGTCGGGCACGCGCGGCTGATCAACGAACGGTTCGGCCGCGGCTGGGGCTGGTTCTCCGTCGGCGACCTGTTCCTGCTGAACTTTCTGACCCTCGTCACCGAATTCATCGGCATCACCCTGGCGGCCGACTACATCGGCATCCCGAGATATGTGGTCGTCCCGTTCGCCGCGATTGCGCTGATCGCCATCATGGCCACCGGCAGCTTCCGGCGCTGGGAACGCGCGATGTTGGTGTTCATTGCGATCACGCTGCTTCAGATTCCGATGCTGTTGATGGCTCATCCAGACTTGGGCCACGCGGCGAAATCCTTTGTGGTGCCTGGCGTATCGGGTGGCGTCACCGCGGACGCTGTGCTGTTGATCATTGCCATGGTCGGCACCACGGTCGCCCCCTGGCAGCTGTTCTTCCAGCAGTCCAATGTCGTCGACAAGCGCATCACGCCGCGCTTCATCGGCTACGAGCGAGCCGACACCACCATAGGTGCCTTCGTCGTCGTTGCTCGGCGCGGCCGCGTTAGTGATGACCGGCGATTGGGCCGCTCGCGCCACCCACAGCCGAGGCAATTTCGTCGACGCCGGCGTGCTCGCACGCCTGCTCGGCCAACACAATCACCTGCTCGGCTCGATCTTCGCGATCGTGTTGCTGGACGCCTCGATCATCGGTGCGGCTGCGGTGACCCTTGCCAGCAGCTACGCGTTCGGTGATGTATGCGGGCTCAAGCACTCGCTGCATCGCGGATTCGCTGACGCCAAACCGTTCTATTTTTCCTACACCGGGATGGTCGTGATCGCGGCAGCCATCGTGCTGATCCCCGGCGCGCCGTTGGGGTTGATCACCACCGGCGTGCAGGCCCTGGCCGGACTGCTGCTGCCCAGCGCGACCGTCTTTCTGCTGCTGTTGTGCAACGACCGGCAAGTCCTGGGCCCGTGGGTGAACCGGCGTTGGCTCAATGGGGTAGCCAGCATCATCGTCGGCGTGCTATTGCTGTTGTCCGGGGTATTGATGGCGACGACGGTGTTCCCCGACCGCGACATCGTATCGATCATCGTCTACCTCATCCTTGGCTTCGGCGTTTGCGGCGCAGTCACTTTCGGGGTACTGCGGTGGTCTGGCCGTGGGCGGCCGAAATCACCGCTGCCCGAACAGCTTTCCGGTGCGTTGGCCCAGGCCGACCGGACGACGTGGCGGATGCCACCGTTGACGTTGCTGGAGCCGGTCAGCTGGTCGGTCGGAACCCGCCTGGGCATGCTGGCTTTGCGCGGCTATCTCGTCCTCGGGGCGATCCTGCTGGTGGTCAAGGCCGTTCAACTCGCCTAATAGACTTAAGAGAGGACAAATATCATGTTCATAATTCGGCTCCTTAACGGACGGGAAGTCCACGAAACCGAGGGTGACCACCTGTCGATTAACCACGACACCGGCGTGATTACGATTTCTCGGGTCGACGGATTCGAGGAAGTCACGACGTGCTATTCGCCGTCGGCCTGGGAGATGGTGACACACCGAGTCAAGGACGTCACCGTCAGGAAGTCCATGCTGTCGGTGGCGCGCTGAGTCGACGATTTCCATCGTAGAGACGGCGCTAATCCCGCCGACGTCGGCCACACTGGTACTCAGCCCTGCGCAGAAGGAGAACTCGTCATGCAGACGCTGAGTATCGCTGAGTTCCTGCTGCGTCTGGGCGTCGGAGTCGGCTGCGGTGCCCTCATCGGGATTGAGCGACAGTGGCAGGCGCGCAGGGCTGGACTTCGCACCAATGCGCTAGTAGCCACCGGCGCGACGCTGTTCGTGCTCTACGCGGTCGTCACCAACGACAGCAGCCCCACCAGGGTGGCGTCCTACGTGGTGTCCGGGGTCGGCTTCCTCGGCGGTGGGGTGATCCTGCGCGAAGGGTTCAACGTACACGGGCTCAACACCGCCGCGACCCTATGGTGCTCAGCGGCGGTCGGCGTGCTCGCAGCCGGCGGGCACCCGCTATACGCCCTGATCGCCACCGGCACCATCATCGGGATTCACCTGCTGGGGCGACCACTGGGGCGGCTGATCGACCGCGACAACGTGGTGGAAGAGGATGAGGATGACCAGCCGTACCAATTGCAAGTGATCTGTCGACCCAAGCAAGAGAAATACGCGCGCGCTCAGATTGTCCAGCACACCAGCGGGGGCGACTTTGTGCTGCGCGGCATCCACACCCGCCGCGCGGGGGAGGACAGTGTCACCTTGACTGCGTATCTGCTCAGCGACCGGCACGCGCCGAGCCGACTGGAACAGCTCGTCGCGGACCTGTCCCTGCAGCCAGGCGTTCAGGCGGTGCACTGGTATGCCGGTGACCAGGACGACCCGATGCCCCGTGCGCGCCATGCCGATTAGCGCTTGCCAGACCAAAAGCGAGAACGTCTACCTAACAACGGATCCGGCCTGGCAGGCAGAACAGTCCGGCTGCCCTGCATCCGAGCTGTCACGAACGTCGTAGGGTATGGGATGTGAATGTGATCGCGGATTTCCTCTCCGTGCTGCCCGCGCAGATGCGGGATCCGGTGCTGTTCGCGATTCCGTTTTTCCTTTTGCTGTTGATTCTGGAATGGACAGCGGCCCGCAAACTCGAACGCATCGATCGGGACGCCAACCCGGACAGTCAGGGCGCCGCACGGCCGGGCTCGGGCGCCTACTTGACCGCCGACTCCTGGGCAAGCATCTGGATGGGGCTGATCTCAGTGGCCACCACTGCGGGCTGGAAGTTCATCGCCCTGCTCGGCTATGCCGCGATCTATGCGTACCTGGCTGCATGGCAGCTGCCAGCGACGCGCTGGTACACCTGGGTGATCGCGATCCTCGGTGTGGACCTGCTGTATTACTGCTATCACCGCATCGCGCACCGGGTTCGGCTGATTTGGGCTACCCACCAGGCCCATCACTCCAGCCAATACTTCAATTTCGCCACCGCGCTGCGCCAGAAGTGGAACAACAGCGGCGAGATTCTGATGTGGATCCCGTTGCCGCTGCTGGGTATTCCGCCCTGGATGGTGTTCGCCAGCTTCTCGATCAACCTGATCTACCAGTTCTGGGTGCACACCGAGCGGATCGGCAGAATGTGGGCGCCTTTCGAGTTCGTCTTCAACACTCCGTCACATCACCGGGTACACCATGGCATGGACCCCGAGTACCTCGACAAGAACTACGGCGGGATTTTCATCATCTGGGACCGGCTGTTCGGCACCTTCCGGCAAGAGACATTTCGTCCGCACTACGGGCTGACCAAACAGGTCGACACGTTCAACGTCTGGAAGCTGCAGACCCACGAATATCTGGCTATTGCTCGCGATTTGCGGTCGGCGTCACGTCTGCGCGACCGATTGGGCTACGTCTTCGGGCCACCGGGATGGCAGCCGTCGACGGCCATCCGGCCCGCGGCCGCAAGTCCCTTGGCGCCGTCTCGGTAACCCGAGCCGGGCCGGGTTTAGCCCACGGCCATCGGCCGTTGGTCGGATCGTTTCGATTACACCGAGCCGAAAGCCCCCATGGCAAAGCCAAGATCAGTAAGCTCCGCCTCGTCGTGCACTTACACGACGTCGGGTGGATATCCGCCCGTGCGGCGATGACGAGGAGGGAATGCAGTGGGAGACACGCTCACCGGAGGACAAAAAATTGTCAAGGGTGAATCGCTTACCTCGAGCAACGGAGCCTACACCCTGACGTTGCAAGACGACGGGAACCTGGTGCTGGCATCGCGCGGCCACGCAATCTGGGCGACCGGGACCAATGGGCAAGATGTGGTCCGCGCCGAGGTCCAGAACGACGGCAACTTCGTTCTCTACACCGCCGACAAACCGGTGTGGCACAGCGATACTAAAGGCAAGAAGAACGTCAGGCTCGTCCTGCAGGACGACCGCAATCTGGTGCTCTATGCCGCCGACGGACCGGCATGGTCGACGAAGACCGACACCGACGCTCCGCCGCCGACAGAGCCTGAGGCAGAGGCCGCGCCGGCAGCCGAGGCTGCGCCCGCGGCCGAGGAGGTCCGCCTCAGCACCCGAGCCCGAGCCCGAGCCCGAACCCGAACCGGCTGCCCGGACCTACACCGTCGAATCCGGCGACACGTTGTGGGCCATCTCCGAGCGGTTCTACGGCGACGGCAGCAAGTATCAGGTCATCGCCGATGCCAGCGGCATCTCCAACCCTGACCTGATCCAACCGGGACAGGTGCTGACGATTCCCTGATCGCAGCAGGAGCACGGCGGCGTCGAGCCCAAACTGGAACGGGCCGGCGCGCTCCCAGCCGATCTGGCTTTCCGGCGGCACTGCACACGAAGAAGCGTGGGGGCCGGTAATCTCGTAGCCGGCCGGCCTTGGCACCGGCCCCGACGGATCGGAGTCGACGGTGCGCCGTCCGGCAATCCGCGCGTTCGCCGCGACGGTTACCGCCGTAATGGTGGCTGCCTATTTTCCGGTGGGGCCGCTGGGGCCGGTAGGGATAGCCCGCGCCGATCCCGTCCTCGTCTTCCCCGGGATGGAGATTCACCAGGGCATTCATATGTGCACCTTGGGCTATGTCGACCCGGGAATGCGGGTCGCGTTCACCGCAGGGCATTGCCGCGGCGACGGACCGGTCACCGACAAAGACAACAACGTCATCGGCAATCTCGCGACGTTCCGGGATAACACCCCCAACGGCGCGTTCGTGAACACCGACCAAGCAGATCGCCGACTACGAGTCGATCGTGCTGAATGGTTCCGTCACGCCGAACAACATCCTGCCCGGCGGCCGCGTGCTGCAATCCGACCCGGGCCTGGTCGTGACGCCCGGTGAACCCGTCTGTCATTTCGGCATTGTCACCGGCGAAAGCTGCGGAACTGTCGAGGCGGTCAACAATGGCTGGTTCACGATGGGCCATGGTGCGGTCAGCCAGAAGGGCGATTCCGGCGGACCGGTCTACATCACCGGCCCAACCGGGGCCGCGTTGATGGTGGGGATATTCAACAGCGTGTGGGGCGATTTGCCGGCGGCGGTGTCGTGGCGCTCGACCACCCAGCAAGTCCGGGACGACGTCGGAATACCCAACGGCCCCGGCGGTCCGTCCGCCTAGGACGATAAGCCTGGGTTTGCCAGCGTAAAAACCGGAATTGACGGTGCGGCCGCCAGCAGTTCGTCGTCGCTGGACCCGGGCGTCAGTCCGGCGATGTGGCCTTTGACCTCCCAATACCACCTGTTCAGGTAAAGCCTGAGCAGGTCGGGCTTCGCCGGGTCGGCCACCTCGGTGGCACGGAGGTGGCGGCGACGCCAGCGCGGCCCCACCTCGACCACCCCGGCGGCTCGGACATTGCGGGCCCACTGGGTATTCCCACGCGTGGACACCAGGTAGTCCACCCCGTCGACGGTCAGTACGTTGACCACCACGCCGCGGAATTTGCCGGTGGTGCGGCCACGCACCCGAAGCGCCCGGGTGCCAGCGATGCTGATGCCCAGTTCGGCCAGTCGGCGGATCAGCACGTTGCCGGCACGGGCCGCTCGAGTGGGTTCGTCGTATCGCACTGTCATGGTCAACCTCTCCCGAATTTGCTTCCTGTTAGAGAGCACTGCTCTCTAGGGTTATGACCGTGCCACAGTGCTGGCCGAAATTCAAGAGCACCGATCTCTTTTGTGCCAAAATGGGCCGATGGGCAAGCGGCGCGACTCACGGGATCGCATCGAGGCGCAGATTGTCGAGCTCGGCCGACGCCATCTCGTGGATCACGGCGCGGCCGGACTGTCACTGCGTGCCATCGCTCGCGACCTAGGGATGGTGTCGTCGGCGGTGTATCGGTATGTGTCCAGCCGCGATGAGTTGCTGACGTTGTTGCTTGTCGACGCCTACTCCGACCTCGCCGACAATGTCGATCGCGCCCGCGACACGGTGCCCGACGTGTGGAGCGACGACGTCATCGCGATCGCGCATGCGGCTCGCGACTGGGCCACCGCCCACCCGGCCAGCTGGGCGCTGTTGTACGGCAGCCCGGTACCCGGCTATCACGCACCGGCCGAGCAAACGGTCGGCCCCGGGACGCGGGTGGTCAGCGCGCTGTTCGACGCCGTCGCTGTCGGCATCGCGACCGGCGACATCATGTTAACTAATAGCCCTGCGCCGCAACCGATGTCGTCGGATTTCGAACGGCTACGTCAGGAGTTCGGTTTTCCCGGCGACGACCCCGTCATCGCCAAATGCTTCGCAATCTGGGCCGGCGTGGTGGGCGCGATCAGCCTCGAGGTATTCGGGCAATACGGCATCGACACGCTAACCGACCCCAAGGCCGTGTTCGACACCCAGGTTCGGCTGCTGGTCGGTGTGCTGACCCAGCGCTGAGGCCGACAAACTAGAACGTGTTTCACCCGCCGGCAGGCGCTGGGCTATCCTGCCAGACGATGAGCCAACACGGCGGTGCGCCGACCCAAATCGCCTGGGTGACCCACGACCTGGACGCCACGGAGACCGCACTCACCGGCCTGTTGGGCGTCAAAAAATGGGTGCGGATTCCCGATGTGCACTTTGCCCCGGACACCTGCAGCTACCTCGGCAGGCCGGCCGACTTCGTCGCCAGCATTTCGCTTAGCTATCTCGGCGACATGCAGTTGGAGCTGATCGCACCGGTCCGGGGCCCAAGTATCTATAGCGACTTTCTGCGGGACCACGGGCCGGGTCTGCACCACATCTGCACGGAAGCCGACAGCGCCGAGGACTTTGCCGCCGCACTGGCTGCAGCCACCGAGCACGGGGCGGCTGTGGTTCAGCAGGGTGTGATGCCCGGCGGTCTGCGCTTCGCCTATTTGTCCGCCCCACAATCTGGCGTGCCGTTCGTGGAGATCGCGCACATCTCCGCCGAAATGCGGCAGTTCTTCGACTACATCAAGCAGGAGCAGCGTCAATGAGCACAGGGATGTCCGGGATACCAGCAACTTTCAGTGCTGACGAGGTGTCGTCGTGGTCGGATGACGTCGACGTGGTCGTGATCGGTTTCGGCATCGCGGGTGGCTGCGCAGCAGTCAGCGCGGCCGCCGCTGGCGCACGCGTCCTGGTACTCGAGCGCGCGGCTGCCGCCGGTGGCACCACCGCGCTTGCCGGCGGGCACTTCTACCTTGGCGGCGGCACCGCGGTCCAACAGGCGACCGGGCATCCCGACTCGCCCGAAGAGATGTACAAGTATCTGGTCGCGGTTTCACGCCAACCCGATCACGCGAAGATCCGTGCCTATTGTGACGGCAGCGTCGAGCACTTCAACTGGTTGGAGGACTTGGGTTTTCAGTTCGAGCGCAGTTACTTCCCGGGCAAGGCGGTGATCCAGCCCAACACCGAGGGGCTGATGTACACCGGCAACGAAAAGGTCTGGCCGTTCCTCGAGCAGGCGGTGCCGGCCCCGCGCGGGCACAAGGTGCCGGTGCCCGGCGACACCGGCGGCGCCAGCATGGTCGTCGAGCTGCTGCTCAAACGCGCGACCAGCCTGGGCGTGCAGATCCGCTACGAGACCGGCGCCACCGAGTTGATCACCGGCAAGTCCGGAGCAGTCGTCGGCGTGATGTGGAAGCAGTTCTCCGAAACCGGTGCCATTAGGGCGAAGTCGGTGATTATCGGGGCCGGCGGGTTCGTGATGAACCCGGAGATGGTAGCCACCTACACCCCGAAACTGGCCGAGAAGCCGTTCGTGCTGGGCAACACTTACGACGACGGGTTGGGCATCCGGATGGGTGTGTCCGCCGGCGGCGCCACCCAGCACATGGAGCAGGTCTTCATCACCGCACCGGCGTATCCGCCGTCGATCCTGCTTACCGGCATCATCGTCAACAAGCTCGGTCAGCGCTTCGTCGCAGAGGACTCCTATCACTCGCGGACTTCGGGATTCGTCATGGATCAACCCGACAGCGCCGCCTTTTTGATCGTTGACGAGGAACATCTCAAGCCGCCGGAGGTGCCGCTGATCCCGCTGATCGACGGCTGGGAAACCGTTGCCGAGATGGAAGCCGCGCTGGGCATCCCGCAGGGCAATTTGGTTGCGACGCTGGACCGTTACAACACCTACGCGGCCCGCGGCGAGGATCCCGATTTCCACAAGCAGCCGGATTTCCTTGCGCCACAAGACCACGGACCGTGGGGGGCATATGACTTGTCGTTGGGCAAGGCAATGTACGCCGGGTTCACCATCGGCGGGCTGGCCACCTCCCTGGACGGCCAGGTGCTGCGCGAGGACGGCACGGTCATCCCCGGCCTGTATGCGGTGGGGGCGTGTGCGTCCAACATCGCCCAGGACGGCAAGGGCTACGCCAGCGGCACCCAACTCGGCGAGGGGTCGTTCTTCGGGAGACGTGCGGGAGCCCACGCGGCCGCAAGCGCTTAGCCGGCGGGTCAGACGCCGGCCGGCTCCTTCTCAATGCGGCCGAGCTGCCATCGCCCGTCTCCGAGCAGCCGCAGGCGTTGTTGGTGATGCGGCTCGACAGTGCTGCGGTGACTGACACTGACCAGGACGGTGTCCGGTAACTCGTTGCGCAGCAAGTGATACATCGTCAACTCCAATCCTTCGTCCATCGCCGACGTGGCCTCGTCGACGAAGACCGCTTTGGGTTTGGTCAATAGCACCCGCGCGAAGGCGATCCGCTGCTGCTCGCCGGGCGAGAGCACCTTTGCCCAATCCTGTTCCTCGTCGAGAAGATCCACCAGATGCGGCAGCATCACTTTGAACAACACCTCGCGCAGGGTGGTGTCGGGGATGTCACCTTCCGACGACGGGTAGCACACCACCGCCCGCAGATCACCAAGCGGCACATACGGCAGCTGGGACAGGAACATCGTCTGGTTCGGCCCATCGGGACACCGCAACGTCCCCGATCCGTACGGCCACAACTGGGCGAGGCTGCGCAGCAGTGTCGTTTTGCCGCTGCCCGACGGACCGGTGATCACCAACGCGTCACCTTCGGACAGGTGCAAGTCGAGCGAGTCGATCAGCTGATCGCCGTCCGGAGTGCGGACCTCAACGCCCTCGATGTCGACGGCGCCGTCGACGCTTGGTCTGACCAGCAGCTCGGGCAGGTCGCGGGCCTTCTCGTCGGCAACCACCAAGCCGTGCAGCCGGATGATCACCGCGCGATAGCTTGCGAATTGGTCGTAGGCGTTGCGGAAGAAGGACAGCCCGTCAGAGATGTTGTTGAACGCCGTCGCGGTCTGCGTGACGTCACCGAACTTGATCTGACCTGAGAACAACCGCGGCGCCTGAAGAACCCACGGCAGCGGGACGATCAACTGACTCATCGACACGTTGAAGCCGAACCAGCCGACGGTCCGGTTCACGTACCGCAAATAATTGTCGATGATTGGGCGGAACCGCGCACTCAGCTGCACACGTTCGGCGCTCTCACCCCGGTAGAAGCCCACCGCCTCGGCGGCATCGCGCACCCGCACCAGCGCATAGCGGAAGGCGGCATTGGTCAGCTCGTTGCGGAAGCTGAGCCGGATCAGCGGCCGACCGATCCAAAACCCGACGATCGTGGCTAGCACCACGTAGACGATCAGGATCCAGAACATCGCCCTGGGCAAGCTCACTCCGAACAGCGTCAAGGTGCCCGACAAGTTCCACAGAATGGCGGTAAACGAAAACACCGACAGCACCGATTGCACGGCGCCGAACACCAGGACACTGTTGGTCCCGTTAGACGGGACATTGGGGGTGGCTCCCACTCCGGCGGTCAAGACATCGATGTCTTGCTGAATACGCTGGTCGGGGTTGTCGATGGTGTTGTCGATGAAGCGGGCTCGGTAGTACGCCCGCCCTTCCAACCAGTCACCGGTAAGCCGGTCGGTGAGCCAGACCCGCCACGCCACGACGAAGCGCTGCATCAGGTAGACGTCGAGCATGTAGCGCGCAATGTAGAGCACCGCCATGATCGAGAAGATCAGGATTGACATCCAAAAGCCATGTACGCCCGAATCTTTCACAGTCTTGTTGCCAGTGGCCATGCCTTGTACCGCGGTCTGTATGGATGAGTTCAAATCGTTGGACTGGTAACTGAACAGCACGGTGAGGCGCACTGTGACTGATGACCGACAACAGCAGCACCCCGAGCACGACCCAGACCCGGACGCTATGCGGACCGGTGAAGTAATCGCCGGTGATCCGCCAAAACTGGCGCCCCCACGGGGTGAGCAATCGCAGCAACGCCAGTACCACGATCACGCTCACCGCGCTGATCGCCCATACCAGTGCGATCCAGGACAACGAGTCGGCCAGCGCGTGGCCCCAATCGATGGACGGCTTGAACAATTCCACGGTGCGCCTGCCTCCTTGGCTTTAAAGTCCACGGCGTCGGTCGAACGCCCAGCTGACAAGACTTTCCCGCGAAGCTACCTGGGCATCGCTGCAACGCGATGATGGGGCTGGCAGGCGAGTCCATCGAAATCGACAGCAGCGCGCAAAAGTTCGACGAACGTCTCGCTAACGCAGATCTCGGCGCAGTGTAGATGGTTAAGCCCCGGCCGGCTCCCGCTCGATCGGGCGCAGCTCCCAGCGGCCCTCGCCGAGCAGCTCGAGCAAATGATCGTGGTGCTGTTCGACGGTGGGCCGATGACTGACGCTGACCACGACGCAATCCGGTAACGCAGTCCGCAGCACCTGGTAAAGCGCGAATTCCAAGCCCTCGTCGAGCGCCGAGGTGGCTTCGTCGAGAAATACCGCCTGCGGCTTGGTGAGCAGAACACGGGCAAAGGCGATCCGCTGTTGCTCACCGGGGGAGAGCACTTTGGCCCAATCCCGGTCTTCATCGAGGCGGTCAGCCAGCGGGGCGAGCGCCACCTTGGTCAACGCGTCCCGCACCTCGGCGTCGGGCAGGGCGTCTGGCGAATTCGGGTAGCAGACCACGCCACGCAGGTCACCGAGCGGCACGTAAGGCAACTGCGACAAGAACATCGTGGCGTTATCGCCTTCGGGTCGGCGCAGCGTGCCGGAGGCATAAGGCCACAGTTGCGCGAGACTGCGCAACAGCGTGGTCTTGCCAGCGCCCGAACGGCCGGTGACCACCAACGCGTCGCCGCTGGTGAGCCGCACTTCGAGCGGGTCGATCAGCTGCTCGCCACTGGGCGCACGCACCTCGACCTCAGCAATTTCGACCGACCCGTCCTCGCTCGGCTCCACTGTGACTTCGGGCAGGTCCCGGCCGCGGGCATTGGCGTCGACCAGCCCATGTAACCGGATTATCGACGCGCGAAATGCCGCGAACTGGTTGTAGTTGTTGCGGAAGAACGACAGTGAGTCCTGAATGGTGCCGAATGCGGCCGCGGTTTGGGCGACGCTGCCTAGACCGATTTTTCCGGCGAACAGTCGCGGCGCCTGAACGATCCAGGGCAGCGGCACCATCGTCTGGGTCACCGACACGTTCCACCCGGTGTAACCGATGGTCCGGGTGACATAGCGGCGGTAGTTGTCGATGATCGGCGTGAAGAGCTGCCGCAATCGCGATCGCTCGGCTGCCTCACCGTGGTAGAACCCGACCGCTTCCGCGGCGTCACGCAAGCGCACCAACGCATATCGAAAGGCAGCGTTGAGCTTCTCGTTGGCGAAGCTCAGCTTGATCAGAGGATGTCCGATCCAGAATGTGACCATGGTCGCCATCAGCACGAAGACGATGACGATCCAGAACATCGCGCGCGGAATTTCGACATGCAGCATTGGGACGGTCAGCCCGCCGGAGAGGTGCCACAAGATGGCGCTGAACGAGATCACCGAGACCACCGCGTGCACAGCGCCGAACAGCAGGGTTTGGCTGGTGCCAATGGTCGGTACGTTCGGGGTGGAGCCTGCACCGGCGGTGAAAATGTCGATGTCCTGCTGGATGCGCTGGTCAGGGTTGTCGATCGTGTCATCGATGAACCGGGCTCGGTAGTAGGCGTGTCCGGTCAGCCAGTCCGCCATCAGGTGCTCGGTGAGCCAGACCCGCCACGCGATGATGAACCGCTGCGTCAGGTAGAGGTCGACCATGGCCTCAGCGATGAAAATGGCAGCGAGGATACAAAAGATCGCGAGTGCCATCCAAAAGCCATGCTCGCCAGACTGTTTGACTGATTCGTTCTGCGCGCCGGAGCCGGTGAACGCCGTCTCCAGCGCGTTGTAGAGGTCCTTGCTGAAATAGCTGAACAAGACATTGAGCCGCACCGCCGTGACGACCGACAGCAGCAGCACACCCAGCATCACCCACACCCCGACTGACCGCCGGCCAGTGAAGTAGTCGCCGGTGATCCGCCAGTATTGACGCCCCCACCGGGTGGTGAACCTGAGCAGCACCAAAACGACGAAAACACACACAGCACTGATCAACCACGCGCCGGCGATCCACCACAGCGAGTCGGCTAACGCGTGACCCCAGTCGATGGATGCTTGGAACGGCTGCAGAACAGTCACGAAGTCTCCTCGCGGTCTGAGGCATTCCGCACGACACCTCGATCGGAAAGCTTGTCGGGGAAGCTACCGGAGGCTTGCCGATAGGCTGCCGAGATGAGCTCCAACGGCGCAGCTACCAACCCGACGGACACCTTTCATGCCGGCCGCCTTATCGCCCGCCGACTGAAGGCCAGCGGAATCGACACCGTCTTCACGTTGTCCGGTGGTCATTTGTTTTCCATTTACGACGGCTGCCGCAGCGAAGGCATCCGGCTGATCGACACTCGGCACGAGCAGACCGCCGCGTTCGCGGCGGAAGGGTGGTCGAAGGTGACGCGTCAGCCGGGTGTGGCCGCATTGACCGCGGGTCCGGGCGTGACCAACGGGATGAGCGCGATGGCCGCCGCACAGCAGAATTCCTCCCCGCTGCTGGTTCTCGGTGGCCGCGCGCCAGCCCAGCGCTGGGGGATGGGGTCGCTGCAGGAGATCGATCATGTGCCGTTCGTGGCGCCGCTGACCCGTTTTGCCGCCACCGCGCCGTCCGCCGAGGCCGTCAGTGGACTCGTCGACGACGCATTGCGGGCCACGGTCGGCGCGCCGTCGGGTGTCGCGTTCCTCGACTTTCCCATGGACCACGTGTTTTCCGTCGCTCCCGAGGACGGTCGCCCCGGCGCGCTGACCGACCTGCCGACGCCAACCCGAGCCGACGGCAACACACTCGATCGCGCCGCCGCTCTGCTGGCCGCGGCCCAACGTCCGGTGATCATGGCGGGCACCAACGTCTGGTGGGGTCACGCCGAGGCGGCGCTGCTGGCTCTGGCCGAGCAGCGAGAAATACCGGTGCTGATGAACGGCATGGCTCGCGGCACGGTGCCCGCAGATCACCCGCTGGCGTTCTCCCGAGCGCGGTCAAAAGCCTTGGCGGAGGCCGATGTTGCCGTCGTCGTGGGCGTGCCGATGGACTTCCGGTTAGGTTTCGGCAAGGTATTCGGCGCAGAAACTGAGTTGATTGTGGCCGATCGAGCCCAACCCGACCGGCAACATCCACGGCCGATCGCCGCCGGGCTCTACGGCGATTTGTCGGCCACCCTGACGGCCTTGGGCGAAACGACGCAAACCGGCCAAGCAGGTCACGACGACTGGGTTGCCGACTTGCGGGCGGCCGAGACCGCGGCCCGCGACGGCGAACACGCCGAACTGGCCGATGACCGGAGCCCGCTGCACCCGATGCGGGTCTACGCGGAGCTGGCGCCGCTGCTGGACCGCGACGCGATCATCGTTGTCGACGCCGGTGATTTCGGCTCCTACGCGGGCCGGGTGATCGACAGCTATGTCCCGGGCGCGTGGCTGGACAGCGGCCCGTTCGGTTGCCTGGGCTCGGGCCCCGGCTACGCGTTGGCCGCCAAACTGGCCCGGCCTGATCGTCAGGTGGTCTTGCTGCAGGGCGACGGCGCGTTCGGCTTTAGCGGCATGGAATGGGACACCCTGGTCCGGCACAACGTGCCGGTGGTGTCGGTCATCGGCAACAACGGCATCTGGGCGCTGGAAAAGCATCCAATGGAAGCGATTTACGGCTATTCGGTGGTGGCCGAGCTGCGACCCGGTACCCGCTACGACGAAGTCGTGTGCGCACTGGGTGGTCACGGTGAGCTGGTGTCGGCGCCCGGGCAGCTGCGCCCTGCCCTGGAGCGTGCCCTCGGCAGCGGCCTACCGGCCGTCGTCAACGTGCTCACCGACCCTGAGGTCGCCTATCCACGCCGATCCAACCTCGCCTGAGGGCTCAAGGGGATGGTGATCAGTCGCCGGCTCGCCCGCGTACCGTTGACCTGTGCCAAAGACCACCAGCACCATGTCGGGCCGCCTGAGTAACCGATTTTGGCGGCTGCTCGGCGCCAACACCGAGAGAAATCTCAGCCGCTCGCAGGCACAGGTCAGTGCCGCAGCGGAGTACGACGAGAAGGCTGCGGACCTCGACGACGAGCAATTGCTCAAAGCCGCGGGCTTGCTCAGCCTGGACGACCTCGCCGAATCCGACGACATCCCGCAATTCCTCGCCATCGCCCGGGAAGCCGCGGAACGCTCCACCGGGCTGCGGCCGTTCGACGTGCAGTTGCTCGGCGCGCTGCGGATGCTAGCCGGTGACGTGATCGAAATGGCAACGGGCGAGGGCAAAACCCTGGCCGGAGCGATCGCCGCCGCCGGTTACGCGTTGGCCGGTCGCCACGTTCACGTCGTCACCATCAACGACTACCTGGCCCGTCGCGACGCCGAATGGATGGGCCCGCTGCTGACCGCACTTGGCCTGACAGTCGGCTGGGTCACCGCCGAGTCGACGGCTGACGAACGTCGTGAGGCCTACACGTGCAATGTCACCTACGGCTCCGTTAACGAGATCGGCTTCGACGTGCTGCGCGATCAGCTGGTTACCGACGTCGCCGATCTGGTGTCGCCCAACCCGGACGTGGCCCTGATCGACGAAGCCGACTCGGTGCTGGTCGACGAGGCGTTGGTGCCGCTGGTGCTGGCCGGAACCACACACCGGGAGAAGCCCCGGCTGGAGATCATCCGGCTGGTCGGCGAGCTGCAAGCCGGCGACGATTACGACACCGACTCCGATAGCCGCAATGTCCACCTGACCGAGGTCGGGGCGGCCAAACTCGAAAAGGAGCTCGGCGGAATCGATCTCTATTCCGAGGAGCACGTCGGCACCACACTCACCGAAGTCAACGTCGCGCTGCATGCGCATGTCTTGCTGCACCGCGATGTGCACTATATCGTGCGCGACGACGCCGTGCACCTGATCAACGCCTCACGCGGCCGCATCGCCCAGCTGCAACGGTGGCCGGACGGCCTGCAGGCGGCAGTCGAGGCCAAGGAAGGCATCGAGACCACCGAAACGGGCGAGGTGCTCGACACCATCACGGTGCAGGCGCTGATCAACCGCTATCCGACGGTGTGCGGCATGACCGGCACGGCGCTGGCCGCGGGCGAGCAGCTGCGCCAGTTCTACAAGCTCGGCGTGTCCCCGATACCTCCGAATACCCCGAATATCCGCGAGGACGAGACCGACCGGGTGTACATCACCACCGCGGCGAAAATCGCCGCGATCATCGCGCACATCATCGAGGTCCATGAGACCGGACAACCCGTATTGGTCGGCACCCACGACGTAGCCGAATCCGAAGAGCTGCACGAGCGGCTGCAGCGTCACGGTGTGCCCGCGGTGGTGCTCAATGCCAAGAACGACGCCGAGGAGGCCCGGGTGATCGCGGAGGCCGGCAAACTCGGCGCGGTCACCGTGTCGACCCAGATGGCCGGCCGCGGCACCGATATCCGGCTCGGCGGCTCCGACGAGGCCGACCACGAGAAGGTGGTCGAGCTGGGTGGGCTGCATGTCGTCGGTACCGGCCGACACAACACCGAGCGGCTGGACAATCAGCTGCGCGGCCGTGCCGGCCGCCAGGGCGACCCGGGCTCATCGGTGTTCTTCTCCAGCTGGGAAGACGACGTCGCGGCGGCCAACCTCGAACGCAACAAGCTGCCGACGCAGACCGACGAGGACGGCCGCATCGTCAGCGCCAAGGTCGCCACTTTGCTCGAACACGCTCAGCGGGTAGCCGAGGGCAGGCTGCTGGACGTGCACGCGAACACCTGGCGGTACAACCAGTTGATCGCCCAGCAGCGCGCCATCATCGTTGAGCGGCGCAACACCCTGCTGAGCACCGCCGCCGCCCGCGAGGAACTCGCCGAACTGGCACCCGACCGTTACGCGGAGCTCGCTGAAGACCCGGCAGAACTCTCCGAAGAGCGACTGGAGACGATCTGCCGACTGATCATGCTGTACCACCTCGACCGAGGCTGGGCCGACCACCTCGCCTACCTGGCCGATATCCGGGAAAGCATCCATTTGCGTGCTCTCGGCCGGCAGAATCCGCTGGACGAATTTCACCGGATGGCCGTGGATGCGTTTGCATCACTGGCTGCCGACGCAATCGAAGCGGCCCAGCAGACGTTCGAAACCTCTCCGACGATCGAAGACGAGCCGGGTGTGGATCTGTCCAAGCTGGCCCGCCCGACCTCGACGTGGACCTACATGGTGCACGACAACCCGTTGGCCGACGACTCGCTTTCCGCGCTGAGCCTGCCCGGCATCTTCAGATAAGGTCACGCCTCATGAAGCGCGCCGGCGACGATGCGGTGGGGGCGCCGCCCGCTTGCGGGGGAGTGGAGCGACGCTCATGAACCGTGCGCGCGCACATGACCGGCTCCTGACGGTGCCCAACCTGCTGAGCGGGATCCGGCTGGCGCTGATTCCGGTCTTCATCTACCTGTTGCTGGTTGCCCACGCCAATGCGTGGGCGGTGGCCATCCTGATGTTCAGCGGCGCATCTGACTGGGCCGACGGCAAGATCGCCCGGTTGCTGAACCAGTCGTCGAAACTGGGGGAGTATCTGGATCCGGCGGTAGACCGGCTCTACATGGTGACCGTCCCGATCGCGTTGGGGCTGCGCGGCATCGTGCCGTGGTGGATCATCGCGGTAATGCTGGCGCGGGATGTGCTGCTGGCCGCCGAGCTGCCCCTGTTGCGCACCCGCGGGTTCACCGCATTGCCCGTGATCTATGTCGGCAAGGCCGCAACATTCGCCCTGATGTCGGCGTTTCCGCTGATCCTGCTGGGACAGTTCGACGCGCTGTGGAGTCGCGTCGTACTGGCCTGCGGCTGGGCGTTTTTGATCTGGGGCTTGTACATGTACCTGTGGTCGTTCGTGGTGTATGCCGTGCAGGTGGTCCTGGTGATGCGCCGGCTGCCCCCGGTGAGGCGCCGCGACAAGCCGCCGGCGATACGGGCGGATGCCGATGGCTGACCAAGCGCTCGGCGGCTATGACCCCTACGCAGGTCTCAGCGCACACGAGGCAGGGCGGCCGCAGTTCATCCCGGTGCCGTCACTGCTGCGCGCCCTGCTCTCCGAGCACCTCGACCCGGGCTACGCGGCCGCCGCCGCCAAGCGGGACCGCTCCGGCAGGCCGCAGACCGGTCGCGATCGTGCGCTGGCCTGGATGTGGCAAGCGCTGGCGGCGTTGCTGGTCGCCACGGTGTTCGCCGCGGCCGTCGGCCAGGCCCGGCTGGTCGCTCCGGGAGTCAGCGCAGCACAACGGACGCTGGCCGGCGACGTGCGCGCCGAAGAGGCCTCGGCAGGCGCGTTAGCGGCACGCCGGAGCGCGCTCACCGCGCAGGTCGACCAGGTTCAGGGGCGAGCGTTAGCCGACGACGCCCAGGGCCGGCGGCTATTGGCCAGCCTCGACAAACTCAGCCTGGCCGCCGCGAGCGTCCCGGTGATCGGCCCGGGTCTGAGCGTGACGGTGACCGACCCGGGCGTCGGACCCAATCTTTCCGACGTGTCCAAGCAGCGGGTGGCCGGCAGTCGGCAAATCATCCTCGACCGGGACTTGCAGCTGGTGGTCAATTCGTTGTGGGCTAGCGGCGCTGAGGCGATTGCTGTCGGCGCTGTCCGGATCGGACCGAACGTGACCATTCGACAGGCAGGCGGCGCGATCTTGGTTGACAACAACCCCATCAGCAGCCCATACACCGTTTTGGCAGTCGGGCCCCCGCATTCCATGCAAGATGTCTTCGACAGCAGCCCCGGACTACGCCGGCTAAGACTTCTGGAGGCCTCTTACGGCGTCGGCGTCGACGTCAGCGCCCGGGACGGGCTCACGCTGCCCGCCGGCGCGGCCCGAGATATCAAGTTCGCCAAACAGATTGGATCCTAGTGCCGCTGAAGAGAACGGAGCAGCAATGATCGGGATTGCCGCGCTGGTCGTCGGCATCGTGCTGGGCTTGGTCTTTCATCCCAGTGTGCCCGAGGTTGTCCAGCCCTACCTGCCGATCGCGGTAGTCGCCGCGCTCGACGCGGTATTCGGCGGTCTGCGAGCCTATCTGGAGCGGATTTTCGACCCGAAGGTCTTCGTGGTGTCGTTTGTGTTCAACGTCTTGGTCGCCGCGCTGATCGTCTATGTCGGCGACCAATTGGGCGTCGGCACACAGTTGTCGACCGCGATCATCGTCGTGCTGGGTATCCGCATCTTCGGTAACGCCGCCGCGCTGCGGCGCCGACTATTTGGCGCTTAGCTGGCATGAGGCCGACATGAGCGATCCCGATACCCAAGCCGCGTCGCAGGGCAGCGAGCCTGAGGCTGCTGAGCCTGGGGCCCACGAGACCGCCGCGGAGCACGGACGGCATGAACTCGCGCCGCACCAGCCCCGACCCGATATCGGAGAGCTGCAGCCGCGCGGATTCTTCGGCATGCTGCGGCGCGGCCTGACCCTATTCGGGACCCTGGCGGTGCTGTTGTGCCTGCTGCTGGGTGTCGCTATCGCCACCCAGGTGCACCAGACCGAATCCGGCGACTCGTTGGATACCGCCCGGCCCGCCGACCTGCTGGTGCTGCTGGACTCGCTGCGTCAACGCGAGGCCACCCTGAGCACCGAAGTCACTGAACTGCAGCGTTCGCTGGCCGCGTTGCAGGCGTCGGGCAGCAGCGACCAGGCCGCGATCGAAAATGCCCAGGCTCGGCTTGCTGCGCTGTCGATCCTGATCGGCACCGTCGGCGCCACTGGACCCGGCGTTACCGTGCGGATCGAGGACCCGGGGCCAGGTGTGGCGCCTCAGGCGATGCTCGACGTGCTCAACGAGTTACGCGCCGCCGGTGCTGAGGCGATCGAGATCGGCGACGCGCACCAGGCGGTGCGAACCGGTGTCGACACCTGGATCGCCGGCGCTCCAGGCGCGCTGGTCGTCGACGGTAGAACGCTGCGGCCGCCGTATTCGGTTCTGGCCATTGGTGATCCACCGACATTGGCAGCGGCGATGAATATTCCCGGCGGCGCGGTGGACAGCGTCAAACGCGTCGGCGGCACCATGGCGGTCCAACAGAGCGACCGGGTCGACATCACCGTCTTGCGACAACCAAAACCGCGCCAATACGCTCAGCCAGTCAAGTGAGCCACCGAGGAAGACAGGAACAACGTGAGCGAAATCCCGCCTGATTTGCACTACACCCCCGAGCACGAGTGGGTTCGCCGGACCGGGGACGACACCGTTCGGGTCGGGATCACGGACTTCGCCCAGTCGGCCCTTGGCGATGTCGTGTTTGTGACGCTGCCTGAGGTGGGTACCGAGGTAACCGCCGGGGAAACCTTCGGAGAGGTGGAGTCGACCAAGTCGGTGTCGGATTTGTATGCCCCCGTTACGGCGAAAGTCGTTGCCGTCAATAGCGATCTGGACGGCAACTCCGAGCTGGTCAATTCGGATCCCTACGGCGCTGGCTGGCTGATCGATCTCCAAGTCGATCCCGGGTCACTCGAGCAGGGCTTCGCGGCGTTGCTGGACGCCGACGCCTACCGCGGCACGCTGTCGGAATGACCCTTGTTATGGTTCCCTGCGCCCGGAGACAATGCGCCGGGCCGTTAAAGGCGACCGCCGATCCGGCGGGGGACGGTACATTGCGCTCCCGTGCGCGGTACGGTCGACACATTGACGGTCACGGCGGGTGGGAAGCCGGTCGAGCGGGCCCAGCCAGACAACGCAGCAGCGGCCAGTGAGGAGCAGCGGGTGACGGAGAAGGACAACGACCAGATCTCTGACGAAGTCACTGTGGAGACGACATCGGTCTTCCGCGCCGATTTTCTGAATGAACTGGACGCTCCTGCGCAAGCGGGCACTGAAACGTCGGTGTCCGGCGTCGAGGGGCTGCCGGTCGGTTCGGCGTTGCTGGTGGTCAAGCGGGGGCCGAACGCCGGCTCGCGCTTCCTGCTCGACCAGGCGACCACCTCGGCGGGCCGCCATCCCGACAGCGACATCTTCCTCGACGACGTCACCGTCAGCCGGCGGCACGCCGAATTCCGATTAGACAGCGAAGAGTTTCATGTCGTCGACGTCGGCAGCCTCAACGGCACCTACGTCAACCGCGAGCCGGTGGATTCGGCCGTGCTGGCAAACGGCGACGAGGTTCAGATAGGGAAGTTCCGCCTGGTGTTTTTGACCGGTCCCAAGGTTGGTGACGACAACGGCGGGCCCGGAAGCTAGTGACTGCGCCCGAGACCCCCGCGCTGAGTGGGATGTCGATCGGAGCAGTCCTCGACCTGCTAAGGCCAGACTTCCCAGATGTGACGATCTCCAAGATCCGCTTCTTGGAGGCCGAGGGCCTCGTCACACCGCAGCGCGCGGCATCGGGCTATCGCAGATTCACCGCTTACGACTGCGCCCGACTGCGCTTCATCCTGACTGCTCAGCGTGATCAATACCTGCCGCTGAAGGTCATCAAGGCGCAGCTGGACGCTCAGCCGGATGGCGAGCTGCCGCTCGACGGATCGCCTTATGGGGTACCGCGATTGGTGTCGGTTGGCGGCGACACCGGGGGCAGCACAGCGGGTCGGCCAGGTCCGGATTCGGCATCGGTGGCGCCTACTCGCATCCGGCTCAGCCGGGAGGATCTGCTGGAACGCTCCGGGGTGGACGGCGAGCTGCTGACAGCGCTGCTCAAAGCGGGGGTGATCACTACCGGGGCGGGGGGATTCTTCGACGAGCATGCCGTGGTGATCTTGCAGTGCGCACGGGCGCTGGCAGAGTACGGGGTCGAACCACGCCATCTGCGGGCATTCCGCTCGGCGGCCGATCGGCAATCCGACCTGATAGCGCAAATCGCGGGCCCGCTCGTCAAGGCAGGTAAAGCGGGCGCGCGCGACCGCGCAGACGACCTGGCCCGGGAAGTTGCAGCGCTGGCCATCACCTTGCACACGTCGTTGATCAAGTCGGCAGTGCGCAGACGTTCTGCACCGCTGAAGGACTAGACTTCCGATCGAGGGCTTGTGTTCGGCGGCTTGGTGTTCCACCGCGACGTCGGGGCAGGTCCGAGTCGGACACGGCAGCAGGTGCGGAGGGCAGTCACAGATGGGTGAAGTTCGCGTCGTCGGCATTCGCGTCGAGCAGCCGCAGAACCAGCCGGTGCTGTTGCTGCGCGAGGCCAACGGTGACCGTTACCTGCCGATCTGGATCGGCCAATCCGAGGCCGCGGCGATTGCCCTCGAGCAGCAGGGAGTCGAGCCGCCGCGTCCCCTGACGCACGACCTGATCCGGGATCTCATTGCTGCGCTTGGGCATTCGCTGAAAGAGGTGCGGATTGTCGACTTGCAGGAAGGCACGTTCTACGCCGACCTGATTTTCGACCGCAACATCACGGTCTCGGCGCGGCCTTCGGACTCGGTTGCCATCGCTTTGCGGGTCGGCGTGCCGATTTATGTCGAGGAGGCCGTCCTTGCGGAGGCCGGCCTGCTGATTCCTGACGAGAGCGACGAGGAGCCGAGCACCGCGGTCCGAGAGGACGAGGTGGAGAAGTTCAAGGAGTTTCTGGACAGCGTGTCGCCCGACGACTTCAAGGCCACGTGACCAAGCATCTTGCTTAGCGCGGCTAAGACGGCCTAACACGGTCAAGCCATTTGGGGGCCTGGAATGCATCAACATCACGGATGCGTCTCATCTCGGAGTTCGACTTCGACACGCCCGTTGGAAAGCGTCGAGTCGCCGCGAAGACGGCCATACTTTGATCTCGAGTTGATTAGTACGTGATTAGTTCTAGCAACACCACAGCGTGACGAAAAGCGTATGCTCACAAGCACTCGGCTGAGCAAATGCGGCTACCGGCAGCCCGTAACGAGCGCGATCGGCGAGAGGAAGCACCGTGGGGGATCAACCACGTCAAGACCAACTGGATCTCGAGTCCGTGAGCGCGATCGACAAAACTGCAGCAACCAGTCCCGAACCAGCCATTCGCGAACCTGTGCAAGCCGGTCTTTTTCCTGACGACTCGGTACCCGACGAATTAGTCGGCTACCGCGGTCCGAGTGCATGCCAAATTGCCGGCATTACCTATCGCCAACTGGACTATTGGGCACGTACGTCGCTGGTGGTGCCGTCGATTCGGAGCGCGGCGGGCTCCGGCAGCCAGCGCTTGTATTCGTTCAAAGACATCCTGGTGCTCAAGATCGTCAAACGGTTACTCGACACCGGCATTTCGCTGCACAACATCCGCGTCGCGGTCGACCATCTACGCCAGCGTGGCGTGCAGGACCTGGCGAACATCACGCTTTTCTCCGATGGCACCACGGTCTATGAGTGCACCTCGGCCGAAGAGGTCGTTGACCTGCTGCAGGGCGGACAAGGTGTGTTCGGCATCGCCGTTTCCGGCGCGATGCGGGAACTGACCGGCGCGATCGCTGATTTCCCCGGTGAACGCGCTGACGGCGGTGAGTCGATTACCGCCCCGGAAGACGAGTTGGCCTCTCGGCGCAAGCACCGCGACCGCAAGATCGGCTGACCCCCCGGCGACTAGTCGGTAAACTCGGTACTGCATCGCCCTTGCGCGGGAGAGTTCCGTGGCTGCCAGCCACGGACGCCGAAGGAGCAACACCTCTCCGTCAACCTCTCAGGCACCCGGACCGCGTCAGACCCCGATGCCTCTGGAAAGCGGTGACCCACTCGTTGGGCTGCCCGCCCATGGGGAAAGACATCGCGTCGCAATCGGCGCGGCGTCGAATCTCTCAGGCGCCCGGTTCGGGTAGACGACAGAGGGGGAGGACCGCAAGATCCTCTGCCGATGTCAGGAGTTTCGCCCGTGTCCGACTACACCGATCCCCGTTTCAGCGACCGGCACATCGGCCCCGACAGCCAGGCCATCGCGGCCATGCTCGACGTCATCGGCGCCGAGTCGCTCGACGCCCTGGCGGCCAAGGCCGTGCCCGCCGGCATCCTCGATGAGCTGACCGACACTGGCGCCGCACCCGGCCTGGACCGGCTGCCGCCTCCGGCCAGCGAGGCCGAGGCGCTGGCCGAGCTGCGTGCGATGGCCGACGCCAACACGGTCGCGGTGTCGATGATCGGTCAGGGCTACTACGACACGCTCACGCCGCCGGTACTGCTGCGCAACATCATGGAGAACCCGGCCTGGTACACCGCGTACACGCCATACCAGCCCGAGATCAGCCAGGGCCGGCTGGAAGCGCTGCTGAATTTCCAGACCATGGTGGCCGACCTGACCGGCCTCGAGGTGGCCAACGCGTCGATGCTCGACGAGGGCACCGCCGCCGCCGAGGCGATGACGCTGATGCACCGCGCGGTTAAGAGCAGCGCCAACCGGCTGGCCGTCGACGTCGACGTATTCACCCAGACCGCGGCGGTGCTAGCCACCCGCGCCGAGCCGCTGGGCATCGAGATCGTCACCGCCGACCTGCGTGACGGCCTGCCGGACGGCGAGTTCTTCGGTGTGATCGCGCAGCTGCCCGGGGCCAGCGGCCGGATCACCGACTGGTCTGCGTTGGTGTCGCAGGCTCACGACCGCGGGGCCTTGGTGGCCGTCGGTGCGGACCTGTTGGCGCTGACGTTGATCACGCCGCCAGGGGAGATCGGCGCCGACGTGGCATTCGGAAACACTCAACGCTTCGGTGTACCAATGGGATTCGGCGGTCCGCATGCCGGATACCTGGCGGTGCACGCCAACCATGCCCGTCAGCTGCCCGGTCGGCTGGTCGGTGTTTCGCTGGACGCCGACGGGTCGCCCGCCTACCGGCTGGCGCTGCAGACTCGCGAGCAGCACATCCGCCGGGACAAGGCGACCAGCAACATCTGCACCGCGCAGGTGTTGCTCGCGGTGATGGCCGCGATGTACGCCAGCTATCACGGCGCCGACGGGCTGACCGGGATTGCCCGCCGGGTACACGGCCATGCCGCGACGATTGCCGCGGCACTCGGTGACGCGCTGGTGCACGACACGTATTTCGACACAGTGCTGGCCCGGGTTCCGGGCCGGGCAGACGACGTGCTCGCCGCAGCGAAAGCCAACGGCATCAACCTGTGCCGCGTCGACGCCGACCACGTGTCGGTCGCCTGCGACGAAGACACCACCGATGATCACGTCGCAGCGGTACTGGACGCCTTCGGAGTGTCGGCCGCCGAGCAGGGCGCCGCAGACATCAGCACCCGCACGTCGGAGTTCCTGACCCATCCGGCGTTCACCCGCTACCGCACCGAGACGTCGATGATGCGCTACCTGCGTGGGCTGGCGGACAAAGATCTCGCCTTGGACCGCAGCATGATTCCGCTGGGCTCGTGCACGATGAAGCTCAATGCGGCCGCCGAGATGGAGTCGATTACCTGGCCGGAGTTCGCGCGTCTGCATCCCTTCGCCCCGGCATCCGACACCGCGGGTGTGCGGCGGCTGATCGCCGATCTGGAAACCTGGCTGGTAGAGATGACCGGCTACGACGCGGTCTCGCTGCAACCCAACGCGGGATCGCAGGGCGAGTACGCCGGCCTGCTGGCCATTCACGCCTACCACGCCGGCCGCGGCGAACCACAGCGCGACATCTGCCTGATCCCGGCCAGCGCGCATGGCACCAACGCCGCGTCGGCGGCGCTGGCCGGCATGCGGGTGGTCGTGGTGGCCTGCCGCGACAACGGTGATGTGGACCTCGACGATCTACGGGCCAAGATCAGCGAGCATGCCGACCGACTGTCGACGCTGATGATCACCTACCCGTCCACGCATGGTGTGTACGAGCACGACATCGCCGAGATCTGCGCGGCGGTGCATGAGGCGGGCGGCCAGGTGTATATCGACGGTGCCAATCTCAACGCCCTGGTCGGTTTGGCCCGACCCGGCGAGTTCGGCGGCGACGTCAGCCATCTGAACCTGCACAAGACCTTCTGCATCCCGCACGGCGGCGGTGGCCCCGGGGTGGGGCCGGTGGCGGCGCGCTCACATCTGGCCCCGTTCCTTCCTGGCCACCCCTTTGCGCCCGAGTTGCCGGCGGGTCCGCCGGTGTCGTCGGCGCCCTACGGCTCGGCGTCGATCCTGCCGATCACCTGGGCCTACATCCGGATGATGGGCGCGGCCGGTCTACGGGCCGCGTCGTTGACGGCGATCGCGTCGGCCAACTACATCGCCCGCCGGCTCGACGAGTACTTCCCGGTGCTCTACACCGGCGAGAACGGCATGGTGGCCCACGAGTGCATCCTGGATCTGCGACCGATCACCAAGTCCACCGGCGTAACCGTCGACGATGTTGCAAAACGCTTGGCGGACTATGGGTTTCACGCGCCGACGATGAGCTTCCCGGTGGCCGGGACGCTGATGGTGGAGCCCACCGAGAGCGAGAGCTTGGCCGAGATCGACGCGTTCTGCGAGGCCATGATCGCGATCCGCGGCGAGATCGACCGGGTCGGCGCCGGTGAGTGGCCGGTGGACGACAATCCGCTGCGGGGTGCACCCCATACCGCCGAGTGCCTGCTGGTGGACAAGTGGGAGCACCCCTACACCCGCGAAGTGGCCGCCTACCCGCTCGGGAAAGCGTTCCGGCCCAAGGTGTGGCCGCCGGTGCGCCGCATCGACGGCGCCTACGGCGACCGCAACCTGGTGTGCTCGTGTCCGCCGGTTGAGGCCTATGTGTGACCTAGCCTGACCTAGATCGCCGCCAGGATCTGCTGCGGCACGGTGTCCACCAGCTCGGTGATCAGGCCACCCAACGGGTTCACGCTGACGTCGGCCAGATCGCCCAGGCCGAGATCGCCGAGCAGGCCGTCCAGACTCAGGTTGGTAAGGTTGCCCAAATCGCTCAGGTTCAACGGCAGGTCGGAAAGGCCGAGAGCGCTGAGCAGTTGGCCCAGATCCAGAGTGTTGTTCAAGGCGTCGGTGATGTTCAGGCTGAGAGGATCAAGGCTCGAGGTATTAACCAGGTCGCCCAGCAGTTGGCTCAGCGTCAGGTCACCGGTCGAGCTGGGGAAGCCCAGGTCTGTCAGCAACGTACCGACAGTCAGACCGCTCCCCGTGTCATTGTTGATGCCGAGGGCGGCCAGTAGGCCGGCCAGATTATCGTCCGTCGTGTTCGTGATGCCCAGCAAATCGCCCAGGCTGACGTTGTTCAACGCGCCCACCAGGATGGGGTCAACTGCTGGAATGCCGATGGCGGTGAGGATCGTGGTGAGCTGGGTTGCGCTCAGCAAGCTGCCCAAACCTTCGTTGAGGATGCTGAGATCCGGGTTGATATTGAACGCAGTCAAAACCTGATCCAGGGTCAAGCTGTTCAGGTCCGTGGCGTCTAGACCCAGGCCGCTCAATATGCTGGTCAGGTCGAAGGTGCCGGCATCCAGGCCGCCCAGGCCGAGGAGGTTCAGCAAACCGCCCAGTGTGGTCACGGGAGTGCTGGCGTCTGCCAGCAACGTGCCAAGGCCCGCGTCGCTCAACGGGTTACCGTTCAGCTGCAGGTCGTTGAACAACTGGCCAAGGTCCAGGTTGCCCAGCCCGAGTTGACCCAACAAGCTGCTCAGGTCCAGGTTGCCCAGGTTGAGGTTGCCCAGCCCCAGGGCGTTCACCAGATCGGTCAGGTTGATGTCGACGGTCCCGGTCTGTTCCGGGGCGAGGACGCCGTTGACGAGCGGGAGGTCGATGATGCCGCCCAGCAAGCTGACGTTGTCCGCGCCGTTGAGGTAGGCGTTGAGGACGGAGGCGGTGCCTTCGTAGAGGATGGAGAACGCGTTCGACGGGTCGGCCTGCAACTGCGTGACGACGCTGTTGATCGCCTCGTCCGTGGCGGCCGTTGCCCCGAGGTTTCCGAGGATGTATTCCAGCGCCGGCGTCAACCCCACCGAGACCTGCAGAAGCGGATCGGTGCCCGTGGTTGTGGCCACGGTGGGGTCGAGGTTCGTGATCGCATCGAGCACGCCGAGCGGGTTCGTGAAGAGCGCGCTGAAGACTTGGGTGATGTCCGACGCGTTGGCGTTGCTGGCGATGTTGTCCAGGTTGGCAACCGTGTTGGTGAGGAGGTCGGACCACGCGTCGACCAGTTGGACCGACCGCACCTGGGGAATCGGTGGCGGCGCCACCATCGGGGTGACAGCAATCATGCTGGCGCCGACCACGGCTATACCAGCAGTGACATAGGGGCGAAGTGCTTGTTGCATGACAGCATCTCCTCTATTTATCCGTCGCCTTGTGATGCACCTCACAGCTTGATCGGGAGAGTACCTGAGATTCAGCTAAGAGACAACGAAAAATTGCCCATGTGCCAAATAAAAATTATGTTGTCTGCAAATCCGGATAATTACTCCGGGATATCGGATGGCCGATGCCGCAGACCGCATTACGTCTTCGTCCGATCGGCAGCAGGCGATGATCCCACAGTCCTTCTGCTACACGGCTTTCCGTCGAGTCACTACGATTTCGGGCCGGTGATCGAGCGGCTGGGGGCGCCTTCCTGAGCTTCGGGTTGTCGGATAAACCACCGCGACACAACTACAGCCTGCTGGCGCACGCCGACATCTGCAGCAGGTGGTCGTCGAGCAGCCGCCCGGTCAGCTCAAGAAGTTGGTGACCGCGGTGGCCAGCTCCGGCGACGCCGACGTCGCCAGGTTCTGGTAGCTGCCACCGGACAGTTTCGCGACGGCTTCCCAGGTCGGCCGGTCGGAATCAGAACCGAAGTCGATCACGTTGACCGCCACCGGCTTGGCCGGGTCGACGCTGTCCTTGATGAAATCCTGCAGGCCGTCGCTACTCAGGCTCTGGTCGGTGTGTGGTCCGGCCGTAATCACCAAGCACCGAATTCGGTTGCCCGGGATGGTAATTGTTCACCGCATCCTTGTAGATAATCCGCAGCGTGGTGAACGACACCGCGCCGCCGGACGACGCATGCTGCTTGTCCAGTGCGGCCATCAGCGCGTCCGCGCGGGGCTGGCCGTCGACGGGATCGGCCAGCGGGCCGGCCGACACCTCCGATCGGCCTTCTTTGCCGTCGAACGTCCACAATCCGATGACCGAGCTCGGCGGCAGCGCCTTGATCCGGTCCTCCAGCGCAACGACCACATTGCCCAGCCGGGTCTTGCCGCCTTCGTCGGTGGTCATCGACTGCTCCAGCATGATGATTGCAGCCGGCCCGTTCGACGGCGTGGTCACGGTGTTTGCCAGGGTGGCGCGCATCGCGTCATCGCCCACCGACAGCGTCGACGGCAGCGCGGGGAAGCTGGTGACGTCGCTGCTGGGCGGCTTGACCCCGGGCACCCGGAAACCGGCTTTGGCCAGTTCAGCGAGTTGGTCGGATTTCTGCATGAACCGGGCGAACGCGTTGGCCGCCGTCACTTGGTCCTGCGACAGCCACGACCCGCTGAGCTGAACAGTCGGATAGTCCGCGACCGCCGCCGGCCCCGGTGCCAGCCAGGAACCTAGCGCGCTGCCGGCATCCGGCTAACGATTCGCCGCGCTGGAACACTTGCTGCTCGGTGGTGACCACAGCGTGCACCGGCGCGGTGGCCGGATCACCAGGCCGCAGCAGCACATTCAGTGCCTCGGCCAGCGAGTTGTCGGCCAGCTTGGGCTGACCGTTGATCAGCGTGCGCACCGCGCCGGCACCATCGGTTGGCGGCGCGCCGGCGGGCACGGAGCCCGCCGCCACCGCCTCGGCGGCCAGATACGTGGCGTCGCTATTGCCGCCAAGCGGCAGGGCCAGCCGCAGCGGTCCCCAATGAGGCAGCTTCAATCCGCCCAACGCGTCGGGTTTGGTCTGCAGACCAGGCAGCGTCGCCCATTTCTGGCCGCCGAGTGCGCGTTGAAGTTCCGGCCGCACCGCCAGCACCACCGGCGTAGTGACCAGCGAGCGGCTTTCGGTGACTGTTCCCTTGCCCGTCGCGGCTGTCAGCCGCGACGTCGAGACCGAGCTGGCTGGAATCCACAGCGCGGGCCGCTGACCCAACTCTGCCGGCCACTTCCCGATGAACCCGTCGATGACGGCGTCAGAGCCCGCAGGTTTGACACCGACCGCGACACAGTGATCGCCAATCGGTCCAGCCGACCCGTTGTAGCGCTCCGCGAACTGCTGCACGTGGTCGGCAATCGACGGGTCAGCGATGACGGCAACCGTCTCCTTGCTGCCGGTGCACGCGGCGGCGCTGTGCGAGCGATTGGACAAGGCATCGCCGAAGAAGCGCCACAGGATCACGCCGGCCACCACCACGACGACCGCGACCAGCGCCGCGATCACACCGATGCTGACTCCGCGTCGTCCGCCGTCACTGCGGTGACCGCCGGTCCACTCGCTGCCGCCCCGATGGCCCCCGGACGGCGGCGACGGTGGTGGACCAGCGGGCGGTTCGTGCCCGCGTCGTGGGAAGTCCGGGAAGTCGTCGTCCGCCGCTTCGACCTCGTCGGGGTACCGGTCGTCCTCCGGGTGCGCGTCGCGGTCGGCGTAATCGTCGAAGCCGGGAAAACCTGAGTCGCCGGAAACTTCGCCCGGGTAGGCCGCTTTGTCAGTGGGCCGCTGCTCCGCATATGGCGGAACGCGGATGCCACCGGAGTCGGGCTCCGGATAGCCACCGACGTCGCCAACGTCCTCGGGTTCGGGTTCCGGTTCGGGTTCGGGCTCGGGTTCCGAATAGTCGTCCGACGGTTCGCCGGTCGGCTTGTCCTCATCCGGATCGGGAGCTCGGTGCCTACCCATGGTCAGTGCGCCCCGAGCCGAAATCACTCACCAGCGTGAGCCTTAAACTCCCGACGGCGCCGATGCAGAATCGGCTCGGTGTAGCCGTTGGGCTGTTGGGTTCCGGTCAGAATCAAATCTTGCGCGGCCAGGAAAGCGATGCTGTCGTCGAAGTTGGGCGCCATCGGCCGGTACGCCGAATCGCCGGCGTTCTGCTGGTCCACCATTGGCGCCATCCGCTCCAGGCTGGCCCGCACGTCCTCCTCGGTGATGACGCCGTGGCGCAGCCAGTTGGCCAGCAACTGGCTCGAAATCCGCAGTGTGGCACGGTCTTCCATCAATGCCACGTTGTGGATGTCGGGCACCTTCGAGCAGCCGACGCCTGCGTCGATCCAGCGAACGACGTAGCCCAGGATGGACTGGCAGTTGTTGTCGACCTCTTCGCGGATCTCCTCGGAAGCCCAGGCCAGTTCCTTGGCCAGCGGAATCGTCAGCAACTCGTCGATGGTGGTGCGGGTCTTGCCCTCGAGTTCCTTCTGGACCGCGAACACGTCGACGTAGTGGTAGTGCATCGCATGCAGGGTGGCTGCGGTCGGCGAAGGCACCCACGCCGTGGTGGCTCCAGCCTTCGGTTGGCCGATCTTCTGCTCCATCATGTCGGCCATTAGCTCGGTCATCGCCCACATGCCTTTGCCGATCTGAGCCCTGCCCGAGAAGCCGGCGGCCAGCCCGGTGTCGACGTTGGCGTCTTCGTAGGCCTTGATCCAGGTGGTGCCCTTCATCGCACCCTTGCGGATCATCGGGCCGGCCTCCATCGAGGTGTGAATCTCATCGCCGGTGCGGTCCAGGAAACCGGTGTTGATGAACACCACCCGGTCGGCTGCGGCCTTGATGCACGCCTTGAGATTGACCGTGGTGCGGCGTTCCTCATCCATGATGCCGACCTTCAAGGTGCCCTGCGGCAGCCCCAGCACGTCTTCGACGCGGCTAAACAACTCGCAGGTGAAGGCCACTTCGTCGGGCCCGTGCATCTTCGGCTTGACGATGTAGATCGAACCGGTGCGGCTGTTCGCCAGTGGGCCGTTGGCTTCGCCGGTTTTCAGACCGTGGATCGCGGTCACGCCGGTGAACAGCGCGTCAAGGATGCCCTCGAACACCTCTTTTTCTTCGCCGTTGCCGTTGCTCACAACGATGGCGTCGTTGGTCATCAGATGACCAACGTTGCGAACGAACATGAGGCTGCGACCGGGCAGCGTCAGCTCACCGCCGTTGGGTGCGGTGTAGGTGCGGTCCTGGTTCAGCACGCGGGTGAAGGACTCGCCGTCCTTATTGACCTCTTCAGCCAGATCACCCTTGTTCAGGCCGAGCCAGTTCCGGTACCCGAGCACCTTGTCGTCGGCGTCGACCGCGGCCACCGAGTCCTCGAAGTCCATGATCGTGGTAACCGCCGACTCCAGGACCACGTCCTTGACGCCGGCGGCGTCGGTCTTGCCGATCGGCGATTGCGGGTCGATCAGGATCTCGATGTGCAGTCCGTGGTTGACCAGCAAGATCGACCAGCTCGGGGAGCCGAGTTCGCCCGTGTACCCGGCGAACTGGCCGGGATTGGCCAGGCCACGATGATGCTCGTCGCCCTGCAGGCTGACCAGCAACCGGCCGTCCTCGATCTTGAAGTCAGTGGCATCGGCCCACGAGCCCGAGGACAGCGGCACCACGTCATCAAGGAATTTGCGCGCGTAGGCGATCACCTTGTCGCCGCGGACCTTGTTGTAGCTGGTGCCCTTTTCGGCACCGTCGCTTTCCGGGATCACATCCGTGCCGTACAGCGCGTCGTACAGCGAGCCCCAGCGGGCGTTAGCCGCATTCAGCGCGAACCGGGCATTGAGCACCGGAACGACCAGCTGCGGACCAGCCGTGGTGGTGATCTCCGGGTCGACACCCGCAGTGGTGATGGTGAAGTCGTCAGGTTCCGGCACCAGATAACCGATTTCGGTGAGGAACTGGCGGTAAGTCTCGGGGTCTATCGGCTCGATGACGTGATGGCGGTGCCACTTGTCGATCTGCGCCTGCAACTGGTCGCGGCGCGCCAGCAGATCCTGGTTTTGTGGCTGCAGGTCGGTGACGACCTTGTCGACCCCAGCCCAAAAGCTGTCGGGGTCGATGTCAGTGCCGGGCAACGCCTCGTTATTGACGAAGTCATATAGCACCCGGGCGACGCGCAGGTTCCCAACCGGCACGCGATCAGTCATCGTTCCTCCTCACTGGCAATAACTCCAGCTTACCGGCCGGTAGCCTGCATACCCGCCCCGGCGCGCTGCAATAGCAGGTCACAGCGGGCTAACAGCGCTGCCCGCAGCGGCACGGCACGTGACGCGATGGCCTGCTGGCAACGCACGTACTCGGCCCGACCGGTAGCGTGCTCGACCGCGATCGGTGTGTACCCGTAGCCCCGCAGGTCGTACGGGCTGGCTCGCATGTCGATTTCACGCGCCGCCGCGGCCAGCTCCAGGCAATCCAGCAGCAGCTCGGATTCGATCAGCGGGCTCAATTTGTACGACCATTTGTACAGGTCCATGTTGGCGTGCAGGCAGCCGGGCTGCTCCCAATCCTGTTGGGTGTCGCGGCTGGGCGAGATCGCGTTTCGCAGCATCGCGTCAGCACTGAAAAAGCGGATTGCGTCGAAGTGGCTGCACCGCAGCGGCCCGGCAATTTCAGCCTCGACCACGGTGTCGGTCGCTGCTGTCCCGAGCCGCAACGGGACGCGCTCGTGACGCACCGCGCCGCTGCGGTAAACCATTGCCCACTCGTGCAGCCCGAAGCAGTTCAATCGGGCCGGGCGCTGCGCGGTCGCCCGCAGCAGGCTGGCCACGAACGCGATGGTGTCCACCCGGCTGTGCAGGAACGTGGTGCTGACCGTGACACCGCCACCAGCTGGCGTGTAGCCGCGGCGGCCCCGGTAGCGGCGGATCACTTCGTCGCCGGCGAGCACCGTCCCGTACCCGGGGTGCCAGCAGCGCAGCTGCCCTGGCCGCAGGCTGTAGTAGCTGAACAGGAAGTCCCACACCGGATGGGGCTCACCAATGCTGGCCCGCTTGAGGTGCGGGGCGACGAACGTCTCGGCGCGCACGGCGTATTCCTCGGCCCGGGCCGTCCACTGCTCAGGCTCAAGACGAATGGGCTCGTCAGACACGCTTCGTCCCGTCGTGCACGGCGCCGACCAAGTCCCGCACCAGATCCTCCAGCGCCACCATCGCGACCACCAGCCCGTGCTGCCCGGTGACCAGCGCCAGATGACTCTTGCTGCGACGCATCCGCGACAGCGCCTCGGGAACCGACAGGGATTGGGGGATTTGCGGCAGCGGCCGAACGGTCGCCAGGTCGACCACCGCCTGCGGGTCGTCGCCCTGCGCCAGCACATCCTTGATGTGCAGATACCCGATGAATCTGCCGTCGCCTTCGATGTTGGTGACGACCGGAAAGCGCGAGTAGCCGGTTGCGGCCAGCGCATTTTCGATGGCCTCGACGGTCGGCCCACGCCCCGGCGCGGCCACCGGCACCGCGCGGATATCGTTCACCGGCACCGCCACGTCGGCGACCATCCGGTTTCGGATCTGCAGCGCCCGGGTGAGCCTGGTGTGTTCCTCGGGATCCAGCAGACCTTCCGACACCGATTCGGCGATCATCTCGCTGAGCTCGACGGTGGAGACCGTGAGGTCGAGTTCGTCTCGCGGCTGCACCCGCAGCGCTCGCAGGGTGGCGTTGGTGCACCGGTTGTAGAACGTGATGATCGGCCGAACCGTCCGCACATACACCAGGTAGGCCGGGATCAGCAGCATCGCCGCTCTCTCCGGGCCGGCGATGGCGATGTTCTTCGGGACCACCTCGCCGAGCAGCACATGTAGCGTCACCACGATCGCCAGCGCAACCAGCAACGACACCGTGTCCAGCAGCGCGGGCGACAGGCCGAGCCAGGTGAATGGGCGCCGCAGCACGTGGGCGACCGCGGGCTCGCCGAGCCGGCCGAGCAGCAGCGAGGCCAACGTGACACCCAGCTGCGCTCCGGCGAACATCAGCGGCAGCTGCTCGCCCGCCTTGATCACCGTGGCCGCGCTTGATCTGCCCTGCTCGGCGAGTGCTTCCAGCCGGTCGCGACGAGCCGAGATCAACGAGAATTCCGCGCCGACGAAAAACGCGTTGGCGCCTACCAGCAGAATGGCTGCCAACATTCCCAGCAGGTCGCCCATCAGCGGCCTCGTCCCGCGACGGAGTCGCTGCGATCGCGCACTCGGGTCAGCTCGAGCTGGTCGATGCGGCGGCCGTCCATCCGGACCACCCTGGCCTGCCAGCGCGCCGAGGTGTTGGGTATGCCGTCCGGCTCATATCCACTGAGCTGCACCACGTCTCCGCGCACTGGAATGCGGCCGAGCTCTTGCAGCACCAGTCCGCTGATCGTTTCGTATTCCCCCTCCGGGCCGCGATAGCCGGTGGCGTCGGCGACTTCGTCGATGCGCAGCAAACCAGAGACGCGCCAACCATCCTTGGCGGCGACCACATCCGGTGTGGCGTCGTCGTGTTCGTCGCGAACGTCGCCGACGATCTCTTCGATCAGATCCTCGACGGTCACCATGCCCGCGGTACCGCCGTATTCGTCGACGACCATGGCGGTCTGTAAGTCGTTGGCGCGAATCTGTTCCATCAGCGCGTCGCCGTCGAGCGTGGAGGGCACCACCGCGACCGGCTGCGCCACGGCGGTGAGCAGCGTGTGCGCCCGCTCGGCGGGCGGCATTGCAAAGACCTGTTTGACGTGCACGATGCCGACGGTGGTGTCCAGGTCGCCGTCGATGATCGGAAACCGGGAGAAGCCGCTCTCGATGGCTGTTGCAACCAAATCCGCCACGGTGTTATCGGTTTGCATTGCAACGATTTTCGAGCGCGGCGTCATCAGCTCCTCGGCCGTGAGCGTGCCGAACTGCAGCGATCGATGCAGTAACGCCGCGGTGCCGGGGTCCAGCGAGCCACTGCGGGCCGACGTGCGAACCAGCGAGACCAGTTCCTGCGGCGAGCGGGCCGACCGGAGCCGTTGGGCGGGCTCGACGCCCAGCCTGCGCAGGATCCGGTTCGCCGCGCCGTTTGTCAGCCGGATCGCGGGGGTCATCACGAACGAGAACAGCAGCTGCGCACCGGCGACGGCGCGGGCAGTCGTCAGCGGGCGGGCCACCGCGAGATTCTTGGGCACCAATTCACCGAAGACCATGGACAGCGACGTGACGACGACCAGAGCCAGGAAGGCGATGACCGCGTCGGTGATCCGTTGGGGGACTCCAAGCGCATCCATGGCCGGATGCGGCAGCTTCGCCACCAACGGATCGGTCAGGTATCCGGTGACCAGCGTGGTGACCGAGATGCCCAGCTGGGCACCAGATAGCTGAACCGCCAGCGTGCGATGCGCCCGACGCACGTAGCGGTCGCGGCGGCCGCCCTTGCGGGCGTTGGCCTCGACGGTGCTGCGCTCCAAGGTGGTCAACGAGAACTCGGCGGCCACAAACACCGCGGTGCCCACCGTGAGCACCACAATGGCCAGCAGGCTCAGCAGGATGACGAGGAGATTCATCGCCTCCACCGTGACGGCTCCGCCCGGAAGCCACCGGCCTCGCCGGGTGCCTGCGGCACGGGGACCCTCTCCCTCGACTTATCGAACAACTACCTGAGATTTATATGGTAGCGAAGGCTCAACACGCCTTTCCCTCGCTGCAGCGGCGACACGCCTGCGACTGGTCTGGATCTACCAGCCGAACGGCAGCGGATGGCCTTCGGCGAAGCCCGCTGCGGATTGCACACCGACCACGGCCCGCTGATGCAACTCGGCCAGCGTCGAAGCCCCGACGTAGGTACACGTGCTGCGCACCCCGGACGTGATGTGGTCGATGAGATCCTCGACACCGCCGCGGATCGGGTCAAGGCCCATCCGCGAGGTGGAGATGCCTTCCTCGAACAACGCCTTGCGGGCGCGCTCGAAGGCGCTGTCGGCGGTGGCGCGAGCAACCACCGCGCGCTTGGACGCCATGCCGTAGCTCTCCTTGTACGGTTGGTCGTCGCGGTCGTGCATCAGGTCGCCGGGGGACTCATAGGTGCCGGCGAACCACGATCCGATCATCACGTTGGACGCGCCCGCGGCCAGCGCCAGCGCCACGTCCCGCGGATGGCGCACCCCGCCGTCGGCCCACACATGTGCACCGAGTTGCTTTGCCGCCGAGGCGCATTCGAGCACCGCGGAGAACTGGGGCCGGCCGACACCGGTCATCATCCGGGTGGTGCACATCGCACCCGGGCCCACCCCGACCTTGACGATGGACGCTCCCGCGCTGATCAAGTCGCGGGTGCCGTCCGCCGACACCACATTGCCGGCGGCCAATGGCACACCCAGATCCAGCGACGCTACCGACTTGATTGCGTCCAGGGCTTTCACCTGATGCCCATGCGCGGTATCAACCACCACCAGGTCGACGCCGGCCTCGATCAGAGCCTGGGCTTTGGCGGCCACATCGCCGTTGATGCCGACCGCCGCGCCGATGCGCAGCCGGCCTTTGGCGTCGGTGGCCGGGGTGTAGATGCCCGCGCGGATCGCCCCGGTCCTGGTTAGCACGCCGGCCAGCGTGCCATCGGGGCCGGTGAGCACCGCCACATCGATCGGGGCGTGCTCGAGAAGATCGAAGACTTTTCGCGGCTCGGTGCCCACCGGGGCGTTGACGAAGTCGGTGATCGCGATATCGCGAACCCGCGCGAAGCGGTCGACGCCCACGCAGCACGATTCGGTGACCAAGCCGATCGGGCGGCCCTCGAAGGCCACCACCGCCGCGCCGTGCGCGCGCTTGCTGATCAGCGCGAGTGCATGCGATACCGAATCGTCGGGCCCGAGGATCACCGGGGTGTCGACAGCCAAGTCGCGGCTTTTGACGAAGTCCACTGTCCGCTGCACCACGGTGATCGGAAGGTCTTGCGGCAGCACCACAAGCCCACCGCGGCGGGCCACCGTCTCGGCCATCCGCCGGCCCGCGACCGCAGTCATGTTCGCGACCACCACCGGGATGGTGGTGCCGGAGCCATCCTGGGTGGACAAATCGACGTCGAAGCGGGACTCCACGTCCGAACGAGTCGGCACGATGAAGACGTCGTCGTAGGTCAGGTCGTATGCGGGACGGTGCCCGTCGAGAAACCTCATCGGTGTAGGTGTACCCCTTATTTGGCCCTGCTAGGCCGGAACTTCGGTGCGGTCCCCACTCCACAGGGTGTGGAACTTCTTCCTCGGGTCCTCATCGATCCGCCCGTAGGTGTGCGCGCCAAAGAAGTCCCGCAAGCCCTGAGTCAGCGCGGCGGGCAGCCGCTCGGTGCGCAGCGCGTCGTAGTAGGACAGCGCCGACGAGAAGCCCGGAATAGGAATACCCAGCTGCGTGGCAGTAACGACCACGCGGCGCCAGCTGTCGATCGCGGCCTCGATCGCGCTGCGGAAATACGGCGCCACGATCAGGGTCGCCAGGTCTGGATCGCCGTCGTAGGCCTCTTTGATCCGGTTGAGGAATTTAGCCCGGATGATGCAGCCGCCACGCCAGATTGTCGCCATGTCGCCCAGCGTGATGCCCCAGTCGTATTCGGCGCTGCCGGCCTGGATCTGGTTGAAGCCCTGAGCGTAGGCGATGATCTTCGACGCGTAGAGCGCCTTGCTGACATCGTCGATGAACTGCTTTGCATCGCTTGGCTTTTCGCCCAGGTGGCCGGGCGCCAGGCCGGTGGTGGCTTTCCGCTGGGCCACCGAGCCGGACAGTGCCCGGGCGAACACCGCCTCGGCGATACCGGTGACCGGAATTCCAAGATCCAGCGCCGATTTCACCGTCCAGCGGCCGGTGCCTTTCTGCTCGGCCTCGTCGAGGATGACATCGACCAGCGGCTTGCCGGTCTTGGCGTCGGTCTGGCGCAACACCTCTGCGGTGATCTCAATGAGGAAGCTGTCCAGGTCGCCCTTGTTCCATTCGGCGAACACGTCGGCGATCTCGGGTGCGGTCTTGCCGAGTCCGTCGCGCAGCAGTTGGTAGGCCTCCCCGATCAACTGCATGTCGGAGTACTCGATGCCGTTGTGCACCATCTTGACGAAGTGCCCGGCCCCGTCGGGACCGATGTGGGTGCAGCACGGCACACCGTCGACGTGCGCGGAGATCTCCTCGAGTAGCGGGCCCAACGACTTATACGACTCGGCCGGACCGCCCGGCATGATCGATGGCCCGTTCAGCGCGCCCTCCTCGCCGCCGGAGATCCCGGCGCCGACGAAGTGCAGACCCCGCTCGCGCATCGCCTTCTCGCGGCGGATGGTGTCGGTGTAAAGCGCGTTGCCGCCATCGATGATGATGTCGCCTTGCTCCATGGCGTCGGCCAGTTGCTCGATGACCGCGTCGGTCGGGTCGCCGGCCTTGACCATGATGATCACCCGGCGCGGCTTCTCCAACGCGGCCAGGAATTCTTCGATGGTTTCGCTGCGCACGAATTTGCCTTCGCTGCCGTGTTCCTTCAGCAATGCATCGGTCTTGGCGACCGAGCGGTTGTGCAGCGCGACCGTATAGCCGTGGTGGGCGAAATTGCGGGCGAGGTTCGACCCCATCACGGCGAGGCCGGTGACCCCGATTTGCGCGGTGCCGGCAGCAGCGTTTGATTCCGACGAGCTCATGTATTTCGCCTCTCAGGGTCGTGACTTATTTTCCGCTTTCAACCGCTCACTGTGGCACAGCGGGATCGGGGCATCTGAAAAGTATCGCCGAAGCGCCGCGCCTGCCCAGTTGTCCGGTTAGGCGACGGTGAACAGCCGTTGTAATTCGATGAGCCACGGGATAGCCAGCGCGAACGTCGGCACCACCAGCACCGCCGCCGCGGCGAGGTAGGCGGCCGTCGACAGCATCAGGCTGTTACCGCTGCCCGAAAGCCGTCGCACCCGCAGCAACGTGTGGGTGCCGCCGGCGGCCAACGCGCCCAGCGGCGTCCGACCCGACGCACAGGTCACCAGAGCGCGAGCCAGGGGAGCGCGGCCAGCCACCCGGACTGCGGCGTCATCGGCCAGCAGCTCGACCAGGAGCTGCACCGCGTCTAAGGCGCTGGCACTGCGGACAAACCGGGGAAACGCGGCGTGCGCAGCGGTGAACGCCTCGAGCACGAGGTCGTGACGGGCGCGCAGATGGGCGCGCTCGTGACTCAGGATCGCGGCAACCTCGGTATCGGTGAGGGAGTCCAGCGTGCCCTCGCTGACCACCACTCGGCTGCGGACGCCGGGCAGGCAGTAGGCCAGTGGCTGCGCCACTTCCAGGACACGCAGGTCACGGCCGCGGGCGCAGGCGCGTGCGGCAACCACATCGGATGACAGCCCGAGCAGGTCGACCAGCATGCGGTGATGGGCCCGCCGCCGGCGGGTGGTGACGGCCACCGGGATCACGGCCATCGCCAGCCGGGCGCCAACCAGCAGCGTGAGCGCGAAAACCACGAGATCTAAGATCCACAGCGCCCAGCCGAGTCGGCCGATGTCACCGACGAGGGTCGCGGTTGGCCGCCCGTCCGGGCCGGGCACAAACAACCGGCTGGCGATCGCGATCCCGGCGCTGAATGTTGATAGCACCGCGGCCACGGCGATGGCCTGCCAGAGCACCATGGCTGCGCGGGGGGCACGCAACGGCCACTTGGCTCGCGCCAGCAGAGCCGGTACCGGGCCGACCAGCATCACCGCAAGGACGGTGAAGGCCAGCCCGGACATAGTGGCAGTCTCCCTCAGTCCCCAGGTAGCGCGCCAGCCGACGGGGCCGGGCGGTGACCGGATTCCATCTCGTCCAGTGCCCGCCGAAGCGCCTCAGCTTCATCGGGGCCAACCCGTTCGACGAAATGCACCAGGGCCGCCTGTCGGCTTCCGGAATCCGCCGCCTGGTCCAGCGCGTCGACCATGAGCCCGGCGACGAGTTCGTCGCGGCCGTGCACCGGCAGGTAGCGATGCGCGCGGTCGTCGCGGATTTGGGAGACCAGATTCTTCTTGGCCAACCGTTGCAGCACGGTCATCACCGTGGTGTAAGCCAGGTCGCGTCGCATCGAGAGCGCTTCGTGCACCTGACGGACAGTTTGAGGTTGGGGTGCGGACCACAAATGGTCCATTACCGCACGTTCGAGATCTCCCAGACGCGTCAGCTTAGCCATGTTCGTTCTTCTCCTGTGCAATGACGTCAGCGTACTCCGGCTTACTACCGACGGTCGTAAGGTCCCCGCGGCGAAGTCTCCTCCGGTGTGACGGCGCTCACAGCGCGGTACCGGAATTATATGGTTAGGCTAACCTCACAAAAGGAGGTAGTCGTGACGACTGTAACCGACGACCCGCTCATCGCGGCGATGACGATCGACCGCATGCTGCCGCTGCATGAGTCAAGCCGCCGACTTCGCGAACTGTATCCACAGTGCCCGCGGGTCTACGGCGTCGCGGTCCTGGCTGACGTATCGGTACGGCGCTGGTGGCCGCTGGAGTCGGCGGTCAGCACCGATCGGCTGCAAGCGATGTTCGACGAGGCCGCGCTGGACATGGACCGTCGCGGCGCCACCCGGCAGTTGGCGGCAACGCTGGTCCACGCCGTGATCGGGCGAGTGGTCGCACTGGTGGTGTTGGAGGCACGGGCATGGGACACCGGCCTGGAGAACCTGTGGGTGCACGTCGACTCCGACGGCGTCATCGACTGGGCGGCAGTGGTCGACCCGACGGTGCGGGTGCTGCCCGACGATCCCTACTTCGCACAGGACGACGGCGACTGCGTCCGGGACGGGCCGGACGGGCCGGACGGGGTAGTGCAGCTGCCCAGCGAGGCCGCGCTGACCACCTGGGTGGCTCACCGCTGTCACCGCACCTTGGCCCCGTTATTCGGCAAACTGCACGCAGTCAGCGGCGGCGCGGTTTCCGTCGCGGCCATGTGGCACATCGCCGGGTCCATGGTGGTGGCTGCGGCGACTCAGGTGCCTGCGCTGGCCGGCGCCGATGAGTTGACCGCAATGCGTCGCGGCCAGGCCGTGCTCGACGCGCTGGTGGGTTTCGGCCTTCCGGTGCGCGGACCATGGACGCCGTCCCGACGGACGCGAGCCACCCCTTGCGAAATTAGGGCAGCCTTTCCTATGCTGTTGGCATCGAGCGATAAATGACCGCGGCGGCGTCCTGAGGGCTGCAGTGACCCCCGGTCTACTCGATCGGCGAGCCCCGTGCCGAAACGCACGGGGCTCGCCTGTGTCTGGGGTGGCCGCAGCTGCGTGCGGCTCAGTCTTTGGCGAAGCAGTACATCCGGTACGACAGCCGTCCACGCTGCAGTTCGCGATACATCAGCGTGCCTGGCAAACCTGCGAATAGTTTGCCGATGGGGCGCAGCAATATCGGCATATGGCGACCGACTAGGTCGAGATAGCGTGACGAGTTTTTATCCAGCCCGCGCAAAACCTCTGGGTTGATGACCCGCTCCGAAACCATTCGCATCGGCATGCCGGCCAGTGCTGCCTCCCAATCGGCGTATTCGAGGTAGCCGCGGAAGTCGGCGTAGAGGAAATGGCCTCCCGGGCGCAGCACCCGCGTCATTTCGGGGAGGAAACGGTCGAAATGAGGGTAGGCGTGCGAGGCTTCGATGTTGAGCACCACGTCGAAGGACTCATCGGGAAAAGGCAGGCTTTCGGCGTCGCCATGGACGAAATCGAGACCAGGTAGATGATGCCTTTCTTGGGCAAATGCGATGCCGTCCGGGTTGAAGTCCAGTCCGGTATAGGAGGCCGGGCTCAGCGTCCGTACCAGGTACGCAGCTCCACCGCCGTGGCCGCAGCTGACCTCCAGTACCTTTTTGCCGCTGAGATCCACCTGGGTCGCCGTGCGGTGGTAGAGCTGAATGCAGTACCGGTTGCGCTCATCCGCAGGCGCCAGCTTCAGGCCCATCGGCGGATCCTCCTCATAGCCCCAGTTGAGGAAGACGACGTCCTCATCGTCCCAGCGGCGGGTGATGAGCGGATACCAGTATTTATTCATGATTTTTTTGAACCACGAATAACTGCCAATTGGCTTTACGTAATGCCTGAAAGTGGTTGTCACAGCGGGCCAGTATGCCAGGCGAACTTAAGCGCTGTCGTGGTCTGACATCGACGCGGGGCGAGCACCGCTCGACGCCCCGGCGGTCCGCCGGTAGACCACCGCTCGTCCGCCCCGTGATGGCACGTGCGCCACACCACGCCAGCGCGATCGTTCGCCCGGCGCATCGGTTGGCGCGAACCGGACTTCGCGTAGCAGTGTGCGCAGCGCAATGTCCATCTCCATCTGGGCGAATGCCGCGCCGACACAGCGGTTCACGCCGCCGCCGTACGGAATCCACGCCGCGCCGGGCTTAGCACCGATGAATCGGTCCGGGTTGAACGACATTGCGTCCGGGAAACTCTCTTCTAAGTCATGGACGGCTTTGATACTGATAATGATGTTGGTGTTCTCCGGAAGTACCCATTCGCCCAACCGGACTCGCGTCACCGTGCGCCGTGTCGTGCCCTCCAGAACCGGCCGCGTGCGCTGCACTTCCCAGATCGTGGCCTGGCGCAATTCAGATCCGCCGACGTCAGCTTCATCGGCCAGCCGCGACTGCAGCTCTGGATAGCGGCACAACCGCTCCGCCGCCCATGCCAATGATGAAGCGGTTGTCTCGTGACCGGCACCCAGCAAAGTCAGCAACTCGTCGGCGATGTGCTGATCCGAAATCGGCTCACCGTTTTCGTAACGGGCCTGCAGTAGCAGCGCAAGCACGTCGCTGCGCTCTTCGATGGCCGGGTCGGCCCGCGCGTCGGCGATAAGTGAGTCGATGACGGCATCGAACCGGCGCCGCTTCCGCGCGTAACGCCCCCATGGACTCCACGGACCCAGGTCACGCCGCAACGCCTGCGGCGTGACCACGACAAAAGAGCCGAGCGTGACCAGGGCAGGGACCGTCTGGCGAAGCTCATCGAGCGCGGGACCCTCGGCGCCGAACACGGCGCGCAGGATGGCGCCGCAGGTGATCCGCAACATCGGCCCCAACGTTGCGAACTCCCGGCCGTCTTGCCAGGTCGCGAGCTCGCGCATCACCTCCTCTTCGATGATGCGGTCGTAGCTTCGCATCCGCTTGCCGTGAAACGGCGGCGCCAACAATTTGCGGCGCTCGAGGTGTTCGCGGCCGGCAAGGCTGAATGTCGACCCCGAGCCGAATGCATCGGCGATCGAACCAGCCCCCGATCCAGCGCGTTCGATCAGATCGGTGCTGGTGCTGAACACGTCCTTAACCAGGGCTGGGTCGCTGATCACCACCGCATGGTTGTTGCGCGGCAAATTCACCCTGACCACGCTGCTGCCGTACCGGCGGTTCAACGCGACAAACATTTCGTGGTTTGAAACCAAGAATGCGACGGCTTGGATGGCCTTCGGTATCCGCGGACCTGGCGGTAACCGCACCGGCTCGGTTGTCGCCGTGGCCATGTCGTCCCCTCCCGTGCGCGGTGTGCCAAGGTTACCGCGCGGACTCACAGTATCGGTGGCCAGTACGTCGCGCACGGCATTCTCCCGACCCGGAACCACCCGCGTTCCGGTGGACCGTGTAGATACACAAGGCATGCAGGCGTTGCCAAGGGCGCCGTTCGACAATGAGCTGGGGCTGGTGTTCACCGAACTCAGCCCGGATGTCGCGCGGGCCCACCTCGAGATCCAGCCCAAACTGCTCCAGCCAATGGGCATCGTGCACGGCGGTGTCTACTGCTCGATGATCGAGAGCATGGCCAGCGTCGCCGCCTACACCTGGTTCAACGCGAACGGCGGTGGCGGCGACGTTGTCGGGGTCAACAACAACACCGACTTCCTGCGGGCTATCGGTAGCGGCACGGTGTATGGCACCGCGACACCGGTGCATCGCGGACGTCGTCAACAACTGTGGGTGGTCACCATCACCGATTCCGACGATCGGGTGGTGGCCCGCGGTCAGGTACGGCTGCAGAACCTGGAAGATACCGCTCCGGGCAGCTAGACGGTATGGAGGCTGACTCGAGGCCGAAGGCCTCGGGCTGCAATCGGACGTGGGTTGCCGTTGGCGGGTGAACACTCGCCGGGGTAGAGCCACAGTTGCAGATCAGGAGGCCTCCGGTGAGTTTCAACGGTACGAGTGTCGGGTTGGACGTGCATGCGCTTTCGGTAGTTGCGCATGCACTGGATGAGGAGACGGGGCGGGTCGAGCGGGCACGGTTGTGTCCCGATTACGGCGAGATCCTCGATTGGTTGCATCGACTGCGCGCTCCGGTGCGGGTGGCCTATGAGGCTGGGCCAACCGGGTTTGGGTTGGCGCGGGCGCTGACCCAAGCGCAGTTCGACTGTGTGGTGGCGGCGCCGTCGAAGTTGATCCGCCCGGCCGGGGATCGGGTCAAGACCGATTCCCGCGATGCCGCGCACCTGACCAGGTTGCTGCGATTGGGCGAGATCACCGCGGTCACCGTGCCCGAGGCCGACGTCGAGGCGATGCGTGATCTGGTTCGGGCTCGTGAGGATGCCCGCGCAGATTTGATGCGGGTGCGGCACCGGTTGTCCAAACTGCTGCTGCGCCAGGGCCGCATCTATTCCGATGGCAAGGCGTGGACCGGGCTGCACGAGATCTGGCTTCGTCGGCAGCGCTTCGACCACGCCCACACAGCGGCGGCGTTCGATCACCACTTCGATGCCGTGCTAACCGCGACTGCGGCTCGTGATCGTCTCGACGATCAGATCGTTGCGGTGGCAGCCGCACCGCGATGGTCTGATCAGGTCGACCGGCTGGGCTGTCTGCGCGGGATCTCGGCACTGACCGGACTCGCACTGACTGTCGAGATCGGTGACTGGACCCGGTTTACCGGTTCCTCGATCGGCGCCTACGTCGGATTGGTGCCGTGCGAATACTCCTCGGGCGCCTCGCGGGTGCAGGGCTCGATCACCAAGGCCGGCAACGCCCACGTGCGGCGGTTGCTGATCGAGGCGGCCTGGCACCATCGCCAGCCCTACCGCAATCCTGGTCCGACGATGCGGGCCCGCTGGGCCAAGGTCGACCCAGCGCTCAAGGCGCGTGGGCATGCCGGTAACCGGCGCCTGCACCAGCAGTGGTGCCGGTTCAACGAACGCAAGAAGCCGCACGTGGTGGCCAACGTCGCGATCGCCCGCGAGCTGGCCGGCTGGTGCTGGTCCCTGGCCACCCTGAACTAACCTCGCACACCAAGCTTGATCGGAGTCAGCCGGTCGACGGCGAGGTAGGCGAACTGGATCTGCGTTACAGCTATGAGCAACAACAGCATTCACCGAATGCCGATGTGACGCCCGTCCCTAGAGAGCAGCCACCGTTCGCGCCGAACCATCGTCTTGCGGTACCCAACCCGCGTATATCAGTCTGACACCACCGTCGTTGAACAACGACCGCCGCGGCACCGACTGGCCCCGATCAAACGAAAGCCGCCCCGGCACCGAACCGGGGCGGCTTTCACCTGCCTATTGACAAACAGTGCCTACATATCAGCTGTAATGACCACGGACGTTGGTGACGGCGTGGCGTGGTGACATGACGAAGACCTCCGAGTGAAGTGCGAGCTGTCTAGGAAAGCACTCACTACTGGAGGTCTTCGTGGTCCACCGTAATGCCCCGTTGTCAGAAACCGGTCGTCTGCGGCTGGCTCGATGTGTCGTTGAAGATCGCTGGCCTTTGCGGCGGGCCGCGGAGCGCTTTCAGGTCTCGGCGACCACGGCGGCCCGCTGGGCTGTCCGGTATCGAACGCTGGAGAGGCGGGGATGGCCGATTGCAGCTCACGACCGCATCGCAGCCCAGGTCGGACGCCGACACGCACGGAGCGGCGCATCATCAAAGTCCGTGTCGTGCGCCGTTGGGGGCCAGCACGAATCGGCTACCTGTTGGGACTGCATCCCTCCACCGTGCATCGGGTGTTGACCCGGTACGGAATGGCCAAACTGCGCTGGCTGGACCGCCCCACCGGGCGAGTCATCCGCCGTATGGAGCCCGCCCGGTGCGGGGACATGGTCCATGTCGATGTCAAAAAGCTCGGCAAGATCCCCGCCGGCGGCGGGTGGCGAATGCTGGGCCGCACCACGGGCAACCACAACTCGCGCGCCGACAAAAGCAGCGGGGTCAAAAGTAAGCACTACTACCCGCTGCACGGCCACCACTTCCTGCACACCGCCATCGATGGACACTCCCGGCTGGCCTATAGCGAACTGTTAACCGACCAACGCAAAGACACTGCCGCCGCGTTCTGGTTACGCGCTAACGCGTGGTTCACAGAATGCGGCATCATTGTCCGAAAAGTGTTGACCGACAACGGCTCCTGTTACCGCTCAGGAACATTCGCTGAAGCTTTGGGCATCGTCGAACACCGTCGCACCCGACCCTATCGGCCGCAGACCAACGGGAAAGTGGAAAGATTCCATCGCACTCTGGCCGACGAATGGGCCTACGCCCAGCTCTACCGCAGCGACACCGAACGCTGCGAGCAATTCCCGATCTGGCTGCACACCTACAATCATCACCGCGGCCACACCGCACTCGGCGGTCGACCTCCCGCCACCCGCGTACCTAACCTCTCAGGTCATTACAGCTGATATGTAGGCACTGTTTGTCAATAGGCAGGTGAAAGCCGCCCCGGTTCGGTGCCGGGGCGGCTTTCGTTTGATCGGGGCCAGTCGGTGCCGCGGCGGTCGTTGTTCAACGACGGTGGTGTCAGACTGATATACGCGGGTTGGGTACCGCAAGACGATGGTTCGGCGCGAACGGTGGCTGCTCTCTAGGGACGGGCGTCACATCGGCATTCGGTGAATGCTGTTGTTGCTCATAGCTGTAACGCAGATCCAGTTCGCCTACCTCGCCGTCGACCGGCTGACTCCGATCAAGCTTGGTGTGCGAGGTTAGTTCAGGGTGGCCAGGGACCAGCACCAGCCGGCCAGCTCGCGGGCGATCGCGACGTTGGCCACCACGTGCGGCTTCTTGCGTTCGTTGAACCGGCACCACTGCTGGTGCAGGCGCCGGTTACCGGCATGCCCACGCGCCTTGAGCGCTGGGTCGACCTTGGCCCAGCGGGCCCGCATCGTCGGACCAGGATTGCGGTAGGGCTGGCGATGGTGCCAGGCCGCCTCGATCAGCAACCGCCGCACGTGGGCGTTGCCGGCCTTGGTGATCGAGCCCTGCACCCGCGAGGCGCCCGAGGAGTATTCGCACGGCACCAATCCGACGTAGGCGCCGATCGAGGAACCGGTAAACCGGGTCCAGTCACCGATCTCGACAGTCAGTGCGAGTCCGGTCAGTGCCGAGATCCCGCGCAGACAGCCCAGCCGGTCGACCTGATCAGACCATCGCGGTGCGGCTGCCACCGCAACGATCTGATCGTCGAGACGATCACGAGCCGCAGTCGCGGTTAGCACGGCATCGAAGTGGTGATCGAACGCCGCCGCTGTGTGGGCGTGGTCGAAGCGCTGCCGACGAAGCCAGATCTCGTGCAGCCCGGTCCACGCCTTGCCATCGGAATAGATGCGGCCCTGGCGCAGCAGCAGTTTGGACAACCGGTGCCGCACCCGCATCAAATCTGCGCGGGCATCCTCACGAGCCCGAACCAGATTAGCTCGCTTTGGCCGTCTCGCCCTCGTGCGCTTCGGCGGCCAGCACCGCCAGCTGCTCGAGCCGGGTGCGGGCGAACGCCTGCTGCTCAGTGATGGTCAGTTGGCCGCGGCGACCGCTCAAGAACGTCACCATCCATGACAGGACCGTGGTGATCTTGTTCTTGAACCCGATCAGGTACACCAAGTGCAGCAACAGCCACGCGAACCAGCCGAGCAGGCCGCCGAACTCGAGCGGGCCGATCTTGACCACCGCATAAAAGCGCGATACCGCGGCCATCGAGCCTTTGTCGAAGTACTGGAAGGGCTCTCGCTCGGCCGGATTGGCGCCGGCAAGTTCGGCTTTGATCGTGGTGGCCGCAAACTTGGCGCCCTGGATCGCGCCCTGCGCGACCCCGGGCACACCGTCGACGGCGGCCATGTCACCGACCACGAAGACGTTCGGATGGCCGGGCACCGACAGGTCCGGCAACACCTTGACTCGGCCCGAGCGGTCGAGTTCGACCCCTGATTGACGGGCCAGATCCCGGCCCAACGGGCTGGCCGACACCCCGGCCGACCACACCTTGCAGGAGGACTCGATGCGCCGCACGGTGCCGTCGGAGTCCTTGACCGTGATGCCGTCACGATCAACGTCGGTCACCATCGCTCCGAGCTGGATCTCGACGCCCATCTTCTCTAACCGTGCGGCAGCCTTCTTGCCGAGTTTTTCACCCATCGGTGGCAACACCGCAGGCGCCGCGTCGAGCAGGATCACCCGTGCCTTGGTCGAATCAATGTGTCGGAATGCACCTTTCAAGGTGAAGTCGGCGAGTTCGGCGATCTGGCCGGCCATCTCGACGCCGGTGGGTCCGGCGCCGACGACAGTGAAAGTGAGCAGCTTCTTTCGCCGCGCCGGGTCGTTGGTCCGTTCGGCCGCCTCGAATGCGCTCAGGATCCGACCGCGCAGTTCCAGCGCGTCGTCGATGGACTTCATGCCGGGCGCGAATTCGGCGAATTGGTCATTGCCGAAGTAGGACTGGCCCGCGCCGGCGGCGATGATCAAGCTGTCAAACGGAGTCTCATAGCTGTGGCCGAGCAACTCCGAAACGACGAACTTGCCGTTCAAGTCGATGTGCGTGACATCGCCCAGCAGCACCTGGACATTACGCTGGTTGCGCAGGATGAGGCGGCTTGGGGGAGCAATGGCTCCTTCAGCGACGATGCCGGTCGCTACCTGGTACAGCATCGGCTGAAACAGGTGATGGGTGGTGCGTGCGATCAACTTGATGTCAACGTCGGCGCGCTTGAGCTTTTTGACCGCGTTCAGCCCACCGAAGCCCGAACCGATGACCACGACCCGGTGTCGACGATGGGGTGCGGTGACGATGGGTTGGGGGCTCATACCACTACGGTAGCCGCCCGGACCTGCTGTTATCGACGCCTACCCGTGTGATCAGCCACACCTGAGGCGTCGGACGTGACCCAGCTCGCTGGGCGCTCAGAGACCGACCAGTGGGCGCAGTGCCTCAGCGGCCGCGGTGACCACACCGGGCGCGTAAAAGGGCATGTTGATGATCACGCCGTCGATTCCGGCGTCCAGCACCTTGGCCTGGACCTGTTCGGCGATGTAGTCCGGGCCGCCGATCAGCATGCGCTGGCTCATCTCCTCCGGGACTTGGTCCGGGTTGGCGTTCTCGTCCAGCAGCACGGTCAGCAGCATGCTGGTCTCCAGGGTCGAGGGGTCCCGGCCAATCGCCTCGCAGCTCTCCCGTACAACTTTGACCTTGGCCGGCAGTTGGTCGAATCCGGCGATGACGTTGAGGTGGTCGAAGTGCCGAGCGGCCAGCGGGATTGTCTTCTTCTCGCCGCTGCCGCCGATCATCAGCGGAACGTGATCGCGGTAGCGCGGGTTGGCCAGCGCATTTTCGGCGCGGTACCACTTGCCGGAAAAGGTCGGTCGCTCACCTTTGAGCATCGGCAGGATGATCTCCAGTGCCTCGTCAAGCCGGTTGAACCGATCGGTGAAGGTGCCGAACTCGAAACCGAGTTGTTGATGCTCGAGTTCGAACCAGCCGGTGCCGATGCCCAGGATTGCGCGACCCGCGCTGGCCACGTCCAGCGTGGTGATGACCTTGGCCAGCAAGGTCGGGTTGCGGTAGGGGTTGCCGGTCACCAACGCGCCGAGCTGGACCCGTTCGGTCGCCGTCGCCAGCGCGCCAAGAGTGGTGTAGGCCTCGAGCATCGGCTGGTCGGGGGAGCCCAGCATCGGCAGCTGGTAGAAGTGGTCCATCACGAAAACCGAGTCGAATCCCGCCGATTCGGCCTCGCGAGCCTGTGCGATGACGGTTGGGAAGAGCTGCTCGACGCCGGTGCCGTAGGAAAAATTGGGAATTTGGAAGCCAAGGCGGATAGTCACCCGATCTACCCTAACGACCCGCCATGGACGGCGAAGGTCGCTAAAGCGAATTCCGCTTTAGGCGAACTGCGTCAGCGCGCCATGGCTGACGTGCAACAGCTGTCCGGTGATATGGCGAGCGGCGGGACTGGTGAGAAACACCGCTAACCGGGTCACCTCGGCGGCAACCGACGGCGGCGTGCTGGACAGCCCGTCGTACCCCGGCTGAGCACCGCGCCCGGCGGCGACCGCGTTGACCGTGATACCGCGGGTGCCGAACATCGTCGCCTGGCCGGCGACCCAGTTCGACAGCGCGGCCTTGATCGCGGCCTCGGCGCTGCCTGGGCGCGGGTTCTCCGGCACCACGCTGATGACCGAGCCACCGGAGCGCAAGTGGTCACCCAAGGTCTCCACGGTCAGCACCGTCGATAGCACGGTGACGTCCAATGCGTTACGCCACGCGCCGGCCAGATCCGACAGCGAATACGCGCGTGGGTCGCCGGAATCCCACCGCGGCGCGGGGATGTTGACGATGGTGTCCAGGTGACGAGGGAACAGCCCACGGACGTCGTCGAGGCTGGCGGGGTCGGTGTTGTCGCAGACGATCGCGTCGACGTCGAGCTCCTTGGCGGCCACCTCGAGGTCGTCTCGACGTGCACCGGCCAGCGTGACCGTGTGGCCGGCGTCCTTGAATCCCTCAGCAATGGCGCGACCCAGTTCGGTATCGCCGCCGGTGACCAGCACCTCCACCGCCATGACCTCCTCGTATTCAACGCTGAATCCAGGTGCCGACGGGTTACGGGCACCTGCGGCTTCCGCCTGGAGCAACGGCCATCCGATGCTTCGATGGTGGCATACCGTAACGCCGGACCCTGGGATTTCAGGGCGTGTATGGCGTCAATCTTCAGCCATGTTACTGGACAGTAGCTAGAGATGAAACTTCGAATGCGGCACGGCGCGGTCACTGTTTGGAAAACCGTCGGCGCCGTGACGTTCCGGCAGCGACGGGCCTGACGCGCCCGGTGCCCGGTCGCGACTGCCGCCCGGTCGCCGCTATCCGCCGGCGTTCGGCGCATACCGCAGTGATCTGCGTCGATGCGTCGGATTGGACATTTTCAGCGGATCGCACAGCAATCACACAGTCAGCAGTTCACACTTGCGTCACGGACGTAACACGGTAGGTTTTTGCTCATGGACCAGGTGTATTCACACTCGACACGGCCCAAAAGTCGCTGGACGACGATGGCAATCGCCGCGATAGGGGGAGCCGGAGCGATCGCCCTCGCGTTGCCAGCGGCCACGGCGACCGCCGACCCGGTACCGCCACCGGCACCGACGACCGCTGCGCCGCCGCCACCAGCTAATCCCGACGGCGCGCCGCCGCCAGCTAATCCCAACGGCGCGCCGGATGCCGGACCCGGCCCCGCCGGTCCGCCCGCGGCCCCTCCTGCCGCCGACCCCGTCGGCGCGCCGCCCGGAACCGACCCCAACGCGCCTGCGCCGCCCGCAACCGACCCGAATGCGCCCCAGCCCGGGCGGATCGACAACCCGGTCGGCGGGTTCAGCTACGTCATTCCCGCTGGCTGGGTGGAATCGGACGCCACCCACCTCGACTACGGATCGGCACTGCTGAGCAAGCAGGCCGGCCCGCCCACCGCCCCGGGACAGCCACCACCGGTCGCCAACGACACCCGCATTGTGCTCGGCAAGTTGGACCAGAAGCTCTACGCCAGCGCTGAAGCCGACAACACCAAGGCCGCGACCCGGCTGGCGTCCGACATGGGCGAGTTCTTCATGCCCTATCCCGGCACCCGGATCAACCAGGTGACCACTCCACTGGCCGCCCCCGGCATGTCGGGAGGCGCGTCGTACTACGAGGTGAAGTTCAGTGACGCCACCAAGCCGAACGGCCAGATCTGGGCGGGTGTGATCGGCCCGTCGGGACCGAACGCACCACAGGGTTCGGCGAACCAGCGCTGGTTCGTGGTGTGGCTAGGCACTGCAAACGATCCGGTAGACGTAAACGGGGCCAAAGCGCTGGCCGAGTCGATCCGCCCGCTGGCGCCGGCTCCAGCACCCGCCCCAGGAGCTCCGGCACCAGCGCCCGCCCCGGGAGCTCCCGCACCACCCGCCCCGGGAGCTCCGCCGCCGCCACCCGCCCCGGGAGCTCCGCCGCCGCCCCCGCCCCGGGAGCTCCGCTGCCGGCACCGGGAGCTCCGCCGCCGGCCCGGCACCGCCGGCACCCGCGCCTCCACCCGGACAGCCCACCGGCGGGGCGGCGCCAGCCAGTCCGGCGGCCCCGGCGCGGTGTCGACCTGACCGCCCGGTAGCCCGAACGTGCCCGATTAAGCACCAGCGACAGCAAGGAGTTCCGGATGGATGTCATGGCAGCTACTGAAATTCTCGCCCGTTCCACAACACTGACCAGCGTCGGCGTAATCGGCTACATCATCATCGGCGGTCTAGCCGGCTGGATCGGCAGCAAGATCGTCGAGGGCGGCGGATCCGGCATCCTGCTGGACATCGTGATTGGCATCGTTGGAGCACTGATCGGCGGCTTCCTGCTGAGTTTCGCGTTCCAAACCGAAACGTGGGGCTGGGTTCTCACATTTTTCGCCGCACTGCTTGGCTCGGTGATCCTGCTCTGGCTCGTCGGGCTGGTTCGCAGGACCTGATCGGAGCTAACCCGTTGCGGCCACGCCGATTAGCGGCATGACCACCACGACGATGAATGCGTGGCGGGTACGCCACCCCGGTCCGATGAACTCCGGCCCGCTGGAACGGGTCGGCACGCCGGTGCCGCGCCCCGAGCCAGCCGAGCTGCTGGTCGCCGTGCGCGCGTGCGGCGTCTGCCGCACCGACCTGCACGTCACCGAGGGGGACCTCCCTGTGCACCGGGAGCATGTGACGCCCGGACACGAGGTGGTCGGCGAGGTTGTCGAGGTCGGCGCCGACGCCGGCGACGAGTTCAGCGTCGGCGACCGGGTCGGGATCGCCTGGCTGCGGCACACCTGTGGGGTGTGTAAATACTGTCAGCGCGGCGACGAAAACCTATGCCCGAAGTCCCGCTACACAGGCTGGGACGCCGACGGCGGTTACGCTGAATTTGCCACCGTCCCTGCAGCTTTCGCTCATCATTTGCCGAGTGGCTACGCCGACAGCGAGCTCGCGCCGCTGCTGTGCGCCGGCATCATCGGCTATCGTTCGCTGCTGCGCGCCGCGCTGCCGCCCGGTGGCCGGCTGGGCCTGTACGGCTTCGGCGGCAGCGCCCACATCACCGCGCAGGTCGCACTGGCCCAAGGCGCCGAGGTCCACGTGATGACGCGCGGCGCCGCCGCCAAGGAGCTGGCGCTCGAGCTGGGCGTCGCCTCTGCCCAAGGGGCCGCCCACCCGCCGCCGGCTCCACTCGACGCCGCGATCCTGTTCGCCCCGGTCGGCGACCTGGTGTTACCCGCGCTGGAGGCGCTCGATCGTGGCGGCACCTTGGCCATCGCCGGAATTCACCTCAGCGACATTCCCGTGCTGAACTACCAGCGCCACCTGTTCCAAGAGCGTCAAGTTCGCTCGGTGACATCGAACACCCGCGCCGACGCGCGGGCCTTTCTGGACTTCGCCGTCGAACACCACATCAAGGTGACCACACCGGAATACCCGCTGAGTCAAGCTGATCGAGCGCTGTCGGATCTCAGCGCGGGCCGCATCGCCGGCGCTGCCGTGCTGCTGGTGTAGAAACCGATCAACTGGACAGGTGCCACACCAGGGCCGCAGCCAGTGCCCCCAGCCCGTTCAACGACCAATGCAGCGCGATCGGCGCGATCAGGCTGCCGCTGCGTCGCCGCAACCAGCTAAAGACAAACCCTGCTGCCGCGGTGGCGACCACCGCCAACGTCACCCCGGCCAGCATGCCCACCATCCCGCCACCGAACATTCGAGTGAACCCGACGTTGCTGCTCGTCAGCCCCAACGACGTCGCGACATGCCAGAGACCGAACAGCAGCGAACCGGCCAGTGCCACACCGCGGAATCCCCAGGCCCGGTTCAACGCGCCGTGCAGCACACCTCGGAAAGGCCAGCTCCTCGGGAATAACGGTCTGCAGCGGAATGATGACCATCGAGGCGACCAGCGCACCCGAGATCGTCGCGTAATGGTTGTTCATGAACATCGGCCGGGTCACCGGAAGCAGCGCACCGACCGCGATCACCGCCACCACCAGTGCGACAGCGGCCAGCGCATATGCGGCACCGGACTTCCAATGGTCGCGGCCCAGGCCGAGTTCTGCCCAGCCCAGACCGTTGAACCGCAAGAGGGCGACCAGTCCGATCGCCGCGGCCGGGACGGTCGCGATGCTCGCCCACGACGTGGTGAAGTGCGCGATGAGGTTGGTGAGCACCAGCACTACGACGACGACGGCGACATCGACCTGGATCCGGAACTGATGCAGCGCCGATAGCTGCGACACCATCGGATGGGTGTCGGCGGCAACGGTCGCGTCAAGCATTTGGCAATTTTACCTGCGGACCGCCGCTGGCCTCCCTCTCACCTCGACGCTTAACCGTTGTTCGCCGTAATCCGGCGGCGCGCGAAGTCCTTCAGCTCTGCTGGAAGCGCGTCTGCCACCAACAGCTGAGGCAGCAATTCTGGTTCGGTAAATCGGGCACGGAAGACCAACCCGATGGTCACGTCGTGATCGGGGCGGTCATCGATTGCGATCGCGTCGCCGGTGCGCACCTTTCCGGGCGAGATAACCCGTAAGTAGGCGCCCGGTTTCCCCGCCTGAATGAAGGTCTTCATCCAGTGGCTCAAATTCAGGAACGCCTGGAACGTCCGGCACGGTGTTCGGGGGGCCGAGACTTCGAGCACCAAGCCGTCAGTGCCGACGCGCCAGCGTTCACCGATCCGCACCGCATTTACATCGACGCCCGAGGTGGTCAGGTTCTCGCCGAAGTTTCCGTTGTTGAGTGTGCGTTGGAGTTGGATCTCCCACGCGTCGAGGTCTTCTCGCGCGTACACGTAGACCGCCTGGTCGTCACCGCCGTGGAATTTCTGGTTGCCGATGGTGTCGCCGACCAGCCCGCTGCCGACACCACTGTGCATTGGCCCCGGTGCCCGCACCATGACCGGCTCGGTGACCGCCACTTTGTCGATGCCGGTTACATTCGACATTGCGTGCGGATCGGGATTCGTTCGCACGCGAGCCACGTTGACCGACAAAACAGTTGCCACCCACACCAGCGTAGCGGCAGCTCAGCGCTGGGTTCGGTGCACGCCGCGCCCGCTCACTCGGTTCGCCAGGTCCAGCCGGCGATCTGCGGGTCGTCTTCGCCGTGCTCGCGGGTGTATCGGCGCGCCGCCAGGCGGGCGTCCACCATCCGCTGGCGCAGCACCGCGGCTCGGCCGCCCAGCCCGTCTACCCTGTCGATGACATCCATGACCAGGTGAAAGCGGTCCAGGTCGTTGAGCATCACCATGTCGAACGGCGTCGTCGTTGTCCCGCGCTCCTTGAACCCGCGCACGTGGAAGTGATCGTGGTTGGCGCGGCGATAGGTGAGCCGGTGGACCAGCCACGGATAGCCGTGGTAGGCGAAGATGACCGGTTTGTCGACCGTGAACAGCGCGTCGAATTCGTTGTCGGGCAAGCCATGCGGGTGCTCAGAGTCCGGCTGCAGGCGCATCAGGTCGACGACATTCACCACCCGCACAGCCAAGTCCGGCAGCTCGTGCCGCAGGATGTCGGCGGCGGCCAACGCCTCTTGCGTCGGGATATCCCCGGCGCAGCCCAGCACTACGTCGGGTTCGGCTGTCGCGGTGCTTGCCCACTCCCAGATGCCCAGGCCGCGGGTGCAGTGCGCGATCGCCGACTCCATGTCGAGGTAAGCCAGCGCGGGCTGCTTGCCGGCGACGATGACATTGACGTAGTCGCGGCTGCGCAGGCAATGGTCGGCCACCGACAGCAGCGTATTGCCGTCCGGCGGCAGATAAACCCGCACCACCTCGGCGCGTTTGTTGGCGACCAAGTCGATGAACCCGGGATCCTGATGCGACGCGCCGTTGTGGTCTTGGCGCCAAACGTGCGAGCTCAGCAGGTAGTTCAACGACGCGATCGGCTGGCGCCACGGCAGTTCGCGGCTAGTAGACAACCACTTCGCGTGCTGGTTGAGCATGGAGTCAACGATGTGCACGAACGCCTCGTAGCAGTTGAACAGCCCGTGCCGTCCGGTCAGCAGATAGCCCTCCAACCAGCCTTGGCACAGGTGCTCGGAGAGCACCTCCATCACCCGGCCGGCCGCTGACAGGTGTTCGTCGTCGGGCATGGTCTGCGACAGCCACACCTTGTCGGTTGACTCGTAGACCGCGTCCAGTCGGTTAGAGGCGGTCTCGTCGGGGCCCATCAGCCGGAACCGGTCACGGTTACGCGCGATCACATCCCGCAGAAACGTGCCCAGCACTCGGGTGGCCTCGTGGGTCTGCGCGCCGGGCGCCGAGACCGTCACCGCGTAGTCGCGAAAGTCGGGTAGGTCCAGATCGTGCAGCAGCAGGCCGCCGTTGGCGTGCGGGTTGGCGCTCATCCGGCGATCTCCGCTGGGCGCCAGCGCACGTAGCTCGGCGCGCAACCTGCCGTCGTCGTCGAACAACTCCTCGGGCCGATAACTGCGCAGCCACTCTTCGAGCTGTGCGCGATGGGTGGGGTTATCCCGGGTTTCGGCGAGTGGCACCTGATGTGATCGCCAGGTGCCTTCCACCAGTTTGCCGTCCACCTCGTGCGGCCCGGTCCACCCCTTCGGAGTGCGTAGCACGATCATCGGCCACACCGGCCGTTCGGTCTTCCCGTTGCCGCGGGCCTCCCGCTGAATCGCGGAAATCTCATCAAAGGCATCGTCGAGGGCGCCGGCGAGCTGTTGGTGCACATCGGCGGGATCGTCTCCGGCGACGGTGACGGGCCGGTAGCCGTAACCGCGCAGCAGCGACTCCAGCTCCTTGGGCGGGATGCGGGCCAGCACGGTCGGGTTGGCGATTTTGTAGCCGTTCAGATGCAGAATCGGCAGCACCGCGCCGTCGGTGACCGGGTTGAGGAACTTGTTGGAGTGCCAGCTCGCGGCCAGCGGCCCGGTTTCGGCCTCGCCGTCGCCGACGACGCAGGCGACAACCAGATCGGGATTGTCGAACGCCGCGCCATAAGCGTGCACCAGGGCGTAGCCGAGTTCGCCGCCTTCGTGGATGGAGCCCGGCGTCTGGGCGGCCACGTGGCTCGGGATGCCGCCGGGAAACGAGAACTGCCGGAACAGCTTCCGCATTCCGTCGGTGTTTTCTTCGATGCCGGTGTACAGCTCGCTGTAGGTGCTCTCCAGGTAGGCGTTGGCCACCAGTCCGGGTCCGCCGTGCCCGGGTCCAGTAATGAAGATGACGTTGGCCTCGCGGTTGCGGATGATCCGGTTCAGGTGTGCATAGATCAGGTTCAGCCCGGGAGTGGTGCCCCAGTGCCCCAGTAGCCGCGGCTTGACGTGCTCGGATACCAGTGGCTCGTGCAGCAGTGGATTGTCCAGCAGATAGATCTGGCCGACCGACAAATAGTTGGCCGCGCACCAGTAGGCATGGATGCCGGCACGTTCGTCGTCGGAAAGCTTCGCGGGCGTGACCGTTTGTGAGCTCATCCACTCGAGGGTAAGGGGCCCACTACGCTGGCCTGGTGGACAGTGCCGGCCGCGGACTCAATGGCGGCGACCCGCGACAGTTATTAACGTCGCTGCGGGTGCTCGACCTGTCCGGCGAGGACGGTGACGGGGTAACCCGACTGCTCGCGGACTTGGGCGCCGACGTGCTGAAGGTAGAGCCGCCGGGCGGCAGCCCGTCGCGCACCCAACCGCCGACGCTGTCTGGCACCAGCTTGCGCTTCGCGCTGCACAACGCCAACAAGCGCAGCACCGTGCTCGACCCCGCCAACGCAGGCGACCGAACCCGGTTGATCGAACTCGCCGGTAGCGCGGACATTGTTGTCGACAGCGGTCTGCCCGGCCAGGCCGCCAGCTACGAAACCTCGTGCGCGGATTTGGCCGATCGGTTTGAGCACCTGGTGGCATTGCAGGTCACCGACTTCGGTGCGACGGGGCCGCGGGCGCCGTGGCGGGCGACCGACCCGGTGCTGTATGCACTTTCGGGTGCGCTGTCACGGTCGGGCCCCACCACCGGTACACCGGTGTTGCCGCCGGACGGTATCGCCTCGGCCACCGCCGCTGCGCAAGCCACCTGGGCCACACTGGCCGCCTATTATAACCGATTACGTTGCGGCACTGGCGATTACATTGACTTTTCCCGGTTCGACGCTGTTGTGATGGCGTTGGACCCGCCCTTCGGAGCGCATGGGCAGGCCGCTGCGGGTATCCGCCGACCCAACCGGTGGCGCGGCCGCCCGAAAAACCAGGACGCCTACCCGATCTACCCCTGCCAGGACGGGTACGTACGGATCTGCGTGATGTCGCCGCGACAGTGGCACGGGCTGCGGCGGTGGGTGGGGGAGCCCGAGGAATTCCAGGACCCGCAATACGACGTGATCGCCGCGCGATTCGCCGCCTGGCCACGGATCGGTGTCCTGGTCGAGCAGTTGTTCGCCAGCCAGACCATGAAGGCGTTGGTGACCGCCGGGCAGGCGCACGGCGTGCCGATCGCCGCCGTGTTGTCACCGGCGCAGATCTTGGCGTCCAATCACTTCCGGGCGGTGGGCGCGATCGCCGACGCCGAACTCGTTCCCATGGTGCACGCCTGCGTCCCCACCGGGTACTTCGCCGTCGACGGTCAGCACACCGGTTTTCGCGCGCCTGCTCCGTCCGCTGGTCACGACGAGCCCCGCTGGCTGGCCGATCCGTCGGCGATCTCACCACGGGGAAATACCCGACGTCCCTTCGACGAGCTGCGGATCATCGACCTCGGCGTCATCGTCGCGGGCGGGGAACTCAGCCGGCTGTTCGGTGATCTGGGTGCTGAGGTCATCAAGGTCGAAAGTACCGCCTATCCCGACGGATTGCGGCAGACCCGAGTCGGCGACGCCATGAGTGAGTCATTTGCCTGGACACACCGCAACAGCCTGGCCTTCGGGGTGGATCTGCGCAGCGCTGAGGGCAAGCGGATCTTCAGCCGGCTGGTTTCCGGCGCCGACGCGGTGTTCGCCAACTTTAAACCGGGAACCCTTGCCGCCCTTGGATTTCCATACGAGACGCTGCGCAGCCTGAACCAACGGGTGGTGCTTGCGGAAAGCAGCGCGTTTGGCGACGCCGGACCGTGGAGCAAACGGATGGGCTATGGACCACTGGTGCGCGCCACCGCAGGCGTCAGCAAGCTCTGGACCGACCAGGACCCTCAAGAGGTTCAAGGGCGCGAGCCTGCCCGCGGCTTCCGGCACCGGTTCTACGATGCGACCACGGTGTTCCCCGACCACGTGGTCGGCCGTATCACCGCGATCGGGGCACTGGCCGCGCTGATCTACCGCGACCGGACCGGCCAGGGGGCCCGGGTGCATGTCTCCCAGGCCGAGGCCGTCGTCAACCAACTCGACATCCGGTACGTCACCGACGCGCTACGGGCAACCGGCCACGCCGACCTGCGCGACGACACCGGCGTGCACGACGTCTATCCGTGCGCAGGCGACGACGAGTGGTGTGTCATCTCGATCCGCTCTGATGCTGACTGGCGTTCGGCTACCGAGGTTTTCGGAATGCCCGAGCTGATCGACGATGAACGGTTCGCGACCGGCGAGGCCAGGATGGCGCACCGACACCAATTGGTGGAGCGGGTATCGGAGTGGACCCGTAACCGCAGTCCGTTGCAGGTCGCCGAGGCTTTACAAGCGGCCGGCATTCCCGCGGGCCAGCTGAACCGTCCGCCCGACGTCCTCGAAGACCCGCAGCTGCGCGACCGAAAGCTGTTCAGCGACATGACGCATCCGCTGTTCGACCAACCGCTGCCTGCCGAAACCGGCCCGGCGCCGTTTCGCCACATCCCACCGGCGCCACAACGGCCGGCGCCGCTGCCAGGGCAGCACACCCGCGAAATCTGTCGCAAAGTCTTGGGAATGAGCAGCGAAGACACCGAGAAGTTGATCAACACCGGGGTGCTGTTCGCGGCCCCCGAGACCGACTAGCGAACGGCGGAAGGTTTCTCCCATGCCCGTCAACCCCAGGACGCCGGTATTGGTCGGCTACGGCCAGGTCAACCACCGCGAGGACCCGACCGCTGACGGAAACACGACAGAACCGGTGGACCTGATGGCCGCGGTCGCCCGCCAGGCCGCCGATGCCCGGGTGCTCGAGGCCATCGACGCGATCCGGGTGGTGAACCTGTTCTCGGCGCGTTACCGCGACCCCGGTCTGCTGCTCGGACAACGCATCGGCGCCGACCGTCCGGCCACCCGTTATAGCGGTATCGGCGGCAACGTGCCGCAATCGCTGGTCAACCAGGCCTGCCTGGACATTCAGCGCGGGCGTGCGGACGTAGTGTTGGTGGCCGGCGCGGAAATGTGGCGTACCAGGATGGGATTGCGGGCCAACGGCCAAAGGCTCACCTGGACCAATCAGGACGAGTCGGTACCGCTTGCCCAGGGTAGTGACGACAACGTACCGATGGCCGGTCCGGCCGAGGACCGCATCGGGCTGGACCGACCGGCATATGTCTACCCGTTGTTCGAGCAGGCGCTGCGCATCAGCACGGGGGAGTTAATCACGGACCACCGCAAGCGGATTGGCGAGTTGTGGGCGCGGTTCAATGACGTCGCGGCGCAAAACTCACACGCCTGGATTCGCAAACCGGTTGCAGCCGAGGATATTTGGCAGGACGGCCCAGCGAACCGGATGATCAGCTGGCCTTACACCAAGTTGATGAATTCCAACAACATGGTCGACCAGTCTGCCGCCCTGATCCTCACGTCGGTCGAGACCGCGAGCCGGCTACAGATCCCCAGCGAACGCTGGGTGTACCCCTATGCGGGCACCGATGCTCATGACACCTATGCCGTCAGTGAGCGCGACGAGTTGCATCGCTCGCCGGCTATTCGGATCGCCGGTGCGCGCGCGCTGACATTGGCCGGCTTGGGTATCGACGACGTGGATTACGTCGACCTCTACTCGTGCTTTCCGTCCGCGGTGCAGGTCGCGGCGGCCGAACTCGGGCTGCCGATCGATGATCCGGTTCGGCCGCTGACCGTGACCGGAGGGCTGACCTTCGCCGGCGGCCCGTGGAGCAACTACGTCACACACTCGATCGCGACGATGGCCGAACTGCTGACAGCCAACCCTGGGCGACGCGGCTTGATCACCGCCAACGGCGGCTACCTGACCAAGCACAGCTTCGGCGTGTACGGGACCGAACCGCAGGCGTCGGAATTCCGTTGGGAAGATGTCCAATCCACGGTCGACCAAGAGCCGACCCGCAGCGCGGCGGTGGAATGGGAGGGTGTCGGCACTGTCGAATCCTGGACGACGCCGTTCAACCGGGACGGCCAGCCGGAAAAGACATTCCTCGCAGTGCGCACCCCCGACGACCGCCGCACCCTGGCTTTGATAACCGATTCGGCGGCGGCCGCGTCGACAGTGCGCGACGACGCGGAAGAGTTGACTGGCGCAAAAGTTGCGATCCGCGCGGATGGCACGGCCACGCTGCGGTAACGATTCGGGTGAAAAGCAACCTGGCAAAGCTGTGCGCACGCCTATTGTCGTAGGTGGGGCCGGTGGAGGTGGTCGGGCGTGCGGATCCTGGTAACAGGCGTTACTGGAGTGGTCGGGCGTGCTGTCGCCCGGCAACTAGTCGCCGCCGGACACAGTGTCAGCGGCATCGCAGCTCAGCCGCACCAATACCTGGATCCAGAAATCCACTTTGTTTGCGGGCCGCTCGGTGGTCCGCTTTTGCAGCAGGCCGCCGACGAGTCTGATGCGGTCGTTCACCTCGCCCCGGTCGAGGCGGGCGCACCCGGCGGCGCCGGAATCAACGGCCTGGTGCACGTCGCGCATGCGGCGGCCCGCGCGGGTGCCCGGCTGATCTACGTGTCCCAATCGGCGGGGCCTGCTGCGCTGTACCGGCAAGCCGAGACCCTGGTGTCCACCAGTTGGGCGCCGAGCCTGGTCGTCCGCATCGCGCCGCCGGTGGGCCGCCAGCTCGACTGGACGGTCTGCCGCACCGTCGGCAGCGTGCTGCACAGCAAGGATCGGAACGGTTCGTTGCGGCTGCTGCATCTGGATGACTTGGTCCGATTCCTGGTGCTGGCGGTGGCGACCAACCGCACCGGCGTAGTCGACCTGGCGGCCCCGGACACCACCGAGCTGGTCACCGCGCGCCAGCTGCTCCGATCCGTCGAGCAGCGCCCACGGCTTTCCCGCCTCCCAACCTGGCCACAGCTGGTGCCCCAGCTGGAGATCTCCGCGGTGCAACAGGATTGGCAATTCGAGTTCGGCTGGCGGGCAAGCGAGGCGGTTGCCGACACCGCACGCGGACTCGTCGGCCGCAGGCTCGACGTCTGGGGCGCCGTCGACCTGCCCGGCCATCTGCCGGTACCGCTAGAAGTCGTACCGCGGACCGAGCCGCCCGACGGGACGCAGTTGCTTTCCGCGGCGCCGGACGGGCTGGAGGGCGAGTTCGACGACCAGATCGACCCTCGCTTCCCGGTATTCAGTGCGGCCCCGTTGGCCGAGCCGCTGCCCGGGCCGTTGTCGCCGATGACGCTCGACGTCCAGCTTGCCGGTCTGCGCGCCGCCACCCGGGCGATGAGCCAGGTAATGGCCGCGGGTGACGTGGTCGCCGACGAATGGGGGAGCCGGGCCATCGCGGTATTCGGTCACCGCCCTTATGTCGGGGTTTCGGCCAGCGTGATTGCTGCAGACCAGTTGCCCGGTTGGGATGCCCAGGAGGTGGTTGAAGAGGCGTTGCGCGGCTCACGCGTCGACGCGCTGTTGCCGCTGGGGCGTCCGCGGCTGACCAGCGGACTGCTCGGATCGGCGGCCAGGGCCGTTGTCGTCAAACGAGCGTTGGCACTGATGCGGCACCTGAAGGCTGACACCCAGGCCTACGTCAATGCCGCGACGGCCGAGCATCTCGATGCGGGGCAACTGAAGTCGCCGTCAGACGCGGACCTTCAGGTGCGGGTTCGGCTGCTGCGGGACCGTATACACCTGGGCTGGGGTCTCACCGCGCTATGGCTGATCGATACCGGCATTACCGCAGCCACGGTGGAACGCGCCGGCCTGCACGTCGGCGTCTTGGGAGTGAGCGCACTGGTGCAAAGCGACGCGGTCGAGGCCAAGACGGCTTCGTTGGCGGCGCTGATCCGCAATGACCGGCAATTGTGCAAGCTGGCTCTCGACGGTGATCTGGACGGCATCAACGCTCTGTCCCGTACGATCGCGGCCGCCTTCACCGCGGCCGTCGACCGCATCGGGCACCGTGGACCGGGTGAGATCGAGCTTGCGAGCTTGATGTTCGGCGATGATCCGACCACGCTGCTGATAGCCGCGGGCCGTGCCGCGACCGGAATAGCCCGGGTCGCACCGCCGAGTGGATCAGAAGCGAAGCTGGCCGAGCGGATGGCGGCCGGCGCCCGAGCTTCTCGCGAAATGGCCTACGACGCGACCATGCGGTTTACCCATGAGCTGCGAATGACTCTGCGTGAGATGGGATCTCGATTGGCCGCGGCGGACGTGGTCGACTTCGCAGGTGAGGTGTTCTACCTCACCTGCGACGAAGTGGTCACCATGCCGTCGGATGCTCGGCTACGGATCAAACGCCGGCGCGCCGAGCGGGAACGGTTGCAGGGCTTGCGGCTACCCGACGTCATCGACCACACCTGGCGCCCGCTCGGTACCAATCCGCGCTGACGAGCGATTGCGGTCAGCCGACCAGCCCGCGCAAGAAGGTGGCGTTGCGGACGGCGTGGCCGTGCAGGTCGTTGTTGAAGTACAACCAGACATCCCGGCCTTCGCCTGTCCATTCGGCGATGCGCCCCGCCCAGGTGCGCAGCTCATCGGTCGAGTAGCAGCCCGCATACATGCTATCCGAATCGGGGCCGTGCATGCGGACATAAACGAAATCGGTGGTGGCACGCGGGATGCACGGCAGACCGGCGCCGCTCATCACGACGTAGGCGGCGCAGCGACTTTCCAGTAGCGCATACACCGCGGGATCGTTCCAGGACGGGTGCCGCAATTCCACCGCGACCCGGATCGAGTCCGGCACTGCGGCAAGAAAGCTGTCGAGTCGAGCGTCATCACGGCGTCTGTTCGGGATGCAGCTGCACCAGCAGCACACCGTGGCGATCAGCCGAGCAACTGCCAACAGCGTTCGAACCGTTCGATCCACGGCTCGGGTGAGGCCAGGCGGCGGTAGTGCGTCAATCCGCGATGCGCCTTGACCGACATCGCAAAGCCGGCCGGTAGCTGCTCGCGCCAGCCGGTGAACGTCGAATCCTTGGGCCAGCGGTAAAAACTCGCGTTCAGCTCGACGGTGTCGAACGCCTCGACGTAGCGGCTCAGGCGCCGCGCAGACGCCAGACCCGGCGGGTAGAGCACGTCGGTCCAGTGGTCATACGACCACCCGGAGGTGCCGATCCGCACGGTCACTGTCGGGTCAACCGGCCACCTGTTGGCGCACGTCGTCATCGAGCGACGCCCGCACCAACGCGGCGGCCAGACGGGCATTGGCGCGCGGGGCGAGCGCACCGAGCTTTGTCGGCTCGTTGGGCAACCCCAATGACTTGGCTGCGCGGGCGGCACGTTTGTCGAAGTACGGTCGCACCCAGGTCCAGACGTCTTGGACTTCGCGCAAATAGATGTCGGCGCCGGTGTCGCCGATTCCCTTGAACTGCTTGAGCATCCGCTTCGCGGTGTCGATGTCGTCGTCACTGCGCCGCGCGATTTCGCGAAGATCACCGGAGTATTCGTCGAGAACCCGCTGCGCGATCTCGGTGAGCCGGGTAGCCGAACTCTCGTCGTAACGCACGTAGTGCGCTCGGCCGAAAGCCTTGATCATGGTGCGCCGATCGGCCTCCAGGACGGCCTTCGGAGTCCGTAGCCCGTCGCTGAACAATTCATGCCCGGCGCGCATGGCGATCGCCGCGTCGATCGGCTTGCTGGCCAGCATGCACAACACCAGCAGCTGAAACAGCGGCATCGGTTTGTCACTGATGCGGACTCCCGCCTCGGCCGCATACGTGGTGCCAGCGACTTTCAGCAGCCGCTGCACCACCTGCTTGCGCTCGTCCATGACGTTGGGCGTACCCGCCGTGGCGGTCCACCAACCGCGCTGGTCACTTCGGCGGCAGGCTGCGCACGTGGTTCACCCCGCGGGCCACCCAACCCGCAAGCTGGCGTTTGGTTTTCAAGCCATCGGGGTCGACCCGCAACCAGCCGCGGGCCTCGCGGCCGGCCATCACCATGGGCCGCACATGCGCACGGTCGAGCAGTTTGTCGGTGTCCTGTGGCGGCACCCGCACCAGCAACCCGCCCTCACGGCTGGCGGCGACGGCCATGTGCCCGTTGATCAGGAAGGCAAGACCACCGAACATCCGCTTTTCGTCGACGCCCCGCTCGGGCGCCAGCAGTTCGCGGATCCGCTCCACCAACTCCTCGTCGTAGGGCACTAGTCCAGGTCGACCCGGATGGTCAGCAGGTCGCTGCCGGCGAGACGCACGAGGGCGCTGTTGATCCCGGGCAGGCTTTGCAGCCGCTCCTTGGCGTCGTCCTCGGGCAGCAGGTGAGCGGTACCGGTGCGCCACTGTCCGTGGATGCGCAACCGCACCACGGGATTGGCCTTGAAGTTGCGCACGTAGTGGGAATGCTCGCCGTGCTCGGAGACCATCCAGAACTGGTTGCCGATCACTCGCCCCCCGATCGCGGTGCGCCGCGGCTGGCCCGACTTCCGGCCGGTGGTCTCCAGCATGGTCAGCGGCAATTGCCTGCCTACCGGATTGACCACCAGCCGTTTGTACGCGGTGGACCACTTGCCGTTTCAGATCGCCAATACCGCTCATATCCTCGATTCTGCTGCATCCGCGCCATTACAGGGCCAGCCTGGAGATCAGTTTGGTCGCGGGGAGTAATCGACGATGAGCTGAGTGGGGCCGGAGATCCCCGTGACCGGCTTCCAGCGAGCATCGCCGGCGCGGCGCGGATGGCTGAGCAGCTGCGTCAAAGCAACAAGCGCTTCGGCGAGCTCGACGCGGGCCAGGTGAGCGCCGAGACAAAAGTGCGTGCCGCCGCCGAAGGTCAGCATCGCCGGTGGTGCGTCGCGGGTGATGTTCAGGCGCCCCGGTGTGTGGTAGACGGCAGGGTCGCGGTTAGCCGCGGCGGTATTGACGAAAACGGGTGTGCCGGTCGGGATTATGACGCCACCAAGCGGTACGTCTTCGACCGGGATGCGCAGCGTCTTCAAGATGATCGGCGAGTGTCGCATCACTTCCTCGACGGCACGCTGCGCCAGCTCGGGATGCGCGGCGAGCACCTCCCATTGGTCAGGATGGTCGCAGAATGCCTGCACCGCGGCAGCCAACTGATTGCGGGTGGTATCGGTTCCGCCGTTGAGCAGAATGAGGGCCAGGTTAATGAGTTCCTCATGGGTGAGACGGTCGCCTTCGTCCTCGGCCCGGATGAGATCAGAGAGGACGTCATCGGACAGATCGTGGCGGCGCCGGGCGATTAAGTCGTGCAGGTATCCGTCGAACTCGTCCCAGGCAGTCAGGATTTCCGCCGTGTGCTCCGCGACGTCCCCGCCGAAGGCGTGGCCGATGTGATCGGCCCAACCGGAGAACAACTGCCAATCGCTGCGCGGCGCGCCGAGCAGCGCGCAGATGATGGGCACCGGGTAAGGGCGGGCGATGTCGGCGACGATGTCGCAGCGACCCGCGTCACGGTGTGTTGCGACCAGCTCGGTGATCACCTCGACGCAGGCTTGTCGCATCCGTTCGGCCGCGCGGGGAGTGAAGGCGCGTGAGACGAGCCGGCGCAACCGATTGTGTTCCTCACCATCCATGCTGATGATCAGTCGGCACACCCGGTCCCATACCGGTCCGGAGGTGATGCCCTGGACAGCCAACGCAAGCCCGCGGGGCATGGCGAAGCGGGAATCGCGCAGCACTTGCCGCACCAGATCGTAAGTGAGGATTTCCGGTCCCAACGGGCCCAGCGCGAATGTGCCTTGTTCGCGTGCCTGCCGAAGTACGTCGTGGACATCCTCGATGGTGTCGGCGTCGTCGTAGGCGATCGTCGGAAGGTCCAGCTGGGTAAGGGTTGGCAAAGCGTGTGCGGTCATCGGCGTGCTCCTCGTAGTCGGGTCGGACTCGACTATCCGGGCGCAACAGTGGTCGGGTCATCGGCCGAATCGCCTATTCACGCGCCGCGCCCCGGACGACGAAGGGTCGGCAATTTGGCTGATGATTTGCGATGCGCGGCGGTAGATCGTGGCTAGCATGAGCGAAATCGACGAAAGCGACCCAAGCGTGGCCGAGGTGTTGCCGACCGGAACAGTGACGCTGCTGCTGGCTGACGTCGAAGGTTCGACCCGTTTGTGGCAAACAGCTCCGGACGAGATGGCGGACGCAGTCGCCCGACTGGATCGCGAGCTCAGTCGGCTGGTCGCCGAGCACCACGGTGTGCGGCCCGTCGAGCAAGGCGAGGGCGACAGCTTTGTGCTGGCGTTTCCGCGCGCCGCAGACGCGGTTGCGTGCGCTTTGGATTTGCACCGAGCGCCGCTGGCACCGATACGGATGCGTATCGGCGTGCACACCGGTGATGTGCAGCTGCGCGACGAGGGCAATTACACCGGACCCACGATCAACAAGGCAGGGAGGTTGCGCGACCTCGCGCACGGCGGCCAGACCGTGCTGTCCGGTGCGGCCGCGGAACTGGTGGCCGATACCCTGCCGCCCGACGCGTGGCTGATCGACCTGGGCACACACCGGTTACGGGATCTGCCGCGCGCCGAACGGGTATCTCAGCTGTGTCATCCGGAGGTCGGTGTCGAGTTCCCGCCGCTACGGGTGGTCGAGGATGCTGCCAACGCCCACCTGCCCGTTCATTTGACCAACTTCATCGGCCGCCGCGATGAGCTCGCTGAGCTGCGAAACCTGCTGGCGGACAACCGGTTACTCACGCTGACCGGAACGGGTGGGGTAGGGAAGACCCGGCTGGCGCTGCAGTTTGCAACGACGACGGCCACTGAATTCGCGGGCGGCGTTTGGTGTGTCGACCTGGCGCCGATCCCGCACCCCGACGTGATTTCGGTGACAATCGCACTCGCACTGGGCCTGCCCGATCAGCCGGGGCGCTCCACCATCGACAACATCGTGCGGTTCATCGGCGACCGTGTCATCTTGATGGTGATCGACAACTGCGAGCACTTGCTCGACGCTACCGCCGCGGTCACCGTCGAAATGCTGTCCCGGTGCCCAAATCTCAAGGTGCTGGCCACGAGTCGGGAACCCATCGGTGTGGCCGGTGAGGTGGGCTGGCGGGTGCCATCGCTATCCCTCGACGACGATGCCGTGGCCTTGTTCACCGACCGGGCGCGGCGTGCCCGTCCCGAATTCCGGGTCACCGACGACAACATCGGCGTGGTGAGCGACCTCTGCCGGCGGCTGGACGGTCTTCCGCTGGCCATCGAACTGGCCGCGGCGCGGGTGCGTGCCCTGTCGTTACCGGAGATCATTGCGGGCCTTAACGATCGCTTCCGATTGCTGACCGGCGGATCCCGTATGTCGGTACGCCGCCAACAGACGTTGCATGCCTCCGTCGACTGGTCGCACGCCCTGCTGACCGATGAGGAACGAACGCTGTTTCACCGCATCTCGGTCTTCGCCGGTGGATTCGATTTGGAAGCAACGTGTTCCGTATGCGCGGGGGAAGACGCCGAGCGCTTCCACGTCCTCGACGAGCTGACCCTGTTGGTCGACAAGTCACTGGTGGTGGCCGAAGAAGGACAGCGCGGAACGCGTTATCGATTGCTGGAGACAATCCGCCAATATGCGCAGGAGAAACTCGGCGCGTCCGGAGACGGTGATGCGGTACGTGGCCGTCACCGGGACTACTACCTGGCGATGGCCACCGCGCTCGACGCCCCGCAGCGTACTGAATATGACAAACGCCTTGACCAAGCCGAGCTAGAGATGGACAACCTGCGCGCCGCGCTGGGCTGGTGCCTGGAGACCCATGATCGCGGGCAAGCCTTGATGCTGGCGTCCGCTCTGGTTCCATTGTGGCGCTCGCGCCTGCGTATCCGAGAGGGCCAGGCATGGTTCGACACCGTTTTCGCCGACGTCCCTCCCGGCGGTGAAACGACAATCGACCGCGCGGTATGGGCGCGAGCCCTGGCCGATGGCGCGGCGCTGGGCACCTGGCTCGGGATCCCCGGCAGCATGCAATTGGCTGAGCAGGCGTTGGCGATCGCCCGTGAGGTCGACGACGCCGCCCTGTTGGCGCGGGCGCTGACGTCCTACGGGCTGATCGCCGGCTACAGCTCGGCCAGCTGGCCGGAGGCGCGGGCCTGCTTCGAGGAAGCCGGCCACATTGCCCGGGACCTCGGCGACTTCTGGCGGCTCAGCCAGATCTATGCCTGGCAGGCTTACGCCGCGATCAGTGCCGGCGACGCTCGCGCGGTGCGCGCCGCGGCGGAGCAGGGACGCGATATCGCCGACACGATCGGCAATGTGTTCGACTCGCGGGAGTGTCGGTTGGGCCTCGGATGGGCGTCGCTGATGGCTGCTGACGTCCCCGGCGCGATCGCGCAGTTCCGTGAGGTGCTCACCGAGGCGGAGACCGCGCGGACGCTGTTTCTGGTGCCCGCCTGTTTACACGGTCTCGGCTCGGCTCTTGCCTATGCCGGTCAAGTCAGCGAAGCGCGCGCGACCTCGCACGCCGCGATCGCCGCCGAAACTGACGTCGGTGGGTCCATGCAGGGAATCGGCCACTCCGCGCTGACAACGACCGAACTGGCGGCGGGCGACGTCGAGGCGAGTCTTATCGCGGGCGAGACAGCCTGGCGACAGCTGAGTCCCCAGGAAATCCTGGCAGCGGGGCAGCGGGTCCGCTGCGCTGAGGCCGCGTTGGCTACCGGTGATCTCGCCGTGGCACGCTCCTCGACCGACGAGGCCCTGCCGTTGACTCAAGGCTGGCACCTGGCGTACGCGCTTGTTGTGCTGGCCCGGGTATCACTGCTGGAGGGCCGCCCCGCGGAGGCCGATCGCAATGCACGGCACGCGCTTTCGTGCATCGAGGATTGCGGGACCTATCTGCAAGCGCCCGATGCCCTGGAGTGTTTGGCCACCGCCGTCAGCGATCAAGGCGCCCATGGCGACGCCGCGCGGCTGCTGGCAGCGGCCACCGCGATCCGGCAAAAAGCGGGGATGGTGCGGTTCGCAATTTATGACCACGGTTATCACTGCCTGCTCGCCACGCTGCGAAAAGAGCTAGCGCCCAGCGAGTTCGACGCCGCATGGGACGAGGGCGAGGCGCTGACCATGGACGAAGCAATCGCCTATGCCACCCGGGCCCGTGCGGCGCGTCAGCGACCGGACTCCGGTTGGCCGTCGCTGACGCCGGCCGAGCTCGACGTCGTGGGGTTAGTGTGTGAGGGCTTGGGCAACAAGGACATCGCCGCACGACTATTCGTCTCCCCGCGCACAGTTCAGGCCCACCTGTCGCACGTCTACACGAAACTGGGCCTATCCTCCCGCGTGCAGCTGGTCCAGGAAGCGGCACGGCACAGCTGACGAAATCCGTTCGCGGCGAGCACGATGCTACGCGGGCCGCGGGCTGCGGGGCGGGGACGCCGACGGCACGTGAGACCCACTCGCCGGGGGGGACCGGGCCGCTGAATCAGAAAGTGACGGGAACGAACTCGGCGAGATAGATTATTCGCTCTGATTCGACTTCAGCCCGCATGTCGGCGGGCAACTTGCCAATGCGGAGCATTCTGCGAAAGATCCCGGCCATCGAGGCAGAGTGGGGCTTGGCAGGGCTGGCAGCGGTCTTGCTGAGGGTCCCGGCGACCGGTATGTGGCCGGCGCCGGGCGACCCCAGCTCTGCCGTATCAGGCAGCGACCGTAGCGGTCTCAGCCGCGGGCTCCAGTGCCTGGGCGACGATCTCGGCGACGTCGGTCATCGGCTTGACGTCCAGCGCCTCGAGCACCTCGGCGGGCACGTCGTCCAGATCCGGCTCGTTGCGCTGCGGGATGAACACCGTCGACAAGCCGGCACGTTGGGCGGCCAGCAGCTTCTGCTTGACGCCGCCGATCGGCAGCACGCGGCCGTTCAATGTCACCTCGCCGGTCATCCCGACGTCGGCGCGAACCTGTCGACCGGTGGCCATCGACACCAGCGCGGTCACCATCGTCACACCGGCGGACGGACCATCCTTCGGGACGGCACCGGCAGGCACGTGCACGTGAATCCGGCGGTCCAACACCGCGGGGTCGACACCCAATTCGGCAGCGTGACTGCGGACGTAGGACAGCGCGATCTGCGCCGACTCCTTCATCACGTCACCCAACTGCCCGGTCAGCTGCAGACCCGGCTCGCCGTCATTGGCGCCGGCCTCGATGTAGAGCACGTCGCCACCCAACCCGGTCACGGCCAGGCCGGTCGCCACGCCGGGCACCGCCGTGCGCTCGGCCGACTCCGGTGTGAAGCGCGGGCGACCCAGGTAGCCGACCAGATCCGGCTCGTCGATCGTCACCGGGTCCTCGGCGATCTTCGTGGTGACTTTGCGCAGCGCCTTGGCCAGCAGCCGTTCGAACTGCCGCATGCCCGGCTCGCGGGTGTAGTCGGCGGCGATCTTGCGCAGCGCCTCGTCGGTCACGGTGACCTCGTCGCTGGTCAGACCCGCGCGCTCGCGCTGCCGCGGCAGCAGGAAGTCGCGGGCGATGGCGACCTTGTCGTCTTCGGTGTAGCCGTCGATCTGGACCAGCTCCATCCGGTCCAGCAGCGCCGAGGGGATGTTCTCGATGACGTTGGCGGTCGCCAGGAACATCACGTCGGACAGGTCAAGATCCAGGTCCAGGTAGTGGTCGCGGAAGGTGTGGTTCTGCGCGGGGTCAAGCACCTCGAGCAGCGCCGCACTCGGGTCGCCGCGGTAGTCGGAGCCGACCTTGTCGATCTCGTCCAGCAGCACGACGGGGTTCATCGAGCCGGCTTCACCGATGGCCCGCACGATCCGGCCGGGCAGCGCGCCGACGTAGGTGCGCCGGTGGCCACGGATCTCGGCCTCGTCCCGAACACCGCCCAACGCGACGCGAACGAACTTGCGGCCCAGCGCTCGGGCCACGCTCTCACCCAGCGACGTCTTGCCGACTCCGGGCGGACCGGCCAGCACCATCACGGCGCCCGAGCCGCGGCCGCCGACGACCTGCAATCCGCGCTGAGCGCGTCGCGCCCGCACCGCCAGGTATTCGATGATGCGGTCCTTGACGTCTTCCAGGCCGTGGTGATCGGCGTCCAAGATCTCCCGGGCAGCCGTCAGATCGGTCGGAGTCCTCGGTCGTGGTGTTCCACGGCAGGTCCAGCACGGTGTCCAGCCAGGTGCGGATCCAGCCGCCCTCGGGGCTCTGCTCGCTGGAGCGTTCCAGCTTGCCGACCTCACGCAGCGCAGCCTCGCGCACCTTCTCGGGCAGATCAGCTGCCTCGATGCGGGACCGGTAGTCATCAGAACCGTCCGGCTCACCCTCGCCGAGTTCCTTGCGGATCGCGGCCAGCTGCTGGCGCAGCAGGAACTCCTTTTGCTGCTTTTCCATGCCGTCGCGGACGTCCTCGGCGATCTTGTCGTTGACCTCGACTTCGGCCAGGTGTTCGCCGGTCCAGTCGGTCAATAGGCGCAGCCGCTCGGCAACGTCTTCGGTCTCCAGCAGCTCGCGCTTCTGCAGGTCAGTCAGATACGACGCGTAACCCGCCATGTCCGCCAGAGCCGACGGGTCGGTGAGCCGGTTGACGACGTCGACCAGCTCCCAGGCCTCGCGGCGCTGCAGCATCGCCAGCAGCAGCTTCTTGTATTCGGCTGCCAGCGCACGGGTCTCGTCGGTGGGTTCGGCGTCGGTGACCTCGGTCACCTCGACCCACAGCGCAGCGCCCGGTCCGCTGGCGCCCACACCGATGTGGGCGCGCCGCTCTCCGCGCACCACCGCGGCGGTGCCGCCGTCGGCGATGCGGCCGACCTGCAGAATCGTCGCGAGCACCCCGTAGGACGGGTAGCGGTCGTCGAGCCGCGGGGCGATCAGCAGCTTGCCCGATTCACTGGCACGGGCAGCGTCAACGGCAGCGCGAGCGGCGTCGTCCAAGGCGATCGGCACAACCATTCCGGGCAACACGATCGGGTTGCTGACGAACAACACTGGCACTGATTTGGCTTCAGCCATCAATCCTCCAAAGTTAAGCCTGATCGGCTCAACCTTTATCGGACGTGGTTTGTTCCCGTGCGCTGGCGAGCCCGAAACGCTTGAACTTTCGCGCGGTTTCCGCAGGTGCCCATTCCGCACCACTGTCGGTTCTTCGCTCGCGACGCATCCAGGTAGATGCGGCTGCAGTCGGGGCCCGCACAGCGCTTGACGTTGTCGATGTCGGTTCCGGCCAACAGATCGGCCAGATCCGCGGCCAGGCTCGCCAGCAGTTGCGACGCGGTGCCCTCGCGGCGCGCAGCGCCGGTTCGCAGTAGTCGTGGCGTGAGCTGAGGATGCGAGGCGCGCTCATTGAGCAGGTCGACGTCGGCCAGCTGGGGCCGATGGCCTTCGAGTCGGGCGACGACGGTCCGGTAGATGGCTTCCCGCAATTCGATCGCGGCCACCACGTCGTCGTCGCTGACGTCGACGGCAACATCCAACAACCCGGCCTGAACTGCCCAGTCCGACAGCAGTTCCGGCTCGGTCAACAGTTCCACGCGCGAGCTTTGTCGGTGCTTCAACGTGCCGACGAAGTCAAGGCATCGGCGGCCACTGGAATAGACGAACGTCACAGGTAACCACCTTGACAGGTTTCCTCCGCGAGCGCAAGGTGTAACTATCTAAATAGGTTACACATGGGCTGGAGGAGTTCCAACGGGACGGGCACGTCGGCCGTCTAACGGACTAACCAGCCGATCTATTTGGCAGCGAAGGGCGAAAGGAGCCAACAGAAATGGACCTCGACCGAATCACTCATCCGCTGAGGTTGGCCAAAGGATCGCACCTGCCGGGCTCCGGCAAAATGATCGGAAAAATCCTCGTCGGTGCCGCTGGAGCCGTCATTTCCATAGGCCTGGCCGCGCCGGCCGGCGCCAGCCCGGTACCGCAACCTCGCACCGTCCCGGACTTCTTGGCCGCGGCACGGGCGTCGGGCATCACCGGAACGGATCCGGCGATGCTGGGCGACGGCTACCAGGTGTGCTGGGAACTTTGGAATCAGCAGGCCTCGGGTAGTCAGGTGGCCGCGGGCCTGGTGCGACGACTATCCAGGGCTGACCACCGACCAAGCGGCTCATTTCGTGCTGGCCGCATACCACGACCTGTGCCCGGTGCCCGGCTCGTATGACTATTGGGCGTACAGCACCAGCTGAAATCAGGTGGCCTGCAACAACAACGGCGGACCCGGATCCGGTGACAGCGGGACCGCGGATGGCGTCGCCTGCCTATGCCTAAAAGAGTGATGATTCATGCGCGGGCAGTTTCAGCACCTGAGGTCCGCGGGTTAGGTACAGGTTGTCGGCAGTGTCCACTGCCATTCCGGGGTCGTCTCCGAGATCGGTGAACGGCAGAGCAGTCCAATGGTCAGCTCCTGTCGGCAGCTTGTACACCCGGTAGTCGCCGCAGAGGATGTAAACGGTGCTGGCGGTGTCCATCGCGACCGTCTGGCTGGGACACTGCGTCCACTCCGCCGCAGCCGGGGCCGACACTTGGGTTTGGGTGGTGGAACCGGCCGGCAGTTTCAGCAGCCGACCGTTCGTCCCGGATGCGGGATCGACCCTGTCGACGACGTAAACGTCTCCAGCGGCGTCCACCGCCACACCGCCGGGACTGTGCAGCCCGGTGAACGGCAGCACGACCTGCTTGGCGCTCCCTGCCGGTAGCTTCAGCACCTGTCTCGTGGAAAAGTCGGTGACGTAGAGGTTGCCAGCGCCATCCACCGCCACCCCAATAGGGTTGCTGAGACCGGTGAACGGCAGCACAACTTGGCGGTTGGCCCCCTTCGGAAGTTCCAGCACCCGGCTGTTGTAGCTGTCGGCGACGTAGACGTTGCCAGCGCCATCCACCGCCACCCCAAAAGGTTTGTTGAGACCGGTGAACGGCAGCACGATCTGGCTGATGGACCCTTTTGGAAGTTCCAGCACCTGGTTGTTGCCGTCGTCGGTGACGTAGATGTTTCCGGCGCCATCCACTGCCACCCCGTAGGAGTCGTTGAGGCCGGTGAACGGCAGCACGACCGGCCGGTGCCGACCGAAAAACCAATACACGGCAAAAGCGATGATCGCGACGAACGCCACGGCGACAGTGCCGGCAATAAGCGCGATCTTGGTCCCGCGACTCAGCCCCCGGGTCCCGGGCTGGCTAGGCATTGCAGCATTCTGTTGCGTCACACCGTTAGGTTAAATACAACGACCCGCGGGACAGCCCTGTTCAAGAGAAACTATTTGCAGTCTGGCGCGCCCGCTGTGCGACGCAGCACCACATCGGCTGACAGGCTCAACCGCGCCGTCGGGGACATGGTTGCATTCGGCAATCGGTGCGCGGCTGCAGACACTGCGAGGTGTGATATCGGCTTATATGTGGTGCGACCCCCCACCCGAAACCAATGTGTATCTGATGCGCAGGCTTTGGTTAGGCCAATACGCTGCGCTACCCACGGCCGAGCTGCAGCTCACCTCCCGGCGTGGGTTCGGCCGCGTATCAAGGCGACCGCAAGAACCGCGAACAGTGGCGGAACGTGCTGGACCCGTCCCGATCTGCGAACAGTAATTAGGGTCCCGACCCCACCGATGGCCGGACGTGGCGTTACTGGGACGGCTTCGCCACCATGGTTGGCGCCAAGTCTGCGGCGGCAACCGCATTTTCGCAACGAGCAAACCAGCCACTGCGGCGGCATTCGTCTAGACGATATGGGGGTGGGCTGGGGCCTCACTCACATGTGAACGTGGGTTGCCGACAGGAATGTGGTCCTGGCCGGTAGAGCCACAAGAGGTGGGAGGCCCCAGTGAAGAATCAGCGTACGAGTGTTGGATTGGATGTGCACGCACGATCGGTTGTCGCGTGCGGTTTGGATGGTGACACCGGTGAGGTGTTCGAGCGTCGGTTGATCCCTGATCACGGTGAGATCCGGGAGTGGATCGCGTCGTTGCCGGGTCCGGTGGCGGTGGTCTATGAGGCCGGGCCGTCTGGGTTCGGGTTAGCGCGGTTCCTGATGGCGGCGGGGATCGACTGTGTAGTGGCCGCGCCGTCGAAGTTGCAGCGGCCATCGGGGGATCGCGTCAAAACCGATGTTCGCGACGCCCGTCACCTGGCCCGGCTACTGCATCTGAATGAGATTGCGGTAGTGACGGTTCCCTCGGTGGAGCAAGAGGCCGCCCGTGACTTGGTTCGGGCTCGCGAGGACTGTCGCGGGGATTTGATGGCGACGCGGCACCGACTGTCGAAGTTGCTGCTGCGGCACGGGATCGTGTACTACGGGGGCGAAGCCTGGAGCAAGAAGCACGAACTGTGGTTGCGGACTCACCGGTTCGACACCCTTGGGCTGCAGCTGGCTTACGACGCAGCGTTTGATGCGATGCTGGCCACCGTTGATCGTCGTGATCGCCTCGACAAGGCTATCGCTGAGATGGCAGCTGATTCGGCATTCACTCCGGTAGTGACCCGACTGGGGTGCGTACGGGGCGTCTCGACGTTGACGGCGTTCGGGTTGGCCACCGAGATCGGCGACTGGAACCGGCTGACAGGCCGCTCGATCGGCGCCTACCTTGGGTTGGTACCCACCGAGTACTCATCGGGTTCGACCCGCTCTCAGGGTGGGATTACCAAGACCGGCAACAGTCACGCCCGTCGACTGTTGATCGAAGCGGCCTGGCATCACCGTCCGCCGTATCGACCCGGGAGACATCTGCGGCACCGTTGGGAGACAGCGTCGCCGGCGGCACGGGCGCGCGGGCAGGCAGCTAACCGACGCCTACATGCCCGGTGGGTACGTTTCGATGAGCGCAAGAAACGCTCGGTAGTCGCCAACGCCGCCATCGCACGCGAACTCGCCGGATGGTGCTGGTCGTTAGCGGTCCTCGACGACTGAGCACCTATAACTGTCCAGATGAGTTCAACGAGGTATCGGCAAGCGTCTGGGAGTGACCCGCGTCCGTTTTATGAGCAATCATGTTGCAGCGCAACTGATAACGCTCGGCCCTAGACCAGCGGCCCACTCCGACTCGAAAGTCCCGTCCTGCGGCAACCAACCCGCGCATATCAGACTGACCCGCGTCGACAAGACACGCTCGACGCCCCCGCGCACTCACTTGGTCAACGAAGCGGCGGCCGCAACGACGGTTGTGGCCGCCGCTTCACCCTGCCCACTTGACACAATTCCTCCCATATCAGAACGGCGGCGGGTCGTCGTCGGTGTGGGGTGGTGGGGGCCCGGCGTAGCTGAGGTATGCCGCGCGTCGCGCTAGGCGCGCGTCGTGGTTTTGTCGGCGTTCGACCGCGATGCGCTGGGCGCGGTTTTGGGCGCGGGTGCGGCGGCGTTTGGGCATCATTGCGGTGCGCTCGCCGCAGTAGTCGGGTGCCAGGTCGGCTTCGGGTGCGGGAAAACCGCCGGTGGATAGGCACAGGCTGGGAAACAGCAGCGCGCTGCCTGGTGTGGTGACGTGGGTCTGTCCCGAGGGTGAGGTCAGAATTACTGTGCCGTCGGGTAATTGCCTATCGCGCCAGCCCCAGAAGGTTTTGACCAAATGGTGGGTACGGCAGTAGCACTTCAAATTCGACGCATGGGTGGGCCCGCCCTCGGCGAAGGGGATCGTATGATCCAGGTCGCAGTCGTGGGCCGGGCGATCGCAGCCAGGCCAGCGGCAGGTCAAATCCCGGCAGCGGACAAACTCGGCCAGCGCCGCTGAGGGCACATAGCCGGCCTCGGGGGCGGCGTCGGCGGGATGAACCAGAGCCACCAGCTTGGCCGAGGCGGCCAGTTCGGCGACCAGTTCGGGCGAAATGAGCCCCCCGGCACCGACTTCGCAGGCCAGCGCCGACCCGGCGCCGCTGAGCGCGGCGTGCTCGGCGATGACGTGGATCACCACCGGTGATGCGGCGGCCTTTTGCGGCGCCACACTCGGATCGCCCGCAGCGACAGCCCAGCCGATCCGCCCCGGCGGCCAGCGCCCCCAACGCGTCAGCGCGGCGCTCCTCGCGGCTGCGGGGATCATGCTCGCACACCGTGGCCGCCAGCGCCGTCAACCGCTGGTCCAGCGCGTGCGCGTCGGGGCTGAGCAGGCTGCCGCCGATCTGTGAGAGGCCGCCGTCGTCGTCGACGAACCACACCTCCCGATCGGGCTGGCGCTGGTGGCGCCGGCGCACCGCATCGGCGTCGGCCCTATTGACGATCTTGTCGATCTGGGCGGCCAACCGGCCCTGAGTCATCGACGGCCAGCGCGCCACGTTGGCGGCCAGCTGCGCATCGACGACGCCCAGCACATCGGGGTCGGTGATCAAATCGGTGCGATACACCATCGTGGTAAACATCCGATAGTCGATATCACCGGCGGCAAAGACCGCGCCCACCGTGGGCAGCCGCTCACGCATCGCCCGGGCATAACGCAGCTGGCTAGCCGCCAACCCCTGACTGATCCGCAGCGCCGCGGCCACCTCGGCGGCCACCGCCTCCTCGGTGTCAACCGCCCACTCCTGGGTCTCCGAGCACCGCGAGAGCCGATAGCCAAACAACTGACCAACCGCACTCAACAACGCGGCCGCCCCCCGATTCTGCGCGCGCCACGACGCGCAGATCCCATCCACCAAGGCCGCCGACTCCGGCGTCCTAGACGGGTGGCGCCGCTCGAAGTACTCGTCGAAACGAGCAATCACCTCCGCTTGCTGATCGAACATACATTCGAGTATGCCACGACCGTCTGACAAGAATGCCTGCTAAATTCGAAACCATGGCGACCGGCCGAGAGGCCCTGCGGCTGCAAGTCATCAGCTACACCTGCAGCCAGAACTGCATGGGCTACCAGGGAAACGCCGGCGGCTGCTGCACGCTGGATGATCGCGACTTCATCCCGGGACCGGTCCGCGACGCCGATAGGTTCCTGGATGATCTTCGCCGTCAACTCGGCCGCGAGGTGACCCGTGCAGAGGTCTTCATCGAGTTTGAGGAGGGACACGCCCTCTTCCCGGATCGCCCGTCGTGGCAGGAACCTGCTAACTATCCAGCGTTACGCGTCCTGCCGGACGTGGACTGGATTCCGTGCCGGTTCTACGACAAGACGACAGGTGCGTGCACCGTCTACGACATCCGTCCCGCGATATGCCAAAACTACGTCTGCGAGCACCTTCGCCACGTCATCTCCCTGCTCAATCTCGACGAGGCGTAGCCAGCGGCACCAGCCGCCGCAACTGCGTGACGTGCTTGGGGGATAGCTCCTCGAGGCAGGTCACGCCGAGCAGCCGCATGGTGCGGGTCAACTGGCCGGACAGGATCTCGACGGCACGATAAACGCCCGCTTCGCCGCCGGCCATCAAGCCGTACAGATAGGCCCGACCGATCAGTGTGCAGCGGGCGCCCAGGGCGATGGCGGCGACGATGTCGGCGCCGGACATGATGCCGGTGTCCAGCAGGATCTCGGTGTCCTTGCCGAGGTCACGCGCCACCGAGGGCAACAGGTGAAAGGGCACCGGGGCCCGATCGAGTTGGCGGCCACCGTGATTGGACAACACAATGCCGTCGACGCCACGATCGACGACGGCCCGCGCATCGTCGAGGGTCTGGATGCCTTTGACAACGAGCTTCCCTGGCCATTGGGCTTTGATCCAGGCCAGATCGTCGAAGGTGAGGCTGGGGTCGAACATCGAGTCCAGGTATTCGCCGACGGTGCCCGACCATCGGTCCAGCGACGCGAAGGCCAGCGGCTCGGTGGTCAGCAAGTCGAACCACCAGCGCGGGCGCCCCACGGCGTCGAGCACGGTGCGCAGCGTCAACGCCGGCGGAATCGACATCCCGTTGCGCACGTCGCGCAGCCGCGCACCGGCAACCGGGACATCAACCGTGGCCAGCAGGGTGTCAAAACCGGCCTCGGCGGCCCGCTGCACCAACGCCATCGAGCGGTCCCGATCGCGCCACATGTACAGCTGAAACCACTTGCGGCCCTGCGGAGCTGCGGTCGCCACATCCTCGATCGAGGCGGTGCCGAGAGTGGACAGCGAAAACGGGATCCCGACCGCTGCGGCCACGCTGGCACCCGCGATCTCACCCTCGGTATGCATCAACCGGGTAAAGCCCGTCGGCGCGATCGCGAACGGCAATGCCACCGGTTTGCCCAGCACTTCCCAACCGGTCTGGACATGACTGACGTCACGCAGGATCGCGGGGTGAAACTCGATGTCGCGAAAGGCTTGTCGCGCACGCCCAATAGAGATTTCGTCCTCGGCTGCGCCGTCCGTGTAGTCGAATGCCGCCTTGGGTGTCCGTCGCTTGGCGATGCGCCGCAGATCGTCGATGGTCTGGGCGTCATCGAGCCGACGTTGGACATGATCCAGCCGCGGCTTGCGGAACCGGATCAGTGGCGCGAGGTCATGTACTCTCGGTATCCGCCGCTTGACCACTGTGCCACGGTAGGTCATATGGAATCCGCAAGCGACCCCTTCGATCTGCAGCGTTTTGTTGACGCGCAGGAACGGGTTTACCCGACCGTCCTCGACGAATTGCGCGCCGGCCACAAGCGCAGTCACTGGATCTGGTTCATCTTTCCTCAGGTCGCCGGGCTGGGTAGCAGTCCGACGGCGGCAAGGTACGCGATCTCCTCGCTCGACGAGGCTCGGGCCTATCTTCGACACGAACTGCTCGGGCCGCGGTTGCACGAATGTGCGCAGCTGGTCAACGCCGTGCACGGCCGGTCGATCGGCGAGATCTTCGGGTCGCCCGACGACCTGAAACTGCGCTCGTCGATGACGTTGTTTGCCCGTGCGACCCAGGACAACCTTGATTTCGTGCAGTTGCTCGAGCGGTACTACGACGGCGAGGAAGACCCGCTGACGGTGCAGCGGCTGAGTTAGTTCGGCCGCAGGATCCGCCAACCGTGCGGCTCGACCGCGACGACGTCGACGACCTCGTCCGGCGGCGCGCCGCTGCCGGCAATGACGTGCGCCTGATCGACACCCAGCTCAGACAACGCAACCCGCAGCGGAGTGTCATCGATGTTGAGCGCCACGATCAGCGCCTCGTCATCGTGTCGGGTCGTGTACACGTACTGCCGGTTATCCAGTTTCAACGCGGTGGTCGCCGCGGCATACAGCCAGGGATGGCGTCGGCGCAACCCGATGAGGTATTGGTGCAGCGCCCATACTTCGACCCCGCGGGCATCCAGTTGTGCCGGGGGAGAGCCGAATTCGGGACGCACCGCGTCGTCACCGCCGAACCGCTCCTCCTTGACTCCGTGATAGCCGAACTCATCGCCCGCGTAGATACTGGGAATGCCTCCCACGGTCATCAGGAGCACTAGGGCGTGGGCGAGGTGGTCGGGACGTTGCAGTTGGCTGGCGATGCGGGTGACGTCGTGATTGCCGATGAAGGTCAGCGGGGGAAAGCTTTGCACCAAATCGTTGTGGCGCTGCAATGCCCAGTCCAGTTCGTAGAAGTTACCGTCGTTGAGGCTGCTCCAGATTGCCTTCCACAGCTCGTACTGGGTGACGGAGTCGAAACCAGCTTCGCTGACCACTGCCGCGTAGTCACCGTGGATCAGTTCTCCGACGAACCAGGCATCCGGCGCAAGCTGGCGGACTCTCGGCAGGACTGCCGCCCAGAAATGTTGCGGGACTGCGTAAGCAGCGTCTAGCCGCCACCCGTCGGCACCGCGTCGCAACCAGTGCGCCATCACATCGGCGGTGTAGTCGGCGACGTCGGGGTTGTCGTGATTCAGCGTGAGCAGGCCACCGTGCCCTTCGAACGTGTGAAAGTGACCGGGCTGCCCGCGAAACCAGCGCGCTGCCGCATCGTCATGTGCTGCCTCGAGATGGCGTGGGAAGTCCGCACCGACGTGGTTGAACACGCCGTCGAGCAGGATACGCAAGCCTCGCCGTCGCGCCTCGGCGACCAGGTAGTCGAAATCTTCGTCGTCGCCGAGCCGAGGGTCGACGCGGTAATGGTCGGTGGTGTCGTAACCGTGTGTGCGCGAGGCGAAGATCGGCCCCAGCGCGACTCCCGACGCACCCAGTGCGATGGCGTGGTCTAACCAACCGGCGATCCGTCGCAGTCGGTGTTCACCGGGGTCTGGAGGCGTAGCCGCGGGGAAAGCACCCACGAATCCCAGGGGATAGACATGCCACCAGATCACGTGCCGGACCCAGGGCGGCACGGTCACCGGCGGTACCTAGCCTCATAGAGGGACTTCATTTCCGCCTCGAATTCGGGCGCCGGGCCATCGGCCACTGCCCTAGGCACCACCGTGGTGACCGGCAGCATGGCCACCGGCGGTGTGGGCACCTGCCATTCGGTCAGCCAACAGGTCAGCTGGGCGCATGACGTGGCGTACACGATGCGCCCGAGGCCGGCCCAGGCATGCGCACCCGCACACATCGGACACTGCTCACACGACGTGTACACCGTGGCCCGAATGCGATGGACCGGAGCCACATTGGCGACCGCCCAGCGGATTACCCCTAACTCCGCATGCAACGTCTGGTCATCGTCGGTGACGCGGTTGTGGTCCTCGTAGAGGGTCTGGCCGTTGGCACCGGCCAGCAGCGCCCCAAACGGGCCGTGTCCGTTGTCGAGCGCGATGCGGGCAAGTTCGACACAGCGACGCAAATGCTGGAGATCGACTTCGCTCAAGACCACAGGGCCGAAGTCTACGGGCGGTGTCTAGCCGGCGGCGGCCAGTGTTTGGGCAGTGCTGATCGCCTGCGCGACGCCGGTGACGATGGCCGCAACCTTCAGTGCCTCGAGGATGGCTTCACGATCGACACCCGCTTCGCGCAATGTGTGCTCGTGGGCGGTCACGCAGTGCGAACACCCGTTGATCGACGACACCGCAAACGACCACAGCTCGAAATTCGCTTTGTCCACGCCCGGATTGCCGATGATGTTCATTCGTAAGCCGGGACGCAGGTCGTCGTATTTGCCGTCGAGGAAGCCGCGGCCACGGTAGAACACGTTGTTCATGCCCATGATCGACGCGGCGCCCAGCGCTGCCTGATATGCCTCGGGCGACAGCTGATCGGCCGCCTCGGCACCAATCTCGGCCAGCACTTGGGTATTCCGCGTCGCCGCCGCACTAGCCAGCAGGGTGCCCCACAGCTGCTCGGTGTTCAGCACGGCGCTGCGGCTGATCGAGCCGAGGTTGAGCTTGAGGTCCTTGGCGTATTCGGGCAGCGCATCCTTCAGATTCTCGAGGCTCATTAGGCTGACTTCCGCAACTCTTCGCCGGCATCGATCGTCGGGTCACCCTTGCGCCAGTTGCAGGCGCACAGCTCGTCGGACTGCAGGGCGTCCAGCACCCGCAGCACCTCGTCGACATTGCGGCCCACCGAACCAGCGGTCACCGACACAAATTGGATTTCGTTGTGCGGATCGACGATGAACGTGACCCGGTCGGCGACACCCTCGTCGTTGAGCGCTCCGGTGGCGTCGACCAGTTCCCGCTTGATGTCGGAAAGCATCGGGAAGGGCAGCTTCTTGAGGTCCTCATGCTGGGCGCGCCACTGGAAGTGCACGAATTCGCTGTCCACCGAAACGCCGAGGACCTGCGTGTCGCGGTCCTCGAACTCGTCGTTGAGCTTGCCGAAGGCGGCGATTTCGGTGGGGCACACGAAGGTGAAGTCCTTCGGCCAGAAGAACACCACGCGCCACTTACCCTGGTGATCGTCGCTGGAGATGGTGGTGAAGTAGTCGCCGGGCTGTTGAGCGTCGACCTTGGACAGATCGCCGCCGATCAACGCGGTCAGCCGGTAGGCGGGGAACTGGTCACCAATGGTCAGCAGTGCCATATCACTCCTTTTTGGATTGAGTCAAGTTTTCGCTGACTCCCATGCTGCCCTACCTTGACTATGAATTAAAGGTGATATGTCCCACTACACTGATAAGTATGGCCGATAAGAGCTATCAGCCGACGATCGCCGGGCTACGGGCGTTTGTCGCCGTCGCGGAAAAGCAGCACTTTAGCAGCGCCGCAACAACTCTCGGCGTCAGCCAGTCGACGTTGTCGCAAGCGCTGTCGGCACTGGAGACCGGTCTCGGAGTCCACCTGGTTGAGCGGTCGACTCGCCGAGTCTTCTTGACGACGGAAGGCCGCCAGCTGCTCCCGCACGCCCAGGCGGTCATCGAGGCGACAACCACCTTCGCCGCCGCGGCCGCCGGCGCCTCGGACCCACTGCAGGGCGTCATCCGCCTGGGACTGATCCCGACGGTGGCACCGTACGTGCTGCCGACCGTGCTGGCGGGGCTGGCCGATCGGCTGCCCGAACTGACTTTGCGGGTGATCGAAGATCAGACCGAACGGCTGCTGACCGGACTGCGCGAAGGATCGCTGGACGCGGCGCTGATCGCGTTGCCTGCCGAGGCCGGCGGCGTCACCGAAATCCCGATTTACGACGAAGATTTCGTGCTCGCGCTACCGCCCGGACATCCGCTGGCAGGCAAGCGGCGAGTGCCGCCGGCCGCGCTGGCGCAACTGCCGTTGTTATTGCTCGACGAGGGGCACTGCCTGCGTGATCAGGCCCTCGACGTCTGCCGTCAAGCGGGCGTGCGCGCCGAGCTGGCCAACACCCGGGCGGCCTCGCTCGCGACCGCGGTGCAGTGTGTGGCCGGCGGCCTGGGAGTGACGTTGATCCCGCAGAGCGCGGTGCCCGTCGAGACCGCGCGCAGCCGGCTCGAACTGGCGTATTTCGCGCCACCTCGTCCCGGCCGCCGCATCGGCTTGGTATTTCGGTCGTCCAGTGGTCGGGAAGGGCCATACCGGCAGCTTGCCGCGCTGATCGGGGAGCTGGTCGGCGGCCAGGCGCAGGTACGTGCGGCCCGGTAGCGACAAGAGAATGAACGTGTTCTAGTTTCGCCTCATGCTGGACTTCACCCTGGAGAACATCAGCGCCGAGGATATCGAGCGCCTGCGAGCGATATACGAGCCGCTGGCGCAGTCGGTCCGGGAGTTGATCGACGCGACGATCCGAACCCGGGTCGACGCCGCCGCCGTCGCAGCGGCCAAGTCCGAAATCGACTCGGTCGCCGCGCGTTTGCGCAGTCAGCAGCTCGACGGGGCATTCGGGGTGCGCTACCTGGCCACCGGTGAGCGGATGGCCTGGGGAAACGCCGTTATCGGAATTCGTAATCCGGTCGCCCCTCCGCTGGTCATCGAGCACGACGACGCGGGAAAAAGCTGGTGCGATTTTCATCTCGGCGCCGCCTACGAGGGACCGCCCGGACACGTGCACGGCGGAGTCGCCGCGCTGATTCTCGATCACCTGCTCGGCGAGGCCGCCAGCGACGGCGTGAATCCGCGGCTGACCGGAACAATCAGCTTTCGCTACGTCCGGGCCACCCGGCTGGGCCACCTGCACGCCGAAGCGACGACCACCCGCATCGACGGCATAAAGACGTTTGCCGCGGGTTATCTGGCCGACGAGGACGGGGTCACCGTCGAAGCCGAAGGCGTGTTTATCCAGCCTCGGTGGGCGCGGGACGGCTCCGACTAGCTATGGAGAAGGTAATAGCGGTGCTGATGGCCGCCGACCGCGACGAGGACTGGTGTCACCGTCAGCGAGGCCCAGTCGCCGACGCCATTCTTCAGCTTGGCGTGCCTGGCCTGGCCGTCAACGTCCGCGACGACGCCGTGCGCCATTCACTGATGACGCTCACGACGCTCGACCCGCCGGTGGCCGCAGTGGTGAGCATCTGGACCCAGCAGTCCTACGGCGACCAGATCGCGGCGGCCCTGCGCCTGCTCGAGGCGGAGTGCGATCTGCTGGCGGCCTACCTGGTCACCGAATCGGTTCCGCTGCCGGCACCACTCGAATTAGGCAGCCGCACAACAGGTTTGGCTAATATCGCGCTATTGCGCCGGCCGGGAAGGCTGGACCAGGCGAGTTGGCTGAACCGATGGCAGCACGATCACACCCCGGTGGCGATTGAAACCCAGTCCACCTTCGGCTACACCCAGAACGCCGTCGTGCGGGCTCTCACGGCGGACGCGCCAGTGCTGGCGGGCATCGTCGAAGAGTTGTTCCCGCCCGAAGCGATCACCGACTTAAAGGCCTTTTTCGGCGCCACCGACGATGCCGACCTGCAACAACGGCTGAGCCGGATGGTCGCCAGCACGTCGGCGTTCGGTGCCAACGAAAACATCGACACCGTGCCGACCAGCCGCTACGTGCTGAAGACGCCCTTTCACACCTGAGGAGACAGCGGTGATACTGCAGCGCGAAGACGAGAACCGGGTACGCACGCTCACCCTGAACCGGCCCGAGGTGCTCAACGCCTTCAACGAGGCGCTCTACCAGGCGACCGCCGAGGCGCTGGCTGCCGCCGCCGAGGACGCGGGAGTCGCCGTGGTGCTGTTGACCGGGGCTGGCCGCGCGTTCAGCGCCGGCAACGACCTCAACGAGATGCAAGCGCGCATCAGCGATCCGCAAATGGCCGACCAGGGATCGCACTTCACCACCATGATCGACACGCTGAGCCGGTTTCCCAAGCCGCTGATCTGCGCGGTGAACGGCGTCGGCGTCGGGATCGGCACCACCATCCTGGGCTATGCGGATCTAGTGTTCATGTCGTCGACGGCCCGGCTGAAATGCCCGTTCACCAGCCTGGGGGTGGCGCCGGAAGCGGCGTCGTCGTATCTACTACCGCAGCTGATGGGCCGGCAAAACGCCGCCTGGCTGCTGATGTCCTCGGAGTGGGTGAGCGCCGAAGAGGCGCTGCGGATGGGCCTGGTCTGGAAGGTGTGCGAGCCCTCCGAGCTGATCGCCGACGCCCGCCGACACGCCGAAATCCTTGCATCCCGGCCGATTCCGAGCTTGATGGCGGTCAAGCAGACGATCGCCGAACCCACCCGTCCGGAGATCGCGGCGGCAACTGCTCGCGAAAATGCCCATTTCGCTGAGCTGATGGGCGGGCAAGCCAACGCGCAGGCGCTCGCCGATTTCACCGGCCGGCGAGGCACTGAATAAGAGACTGAAGACGAGAACGTCAGCTAGCGGTTTCCAGCCGGGCGGCCGCCGCGATGATCGCGCGCAGCGTGCGACGGCATCGTCCACAGTCAGTGCCGGCCCCGCACGCCGCGGCAACTTCCTTAGAAGTCGACGCCCCGCCGGCAACGGCGTCGGAGACATTTTGGCTGGTCGCGCCAACACAAAGGCAGACGTACATCAGCGAGACCTCACCGCGTGTTCGTGGCTACCGAACAGGCGGGGCTTCGTAGACCCACCGGACCAACCAGGCCGCATGTTAGTGGAGTCTAACCTAACTTGATGTGCCGAGGCTAACCTAACTTAGGTTAGCCTTCTGACCAGGTCGTTCGGCCAGAAACTTGGCGACGCAACGTGAATCAGCCCGCCGCCGGTGCCGCACTGGACTAGATTTGAGTTCGGCAGGCGGTGCGTTCCAGCCCAACCCACCGTCAATCGCCGCAAATTCGAGACCGTGTCAAAAAGGAGCGATCATGCAAGGTGATGCTGATGTTTTGCGCCTGCTCAACGAACAGCTGACCAGCGAGCTCACCGCGATCAACCAGTACTTCCTGCACTCCAAGATGCAGGAAAACTGGGGGTTCACCGAGGTGGCGGGCCACACCCGCGCCGAGTCTTTCGACGAGATGCGGCACGCCGAAGCGATCACTGATCGCATCTTGTTGCTGGACGGCCTGCCGAACTACCAACGCCTGTTTTCGTTGCGGATCGGCCAGACGCTGCGCGAGCAATTCGAGGCCGATCTGGCGATCGAGTACGACGTGCTGGCCCGGCTCAAGCCGGGCATCACTCATGTGCCGCGAGAAGCAGGACACCACCAGCGCGAACCTGCTCGAGGGCATCGTGGCCGATGAGGAAAACCACGTCGACTACCTCGAAACGCAGCTGGACTTGATGAACAAGCTCGGCGAAGAGCTCTACTCGGCCCAGTGTGTCTCGCGACCGCCGACGACAGGACAAGCCGGGCACTAAGCCCTATGACGAGCCCGCCAGCGCAGCAGGCTGATACCGGGGATGCCGACTCCGGCAGCGCGCTGATCAGTCCGCAGCGGCGTAATTTCGTCTTCCTGGCGATCATGCTGGGAATGCTGATGGCGGCGCTGGACCAAACCATCGTCGCCACCGCACTGCCGACGATCGTCGCCGACCTGGGCGACGCAGGTCATCAGTCCTGGGTCGTCACCAGCTACCTGCTGGCCTCGACCATCATCACCGCGCTGGCCGGCCGACTCGGTGACCTGTTCGGCCGCAAACTGGTGTTCCAGGCAGCGATTGTGTTCTTTGTCGTCGGATCGGCGCTGTGCGGGATTGCCCAGTCGATGGCCATGCTGGTGGGAGCCCGGGCCCTGCAGGGCCTCGGTGGCGGGGCCATCACCGTCACAGCCACCGCGCTGATCGGCGAAGTCATTCCGTTACGGGATCGCGGCCGCTACCAGGGTGCGCTGGGTGCGGTATTCGGTGTGACGACGGTGATCGGCCCGCTGCTGGGTGGCTATTTCACCGACCACCTGAGCTGGCGGTGGGCGTTTTACGTGAACGTGCCGATTTCGGTCGTCGTCTTCTTCGTTGCGGCGGCTGCCATCCCGTCGCTGGCCGCCCGCGGGCGATCGGTCATCGATTACACCGGGATCTTCTTCGTCGGTCTGGGTGCGACCGGTTTGACTCTGGCCACCAGCTGGGGCGGCACCACCTACCCGTGGAAATCCGGGACCATCATCGGGTTGTTCGTCGGCTCCGCGGTCGCGCTGGGCGCCTTCGTGTGGGTCGAGAGCCGGGTCACCGCCCCGATCCTGCCCACCCGGCTCTTCGGTAGTCCGGTGTTCAGCGTGTGCTGTGTGCTGTCGTTTGTGGTCGGGTTCGCCATGTTGGGCGCGCTGACCTTTCTGCCGACCTACATGCAGTTCGTCGACGGCGTCTCGGCGACCACATCGGGGCTACGCACGCTGCCGATGGTGGCAGGAATGCTGTGCACGTCGATGGGCAGCGGTGTGCTGGTCGGCCGAACGGGCCGGTACAAGATCTTCCCGATCGCCGGGACCGCGGTGATGGCGATTGCTTTTCTGCTGCTGTCCCGGATGAATCCGTCCACATCGGCTGTGCTGCAATCGCTTTACTTGTTCATCCTCGGTGCCGGTATCGGGCTGTGTATGCAGGTGCTGGTCCTCATCGTGCAGAACACGTCGAGTTTCGAAGACCTCGGCGTCGCGACCTCGGGGGTGACCTTTTTCCGCACCATCGGCAGTTCTTTCGGCGCAGCGATTTTCGGCTCGCTGTTCACCAACTTCTTGCGAGGGCGCATCGGTCCGGCGATCGCGGCCAGCGGCGCATCCCCGGCCGCCGCGAATTCGCCAGAGGCCTTGCACCGATTGCCGCATGCCGCGGCCGCCCCGATCGTGGAGGCCTATGCGTCGTCGCTCACCCAGGTGTTCTTGTGGGCGGTTCCGGTGGCGCTGGTCGGCTTCATCTTGGCGCTGTTTTTGCGCGAGGTCCCGCTGCGGGACGTCGGCAGTCACGCCGCCGACCTGGGCGACGGATTCGCGATGCCGACAACTCAGTCGCCGGAGGAGATGTTGGAGCTGGCGATCGGGCGACTGCTGCGCGGTGAACCCGGTGTGCGGCTGCGCAGCATCGCCATGCGGCCGGACTGCCCGCTCGACGTCGCCGAGTTGTGGGGGCTGCTGCAAATCCACCGCCGTCAGCGAATCCTCGGGGTGGCCCGGCTGACCGATATCGGTGACCAGTTGGGGATACCGTACGAAGTCCTCGAACCCACCTTCGATCGGCTGTTCCGCTCCGGTTATTTGGCGCGTGACGTCGACCGCCTGTGGCTCAGGCCGCGCGGTAGGCGTCAGGTCGACTTCATCACCACACTGATCCGGGAGTGGATCGTCGACAAGCTCACCCGGTCACCGAGCTTCCAAGGACGACCCGACCGAGCCGCGGTGGATGCCGCGCTGGACCGAATCGCTGGCCGAATCGTCGCGCAACCCGATTGGGGTGAGGACCAACGGCAGCTGTCCAGCCTTGCCACGGAAAGGCTTCCTGTTGCGACTTCGGGCGTACCATCTCGCCATGAGCCGAATCGGAACATTCCCTGACGACGACCTCGCCGGCTGGATCCTGAAGTCTCCGGAACTGGGCCGCGCGATCGGCGGCTTCGCCAACGCGGTGTACAACCGCAACCGGTTGCCGATGCGCACCCGCGAGCTCGCACGAATGGTCATCGCCCACAACAACGAATGCGAAGTTTGCGTCAACACCCGCGACGGCGACGGACCCGCGGCCGGTGTGGACGAAGAGCTGTACAACCACTCGCGGGATTGGCGCACCTGGCCGGGGTACAGCGATCAGGAGCGACTGGCCGCCGAGTTCGCCTACCGATTCGCCACCGAGCACACGGTGCTGCGCGATGACGAAGATTTCTGGGCCCGCTGCAGCGAACACTTTTCCGAAGAGCTACTCGCCGATCTGGCGTTGTCCTGCGCGCTGTGGCTGGGCATGGGACGGCTGCTGCGCACCCTGGACATCGGCCAGACGTGCAAGCTGACGCTGCCAAGTCGGGTCTGACTCACCCGGGGGCGCCCGGCCGATGACAAATACACCGCTCGCCGCGGCGGCGATCGCCCAACTCGAGGGCGAAGGGGTGGACGCGGTCATCGGCACGGTGGTCAATCCGGCCGGGCTCACGTTGGCCAAGACGGTTCCGATACGTCGGACCAACGCATTCGCCGATCCCGGGCTGGGCGCCAGCCGGGTCTGGCATGCCTTTGCCATCGACCAGACTGGCGTGGCGTTCACCGAACAGATTGGAGTCGTCGGCGACCAGCGTATCCGCATCGACCTGTCCGCGTTGCGCATCCTCGGCGACGGATTGGCCTGGGCGCCAGGCTCATTCTTCGAGCAGGATGGCACACCCGTCGCCGCCTGCAGTCGCGGAACGCTCGGCCGCATCGAGGCGGCCCTCGCCGAAGCCGGTATCGAGGCGATCGTCGGTCACGAGATCGAGTTCTTGCTGGTCAGCCCCGACGGCCATCAGCTGCCCTCGACGCTGTGGGCGCAGTACGGCCTGGCCGGTGTGCTCGAACACGAGGCTTTCGTTCGCGACGTCATCGCAGCAGCCACCGTATCGGGTGTCGCAATCGAACAGTTTCACCCCGAGTACGGGGCCAACCAGTTCGAGATCTCGTTGACGCCGCAATCGCCAGTCGCCGCGGCCGACCAGATGGTGCTGACCAGGATCATCATCGGCCGTGTCGCCCGCCGGTACGGGTTGCGCGTCAGCCTGTCTCCGGCGCCATTCGTCGGAAACGTGGGATGCGGTGCCCACCAGCATTTCTCGCTGACCAGCTCGACCGGCCCGCTGTTCTCCGATGGAGCCGGCGCCCGCGGCATGACCAGCAAGGGCGAGAACGCGCTGGCGGGGCTGCTGCGCGGCCTGCCGGAGGCTCAGGGCGTGTTGTGCGGTTCGATCGTGTCCGGATTGCGACTGCAGCCCGGGAATTGGGCCGGGGCCTATGCGTGTTGGGGCACCGAGAATCGAGAAGCAGCGCTGCGCTTCGTCGTTGGCGGCCCCGGCAACCCCTACGGCGGCAACGTCGAAGTCAAAGTTGTCGATCCGTCGGCCAACCCATACTTCGCGACGGCGACAATCCTCGGCTTGGCGCTGGACGGAATCAACGACAAAGCCGTGCTGCCGCCAGAGACGAAGGTGGACCCGGCAGTGCTGTCCGACTCGGAGCGCCGTCGCGCCGGCATCGTACGGCTGTCCGGCTCTCAAGCTGAAACCATTGGCGCACTGGATAATTCACCAGCGCTACGCACTATTCTCGGTGATCCCGCCGTCGACGTCGTGGTCGCGGTGCGCCGGCTGGAGCACGAGCAGTACGCCCGCCTCAACCGCGAGCAACTGGCCGACAAGTTCCGCATGGCCTGGAGTGTGTGACCGTGGGCCGGCGGCCCTGGAAGACCACGTCGCCGCCGTCCCGCTGATCGATCAGCATGTGCATGGTTGCTGGCTGGCGGCGGGGGACCGGCGGCGGTTTGAGAACGGCCTCAACGAAGCCAACACCGAGCCGCTGGCCGACTTCGACTCCGGATTCGATACCCAACTCGGCTTCGCTGTTCGCGCGCATTGCGCACCGCTACTCGGGCTGGCCAAACACGCAGACCCGCAAGAATATTGGCAGCGTCGCAGCCAGCTGACCGAAACCGAGGTGGCCGCGATTTTTCTGCGCGCCGCCGGCGTCAGCGACTGGCTGGTGGACACCGGCTACGCCGACGGCGTAGCGGATGTCGCTCAGCTCGCCGAATTGTCGGGCGGGCGCACCCACGAAGTGGTTCGTCTCGAGCAGGTCGCCGAGCAGGCCGCACACGCCCCGGGCGACTACGCATCGGCATTCCAGGAGATCCTGCACCGGCGCGCGGCGACCGCGGTGGGCACCAAGTCCATCCTGGCCTACCGGGACGGCTTCGACGGTGATCTGACCGAACCGTCGGCGGCCGCGGTCGCGCAGTCCGCCGCCCGATGGCGGGACGCCGGTGGCGTCCGGTTGGTCGATCGGGTACTGCTGCGTTTCGGGCTGCATCAGGCCCTGCGGCTGGGCAAGCCGTTGCAATTCCACGTGGGTTTCGGCGATCGGGAATGCGATTTGCATAAGGCCAATCCGCTGTATCTGTTGGACTTCTTGCGCGAATCCGGTGACACGCCGGTCGTGCTGCTGCACTGCTATCCCTACGAGCGGGAAGCCGGCTATCTGGCCCAGGCGTTCAACAACGTCTATCTAGACGGCGGGCTCAGTCCGTCAACTATCTGGGCGCGCGGGCGCCGGCGTTCATCGCGCGCCTGCTGGAGCTGGCCCCTTTCCGCAAGATCGTCTACTCATCGGACGGCTTCGGTCCGGCGGAACTGCATTACCTCGGTGCCACGTTGTGGCGCAAGGGTATTCACCAGGTGCTGCGGGGGTTCGTCGACGCCGGCGACTGGACTGGGGCCGACGCCATCAGGGTGGTCGACCTGATTGCCCGCGACAACGCGACACGCATCTACCAGCTGGACATCGATCCTGCCAGCGGTTAAAGACGCCGATAGCAGGGTATAGATCGGACATGGCCAGCTTAGGAGAAGCGCTGGATTGGGCCCGCGAGCAGGTCACCTCGCGGGTTCCCAAGGCCGACTTCGACCAGCGAGACCCCGACTACATTCGCGACCAGTTGCCCGGCACGTGGCTGCTGGCGTCGTTGTACTTCCGGGCCGACGTGCAGCACCTGGACCGGATCCCGGCCGAGGGGCCGGTACTGCTTATCGGCAATCACAGCGGCGGCAACGTACCACCGGACACGTTCGTGTTCACCCTCGCGTTTTGCTCGTACTTCGGCGTCGAGCGGCCCTTCTACCAACTTGCCCACAACCTCGTCGTCTCGGCACCGCCATTGGGCTGGCTGCGCAAGTTCGGCACCGTCGCCGCCAACCACGAAAACGCCGAATTGGCACTGAAATCCGGCGCAGCGTTGCTGGTCTATCCCGGCGGGGACTATGAGGTCTTCCGGCCGTCGTGGGAGCGCCACAAGGTCGACTTCGGTGGCCGCATGGGGTACGTGAAGCTGGCACGGGATGCCGGGGTGCCGATCGTGCCGGTAGCCAGCGTTGGTGGGCAGGAAAGCGCATTGTTCCTCAACCGTGGGCAGTGGCTGGCCAAGCTGCTCAGGTTCGACAAAATGCTGCGGCTTAAAAGCGTCCCGATATCGTTGGCGCTGCCCTGGGGTCTGAACATCAGCGATCTGGCCGGGCACATACCGCTGCCCACCAAGATCGCGATCGAGGTCCAGGAACCCATCGAAGTCGATGGCGATGACCAGGCGGTACACGAGAAGGTGGAGGCCAGCCTGCAGGCTGGCGTCGACCGCCTCGCCGCCCGACGCCGATTCCCGGTGATCGGCTGATGCGAGTCGACCGGCACTGCGTGATAGACGCTGACCGCGACGCCGTCTGGAAGATCGTCGGCGATCCGGACTGCTATCCGACATTCATGACCAACCTGGAGCGATGGGAGCGGGCCAACGACCAGCCCGCCGGCGTCGGCGCCCGCTACATGGTGCACTGGAAGATCGGCTCGGTTCCGGTGGGCGGCCTGATCGAAGTGGTCGAATACGACGATGAACGTGACCTTGCCTGGGTCGGTATCACCGGCATCAGCATGCGCGGTCGAATCCGGCTGCGCGATGCAGGAGATGGCCAGACGAAGGTGAACTTCCGGTTGTCCTATCAAGCGCCCGGCGGGATCTTGGGCTATATCGCAGACCGGGTCGCGGTGGGGCAAGTGGGCCGCACCACGGCCAGTACTCTTCGCCGGCTCAAGGATCTCGTCGAGTCGCGTGGCTGACGGCTAAAGACCCACAACGTCTCGGCAGTCGCGAAATCCTCCAGCGTTTGGCGTGCCGTTTAGTTGGGTATAACCAGCAGTTCAGATAGCTCTGAGATGGGTTCCTACCGTTTCTCTGCTGGGACGAGGTGCGATGACCCTCAGATTCGACTCGGAACGCGTCGACTCCATCACCGAGGGCGCCATCTGGGACCGACGGCACGGCGGACACGAAAGCTCAGTGCAGATCCTCCGAACTGTTCACAGTCGAATCGGAAGTCGCATCCTCGTGTGCGGAGTGAAAACCGGTCGGCAATGGGTCGTGAACCCGAACACCCTGCTGAACTCCTATGATCCGCGGACTATGAAGACAAAGCCCCCGCTCTAGGACGGGTTCTCTGAGGGTCAGCGCGGCCAGAGCAGACCCCGTGATGTTCAAGGTGGAACGGGTTAGTTGTGACATTCTGCAGAGGTGCCCGCTCCTTCCGTCAGCACCTGCAGCGGGCCCACACGTCAACCGCGCTCGGCCAAGCAACTCCTCGTCGCGCTGACCGGTGAACAGCGCGCCGCGCGCCAGTTCCTCCAGCAACACTGATGGTCAGCGAAGTGGTCGACGGCAACAGCATCGACGACCTCTTGCGCGCCAGCCCGGTCTTCGGTGGGCTCGGTGCCGACGCCCTCGACGTGGTGCGCAACGCCCTCGAGCTTCGAGTCGTACACGACGGCGAGGTGCTCATGCGCCTTGGCGACGCGGCCGACGGCCTGTACCTCATCGCGAGTGGGCGGCTGCAGGTGGTAATCGAGAGGCCGGACGGATCCGCCGTGGTGATCAACGAGGTCGGCCGGGGCGATGTGGTCGGTGAGATGGCGCTTCTCACCGACAGCCCGCGGTCCGCAACGATCGTGGCACTGCGCGACAGTGATGTGCTCTTCCTTGCGAGTGACGCCTTCGCCTCGGTAGTGCGGGCTCATCCCGACGCGCTGCGCAGCATCTCCGGCGCGTTGATCTCGGAGTTGATGCGCACGATACGTTTCGGGTCGACCACCACGCCGGCGACGAGCATCGCGATCGTGCCTCTCGACGACCGGGAAGCAGTTCGCGAGCTCGGCGAACAACTCGCGCGCTCGACCGTCATCACCACGTTCGGATCAATCGCGCCGCTGACTACGACCGCGTCGCGCGCCTGCTCATCGGCCGCGGCGTCGGCGTCGTGTTCAGTGGCGGCGGCGCGCGTGGCATCGCACACATCGGCGTGCTGAAGGCGCTGTGCGATCGCGGCGTCACGATCGACGCCACCGCCGGCGCGAGCATCGGAGCGATCGTCGCCGGGGCCGTCGCGCGTGGTGACCCGCCCGAAGGCGTCGCCGCGCAGATCCGGGCTGCAGTCGTGGATCAGTCGCCGGTCGATCTCACTTTCCCGGGCATCTCCCTGGCCGCCGGGAAGCGGGTGACGCATCACATCACCCTAGGCGCCCAAGGTCTCGACATCGAAGACTTGTGGCTCAATTTTCTCTGCGTCTCGACCAACCTCACCCGCGGCGCGCTGGAGATCCACCAGCGTGGCCCCGCGTGGACCGCCATACGATCGAGCTTCTCCGTGCCGGGGCTGTTCCCGCCAATGCGCAGCGACACCGGAGACGTGCTCGTTGACGGCGGAATCCTCAACAACATGCCGGTCATGCCGCTGCGCGCGACACACTCTGGCATGACAGTGATCGAGGTCGATGTCGGCGGGCGACACGAGTTCATCTCGGCTGCGCTGCCGCAAAGCGGCGTGGTGTCTGGATGGCGGTTCCTCGCGGACAATGTTCGCCGGCGCTCGCTGGAAAATCTCACCACGTTGCCTCGCATCCTGATGCGGCTCACGGAGTTGGGCTCGCACGGCGACGACGACCACGGCGACTGCTACATCCAGCCCGCAGTGACCGGCGTGGGACTCCTCGACTTCGCCAGATTCGACGAGCTCGTGGAGATCGGGGCTCGTGACGCCGCACCCGTGCTGCATGCGTGGCTTGCGTCGCAAGGATGAGCCTCATGATCTGTTGTCTGGGTCGTCCGGTGATGTTCGGAGTGCAGCAGGGTTGGTTGTGACATTCTGCAGAGGTGCCCGCTCCTTCGGGTGTCCTGACGTTCCTGTTCACCGACGTTGAGGGTTCGACCCGTCGGTGGGAAGCCGACGCGGAGGGCATGCGGGCGGCGCTCTGCGCGCACGACTCGGTGCTTCGCGGGGTGATTGAGGCGCACGAGGGTTGGTTGTTCAAGCACACCGGGGACGGGGTGTGTGCAGCGTTCGCCTCGCCGCGCTCGGCGGTGGATGCGGCGGTGGCCGCGCAGCGGGGGTTGGAGTTGCCGGTGCGGATGGGGCTGGCGACCGGTGAAGCCGAGCTGCGCGACGGGGACTACTTCGGAGCGGTGCTCAATCGGGCCGCACGGGTGATGGCCGCTGGACATGGTGGTCAGATCCTGTTGGCCGACTCGACGGCGGGTTTACTCAGTGGCGTTGATCTGGTGGATTTGGGGCCGCGCCGGTTGCGGGATCTGCCCACCCCGGTACAGGTGTTCCAGGTCCGAGCCGACGGCCTGCGCACGGAGTTCCCTCCGTTGCGGGCGCTGGATGCCAGTCCGGGGAACCTGCGAGCTGCGACCACGAGCTTCATCGGGCGTGACTCGGAGGTCGCCGAGGTGCACGCCGCGCTGAAGGCTCATCGGTTGGTCACGCTGACCGGGGTGGGCGGGGTCGGCAAGACACGGCTGGCGGTGGAGGTCGCGGCGCGGCTGGCTGATGAATTCCCGGACGGGGTCTGGTTTTTCGAGCTGGCCGCGGTCGCCGATCCCGCTGCGGTGCCCGACGCAGTGGCCGCGGTGCTGGGCATCGTCCAACAGCCCGGCAAGACAGTGACCGAGTCGGTGGCCGCTGCGTTCGGAGGGCCGAGTGCGGTTGTTGGTGTTTGACAACTGCGAACACCT
>CAVUOR010000006.1:0-463081 GCA_963743145.1 uncultured Actinomycetota bacterium | reverse complement strand
GGCCGGCGGTTTCGGCGGGGCCGGCGGACCCGGCGGTCACGGCGGCTCGGTCTCCGGTAACGGCGGCAACGGCGGGACCGGTGGGGCCGGTGGGGTCGGCGGCAACGGCGGCGAAGGCGCCGACGGCGCAAACGCCACCACCGCCGGCGGCACCGGCGGCACCGGCGGCAACGGCGGCTACGCTGCCGAAGGCGGTCGGGGCGGGGCCGGCGGCAACGCTGGCACCGCCCTTGGGTCAGGCCATGTGGGCGTTAACGGTGACGGCGGGGCCGGCGGCGCCGGCGGGAATAGCGGAGCGGCCGGCAACGGCGGCAACGGCGGTGCCGGCAACGCCAGCACCCCCGACGGTGGGACCGCGGCAACCGGCGGTAGCCCACCCCGGCTCGGTTTTAACGGCGGCGGCGGCGCGCCCGGCACGGGCGGCACCGGGGGAACCACCGGCGCGACCGGCGCTATCGGCACGGTCCCCAGCAGCGGCAACGGCGGCAACGGCGGCAACGGCTTCGACCCCACCACTCGTGGCGCGAGCGGCGGCACTGGCGGTAACGGCGGCAACGGCGGATTGGTCGGCAACGGCGGCAACGGCGGCAACGGCGGCAACGGCGCGGCCGGCACCAGCGGGCGCTTCGGCGCCGACGGCACGGCCGCAGGCGGGGCCGGCGGTAACGGCGGCAACGGCGGAACACCCGGCGTGGGCGCCACCGGCGGCAACGGCGGCACCGGCGGCAACGGCGGAACCGGTGGCAACGGCGGGACCGGCAACGCGGGTAACCTCAACGGCGGCATCGGCGGCAACGGCGGCGCCGCCGGTCCCGGTGGCAACGGTGGCAACGGCGGCACGTCAGATTTCGGCACCGGCGGCACCGGTGGGAACGGCGGGGCTGGCGGGACTGGCGGCACCAGTCAAAACGGCGGCACCGGCGGCACCGGCGAACTCAACGGCGGTCAAGGCGGCAACAGCCCCGTCGGCGGCAAAGGCGGCAACGGCGGCAACGGCGGTGGCGGCGGTGGCAGCGGCGGCCCCAGGGTCGGTCAAGGCGGGGCCCCCGGGGCCGGCGGGACCGGCGGCAGCCGCGGCCCCGGCGGCGAAGGCGCGTTCCCCGGCAAACCCGGCACCGCTGGCGGCACCGGCCCCGCGGGTACCCGCGGCCAGGACGGCCGCGGCTAACGCCAGCCCGGGCACCTCAGCCATCCCGCCATGGACTGCGCAATTGGCCAGGATCGGAGCAAATGATCGGCCAGCACAGCGACGGTTTGTGCGGCCAGTGGCGAGACGATATAGCGGCGGATATTTCTCAGGCATCGTTGGGGAATCCTCAGCGGCCGATGCGATCCATGTGATCGCCAGGTTAAAGACGCCGTCGCCAGGGTATAGATCGGGCATGGCCAGCCTAGGAGGAGCGCTGGAGTGGGCCCGTGAGCAGGTCACGTCGCGGGTTCCCAAAGCGGACCTCGACCAGCGAGACCCCGACTACATTCGCGACCAATTGCCCAGCACGTGGCTGCTGGCGTCGTTGTACTTCCGGGCTGACGTGCAGCACATGGACCGGATCCCCGCCGAGGGGCCGGTACTGCTTATCGGCAATCACAGCGGCGGCAACGTGCCTCCGGACACGTTCGTGTTCACCCTCGCCTTCTGCTCGTACTTCGGCGTCGAGCGGCCCTTCTACCAACTGGCCCACAACCTCGTCGTCTCGGCACCGCCATTGGGTTGGCTGCGCAAGTTCGGCACCGTCGCCGCCAACCACGAAAACGCGCAATTGGCACTGGAATCCGGCGCAGCGTTGCTGATCTATCCCGGCGGGGACTATGAGGTCTTCCGGCCGTCGTGGGAGCGTCACAAGGTCGACTTCGGCGGCCGGATGGGTACGTGAAACTGGCCCGCGAAGCCGGCGTACCCATCGTGCCGGTGGCCAGCGTAGGCGGGCAGGAAGCCGCGTTGTTCCTCAACCGCGGGCAGTGGCTGGCCAAGCTGCTGCGGGCCGACAAAATGCTGCGTCTCAAGAGCATCCCGATATCGTCGGCGTTGCCCTGGGGCCTGAACATCAGCGATCTGGCCGGACACATTCCGCTGCCCACCAAGATCGCGATCGAGGTGCAGGAACCCATCGAAGTCGACGGCGATGACCAGGCAGTACACGAGAAGGTGGAGGCCAGCCTGCAGGCCGGCGTCGACCGGCTCGCCGCTCGACGCCGGTTCCCGGTGATCGGCTGATGCGCGTCGACCGGCACTGCGTGATCGACGCCGACCGCGGCGCCGTCTGGAAGATTGTCGGCGATCCGGACTGCTACCCCTCATTCATGACCAACCTGGAGCGATGGGAGCGGGCCAACGACCAGCCGGCCGGCGTCGGCGCCCGCTACACCGTGCACTGGAAGATCGGCTCGGTTCCGGTGGGCGGGTTGATCGAAGTGGTCGAATACGACGATCGACGCGACCTGGCCTGGGTCGGTATCACCGGTATCAGCCTGCGCGGTCGAATTCGCCTGCGCGACGCCGGGGACGGCCAGACGAAGGTGAACTTCCGGTTGTCCTATCAAGCGCCCGGCGGGATCTGGGGCTATATCGCAGACCGGGTCGCGGTGGGGCAGGTGGGCCGTACCACGGCCAGTACCCTCAAGCGCCTCAAGGAGCTCGTCGAGTCGCGTGGCTAACGGCTAAAGACCCACGACGTCTCGGCAGTCGCGAAATCCTCCAGCGTTTGGCGTGCCGTTTAGTTGGGTACAACCTGCAGCTCAGATTGCTCTGGGATGGGTTCCTACCGTTTCGCTGCTGGGACGAGGTGCGATGACCATCAGATTCGAGCCGCAACGCGTCGACGCCATCACCGAGGGCGCCATCTGGGACCGACGGTACGGCGGACACGAAAGCTCAGTGAAGATCCTCCGAGCTGTTCACAGTCGAATCGGAAGTCGCATCCTCGTGCGCGGAGTGAAAACGGGTCGGCAATGGGTGGTGAACCCGAACACCCTGCTGAACTCCTATGATCCGCGGACTATGAAGACAAGGCCCCCGCTATAGGACGGGCTCTCTGAGGGTCAGCGCGGCTAGAGCAGACCCCGTGATGTTCACGGTGGAACGGGGTTGGTTGTGACATTCTGCAGAGGTGCCCGCTCCTTCGGGTGTCGTGACGTTCCTGTTCACCGACGTTGAGGGTTCGACCCGTCGGTGGGAAGCCGACGCCGACGGCATGCGGGCGGCGCTCTCCGCGCACGACTCGGTGCTTCGCGGGGTGATTGAGGCGCACGAGGGTTGGTTGTTCAAGCACACCGGGGACGGGGTGTGTGCGGCGTTCGCCTCGCCGCGCTCGGCGGTGGATGCGGCGGTGGCCGCGCAGCGGGCGCTGGAGTTGCCGGTGCGGATGGGGCTGGCGACCGGCGAAGCCGAGCTGCGCGACGGGGACTACTTCGGAGCGGTGCTCAATCGGGCCGCACGGGTGATGGCCGCTGGACATGGTGGTCAGATCCTGTTGGCCGACTCGACGGCGGGTCTACTTAGTGGAGTTGATCTGGTGGATTTGGGGCCGCGCCGGTTGCGGGATCTGCCCACCCCAATCGGGGTGTTCCAAGTCCGAGCGACAGGGTTACGCACGGAGTTCCCGGCCCTGCGGGCACTGGATGCGAGTCCGGGGAACCTGCGGGCTGCGACCACGAGCTTCATTGGGCGCGAGTCGGAGGTCGCCGAGCTGCACGCCGCGCTGAAGGCTCATCGGTTGGTCACGCTGACTGGGGTGGGTGGGGTCGGCAAGACCCGCCTGGCGCTGGAAGTCGCGGGGCGGCTGGCCGATGAGTTTCCCGATGGTGTTTGGTTTTTCGAGCTGGCCGCGGTCACCGATCCGGCGGCGGTGCCCGACGCAGTGGCAGCGGTGCTGGGCATCACCCAACAGCCGGGGAAGAGCGTCAGCGAGTCGGTGGCCGCCGCCCTGGAGGGCCGCGTCCGGTTGTTGCTGTTCGACAACTGCGAGCACGTGCTCGATGCCGCCGCCGACCTGATCGAGGCCATCCTCGCGCACTCGGTGACCGTCAAGATCCTCGCCACCAGCCGCGAAGGACTGGGCGTCACCGACGAACAGTTATGGCGTGTCCCATCGCTCGACGTCAACTCCGGAACCGAATCCCCCGCCGTGAACCTTTTCCTCGACCGCACCCATAGTGTCGTGTCGGACTTCTCGCTGGCCCAGCCAGGCGAGGCGGAAGCTGTAATAGAAATCTGCCGCAGACTCGACGGCATCCCGTTAGCCATCGAACTGGCGGCCTCGCGGATGGCGTCGATGACCGCCAGCGAGGTGCGTGATCGTCTGGATCAGCGGTTCCGGCTGCTGGTGGGCTCCCGGCGCGGTTTGTCACGCCACCAAACGCTGCGCCACGCGGTGGCGTGGTCCTACGACCTGCTCGACGACGCGGAGAAACCGCTGCTGGAGCGGTGTTCGGTGTTCGCCGGTGGATTCGACCTGCACAGCGCCTGCGCCGTAGCGGGATTCCAGACGCCCCATGACTACGTCATCCTCGATCTGCTGGACGCCCTGGTGCGCAAGTCGCTGCTGATCGCCGACCGCTCGGCGGGGCGGACCCGGTTTTCGATGCTGGAGACGATCCGCCAGTTCGCCGCGGAACAACTCGTCGCCGGTGGCGAAGCATCCGAGATTCGGGCCGCCCACTCGCGGTACTTCGCCGGACGCGAAGCCGACATCCTGGCCCTATGGGACAGTCCCCGCCAACGCGAGGCCTACGACTGGTTCACCGTAGAGTTCGCCAATCTGCGCACCGCGTTCCGGTGGGCTGCCGACCACGGCGATCTGGACGTCGCCGCCACCATCGCCACCTACGCGGCGTACGTCGGCGTACTGGTCGAAAGCCTTGAGCCGATAGCCTGGGCCGAAGAACTCATCGAACCCGCCCGCGCCGCCGACCACCCCCGGCTGGCGTTCCTGTACGTGACTGCGTCGCAGTGCTACATGACCGGACGGATCGAGGCGGCTGTCGGCTACAGCGACACCGGCCAGATCGTCCTCGGCAGGAGCCGCGAGGCGCTGCCGCACGGCATCGAAGCCTGGCTTGGAACTGTATACCTAGCCATCGGGCAGCCCGAGCGGTTGGCCGAGTCGTGCCGCGCCCAGCTCGCACGCCGCCGCGACACCCACGTCGTCATCCGGGGATGGCTGGTTGCCGCCCTTTCAATGGCCGGTTCCGATGCGGAGGCGATGGATTCCGCGGATGGCCTCATCGAGGCTGCAGAGGCAACAGGCAACCCGTCGCTGCTCGCGTGGGCGCTCGGTACCTACGGTTTGGCTTTCCGTGACGCGGATCCCGTCGGGGCGCTTAACGCCCTCGGCCGAGGTCTGGTGATCGCGCAAGACAGCGGCAACCGCGCCATCGCGTCAGCGCTGGCGCCGTTTCTGGCACGATTTGAGGCCGAACACGGCGCCACCGTGTCCGCATTCGATCACCTCACTCTGACAATCCGCAGCTACCACAATTCGGGTAACACCGCATCGATCCGCGTCCCACTGGCCATCCTCGCCGCTCATTTCGACCGGCTCGGACGCTACGAACCGGCGGCCACCATCGCCGGATTCGCGCTCAGTCCCTTCTCTGCGGCGGCGGTCCCCGAAATCCTTGCCGCGAGCACCCACCTTCGCGAGGTCCTGGGCGAGGCGACCTACGAAACGCTCGCCCGCAAGGGCGAGACGATGACCACCGCCGCCATGGCGACCTACGCATACGACCAAATCGACCAGGCCCGAACAACACTCGAACGTCAGAGCTGAATGGCGCGAGTCGTGCGTCAGACAAGTCCGGTCGCGTCGAAAATCCACGACGTATCCGCCGTCGCCAAGTCCTCCAACCAGGTCGGCGGCGCCTGAGCGGTCATGCTGCCCATGTCCCAATAGTCTTTCCACAGCGCCACTCTGCCGTCGTCGACGCGGTGCACCGAAACGAACCGCAGTAGGGCCGTCTCGCCGCTCGACCACCGCCAGGTCTCGGAGTGTTCGTACATTACATCGGCATCGTTGGACACCAGCACCCCGTCGTGGTTTTCATAGCCCGCCAGCGGCTCGAGCCCGACCTTGAGTCGTTTCACGATGTCGTGGGGACCGCGCGCCGCCAGGGTCGGCCCGACCGGCATGTCCACATAGATGCAGTCCGCCGATAGGAACATTTTGACGGCGTCCCAGTCCCGCCGCGACAACGCCCGCCACAGCCCGAGTACCGGCTCGTCAACCGTCACGGAAGCCAATACAACCGGGCTGCTCACATGGTGTCAATCGCCGCCAGGAGAACCCCCGTGCCGAGCACGAGCGGCCAATCCTTAAAGTCTGCGCAGGCGATAATCCGCACAGGAGGTCGGGGATGGCAAAGGTGCCAGCGGTGCGATACCGACGCAAAGCCGGAACCAGACGTTCCCGCAGGACCAGTCCGTCACCGTTCACGCCGGACTGGACACCCCGGCCGGCACGGTTCGGGGCGGGCGTGCACTACAACGTCGCGGTACCGATGAGCGACAGCGTCGTGCTGCGCGCCGATATTCATTACCCCACCGTGCCCGACACCGGCCGGCCCGCCGCTGGGCCGTTCCCCGTGCTGTTGTCCCTGACGCCCTACGGCAAGAAGGCGCCACCGCCGGCCGAGCAGATCGGCGGCGGCGCCACCCCGTACCTGATCAAGCGCGGCTACATCGAGGTGATGGTCGACGTCCGCGGCTGCGGCGTGTCCGGTGGTTCCTTTGAGATGTTCGGGGAGCGGCAGACGCAGGACGGGGTTGAGCTCGTCGAGTGGGCGTCGAGGCTGCCGAACGCCAATGGCCGCGTCGGCATGTTCGGGATCTCCTACCTGGCGATCAACCAGCTGTTCACCGCCGCCGCCGTCGGGCCGGATTCGCCGCTGAAGGCGATTTTCCCGGTGATGGCCGCCCGCGATTTTTACCGCGACGCCGCCGCGATGGGCGGGATACCGCACCTGCGCACAGTGCGGGCGTACGGCGCGGTCTACACACTGCTCAATGTTGTCAACCCAGCAGTGGAGATGTTGACCCGCGGCAAGCATCCGCGGCCGCGGGCCGGTGGGTTTGCCGCAGTGCGGCGGCGTGGGCGTGATCAGCGCGGATACTTTCGGCCGTTGATCGCCGACACCGTCGCCGGCGGCGACACCGCCTACGACGGGCCGTTCTGGGATGCGTTGCGGCCCAGCATGGTCCTGCCCAACATCGTCGCTAACGGCGTGGCGGTATTCCTGGTCGGCGGCTGGCACGATGCCTTTCAGCGCGGCGCGCCGCTGAACTATGCGGCGTTGCAGAACACCTTCGCCGGGCGGCCCGACGAAGCGCCGATGCAACCCGGCCAGCCGGTGTCCGAGCGGCTGCGGCTGATGATGGGGCCCTGGTATCACGTGTCCGACTTCGGCGGCCTGCACCTCAACGCGCTGCAGCTGCGCTGGTTCGACCGTTGGCTCAACGACGAGCCGGCAGCGGCAATATCGGGATCGCCGTTCACCTTCCGGCCCATCGGAAGCCCGCGGTGGTTCCATGTCCGCGACTACCCGCTCGACGAAGCGACGCCGACCCGCTTTTATTTGTCCCAATCCGGCCGCTGTCCGCCGAATGCGCACCGGAAACATCAACGGCGACAATCAAATACGTGGGCCGGGGTCCGCTATCCGGCCGGAGCGTGGAGCAGTGGTCGCTCGGGATGACCAGCTTCATCCGCACCCAGCGCGGCCGCCAGACCCGCTACGACCAGGACAACCGCCGACTGCAGCGCGGCGCGCTGACCTACACCACCGAACCATTCGCCGCGCCAACATTGGTCGCCGGACCGATCACGCTCAGCGTGCACGCGACGGCCACCACCACCGAGACGCTGTGGGTCGCCCACCTCGACGACGTCGCACCCGATGGTGTCAGCCGCCCGTTGACGCAGGGCGCGCTGCTCGGTTCGCACCGCGCGCTGGATCCGGATCGCACCTGGTATCTGCCCGATGGCAGCGTTCTGCGGCCGCACCATTTCAGCACCGGTTCGGCGGCCGAGCCGGTGGTTCCCGGCGAAGTGACCCGCTACGAAGTCGAGATCTTCCCGACCGCTGCGTTGCTCGAACCCGGCCACCGGCTCCGTCTGACGGTGACCACTTACGACTTCCCGCACCTGGTCCCGACCAAGCCCGCGCGCCGCGCCCTGGTCGGCGGCAGCTACCAGCTCCATCAGGGCGGCCCCACCCCGTCGCATCTGCTCATCCCGTTGGCGGATCCGGATAGCTTCAACTGAATCGGCTTTCCGCGCATACTCGCCAAGGTGACCCCGCTACAGCAATACCTTGCCGAAGAGATCGCCACCGACCATGTCGACGGTCTGCTGACGAGGCGCGAAGCGCTACGGCGGCTGGCGCTGCTCGGCCTGGGTAGTGGGGCCGCCGCGGCCCTCATCGCGGCCTGCGGTCCCAAGCAATCACCGCGGCCGGGCCCGCAATCAAGTGCCAACGCGAAGACCGAGCCGCCGGGGATGGACGAAGCGCTGCCTACCGAGCCGATCTCCTGGAAGGGGCCGCATGGCGAGCTCCAAGCGGCCTGGGCGCAAGCGCGCAACGCCCGTCGCGGGGTGTTGGTCATCCACGAGAACAAGGGTCTCAACGATTGGGTGCGTTCGGTGGCCGGACGTTTTGCCGGAGCCGGTTACTCGGCGCTGGCCATCGACCTGCTGTCCGAAGAAGGCGGCACGGGGCACTTCGCAGACCCCGCGCAGGCCACTGCGGCACTGGGCGCCGTTGCGCCGGACCGGTTCATCGCGGACCTGAATTCCGGTATTACCGAACTGCAGTCGCGGGTTCCGGGCCGCAAAATCGCCGTCGTCGGTTTCTGCTTCGGCGGCGGACTGGTCTGGCAACTGCTGGCTTCCGGCGCGCCGCATTTGTCGGCCGCCGTCCCGTTCTACGGACCGCTTCCGGGCAACCCCGACTTCTCGGGTTCCAAGCGGGCCGCGGTGCTGGCGATCTATGCAGCCCTCGACACGCGCGTCACCGGCTCCCAGGCGGCGGCGAAAGCCGCTCTCGATCGCGCCGGGCTGGTCAACGACATCGTCGTCGAACCCAACGCCGATCATGCGTTTTTCAACGACACCGGACCCCGCTACAACGCTGCCGCCGCCGATGATGCCTGGCAGCGGGTGCTGGAGTGGTTCGCTCGCTACCTGGCGTGAGTCATTGGGTGGCCAGCGACCTCGCCGGGCCCAGTGCCACCGGCAGCGTCGACCAGCCACGCAAAACGCGGGTCTCTCGGCGACTACCGGCACCGGCAGCACGCACGTCGGGGAAGCGGTCGAAGAAGGCGCGCAGCCCGACCTCGCCTTCGGCTCGGGCTAACGCCGCTCCCAGGCAGAAATGTCGGCCGCCGGAGAACGCGAGATGCTTACCGGCGTTGTCGCGTTCGATGTCGAAACGGTTCGGGTCGGCGAACACGGCCGGGTCACGGTTGGCCGCGGCGACGTACACAATGACCAGTTCGCCTGCTTTGACGGTCCGACCCGCCACTTCGGTGTCGTGTAGCGCCACGCGTGCGGTCAGCTGAACCGGTGATTCCAGCCGCAAGATCTCCTCGACGGCGCCTGCCCACAGCTGCGGACGCTGGCTGAGCGTGCGCAGCTGCTCGGGCGCGTCCAGCAGCATGCGAATCCCGTTGCCCAACAAGTTCACTGTGGTTTCGAAGCCGGCCGCCAATACCAAACCGGCGATCGCTAGCAGTTCGGATTCGTCCAGATACGGTTCTTGCGAACCGCTTTCGGCCGTCTGAATCAGCTGACTCATCAAGTTGTCGCCTGGGCTGCGCCGCAACTGCTGCAGATGGGCATCCAGCCAGAAGTTGAGCCCCGCGATGCCGCGCTGCACGCGCCGGTGCTGGCGCCAGGTCAGCCCGAAATCCAGACTGGGCGCCGCGAGTTCGCCGAACTCCAGGATGTTCTGTCGATCCGAGTCTGGCACTCCCAAGATATCGCTGATGATCGCCACCGGAAGCTGCGAACAGTATCGATCGACGACATCGACGACGCCGTGCTCGTTGGACAGTTGGTCCAGCAGCGACGACGCCGTCTGCTCAACGCCCTCCCGGAGCGCGGCGACTGCTCGCGTGGTGAACACCGACGACACCGTTTTCCGGTAACGGGTGTGGTCCGGCGGCTCCACGGCCAGCAACGACGGGGGACGTAGCGGATGAAGCAGATCATCGCGCGTGCGACGCTCTAGCCATCGCAGCGGCGCGGGTAGGTTCGACCCGATCGAGAGCACCCGGAAATCGTCGGATCGCAGCAGTTCGTGCCCGATCGCGTGGTCGGCGGTGAGGTAGCCGATCCGGGATCGCACCAGCGGGCCGCGTGCTCGCACCTCGTCATAGAACGGCACCGGATCGGCCTTGACGGACGGATCAGCGATCAACCGGGACTGCAGGTCGCCTCGTCTGGCGCCGAACGCCGCGCCGCCGCGGACGAAACCGTGCAGCACCAGCCAGTGCAACCTCTGCTTGAAAGCGATGTCCACGTGCGGGCCCTTCACATCGTCGGGCAGTGCTCTGGGTCGCCGAATGTGCGCTTAATGCACGCTCTCGGGCGTAAACCGTGACACAAGCCCACATTCGGCAGCTGGTGCGTCGACGTCTGCGGGTCGATCATGCTTAGCCCAGCTGCCAGTTCATATTCTTTGCGAACGCGACCGCGTCGTCGCTGACCGTGCCGAGCGCATGAGACCGCTGGATGTAGTCGCGGACCACCGGCAGGAAGTTCATCGGGTTGTAGGCGTCTTCCTCATAACTCCACAAGTTGTCACCGGCGTACTTCATCACCGACAGGTTCGGCACTTGGTGGATGCTCCCGTCGCCGGGGTCCCGCATTCGGTTGAGAAACTCGCAGAACACCCAGCCGCGGTCGGTGTCAATGGAGTGCCAAGACGTCGGATAGAACGGCATCTCACTGCCGGGGAAGACATTCATCGTCGAGACAATCCAATCGCGGATCTGGTCTCGGCCGTGGAAGGTTCCATAGGTGTGCTCGACGTAGGTTGCGTCCTTGGTGAACTGGTCGGCGAAACGTGACCAATCCCAACTGGAACCGATCTCTACGACGACTTGTTTGTGATGCTCGAAGGCCGACTCGATCTCACTGCGCGACCAATCTCCCATGTCCCACGAAAACCTTTCAGCTCACTCCGGCATTAACGCCGGAAGGGATTTGACAATCCGACCGCGTACCAGCTCGGCGCTGAGGCCTTTGAGGCGGTCGATCCAGCGAACGCTTTCGGGCACGTACCAGTGCAGGCGGGTCGGATGATGGTAGGCCCGCCAGGCTGCTTGCGCCACACTGGCGGCCGGCATCAACCGGAACATGCCTTTCTTGGGCGCGCGGTCCCGCACGGTTTCGGCCGACTGCGCCGGCCGGCCATCGTCGGAGCGGTTGGGGGTCGTGGTCAGGATCGCGGTGTCGATGAGGCCTGGCAACACGTCGGCGACCCGCACACCATGCCGATGCCACTCCACGCTCAACGCCTCGGTCAGCCCTTTCACTGCGTGCTTGGTTGCCGAGTAGACCGCGATGCCGGGCATGCCGTAGGTGCCTGACGATGACGAGGTGGAAAACATCAGGCTGCCCGGGGCCTCCTTCAGGTAGGGCAGCGAAGCGTAGGCGCCAGCGAGCACCGCTTTGAAGTTGGTGTCGACAACGCGCAGGGCGGCCTCATAGGGCACGTCTTCGAACCAGCCGGATTCGCCGATGCCGGCGTTGTTCCACATCATGTCCAGTCCGCCGCCGGGATTACCGGCGCAAAAGTCGGCCAGGGCGGCGTCCAACATCGCTTTGTCCGTGACATCGACGGTGCGGGTCCATAGCCGCTCGCCGCCCAGCTGCTCAGGCAACGATGCCAGGCTGTCATCGTTGCGGTCGACGGCACCCACTCGCCAGCCGTTGGCATGGAAGAGCTTTGCGCCTTCGCGCCCGATCCCGCTCCCGGCGCCGGTGATGAAGACCGATTTCACGCCTCGGCCACATCCTTGATGCGGCGCAGCGTCTTGGCCATGTCACGAATGTTGCGCCGCTGCCGCAGGTAGCCGCCAAACATCCAGTAGTACAACGTAGTCAACGGAGAGGGGTTCATCCGAAACGATTCGGTGACGTCAGTGCCGTCCCCGGCAGGCGTCAATCGGTAATGCCAGTTGTTCACCGGTCTGTCGCCGACGAACACCTCGAAGCCGAACTCCCGATCCGGTTCGCACGCGGTGACCCGGCAGACCGTCCAGTACACCGGCCCGATTTCGTTTCGCTTGACGTGGCCGCGGAATCGAGCCCCGACCTCAGGCCCGTTAGCTCCGTCCAGCCATTCGGCTTCGAACGTCTCGGGGGAGAACTGCCCGATGTTGCGGATGTCCGCGATCAGATTCCAGATTTTGTCCGCGGATGCCGCCATGTGAACCGTCGCCGAGCCCTGCATGGGCCGATCCAAGCATGACCGTCACCACGGGGATGAGGAAATGCCCGATGTTCGACGCTAGTCCTCGACGTCGTCGCGCACGTCGTGCCGCACCACCCGCACGTTGCCGTGCGGCAGGCAGGCGGCATAGCCGTGGTATTTGCCGTACAACTCCCACGCGGTGATGTGGTCGTCGGGCGACACGTCGATCTGATGTCCGTCCGAGAACTCCAAATGCAGATCTCCGACGTCGTCCCAGGTGACCTCGGTGCAGGTCGCTCCGGAGAAGTTGAAAAGCGGTCGCTCCCCGACGGCCAGGTGGCTCGGGTCGACGGAAACCACCTCAGCGGTCGAACCGTCGGTGGCCGGCAGAGTCAGACGAATCGGTGCCGAGATGACGAGTTCGTTGTACTCATCGAGGTTCAGCACCAGACCGTCGCGGAACATGATCCGCTGTACCGCACAGCCTTGAATCCAATGCTCAATCAATTTCTGGTCGGTCATACATTTACTCTTCTCGCGATAAGGCAGCTGCACAAGACCCGCAATGCAAGTTCACCCGCATATGCGATAAGTCATCGCTGCACAAGATCAAAAGAATGGTGGTGACGGGTTTTTCCGCTGGCCAGTGGCGGCGTCCAACTCTTGTACACACGCTGGATTCGCGCTAGCGTTTCGACGTCTTCTATCACGATCAAAACGGAGTGATCATCATCGACGCACAGACCAGATCCAAGGGCAACGGCGCGGCCGATGACGGCGAGGCGCCGGTCATCGTTAGCTTGGTCGAGGCGGCGATGCAGATGTTCACCGCGGCGATCGACGCCCTGCCCGACACCAAAGATCCAGAGTTCTCCGGACGCGCCGCAGTAATTCTTTCCGGCCTGCGAAAGTTGCAGACGGCCCTCACTAAAGCAGCGTCTCGCGGCAGGGCGACCCCGTCGGTCATCGTTTCGCTGGCCGGAGTTCGAACGCGCTACGACGATCTCATGGCGATGGCAGCCGAGGCACCCGGCGCGACGTTGGGTCAACAGCTCTATGTCGTACGTCGGCGGGCCAGACTATCGGCGCAGGAAACTGCCAACGGCGCGGGGCTGACAGCCGACCTCCTCGACGCGATCGAGGCCGACGAAATTCCGACCGATGACGAAGCGGCCCGGATCAAGGAACTCCTCGCCGCCCTGGGGGGCTGATCCACTGGGCCGTGGCGAATGGCTTCGCGCGCCGCCAGCTCGGACACTGCTCGCTGCCGCGCTGACGATTCCGCTGATCCTCGGTGGCGCGTTTGTGGCGGTAGGCCGGCTGCATTCCTCGGCCGCCGACTCGGTCGAGCACCCGGCTGGCACCGCCACCGACGAGCAGACCAAGACCGAGGTTGTCGAGCAAGCCAGGAGCATCGTCGCGATCGCTCGGCTGCAGCAGGCCACCGCGGGCTACCTCTTGATGTCTTGCAAGAACCGCGACGACCCTCCCTACCAGGGAGCGGTCTACCTGACCTTCACGCTGCCCGCCGATGGCCACCCCGACGTGTATTTCGAAGGCATCGCTGCGGCCTTGGTTGCCCGCGGCTGGCGCGCGGGCCTGCCACCCAATCAGTACCTGTTCAGCAAATCCCTGTCGAAGGACGCGGTCAGCGCAATTGTCTACCAGGACAGTGATTCTCCAGAGCATGGCATCGTGCGGATCTATGGCCGCTGCAGCGACATGACTGACCACCGCAATGACCCAACGGGCTGGACCGATATCACCAACCAGTTGGGCTGACCCACACAAGAAACTGCGCTTGACAGATCACCGTCAAGCGCAGTTTCGTGCTCGCTGAGTGTCAGCTGGCCTACCCGTGGGCGCCCAGAGCGCCCTGCAGGTCAGGCTTCATGGCGTTCAGCTGGGCGCCCCAGTACTCCCAGCTGTGTGTTCCGTTGGCGTCGAAGTTGAACACCGCGTTGTGGCCACCGGCGGCGTTGTAGGCGTCGCGGAACTTCAGGTTGCTGCTGCGCACGAAGTTCTCCAGGAACTCGGCGGGCATGTTGGCCCCGCCCAACTCCGACGGGGTGCCGTTACCGCAGTAGACCCACAGCCGGGTGTTGTTGCCGACCAGCGTGGGGATCTGCAGGCTCGGGTCGTTGCGTTGCCACGCCGGGTCGCTCGACGGGCCCCACATGGCGTCGGGCTTGTAGCCGCCGGCGTCACCCATCGCCAGGCCGATCAGCGACGGCCCCATGCCCTGCGAGGGGTCCATCAGGGCCGACAACGAGCCGGCGTAGATGAACTGCCCCGGGTGATAGGCCGCCAAGATCAACGACGCCGACCCGGACATCGAGATGCCCACCGCGGCGCTGCCGGTCGACTTGACGTTCTGTTGCGAAGACAGGTAGCCCGGCAGCTCGCTGGTCAGGAAGGTCTCCCACTTGTAGGTCGAGCAACCGGCCTTACCGCAGGCCGGGCCGTACCAGTCGGCGTAGAAGCTGGACTGCCCACCCACCGGCATCACGATCGACAGACCGGACTGGTAGTACCACTCGAAGGCCGGGGTGTTGATGTCCCAGCCGTTGTAGTCGTCCTGAGCGCGAAGGCCGTCGAGCAAGTACACCGCGGGCGAGTTGGCCCCGCCGCTCTGGAACTGGACCTTGATGTTGCGGCCCATTGACGCCGACGGTACCTGCAGGTAGTCGACCGGAAGACCGGGTCGAGAGAACGCCCCCGCCGTCGCCGCGCCACCCGAACAGGCCGACCAGCCCCGGTAGTGTCGCGGCCGCAATTGCGGCGACCGTAAGCCGCCGCACCCAACCACGCATCTTGTCGCTCACGTCTCTCATACGTGCCCCTTACCCGTTGCGCGCTACCGGCAAAACTTACCGCGTGGTACTGCATCTGTCGATCAGGACGCAAAGCCGTGTCGATTCGGCAACGGCTACCGCCACCTGCGCGGAGCCGCCGGCGGGCGGGGCAGTGGCAACTTTTCACGGCACAGTGCGTCACACGCCAGGAGCGGTTGATGGCGGTTCGGTGCAGCGCCGATGACGCGTCTCGGCGTTGACGTCGCAGGTCATCGCGCTGTCATCAGGGGTTGTCGACACCCGGGCGACCGGGGCCGCGTTGAGCGCGTAGGCTCTCCCGGGTAGACCGACGAGACCATGCTGTCCCGGTCCTTCCGCTGCTCGCGACCCACCGCACCAGACGGTCAGGTGCTCGCGCCGGCGCGTGGGCATTGGGCCACGATTAAGGTGCAAATTTGGACACGGTACTTGGGCTGTCGCTGACATCGACGTCGGTCGGATGGGTTCTCGCAGAAGGCCGCGACGCGGACGGAACCATCCTCGACCACGACGATTTCGGGGTACGTGCCGGCGGTGCGGCCGGTGCTATTGACACCTCGGAGCAGGCGACCGCGGCCGTGTTGGATGCTCGAGCCGCAGCCGCCGGTCATGACCAGCGACTTCACGTCATCGGTCTGACCTGGAGCGACGAGGTCGCCGCCGAGGCTGCGCTGCTTCTGGAGTCATTGACCGACGCCGGGCTCGACAATGTCGTACCGATCCGGTTGGAGCAGGCGTGCGACGTGTTGGCCCGGGGGATCGCGCCCATCGTCGGCTATGACAAGGCCGCGGTATGCGTTCGGGACGGCGACTCGACGATCGTCGTGATGGTCGATACCAGCGACGACGAGCCGCAAACGGCGATCAAGCATCTGCCGGGCGGCCCGGGCCGCCTAGTCCGATGGCTGACCACACTGTTCGACCGGAGTTCATGGCAGCCCGGCGGAATCGTTGTCGTCGGTGATGATGCCGACGTCGATGCGCTGTCGTCGCGGCTCGCGACGGCGGTGCCGGTTCCGGTCGTCACCCAGACCGGCGCGCAATTGGCCCTGGCCCGCGGAGCGGCTCTGGCGTCGGCGCAAAGCACCGAATTCACCGACACCGAGATCCTGGACGCCATCAGCCGAAAGCGCGGGGAGCGGGGGAGTTCCCGGCAGCGCTCGTACGCCGGCGCGTTGACGATGTTGGTTGCCGGTGCGGTCACTTTCGTGGCGTCGGTGTCGTTTGCCCTGGGTCCGCAGCTGGTGCCCAACCGAGCGGATGGACCGGTCCGAGAAGTGGTCCACCGTGCGGCGAAGCCTCCCGGCGCCCAGGCCCCTGCTCCCGTGCCCGCAGTCGTCGAGATACCGGTCGCCCGACCCGCACCCCAGCCTGCACCGGTGCCTGAGCCGACCGAAGCTCCGGCGTCCCAGCCGCAGACCGTCGCCTCCGACGAGCCGGCGGCGGAACTTCCTGCCGCCGAACCGGTTCCGCAGCCGGCGCCGCCCCCGGCTCCTCCGCCGGCGGATCCGAATCCACATCCGCTACTCGCCAAGTTGCTTGAGCGCCTGCATGGGAATCAAAACCCCCCGCCGGATCAGCCGGCGCCGGCGCAAGGAGCGCCGCCCAATCCGGGCGCCCCGTCGCCTTAATCAGGCGGTTTATATCGCTGCTAGCTCGCGACGGTTATCCGGCGTGCCGTTACGGGTTCGGCTTTGCCCTTGAGGTCGAGCGTGACGACCTCGCCCCCGTCGACGGCAGCGATGCGCGCGACAGTCTCGGGCATGACGATCTCGCCCCCCGCCGCAACGCCTTGGAGCCGCGACGCGGTGTTCACGACGTCGCCAATTGCGGTGAAGTCGCGGACCTCGCCCTCGCCGACGATCCCGACGTACGCCGGGCCGATGTCCAAGCCGATCCCCACCTCGAACCGCGGGCCCTTGGGCGAGCCGCGACCCTGCGTGCGCAGAATGGCGAGAGCGTCACTCACCATCGCGTCGACGTAGCGGCCGTTGCGTGTGAGGGGCGGAAAGTAGAGGCCCATCACTTCGTCACCGATGAGCTTGTCGACGATCCCGTGCTGGACGATCACCTGCGTGAGCTCGGAGTAGAAGCGATTGAGGCGTTCGGCCATCTCGTCCGGTGGCAGCGTCTCGGCGAGGGCGGTCGAGTTGCGGACATCGGCAAAGAGCACCCCGATGGTCATGGTCATGCCACCCTGGGGCGCCGCCTCGAAGCACACCTTGCACCACCGCGGATTCTTGCGCGACGGGCTCTTGTCCATCCGTCGCATCAGCCAGCCGCCGACGCCCGCGAACGGGTTGCCACAGGCTTCGCACCGCGGGGCGGACGGCAGCTTCGAGAGGAGCCGAACCCCACGCCGAATCCTGGCGTGGCCAAATAGTTCGAAGAATCGCGCCCACTCCTCTGCGTTAGTTTGCGCACCCTGGGGGCGTTTGGGCGTGCGCTTATTCTCCATCCCTCATTCTCGCACCGCATGCCTATCGGCGACAGCTCGCATCAGATCGGGAAAGCGGAGCTGGAGGGCCGCCGACGCCGGTATTAGCCGGGGTTACCGCCTCGCCGCGCAGTAGTAATTGTTGGCAAATGACGGCTGGCCATCGGTAAGCGGAATCGCCGGTAATCCGTTGTCGGAAAGCAACCTGCTTAGCGGCGTGCGGTCCACGTGCCACCCGCGCTGATCGAGATACGTCCCAACGTCGTGACGCTCGCCGTCCCAACCCAGAGCGGAAAGCTCGATGTCCAGACCGTGTTCACGCCACCGCGCCGTCGCAGCGTCCAGCAGATTCGCCGATTGCCCGTTGTCGGCGTCGGGTGCATTGACGAAAATCTCGGCGGCCAAGCGGCTCCCGGGGGCGCTGAGCGCGGTCACGTTATCCAGCAGCGAGTCCTGTGCCGCGGGCGGAAGAAACGCCACCAGCCCTTCGGCGATCCAGGCGGTGGGCTGGCTGGCGTCGAAACCTGCCCCTTGCAACGCTTTTGGCCAGTCATGGCGCAGATCAATCGGTACCGCTCTCAGGTCAGCGGTTGGCTTGGCACCTAGACCGGCAATCGTCGTGGCCTTGAACTCGATCACTTGCGGCTGATCGATCTCGAACACCTTCGTACCGTTCGGCCACGCCAAGCGGTACCCGCGCGCGTCGAGACCTGAGGCCAGAATCACCGCCTGTCGAACCCCGGCCGCAGTCGCGTCGAGCAAAAAACTATCGAAATACCTTGTCCGCGCTGCCATCAGATCGGCCATCGGCCGCATCCCCCAAGCCGTGTCAGGTGGGTCGACGTCTGCGGGATCGAGTTGTCCGGTGGCCCATCGGGTAAAGAAATCGACGCCGACCGCGCGGACCAGTGGCTCGGCGAACGGATCGTCGATGAGCCCGTGAGGCGCCTTGCTGGCAACTGCCCGGGCAGCGGCGACCATCGTCGCGGTTGCTCCGACGCTGGTTGCCAAGTCCCATGTGTCGTTCTCCGTGCGCATGTGCTCCCTTTCGACGCGGTCGGTCCTATCGGGTTAGTTAGCCGAGGTAATGAACTTGTTTCCAGAGTACACCGGGTTGGCGTGGCCACCGGGTGGCAGCGCTAATCCGCGATGGCCCTGGCGGTTTCAGCGGCCGCGGTCAACGCCGCGAGGTGGTCGTCGACTGACGCCAACCCGGCGCCCATGGTGTTGATCGACACATGAGAGGCACCTGCATCGGCCCAGACACGCAGGCCGTCGGCGAGTGCATCGGCGTCGCCGGTCCAGTTGACCCGGCCCTCCATCGGAATCTGGGCAGGATCTCGACCGGCCTCCCTCGCGCCTTGCGCCACCTCATGCAACGCCTGCTCGAGTTTCGGGCCGGGTCCCACCATCGGAAACCACCCGTCGCCCAGGCGACCGGCGCGCCGGCACGCCCGTGGCGAGGATGCCCCGAACCAGATCGGGATCGGTCGCTGTATCGGCAGCGGCGCCAGCCCGGCTCCGGTCACCCGGTGATATGTGCCGTGGTAACTGACGGTCTGCTCCGTCCATAGTTTTCGCATCAGGTCCACCTGCTCCTCGCACCGCCTACCGCGAGTGGAAAAGTCTTCGCCCAGTGCCTCGTACTCGACCGCGTTCCAGCCAAGACCGACACCCAGGCGCAGCCTGCCGCCGCTGAGCAGGTCTACCTCGGCCGCCTGCTTGGCAACCAGAACAGCCTGTCGCTGCGGCAGGATCACGATGCCGGTCACCAACTCCAACATGGTGGTAACAGCGGCGAGATAGCCGAACGTCACCAGCGGCTCGTGGAAAGTGTCGTGCAGGTCATAGAAACCGTTCCAGCCGACATGGATCTTCGGGTCGGCACCGACGACGTGATCGTAGGCGAGGAGGTGAGCGAAACCGAGCCCTTCGACGTGCTCACCGTAGGCCCGAACCGCACCCGCGTCAGCGCCAATCTCAGTCTGCGGGAACACCACTCCGATCCGCATATGCACTCCCTGGTCAGGTGTCTTTGGCCCGCTGCGCGGCGAAAGCCACGGTGACGTCGTCGGCAACTTTCAACGAGCCCATCAACAACGAGTATGGCTTGACCCCGAATTCGGATTGGCGTACCACGGCCTCGGTGGACAGCCGCCACGCGTCGCCGAGGTCGTCGGTGCGCAGGGCAATGACCTGGGGTCGGGTCTTTCCGCGGATCTGCAGCGTCCCGGTCAGACGGTAACCGTCACGGCTCTTTTCGATGTTGTCGGCGGGTCGCTCGAAGCGAATCTCGGGATGGCGTCCAGCGGCTAGCTGTCGTAAAGCGTTCGACCGCACCAAGGCTTTCTCCGGTCCGGACAACGGCGTGAGACCACCTTCGCCGCGCAGCACTTCCAGCGAATCCACGTCGACGGCCAACTGCGCCGCGACGGGCTCGCCATCCGACCACTGCACGGTAGCCCGCCATCGCCTCATCGCGATGATCAGACGGTGACCCATCCGCGCGCCAGGCCCGGCCACGCCCGTGCGGACGAGCAACTCACCGTCGGACGGGTCGAGGCGCCACACTGCCCCGGTCACATGGTCAGGACGGTCCGGTAGTGCGCCCGACCGTGCTCCAGCGCCGCATATCCCTCCGCGGCTTTAGCCAGCGGTAGCTCTTCGATCCAGGCCCGCACGCCCGACAACACTGCGAAATGCATTGTCTCTTCGATATCTTTCGCGGTCCCAGAAGGGTGGCCGACAATGCTGACCCCTGGCGTTATCAGCTGAATCGGGCTGATCGGCAGCGGCTCAGGCGTGACGCCGATGGTGACCAGCTCACCCTGGGGCGCGATACCGCCGACCGTCGCCGCCATGGCCTCCGAATTTCCCGCGGTAGCCAGCACGACCGCGGCACCGCCCAGGGCCTTGAGCGCTTCGGAGGGGTCGCTGTCGGTGGAGTCGATGTAGTGATGGGCGCCGAGCTTCACGGCATCGTCTGCTTTGGCGGTGCCACGATTGATCGCGATAGTTTCGAAGCCCATCGCGCGGGCGAACTGCACTCCGAGATGCCCGAGCCCACCCACGCCGAGGATGGCCACCCGGTCACCGGGCACCGCCTTGGTGCTGCGTAGCGCGTGATAGGTGGTGACGCCGGCGCAGCCCATCGGGGCGGCTTCTGCGTCGGAGAGTTCGGCCGGTATCCGGGCCAGCGCGCTGGCGGGCACCGTCACCGACTCGGCGTACCCGCCGGGGTACTGGTAGCTCGGGATCTTCCCGTTCTCGCAGTGCATGAATTGGCCTTTGCGACACTGATCGCAGTGGTAGCAGCAGCCGCCGAACCACCCGACCGCGACACGATCGCCGACCGCGAAACCCTCGACGCCCGCCCCGAGTTCGGCAATTTTTCCGGCGATTTCATGGCCGGGAGTCAACGGCCACGACATGCCGGGGAATCCGCCGGCGACAAAGTGTGCGTCGGTGCCGCAGATCCCGCACGCGGAGACCGTCAGCCGTGCCTCGTCACGACCCGGGGGCTTGGTTTCGACGTCGACCAGCTCCAAGGATGCGCCTGGGGACTCTACGTGGACAGCTCGATGTGTGGTCATGGCCTGAATATAGGTCTCAATGCGCTAGAGGACCTTTCGCTGCGGGGCGTTGGTAGTCGACCTGCCAATGTTTGATGCCGTTGAGCCAGCCCGAGCGCAGCCGCTCGGGCTTACCGGCGGAGGTCAAATCGGGCATCTGGTCGGCGATCGCGTTGAACATCAGGTCAATCGTCATCCGCGCCAGGTTGGCCCCTATGCAGTAATGCGCGCCGGTACCGCCAAATCCCACGTGCGGGTTGGGGTCACGCAGGATGTTGAACGAGAACGGGTCGTCGAACACGTCTTCGTCGAAATTAGCTGAGCGGTAGACCATTACCACCCGCTGGCCCTTCTTGATCTGCACGCCGGACAGTTCGTAGTCCTCCAAGGCGGTGCGCTGGAACGACGTGACCGGGGTGGCCCACCGGACGATCTCGTCGGCCGCGGTGGCGGGACGCTCCCGCTTATAGAGCTCCCACTGATCCGGGAAATCGGTGAAGGCCATCATGCCCTGGGTGATCGAGTTGCGAGTGGTCTCATTGCCGGCCACCGCGAGCAGGATGACGAAAAAGCCGAACTCGTCATCGGAGAGTTTGTGACCGTCGACGTCGGCCTCGACCAGCTTGGTGACGATGTCCTCGCCTGGGTTCTTCGCCCGGTCGGCGGCCATCTGCATGGCGTACATGATCAGTTGCATCGACGCATCGATCGCGTCGTTGTTTTCGAACTCCGGATCCTGGTCGCCGACCATCTGGTTGGACCAGTGGAACAGCTTCATCCGGTCCTCTTGGGGCACACCCAGCAGCCCGGCGATCGCCTGCAACGGCAGTTCGCACGACACCTGCTCGACAAAGTCGCCGGAGCCCTCGGCTGCGGCGGTCTTGACGATGGACCGGGCACGCTCGTTGAGGTCATCGCGTAGGCGCTCGACGGCGCGGGGGGTGAAGCCGCGAGCGACGATCTTGCGCAGGTGGGTGTGCTGCGGGGCGTCCATGTTCAGCAGCACGAACTTGCCGCGGTCGATCTGGTCGCCGACCGTGCCGTCTTTGTAGCGCGGCAGGGCGGTCTTCTGCAGGCTGGAGAAGACGTCGCTGCGCCGCGAGATCTCCTTGACGTCCTTGTGCTTGCTCACCACCCAGAAGCCGCCGTCGTCGAACCCGCCCACCCCGTACGGCTGCTCGTTCCACCAGATCGGCGCCGCCCGGCGCAACTCGGCCAGTTCTTCCACCGGCAGCCGCTTGGCGTGGATGTCTGGATCGGTGAAATCGAATCCGGGCGGGATGTTCGGAGTCGGCATCGGTGGCACTCCTCATGTCATAAATGCGATTTGAAGACCTCTAAAGATGAAGCGTTCTCGGCCAGTAAAGCATCGTGACCACCCAGATGGAACGCCTTCTCGGCGGATTACCATGCGACGGATTGAAACGTGTTCTCGTAGCCGGCTCCGATCAGCATGACCCGCCGTGGGTGTTGACCGACCTCTGCCGTTCAAAACAACCTTTGGCCCTGGCGGCACTGACTATGCTTGCCTCCAGGCCGCCGGGGGCGGCGAATGGCCCCCGCACAGTGACACCGAAGGTGGGTCATGATTCGCGAACTGTTCACCGCCGCTGCGATCACGGGTACCGCTGTTGGCCTGGCACCGGCCGCGGCCGCCGACAACGGCCATTACGACGGCGATGTGCCGGGAATGAACTACGAGGCGTCGCAGGGTGCGCCATGCGACAACTATGAGCGATTCATCTTCGGACGCGGCCCGGGCGGCCAGGCCGAGGCGTGTCACTTCATCACCAACCAGTTCCCGGCCGCCCAGTCAGGGTTTTGGGTGATTACTTACCCGCTCAACGGGGTCCAGCAGGTCGGGGCGCCGTGCCAGAATCCGCGCGGGTCGTCGGCCCAGACGCCCGACGGGCTCCCTATGCTGTGCACCGAACACGGTTGGCAGGTCGGTCAGCTGACCGGAGGCGGGTTCCCGATTGTCGGCGGAGGCTTCCCGTCGGACACCGGAGTCACCGGCTGACCTCCTGACGGATACCCCGACAGACACACTGGGAGACTGCAATGGGATTTGACCCCAAAGACGTGCTCGACGCGGCCAAAGACATCGTGACGAACGCCGTCGAGCGGTCGTCGGACATCGTTGAAGATGTCGGCCACATCATCAAGGGGGATATCGCCGGCGGTGCCGGCGACATCGTCCACAATTCAATCGACATCGCGACCTACGCTGTCGAAAGAGCCAAAGAGGTCTTCACCGGCGAGCCCGCCGGCGACGAGTTCAGCGAAAAGTAACGCTGCAACGGGCGTCAACGTTTGCGTCTGCCCGCGCGCGGGGTACGGACGCTCGTGAGGAATCCAGATTGCCGCCAGCATCGGTGGCTTCGGCGCGGGCTGGCCGCTGTCCTAGTGGTCACCGGCGCGCTCGGGATGGCGATCGTCGGATGGGGGCCGCAGTGTCGAGGCGGTTGCCCCGTTAGCGCTGCGGTGTCGCAGGCACCGGCGCGGGTGACGTTTCGTCCGGCATCCCATGCGCGCGGTGTCGACCCGCTTGAGCCGGTGTCGGTGACCGCCGAATCCGGAACGCTGACCGGGGTGCGGATGGTCAACGACGCAGGTAAGCCCATTGTCGGCGTGTTGACTCCGGATCACGCGGTGTGGCATCCGGTGCAGCCGCTCGGCTATGGGCGTACCTACACGCTCACGGTGGCCAGTCGGGGAGCAGGAGGTGTCCCCGCGACGCAGGTCTCGGAGTTCGCCACGCTAATGCCGCCAAATCAGACGAAGGTGTCGTTCACCAGCCTGTCGGAGGCAGCGCTGCAAGACGGTGAAACCTACGGCGTGGGAACGGTCGTCGTTGCACACTTCGACGAGTCGATCGCAGACCGGGCCGCCGCGGAACGACGGTTGACGGTGACGACGTCGCCACCGGTGTCCGGGTCGTGGCATTGGGTTGACGACCAGACGGCGCACTGGCGTCCTGAGCACTACTACTCGCCGCATACGACCGTCACCGCCGAGGCGAAGATCTACGGAATCGGCTTGGGCAACGGTCTTTTCGGTCAGGAAGATACCAAAGTGGCCTTCAAAATCGGTGATGCACACGTATCGATCGTCGATGACAAGACCAAACACGTCAGCGTCTTCGACGCCGGACGCCTGGTGCGCACCATGGCGACGTCGATGGGAATGGGTGGCACCCAAGAGATTGGCGGTCGCACCCTGTCGTTTTGGACACCGCCGGGCATTTACACCGTGTTGGATAAGGCCAACCCCGTGGTGATGGATTCGTCGACATTCGGGTTGCCCAAGAACTCCCGCCTCGGCTATCGCGAAACCATCAACTACGCGACCCGCATCAGCACCGATGGCATCTACCTGCATCAGCTCGACGCCACCGTGTGGGCTCAGGGCCACACCGACACTTCCCATGGCTGCCTGAACCTCAACGCCGACAACGCCAAGTGGTTCTTCGACTTCTCTGTGCCTGGCGATGTCGTCGAGATCCGCAACACCGGCGGCCCGCCCTTGCAGTTGTCGCAGGGCGGAGATTGGACCATGCCGTGGGATCAGTGGCGCAGCGGCAGTGCCATACGTTAGATCGAGGTGCTCAGACGGCGGCTGCGGCGTTGAGCTCGTCGAGCCTGTTCGTCGCCTCCAGGTACTCCTGCACCCAGCGTTCGATGACCGTCGCGGTCTTCTCTACCTTGGTGAACTGGCCGACCACCTGACCGACCGGGTTGAAAGCGACGTCGACGCTCTCGTTCGGGTAGCGGTTGGTGGCCCGAACCGCCATGCCGGAGACCATGTACTGCAGCGGCATACCGAGCGGCTTCGGGTTGTCCGGGTTCTCCCACGCCTCAGTCCAGTCGTTGCGGAGCATGCGGGCCGGCTTACCGGTGAACGACCGGCTGCGCACGGTGTCGCGGCTACCCGCCTTCACGTACGCCTGTTGCTGAACCGGGGTGTTCGAGGATTCCTCGACCATCAACCACTGCGACCCAGTCCATGCCCCTTGGGCACCGAGTGCCAAGGCCGCGGCGATCTGCTGGCCGCTGCCGATGCCACCGGCCGCCAGCACCGGTACCGGGGCGATCTCCTTGACGACCTGCGGCCAGAGCACGATCGAACCCACTTCGCCGCAGTGGCCACCGGCCTCGCCGCCCTGCGCGATGACGATGTCGACGCCGGCATCGGCGTGCTTGCGCGCCTGCGAGGGGGAGCCGCACAGCGCGGCCACTTTGAGTCCGGCATCGTGGATGTGCTTGATCATCTCCGCCGGGGGCGTGCCGAGCGCGTTGGCGATCATCGTCACCTTCGGGTGTTTGAGGGCCACCTCAACCTGGGGTGTCGCCGTCGCCTCCGTCCACCCGAGCAGCTGCAGGCTGTCGCCGTCGCTGTCCTCAATCGGAACACCGTGATCGGCGAGGATTTTCTTGCCGAAGTCCAGATGCTCCTGCGGCACCATCTTGCGCAGCGTCTCGGCCAGTTCTTCGGCCGACAGGTGCGAGTCCATGCCCTCGTACTTGTTCGGGATGACGATGTCGACACCGTAAGGATGGTCGCCGATATTCTCATCTATCCACTTCAGCTCGATCTCGAGCTGCTCGGGCGTGAAGCCGACAGCCCCCAGCACGCCGAACCCGCCGGCCTTGCTCACCGCGACGACGACATCGCGGCAGTGCGTGAACGCGAAGATCGGAAACTCGATGCCAAGCTCATCGCAGATGGGAGTGTGCATGTCTGATTCCTTACTGGTTTGCTTGCTGGCGACGCAATTGGAACGTGTTCTAGTTTAGTACGGATTTCTGGCGCTGTGACCCCCGGGCTTGCTTAGACCACCACGGCATGGGCCACCCATAGCACCAGAAACGCCAACATGCACCCGGCGCACACCAGGTGATCGCGCCAGATGGACCGCGCCAGCGCGGTCTGGTCGGTCGGACTGCCGCCACGATTGCCCAGTCGGACCGCGTGGGGAACCGTACGCGTCAAGGCGAGCAGAATCGGCACGCCCGCGAGCAGGGCCGACGTCGCCACCAGCCAACCAGGGTCGTGACCCCGGACGACGCGGAACCCCAGCGCCACCAGCAGCACCATCATCACGACGGCGATCAGCCGGCTCATCGGTCGCGATCCGGTGACCGCTCGGCGGTAGTAGCCCGCGATGGACGCCAGCACGGATTCGGGCAGGTCGCCGCCGGGATTGCGGTCGGCAAGAACCTGGGCATCGAAAATCAGATCCATCCACAACACCGCGAACAGAAACCCGCTGCAGGCGGTGAGCAACGCGGTGGCCACACTCATCATTGTTTCCACGCCCTATTGTTCCCACGCGCACACCGGCCCCGAGGTGGAACAAGTTCTAATTCCGTGCCGGGCTGCGGTAGCCTGACGCGTCATGGGACGCGTGGACGGAAAAGTTGCAGTGATCACCGGCGGCGCGCGGGGGATGGGCGCTGCTCATGCCCGGGCGCTGGTCGCCGAGGGCGCCAAGGTGGTGATCGGCGACATCCTCGACGACGAAGGCAAGGCACTTGCCGAGGAGATCGGCGACGCCGCGCGCTATGTCCACCTCGACGTCACCCAACCCGACGAATGGGAAGCCGCGGTATCCACCGCGGTCAACGACTTCGGCAGCCTCAGCGTGTTGGTGAACAACGCCGGCATCGTGGCGCTGGGCCAACTGGGCCAGTTCAATGTGGACAAGTGGCACAAGGTCATCGACGTCAACCTGAACGGCACCTTCCACGGGATTCAGGCTGCGGTCGAGCCCATGAAGGCCGCGGGCGGCGGCTCCATCATCAACGTCTCGTCCATCGAGGGCCTGCGCGGCGCCATCATGGTGCATCCCTACGTCGCCTCCAAGTGGGCGGTGCGCGGCCTGTCAAAATCGGCTGCGCTGGAACTGGCCCCGCACAACATCCGGGTCAACTCGATTCATCCGGGCTTCATCCGCACCCCGATGACCAAGCACTTCCCCGACGACATGGTCACCGTCCCACTCGGCCGCCCGGGTGTCTCCGAGGAGGTCGCCACCTTCGTAGTGTTCCTGGCCAGCGACGAATCCTCGTATGCCACCGGCGCCGAATTCGTCATGGACGGCGGCCTGATCAACGACGTTCCGCACCGGCTCTAGCCGCTAGCGGAACTTGTCGATGACGGTCTCGGCGAACCGCTCGATGGACGGGCGGTAGCCGTCCCGGGCGCCCGCCCACGGAGCGCACATCACCGCCGTGATCCCGAGATCTTCAGCACGCCGGTAAAGGTCGACCGACGGCGGCTCAAGCAATGCCAGCATGATCTCGAACGGTTCGCCGTCGCGGCCGTATTCGCGCCGCAACGCCGTCAGCTTCTGCACGTAGCCGACCGCGACGTCCCAGGCATACGCCGTGCCGACCCAGCCGTCGCACAGCCGCGCGGCCCGGCGCAGCGCCACATCCGTCTCGCCGCCGCACAAGATCGGCACCGGCGCCGGCGGGTGCGGCTCAAGCATCAACTCGGGCACCTGGTAGTAGCGACCGCTCCAGGACACCCAGCCGCCCTGCCACAGCGCGCGCAAGGCCGGGATCATCTCGTCGAGCCGCTTTCCCCGATTGCCGAAATCCTGGCCTAGTAACTCGAATTCCTCGCGCATCCAGCCGGCGCCGACCGCCAGCGACACCCGGCCCGCGGAAATAACCGCCGCGGTGGCAACCTGTTTGGCCACCTCCAGCAGCGGACGGGCGGGTGCGACGTAAACGGCGTTGGAGAAACGCAGCCGACGGGTCACGGCCGCCATGGCGCCGATGAGGATCCACGAGTCCGGCCACGCGGTTTCTGGTGACCACGGCGGGCGCTCCGCCCCGGTGGGGTATCGCGACTGCAGGACACGCGGGTAAATCAAATGGTCAGCACAGATCACCCCGTCATAGCCGGCGTCGTCGAGCATTTTCGCGACCGACAGCGCCTCGGCGGTATTCATAAATGCTGTGCCAGACCAGAACTGCATCACGCGCCTTTCCCGATCAGCGACCTGACTTGCGGCCGGGTGACGCCGATTGCGGATCGTCGATGGGCACGTCGTAGTACTTTAGTGTTTCTACTCGAAACATTCCCGGTCGTAGCAACTCCGGCGACAGGACGTGAGTCGTGGACTTTAGGCTGGACGCCGAGGAGCGCAACTGGCGGACCAAGGTGGTGATGTTTCTCCGCGGCAACGTCACGCAGGCGTTGCGCGACGAGATCGCCGAGCACGGACTGGAGTACCCGGACGGTGAAGTGGCCGCGTTTCGCCGCAAAGTCGGCGAGAAGGGCTGGTTCGGCCTGAACTGGCCGCGCGAATACGGCGGTCTGGGCCTCAGCGCAATGCATCAGAACATCTTGATGTTCGAGTTTGACTACTGGGGCGTCCCCGGGCCCGACCTGACGGTGACGTCGGTGGCGCCAATGATCATGCGGCACGGCACCGAACAGAACAAGTGCGAATTCCTTCCGCCGATCGCGCGCGGCGAGATGATCTGCGCGGTCGGCTATTCCGAGCCCGAAGCGGGCACCGATCTGGCCAGCCTGCGGACGCGCGCGGTGCGCGACGGCGACGAGTGGGTGATCAAGGGCTCCAAGATCTGGAATAGCGGCGCGCAGCGGTCGACCCACGAGTGGCTGTGTGTGCGCACCGACCCTGATGCTCCGCGGCACCGGGGCATTTCGGTGATCATCGTGCCCGTCGAGCATCCGGGTGTGACCATCCGCCCGCTGTACGCCTGGTCCGGCTACCGCACTAACGAGGTGTTCTTCGACGACGTTCGGGTCCCGTTGGGCAACATGATCGGTGAGGTGAACCAGGGTTGGACCTACATCACCGGCGCTTTGGACCTTGAACGCGGTGCGCTCACCAACGCCGGTGACCTGCGCCGCGCGGTCGTGGAGCTGCTCAGGATCGCCGGCCAGCCGCGTCGCGACGGAACGATCCCGTTGCACGACCCCATCTTCTCTCGCCGGCTTGCCCAGGTTCAGGCCGACGCCGACGTCGCCGTGCTGATGGGTTACCAGGCCGCATCCCTGCTGGACGCCGGGGTTATCCCAACCGTCGAGGTCAGCGTGGAAAAGGTGTTTACCAGTGAGCTGCGTCAGCGGATCGCCGACTTGTCCATCGACCTGCTCGGCCCCGACGGCCTGCTGGCCTACCGCAGCCGTGCGGCGCCCGCGTACGGGAGGTTCGAGCGACTGTACCGGTCGGCGCCGCTGATGCGGTTCGGCGGCGGCACCAACGAGGTGCTGCGCGACGTCATCGCGCAACGTGGCCACGGCATGCCGTCATATGGACGCTGACAGGCCGCGATGAGACTGCTGCCCGACCAAGACGAGCGCGATCTGGCCGCCACGCTGCGCGCGCTGCTGGCGGCCGAATGTCCGACGACCCTGGCCCGTCGATTTCGTGACTGCCCCGAGGAGGAGATGCCGAACCGGTTGTGGACGGCGCTGGTGGAGGCCGGGGTATTCGGTTTGTCGCTGCCGACCGAGTACGGCGGCGCCGGCGGCGACCTGTCGGCCCTCGGTGTCTTCTACGTGGAGGCCGGCCGCGCCTTGTGCCCGACCATCGTGCACAGCACTGTGCAGGCCGCGCTCGCCATTGAGGTGCTGGGTGACGCGGAGCATCGCGCGGCGTGGTTGCCCGGCCTGGCCGCCGGAACGACCAGGGCGACAACGAGTTTGTTCAGTCCCCGCGACGCGGCGGTGATTGCCCCGCAGCTCAGGGCCCGGCGGGACACTGACGGCAGCTGGCGGCTGCGTGGGCGCGCCGACTTCGTCCTCGACGCCAACCTTGCCGATTATTTGGTCGTCTCGGCGGCCGACGACGAGCAGACACTGGGCTTCGTCGTCGGCACCCACGCTGCAGGCGTACATCTCGAGCCGCTGCCAGTGCTGGGCGGCTATCGGGTTTCCCGAGTGGATCTTGATGACGTGCGGGTGGCCGATCCGCTGGCAGTGCTTAGCGGCCCGCAACGCAACGGGCTACCCGAGGACGCGCTGCGGCGAGTGGCCAACACCGCGGTGGCGTTGCTCTCGCTGGACCTCGTCGGTGTCGGGGAGGCAGTGCTGCAGCGCACGGTCGATTACACCAAGGCGCGCAAGCAGTTCGGTCGGCCGATCGCGTCGTTTCAGGCAGCACAGCATCTGGTGGCGAACATGCATATCGCGCTGACCGCAGCGCGGCTGGCCGCGCACTCGGCGGTGTTCTGGATCGACGATGGCGATACGACCTGGGAAACCGCCATCGCGCGCATGCATGCCGCCACCGCGGCCAAACTGATCACGCTGGACGCCCATCAGCTGCACGGCGGCATGGGCTACGTGCTGGAAACCGACCTGCACTTGTTCTCCGAGCGGGCCCGGGTGATGTCGACGTTGGGCGGCGGCGCAGATGTCGCCGCGACGTGGCTGCTGAGCGAATCGCCGTACCGCATGACCCCGACGGGGGACGAAAAAAGCTGGTGAACGAGCAGAGTCTGATCGACGCCGACTCGGCGTCGCGAGTGGGCACGGTCGCCGCGACCGCAACCGGCGAAGTCAACCGACGCGACTGGCAGCGGTGGGCCGCGGCGGTCGGCGACCACAATCCATTGTGGTTCGACCCCGAATACGCTCGCGCGCAAGGTTACCGCGACATCATCTGTCCGCCACTTTTCCTGCAGTACGCCGTACTGGGAGTCACCGCGCTGGACGGGTTGCGGCCGGACGGTTCTTCTGGAGCGGCATCCGGCAGCCTCGCATTTCCCCGGGCGCCTCGACGCATGGCCGGTGGCGAGAGCACCTCGTTCTTCGGCCCGGCATATCACCGCGACGAGATCGAGATGGTGCGCACGATCGAATCCATCGTAGAGAAGAACGGCCGGTCCGGACGTTTCGTTCTGGTCACCTGGCAAACGGTGTACCACAACCAGCGCCGGGAATTGCTGGCCGAGGCAACAACATCGATGATCGCCCGACCGTGAGCAGCGCAGTGCTTTTCTACGAGGACGTCCAGACCGGCGACTCGCTGCCGACGCTTACCGTGACGGTCGATGAACGACAGTTGTTCTTCTTCAGCGCCGCGACATACAACGGTCACCGGATCCATTACGACAAGGACTGGGCACGAACGGTTGAGGGCTACGACGGCGTGTTGATCCAAGGCCCGTTGCAGGCCGCGTTGCTGGCCCGCGCGATCACCGACTGGATCGGCGGCCGCGGCCGGTTGGTCGAGTACGCCGTGCAGAACCGGGCGATCGCCGTCGCCGGCGAGGAACTGAGTTTCAGCGGGGTGGTTACCGGAAAGCGGTTGGCGGACAACACCGGTCTGGTCGATCTGGATATCGCCGGGCGACGAGGTGACACGGTGCTGATGCCGGGGACCGCCACGGTGGCGCTGCCACTGCGTGGGGACCGGTGATGACCGGCCTGCGCGGCGAGGCGGCCATCATCGGCATCGCCGAACTACCTGCCGAGCGCAAGCAGACTCGGCCGGCATCGTTCACCCTCGACCAGTACGCGCTGCTGGCCAAGATGGTCGTCGAAGACGCCGGTGTGGACGCCACGGTGGTCAACGGACTGATCTGCCACGGTCTGGCCGAATCCGACATGTTCGCCCCGGCCACGTTATCCGAATACCTTGGTCTACCCATCGATTTCGGGGAACGCGTCGATTTAGGCGGCGCCACGTCTGCCGCAATGGTGTGGCGGGCCGCGGTCGCCGTCGAACTCGGGCTCTGCGACGCGGTGCTCGCGGTCGTGCCGGGGTCCTCGGAATTGCCGAAGTCTACACGCCAACCGCCGTCACGACCGGGATGGCATGGCGCGTCCAGTAACAAATACGGCTCACCGCAGGCCGAGTTCGAGATCCCCTATGGCAACGTCGGCCAGAACGGGCCGTACGCGCAAATCGCGCAGCGCTACGGTGCCCTTTTCGGTTACGACGCAACAGCTCTGGCGAAGATCGCGGTGGACCAGCGCAGGAATGCCTGCGCGCATCCCGGTGCGGTATTCCACGGCAAACCGATCACCGTCGACGACGTGCTGAGCAGCCCGATGATCGCCGATCCGATCCACATGCTGGAGACGGTGATGCGGGTTCAGGGCGGCGCAGGCGTTCTGGTCGCCAATGCCGACGTGGCACGCCGGGCGCGGCACCGGCCGGTGTGGGTCACGGGTTTCGGCGAGCACATTGCTTTCAAGACGGCGACATACGCCGAGAACCTGATGACGACACCGATCGCGCGGTCCGCCGAAAAAGCCTTCGCGATGGCGGGACTGGCACCTGCGGCGATCGACATGGTGTCGCTCTACGACTGCTACACCATCACGGTGCTGATGACTCTCGAGGACGCTGGGTTCTGCGGCAAAGGTGAAGGCATGACCTGGGTCAACGAGCATGACCTCACCTTCGGTGGCGACTTCCCGCTCAACACCGCGGGCGGTCAGCTCTCGTTCGGGCAGGCGGGCATGGCCGGCGGTATGCATCACGTCGTCGACGCCGCCCGCCAGGTGATGGGCCGGGCAGGTCAGGCGCAGGTGACCGACTGCCACCGGGCGTTCGTCAGCGGCACCGGCGGCATCATGAGCGAGCAGGTCGCGCTGATCCTGGGCGGTGACTGATAATGACCGAGCCGCTTCCACTGCCCGAACCCACGCCCGTCTCACAGCCGTTTTGGGATGCGCTGGCGGAGCACCGAATTCTGGTGCAGTATTCGCCGTCGCTGCAGCGGTACGTGTTCTATCCGCGCACGCTGGCCCCGGGGACGCTGGCCGACGACCTGGAATGGCGTGAAATCGACGGAGCAGGTTCGGTTTACACCTTCACCGTGGCGCGGCGACCGACCGGGCCGCCGTGGGCGAATGCGTTACCTCAGATCCTTGCGGTGGTCGAGTGGGATGTAGGGCCCCGGATCAGCACCGAGTTGGTGGACATCGATCCCGCGGACGTCCGGATCGGCATGCGGGTGAGTCCGGTGTTCTGCGACGTACCCGACACCGGGGTCACCCTATTGCGATACCGGCCGGCGCACAGCGATGTTTGAGACCGTCCAGCAATTGCTGCGTCATCGCATGCGTGACGACACCCCTGCGGTTGCCGACGGCGACCGGACGTGGACCTGGCGTCAACACCTCACCGAAGCAGCAGCCGAGGCATCGGTGTTGATCGAGCTGGCCGATGCCGCTCGCCCGCTGCACGTCGGTGCCTTACTCGGCAACTCACCGGCCATGCTGCGCTCGATGGCCGCGGCCGCATTGGGCGGCTATGTGTTGTGCGGCATCAACACCGTCCGCCGCGGCGCCGGGCTGCTGGCCGACATTCGGCGCGCAGACTGCCAACTGCTGCTCGTCGATGCCGACCACCTGCCGCTGCTGGACGGGCTGGATCTGGCTGATCTCACCGTGCTCGACGTGACGTCGTGCCGTTACCTCGACGCGGTCGCAGCCGCGCCGCCGCTGGTGCCGCACCGGGAGGTCGGGCCAGCCGACACCTTGATGATGATCTTCACCTCAGGAACCAGCGGCGACCCGAAGGCGGTGCGGTTCGCCCACGTGATGGCGATCCTTTGCGGCGCAAGCTTAATCGCGCAGTTCGACGTCACCGCTGCCGATGTCTGCTACTTGGCGATGCCGTTGTTTCACTCCAATGGCGTGGCCGCCGGCTGGGCGGTGGCGATCGGCAGCGGCGCAACGATGGTTCCGGCCCGGTTCTCGGCCTCGCGATTTCTGACCGACATCCGCCGCCACAGCGTCACCTACATGAACTACGTCGGCAAGCCGCTGGCCTTGGTGCTGGCCACCCCCGAGCGGCCGGACGATGCCGACAACACGCTGCGGGTGGCATTCGGCAACGAGGCGACTGATCGGGATATCGCCGAGTTCGCCAGGCGATTCGGCTGCCGGGTCGTCGACAGCTTCGGATCGAGTGAGTTCGCGGTGGTCGTCACCCGGGAAGACGGCACCCCGGCCGGGTCCATCGGCAAGGGATACCCCGGGGTCGCCGTGTATAACTCGGACACTGTTACCGAATGCGCGCCAGCGGTTTTCGATGAGAACGGCGCTCTGGTCAATTTCGACGAGGCGGTCGGGGAACTGGTGAACACCCAAGGTGCCGGCCCCTTCTCGGGCTACTACAACGACCCGGCGGCCACCAACGAGCGGATGCGGCACGGCATGTACTGGTCGGGTGATTTGGCCTATCGGGACGCCGACGGGTGGATTTACCTGGCCGGTCGCACCGCGGACTGGCTGCGGATCGATGGTGAGAACCTGGCCGCCGCGCCCATCGAGCGAATACTGCAGCGGCTGGCCCCGGTCAATCAGGTCGCGGTGTATGCGGTTCCCGATGAACGGGTGGGCGATCAGGTGATGGCGGCCATCGTTCTCGACGACGACCAGTCGCTGACGCCGGAAGAGTTTGAGAAATTCCTTGCCGGGCAAGCAGACTTGTCTCCAAAGGCATGGCCCCGCTTCGTGCGGATCAACAGCACGCTCCCGAAGACAGCGACCAACAAAATCCTCAAACGCGAGCTGATTCAAGCGGGTGTGACCGCCGCGGGCGGTGTGCTGTGGCAGCGTGTCGGGCGCGGCACCGTGTACTCGGTGATCAGCGAGTCGCGGTGATGTATTCAGAGCGCATGATCTGGTCGACTTGCCGGTCGACTTCGGGCGGGGTTTGGCCGTAATCCGCCTGCAATTCAGGGTTCGTGCGAACGGGGTCGACCGCCCAGCCGTGTTCGGCCAGCCATTGTGCGGGTTTGGTTTTCTCGGCGTCGTCGTAGGTCAAGTCGGAGAAGTTCACGTCGCCGGACAGGCTAAGGCCGGGATAGGTCTCTTCCAGGGCGGCAAGCAGGTTCTGGTCGAGACACGATCCCAGCGCACCGATCCCGAGCCGGCTGCCCGGTGCGGAAAGGTCACTGATCCGGGTGAACAGGATGTCCTGCGCATCACCGGTCAGGTAGGGCAGTATTCCTTCCACCGACCAGGCGGTTGGTTCTTGCGGGTCAAACCCCGCCGCGCGCAGCGGGATTGACCAGTCGTTCCGGAGATCCGCCGCAACGTCAACACGGTGAGCGGCAGGCTTGGCCGCGTGCTCTGCGAGCACACGTTCCTTGAACTCAAGAACTTTCGGCTGATCTAACTCGAATACTGTTGTGCCACTCGGCCAGCTCAATCGATATGTCCGGGAATCCAGGCCGGCCGCGATGATGACCGCTTGGCGTATACCGCGGTCAGCGGCCGCGGCGAAGAATTCGTCGAAGAACCGGGTCTGCACCCCGTAAAGCCGCGGAAAGACCGTCGACCCCTCGGATGTTCCCGGGTCGGCGAGCAAACCGGTCAGATACGGGTCCTCCGACGCAGTGATGAAATGCTTCGCGTATTCGTCGCGTGCCAGCGGTTGCGCGCTGACTGCGTGTAAGGCGCGCCAGCCGGCGACCAACAGCGCGGTATAGCCGACGCTACTGACGATGTCCCACTCGTCGTCATCGGAGCGCATGGTCACTGACTCGCCTCGCATTCCTCGTTCAGGCGCAGGTAAGCCTGGATCGTCGTCTCCCGAGGAGTGGTATGGGTGCGCACTAAATCTGCCACGGCGTTGACCACATAGAGTCCGCGGCCCCGGTCGGTGTCGCTGGCGTACGGTCGGCGCCCGGCCAGTGGATCGTCGAGAAACCCGCGGTCGCGTGCTTCACAGATCAGGTGGCCGTCGGTCCGCCACAGCGCGAGCCGGCACGTCGCCCCGGCAACTGTCAGGCTCGAGGTCGCCAGCTCATTCGCGATCAACTGCAGATCCGCGGTTTTCGACGGGGACATGCCGAACCACTGCGCGTAGGAGCCGGCGAAAGCCCGAGCGCCACTGAGATCGGCCATCTTCCGCGCCGTGTATTTGACCGCGGTCGGGTCGGTCGCCAGTGGTTGGTTGTAGCGGGTCCAGATCGCATCCGGGTCGTAAGCCGGGTTGTCCTGCCCGAATGATCCGTCCTGCCATAGCACTGGGTGGGTGCAACGAGCGTCGGCGATGACGTCGGGATCAAGCTGTGCGACGTTATAAGGACAGACCACGGTGATGTCGCGGCCGGTGAATGCGCGATTGATCAGCGCCTCATGCTGCACGCACGCGGGGTATTCGACTTCTGATCGGCCTGGCCAGACCGGTTCGCCGATTATGCACACCGGGTGATCGCGATGCTTCTCGGCGAAACCGCTCAACAGTTCGCCCAGGATCCGACCGGGGTTGCGGCCCGCCTCGGTTATGTCGGTCATGGTCACGTCGGCGGCCCACCGGCCCAATCCTTCGGCCACCGTTCGCCAGATTGGGTTCCGGTAGCGCAACCAGCACCGCCTGGTCCGCCGTTACCGCGTCGACGATAAACGGCAGCAAGCAATCGAGATATTGCTGGGGTGTGCGGTAGAGAAAAGCAGAATGCGTAAAGGGCCCGTGAACACTCTGTGCGTTCGTCACGTCCGGCCGCCCCAGCATCACCGCGACCGGCTAGACCGCCGGCCGCATTCGCCTCACGCTACGCTCGGCCGCCATATATGCAATACGCCCTGGGTCACAGTTCCAGCAGTACGGTCACCGGACCGTCGTTGACCAGCTCGACCTGCATGTGCGCGCCGAACGTGCCGGTTTGCACGTCGGCGCCCAGTTGCTGCAGCGCTTGCACGAAAGCGGCTATCAGCGGTTCGGCGAGAGCACCCGGCGCGGCGGCGTTCCACGATGGTCGTCGGCCCTTGGCGGTGTCGGCGTACAAGGTGAATTGGCTGATCACCATGATCGGCGCGTTGATGTCGGCAGCGGACCGCTGCTGGTCGAGAATCCTCAGCCACCAGAGCTTTTCAGCGAGTCGACGGGCTTTGTCGATGTCGTCGTCATGGGTAACGCCGACGAACGCCAGCAGCCCTTGGCCCTCGGGTGCGATGGCGCCCACGACTTGCTGGTCCACCGACACCGTTGCCGATGAGACCCGTTGCACCAGAACCCGCATGAGGCCCGATGCTGCCATGCGCCGCGAGTAGGGTCGTGGTGTGTCCGTACTGGTCGCGTTCTCGGTCACGCCGCTGGGAGTCGGCGAGGGCGTCGGCGAGATCGTCGCCGAAGCAGTCAGAGTGGTGCGGGATTCCGGGTTACCGAACAAGACCGATGCGATGTTCACCCTGATCGAAGGCGACGACTGGGGCGAAGTGATGGCCGTCGTGCAGCGCGCCGTCGAGGCCGTGGCGGCCCGGGCGCCGCGGGTCAGCGTGGTGATCAAGGCGGATTGGCGGGCCGGTGTCAGCGATGCGATGACCGGCAAAACCGCATCGGTGGAGCGTCACCTGTCCGCGTCGCACGGCGATAGCTAAACCGACTCCTGCCCCGCCGCAGCGCGGAACGCCTGCTCGGCGGCGTTGCCGTGCACGGCGAACACCACCCGCTGCAGCGAGCGCGGCCGGTGCTCGCGTACCGCGTCGACCATCAACCCGGCCGCCTCGTCCAGCGGAAAACCGCCGACGCCGGTACCGAACGCCACCAGAGCCAATGAGCGGCAACCCAATTCGTCGGCTTTCTGCAGAGTCGAGTGGGTGGCCCGGGTAATGATGTCGGCCGATGTCGGCCCGCCGAGCTCCATCGTGGCCGCATGGATTACATAGCGTGCCGGCATATCGCCGGCGGTGGTCTCGACCGCGTCGCCGAGACCGATAGGGGACTTCTCGTCCGATTCGCGCTGCACCGCCGGGCCGCCGGCACGCGAGATCGCCGCGGCGACCCCGCCACCATGTCGGAGCTCGGTATTGGCCGCGTTGGTGATCGCGTCCACCTCGAGCGTGGTTACGTCAGCCGGAAGCACCTCTAACTCGATCATCAGCCCATTCTGCTCCCCGCCTAGTGTCATAGCGGTGAGTGCACGCGCAGGCATTGTCGTCACCGGAACCGAGGTGTTAACCGGTCGGGTTGCCGATCGCAATGGTCCATGGATCGCCGATCGGCTCCTCGAGCTGGGAGTTGAACTCGCCCACATCACCATCTGCGGTGACCGCGCACCCGACATCGAGGCGCAGCTGCGCTTCATGGCGGCCGAGGGCGTGGATCTGATCGTCACCAGCGGCGGGCTGGGGCCGACAGCCGACGATATGACCGTTGCCACGGTCGCCCGGTTTTGCGGACGTGAGCTGGTGCTGGACGCCGAGCTGGAGAACAAGATCGCGACGATCTTGAAGAAGTTGATGGCCCGCCTCGGCGGCGGTGATTTCGACGCCGTGCGCGCCGCTAACCGTAAGCAGGCCATGATCCCGGCCGGAGCGCTGGTGATCGACCCGGTGGGGACCGCGCCAGGTGTCGTCGTTCCCGGCAAGCCGACGGTCGTGGTGCTCCCCGGTCCGCCCCGCGAACTGCAGCCGATGTGGCCGATCGCGGTGCAAACACCCGCCGTCCAGGAAGCCATCGCCGGCCGAACGACCTACCGCCAGGACACCGTGCGGATGTTCGGGCTGCCGGAGTCCGGCCTGGCCGAGACGCTGCGCGACGCCGAGCAACGCCTGCCCGGCTTCGAGTCGCTGGAGATCACCACCTGCCTGCGGCGCGGCGAGCTCGAGATTGTCACCCGCTACGAGCCCGACGCCGCCGACGTCGTACAGCCAACTCGTCGAATTGCTGCGCGATCGGCACGAGCAATACATCTTTTCCGAAGACGGCTCGCAGATCGACGATTTGGTGGCAAGGCTGCTGGCCGGTCGCCGGATCGCGACGGCGGAGTCATGCACCGGCGGGTTGCTGGCGGCACGGCTCACCGAGCGACCAGGTTCGTCGGCCTACATCGCCGGCGGGCTGATTGCCTACGCCAACGATGCGAAAACCGAGTTGCTCGGCGTGGATGCGGCCTTGATCGAAGCACACGGCGCGGTGTCCGAGCCGGTCGCCGAGGCGATGGCCGCGGGTGCGCTGCAACGCTTCCGGGCTGATACCGCGGTCGCGATCACCGGAATCGCCGGTCCCGACGGAGGAACCAAAGACAAGCCGGTGGGGACGGTGAGCATCACCGTGACGTTGGGCAATGAAGGGCCGATGACACGAACACTTCGACTGCCCGGCAACCGCGCCGATATTCGGGAGCGCTCGACGACGGTCGCGATGCACCTGCTGCACCGGGCGCTGGAGCGGCGCTGACAACGGGTTGCCGGTGGCCAATGTCCCACCGAACACACCACCGATTAGGTGGATTAGGCCTCTGCACAAGAGCGCAGGATACTGACGACCACCGATAGGGACTTCTAAAACGTCTTTCGGAGAATTGTGACGACGAAAAGTTTCACCGCGTTTCTGGAGGGAAGATGGTCACGGTTGGTCTGCTGATCCGCGTTGAAACAAAGCCAGACAAGGCTGCTGAGCTCGAGGCCTTGCTGATTGAGAACCTCAAGAAGGTCGAGAAGGAGAAAGCGACTACCGTTTGCCTGGCGATGCGGCTCGGACCGACATCGTTTGGTGTTCTCACCGCGTTTCCTCATGACGCAGGGCGCCAAGCCCATCTGGCAGCTAATGCCGATGTGCTCGCGCATGCCGGGGAGCTGTTAACCCAGCCGCCGTCCATCGAGCGCCTTGAGGTGATCGCAGCCAAACTGCCGAACAGATGAGGCCGGCGAAACACGGCCAGATGATCGGAACGCCGATTCGGCACCTCACAGCAGATCGGTAATTGGCGCCCATCCTGCGGCCAACAACGACTCGCAATGTATAGGGATGACAACACCCATCGACCCTCAGTGGCATGAAATTTATTCAGCCGACGGTCGGTGTCAACGTCGCCGTGTGATGCAAGTGGTTTTCGCCAGGGCCGCGGCCACCGCGATGCTCGCGCTCCTCGACGCCACCGGATCGCTTGGTATTGGTGAAACCACGGTCGCATCGGGGTCGGTGCGCCTGGTAGACCAGGCCACCGACATGCCGGCGCCGCCGCCGTCGCCCGGGCTGCCGCTGCCGCCGGGGACGGCGTTGCCGCCGGGGACAGTGTTGCTGCCGGGGGGACCGGACTTGCCGCCGCTGCCGTCGCCCGTGGACTTGTCGCAGTTGGGGGCGCCGGACGTGCAGCAGGTGTGGGCGAGGATGTTGCAGCTGGCGGCGTCACCGCCGTCGAACGTGCCGAACGAGGTCTGCCGGTTTAATACGGTCAGGGTCCCCTGTTGAATCATGTGACGATGCCCGCAACGTGTGATTCGTTGACGCCGCGGTGCGTTAGGAAATCAGAAGTTCGGCGGGTCTACGACTTCGCCTGGTGGGCAATGCCGGTGAGCACGATCTCGGTTGCTCGCCGAGGCGCTTCGGCGATCAATGGGAAGACGGCGGTGCGCTTGGGGACTCGTACGTGCTGTCGGTCCTTCTGCACTGCCCTCACGACCTCATCAGCCACCTTCTCCTTCGAGGCTTTTACCGCCAACCCCAGACGGTAAGCCCGCTCGAATGATTTGGCCGTCGGCTCGTATTCGTCAGTGTGCGCGAGCATGTCGGTGACCACGGGTCCGAGTTCCACGAGAGTCGTGCGGATTGGTAGCCCGCGGAAGTCAGCTCGCAACCCCGCTGTGAAGTGGGACAACGCCGCCTTCGACGCCGAATAGATTACGAGGCCGGGGAATGCGATAGAGCCTGCTCCGGAGGAGATATTGACTATGTGACCGCTGCCGCGGTCAAGCATGCGCGGGATGACTTGCCGGCAGAGTTCGGCTGGGGCGAGGTAGTTGACCTCAGTGACGCGGCGTAGTTCGTCGCCCGTAGCGTCGGCGAAGCCGCCGACGACATCGAGGCCGGCATTATTCACCAGGACGTCGATCGGCCCGGCTTCGTCTTCGACCCGCTGAATGAGGGTAGCGACCTGCGTCGGGTTCGAGAGGTCAGCGGGGTGGGCTGTGCCGCCGAGTTCTGCCGCAAGCGTCTGAATGGCGTCTTGGCTTCGGGCCACGACCGCCACAATGGCGCCGACGCCGGCGAATGCGTGGGCGAGGGATTCGCCGACGCCCCGCGATGCCCCGGTGATCAGCACGCGTTTTCCTGGTAGCTCCATTCTCGGAAGCCTACGCATCATGCCCTAGTCCACGAACGTGGCATCAACGAAGCCCGCATCGCTGCCGAAGCAGCCCGCGAGGCCGAGTGGCTCGCGTTGGGCCGGATTTTCTGTGGCGAAAATATGGCTGAGGTAGCGCGGACCGTGGATTTCCGGCCTCCTGGACCGGGCAAGCCTACGAATACGACGCCTGCCCTGGAGTGCTCAGTCGGCTTTGCTTGCGAGATAAGAGCTTTGCTTGGTGCCGAAGCGGATTCCGTTGGCCTCCTTGCCGATCGCCGTCACCACCGCGACGGCGATCAGTACCGGCACGATCGTCGCCGCCAACGCAAAGGGGTAGCCGTGCGCAGCGGCCAGCCGCTCTTGGATGGGCAGGTTGAACGCCGCCAGCAGATTACCGAGCTGGTAGGTGACCCCCGGGTAGAAGCCGCGGATGGCATCCGGAGACATCTCCGTCAGATGTGCCGGAATGACACCCCAGGCACCTTGCACGACGAACTGCATCAGACACGAGCCAAGGCACAGCATCGCTGCGGTGTGCGAGTAAGCGAACAACGGCACGATCGGTAACCCCAACACCGCACAGAAGACGATGGTGTAGCGGCGACCGAACCTCTGCGACAGCGAGCCGAAGAGCAGCCCGCCGACAACCGCACCGCCGTTGTAGGCCACCACAATCCACTTAGCGGTCGTGCTGGGCAGCCCAGCCCCACCTTGGTGGGTGGCCGACAGGAAGGTCGGGTACACATCCTGGGTACCGTGGCTCATCCAATTGAAGGCGGCCATCAGCAGCACCAGGTAGATGAACCGGCGGATGATGGCGGCGTCGCGCAGCACATCGCGGATTCTGGTCTGGGTCAGCCGCATTCGGTTCTGCTCGACCTCCCAAACCTCGGATTCCTTGACCCGGTACCTGATGATCAGGCTGACCAGCGCCGGGATGACGCTCAGCCCGAAAAGCCATCGCCACGACAGGCCGAGCCAATTCATCACCAGCAGCGAAGCCAGTGTTGCCAGCAGATAGCCGAACGCGTAGCCCTCCTGCAGCAGGCCGGAGAAGAAGCCACGTCGCTCGGCTGGGACCTTCTCCATTGCCAGCGCTGCGCCCAAACCCCACTCACCGCCCATCCCCACGCCGTACAGCAGTCGCAGGATCACCAGCACAGTGAAATTCGGTGCGAACGCACACAGGAATCCGACCAGTGAATAAAACACCACGTCGACCATCAGTGGCAGCCGCCGGCCCACCCGGTCGGCCCACAGCCCGAACAGCAATGCGCCGACCGGGCGCATAAGAAGGGTGGCCGTCGTCAGGAATGCGACCTCGGTTCTGCTGTGGTGAAAGGTCTTCGCGATATCGGCGTAGACCAGCACGACGAGGAAGTAGTCGAAGGCGTCCATCGTCCAACCCAGCAGGGCGGCAATGAACGCGTTGCGCTGATCGCCGGTGAGACGCTCGCTTCGCACTGTAGGAAATCAGTTCTTCTCGATGCTGTCCCAGAGCTCGACCATGGTGTGCAGAATTTGCTCGGCGAAGCCCAGCCCGGCGAGATGGCTTTCCCCGGGCAGTGTGTACAACTCCGCGTCGGGCAACCTGCTCACGACATGCTGCCCATGCGCGAATGGGACGATATGGTCGCGATCGCCGTGCCACCAGCGGACCGGGACCTTCACCTGCTCGAGCCGGAATCCCCAGTCCCGGGCGAACACGATGACGTCGGCGAACGGGGCCGCCATTTGTTTGCGGGCGCCATTGAGCAGATCGTCGAGGAACATCGCCTTGAATTCGGGCCGCACCAGCAGACGTCGATCGGCCTCCGGGGAGATTCCGGCGTAGAGGTACAACGCGGGCTCAGCAAACGGCTTGATCATCCGGATCAGACCGACCGCCGCCCACCGGATCGGAAATCCGGCCACCGCGAGCAGCGGTGCCAGCCTTGAAACCGGCGCCATCACCCCGCCGCCGATCGCGTCCGCGCCGACGGTTGGCGCCACGCCGCCGAGCACTCCAACCGCCACGACGCGATCGGGCATCGCCGCCGCGCACCCCAGGGTGTAGGGACCGCCACCGGACAGGCCGATGACCACCATCTTGTCGATGCCGAGCGTGTCTGCGACGGTCCGCAGGTCATCGGCGAAAGCGGCGACGGTGTCGTACTGGTAGGGCGTCGAGGCTCCGATACCGGGCCGATCGATGCCGATCAGCCGGATGTGGTTGTCCTCGGCGTAGACCCGGGCCTCGGTCGGGATCTGCCGTCGCGCGCCCGGGGTGCCGTGCAACCAGAAGATGGCGCGTCCCTGCGGGTCGCCGAACTCGGCGAACCCCAGCTGACGATCGTCGCCGACCGCGATGTTGCCTTCCAGCTTGGGACGAGCAATAGCAATGACCATGGCGGCAGTCTTTCACGTAAAGCCGGCACGCAATCGGTAGGGTTTCGGGCGACAGCCCAGTGCCCCAGTGGAGTGACACATGCACATCATCGATGCCGACGGACACGTCGCCGAGAACCCGTCACTGGCGATCGAAGCGATGAAACGCTGGCCGGGCCACGTCGCGGCCAGCGCCGACAGGAAACCGAGGCTGGTGATCGAGGGCCGCAAATACCCGGAAGACACCGGCCCAGGTGCCGGCTGCCCGCCTGAGCACGGGATCAGCACGGCGCCGGACATCAACTGCAGATCCCCCGAAGGCGTAGTGGGCGACGCCGACCGCGATCACATCGACACCATGGTGCTGTATCCCAGCCTGGGGCTTTGCGCGCCCACCCTCGAGGATCCGGAGTTCGCCGCCGGATTCGCGCGTCTTTACAACCAGTGGATCGCGGATTACTGCTCGCCGGCGGGTGGCCGGCTGCGCGGCGTGGCGGTGACACCGATCGAGCATGGGCAGGTCGCAATCGACGTCATGCGGGAAGCCAAAGATCTCGGGCTGGTGGCCACCCTCGTCCCGCCTGCGCTCAAGACGCGCAACCTCGACCACCCCGACCTCGACCCGTTTTACGCCGCGGCGGTCGAACTCGACATGCCGCTCGGCATTCATGGTGCGCCGGGCATCCATCTGCCCAAGATCGGCGTCGACCGCTTCACCAACTACATCCAGGTGCACTGCATCAGCTTTCCGTTCGACCAGATGACGGCGATGACCGCGCTGATATCGGGCGGTGTCTTCGACCGGCATCCGGGGTTGCGGGTGGCCTTCCTCGAGGCCGGGGTGGGCTGGGTGCCGTTCTTCATCGACCGACTGCACGAGCATTTCGAAAAGCGCGGTGACTGGATCGAGCATGGCTGGCAACGCGACCCGCAGGAATACGTGCGGGCCGGCAACATCTTCGTGACGTGCGAACCGGAGGAGCCGATCCTGCCCGGCGTCATCGACGTGCTCGGCGATGACTTCATCATGTTCGCCAGCGACTACCCGCACTGGGACGGCGAGTGGCCCGAGAGCACCAAGCACCTGCGCACTCGCCCGGACATCAGCGAAGATGCCCGCGCGAAAATCGGCGCACGCAACGCGCAGCGCTTCTACGACCTCAACTGAGCCGACACCACCTACTGAACGCGTGCGCACTACCCCTATACGGGTCGATGCTGTTACCGATACCCTCGTCCATGCAGCTGTCGGGACGGCGGTCTGGTGGCAAGCCGCCCAACCTGAGCAGTCACATCACAGAATTGAGGGGCCATGGGCCAATTCGATCCACATGAAGGCGAAGCGGAAACAATAGTGAGTCTCGCCGAAGCAGCGATGCACATGTACCGGGCCGCCATCGATTCGTTGCCTTTTCCTGAGGACAAGAAATTTCACAAACGGGCCGAGGTGGTTCTTACCGGTATGCGCAAATTGCGCACAGCGCTGACCGAAGCGGCCAGTCACGGCAGGTCGACCCCGACGGTCATGATGGCGCTCAGCGATGTCCGGCGACGCTACGACGATCTAATGGAGCGCGCCGCATCCGCGCCCGGATCGACTCTCGGACAACAGCTTTACACGGCACGCGTCTACGCCAAGCTGTCGGCTCACGAGGCGGCCCATGGGGTTGGACTGCCGCCGGAGCTGCCCGACGAGCTCGAGTTCGGCGGGACGCCCTCCGATCAGGAGACACGGCTGGTCCAACAGCTGATCTCCGCGATACGCATGGTGGCCGGGCTAGAAGACCCGCAACACCCGCAGCCGCCGGCCGAGGAAAACCTCAACGGCTGGGATGAGGCGCTGGCCGTGAACGGCGCCGGCGACGAGGCCAACGCAGCGGCTCACTAGGTCTACCGAATGGATAGGCCGGTCAGCGCGCGCGCGATCACGAGTCGCTGAATCTCGCTGGTGCCTTCAAAGATGGTGAAGATCTTGGCATCTCGGTGCATCCGCTCAACCGGGTAATCCCGGGTGTAGCCGTTGCCGCCGAGGATCTGGATCGCTTCATCGGTGACGTACACCGCGGTCTCGCTGGCGAATAACTTGGCCATCGAGCCCTCCGCCGAGCTGAACGCCTTGTCATTGCGTTGCATCCAGCTGGCCCGCCAGACCAGCATGCGGGACGCGTCGATACGGCTTTTCATGTCGGCCAGCTTGAACGCGATGGCCTGGAATTCGGCGATCTTGCGGCCGAATTGCTCACGCTGCCCCGAGTATTCCAGCGCATATTCGTAGGCGGCGCGTGCGATGCCCAACGCCATCGCACCCACAATCGGACGGGTGCGCTCAAACGTCATCATCGCCGCCTGACTGGACGTGCGATGTCCTTCTTTGATTTTGGCGACCCGGCGCTCGAAACGCTCTCTGCCGCCAAGAATCAACTCACCGGGGATGCGGACATCGTCGAGCACCACCTCGGCCGTGTGGGACGCCCGGATACCGTGCTTTTTGAACTTCTGCCCCTGAGACAGGCCCGGCGTATCGGGAGGCACGATGAACGTCGCCTGCCCCCGAGTGCCCAACTCGGGCTCCACCGATGCCACCACTACGTGAACATTGGCGATTCCGCCGTTGGTAGCCCAGGTCTTGGTGCCGTTGAGCACCCACTCGCCGGCGGCCTCGTCGTACTTCGCTCTGGTGCGCACGGCTCCGACGTCGGAGCCAGCGTTGGGCTCAGAGGAACAGAATGCGGCCAGCTTGGGATCCCCGGGGGTGCCGAACATCTGCGGCAACCACTCGCCGATCTGCTGCGGGGTGCCGTTGGCGGCTAATGCGGCCGCGGCAAGCCCGGTGGCCATGATCGACAACGCAATTCCGGCGTCACCCCAGAACATCTCCTCGAACACCGTCGGCATCCCGATGCCGCTGGATTCGGCGGCCATCTGGGCGAACAGGTCAGGGGTGTAGAGCCCTACCTTGGCGGCCTCTTGGATGATCGGCCACGGGGTTTCCTCCCGCTCGTCCCACTCGGCGGCCGCCGGCCGGATTACTGTGTCGGCGAATTCGTGGACCCAGTCACGGACGTGCACCACTTCTTCGGACAGTTCCAGCGAAAAGATGGCATCCATCGGCGCTCCTATCAGCGATCTGTGCCGCGGAATTTGGCGTAGGCAGCTGCCCCATACAGTAAACGTTTGTATACTCAATGGACAAACCAGCAGCTCAGCGAAGGGGGTTACATGCAGCGCAGTGACATCCAGGCGGTCGGCGATCTGGCGGGGGAGGCGTCGTCGGTGGTGACGAGGTTGGTGCGCGGAATGCACGCAGGGATCGCTGGTCGCGTCTTCGGCTCCATCGGGCCGTCGGCAGCGCCGACGCGGACGATCCATGACGGGCTGACCCGGGCGATCTACGGCGGCGTGGGCCGAGGCGTGCGAGGTGCCAGTCACGCCCTGGGCGCGGTGGCCGCTGAAATCTGGGGTGACGACGGTCACGAGGCTCTCGAAACACGCATCGGGCCTGCCGCCGCGATCGCCGCAGTCAACGGCATCTATGGCAATCAGCTGACTGAGCGGGAAAACCCGCTCGCCGGCGCGATGGCCATCCGGCTCCGGGGCAGGCCGGTTGCGCTGTCGGCCGAGTCGCTGGCCACCGCATTCCCCACCGCCACCAACCGGGTCGTCGTCTTTGTGCATGGTTGGTGTCTTACCGAGCGGTCTTGGTCTCGACAACCACGCGAGGGGCTAGAGAACCGGGACAGCCGCAGTTACGGCGAACGGCTGCAGGCTGATTTGGGATTTAGTCCGGTTCATCTGCGCTACAACACCGGATTGCACATCTCGGTGAACGGCCGAACACTCGCCGAAATCCTGGACCGGTTACACGCGCACTGGCCAGTCCCGATCACCGAGCTTGTGCTGGTGGGCCACTCGATGGGCGGGCTGGTAGCGCGCAGCGCCTGCCATTACGGTGCCCAGCAACAGCATCATTGGACCGGTGCAGTGAGTCATGTGGTGTGTCTTGGCTCGCCGCATCTTGGCGCCGATCTGGAAAAGGGCGTCAACATCGCGTCATGGGCGTTGGCACGGTTGCCCGAAACCCGCGCTATCGCAACCTTTTTGAATACCCGCAGCGACGGGGTGAAGGATCTGCGCTTCGGCGCCTGCCTCGACGAGGACTGGTCCGACGGCGATCCGGATGAGTTCTTGCGCGATCGCTGCCAAGAGGCGCCGTTCTTGCCGCACGCCACTTACCATTTCGTGGCTTCGACCGTCGCACCGCCACTGCTAGGGATGATCGCCGGTGACCACCTGGTGCGGTCGCGAAGCGCGGCTGGCCGCGGCACGTCGCGGCGTATTCCCTTTGACGCTGCGCAAGGACTGACGCTGACCGGGTTGAACCACTTCGACTTGCTGAATCATCCGCTGGTCTACGCGAAGCTGCGGGACTGGCTGACGCAGTCGCCGGCCGTCGCCGATGGACAAACCGGGCAGCCCTAAAACACCGCGGCGATCCGGGCCGCCACCTCGGCGGCGACCGCCAATGTTTGAGGGTCTTCGGCTGCCGAGTACCGGTCGGCGATGCTGTCGTATGTGGCTCCGGCGATCGATCCGTGATCGGCCGACAACTCGACCACCTGCACCGGCCAGTCGTTGTGCCGCAGTGCTGACGCGAAGTCATGACTCACCGCGATGGGAATGACCCCGTCGGATATGCCGTGCAGCAGGGTAAACGGGCAACGTCGTAGACCGCCTTTGAGCTGGGTAACGGGAACTCGACCGAAGATCGGATCGGCGACCATGAACGCGCCGGCAAGGCAGACAGTGTGGGCGAAACCGATGCTGAGTCGTCGCGCCTGAATCGTCAGCCCGGCGGCCGCGAGACCGCCCATCGACCATCCGACCAGTACCAGGCCGTCGGGGTCGGCAACCCGCTCCCGAGCGAAATGCACCGACCGCAGCAGGTCGGAACGCCCGCCATCGTCGGCGTGCGAGTCCCAGTCGGGGACGATAACGCCCAAGCCATGGCCGGCCAGCAGCTCGGCGAGCCGCCGCACCGAGGCGCGGGCGTTGGCCTGCTGACCATGCCACACCAGAACGGTGGGCTGCTCAGGTGCGCCGAAGACATCCACCAGCCGACCGGCGGCGTAGTCGACGGTCTCCATGCCCGCGAGGCTGCCCTACCCGCCAGGAGGGGGCGGATTCGGCGCTGGTGCGCCGCCACCACCGATGAGCGAATTCAGAATGCCCAAGGGCAGGCCGGCTTCTGCGGGCGTCTTGCCCGGATCCGGGATCGCCGCGTCGTTCTTCTGCCACGGCTGGCAGCCGTCGGTCTTGAACGACTTGTCAGTCGGATCGATCCGCACCACCTGGGGCTTTTTGCTCATCGCGTTGTCGACCAGCGCCGGCTTGCCGTCAGTGTCGGGGCCGAGCCGTTTCCAATAGCAGGTGCCTTTGCCGACCGGGCCGGCCGAGGTGTAAGTGCCCGGCACGATGTCAGTTCCGACCGCGAATGTGCCGTCGTGATCCATTGTCGTCTTCGGGCCGGGCCCCGACGGCCCCGGTGGCGGGCCGGCCGGTCCGGGCGGGGGCGCGGGCGGCGGCGCGGGTGGATCGGCATTGGCAAGGCCGACGGCCGCACCCCAGCCGACAATGAGCATCGCGGCGGTGATCGCCGCTGGCTTCGACCTCACGAATAGCAGCATACGGTGTTCGCGCAGGCCGCGCAGAAGCCTAGTTTGCGCTGCTAAGCGGTCTTCGTCAGCAGCGGCAGTAACAGCCGACGGCGGGCAGTGTTGGCATCGGCGAAGCAGCGCAGCGCCTCATGCACCGAGCCGGCCGTGAAAAAACTGGATTCCTCGTGGGCGATCAGCAGCACCTGGGTGACTGCTTGACTGGGAATTACCGCCCACTCGAGCCCGGCGGCGCTGCACTCGTCGTCGATGCGGTAGAGAAGACGAAGGCCTTGCGCTGAGAAGTTATCCAGGCCGGCCAAGTCGAGTACAAGGGGCTTGTCGGGCAGGATGAAGCGCCTTGCGTACTCGGTGACCCGATCGACGTTCGTCACATCGACTGCGCCGGTGATCGTGACCACGGTAGCCAGATGACGGCACTGCGCGCGAACCGCGGCACCATTGCAGTCAAATGGGAGATGGGCGTGACGAGGCGCGACGGACGAACCTGCCGTGTCAATCGAATCGGCCATCAGCGGGCCCCCCGTTCTCAAACGCTCTTGGTGAATTACCGGGTCGAGGGATGACCTCGACCTGTTTGAGACGCTAATTGGCTACTCTAAGGTCACTGGGAGCGGCCTTTAATACTTTGGTAAGAAACAAAATTCACCGGCTCGCGGCAGCGCCACCTAGCTCAGTCGTTTGACCGACCCGACATAGCTGAGCGCGTGCTCGTAGATCTCGATGTTGTCGCGGGAAATCTTTGCGTGCACCGGACGTTCGAGGAAGAAACGCAGCACGGGATTGAAGGCGTGATACGTCTCATGAAAGGTCACCACAGTGGTGCCGTCGGGCTGCTCCGCGAGTTCGTGGTAGCCCTCGGCGCGCGACCACAGTGGCTTGCCGATCGCCACATATCGCGAGATCGTGTTCAGCTTCGCCTCGGTGACGGTCTCCCACGAGCGTCCTCTACCACCCGAGAGCAGGTATTTAGGCACCGGAAAAACGCAGGTACGAACCAGGCCCTCGCCGGCTTCGTCGCCTTCGTTGAGGATCTCCATACTGCCGGTCGGCCACTCAACCACCCGGGGCGTGGGCGAATTCGGCGGCGCAGGGGGATGCAGCACCCGCCACACCTTCCTCGGGGGTGCGTCGACGTGGAACCGCACGGTAAAGGACTGCATCAGCTTGCGCCACCAGGCTGTCCCCAGGTGTCCCAGTAAGTGATGGTCTCCGCGGGCGGCCGCGCGGCTGGTCGGAAATCGGTGCCGATCGTGTAAGCCACCGGGAACAGCGCAGCCTGGGTGACGGTATTCGGGATCCCCAGCAGTTCGGCGACCTCCCGCTCCTTGGCCAAATGCATTGTCGTCCAGACTGATCCGAGACCTCGGGACCGAAGCGCAAGCAAGAAACTCCAGCCGGCCGGAATGATCGATGCCCAAGCCGACGCGGCGACCAACACGTTGGAACTATCAATGCGGTTCTCCAGGCACGGGATGACGTGCACGGGAACCTGGCCCAGTGTGTCAGTGAGGCTGAACGCGCTGGCGTACACGCGCCGGGTTTGCGGGTCGGACGTGTCCTTGGCGGCGAGTGCAAGATATTCAGCGCCGATGCTGCGATAGATCTCCGCGATGGCAGCGCGCTTGTCGGCATCGGTGATCACCAGCCACCGCCAATCCTGCGCGTTGCTCGCCGTGGGCGCCTGCATCGCCAACTGCAGGCACTCCAGGATCACGTCACGACCGACCGGCCGGGTCAGGTCGAGACGTTTGCGTACCGACCGAGTGGTGCTCAGCAATTCGTCGACCGACGCGATGTCCACTCTTTTCGACCGCCTCTCTCAGACAGTGAAATCTTCGCGTGCTCAGAGGTCGATCTGGCAGGATTGATCGACGCCGAGCACAGTCAACGAGCGCCCCAGACCAAGGAACACCGCGACACACAGCGTCAGATCAAGGATTTCCGGGTCGGTGAACTGTTCGCGCAGCCGCCCGAAGAACGCGTCGTCGATCGATCCGTGGTCACTCGCGAAATGTTCGGCGTATTCGATGGCCAGGCGTTGCCGCGGCGTGTAGCCGGGGTAGGTGGCGTACGCCGCCACGTTCTCATAGAGCTCCGGTGCGATGCCTGCCTCCAGCACCGACGGTGCGCGGAAGTCCGAGCACGCGATGCAGTCGTTGATTTGGGCGATGCGCATCCGGGCCAGTTCCCGCTCGTCGGCGGGCAGGATGCTTTGCTGGTAGGCGCCGCGAATCATCCGCTCGACCATGTCGCCGAGTTGCGGCCGCAGCGTCCAAATCATTGCGGCCTCACCACCGGGGCCGTCCGGCACCTCGAGACGCGCCATGGGTGCGAGCAAACCAGATGTGTGGCTTGACTGTCCAGGTTGCAGGCCGTGGACAGGATGGGACGCCGGGATTACCGTCCGTCTGAGCGGAAGCGTTGAAGGCTTGCGCATCGCGCGTGGGAGGTTTCGGCATGCTCTTCATGCACGAGGTGCACAAAGTGCGGGGACGTGCCGAGGACGAATTCGAGGCTGCCTTTCGGGACGGCTGGATGCCGATGCTGGGTGCCGGTGAAGAAGCCCGGTTGCTCTGGTACGGCAACCACGCCCACGGCAGCGGCCCCGCCTACACAGTCGTCACCGTGACCGCCATTCGTGACGGAGCAGCATGGGAGCGGCTGGCCCTGCAGATTCAGAAAGGCGCTCTGCAGCAATGGATGCGCGAGCTCGACGAGCTCCGCCACGACGTCGACGCCAAGCTGCTTGTGGCGCTTCCGTGGTCGCCCCTTCAGGACGTGTCATTCGACGAGGTGCCCGTCGATGGACGCGAACACGAGCTGACTCTGTACATGGAGGACACCATGTGGCCCTACCCGGACAAGTTCGCCGAATACATCGACCGCTGCGGTCAGGTGTACTCACAGGGGCCTGGACCGGCCGGCTTCGATGTTGACGATCCAGGCCGCGTTCCAGCCGGCTTTGGGCAGCCATCTGCGCCGTGAAGTGGTGCTGATGCAGCGCATCCGCCAACCGGAAGCGCTACTCAACCTCCTGCGGGCCGAGATCCCACCGGACTACCGCGCACCAGGGACCTGGATGTACGACGCTTTGGAGCTGCGCGATCAATGGATCAGCCGGCTGCTTCGGACCTCCTCGTGGTCACCCCTGTATTGAGCCGCGCATGAACATCGGCATGACCATCGACCCCGTCGCTACCGACGATCCCGACCGCATCGCGCTCATTCTCGACCAGCGGGTGATCGGGTACGGCCAGCTGGCAGCGGCCGTCGAACGGTGCGCCGCCAGTCTGGCTGCCAACGGCGTGGTGGCCGGGAACCGCGTCCCCGTCGTCGACGGCGGCAGCCTGCTTTCCATCGCATCGGTACTCGGCGCAGCGCGCATCGGTGCTGCGGCGGCGCTGATGAACCCCGCGCTCGCCCCACCAGAGCTGCGGGGGCTGATACAGAGTGCGGGATGCACCGAGGTCGGGGTTGCGGGGGAGGCATCCGCGGACCGGCTCCGTGCAGCGGGCGTGGGCAGGGCGTTGACGGCCGCTGATCTATTGAGCGACAGCCTGATTCCTCCGGCGAAGACTCTGGAGGACGTCGACGACGGCCCGGATATCACTGCCCTGGTCCTGTTCACCAGCGGCACCACCGGGCGCCCGAAGGCTGTGGGAATCACCAACGGGCAACTGAGCGCGCGAATCCGGGGAATTGCGCAACCGTTCCGCGCAGACGTGGCGCCCACGGTGGGAATGATGTGCGTCCCCTTCTTCCACGTCGGCGGCTCCCTGGGCATCCTCGGCAGCCTGTACTCGGGCAACACCTCGGTCGTGCAAGAGCGATTCGACGCCGCAGCGTGGTTGCGGCTGGTGCAGGAGCATCGGGTACGCACCGCATTCCTGGTGCCGACGATGCTGCAACGTATCCTCGACCATCCCGACTTCGCCAGCACCGACCTGAGCTCGCTGGTCGCCATCGCCTACGGCGCGGCGGCCGCCCCCGTCGCTCTGGTGCGCCGCGCAATGGCCGCCCTGCCGCATGTCGCGTTTGCCAATGTGTTCGGCCAGACCGAGACCCTCGGCGCCTATACGACCTTGTTGCCGGAGGATCACCGCGATCCCAACCGCGTGGGATCGGTAGGCAGGCCGCTGCCCGGGGTCCAAGTCCGCGTGGTGAATCCCGAGACAGGTACCGACGTCGAGGCGGGAATTGTCGGCGAGTTGTGGGTGAACACCGGCCAGAACGTCAACGAAGGCTGGCTGCATACCGGCGACCTCGCACGCCGGGATGCCGACGGCTACATCTATCCCGGCGGCCGGCGTCAGCGACACCATCAACCGCGGGGGAGAGAAGTTCGGACCGATCGAGGTCGAGGATGCACTGCGCACTCATCCGGCGGTGAGCGACGTGGCGGTCGCCGGAATTACCGACGAGGAGATGGGCCAGCGAGTGGGAGCCGCGGTGGTGGCTCGCCTGCCGGTGACGCTCGAGGAGCTGCGAATGCATTGTCGTGCGCGGATCGCCTATTTCAAACTGCCTGAGCGGCTGATGATCGTCGACCGCATCCCTTACAACGAGACCGGCAAGGTCAACCGCCGTCAGCTCGCCACGTTGATCGCGGACGGGACCTGAGCCGCCGAGAGGAGTCGCCGTGCTGTTCCTTCACGAGACCCACCGGGTGGTCGGCGCACGGGAGGACGATTTCGAGGCTGCCTACCGCGAAGGCTGGATGCGCACACTGGCGCAGGAGGACAACGCTCGGCTGCTTTGGTACACCAACCACGCGCACGGCTCAGGAGTCGCTTACAACGTGGTCACGGTCACTGGCATCGCCGACGGCGCGGCGTGGGAGCGCCTGGTGCGCCGTGCGCAAAGCGGCGATCTAGCGCCATGGATGCGCGAACTGGACAATCTGCGCCACGAGGTCACCGGCAAGATCCTGCTGCCGGTCGCGTGGTCGCCGCTGCAAGAAGTGGACTTGACGAGTGTGCCCACTGACGGTGCGACGCATCCCCTCAGTTTGTTCATGGAGGACACCGGCTGGCCGTACGCCCCGCTGGACGACTACATCCGCTCGTGGGATGAGATCTACTACCGGGTGCTTTCGAAGGCCCCGCCAGGGAGGCGGGTGCTCGAAATCCAAGCCTGCTTCCAAGTGGCGCACGGAAGCCATAAACGCCGAGAAGCAATGCTATGGCAAAAGATTGATGCGGCCAGTGACTATGCGGCCCTTATGCATCTGCTGACTACCGAGATCCCCGCCGCCCACCGCGGACCCGGCACCTACATGTTCGATGCCCTAAAATATCGCGATCAGTGGGAGAGTCGCTTGCTTCGGACATCGGCATGGTCACCGCTCTACTGATCGAGCACCAGAGCCGTTGTGTCGGTTCAAGATTCGGTCAGCGTCAGCCGCCATATCGGCGACGAGGTCAGCCGCCGGGCGAACGTCGTTGATACGTCCGATTGCCTCGCCGACGAACATGGCGGCGACGTCGAAGTCCTCGGCGGCGACAGCCGCTTCATAGGTGCTCACGGCATCGGGCAACGATGACAACAATTCGGACTCGTTGCCATGCCAGCCGTCGCAGAAGGGGTTGCTTAACGTCCGCTCGTTGTACTCGGGTGGCCAATCCAGGCGCCGCACAATGTCATAGACCCGCGTGCGGTACGTGTCATCTCCACTTGCCTGCAGAGCCCGCTCCTGCGCCCGTGGCGACACTAGAGCCTCGGGGGTGGCCCAAAGCCTGGTGCCCACCACGACGCCGTCGGCGCCGAGAGTTAGCGCTGCCGCGAGACCACGCCCGTCAGCGACACCGCCGGCAGCCAACACCAGTGTTTCGGGCGAGCGCTCGGCGGCAAGGTCCACCACGTCGGGCACCAGCGTGAAAGTCGAGCGGACAGTCATGCCATGCCCACCTGCCTCGCTGCCCTGGGCGACCAGGATGTCCGCGCCGGCGTCCAGCGGCTGGTACGCGTGGTCGAGCGTTTGCACCTGGGCGATGAGCGGAACACCGACCTCGCGGATGCGGTCGGCGAACGGCTGCAGGTCACCGAACGACAACATCATCGTCGCCGGTTGCCGCTCCAGCGCCTCATCGATCAGCTCGGGTTTGCGAGCCAGACTCCAGGTGATGAAGCCGCATCCGACCCGCGTCCCCTCGGCCAGGTCGAATTCACGCCTGAGCCAGTCCGAGTCGCCGTAGCCGCCGCCAATGAGGCCCAGGCCGCCGGCCGATGTCACGGCTGCGGCGAGCCGGCCACCCGAAATCAGTGCCATCGGCGCGGACAGAATCGGATATTCGATGTTGAAGAACTCGGTGAGACGGGTCTTCGGTGATGTGCCCGGCATGGCAGCACTCACTTGAGCTCTCCGGTCAGGAACTGTGCGCGACCGTAGCCGAAAGACCAGTCTTCGTCGCCGTTGTCGGTGATGGAGACGATCAAGTCGGCCGGGTCGAGCCCACATCGTTCGGCGAGGTTGGATGCCACCACGTCAAAGAACCGTTGCTTCATTTCGCGTGATCGGCGCCGACTCACCACGTGTAAAAGCACGAGGCGAGACGAGCGTTCGATGCCGAGACCGGTATCCCAGGCGACGATCTCGTGGGCTGGGTGGGTGCTCACCACCTGGTAACGGTCGCGCGGCGGCACCCCGAACGCTTCGACGACGGCGTCGTGCATCGCGTCCAAGAGCGCCTGGATTTCGGCAGGCGTACGACCCTCGATGAGGTCGACATACAACAGCGGCATGGTTTCTCCCGATGCTGGGGCGGTCGCGCCACGACGGTGATGGCATTGACGCTAGACGCAGCTACGTCGACTGTGAAATGCCCGCCCGCCGCACGTTTGACCAGGTGATGCAGCGATTCTCAGGAGCCACACCGGGTCGCCAACTCGCCATTGCGGCGATCGCACTGATACCCTCCCATCGCCGTCGTTTGTCAGGTCGCGCGGAGTCAAACCGCCCGGACAGTCGGCGCAGCAGCACAGATGAAGCAGCAGTGGCCTGACCGAAAGTAGTGTCGTGCGCAGCGGAGAGATCAAGGCCCTCACCGGACTTCGCATCATCGCCGCCGTCTGGGTCGTGCTATTCCACTTCCGCCCGCTACTGCGGGAAGCGGCGCCCGGATTCCGCGACGCGCTCGCGCCAGTGCTCAACTGCGGAGCCCAAGGCGTGGACCTGTTCTTCATTCTCAGCGGGTTCGTGCTGACCTGGAACTACTTCGACCGAATGGGCTGGTCCTGGTCGACCCGCGGCACCCTGCACTTTCTCTGGTTGCGGCTGGCCCGAGTGTGGCCGGTTTATCTGGTTACCCTGCACCTGGCCGCGCTGTGGGTGATCTTCACACTGCACGTCGGTCACGTGCCCTCGCAGGACGTCAGTGGACTCACCGCGGTGAGTTACGTGCGTCAGATCCTGCTGGTCCAGCTGTGGTTCCAACCCTATTTCGACGGTTCAAGCTGGGATGGGCCAGCCTGGTCGATCAGCGCGGAGTGGCTGGCCTATCTATTGTTCGGCGGGCTGGTGCTGGTGATCTTTCGGATGGCACGCGCGACGCGGGCGCGCAACCTGATGTGGCTGGCGGTCGCCGCCTCGCTCCCGCCGGTGGTGCTGTTGCTGCTGAGCGGCCAGTTCTACACACCGTGGAGCTGGCTGCCGCGCATCGTCATGCAATTCATCGCCGGCGCGCTGGTCGCAGCCGCGGTGGGGAGATTGCGGCTGACCGACCGCGGCCGCCGCGGCGCGGGCTACGTTTCCCTGCTGCTGATGGCCGCCATTGTGGGTCTGCTGTACCGGTTTGACGCTCATCCGCTGCATGGTGTGCAAGACACCGGGGGGCTGGTTGACGTGCTGTTCGTACCGCTGGTGATGACGCTGGCGATCGGCGCCGGCAGCCTGCCCGCGCTGCTGTCCACCCGGTTGATGGTCTTCGGCGGGCAAGTCTCGTTTTGCGTGTACATGGTGCACGAGCTGGTGCACACGGCCTGGATATGGGCCGCTGCGCAGTTCCAGCTGACCCTGCAAGGCGGCGTCGGGAAATTGATTGTTGCCGGGCTGCTCGCGATCACCTTGATCGCGGCCATCGCGCTGTTCTACGGCGTTGAGGAACCCGCTCGTCGCTGGATGCGGCGGATGGTCGACGAAGGGCCCCCGGAAACCGACTCCCGTAGCGATCCGACGGCTCAGCCGGCGACCGGCAAGCTGCAATCCGTTGACCGTGCACTGGAAGCCCGATCAAAGCCGATTTCCGCACGCGCAGGCTAAGGGACTGTGACGCGAACGATGCTGCGCCACAGACTGATCAAGTACGATTCGCTGTGGCATTGGACCTTCGGTGTTCGGTGCCCGTCAGCGATGTGGGGGGCCTCACCTGCGCTAACCGGCTCCTGCTCGGCGTCGAGATCGTACGATGCCGCATATATCGATGGCGCACGCGGTCGAGATGGTGGAGGGCGGTGGAGGTAACGGTGGGTCGTCTAGCCACGTTCGTCATCTCCCTAGCCCTTGTCGTCGGATTTCTCAACCAGCACCGCACGGCACCCGCCCGGCCATACCAGCCGGCGGCCCGGGGGACCCCAATCGACCACGTCGCGGTCATCGGCGACTCCTACACGACCGGCACCGACGAGGGCGGGCGCGGGTCGAATGCCTGGACCACGCGCACCTGGCTGACGCTCGCTCACCAGGGAGTGCAGATCGTGCCCGACGTCGCGTCCGAGGGCAGAGCCGGCTATGTGGTGCGCGGTGACCACGGCAGCGTTTTCGCGGATCTGACCGCCAGGGCGGTCCACTTCGACGATGCGCTGGTGGTCTTCTTCGGCTCCCGCAATGACGAGGGCGTCAATCCCATGCAGATGGCGGGCATGGCGCACGACACTTTCGATCTGGCGCGCCGCATCGCGCCGTCATCGAAGCTGCTGGTGATCGGCCCGCCGTGGCCGACCGCCGATCCGCCGTTCGACGTCCTCTACGTCCGCGACACCCTCAGCGACCAAGCCCGCGACGCAGGAGCAACGTTCATCGATCCGATCAGCGAGGGCTGGTTCGTCGGGAGACCCGACCTGATCGGCCCCGACGGTGTGCACCCCAACGACGCCGGACACGCTTACCTGGCGGAGCAAATCGCTCCGCTGATACAAGCCCAGTTGTCCAGGCCGGCTTGAACTGAACTTTCGCGCGGATTCCACGCTTTTTGCATACGCATTCCGGGTATCACGAGCCCAGCCGATGAGATTGGGGATTTCGCATGCAGTCTGAAGCTCGGACGACGATGGCACTGTTCGGCGGAGCGGCCCTGTTGGCGGTCGGCTGCGGCGCGGCCACAAAGCTGGGCCGACGACCACGTCTCCGTCTTCGAGTGCAGCCCCGGCGCCTGGCAGTCCCCACGGTGGCGGCGCTGCGGTAATCGGCTCGTTTATTGAAATGGCAGCGGGTTGCGTGACAGGTTTAGAGTTCGGGCAACTCGACTGCTAGGGGACCTGGTATGGCCAAGCTCAGGTTTGGGTACTTCATCGCGCCGTTTCACCGAGCGGGCACCAACCCGACGCTGGCGTTGCAGCGAGATCTCGAATTCATCGAACACCTCGATGCCGTGGGGTTCGACGAAGTGTGGTTGGGCGAGCACCACTCGGCGGGCAGCGAGATCATCAGCTCACCAGAGATCTTCATTGCCGCCGCCGCGGAACGGACTAAGCGAATCCGGTTCGGGACCGGTGTCATCTCACTCGCCTACCACAACCCGCTGTGGGTTGCCGACCGGCTGATGCTGCTTGACCACCTGACCCACGGTCGGGTGATCGGCGGGGTGGGACCGGGCTCGCTGCCCTCGGATTCCGCCATGATCGGACTGACTCCCACCGACACTCGCGAGCTTCTCGAAACCAACCTCGACATCCTCGTCCGCCTGTTGGCCGGGGAGACGGTCAGCGCCAAAACCCCCACACACGAACTTTTCGACGCCCAGTTGCAGCTGGCCCCGTACTCCGACGGCGGAATTCCGCTGGCGGTGGCCGCGGTCGCGTCGCCGACAGGCGCGCGGCTGGCCGGCAAACACGGCATCGGCCTGCTGTCCATTGGGGCGACGCTGATAGTCGAAGGTTTCGATGCGCTCGCCTACCACTGGGACATCGTCGAAGAACGCGCGGCGGCCTTCGGCACCCAAGTCGATCGCAACAACTGGAGCCTGGTCGGACTGTTCCATGTCGCCGAGACCGAAAAGCAGGCCCGCGAAGAGGTGAAGTTCGGCATCGAGCCGTGGTTCCGCTACTTCCAAAAGGTGGCCGCGTTCCCGCAAATGACGATGCCGGGGGAGCAGCTCGACGAGATGATCGACATCATCAACGAGACTGGGGCAGGAGTCATCGGAACGCCGGAGCGGGCACGCGCACAGGTGCAGCGGGTCTGGGATCAGTCCGGCGGGTTCGGCTGCATGCTGCATATGGGCCACGAGTGGGCCAATCCGGCCGCAACCAAACGGTCGGCCGAGTTGTTCGCCGCCGAAGTGATGCCACACTTCCAGGGCCAGGCGCAGCCGACTTTGGATGCCGCGGCGCGGGCGGGCCAAGTGCGAGACGAGCTGGCACAGACCCAGCTGCAGGCCGTCGAGCACATGACCAAGAAGTATGAGAGCGAAAAAACGTCCAACTAAGGCTGTCTGTCGCGGCCTTCTCGCTGGTCTCGATCACCCCGCGTCTGAGTACCTAGTGTTTGTCGGCACACTGTTGTGTTGCCAACGTTGTTGGGACAACCAATGACGGCCAGCGGCGCCGCTGCGATGGTCGAGTAGCTACTTCCACAAGACGAGGGGAGTTGGCGTTGAGCACGACCGTTCTACAGGTGGGTGAAGTTCCGCCGCCGCTCGCCGAAGCGCTGACCGCGAAATACCACGCACTGGTGCTGCCGACCGATGCGGGGCGTGAGGCTTTCCTCGCCGAGCATGCGACGTCGGTCAGGGCCATTGTCGATGCAGGCCAAGTCCCCGTCGACGCCGAGCTGATGGGCGCATTGCCTAATCTCGGCGCGATCATCCACTGGCTAGACGGCTACGAGACGATTGACATTGCCGCTGCGCGGCAGCTGGGGATCGGCGTGAGCAACACAGCCGACGCGCTGACTGACAGCGTGGCCGATGTCGCGGTCGGGTTGATGCTGATGACGATGCGCCGCTTCGGCGCCGCGGAGCGCTATGCGCGCGCCGGCCGCTGGCAGGACGAGGGGCCATACCCCCTGACGGAGGACGTGAGCGGATCTCGGGTGGGGATCCTTGGTCTGGGCCGCATCGGTTCAGCCATAGCCGACCGCCTCACCGGATTCAACTGTGTGATCGCCTACCACAACCGGCACGAGCTGAGCAGTTCTAGCTACCGGTACGCGCCGTCACCAGTGGATCTGGCGAAATCAGTAGAGGTGCTGGTGGTGGCGACCACCAGCGACAAAGACGCCCCACCCCTGGTAAGCCGCGACGTACTGGAAGCACTCGGGCGCGACGGTTACCTCATCAACATCGCCCGAGGCAGCGTCGTCGACGAGGAAGCTCTCGTCGAGCTGTTGGCCGACGGACGGCTCGCGGGTGCCGGGCTCGACGTGGTTGCCCACGAACCGGTTGTGCCGCAACAACTCCGCGAGATGGACAACGTCGTCGTCCTGCCCCATGTGGGCAGCGCCACGGCACGCACGCGCGCCGCGATGACCGCGCTGGCCCTGCGCAATCTAGATCAGTACCTGACATACGGCACCCTCACCACTCCTGTCGTTGCGCCCACGCGGTAAACCCAACGGGTGAGAGCTACCCGCTGTTGCGCAACAACTTTCACATCGTCGCCACCCTGTTAGATCCGGCTTATAGAACCGTTGTTGTGACTTCAGCCTGAGCGTAGCGTTGATTTGCCGTTAGTCTGGCCCGCCACTGACGAGAGAAGGTCCGACATGATTAGCGTTCGGCAAGCAACCTTAGACCTGTTCCGCACGCACGGGCTGACCACGTGGTTCGGTAATCCCGGCTCGTCGGAGTTGACTTTGTTGGAGGATTTTCCCGAAGATTTCCGCTACGTGCTGGGACTGCAGGAGATGGTCCCGGTGGGGATGGCCGACGCCTATGCGCAGATCACCCGACGACCCGCTCTGGTCAACGTTCACACCGCGCCAGGTATGGGCAACGCCCAAGGCGCGCTTTACAACGCATTCGTGAACAAGACCCCGTTGATCGTCACTGCAGGAAATCAGCGCCGCTTCATGCAAAACCAGTACTGTCTGCTGACCAACATCGACCCGACGACGGTGCCTAAGCCGTTCGTGAAGTGGGCGGCCGAACCGGCAATCGCGAGCGAGGCTCCCGCTGTGCTCGCTCATGCCATCCACTTGGCGACAACCCCGCCGATGGGGCCGGTGTTCGTGTCGTTGCCGATGGACGACATGCAGGCTGAACTCGACGACACCCAGGCCGCGGACGTTGACGTGGTGCGCGACCGCAAAGTTACCCATGCCGTGGGCTTTCCCGCAGATCTCGCCCAGGAGATCTGTGCACGCATCGAGGCCGCAACTTCGCCGGCGCTGATTGTGGGTGGCGATGTGGACCGCTACGACGCCTGGGATGCCGTGATCGGGTTGGCCGAACGCACCCAGTCGGTTGTGTGGACGGCCCCCATTACCGGGTGGAGTGGATTCCCCGAGAATCACCCGTTGTATCAGGGCCTGCTGCCGCCGGGTGCGGGCTGGGTCTCCCAAGAGTTAACGGGTCGCGACTTAGTGGTGGTAATCGGCGCACCAGTGTTCCGGTACTACCCGCGAGTCCCTGGACCCTATCTGCCCCAAGGCACAAGCCTGATTCACATCACCAACGATCCCGACGAAGCCGCCCGCGCCCCAGTTGGGGACGCGATCATCGCCGACGTGCGCAGCGCAGCCGAGGCCCTGCTCGCCGCGGCCAAACCAACCCAGCGGTCCGCTCCACCGCCACGCGCCCCGATCCCCGCCGTCGCGCACGCGGAAACACCGCTCAAACCCGAATCGCTGTGGGCGGCCGTCGGACATGCCGCACCCGCAGACACGCTGTGGGTCAGCGAGGCCGGCAGCAACGAGATCGCGATCACCGCCGCTATTCGGCCCGGCAACCCGCTCTCGCACTTGACAGCCGCCGGCGAAGGACTGGGCTTTGGGCTACCCGCCGCCGTTGGGGCTCAACTCGCCGCGCCGGATCGCCCCGTGGTGGCGTTAATGGGCGACGGTTCCATGCATTACGCGATCACCGCGTTGTGGACCGCGGCGCACTATAAGATCCCGGTCACCATCGTGGTCGCCTCCAACGCCGAATATGGAATCCTCAAAGAGTTCGGCAAGTGGGAGAAAACGCCCGGGGTTCCCGGAATGGACCTGCCCGGTCTGAATGTCGTCGGTACCGCCGCCAGCTACGGCGTGGACGCGCACGAAGCACACAGCACCGACGAGGTCATCAAGCTTGTCGAATCGGGTATTGCCGATCGCGAACGACCGACCCTTATCAACGCGCGCACAACACCTGTCGACGCCTAAATTATTGGCACCGTGTGGGATTAAACGCCGAGCGAACCGGCGTTCAGTGCGCAGTGATGCCGAACCACTGCGCCAGGACGCGACGTAGTTCGTCGACTGCCGGCGTCGGATCCGATGACGCCCAAGCGACCTAACCGTCCGGACGCACCAGCAACGCGCTGGCAGACACCTCGTCGACTGGGCGTCCGGCGGCGATGGTGATGCGATCTGCGATGCCCGCAACGGCGGCCGCGACGACGGCGTCGTCGGTGAGATCGATCAGCAGCGGCCGTCCGGCACGGGCCAGTTCCGCTATCCGGCGTGTTCCGCTGGCGCTCACCACCGCGAAGTCGGGCACCCAACGCCCGGCAAGCGGATGGGCGTCAGCGCCCGCGGCGTACCGATTGTCGTTGCCGGACACCAGATCACTGAGGCGGTGGACGGTTTCGGGATTCGCCAGCAGTTCGGCGAAAAGCCCTCGCAGCGCAGTGACTTCGGTCCCTGGCCTGATAAGAGCTAACTGGGCGCGGCTGTGCATGATCACCCGCTCGGCGGCGGGTCGACGCTCGACCTCATAGGTGTCGAGCAGCGCAGGCTCGGCGTGACCGCAAATCACGGCCGCCAGTTTCCAGCCGAGGTTCACCGCGTCCTGCAGACCGAGATTCAGTCCCGGTCCACCGAGAGGGGAGTGCACGTGCGCGGCGTCGCCGACCAGGATCACCCGGCCTGATTTGTACCGCGATGCGATCCTCGAGTTGATGCCATAGAAGCGACGCAGATCTAATGGGGTGTCGGGCGATATCGGCCGCAGCGGTACGTCGGCGCCGAGCACGCGTTTCACGCTGGCCTCGACCTCGGGCAGGCTTACCGGCGTTTCGTCGTCGCCATCGTCATCATCGTCGTCGATCGGCTCCTCTCGAGCCGCTCTGTCCAGTTCGAGGGTGATGACCATCGCCCTGCCGCCCAGCCGACGGCAGGCGAAGACGCCATGTTCGGCGCGGTAGAACGGCGTGGGCGGGACTCGGCCCCACCCGGGCACGTCGAGCGCGCCGTTGACCGGGTCCACCCAGTCGTCCGGCGGCGCCACCCCGAACGCCATCCGGGCGACGGCGTCATGCGAGGTCATTCCTGGGAAATCGATGCCCGCGAGCTTGCGGGTCTGGCTGGTGCCGCCGTCGGCGCCGACCAGGTACTTCGCCGGCAGCTGATAGTCGCCATCCGGACCAGCGACGTGGACGGTGACACCGTCGGCGTGCTGCTCGAAACCTGTCAGCCGGTGGCCCCAGCGGATGTCCACGTCGGACTCGCCGGCGCGCTCGGCGAGGACTTGCACAAGCCGGGGCTGCTGCACGGCGACCATATAGTTTTGGGTGTCCGCCGTCCCCGATAGATCCAGCGTCAAAGCCGCAAACATGGCCCACGGCGACGGCTGCGGTGGGTCATCGGTCCCCGCCAGGACGCTGTAGAAACCTCGATGGTCGAGAATCCGAACCCCTTGGCCCGTCACACCGTTGGCGCGCGGTTCCGGATTGGGCCCTGGCAACGGGTCCACCACGACCGGCCGGATGCCGGACAGTGCGAGCTCACAAGCCAGCATCAGCCCGTTCGGGCCGGCCCCGGCGATGACGACGTCATTCATTTAGTCCAGCTTACTAGTATGCGGCGGGTGCGACAACGACGAGAGGTTGGGTCAGGCCGACAGGATGGCGGTCGCGATGGCCAGGCCCAGGCCGATCACCGCGGGAATTGTGTCGGCGACGCTGTCGGATGCGCGCACGTGGAAAACGATGGCGCCCAACACAAGTAGCGCAAGCCCGATCGCGGCAGCCACTCCGATCGGCGGACACACCAGGCCGACCAGCACACCGGCGACGCCGGCGAGCTCGAGCAGTCCTATCACCCGCCACTGCGCCGGCTTGACGCCGAGATGGTCGCGGATCGCCAGCGATTGCCGAAGCCCGACAACCTTGATCAGGCCGGCAAACCCGAAAAGTGCCGCAAGCAGTGCCGTCACGACCACCTTGGCGATCATGACTACACCGTAATGCTCAGCCCTTAAGGCCGGTGGCGGATGCGAACGCGCGGAGCTCTCGTTCGATGTCGGATCCAGCTGGCTGATAGACGACTTCGGTGACGCCGACTGCGGCATGTTGAGCGACGCTTTCGGATACCTGCTCGGCGGTACCGGTCAAACTGGCTGCGCTGGCCAGCGGCAGAAGCTCGGCGACGTGCGGCTCGTCGCGTGGGTTGGCCTTCACCAGATGGCCTTCGTGGATCGCGAGATGCCGTTCGGATTGCGGGTAGGCCTCGACCGCCTCGCGCCAGCTGCGCCCGCCCGGTAGGCCGTCAACCGCGGTGGCACCGCCGCGCTCATAGACGGCGTGATACATCACCACGGCTCCGGGTCCGGCGCGTCGGCGACCCGGCCCGAGGTCAGCTCTTCACCCTCGTCGAGCACGGTGCCGAAGCACAGCAACGCCCGCCACCCGGCCACCTTGACGGCATCGGGTTGCGGGACAGCCAGCAGAGAACACGCCGTCGCCGAGTTCGGCTGCCACCGTCAGCCCCTTGGGGCCGTCCGCGCCGATCAGGATCGGGACGTTGATCGGTCGGTTCGCGCCGAACCCCGACAGGTGCAGCATGCGGATTTGCGCTCCATCCCATTCGGCGGTTTCGCCAGCCAGCAGAGCCTTCAAACACCTGACGTATTCGGCGACCTGACGCCACGGCATCGGCCGCTTGCCCAGTGCGAACCGGCCAGTGAAGCCCGAGCCGATGGCCACCGCGACGCGACCGGGCGCCTGGTCCGCGAGCTCGGCGATCGCGGCGGCGTTCACCATGGGATGGCGCAGGCTGGGTACCAGCACGCCCGGCCCGAGGCCGATGCGTGACGTGCGTTGGGCGCACCGCCCGAGAATCATCCAGACATCGGGGCAGAGGGCGGGGGAGTCATAGAGCCAGGCGCGGCGGTAGCCCAGCGATTCGGCCAGCTGCACGTGCTCCGGGGTGTCCGATGAGGTCGCGAAAGCACAAGAAACGTCCATCCGCGGACCATACTCAGTCCGCTGATTGCGATGTGTCGTCAGCGACCAGCCCTTTCACCTGCTGGTAATAAATGATCTTGCCGCCGCCAGCCCAATTGCCTTCTGGGACTTCGTGAATCAGAGTCCAGATGTGAAACGCCCGCGGCCCCTCCGGCTCGATTCCGGCCGCGGCGCAGACCGCGGTGTGCACGTCGGCCGCCAGCTGTTCCTTGCGGTCTCGCGACAGCGCACCTTCGAACACCGTCATCTCGACGCGGAACCGGGGTGAGCCAGATCCGCGACCGCCCACCGACAGCGCTGCCGAGTCCAATGCGTGCAGGTACACCAGGGTGTTGTCACGCAGGAACGGCGTGTCCGGGGCGCGTTCGGCCCGCAACAGCGCGGTGACCAGCTCGTCGGTCAACCGGCCGAGCGTCTGGTCGTCTAACGAGCCACGCACGTACGTCAGGTCGATCATCGGCATGGTGCTACCTCCTCACAGCTTCCTCAGCCCGCGCACGACTTTGACGTACGGCGCGGTGGCCGCAGCGCTCTTGCGCAGACTCGGTTGAATCGCACCGGCGTTGCCGACCACTACATGGCGTAGACCATGGTCGCGGAACTCCGCCATCTGGTCGATGACCTCATCGGGTGTTCCCACCGCAAAGAGCTCTTCGACCAGCGATCGGGGAGCCTTCGCGGCGTATCCCAGCGCGGTCTGCTCGTCGATGGTTTGCGGTATGAGGTCCTGCACCCCGGTGAACTCAGCACCGAGTGGGTGTTCGGCGCCGTGCCGGGCCCAGTCTTTAGCAGGTGAGTTGAGCGTGAACACCTTGGCGATGTCGGATTCCACCACCTCGTCGATTTCGTCGCGGGATCGGCCGGTGACGATGAACCGGATCAGGGCCGGGGTGACGGCCATCGGGTCACGCCCGGCGTCCGAAGCCGCAGCACGCACAATCTCGAGTTGCTCTCCGTATTCGCCTGCGCGCGTTGTTCCGGGGAACCAGCCGTCGGCGTATCGTCCGGTGGCACGCATCATCCGCGGCCCGTGGGCGGCAATCCAGATCGGCGGCCACTTGCCCCGGTACGGCGGCAGCGCAAAAGTCGCATTATGCAACGGAAAGAACGGCGAGTCGCGAGTGACCAGCTCGCCGTTAGAGTTCCACAACGCGCGGATGGTGGCCACTGCTTCCTCGAAGCGTGCCACTGGTTTAGACCAGTCGACGCCGTAGGGTGCGTTACTTTCCCGCTCGCCGGTTCCGATGCCGAGGACCGCGCGGCCGCGGGTGAGCAGGTGCAGGGACGCGGCGGCCTGCGCGGTGACGGCAGGATTTCGCCGACCGGTGTCGGTAACCGCCACTCCCAGCTGCATCCGGCCGAGCTTGTTCCGGCCGGCCAGATAGCCCAGGATCGTCCACGGTTCAAGGTGCGCATCCATCTTGGGGATCAGCCGCGCCGCGCCGACATGCTTCGGCGTCCACATCGACGGCGGTAGCACCGAGGTGAGGTGGTCGGCCACCCAGAACGAGTCGGCCCTGCAGGCCAGGCCGATCGCGTAGTCGGCCTGCACCAGCGGCTTGGGCCCGAACCGCGAATTGATCGTATTGTGCATGACACCAACACCGACACGGCCCATCGTCGTTTCACTCCTCGATAAGATTTTTGCCGCAGCGGTTAGGCGGAAGGGGCCGCAAATGGCGGGCATGGCAGAGCTGGTGCCGGTGCTGCCTGCACACCGCTTCGACGAGGCCGCGCTGGCCCGGTATCTGCGCGGACGACTGCCCGGCTTCGACGGCCAGCTGCAGATTCGTCAGTTTCAGGGTGGGCAGAGCAACCCCACTTTTCACCTGCGCACCGCCGGCGGCGACTACGTTCTGCGCAAGAAGCCGCCCGGCAAGCTGCTGCCTCGAGCCCATGAGGTGGGGCGCGAGCACCGCGTCATGGCTGCGTTGGCCGAGACGGACGTGCCGGTACCACGCATGCGGTTGCTGTGCGACGACGAAACCATACTTGGCACAGCGTTTTTCGTGATGGATCATGTTCCGGGGCGAGTCTTCCCCGACCGGGTCATGCGCGAAGAGACGCCCGCGCACCGTGCTGCGGTCTATGAGGATCTGGCCCGCGTGCTTGCCGCGCTGCATCGGGTGGATTGGCGCGCAGTAGGGCTGGACGGCTTCGGCCGGCCCGAGGGGTATATGCAACGCCAAGTGGCACTGTGGACTCGGCAGTGGCAGGCCGCGCGCCTGGAAGACATGCCGGCGATGGATCTGCTGGCGCAGTGGCTGCCCGAGCACCTGCCGCCCGATGACGCGCCGTCGTGCATCGCTCACGGCGACTATCGTCTGGGCAACGTCTTGCTGCACCCGACCGAGCCGTGGGTGGTGGCGGTGCTGGACTGGGAGCTGTCGACGATCGGCAACCCGTTGGCCGATCTCGGGTACTTCTGCGTCACGTACCACGTCCCGGGAGGACCCGGCGGCAGAAGCGGGGTGTCCGGTGAGAGCCTCACTGGCACCGGAATTCCCGATCAGCGGGCGTTCCTGGAAAGCTATTGCAGGCATGCCGGCCGCAAGCTGCCGGAGTCGCTCGATGTCTTCGTGGTGTTCTCGATGTTCCGGCTCGCCTCTATCACCGCCGGAGTATGGCGGCGGGGCGTCGAAGGTAATGCGGCCGATTCGCGCGCCGGTACAGACGAATATCGTGAGCGGTATCGCGGTATGGCTGAGGCTGCCTGGGAATTGGCGCAGAATGTTGTCCGGCTGACAAGCATTGACCCGGACAGTTTGAGCCACCGGGAGCGGTACGCACCCCCATAAAGTAGCGAATGATCAAGCGAGCCTTGACGAAAGCCAGCTGGATCACCGCCACCGTGATTGACACGCTGGCCACCGCAGCAGCGTCGCGGGTGTGACCGGGTGCCAGCCACCACGACACGATGGTGTCCGCGGACAACAGAATCCACGCATGTTGACGGGTTATAGACCGGCGAAGTAGAGGCCCAGCAGTAGCGCGAACAGCGCGAGGACCCATCCGCTGGTAGTGGCCTTGAGCCAGACGGGCGCGTGGCGGACTTCCATGAAATGCCGGATCACCAAGTGCGCTTTGACTGCCGCGATCAGCAAGACGACCGTCGTGACCGTGGTGTTGATCTGGTGGGAGGCTCCGCCCTCGAGGGCGATCCACGATGATGCGATGGTGACTGTCGTGAGCAGTGCCCACACGATCGTCAGTGGATTGCGGATCAGTGACGTCATCTCCTACCTCATCAAGTAGAGCAAAGCGAACAGGACCAGCCACAAGACATCGACCATGTGCCAGTAGGTGGCGCCTGTCTCGACGAACGAGATCTTCGGTTTCCCTGGTGTCTTCAGGCTGCGGATCACGAAGCACATGATGACCAGGCCGAGCAACACGTGGCATAGGTGCAATCCGGTCATCACGTAGTAGTACATGAAGAACAGATTGGTTCCCGGCGTCAGACCGGCACTGATTTCGGGTATCCACTCGAACATCTTGAGCAGCGGGAAGGCTGCACCGAAGGCTAGCGCGGTCCAAAACCGCCGGAGGGCATCGGCTGTGTTTCCGGCGCGAGCCGCCGCAGTGCCGAGCGCCACAAAGAGTGAACTTGTCAGCAGCACGACGGTATTGATGGCGCCGATATCCAGGTTGAGCCGAGCCTGGCTGGATAGGAACAGCTCGTGATTCTGGCCCCGGAAGTACATGTAGCCAACGAAATAGACGCCGAAGATGAGGAAGTCACCGATGACGAAAAACCACATGCTCGATTCGCCGGGGACATGACCGCGTGCGCCAGCAGCCGGTTGAGACTGGTCGACGCCGGTGGCGGAGCCTTCAGCAACGTCGGTCACGCGCTCGTCCTCGCCGGGGTTTCGGGGGCAGCACGGTGTGGCTCAGGCGGGGCGTTGTCGAGTTCGGCCTCCGGTTGGTTCTTGATCGCCTTGTAGATGCACAGGTACACGATGAACTGCCAGGAGACGTAGAGCGCCATCGCGAACCAGAAGGTCATCAGGCCGTTCCAGGCGAACGGTCCCGTTTTGGTGATCCAGACCGGTGCGGCCATCAGCTCGGTCACGTATTGCCAAATGGTGTAGTAGCCCAACCACTTTGGCAGAATGTTGTTCTCGTCAAGAATGATGGCCAGACCGAAGGCCATCCACATGACGCAAAAGCATCCCAGCGAGCCGATGAAGGCCAGGTAGCCGAAGTCGTAGAGCATCGTCAAGACAGCCGGTCTGTAGCCGGGGCGAAATGCGCCGAGACCGAAGCAGAACATCGGGAAGAGCATGCCCACGATCGCGCCGGTGATCGCGCCGATCATCATCGAATAACGGAACGCGGGGCTGACCGACATCCGCTTGACCTGCATCAGATAGCAGGCGTTCGACACCGGCGCGAGCCCATAGGCCAGCGTCAGGATCATGCACGCGATCAACAGGTTGTGAGAATGCATGAAGTCGACGATGTGCGGTGTGGGAGCTGCTCGGTGACCGCGGCGGCATCATCCAACTCAACGGCACAAACACCACGCCAAACACGTTGAAGAAGAACGGCACCGTCCAAAACGCAATCCACTGGTCGAGTTTGCGATTCTTCGGCCGCGACGGTGTCTGTTCGGCGGGGGTTGTCGGGGCTTTGGGGGCCTCAGCCACGCTGCCGCTCACGCGAGAACCACCCGATCGTCGCCCTGGTGTTTCACAGCGCGCAGGAGGGCCCAGAACATCACCGCGATGTAGACGACAAAGGTCGCCAGCCGCAACGTGAATGACAGGGCGCCGTTCCAGGCGAGTGGACCCGATTTGTAGAGGATCGAGAACGCGCCGGGGGCCAGCAGCCCAACGGTCGCGACGTTGAAGTGCGCCACCCAGCGCGGAAAGATCGGCTCGGGACGATCATCGAGATAGACGCTCAGTGCGAAGCACAAGTTCTGCACCATGATCGTGCCGACCGGCGCGATGAAGAAGAACCACGCCATGTCATTGAGCAGACTGATCAGCTGCGGGTCACGGTCTGGCCTGAAAGCGGCCATCCCCCAGCAATAGTCAGCGAGGATGAATGCCGTCGTGCCGACACCGACGCAAATTACATATGCATAGGTCAGGACTGTGCTCGATGTTGCGGCCCGAGAGATCTGCACGGCGGTCACTGCGAATAGCGGAACCAAGGAGCACGCAATCAGGTTGCAGAGGATTGCCACCCCCAGGATTCCGGTGACGTTGCCCCGGAAGAACGCGGCCACCTGATCGGGCGTCAAGGTCGGCGACAGCGGCGGTGAGAACACCGGAAACACAAGGTAGGCAACCACAAACAACGCCACCGCCGGAGGCGCCGTCCACAATAGGATGCGTTGACCTCGAGTGTTCATCGATGCCGTCCCTGCCTCACCTGATCCGAACTCACCTGCTTGACGAGACGTCGACGCATCACAGGGTTGCACCGGTCACCGCCGCGGTGAGGTTTCTGCATGGCGCCTCCATAGCCAGGGGGTAGCCGATCGGCTACGGCGACAATAGATGATCCAACACAATGACAGCAAGGGTTTCGGCCCCAGCCGTGCGCAGGGGTCAGTCGGGCAACTTGAACATACGTGCGGTGAGGTGGATCAGCACCGAGCGCAGCGTGTCGTCGTCGATGTCCTCGACGAGGGGATTGATTACCGTGCCGGCGATCGCGCCGGAGAACAGCGCCGCCGAAATTCGCGCCTCGGTGTCGTCGGCTTCGTCGAGCAAGATCGCATACAGGCGGGTGATCAACTTGCGGAACGGCTCGTGCTCGCCCAGCAGCCGCACCATTACCGGGTCGTTCTGCAGGGTCCTTACCCAGCGGCGACGCTCGACGGCCATCCCGACCACTTCGGTCAGCAGCACTTTGCGGGCGCCGATCGAGTCCGCCTGGGCTTCGGCCGCTTCCAGCGCATCCTCGAGGTTGGCGAGTTCCATTTCGGCGACCGCGATGACTATTTCTTCTTTGGTCTTGAACTTGTGGTAGACCGCCGCCTTGGTCACCCCGACCGCGTCAGCGATCATCTGCAGCGATGTTCCGCTGACACCGTGGTCGGCGAACAAATCTAATGCCGCATTCAGGATGCGGCTCTGCGCAGGAGTGCGCCGGACCTCGCACAGCAGACGCCCGGCGCGGGGCTCCTCGTCTAGCACGGGTTCAGGCTAGCTGACATCGCGGGACTTCTTAGCCGCTCGGCTACTCTCTAGCCGCCTACTCGAATGACGTATTAGACGTCGGCGTCGGTTCCGTTGTTCGGTAACGGTGACGGCAAGTTCCGGGCTTTAGCCCTGTGGTTAGCGCATCAAGGTATGCCTCTGGGGGTCCCGCCGAGTGCAGGGTAGACGTGAATGTCGCCGGTGTTCAAAACTTCCTCATCCTTTCTCGGCTCAAACCCAACAATCCGGCCCCCGGAGGCGGTTTCGTGCCACAATCAACCGGCACCCAGTGAGAAGAGAATGAGGTGTGTCGTTTGGTTCAAGGGATCCCTAAACGGTTAAAGGAAGGGACCGCGCCTCACGGGTCCGTCGACGTCTACTTTGAGGGTAAAAGGTGACGAGCTTCGAGTCGCTCGCCGGGCGGCTTAGTCAACCGACCTTTCCGCTGGTTCTGTGCGGACCGATATTGCGGCGGGTTACTCCAAGCGCCGTCACCGTTTGGCTCGCTACGCGCGAACCGGCCACGGTTGTCCTAACCGTCTACGATTCGAGCGGTTCTGTCCCACAGGCGGTGCTGCCGGCGACGGGCGGGGTGGCGCAAGCGAACACCATCGCGGTCGGTAGCAACCTCCATATCGTTGCGGTAACGGCGCGCGGTCCCAACGGAACGCTCAAAGAAAACGTCACCTACACCTACGATCTCGGCTTTAGCTTCAAAACATCCGGTCCCAAGAAGCTGTTCGAGGCGACGAGCGTGTCATCGGCACTGTCCGAGTTCGTTTATGCTCCGCACACGCTGCCGAGTTTCGTGATGCCGCCGGCCGATCTCGAGAAACTGCGCATCATGCACGGTTCGTGCCGCAAACCCAACGGCGGCGGATACGACGCACTGGCAATACTCGACGACCTCATTGCGGCGAGCGCGAACACGCCGCTGCAACGGCCGCATCAGTTGTTTATGACCGGCGACCAAATCTATGCGGATGAGGTTGCCGACATCCTGTTAATGATGCTGATCGATGCCGGCGACGTGCTACTGGGCTGGTCGGAAATGTTACCCGGATTACCCTCGTCGCCCGGCACTCCAATCCAAGCCAAATCGTTGCTAGCCGGCACGCGACACAGCGTCATCAAAGCGGCCGGCTTTACAACCGATGACACCCGCAGTCATCTGATGGCCCTCGGGGACTACTTGTCGATGTACTTATTCGCGTGGTCACCGGTCCTTTGGCCGGCGACGTTGCCCGGCAGCGATGACTTGCCGCAGCCGCCGGCCGGCGGTCAGCTCCTCCTTGATTTTTACGAATCCGACAAATGGGCGGGAAAGGCCGATAAGAAGTGGGCCAAGCAGCAAGCAACGATTCAAAACTATTTCAGCACGCTGGGTAAAGTTCGGCGAGCGCTCGCGAACATTCCCAGTTATATGATCTGCGACGATCACGAAATTACCGACGACTGGAACATGACCCGCGAGTTCTGTGAAAAAGTGTACGGAACCCAACTCGGATTGCGTGTCGTGCAGAACGGACTTACCGCGTACGCACTTTGCCAAGCGTGGGGCAATACGCCGGAGCAGTTCGAAGACGAACCGCAACCGTCGGGGCGCGGAAAAGCCGCCGGACGTCAACTGTTGACGCTGCTCGACGGCACGAACGCGGCGCTATTTTCAAACAACGGAGCAGCGATTCAACGCCTCGTCGCGTTGCACGACGCTGCGACACTCGCCGCGCGCGCACCCAATCCCGGCGATCCGTACGGACCCTTCCACGACGCCGGCGCGCAATTCCTGCTCGACGGCGTATCGATGAACGATCATTCGCTGAATTTTTTTTACACGGTTGAAGGCACGTCGCACCAGGTGATCGTTACCGACACGCGCACATCGCGCACATTTACCATTCCCGGGAAGGTCCAGCATCCCCAGTTGCTAACCGGCGACGGGATGGCCGATCAAATCGACGGCGCTCCGTCTTTAGGAAACCGGGTGCAACTCGTCATCGTCACGACCAACATGCCTCCGATCCCGCCGATCCGCGTCGCCGAAGAGAACCTTCCAACCATTTCCCCAAGCAAAATCTACACGAGCGATCTCTACGACTCGTGGGAGTTTCCGAGCGGCTCGTTCGACTCGATGGTGCTGCATTTGAGCAACCGCTTACCACTCGACGCGAGTACTCCGCCGGCGTGCAGCGGACCGGTGATCGTGCTATCCGGCGACGTGCACACGACTTACGCCAGCCGGCTGCAATATTGGGCGAACAAACGTTATGGCGACAGCGCGAACAATCCACACCCCGCCACCGTCGTTTTCGCCCAACTCGTCTCAAGCCCGTTCAAAAACGAAAGCGACGAAACTCGAGGTCAGCACCGCAACGGGTACAGCTACATCCCCAAGGATCTCGACTTTGTCGAAACGCACGCCGCGAAATATCTGCTGCCGGACGAGACGCCGGACGGCGTATACGGTTGGGCCTTGCCGTATGGCAACGACACTTCCGTAACTGTCGGGAGCACGACCTTTGTGCAGATGGAGGATTCGACGATGCCGGTCGAAGTCTCCGGAATCAAGCCGTCGGTAGCGTTTAGTCAGATCTGGAACACGTCGGTGGTCGCAGGATTCCGGTCGGTGATTAACCGAAACACGCCGCCGGACTATCAATATCGTACCGAACAGATCTATGTCGGCGCTTCAGGGCAAGCACCGTCGCCGTCGCCGACGATATCTCCGGTCGGTCCGGCGGGCAATGCCGCGGCGCGTGCCGCCGCGCTCGCGACGTTTAACACGGCCTCGGCCGCCTACCGGAACTACGCCAACACCGCCGGTAAGGGTAAGGCGATCGTCGGCCGCAGCAACATCTGCGAGATCACCTTCACCTGGCCGGCGGGTGACGCAAAACAAGTCCACCAAACGGCGCGCTGGTACGAGACCACGACGGCCGACGGCGAGGTCGTCGACACGAGCACCGTGTTTTGGGCGCGCTACGACGTGTCGCTAGCGCTCACCGACACCAAGAACTATCCGAAGCTCCCGTTTCCGCCGCCATGACCGCTTCACTGCTCGATACCCTTCGAGACCAAATCGAACTGTTGATCGAGCCGATCGTCGACTCGGTCGAAGATCCCGGCGCGCTTCAAACGCTGCTCGATGCGCTCGGTGCCGACGCTTCGTTCGACGGAAACGCGACGATTCTCGGCGCCCTGCAGGCTGCGCTGAATCTCAAAACGCAAATCGAAGCGGTCGCGAACGCGCCGCAGCCGTCGTTTGCGGGTGTCGCCGGTTTGCTCTCGGCGATTTCGGCGTTGTTCGACCAGTTGCGCGGACTCGACGGCACCAGCGAACAACAGTTAGAACGCCTCGGAAGCGATTTGCTCGCGATTTTGACCGGCGAATATCTGCGGCAAAATCACTCGACGCTGTACCGGGTTGCGGCCCTGCTGACGCTCGTGACGCCGATCGAAGAATCTGCGCTGCCGCCGGTTTCGAACGGTGGTGCGCTCGTGCGGCGTTCGGTTCCCTGCGCGCAAGTTCGTTTCGATCAGCTCAGCCCCCTCGTCAACAGTCCTGAACAAACGCTCGCGTCGTTCTACTTCCCGAACGGCTTGGCAACGACCGACGACGCCAACACTGGAGCGGACGTGTTGTTTCCGCGGATCGGCGCTCTGCTCACCGAAATCGGCGTTCCATGGTCGTACGGTGTTCCGGACGAAGATCTCACAGTGCTCGGCGATGCGGCGGCGTTTGTCGACCACGCGTTCCAGGTCTACGTTCCATCCTCGGTCACCGGTGCGGCCGTCGATGCGGGCCTCACGGTTACGCTGTCGTCGGACGATCGCGGCGGCTTAGGGCTGGTCATCAGCCCGTTCGGCGGATTGTCGTTCTCGACGCAGCTCGACGGCTGGACGTTCGACGCGAAACTCGACGCCGAGATCGAAGCGCTCGCGATCGGCAAGAACGGTCCAACGTTTATTGCGAACGCCGACACCGTTTCGATCGATGCGGGTTTCGATGCGGCGCTGACGCCGCCGACCGACGGATCGCCCACATTCGTGTTCGGTTCTCCGACCGGAACGCGCGTCGAGCTCGGCTCGGTGAAGTTTGGTGCGTCGATCGACGCATCGCTGACCGATGCGAACGTCACCGCGTCGGCCGGTGTGTCGTCCGGAGCGCTCGTCATCGTCGCCGGCGACGGCGACAGTTTCTTACAAGCGGTGCTGCCCGCGGGCGGATTGCGCGCGACCTTCGATCTCGGCATCGCCTATTCGACGAAGGGCGGGCTGGCGTTCACCGGGGGCGCCGGGCTCGATGCGACGCTGCCCGTCAAACTGTCGCTCGGCGGCGTCGTATCCCTCCAAGGCATTCACCTCGCGTTGACGGTCGATGGCAGCGGCGCCGACTTCGAAACGTCGGCCATCGCCAGCCTCACAATCGGACCGATGCAAGCCGTCGTCGATCGCATGGGCATCGCGACGACGGTATCGTCACCGTCGGGTGGCGGAAACCTCGGGCTGCTCGATCTCGACCTGGGCTTCAAACCACCGTCGGGCGTGGGGCTGTCGATCGATGCGGCGGGTCTAACCGGCGGCGGATATCTCGACTACGACGGCAGCAAACACGAATATGCCGGCGTTCTCGATCTCGCGTTCGAAACGTATAAGGTCGCTGCATTCGGATTGCTCGCAACGGTGTTACCTACCGGGCCGGGCTATTCGCTGATCGCCCTGGTCGATGCGTCCATCCCGCCCATCCAACTCGGGCTTGGCTTCACGCTCGACGGCGTCGGCGGATTGCTCGGCGTCCATCGCACCGCCAACGTCGATGCGTTGCGCGCGGCGTTGACGGCGCACACGCTCGCAAACTTTCTGTTCCCGAAGAGTCCGATCGCCAATGCCCCGCAGGTGTTTAGCGAAATCGATTCGATTTTCCCGGGCGCCGACGGTCGCTTCATCTTCGGGCCGATGGTGCAAATCCAGTGGGGAGAACCGCCGGTCCTCACGATCGATTTGGCGGTGATCCTCGAGCTGCCGAATCCGGTGCGCTTGATTTTGATCGGCGAGCTCGCATTGCTACTGCCCACGCCGAGCGAGAAGTTGCTCGAAATCCACGTCAGCGCGCTCGGAACGATCGATTTCGGCAGTTGCCAAGCCGCGCTCGACGCAACGTTGCACGATTCGCATCTGATGAAGTTCGCGTTGCACGGCGGGATGGCGTTGCGCGTCAACTGGTCGGGAGACAAGACGTTTCTGCTGGCGGTCGGCGGCGTGCATCCGAAGTTCCAACCACCGCCCGACTTTCCAACGCTCGATCGTATGTCGATCAGCATGCCGACGGGCCATATTTCGAAGCTCGATCTTGCCGGTTACGTTGCGGTCTCGTCGAATTCGCTTCAGATCGGCGCACACGTCGACATCTTCGTCGGCATCGACGGCTTCGGCATTTCGGGTTATCTCAACTTCGACACGCTGATTCAGCGTAATCCGTTCCACTTCGACGGCGATATCTCCGGAGCGGTCGCGCTGACGGCGGACGGCGACAACGTGATGTCACTGCAGATGAGCGCGTCGCTCAGCGGTCCCGGACCGTGGAACACCGCGGGCTCGGTCAGTTTTAGCGTGTTGTGGTGGAGCGTCACCAAATCGTTTTCCGAAACGTTCGGCGATACCGCGCCCACAACGGCAGTCAATCAAACCGACGTCGGACAGCTGCTGCGCATAGCGCTGGCCGATCCGCGTAGGCGTGACCGCAACCACACCAGCCGACGCGACGGAATTCGTAACGCTGGCGGCGCCCCCAACAGCGAGCGGTGTCGCGCTCGCGCATCCGGCGGCAACGCTGTCGATGCATCAGACCGTCGTGCCGCTAAGCGTCACCATCGAAACCTACGGCGGCGCGGCCCCGCAGGGCGATAGCCGCTTCGATATCTCGGCAGTAGAGATCGGCGGCGCAGCGCAAACCGTTGCACCGGTGCTCGACGACTTCGCGCCGGCACAGTTTTTCAACCTCAGCGACGACGACAAGCTGACGAGTCCGTCGTTCGAGCAGTTGCAGGCGGGTTTTGCGATAAGTACGACGACCGCGTCGGGTGCGTCGATGGCGCGCTCGGTTGCGTACGAAAATTGGTATATCGACAGCGCGGGCGCCGCGCCGCGTGAGGATACCGGCGTTCCGGTTACGTTGACGACGCTCACGCTGAACGCATTTCTTTTGAATAGCGCGGCGGCGCGCTCGAAGTTCGCGCAGACCGGCGCGCAGCGTTTTGCCGGAGCGCAAACGCCAAGCGTGGCGCCCGTGGAACTGCAATATGTCGTTGCCGATAGCGACACGCTGAAAGCATCCAGCGTTGGTGCGACCGGCGGCCAAACGTTTAGCCAAGCGCGTTCCGCGCGCGATGAGGCGATCGTCGCGGCTCCCGGCAGCGCGCCGAGCCTCGTGATCGCGGCGGCGTACGAGGTCGCAACGTGAGCGATCCGGCCGGTTACACATTTTATCCGTGGGTGCGTCGCGGCGCGTCGGCCTTCGCGCAAAGTGCGGCGTCGTCGAACTATCTGAACGCCTCGCTGTCGCTGGACGTCAACGGCACCGCTGTGGGACCGGTCGGCGTGCGCTTGTACGGGCCGGCGCAAGTACGAAGTATCGATTCGCGCGCGATCGTCCGCATGGAACCCGCGCCGAACACGGCGACCTTCGAACCGAACTATTTTGCGGCGATCGAGTTCGCGAATGCCGATATGCCGTGGCTTTTTTCACCGGCGGTACCTGCCGGCGCGACGTTGCGACCGTGGCTGTGTTTGGTCGTCGTTCGCGCGCAACCCGGCGTCGCGCTCGTGCCGCGCAGCGGGATGCTGCCGCTGTTGCAGTTCGAAGCGCCTGCCGTGCCGCTCAACGAGCTGCCGAATCTCGACCAGATCGCGATGTGGGCGCACGCGCAAAGCGCGACCGGCGCGAGCGTCGATTCGGCGATCTCGCGCATCGTGTGTCCGCGTCAACTACAACCCGCGACCAGTTACATCGCGTGCCTAGTGCCGGCGTGTCAGGCGGGCGTCTCTGCCGGCACGTCGCCGGATATTGCGGTCGACGATTCCGACGTCGCTCCGGCGTGGGATACCCAACGTTACCGCGCCGTTCGCGCTGCCGCTGTACGCATCGTGGTCGTTTGCGACGAGTGAGGGCGGCGATTTCGCATCGCTCGTCGCGAAGTTGCGTCCGCCTGCGGGGCCGCTATCGTTGGGTTTGCGCGATATGGACGTCAGCGCGCCCGGTTTCGGCATGCCGCCATTCGCCGGACTGACGCTGGGCCTCGAGGGCGCGCTAAAGTCGACGCAAACGCAATCGACGCCCTGGCCCACGGGCGTGCAAGCCTCGTTCGAACAAGCGCTGCAACCGATTCTCGCGCCTGCGGCGGCCGACGTGCCGATCGTTTCGCCGCCAACGTATAGCAGCGTTGCTGCCGGTGCGACGCTATCAACGCCGGCATCGGCGCCTACCTGGTTGAGCACGCTCAACTTCGATCCGCGCTATCGTGCGGCGGCCGCGATGGGCGGCACGATCGTGAGCGCGTCGCGCGAAGCGCTGATGGCGTCGGCGTGGGATCAGTTCGAAGCCGTGCGCCGCGCGAATCAAGTGTTGCGCCAGATGCAGTTGGGTCGCGAAGTTAGCGTCGCCGTGTTCGCGCGACAGTTAAAGACAGTCAACGATCCCGGCACGCTCTTGCAAATGCTGCGCCCCGCGCAACCGCGGCTTCGACTCGGCGGTGCGTCGGTAACGTTGTTTTCGCAACTGGCGAGCAGTCGCGTCGCGCAGGGCGCGGTGTCCGGCGCCTTGCGGCGGCTCGCGCGTCCGCGCGGACCGGTCGGACGCGTCCTATTCTCCGCTGCGACGCCGCAACTGCGCATCGTCGAGCGATTGAACGCAGCGACGGGCGTAAGCGGCGCATTATTGGTCGCGATGCCGCGCATCCCGCCGAACGGCACGGTGTTGCTCGAGTCGGTCGCTCCGACGATGACCGTCGCGAAACTCGATCCGACGATCGTCAACGCGGCACCGGGTTGGTTCGCCACCACCGCGGCGACGGCGTCGTCGCCGGAGACGGGTACGATCCCAACGACCATTACGCCGGTGGAGAAAGCTGCAATCGCGACGCCGGAAATTGCGACGCCGGATATCGCCGCGGGCGGAGCTCCGGTGCGCGCCGGGGGCGGCGGCGTTACCGGAGGCGGTGGCGTTGCCGGTTCGACCGGTGGCTCGAATCCGATCCAAACGGTCGGCGAACCGATTCGTGCCGGAGGCGGCGTGCCCGACATTCCGGTCAAGGGCGTGCCGAAAGGCCCGGTATTGTCGACCGGAGCGATCGAGCAGCGCGAAATGGTCGCACGTTTCCGCGCTGCGGCGGGCGTCGTAACGACCTACATCAGCACGCGCACGACGAAGATTTCCGATGCGCCCGCGCCGCCACCGCTCGCCGCGGATCTGCTTCGGCTCGGTCGGCAACCGTACGGTGTGCTGCCGGTCGTCGCGAGCGGCTCGTACCAATCGCTGTCCGGCGATCCGCTGCCGCAGCTGTTTCCCTTGCTGATGAAACTGCGGGCGTACTGGAACGCGTCGGTGAGCGCGGTCGCACGCGTCGCTGCGGGTGCCGATCCGGACGCGACGCTGACCTCGATTCTTTCGCAATCGCCGTTTTCGACAACGTACGCCGGGCGTAGCGCGCTCGGGCCGCAGTTCAGCGCGTACTATTGGCCGTTCGTCGGCCAAAGCATCGATGCGAGTTGGTTTTCGACGCTCACGAAACTCAGCACGCAGTCGCTCGGCGCCGACAGCGCGACGGTGGCGCCGACGCGGCTCGCAAACACGACGTTTCTCGACAGCCATTTCTCGCTGGTCGACGGAATCGTCGATACGCAAACCAGCGACGCGCCGCTACAAAACAACTATTTGACAGCACTGGGTGCGATGACGCTCGCGCAGTTGCAGACCACCACTCCGCCCGCCAATCCGTCGCCACTGCTGTGGCTGCTGGTGCGGCACGCGGCGCTGCGCCAATACGTGCAAAGTGCCTACGATTTGCTCGGACCCGCCGTGCAAGACGCCGATCGCGTAGAGCCCGAGCTGATCGACCTGTCGCCGGGAGCGACGACGCCGCGTGTATGGGATCAGTTGGCGATGACGACGACCGCGACCGGCCCGGTTGGGACATATCTCGATCAGCATAAAATGAATGGACCGGCGGGGTTCGTTGCATTTTGGACTGCGCTCGCGAGCCTCGCAACGATGTCGACGAACTCGCTCGATTCCGCGTTGCGCGAAACGATCGACCTGTGTTCGTACCGCTTAGACGCGTGGTTTACATCGCTGGCGTCGCAGCGCTTGGATACGTTGCGCAAGCAGACCGGCAACGCGCAAACGCTCTACATCGGCGCATACGGCTGGGTCGAAAACGTGAAGCCGAAGAGCGCGGTGCCGAGTTGGGGCTACGTGCTGCGTGAGTTTGCGCTGATTTACGGCAACGATTGGTTCGTGATTCCCTTGCAAGTCGCATCGGGTTCGATCGCACAAATAGCGAGCCTGGTCGTGACCGACACGTTCGGTGTCACGACGTCCGTTCCGCACTACACGCAGACCCCCGATGGGGGAAAGTGGCGCATGTTCGCGGTGAGCGGCGACGTTGCGCCGCACCGGCTCGTCGTGATTCCTGCAATGTCGGGTGGGCTCTCGAGCGATCCGCTCGAGCAAATCGTTTTGATGCGGGATGAAGCCGCGCAAATGGCTTGGGGCGTCGAACAGATCGTTGCCGGCGCGAGCGGACAGTCGTTCACAACGCCGGCGACGTCGTCGTCATTGCCAGCTACGTCGAACGCATCGGCACCGAGCGTGCGCTATCAACTCGGCTCGTCGGTTCCGGATTCATACATTCCGTTCGTTCCGGCGGCAGGCGACGGCACGCAAACGCAAATGCGTCGCGCGGCATTTCGAGAAATCGATGGAACGTCGGGAGAGGTCGATCCGCGCGGACAAGTGCTCGCCGGTTCGTCACCGGTGTATGAAGAAGAATTCGCGCGCGAAGGCGTCAAGGTCGTGCGCCGCTATCGACTCGCTCGCGGAACGGACGGTTCGACATACGTGTGGTTGGCACGACGCAAAACGATCGGTGCGACCGCGCCGGCAAGCGGCCTGGCATTCGACCAAGTACTCGAAGAATAGCGAATTGAGAGTCGCAAACACCGGGCGCCTCTATTCGTCTTTAGAGGCAGTCCTCTTCAGGGGCAGTCTATCCGCCGCGAGCCGAGTCGGCTCGAACGACCTCGCATGTCGGGCTTAGTCCGGTCAATATTCCGGTGCACCTACTGCTCGCATGCCGCCGAGCACGCGGATGTCAACGCGGACAGAAACATACTCAACCGCGAGGAATTACTGCTCCCACCTAAGCGTTCGTTGGTATCGCCGGGCTCAGCCGTGCGGAGGACGGCAGCTCACAGTAAAGCGATAGGCGCTGCCAAGCCTGGAACTAATGACCGAGCGCAATCTCAGCTGATGACCATCGCAGAAGAAAACCGGTGCCATCACAGCAGCACAGCCGACGCTCGACCTCGACGTCGCCGTGCCATGCGGGTGGCAGTTGCCGGAGCCAGCGGGATCGCTGTGCTTGCGCTGTTCGCTACCGCGTTGCCCGGGACAAACGAATCGACGGTCGTATCCGGGCAGGTGCGCCTCGTGGACCAGACAATTGCGCTTTCGCCGAACGTTGCCGCCGCCTTGCCGAGCTGGGTGATGCCACTGCTGCAGCAGGTCGATGACTCCGGCGGCGACGACTCCAGCGTCGACACCGACGACTCCACCGTCAGCACCGACGACAGCGAGTTGCAGCAACAGCTACTGCAGCAACAGCAGAATGACGACGAGGCCAATTTGTCGGAGAACAACGCGAGTCCAGTCGATGCTCCAATCCGAACAACAGGCCCAACTGCAGAACGACCAGGCCGAGCAGCAGTTCACCCAAGACGAGCTACAGGCTCAACAAGACCGAGCAGCAAGCCGACCAGTAGTACTCGCGGCTCCACCCGCCCATACACTGACCGATCGTGGGTATTCTGTTTGGCTTCGCGCCGTGGATCGTCTATTGGGTGCTTGTCGGTAACGTGCCTTTCCTCGCCGCAGCGTTGGTCGCGCTGGCGATCGCGGTCACCGGGCTGGTCATCGGGCGCGCAACACGCGCACCCGGGCGGAGCGCTCGAAATCGGAGCTGTCGCAACGTTCCTGGTGCTGACGGCGCTGACCTTAGTGTCGAGCCAGTCGTTCATCGAGCGGTGGATACAGCCACTGAGCAACGCGGGGATCTTCCTGGTGGTCCTAACCGGCGCGCTGACCGGCAAGCCCTTCGTCCACGAGTTCGTCGCGGCGGGTCAGCCGCCCGGGGTGGTCGAAAGCGATCTGTTCGGCCACATCACCAGCCGGCTGACGTGGATCTGGGTGGCCGTATTCGGCGCCATGACGGTGTCGTCGGCAATTCCACCGATCGTGCGGGGCGGCGCGACGATTCTCGACACCAAGACACCGCTGTCGTTCGTCGGCTACTGGATCCTCCCGGTCATTCTGTTCGGCCTGGGGGCGCTGGCGACCAAAATCCTGCCCGATCGGATGACCACCGGTGCCGGAGACATCGTCCGAAAGACCTCATTCGTTGCCTACGGCGAAGCCACCATCGATGAGCTGTACTACCTGGCGCAGGAGCACGCCAACCGCGAAGTCGGTGCCGGACAGGAGGCCTACAACGTCAAGGTCGGCAGTATGGGGACGCCGCTGGTGGGCGACGACACCCGACAGTCATGGCCGTCGACGTACAAAGTGCGCCCGTCGCGCTAAAAGACGTGCACCCAGTCAATGGTCATAGGGCCCCATGACTGATCGCGACTGTCCTATCCAACCCACTCAGCCGGGGTCTGTGCTAGACCCACTGCTCGTCGCGGTATTGGCCGCCGCCGTGAGTCTGGGCGGCGCGAGCCGTCCTTCGTTCTGGTACGACGAGGCCGCGACCATTTCCGCCTCGTACAGTCGTTCGCTGAGTCAGTTGTGGCAGATGTTGAGCAACGTCGACGCCGTCCACGGCCTGTACTACCTGCTCATGCACGGCTGGTTCCACATTTTTCCCCCGACGGAATTCTGGTCGCGCGCGCCAAGCGGTCTCGCCATCGGAGGCGCCGCCGCAGGGCTCGTGGTGCTAGGCAGACAGTTCTCGTCTCGCACCGTCGCAGTGGCCTCCGGTGTTGTCTGCGCGATCTTGCCCCGAGCGACGTGGGCCGGCATCGAAGCTCGCCCCTATGCCTTGTCGATGATGGCCGCCGTGTGGCTGACGGTGCTGCTCGTTCATGCGGCCCGTCGCGACACCGCTTGGGCCTGGCTGTCTTACGGGATCGTCCTGGCGATCTCGATTCTGCTCGACCTGTACCTGGTGCTGTTGTTTTTGACCCACGTTGCTTTCATATGCCTCTTTCAGCGCAGGAAAAGAGTCCTCGCAGGGTTTGCCACGACGTCGGTTCTGGCGGGTAGCGCTCTGGCGCCGTTTGTGGTCACGGCCGTCGGCCAGGCGCATCAGATCAGCTGGATAGCACCGATCGGGCGCCGAACGATCGAAGATGTGACGATTCAACAATATTTCGAACGAAGTCCACCGTTCGCGCTGTTGTCGGCGCTGGTGATAGTGGCGGCGACCGTCTGCTGGCTCCGCACATCCAGGCAACTGAGGGAATCCGATCGGCAACTGCTGACCTTGGCGATCGGCTGGCTGCTGATACCGACCGCCCTGGTCGTCATCTGGTCGGCGTTGGTTCACCCCATCTACACGCCGCGCTACTTGGCCTTCACCGCACCGGCGATGGCATTGGTCTTGGGCGTCTGCATTGCCGCGGTAGCCTTTCGACCCTGGGTCGCTGCGGCTGTCGTCGGACTTTTCGCGCTGGCCGCAGCGCCGAACTATGTTCTGGCCCAACGTAACCCGTATGCAAAGTACGGGATGGACTACAGCCAGGTGGCCGATCTGATCACCGCGAAGGCAGCACCCGGTGACTGCCTGCTCGTCAACGACACGGTCACGTTCATGCCTGCCCCGATGCGCCCGCTGATGGCGGCGCGCCCCGATGCATATCGGAAGCTGGTCGACCTCACCCTGTGGCAACGCGCGACGGACCGCAACGACGTCTTCGATACCAACCTCATCCCAGAGGTGGTCACGAAACCACTGAGTCAGTGCCGCGTCGTGTGGATCATCACTCAAGCCGACACGTCGATGCCCGCCCACCAGCAGGGTTCGGCGCTGCCGCCCGGCCCACTCTATGGGGCAACACCGGCCTTTGCGGTCCCGCGCGACCTGGGCTTCCGACTTGTCGAGCGGTGGCAGTTCAACCTGGTTCAGGTGATCAAGGCGGTGCGGTGAATCGCTACCAGACCCGGATGTAGTCAACCAGCATTTGGCACGGGAAGGTCCCCTGCGGCGGGATCGCCGGCGCCCACCCCGCCGACCGCAAGCGTGAACATGGGCGTCATCCAGTAGCCGGGATTGCTAAACGGCCACCGCTTGTCTTCGGGAGGGGCGCCGAAGACGTGGATGGGCTTCGGCGGGACGCTGAAGTACGGCTTGGCGCCGTCGACGTAGTCCCGCCAGAATTTGAAACCGTCCTCGTCCCACCGCATGCGCCAGGTGTGCCAGTCGCCGTCTACCATCCCGGGAATCGATTTTCCTTCCCAGGTTTTTCCGTTGGATGCCGCGTGGACGGTCGTACCGGGAGCCCATTGGCCGTTGCCGTACCACTCGAAGATGTCGACCTCGCCGTCTGGCTGCGGATCCTCGTTGACGGTCCAGAACGAGGGCCACAGGCCGGGGAACAAACAGTCGAGTTTGATCCGCGCTTCCCACGTGGTGTTGATCATGCCCCGCCAGTTGCCGCGCAGTTTGCCGCTGAAATATTGATCGTTTTCGTGGCTGGCCTGCAGGACCAGATTGGAATTGCCGTCGAGAAACACGTTTTGGGAGCGGTATATCCCATCGACCGGCGGAAACACGTCATCCTGCCAGGTCTGCGGCGTCCACTTCGACAGGTCGGGGCCTTGGCCGGCCGGTCCGTCAAACTCGTCGTGGAAAATGTAGCTCCCAGGCGCGGCATCGGCCGGCGCCGCCGGGGGAGACGGGTGAGCCCAGGCTTCCGGGAGAGCAATCGCGGCCCCCAGTGCGCCCAGCCCCATTGTGATCATCATGTTGCGTCGATTGATCTCAGGCACGCTAGCCAATATATAGAGGACATTAAGAGGCGGCACCACGGCCCGCAGGGCAGGCGCCGGTATCTGCCGATCGGCTCGTCGCGGTCGATCCCAGCCCCGACCCGAGGCCGCGCCGCTGGCCTTGGCAGACTGTGCGCATGGCACAGATAACTATGCGCGGAAATCCGATCAATACCGTCGGCGAGCTGCCCGCCGTCGGATCCACGGCTCCATCGTTCACACTGACCGGATCTGATCTGGCACCAGTCAGCAGCGACCAGTTCAGCGGTAAGTCGGTCTTGCTGAATATCTTTCCGTCGGTAGACACCCCGGTCTGCGCCACCAGTGTGCGGACCTTCAACGAACGCGCCGCGGCAAGCGGTCTGTCCGTGCTGTGCGTGTCCAACGACCTGCCATTCGCGCAGGCGCGATTTTGCGGCGCCGAGGGCATCGAGAACGTCAAAAGCGCGTCGGCGTTTCGTGACAGCTTCGGTAAGGACTACGGCGTCACCATCGCCGAGGGTCCATTCGCGGGGCTACTTGCCCGCGCCGTGGTGGTCATCGGCGCCGACGGTAACGTCGCGTACGAGGAGCTGGTTCCAGAGATCGCCAACGAGCCGAATTACGACGCCGCACTGGACGCACTGAGCGCATCGACGTAACGCGGCAGCAACGCCGCGGCCGATTGGCTCAGTAGCTTCGCGGCAGCGCGGCGACCATCGCTTCAACCTGTAACCGAGTCAGGGTGTCGATGCTCTCGTCCGGCAGACCGAGGATGCGGTCGATGGTCAGCCCGTGCAGCCTGAATCTGATTGTCAGAGCGTCGATTGCGTGATCCCGAGCGGACTCGTCGGCGGCGTCCAACACCTGCAGGATGTTCGAGTTCGTCCGCGCGGCGAGGCCGTAGATCATGTCGGCGACGCCTTCGGGGTCGAACGTGTCGAAGATGCCGTCAGAGACTCCCTCCGATATCAGGCGCGTCAGCAGGGGTAGGTACAACCCCTGCTCGACGGCAAGAATCCGTCCGTACAGGCGAGCATTATCTGGGCGCAATAACGAGGCCATTGCGGCCAGCTGCTCCGGGCCGCCCATTTCCATGTTGGTGTCGAAACCGGCCCCCAACACGGCGTTGAGCCGTTCCAGCGCGTCACCGTCGCATCTGGCCAGAGCACCCTCGATGACGGCGAATGCGCTGCGGGCGCTGCGCTCGGCCAACGTCGCTACAAGTGCGTCTTTCGATGGAAACCAGTGGTAGAAGGCGCCTTTGGAGACCCCGGCGTCCGCGATCAGATCGTTGAGGCTGACATTGTCGTAGCCGTGGCGCAAAAACAGCTCGGTGGCCCGATCCAGCAACTCCGCACGGCGGATGTCGGGATGCTTAACTACCCGCGGCATACGGGCGATCTTGAGAGGATTCTGGCTTCCAGCCGACGTAAGTCAGGTAGAGCCCGGACAGAGCCAGGCAGCTGAACACCACCCATATCACTGCGGTCGCACCCGACTTGTAGAGCGCGTTGCCGGCGGCGTCGTAGGCCCCAGGAACGGTCAGCAGCAGCACTCCGCGTATCGCGAGAAACCAACCGACAACCGACACGATGATCGCCGCAGGGCTGCGCCAGTACTGGCGAAACGCGATGATCACCAGGCCGGCAATCAGAAGAATGGCGCCGAACAGCCACGGCCACATCGGATTTGCCTTGAACTCGGTAAACAGGGTTTGCATGTATGAGCCGCGCACCGCCACCGTGGTCGGCACGATTGTAAAGAACGGGCCTAACACGCGGGCGAACATACGGGTGCGGATCTGCGCCTGCTCTGATGTGCTCATCGTCACCTCCGTGCTCGCCACAAAATCTATACCGGCCAGTGGTCGGTATACAAGACCGGCGGTCGGTATAGCGGTCCGGTGGCGCGTCTCAGCGCAGAGTCGGCTGATCGCCGAGCTCTGCGGGGCGAAGCGCCACCAGCAGCACGCCGACGGCGCAGATCAGCGCGGTCAGCCAGGGAAAATGCCCGTCCGGTGCGAAGCCTTCGGCGGCGACGAACGCCAGACCGTACGCCGACATGACGGCCCCGGCCAGCATGACGGGTTCAGCCCAGCGACCGGTCAGCGGCGTAGCGAGCGTGGGGAGCGGCCTGGCGAATAACCTCCGGCCCCACCACAACAAGGCCATCTCGACCGCTGTGACGAGGCTGAGGATGCCGATCCATTCCAGCCGCGCGAGCCACCACGAGGTGCTGCCCTCGACCGGCTGTGGCAACAGTCCAGCCGGGTAGCCGACAATCGCCACGATCACCACAGGGATCATGTGCCACAGGTAAAGAGCCATCACGTTGTTATTGGCGACCGACAACACGCGTGAGACGAACCCGGACCGCAGCGCCCGGTTGAGTGCGGGTGCGAGGCCGATCACCACTCCAGCCTGTGCGCCCGCAAACGCCAACATCGCCACCGAAGGCGGCTCGGTGTTCTGCACGGTTTGGCCGGGCACGCCGATCATGCTGACCGGATACGGCCCCAGCAAGATCAATAGCGTCAACGCGACCGCCGACCCGACTGCCAGCAGCACTGGTCTGCGCCCGGCCAAAAGCCCGTTCTGCCAAGCCATTCCGAGCTGATATAGGGCGCCCCAGCAAAGCAGGTAGTTCAGCCAGCCGAGGTAGGGCACGTGACCGCCGAGTGAGACGGCGTCGACCGCCACGACTCCCAATCCCAGCAGCGCAGGGACCAAGAGCCCCCAACGGCGTTGCGCGGCAATCGCAACCGGCGTGAGCGAAACCACGATCAGATAGACGGCGAGAAACCACAGGTGCATCGCCACCGCCCAGCCCGCGTATTCCAGCGTGGAACCGGCCACCTGGCAGGCCTCGATCACCACCACAACGACCGAGACCAACGTGACGTAGACCGTTGTGGGCCCGAGCACGCGGGCGAGTCGATGTCGCAGCCAGAGCTGGCGCGAGGCACCCTCGGTGCGGCGCCAATGCGTCCACGACACCGCACCGGCGTAACCGGCGACCAGGAAGAAGGTGGGGACGGCCTGAAACGGCCAGGTCAGCCACTGAGTCCAGGGCTGGTCGACGAGTGGATTTTGCCGACCGAAATATCCATCGCGATAGGTCACCGATCCGGCCAGCCAATGGCCCAGCACGATCAGCAGCACGCCGGTCACGCGGTAAAAATCCACCGCGAGATTGCGGACCGGGCGCGCGGTGTTCACAAGTCCATCACGGCGTCCGGGATAGGGCTGCGCCACCATCGGGTCCTGGTGGCGGTCGTCCATGACCAGAACGTACGTCAGCTCATCGCCGAGGTGCTCCTAAACGTGGCTTCAGCTGGCAAAACACGTGCAGCGTGGACTTCAGCAGAGCGCCAGGCCGCCCGGCTCCGTGCGGGCACGCCGGAGCTTCGACCGAGCTGCGCCTAAGTTCGTTCCGGTAAGCTGATCTTCTTCGTCGAGGTTCGGCGATGCATGGCTTGGAAGGTGCCCACATATGGTCACGCGGTCCTCTACCAGATTGGCTGCTGCAATTGGCGGTCTGGCGTTGTCGATTGTTGCTGGCGCTGGGATCGCGTCCGCAGACCCCGCTATGGATATGGCAGTCAATACGACGTGCAGCTACCCGCAGGTCGTTGCGGCCATGAACGCGCAGTCGCCGGCCGCGGCGGCGAAGTTCAACCAGTCGCCGATGGCACAGGGCTGGTTGCGTTCCTTCCTCAACGCACCGCCGCCGCAGCGGGCGCAGATGGCCCAGCAGGCCGAGGGCTACCCGGGGGCCGCCCAGTACATCGGACTGATCGGGCAGATCGCCGGCACCTGCAACAACTACTGAGCCCGGTAACCCCCCTTACCAGACACGGATGTAGTCGACGAGCATCTCGGCGGGGTAGGTCCCTGGCCGCGGGTCGCCGCCGCCGGACCCGGCGACCGCAAGGTTGAACACCGGAAACACCTGGTAGCCGGGATTGTTGAACGGCCAGTCCCCGATCGAGTTGGCTGGAACATTGAAGTACGGCTCAGCGCCGTCCACGTAGTCCTTCCAGAAGCGGATGCCGGCTTCATCCCACTGGCATCGCCACGTGTGCCAGGCACTGTCCAGGGCGATGTTGTGGGTTGCCCACTCGGCGCCGTTGGCTCTGGTGTGGACCGTGGTCGCCGCGGGCCAGCTGCCGTTGCCGTACCACTCGACCGCGTCGATCTCACCGTTGTCCTCGTTGCCTAACCACCAGGCGGGCCAGCAACCGGCAGTCAGGCAGTTGAGTTTTATTCGGGTTTCCCAGGTGTGTCCGATGCCGCCGTGCCACGGGCTTTGAACTTTGCCGCTGAAGTAGGTGTTGCCGTCCTTTGCGGCGCGCAGGACCAGATTCGACTTGCCGTCGATGAACACGTTCTGACGATCGTCGCGATACTGACCGACGTTCTCAGGTCTTTCCCAGAACGTCGGGTCCTTCATCGGCTCGCGGGCGCGCGCCACCGTCCACTTCGACGGATCCGGGGCCGAGCCGGCTGCGCCGTCGAACTCGTCAACGAAAATGTAGGAGCCCTGCGGCGCCGCGGGCGGCGGGGGAGCGGCAGGTGCGGGCGGGCGGCGCGGGTTAGCCGCGGCCTGCGGAATGGGAATCGCGGCCGTGAGCGCGCCCACCCCGGTGATCAACAACATGCGGCGACGATCCATCTCGGGCATAAGCCAAGCACGATAGCAGCCGACGGTGTTCGGGCAGATCACAGATGCGCAAGCAGCCGCGCAGCGAACTCGTCGGGGTGCTCCCGATGCATAAAGTGCCCGCCGGGGACCTCCTCAACGATGTAATCGCTTTCGAACTTTCGGGCGGCGGCTCGATAGTCCGACGGCCCGACGATCGGATCACCGAGGCCGGCAAACACGACCGTTGGCGCGATAATCCGCGCCCTCAGCGATGCGCTGGGTTTGGGTGAAAGCTTCCGGTAGTACCCGAACGCCGCATTCAAACTCGCCTTGTTCGAAAAGCTCGCGCGCACGGCGTCGAACTCCGCTGGTTCGGGGTTCCAGTCCGGCGACCATCGTCGACAGATCGCGGGAAGTGCCGCAAAGTCGTTGCGCGCAAACCGGTTCGGCGCCCCTGGCAGCTTGTATACCGCGAAGTGTCGGGCGCCCCAGAGTTTCTTTGGCGACGGTTTGAGCGTCGCCGGGTGCGGAATGCCAACAGCGAAAAGCTTTTTCACCCGCTCACGGCCGAGGCCCGCCGCACCGTAGGCGGCCGCCGCGCCCCAATCATGGCCGATGACGACCGCGTCGTCGGCGCCAAGCGCCTCGATCAGCGCAAGCGCATCGTGGGCCAACGTCTCCTGGTCCGCGTCGCGATCCGGGATCGCGGTCGGGTGGTAGCCGCGCATGAACGGGCTGACCGCGCGATAGCCCTTGGCGGCGATCCGGGGGCGAAGGTCGTCCCAGCTATGCGCGGTGTCCGGGAACCCGTGCAGCATCAGCACGAGAGGCCCAGAGCCGTCCTCGAGATAGGCGAATCTCAGCCCGTTCGCCTCGACGAAGTGAATCGCATCAGACATCGCTAGGAGACACTACGCCTTCTGGTAAACGAGCCACCGCAACTCGATCGGGGACTCCTCGCGCGTGACGTCGAACACATCCAGACCACTGGCCCACCCGTCATACCACGCGGTGGGCGGCCAGGCGCCTTGCGGCAGGTGGGTTTTCTCGTACTCGCAGGCGGAGTCATCGGCAACCAGCTCGAGCGGCAGCCGGTCCACCGCGCTTGTCATCTCGTCCCAGGTGAAGATCATCGTGTTGCACTGCTGCCCGAGTTGCGAGCGCGGCGCTGTCGGGGGTGTAGCCGTCGCGCGGCAAAAACGCGTTGACACAGCAACCGTCCGCCTGGGGCCAGGCAGCGCGCGGCGAGTTCGAACATGCCGCGCAGCTGCTGGGGCGTCCGGAAGTCGGGCACCAGCTCGGAGGCCACGATCAGCTGATAGTCACTGCGGACATCGTCCGTGGTCGCGAAGACGTCGCGCTCGATGACGCGCACGTCGAGTGATTCGCGTTCGGCCTCCGAGCGAATGATGTGCGCGAGCTTCGGCGCGATCTCGACCGCGTCTACCGGATGGCCGCGCCGCGCGAGAGCCAGGGCGTTACGGCCGGTTCCTGCGCCGATATCGAGTATCCGATAGCTGCTGGGATCGGTCGTCTCACCTGCCAGCGTCCACACCCGGGCATCGGGCGTGGTGCCGAACAGCGACCCCTCGCGGGTGCTGACCCAGCCGTCGTAATGACCTGCCATCGTCACCGCTTCGACGTTGACGCGATAGTTCAGGGCCGTGCCGAACGGGGCGTGGAACGAGATGACGATGTTCGACCGAGAGGAGGCCCGGTAGGCCTCGCGCCAACTGGCTCGCCAGCACCGTCTTCAGCTGAGCAAATTCTGCGGCGGAGTACTGGACACCCAAGCTGGCAAAGAGGTTGTCGCACATTGCGACGTACTCGTCGATCAAGCTCGGAACGGCGGGCACAGTGATTTGGCCCATCGCCACCGATCGGCGATACAACCGCCGGGCCATCGCTTCGCGCAGCGTCGACGGATTGAAAGACCTGTCGGCCGGATCGTCCACCAGACCCTTCTACACGACAAAACCTGCTTTTCACCAGCGGTGGCACGCTGGGGCCAGCGGCGGATGCTATAACGCAACGTATGTCATCTAGCGGGCACCGCATTACCCACGTCTCCGATACGGCTCGGTGGACGGCACTGCACCGAGCACATGAATCGGCGCGTCCGGATGCCTTGTTCATCGACCCGCTCGCCGAACGTCTTGCCGGTGAACACGGTCGCGCAATCGTCGCCAACGCTCCACGGGCGCAACGCAGCGGCTGGTGGCTCGTCGCACGCACCAAGCTCATCGACGACGCTATTGCCGAGGCGATCGCCGCAGGCTGTGACCGGGTGCTCAATCTGGCGGCCGGCCTGGACACCCGGCCGTATCGTCTGGACCTTCCGCCCAATCTCGTCTGGATCGAGGCGGATCTGCCGCAGCTGCTCGCGGAAAAGACCGAGCTGCTTGCCGACCAGACACCGCGATGTCGGCTAACCCGGCGGGCCGTCGATTTGATCGATCCGGTCGCCCGCGGCGCTTTCCTCGACGAAGCCCTGGATGGCGCCAGCAAGGCGCTAGTGCTGACCGAAGGGCTGTTGATGTACCTCGAAGAAAGCGACGTCGTCGCGCTGTCGGAGGCGATCAAGCGGCCCGAAGTGGCTTGGTGGATGGTGAACTTCACCGGACCGCACCTCAAGAAGACGATGAATAGCAGGATTGCCGGCATGCGACAAAATGCGCCGTTCAAGTTCGCACCCGAGAATGGGGTGGCTTTCTTCGAAGCGCTGGGCTGGCACACGCTCGAGGTCCAATCGCTGTTGGTTGCGGCACATCGTTTCCGCCGCTTGCCGATTCTCATGCGCCCGGCCGCGTGGCTACCGCAGCCGGATCCAAGGCAGCCGCGCAGCAAACCCTTCGCTGTCGTTGCCCTGCTTACTCATTGAGCCATGCGAACTTTTTCCAGACGCGAAGCGATCAAATTTGCGTTGACGCCGGCCCTGTTGGGCCTAGGCGCATGGGTTACGGCACTCGACGGCCATCGTGCATCGGCCGCCGATATCAGGCTGATCGATTTTGCCGAGCACCGAGTCCCGCCGGATCAAATCAAATCGGCAGGCTATGACGGAGCCGTGGTCTATGTATCCGAGTCACGGCCCGGGGCCAACTTCGATTTCAAGCCCGTCACCCGCGAGTTCACCGACGCAATGCGCGCTGCGGGTCTGCACGTCGTCAGCAACTACCAATACGGCAAGCCCGGTTGGCCCGACCCGTCGGACTTCACCCGCGGGTATGACGGCGGCGTGGCAGACGCCCAGACCGCTCTGCGCCTGCACGCTGCAGCCGGAGGCAGCAACTCCGCCCCGATCTTCTTCAGCGTCGACGATGATATCGACCACGACACCTGGAATAGCCTTGCCGTCAAGTGGTTTCAAGGCATCAACTCGGTACTCGGCGCAGGGCGCACCGGCATCTACGGCAGTTCCCCGGTGTGTGCGTGGGCGATCAATGACGGCGTGATCGGGCACTCAACCACGGCGGGGCACCGGTGGGCATGGCAGACGAAATCGTGGTCACACGGTGAGCGCGAGCCGACGGCGGTGTTGTATCAGGCCGCGGTCAACACTTCGTCGAACCCGGGTCCGTTGGTGGGCGGTATACACGTCGACGTGGACGAGGTCCTTGCAGCCGATTTCGGGCAGTGGGATCTCGATCGCTGAGTCAGAACGACGCTGGGTGGCATCCTGGTCATGTGGGGATGCTGTTCCGGTTGGCGGAGTTTCTCATCTTCATCGCGCCGTTGGCCGGCATCATCATCGCGGCGGTGAAAATGTTCTCTGCCAAAAAGCCGGGTGAGCAATCGCACGATCGCGGTCAGGCGCAGCCGGCAGCAACCAAGCCGCCCAGTGGCGGGCGCTCAGCCGCATCCTGCGCGAGCACGACCGAACAGACACGCGCTGGCTGGAGTATGAACTTGACTACGCCAAGCTTCTCGACTTCCCGCTGATGACCGACATGCGCGATCCGCTCACGGTCGCCTTCCACAAGGCCAAGCTCCGAGCCGATTTCCTGCGTCCTGCCCAAGCCGAAGATCTGCTCGATGACCACAACGCCGCGGCGCGGTACCTAGCCGCTGTCGAGGACTATGTGACCGCGTTCGACATCGCTGAAACGGAGGCAAAACGTCGGCGTCGCAATGACTTCTCACCAGAAGGGCGCCAGCATATTGCGCGCGCTCAGAGTTTGTTGCGGGTGGCGTCCGACTCGGCCGCGACTCCGCAGGAACGCCAGAATGCCTACGACCGTGCACGCAAAGAACTCGATGGCCTCATCGTGTTGCCAGCCGCGACCCAGGCCAGCATCGAGCGTGGCATCTCCGGCGAGATAGACGGCTAGGCTCTGCGCCGCCGTCCAGGGCCGCATGTCACGGCGCTGATTTATCGGCGGAGATGCGAGTGATCTGTACGCCAACTGAGGCGAGCAGCGAGGGAATGGCGAGGACGAAGTCGCGGTCGACCTTCTTTTGTTCTTCGGGAAGCTCATTCCAGGGCAGCAGCCACGGATTGAGCTTCTTGTCGTCGTCGCGCTGGTCTCCCTTTTTCCAGCCTTCGGCTTTTTGGTGGGCGGCCCACCGGTCGTGCTCCATCGCGGCAAGCGCCTCGACTTCGGGAACGCTAAACCGAAAAGATGCTGCGCCTAGGTCACTGAGCGGCTCGATTTTGCACCCGATCACCCCGAGTTTCACCGCGATGTGTCGTGCCTGATCACGGCTTGATTCCCGGAACGACTCCTGGAGGTCCTGCCATGGCTTGCCGGCCTGTCCCCGAGCGGCCGACTGGATCTCGAGATAATGCTTATGGATCGCTTCGGCGATAGTTTCATACGATCCGCCGCGTACAAGTTCGACCGTGCAACTATTGTCCAGAGTCGGGTAGATGTCGATGTCGGTCAGCGTGGCCAGACCTAGCCCCCTCCACATCGCCGCGACCAGCGGGACCCTGCCGTCCAGTGCGTGACGCAACTTCAGGGCGGTGTGGATGGCTTTATGATCCTGGTATGCGGTGACATAGGCGCGGCTGATCGAAGGCTCGTTTGTCTTGGCGTGCCGCCCCTTGAGGTCACGGATGGCCCCAAAGGACTCAGTGCATTCGATGAATCGGCAGACGTCCTCTTTCCGGAGTGCCGGATATCGACCCTTCAACGCCTCGATGTGCTTTCTAGCCTCGTCGTCGACGACGGTAACGACCAGAGGTACGCTGCTGCCTTCCCCTCGGCGGGCATACCAGTCCCGCGCCGCGTGCCATACCAGCCACTGGCCAAGGACGTCGAGATGTGCCACCAGGATGTGGGGCTTGCCAGGGGTGTAGCCGTGCTCATTGAGCAGCCCGCGCGCGCTGATCTCGTCGATGTTGAAAAAGTCCAGCGCTGAAGCGGTCTGGTCGCCTTTGGCCTCCAGGATACGCAGCAGGGCGCAAAGCTCGGGGTCGGCGATTCGTGCGAGGCATCGCAGCTCGTTACCCCCGCGGTCAGTCAGTTCTATTGCAGTAAAAGAGATTTGGGTGTTCACCACATCGTCTTGGCATGCCGCTACCAGCCGTGCTGCCTGATGGACCCCGGCGGCGGCAAGCGTTCGTTGTGACTGGGCGTCACCGACGATGACGGGAACGCGTAACCGGCGACAGACGTCGGCATGCGGGTTGGTGGCATCGGCTTCCACGACCACGACTCGTTCGCCGATGTCACGTAGGTGGCGCACCAACCGGTAGCCGACATCGCCCAAACCGCAGACAATGACGTGTCGGCGCATCCTTGCGATGCGCATCTGTTGCAGCTGGTCACGAAACAAGGCAGCCAGCGTGACCAGCCCGGCGTACCCGGCGACGGCTGGTGCCAGAAAACGGGCGACACCTTGTGGCCACCCCACCCCCAGGAGTGGGTTGTTCAAGACGAAGTTCTGCAGGCTCAAGTAGACGAAGTCGCTCCACCGCGGCGGCGGCCCCTGCACCGGCACGCCTGGTTGGTGGAAATGCTGGCACGCTCCGACGTAACCGAGGACGAATGCCGTGATGCCGGTAGCGGCCAACAGACGCCAGCGGTGTTTGCCTAGCGCACCGGTAAACCGCCCCCAGGCTTGCCTGACCCGCCCTTGGATAGCGGTCAGTTCTTCGGCTTCAGGCGGTCTGCGGCCCCGCACAGAGTCGGGCACCAGACGCGCCAGCAGGCTCATCGAAACTACCTCCGTCGGTCGAACTGCATTGAGCTATGCGCTTAGCTGGTAACAGGGGTCGACTGGATGATTGTGGGCGCGTCTCCGGCCAGGACCTGTTGTGGAATCTGATTGAACTGGTAGGCAGCCGTGGAGGCTCCCGTCTGAAGGCTGAATGACCAGATCAGGTCGAAACGATCACCCGGCCACGCGGCAGGAATCTGGGTACCTGCCACGGTGGGCAGGGCGGTGCCGATGGCCGGGATGTGTTGGTGTTCCCAGCAGATCAGCACAACGCCGGTGTAGTTGGCGACCACGGCGTTGGCCAGCGCCGACTCTTGGCCTTCGGCATAAGGAGAGTTGATCGAGACGTTCAGGCGTCCGCTCAAGGCCTGAATGGTCTGGTAGGTGCGGTGTGCCTGCGTCTTGTCCGGCTTGCCGTAATCGGGTGAGAAAAGCGTCATCGGCGTGGACAAGCCGGCCTGCAGCGGTCCGAGGGCGGGCGCGAAGAGCACGGCCAGTGCGCCGGAACGTTGCCATCCGCGCGGCAGCAGTGAGTGGATGTTTTGGTTTCCGTTGACGTCAACCCCGAATGGCGGGCTCGGGGCCGCCGTTGGGGTCGGCAGATCGGCCGGCTTTTCGCCGTGCCGGATGATATAAATCTGCGCCGGGGGACCGGCATTGGTCAACGAGGCAGCGGCAGTCATCACATCCTCCGATCGTCTGGCAAGCGAAGCTGGTCGCCGTTAGGACCGCGCGCGGCCGGCTTTCCACGCCGCGGAACGCGACGTGATGTAGTCGTGGTAGTCCTGCTCAGTGGAGAGTGCAGGCATCCCGGAATGGGTCTGTCCCTGGGCGTCGTTGACCGGCAGCGCGGAGACCAGTTGGGCATAGGTCTGCTGAATGTGCGACGGGGTGCCCGCCACGGGATTTGCGACCGTCGACACCGGGACCGTGACGCCGGCCAGCGGGTCGTCAGTGCGCGGCTGCGAAAGGGTCAGCACATCGCCAACGTCGGGAGCCGCCGCGTCACGCGCGGTCAGCGGCGGCAAGCCCCAACGGGTCTCGACGGTCTTGAGGATCGACGTGTGATCCAGCGGGACAGTTCCCGACGTGCGGAATACCGTGCCGGGGGCAATAAGTGGCGAAACGAGCACAGTGGGCACTCGTACACCGAATCGGGTGAAGTCGAAGCCGAACTCGCCAGCACAGTTATCCGGCGGCACCGCGCCGGTCGGCGGCGCGATGTGGTCATAGCAGCCGCCGTGCTCATCGTAGGTGAGGATCAGCAGGGTCTGGTTCCATGCCGGCCCATTGCGTAGGGCGTAATAGACGTCGTGGATCAATTGCTCGCCCAGGGCAACATCGTAGTTGGGATGTTGGCTATTACCGGAGGATCCCCAGCTGGGCTCCAAAAACGTATATGCACCAAGGCTTCCCGCCGCCGCGGCGGCCTGAAAGTCACGGATAACCCCGAAGTGCGACTCGGGCGCATCGGTGGTGTCCGGAAAATTCAGCCGGGTTAGCGGGGGACTGTTGTAGCCATAGATCGACCAGGCAATGTCGTGTGCGCCGAGTAGCCCAAAGATGCTCTGCGAGGTGTATTTGGATGTGGAGTCATCCATATGGCCCTGGCTTGTTGCCGCGCAGAGGAACGCTCGATTGGGAAACGTCTCGGTCGGCACCGAGCAGTACCAGTGGTCGCAAACCGCGAAGCCGCGAGCCAGTCCCGACAGCACCGGCAGCAACTCAGGAGTGAAAACCTCCATGATGTCGGAAGCCGTTGTGCCCGAAATGATCGGCCGGTGCGCGTCGATGCCCTTCAGCGTCGCCGCGAAGTCCGTCACGAATCCGCCGTTGGTCGGCGTAACCCCGGCAGGCGGGCTGGCCGCGCCAAAAAGTTGCTCATTGGTGGCCACAAAGCCTTCGCCCGGGTCGGCCCCCGGAGTGAAGTAGACGTTGGCTGTGGTTGCGGCCAAAGCGCTGACCGGCACCGCGGTGCCGGTGGCATCCGCATTCGACTCCTTGCCCGTCAGACCCTCAAACGGCTGGTTGGTGGCAGGCGAGACGTTTCCCGAGTCGGCATAAAGAAATCCGAGCATGTGGTCAAACGACCGGTTCTCCAACACCAGTACCACGATGTGCTCAATAGACCCGAGTTGGTTAGCGCCGGCTGTCATGAAGCACCCTCCATTCGGCCCGTCCCTAACACTCAAATTACTGCAATAGCTGGGTCGCAGACGCTAAATCGGTCAGCCAGTCAACGCGCCCTCGGCGGGCGACGTCTTCCAGGAGATCGGCGGCGCTGGCAAACGCTTTCGGCGGATTTGGTCATCTGAGCAGCGACGTCACGGACCCGAGTGACGCATTGCGGATCAAGGATGGAGCGCAGGTCCGCGTAATCCTGCATATTCGTGCGGCCTTCCTGGAACGCTGAGAAATATGGTTGAGATCGCGCAGCTGCATCGCGAGCTCGTCGCCCGCGTGCTCGGAGGCGAGGGCAAAGCGCCAGCCACGCTGCGCCGAGCCGCGTTTGAGAATGCCGGCCTCAGCGAGCCCATTGCGACCTTGATCGAGAAGGTTGCCGAGCACGCATACCAAGTGACCGACGAGGACGTCGCCGCCGTCCGTGCGGCGGGCCTCAGCGAGGACCAGATCTTCGAGATCGTGATATGCGCTGCGATCGGCCAAGCGAGCCGCCAGTACGCCAATGCACTCGCGGCAGTCGCCAGCGCTACCGAAGAACAGGGTCATCGATGAGGCTGGAAATTCTCGACCGGGGTCATCGCCTGCACTCCAAGGCGATCATGGCGCTCATTCGGGTGTTTTCGGGCCACCCCGTCGTCGATGCGGTCAAGTTGGCCCTGTATCGACCCAACTTCTATGGCGGCGGCCCGCTCACCCATGAAGCGATGCGAGGACCATCGGAGTGGTCGATCGGTGACCGCGAGCTGATGGCCGCCTACGTCTCGAAGGCCAACCAGTGCCCATTCTGCGTCTCGGCCCACTCAGCGACGTCGTCGATATGGTACGGGGACAACGCAAAGGTCACTGGCACGCTAACCGATTTGGAGACCGCGCCGATCGATGAGCCGCTGCGGGCCACGCTGCGCATGCTGGGCAAGCTCACACAGCAGAACAGCATCGACGCGGACGACATCCGCGCCGTCCTGGCCTGCTCGGTGTCCCCGCAGCAGGTCCAGGACGCCTTCGCAGTCTCCCTTGCCTTCAACCTCACCGACCGATTGGCCAACACATTCGGCTTCGATGTCGCCAGTCCCGAAGCCATGAAGTCTGGCGCCCGCTTTCTGTTGAAACGCGGTTATCGATAGATATTCCGCCGCAACCTATTTCGCGCCGTAGACGTGCGCCTGTCTCAACGCCACTTGATCCCACAGCCGATCGACGGTCGCTGGTCAGCGTCGACTGCCCGCCCTTCGAGCACGGCGTCGACCGCCGCCCGGACGTCAGCGGCGGTTACCGGGAGACCGTTGCCCGGGCGGGAGTTGTCGAGCTGGCCGCGGTATACCAGTCGACGCTCGCCGTCGAACACGAACGTGTCGGGCGTGCAGGCCGCGGAGTAGGCGCGGGCGACCTCTTGGGTCTCGTCGTAGAGGTAGGGGAACGTCCAGCCCTGACGTCGGACTTCGGCAGCCATCTGCTCAGGTCCGTCCTGCGGATAGGTGACCACGTCGTTGCTGGAGATGCCGACCATCGCCACGCCCTGATCGGCGAGGTCCCGACCGAGCGCGGCGAGCCCAGCGGCGACGTGCTTGACGTACGGGCAGTGATTACAGATGAAGGTCACGACCAGCGCGGGACCCGCAAGGTCATCGATGCTGACCGTGGCGCCGGTGGCCGGCTCGGACAGCGTGAAGGGCGGTGCGGGGGTGCCGAGGGCCAGCATGGTGGATTCAGTTGCCATGTGTTTCAGGCTAGCTTCTCTGGTTGGCTTAAATCGTCCGAGACTTGTCCTTGCTGCCAGGGGTTCATCCGCGGAGCATCGAATGCGGACTACTTGGCGGAAGGACAGATGCCGTGCCTGATCAGCCCATACCAGCGGACTTGTTGGATGGCGACATCGTCCGAAGTGTTCGAATCTTAGTCGTTTCAGAGGTTTTCGGGGTTGAGGCAGCGGCGTTCGCCGAACAACACGCCCGCCACCCGGCGGAACGTGCCGTCTGGGCGGCGCTGCACGAACTAGAGCTGCAGACCCGCGACGCGGTTTATCAGCAGTTGGGCGATGTCGCCGGAAAATTCAGTACGGCAGCACGGGTCGCCAGCACTGTCGGTACGGCGAACGGGGCTGCCGTGACGATCTTGCCTCATCGATTGCAGATGCGTTCGCTTGTGGTGGCCACCAAGCCGTTCATCCCGCATTTCCGAAAGCTCGACCAACACTTCGCCGGCGGTCGCCGGGCTCCGTTTTTCCGCTACGTCCTCGCGCACGAGCTCGCGATCGCCGAGCTGGGCCGACGCGTGCTTACCCACGACGACAATCCTCTAGCTCCGGTAGAGGCATTGCTCGGCAATGTTCCGACGTAATCGATTTTCAACGCAGCGCTTTTCAGAAGCCAGAGCAAGCCACCCCGCGTCGGGCTCAAACCAGGTAGTAGTAGCGCTGGCTATCCCCGTTGCCGGCTAGCGCGGGCTCCGCGACCGGCACCTGCAAATCGGCTACCCCGAGCAGCCCACGGGCGTAACGGACGGCTTTCAGCGTCGCTGAGAATTCCTCGTCCTCTTCGGGGAAGACGTACTCCGAAGAGAACCAACGGTCGACCCCGACGTTTTTCAGCAATGTCCACATATCGGGTTGTACACCGGCAAGCAGGACTGTCACGCCGCGCGCGGTTTCCTCCCGCAGGAAACGCTCTATCCGCTCGGTGACGACGGCATCGGGATGACGGACGCGCTTGAGGCGTAGCACGACGAACTTGATGTCGTCGTGTTCGACCTGATGTTGCAGATCTGCCAGGTAGCGCTCGAGTTCCGGTGCAGCGCCGAAGAATAGCTCGCCTTCGAAGTCATATATGACGATTGAGGGATCCGCCGCATCACCGGGCACCCGCTCACGCACGACCCGTTCGGGCGCCACGACCAACTCCCTGGCCTTCAGCTTCGCCGCCCGCGGCACGAACAACAGGATCGACAAGCCGACACCGAGCAACACCGCCGTGTCCAGATCGACCAGCAACCCCGTGAGTGCGGTGATAATCACCAGCCCAGCGTCGTAACGCGACGCTCTGATGGTGTAGCGCAGCCGCTTACGGTCGATCAGTCGCGCGGCGGTAATCAGCAAAAGGCCGGCCAACGCGGCCTTTGGCATGTAGTGCAGCAGCGGCGCGAAGAGCAGGATCACCACCGCAACGCCCACCGCGCTGATCACCCCGGAGAAGCGAGTTGCCGCGCCGGCCTGGAAGGCGATCGGCGAGCGCGTCACCGAACCCGAACCCGGCACCGCCTGGAGGAAGCCACCGGTGAGGTTGGCCAGCCCCTCGGCAAGGATCTGCCGATTGTAGTCGATCTTCTGCCCGCTCTGATGGGCGATCGCCTTAGCGATCGACAGAGCCTCGAGCAGGCCGATGAACGCGATGGCGAGCGCGCCGTGGGAAAGCTGGCCTATCGTGCTCAGCTGCACGTCGGGAATGTGCAACGAAGGGAGGCTCCGCGGGATTTTCGCGGTGAGAGCCACCGCCGTGTTGCCACTGGGGTCTTCTCTTGACCATCCGGCGACGTAGGTGATCGAGGCCGCGATGATCAGCACCGCCAGCAAGTCGAGTTGCGGCAACCGGTAGCGCCGCACCAGCCACCGCAAAACCACCGCCAACAGCACAGTCGCCACGCTGATCACCACTGCGCGGTAGTTGAACGCATCGCCGTGGAACAAAGTGCGATAGGTGCGTTCCAGCACCGACATTCGTCCGTTGCCCCTGTCCTTGACGCCGAGCGCATTACCCAACTGCCCCAACGCGATCAGTACCGCCGCGGCCAAGATGAACCCGCTGATGATCGATTCGGAGATGTATCGGGTCAGATCACCAAGCTTGAACACCGCGATGAGGATCTGGAATGTGCCGACCAAAACACCGAGCACGAACAAGGACTCGAAGAGCACCGTGCGATTTTCGGGATCCAGAAAAGCCAACGAACTGAACACAAGAAGCGAAATCGCGCTCGTCGGCCCATTGATCAGATGCGACGACGACCCGAAGACTGAGGCGACGAACGTCACCACGATCGCCGAGTACACGCCGAATTTGGGGTCGACGCCGGCGACCAGCGCATAGGTAATGCCTTGCGGCAGGGAAACAGCCGCGACGGTGAGCCCGGCGATGAGGTCGCGACGCAGCTTCGTCGAGTCGTAGTTCACGTTGGTCAGCTTCTCCGCGATGTTCATGCGTTATTTGACTTTCGCTGCGGGCGCGCGCCCACCGCCGGAGGCCTGCGCAGTTGATGAAACCGTGTCGTAGATGCCGTTGTCGCCGAAGAACTTCTCCCGCGCGTCGTCCCAGTCGTTGGCGATTGCGGTGATCGGGAAGAGATTGATCTGGGGTAAACGGTCGGCGTGCCTGGCCTGGATTTCCGGCTTCAGCGGCCGGTATCCGAGTTGCGCGATGGTCTCCTGCGCGGAGTCGGTGTAGAGGTATTCCAGATATGCCTTCGCGTAAGACGCGACCTTTTTGTCTTTGAGATTCGCATCCACCCACGCGACAGCCGGTTCGGCGCGGATGCTGATCGGCGGGTACACGATCTCGAGTTGATCCTTGTTCTCAGCGACTTCCCGCAGAGCCTCGTTCTCCCAAGTCAAATGAACGTCACCGATTTGCTGAACGGCGAAGCTGATGGCGGCGCTGCGGGCACCCGGGTCGGCGACCGCGACGTGGCTATACAACGCTTTGACGAAGTCGAGAGCCTGCGCATCGCTGCCGCCGCGCGTGGTGACCGAGCCCCAGGCGGCCAGAATGCTCAATTGGCCGTTGCCTGAGGTGCGCGGGTTAGGGGAGACGATCGCGACGCCATCCTTGACCAAATCCGGCCAGTCATGGATGGCCTTCGGGTTGCCCTTGTGTACGACGAAAACAATGGTCGACGTGTAGGGAATGGAATTGTTAGGCAGGCGTTTTTGCCAGTCGGGTGCGATCAGGCCGCGTTTGCGCAGGGCGTCGACATCGCTGACCAAAGCCAACGACACCACGTCTGCCTTCTGCTTGCCCTCGATGACGTCCCTGGCTTGCCGCCCGGAACCGCCGTGGGATTGTGTGATGTCGAGGGTGACCCCAGTGCGTTGGCGGTACTGCGCGACGAAGCTTTTGTCGAGGGTCGCGAAGAGTTCTCGTGTCGGGTCGTAGGAGACGTTGAGAAGCTGGTTTGGCGACGTATCACCGTTGAGGTGCTTGACGGTGATCAGAATCGCCGCGAACACAATGGCAATGATTCCGACGACATTCAGCCAGGGAACGGTGAATCGACGTTTGCGGCGAGGCGTCGACGGCTGTGTGGCCTGTGCCATTGCCGCCTCCATATCCACAAACTGACTGGTGGATGGATGTTAGCGATCGGCGGGCCTTGGCACAGCGTTGCGAATCATCATGATCACAAAGGCGAATCAATTTGCCAGGCCGGGTATGTCGGTTAGAACCGCCGTAATGCGCTCAGCTGCCAGATACCGAGCACAAGGGCGGCGAATCCGGCGAACATCAACGCCACGTCGCCTGCGGCGCTGAGCGGCAACCATCGCAACGCTGCCGAAATCCACGCGAGTGGTGCCAGCAACAGATTGGATGCCCCAAAGCCCCACACCAACCCGCGCGATATGACCCGGATTCGCGACAGCCCAACCAAAAAGCCGGCGCCGAGGATGGCGAAAGTCACACCGCCGGCGAGCAACACCGGCTGTGACACGCGCCACCATTCGCCTAACTGGCTTCGGATAGTGCTGCGACTATTGCCCCCACCACACCCCAGAAAGCTAAGTCGGCAACGATGGAACGCCGCAATCCAGCGCCGGCACCGCGGTAACTGCGTGAGATCGATTGGCTTGTCATGTGCCAAGAGTGCGGCCCGAATCGGTGCCAAATCAGCCCAAACCGCTGCCAAATGTCGCCAATTGCGCCGATACCCCAGATACGCGTCACCCCGCGAGCTGGTTGCTCGCGGGGTGACGTGTGCTGTGACGATCGGGTCCGGGAATTACTTGAGATCGAACCGGTCGTTGTTCATCACCTTGACCCACGCCGCGACGAAGTCCTCCACGAACTTCCCCGTCGCGTCGTCTTGTGCGTAGACCTCCACCAACGCGCGCAGCACCGAGTTCGACCCGAACACAAGATCGTTCGCGGTCGCAGTCCACTTGGGGGCGCCCGAGGCCCGGTCGTAGCCCTCGTAGACGTTTTCCGCGGTCTCCGACGCCTTCCACTCGATCCCCATGTCGAGCAGGTTGACGAAGAAGTCGTTGGTCAACACGCCCGGCTTGTCGGTGAACACGCCGTGCTTGCTGCCGCCGTGATTGGCACCGAGAGCACGAAGTCCGCCGATGAGCACCGTCAGCTCCGGACCGGTCACACCCAGCAAGTACGCCCGCTCCAGCAGCAGCTGCTCCAGCGGGGCCTTTTCACCCGGCCGCGCATAGTTGCGGAACCCGTCTGCCCGCGGTTCGAGCACCGCTAACGACTCCACATCGGTGTTCTCTTGCGAGGCGTCGGTCCGCCCCGGCGAGAAATGCACCGAGATCTCGTAGCCGGCGTCCTTGGCCGCCTTCTCGACTGCCGCAGAGCCGGCCAACACGATCAGGTCGGCCAGCGAGATCTTCTTGCCGCCGGATGCTGAGCCGTTGAAGTCCTGCTGGATCTTTTCCAGAACGGGCAGCACTTTGCTCAGCTCGGAGGGTTCGTTGACCTCCCAATTCTTCTGTGGCTCAAGGCGAAGCCGTCCGCCGTTCGCGCCACCGCGCTTGTCGGTGTTGCGGTAGCTCGCCGCCGCCGACCAAGCCGTCTTGACCAGCTGGGGGACCGACAAGCCCGGACTCGAGCACCTTTTTCTTCAGGGCCGCAACGTCCTTGTCGTCGACCAGCTTGTGGTCTACCTCCGGAACCGGGTCCTGCCACAGCTGTGGCTCGGCGATCCATGGGCCGAGGTAACGCGAGATCGGTCCCATGTCGCGGTGCAGCAGCTTGTACCACGCCTTGGCGAAGGCCACGGTCAGCTCTTCGGGGTGATCCAGCCAGCGCTGGGTGATCTCGCGGTAGATCGGGTCTTCGCGCAGCGAGATGTCGGTGACCAACATCGTCGGGCGCGCGACCCGGCCCGCCGAACGGATCGGGGATCGTGCCCGCGCCTGCACCGTCCTTCGCGGTGAACTGCCAGGCTCCGGCCGGACTCTTGGTCAGCTCCCACTCGTAGCCGTACAGCGTCTCCAGGAAGGTGTTGTCCCACTTGGTCGGTGTGGGCGTCCACACGACCTCCAGGCCACTGGTGATGGCGTCCTTGCCCTGTGCCGCTGCCGTAGGAGCTCTTCCAGCCCAGCCCTTGCTGTTCGATCGGGGCGGCCTCCGGCTCGGGACCGACCAGGTCACCATCGCCGGCGCCGTGGGTCTTGCCGAAGCTGTGACCACCGACGATCAGCGCAGCGGTCTCCTCATCATTCATTGCCATCCGGCCGAACGTCTCACGGATGTCGATCGCCGCGGCGACTGGATCCGGCTTGCCCTCGGGCCCTTCCGGATTCACGTAGATCAGACCCATGGTGGTCGCTCCGTAGGGCTCCGCAAGATCCCGCTTACCGGAGTAGCGCTTGTTGGTGCCCAACCATTCGCCCTCTTCGCCGAAGAGAATCTCTTCGGGCTCCCACACGTCTTCGCGGCCGAACGCAAAGCCAAAGGTCTTGAATCCCATCGACTCCAGCGCAACGTTGCCGGCGAAGATAATCAGGTCGGCCCATGAGATCTTGTTGCCGTACTTCTTTTTGAGCGGCCACAGCAGCCGACGCGATTTGTCCAGGCTCACGTTATCCGGCCAGCTGTTGAGCGGGGCAAAGCGCTGCATACCCTGGCCACCGCCGCCGCGACCGTCGTAGATGCGGTAGGTGCCCGCGGCATGCCAGCTCATCCGGATGAACAGGCCGCCGTAGTGACCGTAGTCGGCGGGCCACCAGTCCTGCGAGGTGGTCAGCACCGAGATCAGGTCGGCCTTGAGGGCCTCGACGTCGAGTTTGGCGAACTCCTTGGCGTAGTCGAAGTCCTCGCCAAGCGGGTTGGACTGGGGCGAGTGCGGGTGCAGCCTCGACACGTCGACCTGGTTGGGCCACCAGTCCTGGTTCGTCAGGGGAGCCCCCGACTTGGGCTCCGGTGCGTCGATCACCGGGTTTTCGCTTTCGCTGCCTTTATGGCTGGTATCTGATGACACAGCATTCCTTTCAGGAGTAATTGAATCGGGCTGTGATCACGGCTGTGATCGGGAATCTGCGGTCGAGCAGTCGGGGCACAGGCCCCAGTAGATGACCTCGGCCTCGTCGAGAACGAAGCCGTCCAGCGCGTTGTCGTCATCCGAAGGGGTCAGGCACGGCGCCTCACCGACCGCACAGTCGACGTCGGCGATGACCCCGCAGGATCGGCATACGACGTGATGGTGGTTGTCGCCGACCCGAGACTCATAGCGGGCAACCATGCCTAGCGGCTGGATCCGCCGAACCAGACCCACGGCAGTCAGCGCGTTGAGGACGTCGTATACGGCCTGGCGGGAGACATCGGGAAGGCCGCTGCGTACCGCCGACAAGATCGTCTCGGTATCGGCATGCGGATGAGAATGCACCGCCTCCAGCACGGCGACCCTGGGCCGGGTCACTCGTAGATCGGCCATCCGCAGCTGTGCTGCGTGATCGGCCGACGTTGACGACACCACATCAATATGCCGCTCCTATTTGGAACGAGTCAAGACCTTATCTGGAATCGGTCAAGAATTAGTCAGCTGACCGCTTTGATTGCGGCGTCGGCCGCTCGCTGCGTCGCCAGCTTGGCCCCTCTGCCGAGTCGAACCAGCCGCGGCACCGCATCGGCGTGTCTGATGAGGTAGCGCGCCGTAGCCAGGAAGTCTGGCCTGCCGTCCGGTCGGGTGAGGCCGACGATCGCGGCGTCCACGCTGCCGTCGCTGGCCCGGTCGCTGATGGCACGCACCACGGACCAGGGAACACCGCGCTCCTCGCACACTTTCGCGATGGCAGCCGTCTCCATGTCGAGCGACACGACGCCCTGTGCTCGCAGCTCGGCGTGTACGCGCCGGATCGAGAAGTACCTCGTCGGTGGTCCACAATATCCCTTGGGAGGTCCCTTGGGAGGTCCCTTGGGAGCCGAGGCGAAGCGGCGTGGGCCGATGCCCGGCGCCGTCGGCGCCGTCGACGACGAGATCTGGCAGCACCACCGTCCCGATGGGCGTCTCGTTATCGATGGCGCCGGCGATGCCGACGACGATCACCCACTCGACGTCAACCGCGTCCAGTAGTCGGACCGTCGAGGCGTGCGCCAGTGCAGTGCCAATCCCGGTGGCCACCGCGATCACTGCCCGATCGCCGATCCGGCCGGTGTAGCCCAAATCGGCCTTGCGGAGCGACAGCCGCCGTCGCAAGGGCCGGAGCTCCATCGGCATGGCGCACACGAAGGCGATCACGGCACGGTCGTCCATCACTGACGAAAAAGGAACGGAGCGTTATTACTCCGTCCCACTCTCAATGTATAGCGCACCCGGGGGCTTGCGGCAAGACCCGGGTCATGCCGCAAAATCGCTGGCCGAAGCCAGAACTCAGTGCATTGGGGGGTAGCCAAATGCGTGACCATGCGGTGGTTGTTGTCGGAGGAGGCCCGACGGGCCTGATGTTGGCAGGTGAGCTGGCGTTGGCAGGAATCGACGTCGCCATCGTCGAGCGGCGCGCCAGCCAGGACCTGATTGGCTCGCGTGCAGGTGGTCTGCATGCACGCACCATCGAGGTGCTCGATCAGCGCGGAATCGCTGAGCGGTTCCTATCGCAGGGGGAGGTGGCGCAGGTCGCGGGGTTTGCCCAGATTCGTCTGGACATCAGCGACTTTCCCACCCGGCACCCCTACGGCCTTGCGCTGTGGCAGACGCACATCGAGCGCATCCTGGCCGACTGGGTCAGCGAGCTAGCGCGTGCCGGTGTACCGCGAACGTGAGGTAACGACTATCGCCCAGGATCACACCGCTGTCGACGTCGAGCTGGCAGGCGGCGGGCACCTGCGGGCAGCAGTACGTCGTCGGCTGCGACGGAGGACGCAGCGTAATCCGTAAAGCAGCCGGCATCGAGTTCCCCGGGTGGGACCCGACAATGAGCTACCTGATCGCCGAGGTTGAAATGGCCTTCGAGACGGGCGCACATTCAGGCGGGCCGCCGGAATGGGGAATCCGGCACGACGCCCTCGGCGTCCATTCGCTGAGCAGGTTGGCGGATGGCGGGCCGGTGCGGGTCATGGTGACCGAGCGGCGCGTCGGACCCACCGGTGAACCCACCTTGCGCGATCTGAGCGAGGCGCTGATCGCCGTGTATGGAACGGATTACGGGATCCACAGTCCCAGTTGGATTTCCAGGTCCACTGATATGACGCGGCAGGCTGCGGCCTACCGTGACCGACGGATCCTGTTGGCCGGTGACGCCGCGCATGTACACCATCCGGTGGGTGGACAGGGCCTCAACACCGGTGTGCAGGATGCGGTGAATCTGGGATGGAAGCTGGCCCAGGTGGTCAATCAGGTGTCGCCGGACTGTCTGCTGGACACCTACCATTCTGAACGGCACCCAGTTGCCGCACGGGTCCTGCGTAACACGATGGCGCAAATGGCGCTTCTGCGCCGTCCGGCCGACGAGCGTACAAAGGCGTTGCGCGACACCGTTTCCGAACTCCTCGTGCATGGACGAGGCTCGGAAAAGATTCGCCGCGATGATGTCCGGCCTCGACATCCACTACGACCTCGGCGAGGGACACCCGTTGCTTGGTCGCCGCATGCCTGATCTGGACCTGATCACCGCAAGCGGCCCGGTGCGCGTATTCACCCTGCTGCACGATGCCCGCCCAGTGCTGCTCAACCTCGGTGAGCCCGTCGGCTTCGACATCACGCCATGGGCCGATCGGGTTAAATCAGTGAACGCGGAATACGTTGGTGAATGGGATCTTCCGGTACTCGGTACGGTCGCCGCGCCCACCGTCGTGTTGATTCGGCCGGACGGACACGTTGCCTGGGCGGGAGATCAACCTGACCGGGGGCTCGCTGGCGCGCTCACGCGCTGGTTCGGGCCGGTGGGTCAGCGTTCGAGCGCATCTTGCAGTTCGCGCACGTGATCCTGCGTTTGCTGTAACAACGGCCGTAGAGCCTCGGCGACGTCCGGCAGTCCCAAATCGTTGGCCTCGGCGACGCGTTTCCGGTAGCGATCCAATTGGCGCTGCTCGAGTTCAACATCGGCTTTTAGCGCCGCTGCTCCGTCCGGAGCGTCGGGTATGTCCGGAACTTTCACCGTCGGCGTACCGCCGAGAAAGTCGATCTGCTGAGCGAGAATCTTGGCATGTTCGAGCTCTTGGGTCAGGTGACTCTCCAGCTCGTCGGTGATCGCGTGGTACTCGGGCCCCTTAATCGTTGCGATGTGCTGGATGTACTGAACGATTGATTGGTATTCAGTGCCCAGATCTTCGTTGAGACTCTCGATGAAGTCAGTCGTGTCCATGCGGCTAGGTTTCACCCAAGACACCGGCCTGAAACCTGTTGAGGGGCGGGCCGACGACCTTGCGCGGCCGTCTGCTGTGCCCCACCTGCCTGTTCCGACTGCAGAGTTACTGAATTACTGAGCTGAAATTGCGACCGACCGCTACTTTCTGGGGTAGAGCGACGCCATGGATCTGACGACCCGACCGCGGCTGTATCTTGAACGCGATTCCGGACGAGCCTGAAAGGGGACATCGTGGGCGAAACCGCGGCCATGGCCGAGGCTGATCGCACGTGGATGATCGACACGCTGTTAGCCCTGCTGCAGACCCCAAGCCCGTCAGGCCGCACGGACGTCGTGATGCAGCTGATCGGCGACATCCTCGATGACTTCGGTGTGCCATTCTCGCTGACCCGTCGCGGAGCGCTGATGGCCGAACTTCCGGGTAAGTCAGCGAGCACCGACCGTGCACTGGTTGTTCACTCCGACACCATCGGCTGCATGGTGCGCAGCCTTAAAGACAATGGCCGCCTGGAGCTGGTTCCGGTCGGCACCTTTTCGGCCCGCTTCGCCACCGGCGCACGCGTGCGGATTTTTCCTGACGACCCCGACGAGTTCATCACCGGCACGGTCTTGCCGCTCAAGTCCAGTGGGCATGCTTTCGGCGAGGAGATCGATACCCAACCAACGGACTGGGAACACATTGAGGTCCGCGTCGACCGCAAGGTTTCTAGCCGGGAGGACCTAACTCGCCTGGGCTTGAAAGTCGGTGACTTTGTCGCATTTATCACCAGCCCTGAACTCACCGCCGACGGCTTCATCGTTTCCCGTCATCTCGACGGGAAGGCGGGGGTCGCGGTCGCGCTCACACTGGCTAAGAGCTTCTGCGAGAACAAGGTCCTGTTGCCGCACCGCACCACGATCATGGTGACCATAACCGAGGAGGTTGGTCACGGCGCCAGTCACGGCCTGCCTGCCGATGTCGCCGAGCTTGTCTCGGTGGACAACGCGGTATGCGCGCCCGGGCAACACTCCATCGAAGACGGCGTAACGATTCCGATGGCCGACATGCATGGGCCGTTCGACTACCACTTGACCCGCAAGTTGTGCCGACTCGCCGAGGAAGAGGGCATACCGTTCGCGCGGGATGTGTTCCGCTACTACCGATCCGACGCCGCCGCGGCGATCGAGGCGGGCGCAGGCACCCGCGCCGCGTTGGTCGGGTTCGGGCTCGACGGCAGCCACGGCTGGGAACGCACCCACATCGATTCGCTGGAAGCGACGTACAACCTGTTGCACACCTGGCTGCAGACGCCACTGACGTTCGCCAAGTGGGACGCCAAGCCGTCCGGCAAGCTACGAGACTTCCCGTCGTCGGAGCAGCCTGCCCCAACTGAGCAGTGGGTGCCGCTGTCCCGCGGAGAACACGCGGAACCCGGCGATGCGTCGCCGGGCGAGGTGTGGCCGCCGTCGGTGGGACCCCAAACCTGAGACAGCCGGGCATCCGTCCTCGAGCAGCGAGATCCGTTGGTATTTGGCAGAGGACAACCGCGCGGATCTGTACAAGGATGAAGCCATGCGACTGCTTGTTGTACTTGCGGGTTTCGCCGCGGTTATGGGACTGGCCACCCCGGCGCAGTCCAACGCGGGCAACCCGGATGCGGACTTTCTGACCGCGCTCAACAACGCCGGCATCACCTACAAAAGCGGACCTGACGCCGTCGGCATCGGCAGGAGGGCGTGTGAGCTGATGGACCAGGGCCACTCGCAAGATGACGTCGTCAAATCCATGACGGACCAGAATCCAGGATTCACCAATGACGGCGCCACTCAGTTCGTGGTGATCGCCGAGAACACGTTATGCCCGCAACACATCGGGGGAGCGGTATCACCGGCGCCGCCACCACCACCGCAGCAGCCTGCGGTCCCACCGTTCTTTCCGTGGCCGCCGCTGCCAGGAGCGATGTGAGGTCTTGCGATCTCTAGTTCTTGGCCGGTTCGAGGTCTTCGGTGAGGGCCTCATCAGCGAGGTCGTCGAGTTCTTTGCCTTTCGTCTCCGGTCCGAGCAGGTAGCCGATTAGCGTTAAGGTCCACAGGCCACCGAGCGCCAGGTACGGCGTCTGTATCCCGTACTGCATGATCGCCCAGCCGATGACGGTCGGAGCCGCGATGGAGACGACGCGGCCGCCGCCGACGGCGATGCCGAAGCCGGTGCCGCGCAGGACCGTTGGGAAAAGCTCGGAGATGTAGGTGTCGCCGACGCCCCAGAGCCAACCGAGGGTCGCGATGGCGATTGCGCCGAAGACCTGGTATTCGGCGAGCGAGTCGGAGGTGGCTGCCAGGACGGTTGCAGCGACCTCGATCAGCGCGGCGAGGATCGCCGACGGTCGGCGGCCAATCCAGTCGGCGAGCGCAGTGCCGAGATAGGCAAAGACGGCTTGCAGCAAGAAGAACACCAGCGCGTAGCGGATTGCCTCGATCGGAGAGGCGTGGAACCTCTTCACGATGTAGGTGGTCAAGAACAGCGTCATACCCCAGTAGCCGACGGCGTTGGCGGTGTAGATAAGCCAGCCGGCGACCAGGCGTCGCCGCACGCCTGGCAGTTGCCAAAGCTGAGGCTTGGCAGCCCCGCTCACGACCGTTGCCTGTGCGTTGACGTAGCGATGCGACTCGGTGATACCTCGTCGGACGAGAAACAAAACGATGGCGGGAACAATCGCGACGATGAACGCTGACTGCCAACCAAAGCGGGGCACCAGGACCAGCGCGACGCCTGCGGCCAGAACGTAGCCCAGCGAGAAGAGCGAAAAGATCACGCCACCGACACCGATGGCGCGGGTCTTCGCCGGCCAAACTTCGGCCGTGTATGGCGCCCCGACCGCGAGTTCGCCGGCGCCACCTACACCGGTGAGGAACCGCAGTCCGGTGAAGGCGGCGATGTTTGTCGTGAGTCCGGCCAACGAGGTCGTCACACCGTAGAGCAGGATTGAGGCTCCGAGCGTCGTTTTTCGCCCCCATCTGTCAGCAGCGAATCCGAAGCCGATGGTGCCGATGGTGTATCCGAGCAGGAAGATTGAACCGATGTATCCCGCTTGCGCGTCGGTGATGTGCAACGTCTTCTTGATGTCCGGCAGCACCAGGCCATAAATGTTGACCGCGTATGAATCGAAGCCGTAGCCGAGTCCAGCAGTTATCGCGACGAAGAGCGCCTGCTTGAAAGTCGCAGGTATGGCTCGGGGTATCTGAGCCGGGATGCTGTCAACACTCGATGCCATCCGTGAACCGTATGCAGCCCAGTGATGTCTACAGAAGGATCAAGATCATGCTGATCGCAACGTTGCGGTTACGGGTGACCCCCGCTGATTGCCGCGTATTTCCTTAGGCGGTTCGACAGGCGGTAATTGCCGTTATCGCGTCGACCACCGCGTCCGGATCGTCGAGGGCGACAAAGGTCTTGGCATCAGGCGCCTGGATCAGCTTTCCATTGCTGAAGCATCCGGCCAGACGTCGGCCCAGGCCAGGAGTGAAGCAGCGGTCCAGCTGACCCCACACCAGGGTGACCGGCTTGGTGAATTGGGGTAGGCGGGTGGCTACATCGGTGAGATCGGCGGTGGCCACCTGACGCAGCAACGCGGCTAGGTCACGGCAGATGCGTGAGTCCTCGAGGCAGGGTCGTAGCCATGCGGCAGTGAGATCCGGATCGGGCCGGTTGATCAGCAGACCGTAGCCGAGCGACGAGTGACGTAACGCTCGCGGCTGCACCAGTGTGAGTAGCGCCTTGATGGAGATCGGGCCGCGAAGCACCTTGAACGCGACGTCGAACGGGTAGGGAGGGCACTTGTCGAACGCGTCGCAGTTGGTCAGCACCAAGCGGCCGATCCGGTCGGGATAGCCGTCGACGACGAGTTGGCACAGCCCGCCTCCGGTGTCGCAGCCCACCAGCGTCACATCGGAAAGATCGAGGGCGACGATCGCATCGTTGATCATCTGCGCGACGCCGGGCAGCGATAGGGCGGTCGCCTCGTTGACCGGGATGGTGTGTGAGCCCAGCGGCCAGGTCGGCACGATGCAGCGGAAACCGCGGCGCCCCAGGACTTCGGCAACGCGGCGCCACAGTTGCCCGTCGGTCAGGATTCCGTGCACGAACAATATCGGCGGGTGCGCTGAGTCTTGCGGTCCGATCTCCTGGTATTCGATTGTGGCCTGCCGGAGTGTCAGTTCTGCCATATCGGTTTTCCTTCCTCGTCCGTCGCAATCAGTACGCCCGATATCGAATCTCCGCGGGCACTGCCGAGTCCACGCGTTGAACTGCCAGATACTGCCACCGTTAGATTGCCGTGCTGGTCAGCAAAAGAAAGGCTTCGCCGGCCCGCCACCGCCTCCTCCGTGCCTGATTGGCCTGTGCATCTGAGTCCGCAGTAACTGGTCAAGGCAGTCGCCTTGCCGACTAGATCGGCAGGCGACTGTCGTTTGGCGGGCTGTGTTCTCGCTGACGGTTGGGCGAATGCCACTCGTCAGCGGAATTCGATACGGTGAATTTCATGCGTCGCGTGGACTACGTCATCCAATATGTCGAGTCGCTCATGCGATCGGTGGCGTTCTACCGCGACGTGGTCGAGCTCAAGGTCCGCATCGAGGGCGACGGCTACATCGAGTTCGAGATGGATAACACGAAATTCGCACTTTTCGAACGGTCGAAGCTGCCGGAGCTCATCTGTCGCGAGGGCGGCAACCCACCCTGCGGTGAGGTCGGCTTTTTGATCGACGACGTCGATGCGGAGGCGGACCGATTGAAAGGACTCGGCGTCGAGATCCTCAGCGGACCCGTGGATCGGCCATGGCATGAAAGGACGCTCCACATCGCCGACCCGGATGGCAACATCATCGAATTCGCGCAGAAGCTGCGATGAGCTAGCTCAAGGCACGCTGAGGATTTTGATAGCGAAGACCAACGTGTCGCCTTTCTCGATCCCAGCACGGGGTTCACCATCGGGGTAACCGTCCGCAGAGGCCATTGCGACAGCCACGGTGGACCCGACCTTTTGGCCGCCGATCGCCTTCTGGAAGCCCGGGACGACGGCGTCGAGCGAAAATTGAGCGGGGGTGCCGCGATCGTAGGCGCTGTCGAACACATTGCCGTCTCGTCCGTTGACGCCCATGTAGCAGACGGAAACTGTGGCCGTGGGTGCGACGACTGGCCCGTCTCCGGCATGCAGCGTGTGGACGTCGGTCTGGGTCACGCTGAATGGCGTGGTCACGTTGATGCGCGGCGCCGTTGTATCCGTGGAACCAGTCACCGCGACGCTGCCAGTTGCCCCAGTCAGCGTCCACTCGGGCGTAGCACCATTGCCCGGTGCTGCCGTCGGGCAGGTGCTATCCGCGGTCGCAGGTGCTGCCGGAGGAGGCGTGACCGCTTCGGTGAACGACGGAGCGCTCGCCGATCCGGCGGAGATGCTTGCCGATGGAGTTGTCTTATCGGAGCCGCACGCGGCGAACGTCATGACGGCCGCTGCGGCACAGACCACGAGTGCAACGAAAGAAGACATACGCAAGGAGTTCACGGTCGTCACGCTACATCCGCATCACGCGATCCCTGCCAGTGGCCCAGTGATTGAAACAAGTGCCACCTCCTGGCCGAGGGGATCCCAAAACCGCCGGACGGCAGCATAATTCGATACAGTATCGTCAGCAATCCCGCGAAAACTACTGATTCCCAGCCAGTTCGTGTGCCACCGCATCGAATGCGCGCAGCGTGTCTAACATGTGCGGCTCATGGGAGTGCTGCTGGGTAGATAACTTGGCAGCAACCACCTCCGCGGCGCGGTTGACGTAGATCATCTGACCACACATGCCCAGGCACAACACTTCGTTACTGCCCGGGTAGGGGATCCACATTTGGTTGCGGTACATCCCGCCAGGCATTTGGTTGTCGTCGGGGCTGGCGGCGAACGCCTGACGTGAGTCGGGTCCGCCGTCGAGAGTGTCGGCGATCCACGCCGCCGGCACCACCTGCTGGCCGGTCAACGAGACACCGCCGCGCAAGAAAAGCGACCCGAATCGGATCATGTCGGTAAGACAGGCGCTGATGCCGCCGTCGAATAGTCCGGTGCCGACCTCGTCTACGCCGATGGTGGCGTCGCATTGGGCGCCGATGCGGCTCCACAGCAGTTCCGACATCAGTTCGGGCATTCGCTGGCCGCCGGCCACCTCGCAGATCCAGCCCAGCACATCGGTTTCACACGAGCGATATTCGAACGGGCCGCCGTGGGCCGACTTCTGCCGCAAGGTCAGCAGGAAGTCTTGCAACGTGGCGGGGACATCCGGACTCCTCTTGGGCGCCCACCCGATCGCCTGGTCGAGGATGTGTATCTCCGCGGCCGGGTCGTCGTAATTCTCCGTGAAGGCGATACCCGACCTCATGTCTAGCAGGTGGCGCACCGTCGCACCGGCGTAGCCGCAGCTCTCCAAGGCGGGAATGAATGCCGTGACCGGCGCGTCAAGTTCGATCGCACCGGCCCCGTGCAGCGCACCAACGACGGCTGCCACCAGCGACTTGCTCACCGAGAACAGCAGGTGCCGCGTCTGGGCCTCCAGGCCGTCGAGGTACTCCTCGGCCACCACCGACCCGCGGTGGGCCACGGCCCACCCGTCGGCAGCGGTGGTAGCCATCACCGCGCTAACGGTGCTGGCCACCCCGTCAACGCTGGTCACCGAGATCTCGGCCACCGGAGCACTGGCTGCGGGCAACACCGCCGACGGGCCGGTCCCGCGCGAGATCACCGCGGTCGGCACCAATTCTTCGACGTGCTGAAATGACCAATGCGAATAGGGCGCCGACAGCCAGTTGTCCAATGAGATGCCAGCCGGGACGCGACCGGGTTCGCCGCCGATCATTCGGGCGGTTTCGACCAGCTCGTGCGGCCGGGCCTCACGCTCGCGCGACGAGCCGCGAGACGATCGGCGTGGCCGGCGCCAGGGGCGTTGAGGCGAATTTCGCTTTGAGGCCCTTGACCCAGCGCTGGCAGCGTTCGGTGAGCTGGTAGTCGTCGGTCTGCAGGTGCCCGCGGGTGACGAGTACGCCGAGTTGGGCGCCCTCGCAGCGTAATTCGCCAGGCGCCGCGACGCGCATGTAGAAGGCTTCGCAATCGTTGAGCAGCGTGGCCCAGTCGTTGCCCTGGCGCGCAAAAGAGACGCGCCCGTCGTCGTCGAGGTGGTACACACCTGTGCGTGGGGTCGCGGTGAAAAGTTCGACATCCGGCGCGGTCTCGTTGATGATCAGCTGACCCCAGACCTCGTCTTCGCCATAGCCCCGCTCCCAGCGCGAGTTGATCTCCTCGATGTCGAGCTCGTAGTCCACGTCCATGTACTCGAGCAGGTGGAACAGGAACAGCGGCATGTCGGCGTAGGCCTCGGTGGTCAAGTTCGTCATCGGGCTGGCGCCGCTGAGGCGCGGGTTCACCTCGCCGAGGTAGAGCTCGTCGGAGTCCAGGTCATGCAACAGATCCACCTCGAAGTAGCCCAGGTAGCCCTCACGGCTCATGACGTCGCCCAGCTTTCGCACCATTTCTCGAGCGGCGTGCGTCTGTTCGGGCGGCAGCACTTCGCGCCAGATGTCATTGCCACACCAGGCGCCCTTGCTCGGAGTCAGCTCCGGGTAACCAACAAGACTCGTCATCGCGGGGCCGATCACGGTGCCGTGGCGGGTCACTGTGCCCTCGAGGCATACCTCGACATTGCGGATACGCTTCATGACTTTGACTTGTTGCTGCCCCACTAGATCAGCGGCGCAATGGTCCCAGTCGCGCTCACCGCGCACAAAAAACGTCCCACTGCCGGCGGCGCCATAAGCGGCCTCGACGACGAGGTCATCTCCCAGCCCGGCGCTTTGCGCGAGTGCCCGCAGCTCGTCGTAGGAACCGGCCCGCCCGATCACGTGAGGCACGCTCGGCACGCCGGCCTCATCGGCTAGTTGCGTCATGACGACCTTGGAGCCCAGGCGATTGCGCAGCTCCGCCGGGGGGTGCATGACCTCAAGCCCCGCCTGGCGCGCCAGGGCCTGAGTCTCCTCGTCAAGCATCACGAAGCAGGCCCTGCCACCGGGCCCTTGTCGGGCGATGAACTCGAGCGTCTCGGGATCACGCAGGAGGTGGTTGCACACATCTCCCATGGAGTCGAAATCAATCCGGTCGCGCCGCCGAGGCACGAACACGCGCGAATGTGCGCCCTCAAAAGAGTCAAAGTACGTCAGGTAGAAGAAGTTTCGTACCCAGCGGTCGATACCTAGCAGGTTGAACGGGGTCGGCGAGATGAAGAACAGCGGCGCGGCGTTGGTGTGAAAGAACGCGCGTAAGTCCGAGAGACCCTTCAGCGGGCGGTGCGGCTCGGGCTCAGACCCGCCCGCGTGCGCGATCACGCCGGCCGCGGCGCGGGCAGGGGCGCTGCGGTCAGCGCGACGGCGATGAAATGACATAGGTCCATTCCACAAGTGTGGACCCGCGCATGGGCCGTGCGGAAGTGCGGAGTACCTGAACGCCGGCCGAGCATTGCTTGAAATCTTTCCAGGTAGCGAATATGGCGTGGTTACGGCTCTTCACTTTTCGCTGGTCCACCCAGCGGACCGAGCTCTTGCCAGGACCAACCGTTGCGAGTGCCATAACGTCATGAGTAAAACGCGCACAGTACTTCAGGGCAGCCAACGGCCTAAACCTGCCGGCGCGCCGAGGGTTCGCGACGTCGACCCTAACGCGCACGTGGAAGTAACCGTCGCGTTGAAAGCTCCGCCACTACCAGAGCCGGATGAATTGCCGGGCAAGGCGTTGAGCCCGGAAGAGCTTAGCCAACAATACGGCGCTGAGCCCTGTGCAGCCCGCCACACTTTTCCCGTGCTTTACCACGCACTTTTGCGACAAGGCCTCGATCCCCGGACGGGGGAGAGGCGCCCGGTAATACCCCTGTCGGGACCGTTGCTGAATGGCGCCCGAAACGGAGTCGCGCGAAAATTCCCGATCCATAGGACTCCTTCTCCACGCTTAAGAACTCCTTGAGTCCAAGATCAACTTCAGATAGGAAGATCCGATGACGCAGATCACTGCACTCACCGGCGCGACCGTGCAGTGATCTAGACTCCACCGGCGACCGCGGGGAGTGCTTTTTCACTGTGCAGCTGCCCGCTGCAGTGATACACCGAATTATGTTGCGGCGCGGCAGTGTCCCGCCGTCACCGGATCCTGGTCCGCCGTTGGTGTGGTGGGCCAACTGATTTCAGCTGGTGCTATATGCCCAATAGTCATACGAGCCACCGGGCACCGGGCACAGGTCGTGGTATGCGGCCAGCACGAACTGTCCCGCTTGGTCGCTGGTCAGCTGTGGATGATCTTGCACCAGGCCCGCGGCTATCTGAGTACCCGGCAGCTGCCGAACCCACAGTCTCCTGCACACGCTGTAGCCGTCTTCCAGCATCGCTGGATCCGTTCCGGTGATGCCCGCCGCGCGAGCGGCGGCCAGGAAGTTCGGGACGCTCGGGGGTTGCGGTACCGGGCTAGCGCCAGCCGGCGCGGCCAGGCCGAGGGAAATGACGGCTCCAACGGCACCGACGAGGACTTTTCCGATCATGAGAGATCTCCTGTTCACTTTGTGTTTTTGTTGGCGGACTAGATGCCTCTGCACCAGCACATTCATGGCGCAAACGCGAGATTTCAGTCGCAGCATTGTTGATCCGACTCGGACGAACGAAGGTGCGCGCACCCATGACCCACTCGGTGAGGTGGCACGGAACGTCAGGCCGGCACGCTTGGGTTTCGTGTCGTCTGGCCGTACCGAAACCGCCCGTGATCAATGCGCGGAATTCGGCGCGATCAGCCAGAGTCGCTGACTGCCTTCAGGTATCGAGGCCGCAGCATGAAGGAGAGTCGTTCTGCCTTGCCTTGCTCAGGCCAGAGCCACACGGCACGAATACCGTACGGCCGACCTCAGCAGCGAAGAATGCAGAACAGGGATGGCGTATGTCGGTTGTCAGAATCCCCCGCGAACGCAGCCCAAGGGGCGCCGCGCCGCTGAAATTGCACCGAATCAAAGGATTTCGGTAACGCCGACCAGTCCGACTGCGGCGACAACGGAACCCAGTTCGACGGGAGATCGTGGGTCATCCACACGTAGCGGAATGGCTTTCGCGAAATCGGCACCGTTCGCGAGCTACCGCGAGCTTTTACGGCGCTCAAAGATCCGGTGGCGCTGACCGGTTGCACCCGTGTGAAATCGTGCTCGACATGCTCGACGCCATGGGTCCATGCCCCCGGTTCCGGAAGGCTATTCGCGGTGTAATGCGGGCGCAACGCGGACCCAGCAACCAGCGCCACGAACAAGCCGAACGCACAGACGACCGCGGCGGCGTGTTCGCGCCGCCGAGTCTTCGCGCTACAGCACCCATCCATCGTGCACGAAGCGTACAAAACCACCCTGGGCTGCAGCATTCCGTAGCCTGTGAAACGACTGCAAGTTTGCTCCGCGTCCCCATTGCCGACAGCGGAGGACGAGCTGATTCATCGCAGTACTTTACTGGTACCCGCCATATTCGATTCCGCCGTATTCGTGCTCACGCGGTCGCCGTGGAACCGTGAGCGGCGCCGACGGGGAGTGCGGTCGATGTTGCGATACCGGCCGGCCGCGCCCTAGGGGTGGTGCGCGGCAAAAATTTCATGACGGTTTCAGTTCAGCAAAGGTACTGCAGCTTACCCGCGATGCGAGAGCCGATATCGCCTGTTTGCCTTTAGTGTTGGCTGCTATGGCCGGACTGGACAATTACGTGAAGCGCTGGGGCACAGCGCTTCACGTAACCCTGTCGGCATTGATAGTTGCCATCCTCGGACTCGCCATCACCCCCGTAGCTCATGCGGCTGCGGCCACGGCGACATTGTCGGTGTCACACTCATGGCAGACTGGTTTCATCGCCCACTTCACCATCACCAACTCGAGCACGGTGCCGCTAACCGATTGGAAGCTTGAATTCGACTTGCCGATGGGAGAATCCGTCTCGCACACGTGGAATAGCACCCTTGCACAATCTGGCACGCACTATGTTCTCACCCCCGCGAATTGGAATCGCATCATTGCACCCGGTGGTTCAGCCACAGGTGGTCTAAGAGGCGTGCTGACCGGTTCCTACTCGCCACCGTCGAATTGTCTGCTCAACGGGCAATATTTTTGCACCTAGAAGCGACTGCGCACTGAGGCTCGACCGCTCCGAGACCCACCAGCCACAAGCCGCATAGTGACTGGACCACAAAACGGGTGCCCCTCACGAATCCCCCGGCGGGGGTGCGGCGCTTGCCCAACCACTCCGAACCACCCCCTCGGGTACCTGGGTGAGCTGTTCTTCGGCTGATTGGACTGCATTGTGTGCGTCGTTGAGGGTGGTAGCCGCCGCATCCAGGGATCCAAGGTGGACATCGTAGGGCCGAACCGGGGGATCGAGGTCGAACAGAGTGGCCTCAGGAAAATCGCTGTTTGATTCGTCAGCATCGTCAGTACGACAATCTTCGGGCATGTCGGTCGGCATGTCGCGTCCAGATGGCGTGGTCGGGGTGTTGTAGCTTCCGGCCAAGGAGCCGCCGTAAAACCGGTTGGCAGCCAACGGCGACCGCTGCTACTTTTTGGGAGACCGTGCGAGAGGACGAGGAGGTGGTACCCGTGAACGTATCGACGTGGGTGCTCCTCTTCGGGGTTACGGTCGGGCGATAGGTCGTCCGGGAGCGCCGTTCAACGAGCACTCCCGAAAGGCACGACCATGCACTTCACTTCCGAACAGCGCCTCGACGACGGCGGCCTTGAACGCGAATTCACTCTCGGCGACATCCCCGGCATCCTGTGGACGCCCACTTCCTTACCAGCGCCGTTGATCCTGCTCGGCCACCCCGGTGGACTGCGCAATATGTACCCGCGGCTAGCGAGCCGAGCCCGGCGCTCCTCGGCGAACGGCTTTGCCGCGGCCACCATCGAGCTCCCCGGGAGCGGTGACCGCCCCCGGTCGGCCGACGCCGAGCAGGCCCGCACCGATTTGCGCGGGGCGCTGGCGGCCGGGAAGCCGGTCGACGAGATCGTCGACCGGCTTGTCATCCCGCTGGTCGAGAAGGCGGTCCCGGAATGGCAGTCAACCCTCGACGCACTCCTTTCACTGCCCGAGGTCAGCGGCCCGATCGGGTACTCGGGCGGGGTGATTGCCATCGGCATCCGGCTGGCGGTGGTCGAACCGCGCATCGCGGCCGCCGGTCTCTTCGCCGGGAGTTTCGTGCCCCGCTCCATGTTCGACGAGGCCCGTCAGGTCACGATTCCGCTGCACGTCCTGCTGCAGTGGGACGATGAAGGAAACGACCGGCAGCTGGCACTGGACCTTTTCGACGCCTTCGGCTCGCAGGAGAAGACGCTGCACGCCAACATGGGCGGCCACACCGGCGTCCCGCAGTTCGCGGGGGACGACGCGGCCCGATTCTTCACCCGGCACCTGAAGTGAGGTCAGCCGACACGTCTGCAACAGACCAATAGGCGGTCTCGGTCACGCGGTCGGCGTTCCGACGCCAGCGCCGGACCAGGACGTCGCGGATGCGCGAGTTGAACGATTCGACGTAGCCGTTGTGCCACGGCTCGCTCCGGCGGGATGAAGTGAAACCCGACCTGGCTCGAGGCCCATTCGGACATTGCGCCACAAGCCAATTCGGGACCGTTGCCGCAACGCAACACCGTGGGGAGCGTGCCGCGCTCGGCGGCCACGCGGCCAAGTTCGTCGAGACTTGAGTTAACATAATGTCGCTTATCGGTACATAAAGGTAAAGGTAGCGAGTTGCATTAGATGAAAAGACTCGCATCCCTTAACGATTGGCTGATTTTCTCAACGGATCTGTGCCGCTCCGACCCGCTGACCAGCAGGCGGAACAGAATCACTGAGGAATCATGCAACCTGACTTGGCCGATTACCAGCCGAGGTTGGGGCCGCGGCCGGTCGTTCAGGCGGCGCGCAACCCCTTCCCGCCGCGGCCGGCCGTGCCGCTGGCATTACGTCACTGTGACGAATTAGTTTGTCCCGCAGGGCTATTGCAAACGCGCGTTGGCCTCATCACTGTTCGCACAAGCCGGTGTGGACACGCCCGACAGCTGTCCGCTCTTATTGAATCTGGGGCAGCATTCTCATCGAATCTGGGGCGGGTCGCCAACGGGTGACCGTGCCGCCGGCACGCTGGCCGACATGTCACTGCGCGCTGCCCAAAAGTCTTGACCAGGGTGTGCTCGGCATTCTCGACGAGCCCTGTCACGCCCGGGTAGCCCGTTGGAAACTGTCGCGGATCCCTTCAAGGATGGCTTGGATCATTGAGTCGAGCAGCGCCACGTCGTAGGTGGTCTCATCGTTGCGAACGAAGTCGCCCATGACACCAGTTATGAAACGGCTGACGGCGAAGGCCTGGTCGTCGATTAGCGCTGGGTCGAGATCGGTGCCAGCGGGTTGCCACTGGGTGATCAGTGCGCGCTGCAAATCTTCAAACCGTTCTGCGACTTCGCCGATAGTGCGGGCCAGGTCTGGGTCGCGTCCGGCAAGTGCGACCAACTCGTGTCGAGCTTTGGTGCGGGTGAGCCAAGGCGGTTGGCCCGACATCACGACCATTTTGGCCAGTCCTAGTGTTCCCGAGAATCGCCGGTCATCACTATCGGTGAGTTCGGCCATGCGAGTGAGATCGGCTGCGTCGAGGTCGCTCATGCGTTGGGCCGCACCGATAAGTAGTGCTTTTCGAGTGCGGTAGTAGGCAGACGTGGTGCCTGCCGGCATCCCCGCGTGCCGATCGACCTTCGGATGACTGAGTCCGCGCGCACCGTCGTTAGCCAGCAACTCCAGAGCGGCATCGCACAGTTCTCGCCGCCGCTGCTCTGCATTGTATTTCCGCGGGTTAGTTACGCTTGGCAGTCTAGAGGGCAGCAGTAACTGGCGGTGCGTCCGTGCGATTCCGTCGTTGCTAGCACGCACGCCTGCTGCGCGAGGCTGCTGCCGGCGGCGTTGACGACGCCGAGCTGGCGGCCCGAAGCCAACGGGAAATGTTCTAACTGTTTAGAGAAAAGCCCACGAATGCGAACTCTGCCTGGCTACGATGACCGTCACATAACCGAGATACGGGGCGCCGCAGGCACGCGACAAGCGCGTCGGTGAGACAAGCCAGCGTGATCCGAGCCGACAGTTGTGGTTGCTCGGCCCCTCGGGCTCAGGTGCGCTTTTGGCGACCGGCAGGAATTGAGTGAGGTTCGTGATGCGGAAGACTCTTCGGGTGGTCGCGCCGGTTGTCGGTGCGACCGGTGTGTCGATCGCCCTCTCTATGTCGGCCCACGCCGACGTCGACGTGAGCGACCCACTGTCGGACAGCACCAATGCGATCTTTCTCGGCGGCACTGCCGAACCCACACCGTCGACGGCGTATGTGGACGCCGCCGAGAAGCTGTATCTGGAACCATTGGGGTTCTCCGCCGCCTCGTCAATCTGCGACATGGTGGGAACCGCGCCGTGCGACGCCCCGCTGCAGGTGCTGACGACACCGGAAGTGTTTGAGTTCGGCCCGAGCAGCCTGCAGGACGAGACGGACATCATTAGTGCGGTGGAAGCTGAATACGCCGCCGGGGATATCAGCGCCACGGACCCGCTGACGGTATTCGCCTACTCGCAGAGCGTCATTGCCGCATCGGCGGCAGAGAAAGTGCTCGCGGCCACGATTCCTCAGGACGACTTGCATTTCGTGTTCATCGGCGACCCAAGCGATGCGAACGGGATAGCCACCAACATCTATTCAGATCTGGTCCAACTGTTCGGCGGCGGTACAACCGGGACGACCCTTACCAACGACGTTCTCACCGCCATCAACGAAGACCAATTCGCCCCCGGCGGCTCACTTGTCGGCGACACACCCGATGACCTGTATCAGACGACCATCTACACAATCGACACCGACGGGGTCGCCGACTGGCAAGAGGATTGGAACGCGGCCCTCGCCGCCGACAACGGCAACACGTTGGACGCGCTCGGGAGCGGCATCTACCACTTCTTCACCACCCACGTGGAATACCTGGGGCTGACGCCCGCGGACGTCGCCAGCGGCGTCGCAACGACCGACGACTTGACCACGACGATCACCATTCCGGACGGATCAGACCCGGGAACCCTCATCAACGACACCACCGCATTGGTGGATGCATTTGCACATGGGATTGCGGACAGCGGAGCGTTCACCGCCTTGCTGGAAACCGTCGAGGACCTTTTCAACCCCGCCTACTTCTGACCGATCGGACCGACTCACTTAGGCGACCCACCAGCCATTCAGCATTCCCTGTATCTTGGCCGATCCACAAACCTCACCCAAACGAAGATTGCAACCGACAAGCTGCCCTAAGCCAACGTACGTTCCACTCCCCTGCAACTCGCACCTGTCGAGCACGCACCGTACCGGTTAACTAATGCGTGAAATATGTTGTCCTACAACATATTAAGTCTGTTATTGCCGATCCGTACAAGTCGGGTTCGGGTCATAAATGATTTCGTTGTTCTTCTTTCTGGTGTCGCTTCCCAGTCCATCTACGCTGTTCTCAATCCTTCTGCGCTGCTAGCTATTTCGACCTCTCTGTCCCGTTGGTGAGACGGGGGGACTATCTCGCTAACGGTGTTTCCGGCGGTTTTCATCAGTAGGTTTCGGCCGCCGGGAAACGGTTGCCGAAGGTGATCGCGAACGCGTTGAGCGCTGGCTTCCACCGCATCATCCATCGTGCCCTGCCGGCACCGGTCGGGTCCAGGGAACGGGTCACCAGATAGAGGCATTTCATCGCCGCCTGCTCAGAGGGGAAATGTCCGCGCGCCTTGATCGCCCGTCGGTACCGGGCGTTGAGTGACTCAATGGAATTCGTCGAGCAGATGACCCGCCGTATCTCCACGTCGTAGTCCAAAAACGGGATGAACTCGCTCCAGGCGTTGTCCCAGAGCCGGACCACCGCCGGGTAGCGCTGTCCCCACTTCTTCGCCAACTCGTCAAAAGCCGAGCGCGCTGCGGCGGCGTTGACCGCGGTGTAGATCGGTTTCACATCTCGTTTGATCTCATCCCAGTACTTGCGGGAGGTGAGCCGAAAAGTGTTGCGGATCAAATGAATGATGCAGGTCTGCACGATGGCCTCTGGCCAGACGTTGCTGACCACCTCGGGCAACCCTTTGAGCCCATCGCACACGACGAAGAAGACGTCCTTGACGCCACGGTTGCGCAAGTCGGTCAGCACACTCATCCAAAATTTCGCGCCCTCACCACCGGTACCGGCCCACAGCCCCAGGATGTCGCGCTCCCCGGCAAGGCTCACCCCGATCGCGGCATAGAACGGTCGGTTGGCGACCTGCCCGTCGCGGACCTTCACCACGATGGCGTCGATGAAGATCGCCGCGTAGATCTCATCCAGGGGCCGCACCGCCCAGTCGTTCATCTCCTCGATCACCTTGTCGGTGATCCGGCTGATCGTCTCCCGCGACACCGACGCACCGTAGATCTCGGCGAAGTGCGCCGAAATCTCGCCGGTGGTGAGGCCTTTGGCATACAACGACAACACCACCTCATCGACACCAGAGAGCCGCCGCTGACGTTTCTTGACGATCTGGGGTTCAAACGTCGCCGCCCGGTCCCGCGGCACATCGAGCTCGACAGGGCCAGTGGTGTCGGTCAACACCGTCTTGGCCCGCGTGCCGTTGCGGATGTTGCCTGTTCCCACACCCGCTGGGTCATGCTTCTCATAGCCCAGGTGCTCGGTCATCTCCTCGTTGAGAGCGGTCTCGAGCACCGTCTTGGTCAGCTGCTTGAGCAGCCCATCGGGTCCGGTCAGCGACAGGCCCTGCTCTTGGGCCAACCGCACCAGCTCAGCTGCAGCCTGCTGTTCGGCCGATTGCTCAGCCGGCTCCTTCTTCGTCACGCCATCCAGTGTCGTCATCACGGCACCTTCCCCGCCGAGCATCCCTCAGCGTGTCAGGCCGGAAACACCGATAAATCCACAGTCCCGAGACGAGCGGCAGGGGCCTCTACGCGGCCGCCAGTTAGATGCTGCCGGTGCGCGGTGCGGGCCTGAGGTGGGCAGCGATCGTGGCGAGTTGGTCGCCGGTGAGGTTGTCTGAGACGAGGAATACGAACGTTCCGTCGCGTTTGAGGTGTGCCTGGGATTGAGGCCATTGGGCTGGTCTGACCCTGACCGACGTCCCGTCGCGGGGCACCTCCAGCCAGTTCTCGTCGTTGATCATGTTCCCGTACTGGTGGGAAGCGTCAACTGCGGCCATCTGGGAGATCGAAACGCTCTGGTGTCCGTCGTCGGAGCGGTAGCTCAGCGAGACCTGCGCCGGCGTTGGTGGCCGCTGAGAGGCTTCAATGAACAGGCAGCGCACGTGCCAGCTGGCGGGCACGCGGTCTGGCATGAGAACGGTGAATGGGGCGCGCTGCTGGGCGTCGGTGAGCTTGATGTGCTGCAGACGGTCGCGATCTCCTCGGGTGGGCTGGATCTGTTCGCCTTCCGGTGGCGCGAATTGGAAGGTTTCGGCGGGGATCGGCTCGTCGAAGCGAATCGCGAGCGTGGTGATCTTGTGGAAGGGCTGCTCGTCGCGGATCGCGGTGACGGCCAGTAGTACTCCGCGTTCCTGGTCAACCTCGAGCTGGTAGTGATGGGCGCCGGTGCCAAGCGCGTGGAGCTCGCGGCGGAATGTCCCGTGGCGTGGATCGTGTGGGCGGGCGGTGGCGTGAGCTGTGATGGTGGCTTTGTCCGCAACCTGGGAGTTCCCAGCCACGCGAAAATGCAGCGAGCTGAGCAGCGGTGTGGGATTGAGCATGACCTGAAGCTGCTGTCCGATGCCGCTGCCGACGCTCGGATCGTCCTGGTTGCTTCTGGCTCCCATGTGCTCGTCCCAGAACCACCACAGCGGACCGTCAGCGACGCCGTAGTAACCGTCCCGGCGGCCCCCGTGATGCTCTTCGCGAACTCGCTCGCCATCGCGCCAGATGCGCACCGTCTCTTCGGTCTCAGTGGGCTCGGCCTCGCCACTGCGGACGGCGGACACGCTACTGATCGACGCGCCGCGACGCTTCTGCTCCTCGGCATCGGCGCGGAAAGCCTCAAGCAGGCGCTCTTCGTGGCGCCAGGTGCGGTAGGTCGCTTGAACGGTTCGAAACGGGTCAGCAGCGCCGTGCAACAACACCAGCAACGCGCCAAGCTCGACCTCATCGCCAGTCGTAAGGTGCGGCACCTCGGACATGGAATCAGAGTAGATCGTTCCAGCCGAGGTGGCCGACGATGGCATCCTGGTCAGTCTGTTCTGCGCAGCACCTGCAGGCTGCGTGGGTTCACGGGGTAGCCCGAGTCAGCCGGTAGCGCGGTTGACGACGGTGGCGGAGACCCAGTGGCCTGAGTGGTGTCCAGTACCGGCGTCCACGTGGTGCCGAAGCCCGATGACGGCAGGGTGAACAACTGCGGGTTCCACGACGCGTTGAACAAGATGAGGAACGTGTCGTCGGTGAGCGCGTTGCCGTCGGCGTCAGTGTCGGTGAGTGCTGCGCCGTTGAGCCACATCGCAAATGCCAGCGAACCGGAGTCCCACCGGTCTGGCGTCATCGGCGTGCCGTCAGTCCATAACCAGGCCACATCCTCGCCGCTGCCCGGCCGAGCCTCCTGGCCGGTCAAGAAGCTGCCGCGCCGAAAAACGTGGTGTTGTTTGCGTAGTCCGATCGCGCGAGCGGTGAATGCGAGCAGATCCACGTGTTCCTGATCTAAGTTCCAGTTGTAATAGCTGATGGAGTTGTCTTGGCAGTAAGCGTTGTTGTTGCCCTGTTGGGAGCGTCCAATCTCATCGCCGCCCAGGAGCATCGGCACACCTTGCGAAATCAGCAAGGTAGCCAAGAAGTTTCGGCGCTGCTGCGCGCGCAGCGCCACGATGCCCTGATCCGCGGTGGTGCCCTCGGCGCCGCAGTTCCAGGACCGGTTGTCATCGCTACCGTCGCTGTTGTTCTGGCCGTTCGCCTCATTGTGCTTGGCGTTAAACGACACTAGGTCATTCAGCGTGAAGCCGTCGTGGCAGGTGACGACGTTGACGGATGACTCGGGAGACTGATCGGCGGCCGCGAACACGTCGTGTGAACCAGCCAGCCGCGTGGCCAATTCGCCGATGCCGCCCTGCGCCCGCCAATAGTCGCGCACGTTGGTGCGGTAGTGGTCGTTCCACTGCACCCAGGGCGGCGGAAACTGGCCAAGGACATAGCCGCCGTTGGCATCCCACGGTTCGGCGATGAGCTTGACCTGCGAGATCACCGGGTCCTGGTAGACGAGGTCCAAAAACGCCGCAAACTTCTCCAGGTTGCCTTCCTGGCGTGTCAAGATGGCGGCTAGGTCGAAACGGAAGCCGTCCACGTGCATTTCGCTCGCCCAGTAGCGCAGGCTGGACAGGATCAGCCGTAGCACTTCGGGTTCGCCGGCATCGAGAGTGTTGCCGGTGCCGCTGTAGTCGTAGTAGCTGCTCGGGTCGGCCGGATTCAGCCAGTAGTAGCTAGGGTTGTCCAGGCCGCGAAACGCCACACTGGGGCCGTCGGGATTGCCTTCGGCGGAGTGGTTATAGACCACGTCGAGGATCACCTCGATGCCGGCGCGGTGCAGCGCCTTGACCATCGATTTGAACTCGGTAACCTGCTGGCCCCGCGTGCCGGCCGAACTGTATGCGCCGTGCGGGGCGAAGAAGCCGATGCTCATGTAGCCCCAGTAGTCGGTAAGCCCCGCCGGCACCGGCGTTGCGGCAGGCAGGAATTGGTGCACCGGCATCAGCTCAACAGCGGTTATCCCGAGTGAGGTGAGGTGCTTGATGATTGGGTCGCAGGCCAGTCCGGCGTAAGTTCCCTTCAGAGAGTCGGGCACCTGGGGGTGTTGCTTGGTCAGCCCCCGCACATGGGTCTCGTAGATGATCGAGTCAGCCAGGGCGATGCGGGGCGGTATGTCGCCGTCCCAGTCGAAGCTCGGATCAACTACCACCGAGCGCGGGACATGCAGCGCAGAGTCACCAGGGTCAGGCCTGGTGCGATCATTCGGCAGGTGCGCGCATGCCGACGAATCTCCGTCGTATTCGCCGTCGATGGCCTTCGCCCATGGGTCCAGCAGCAGCTTGGATTCGTTGGCCCACAACCCTTGCCCCGGATTCCACGGCCCATCCATCCGGTAGCCGTAGCGCTGCCCGGCACCGACCCCAGGCAGGTAGGCGTGCCAGACATCGCCGGTGCGCGCCGTCAGCGGCAACTTGGTCTCGGTGCCGTCATCGGCGAACACGCACAAGCTGACGGTGCCCTCAGTCGCTGACGAGGAGTACACCGCAAAGTTCGTGCCCGCCGCATCTGGCGTCGCGCCCATCGGCGTCGACTGGCCCGGTCGCACCTCAATCGGCGACGCGCCGCCGGCGGTCGTAACCGACTGCATCACAGTGACCACTTCCCTAAGCTAGAGCCGCAGATTCACAAGCCTGTGGCATTCCGCGGCGGATCGAGGCTCTTTCGACGGATAGCCAGCGAGAAGCAATGCCAGTCCCATGCCTGGACGGCAACACCAGGCGTGCCATCGACATCCGTGAGGGTGAAAAGATCAACGAAAAGGCTTTGAAGGCGCTCATTCGCGCCGCCATCGCGCTGAACACATCCTAGGGGTCGCGCTAGATTTCGTCACTGTGCCGCTGCTTCCCTGGCCTGGCGAAAGACTCGACCGTTCCAAGGATCAGCGCGGACTGATCGTCGTCGGCGACGAGACTCTGGTTGTTTTCAGGGCACACAGGTCGATTGGAGCGGAACGACCGGACCGCCGGATTCGAGGGACAACAGATACATGTACGTTGTGAGCGAATGTTCGCATCCAGGATCGAACTTCACCAGGACCTTTGGCGGAAGCGGCAATAATTGGATCGGGTTTAGCTCCCAGAGGGTGAGCACATGCTGGTAGTCCACCGGAGGTGGCAACGTCGGGACGATGTCGACGCGGTTTGCGATCCGGTACGAGTTCTTGACCACCTGGTCGTAGGTGTTAGCAAACAGTGAATCCCCCGTGCGCGGACTACCATAGGTGTAAACGGCCGGACTACTAAAGGCCGTATTCGCCGCCACGTCGAGCGCAAGAAGGGTGGCGAGGGCTCCGCCAAGGCTGTGGCCGCAAATCGTCAAGGAGCTGACGGGACGGGGAAACGGAAGCTTAGCCAGTGCGCTGACCACGGTCGACGAATTCGCCGCGGCACCGGTCCTCAGTGACTCATACATGGCGGTGAAGCCGTCTTCGGTGTGGCCGGCGCCAGCCAGGAATGGGCATGGCACTTGGAGGAATTCGGCGTCGTGGATCCACTCCATGTTTCCTTCGGTGCCACGGATCGCGATCACCACATCGCCGGCTTGCGCCGCCTGACAGATCAGCCCAATGGAGACTTCGTCGTCGCCTCCACTCGGATTCATGTCGGTCGAAAGGTCGTTTGCATAGATCGTGGTGACCACTGTGTAGTTTGCACCACCAGCGCTGACCGCCTTGCCGGCGGCATTCGTCAAGTCGCTTGGCAAAGTGTCATAGGTTGTGTTCAGGAGTTGGGCAACTTTTATTGCCATCATTGGATCCGTTGTTGGCTGCGCAGGCAAGACGCCTCCCGTTCAAGTCGGTTAAACATCCCCGCAGATGGTACTGCCCCATTCTGGTCTAGACGCGCTACTTCCGCGAAAGCCGCGCGAGCCGGATGCGCCGCCCGAATCCCTGCGATGTTCAAGCCCATGTCGGCGGAGAACGGGAAAGAACCTTTCCCTTTCCCGGGACCAATTACGTCACAGTGACGCATGTTGTCGCCTGAAGACTCAATGACACTGTGGATCAGCATGTTTCAATTCCTCTGCGCCGCATGACGCCTGGCTCGGGCGAAGGTCTGGTTGAGCACGCTTGAACAAGCCGCACCGTGCGCTGACTGCCGACGGGCGCGCTGGAGGGCGCAAGCCCTATCCGACGCCTATTACTTCTTGTAGTCTGTCGCTGGATTAGGAGCATGAGGAATCTCGTCACACATTTACACTGGCCGGTCGTAACTCAAAGGATTTCTCGAGATGTTTGCTCGAAGTCTTGCCAGCTTCCCTCGAACCGACGCACAGCAGCGTCAACCGGATAGCAGTTTCTCACAACTCCCAAATGCGCTATTCCGCTCGCGCGGCATGTTGCGAGCAAAGCTGGCCGTCGCCAGCACCTCCTGTCCGCTCGAGGCTGAGGCCGATCACTTCGCCGATGCGGTTATAGCATCACCGCGTTCCCGCCCATCGATCACCGGGACTAACCGGCAAGCCGCTCGAAAATGCGACGGCTGCAGCGACAATCCGCAGAACCGGCAATGCGCCGCTTGCGATAACGAGGGGGAACAACTGCTTACCAAGCCCACCGCGGACGGTCCCAAAGCCGCGGAAGCGCCGGCTGTTGTACATCATGCTTTGGGTTCTCCACAGCGATCACTTGACCCGGCAACACAGACCTTCTTTCAGGCGCGAACAGGATTCGACTTCAGCGCCGTTTCAGTACACAGTGACCAAACCGCATGGTCTGCCGCGCAAGCGATCGGCGCGCGCGCCTTCACCGTCGGCCGGCACATCGTTTTTGGCAGGGGCGAATACGACCCGTCTTCTATTCGCGGACGTCACCTCCTAGCCCACGAATTGGCTCATGTGTTACAGGCCGACACCGGCTTGATCCACCGGCAGAGTGAAACAGATAAAGGCGGGTTCGACGCCGACGGCCTCGCAAGCGAAATCATCGCGCTTCTTCATAGCCGTGACCCGGTGGGCGGGATGAAAACTGGAGAAGCCGTTCAGAAGCTGTACGGGCTTGACTGGACGCAGCTTGTGTCGGTTCTGCGCGCTATCCGCGCGCGCGATGCGTTGGACCTGGCCATTATCCAGGAGGACACCACTCTGTTGATTTCCGTTGCTGCTGAGAGTGTTTTGCTGGAGGCTACACCAAACCCGGAGCCCGAGACCCTCGCACGCTACCGGGCACGCGTGCAACGGCTATCTCCACAAAATCAGGCTGCGGTGCAGGCAACATATCCGACGGCAACATCCCCCGCTGAGCCGGCGTTGCCAGCAGGCGGGCTGGTTCCGCCGCCAGGAGCGCCCACCGGTGTTCCTGCCGGCTTGCTAGCAACGCTCCATCGAAGCTATGCCCGCCGCCAAGCCGGACTGCCTGGCTCCGAAAAGTACCTCGCCAATGCGTTCTGGGGCGGACGCCCAGCCGATTTTTGGCAGGCCCTCAAGCAAATGGGTCCGGCGCTGGATATCGTCCGACGCGTCTACGCGCGATGGATAGGCGTCGGCGTGCCGTGGTCATTTGTTGAAGCTATCTACGCGGTCTGGTCCGGCACATCGGAGGGCTTCGGTTTTGTGTGCACCGACCGCCACGCAATCGAGGATGCTCTCAACGCGTCCGCCAGTCTCTGCCAAGACACTGTGGGCGGGCTTTATCACTGGTGGGCGGAAGGATCAACGCCCTGCTGGCGCGAGACGATTACAGGATCGCCGGGCATACATTTTTGTACCGGCGGCAACCCCACCACCGTTCACATCGACGCGCACCAGGTGGTAAGCGGCCGGTGGCCCGGCGGCTATTGCCAATACGACATCACTGGCTCCGTCATCGATCACTTTAAGGATCTCGGTTGGTGGTAGCCGCCCAACGCGGGTGCCGAGAACCAAAATGCAGAAACATTTAACGTTTGGTCGCGGCGCGGCTTGCACCGATTGAGGTGAACAGCGACCTCCCTGTGCAAGGGGCTCGCGCAGGCAGGCGTCCGCGCAGTTTGTGTTGGCCGCATCGGTGACCGGGACCGTGTGATCATCCCGGTGTTAACCATATAGAACACATGACTTGGGCTAAATCGTTGCCAGGCTACCTCGGCAATGCTGGTTCGATTCAGTTCAGCTGCAAACAAGCGACGGTGTAGAAAACACCTATTATTCGCTGTGATCAAGGTACGACGGATGCCGGCAGTTAGCGGAAACCTGCGATCACATCATGCGTCCTCGAACAGGCTGGAGAAACAGGCTGCTCTGGACACTTTCCGTAACAAGAAGTTGTTCGAAAACTTTGTAAATTGCCCGCTGTGACGCACCTGGCTAGTGCTACAGTTCGGGTCGCCCTAACAGGAGACACAGCAACGAAATTGAAGTAGCCCAACGACATACGCGAACAAAGGGCGCTTCGCGCGTTGATGGGTGTGGGGGTCGAGTCCACAGGGGGGATGACGAGAAAGGATCTAACCGGGACAAGGCAACTGATCTTGTCGCTCTCCGAGTAGCTCCGGCCAGCGCCGGCGCGAAACGACAGCTTCCAAATAAGTGGTTACGAGCTGAATTCTGGAGATTTGACCTCCAGGTCGTGTCGTGACGTGTTTATTGCAGCCTACAAAATAGGCGCGCGTGTAGGAGTTACTTGTTGCCTTTTGCGCGATATTTCCCTGAATTGACGCACCGCGAACTGAAAGGGTGTGCGTATGTCTACCCCCCTTACTTACCCTGGCGTTTATATCCAGGAACTGCCTAGCCCGGTACATGCAATCACCGGCGTAGCTACCTCCATAGCCGCGTTCGTCGGCTACACGGCGACCGGAATCGACAACCGCGCGCAGGCAATTTTTAGTTTCGCCGACTTCCAGCGCCTTTACGGGGGCCTGGCATCCAACAGCGAGCTCAGCTACGCCGTACAGCAGTTTTACATCAACGCTCCCGGCGCGCAGGCCTACGTGGTGCGCACGCCGATGGTTGGCGCCACCCAAGCCAACGTCAAGTTCGACGGCCTCACCTTCACTGCGCTCAGCAGCGGAGCGTGGGCGAATGGGCAGTTGCTGATCGACGTGGACACACAGAACATCGACTTAACCGCCGATAGTTTGGCCTTCAACCTGACGATCACCGACCTGGCGGCCAATACAACCGAGGTGTTCTCCGGCGTCACGCTCAACTCCAGCTCGGTCAACTACCTGACGACCCGCGTCAACGATCCAGATACCGGCTCCCAGCTCGTTAACGTGTCGGTCACGGGCACGCCGACCACGGCTCCGGCGGTCACCGGCATCACCGGCCAGGCGATCAACATCACCGGCAATACCAGCGTCGACGCCGCGGTTGGCGGCGGCAGTAGCGCAACGCTTGCTAGCCAGGACTTTGCGTTGCAGCTCAATACCAGCGAGCCGTCCCCGCTGAGCCCACTGCCGATCTCGATCACCGTCTTTGGCCACAACACCCCAATTCCGCAGAGCTACGGCGGGCTGGCCTCCCAGCTGCAGCAGGCGATCAATTCCGTTCTCACCCTGAAGATGCCGGGAGCATCTGTTCAATGCTCAGTCACCACGCTGAGCAATGGCCAGGCCATCCGTGTCAACGCCCTCCTGCCCAACCACCCCGACGCCGTCCTTACCTTCACTGCGCCCGCTGCCGCTCCGTCAGGTCTGGCGGTCACTGGCTCTGCCAGTGGTGGCACGTTGGCTGCGAACACCTACTTCTGGAAGGTCACCGCGATCACCGCTGCTGGCGAGACCGGCGCATCGAACGAGGTTTCTGCCGCACTGACTGGCACGTCATCATCGGCCGCGCTGTCGTGGACTCAGGTAGCCGGCGCAACCGGATACAACGTCTACCGGGGCACATCGGCAGGCAACGAAACCACTCAACTTGCCAACGTCACAACGACTGCGAGCGGTACGACGCTCAAGTTCACCGACACCGGTGCGGCGGGCACGTCGACAGCCCCACCCCCCGCGCCGCCAGGAGACGCGGCGGGAGCTCTCGGCCTGTCTTCACCCACGGCCAACGTTGCGCACTATGCTCTTGGCACCACAGTGGTTACAGCTTCCCAAACGGCGTCCGGCGCCGGGAGCGATGGGACTGGGCTGCCGGGGAATACCCAGCTCATCGGTAACCAGGTTGCATTCACCGGCATTTACGCGCTGCAGAAGGTCGACCAGTTCAACCTGCTCTGCATCCCCGACGCCACCCGCGCCATGAAGAGCAACTCGGCTGCCACCGACAATGGCTTGGACCCGTCGAGCCTGTACCAGACAGCCATCGCGCTGTGCCAGGCCCAAGGTGCGTTCCTGCTGGTCGATCCGCCGCCGCAAATCACGACGGTGACCGCTGCCCTCGACTGGAAGTCGAGCCTGCTTGGCATCGGCGGCGATGCTGCCACTTACGGGGCCGCGTTCTGGCCGCGACTGCGCGCAACAGATCCGTTGAACAACAACAACATCCGGACCTTCGCCCCATCCGGAGTTGTGGCTGGGGTCTATGCGGCTACGGATGGCAGCCGCGGCGTGTGGAAAGCTCCAGCCGGGACTCAGGCCGCGCTCCTGGGCGTGCATGGCTTGCAGTACGCACTTTCCGATGCTGAGAACGGATTGCTCAACCCACTGGGGCTCAACTGTTTTCGTACGTTCCCGGTGTACAGCAGCGTGCTATGGGGGGCGCGCACCCTCGCCGGCGCCGACGCCGAGACCAGCCAATGGAAGTATGTCCCGGTCCGGCGGATGGCACTGTTCCTGGAGCAGAGCCTCTACCGCGGCCTGCAGTGGGTGGTGTTCGAGCCTAACGATGAGCCACTGTGGGCATCGATCCGCCTCAACGTGAACTCGTTCATGCAGACGTACTTCCTGAAGCAGGCGTTCCAAGGGCAGACCCCCGGCGAGGCCTATTTCGTCAAGTGCGACAGCGACACGACGACGCAGGCTGATATCGATGCCGGCGTGGTTAACATCCTAGTCGGCTTCGCCCCGCTGAAGCCGGCCGAGTTCGTTGTGATCCAGATTCAGCAACTGACCAGTCAGGCCCAGTAGCAAGGGGAATGAGCAATGACAGAGTTCACGGTTAACGCACAGCGGTTCAACCCGTACGTCAACTTCAAGTTCCGGATCAAGTGGCTAAGCGCGTCGGGTGCCATGAGCTATGTCGCCGGCGTCAGTAAGGTCAGCGCGCTCAAGCGCACCACAGAGGTCGTCGAGCACCGCAACGGTGGCGATCCGAGCACCTCCCGCAAGCAGCCAGGTCGCACCAAGTACGAGGCGATCACCATTGAGCGAGGGGTCACCCACGACCTTGAGTTCGAGGCATGGGCGGCCAAAGTCTGGCAGGTCGGCGCCGGCCTTGGTGCCGAGGTCTCGCTGAAGGACTTCCGCAAGGACGTGATTCTCGACTTCTTCAACGAGGCGGGCCAACTGGCGATCAGCTACCACATCTACAACGCCTGGGTGTCGGAGTATCAGGCGTTGCCTGATTTGGACGCCAACGCGAACGCGGTGGCGATCCAGCACCTCAAGCTCGAGCACGAAGGCTGGGACAGGGATACCTCGGTAACCGAGCCGACCGAGCCCAGCTTTACTTCGACCCACGCGTAAATGCGAGCATTGGCCGGCGAGATACTACTGGCGGCGTGGGAGGACGGCGTAGCAACCCACGACCTGCTGCGGCCCCTGGTGATGTTGTCGGCAGCCCTCGCCCATGCCGACCCCGCTGAACTTGGCGCCCTGCCAATCGTCGAGCGCAACCTCCTGCTGCTGCGCCTACACAGCCTGAGCTTCGGACCGAGGTTGCAGATATTCGGCCTCTGCCCGGACTGCGGTGCACAACTTGAGTTCGCGGTGCCGGTCGCGGAGCTAACGGCGCATCTGGAGAATCACTACGACCTGGAACCGGCTGCCTGGACGGAAGACGGTCGCCGGTACCGTCTGCGCGCGGTCACCACCGACGATTTGGTCGCCACGCTCAGCGCGCCGGACGTGGATGCGGCCCAGACGTTGCTGCTAACACGGTGCTTGGAGGTTTCCCCGCCAGCGGCTGCGCAGCTGCCCGCGCCACTGACGGGCCCGGTGCCGCCCACGGTGGCGCTTCGGTTCGATCAGCTGCATGCGGCGGCCGAGCTGAGCTGCTCGATCGAGTGCCCCGACTGCTCGTCGACGAAGGTCCTCGACTTCGACATCGCCCGCTTCTTGTGGGCGGAAGTCCAGAGCGCGGCCCGGCGCCTGCTCGGCGAGATCCATGAGCTCGCCTCGGCTTACGGCTGGAGCCAGCAGGACGTCGCCGGCATGAGCGCAACCCGCCGGCGTGCCTACCTGGAGCTGCTGAGCGCATGAGCACGCTGCTTGAGCGAATGATCCTGCGGACACGCGCTCCGCTGTCGTCGCTTCAGCCGCTGGCCCAGCCGCTCTACGCACCCGCGGCCGAGGCTGGTCCGCTGCCGTGGCACCCACGGTCCGATGCGATGTCGGCTGACATTGCCGAGGCGGCCGCAGGGCCCGGCCGCACTATCGAGCACGGCCAGGCGGTGGGCTCCCACGCAGGCTGGCGGCCGCGCGAACGTCCGCCTGCCGGTGACCTCGCCGCGCCCGCTTTGGGTGTGCCGGATGGTGATGAGGTTGTGGTCGGCAAAGCAGAGCCGGCAGGCACCCGCGCCCCGTCGACCTCAGGATCGCCGCGGCAGCCGCCAGCGAGCGATCAGCCCGATCCGAGTGCTGAGCAGCCCACGCCGCAGCCGAGTCCCGCGGTGCCGACCCGGTTCAGCCCACCACCATCGGCCCAGGCGCCGCCAGGCGAACTCGGCCCTGATGGCGAGTCGCAGCCCGCACCCGCGGCGCCCGCTCGGCAGGCAGCCGAGGCGCCGATTGGCACAGGTGTGACGCCCGCCTCTGGTGAGTGGTTCAGCGCAGAATCCAGACCGGGGCCCAGCGAGGAGCAGGGTGCGGTATCCGCCCGGATCCTGCCCGCCTCGCTGGCCGCCCCCGGAGCCGTCGGACCGCCGGCGCGGCAAACGCCAGATGTCGACACCTCCCCGCCGGAGGTGACGATTTCCATTGGTCACATCGAGGTGCGCTCGGCGCCCGCTACCGCCCCGCGCCCCAAGCCAGCGTTTCGCCCGCAGGTGTCGCTAGCCGACTTCCTCGCGGGGCGCCAGGACGGTCGGCCGTGAGCGACTACCTGGCCGTCGGCGGCGTGAGTGCGGTCCTGCGTTACCTGCTGCTCAACACCGTCACCATGCCGCCGCCGACTATTCAGGGGTCCACGCCCGGGATCACGGCCATCTCCCCAGACCTGATCCAGACCGGCACCAACGAACAGGCACAACTGAACCTGTTCATGTACTACGTCAGCGTAAATCCCGCGCTCCGCAACCTCGACCTGCCCTCGTACAACGGGCAGGGCGGGCAGGTCAGCAACCCGCCGCTGGCGCTCGACTTGCACTACCTGGTAACCGCATACGGCGCGGCGCAGTTCGACCCGGAGATCTTGCTGGCCTGGGCGATGAAGGTTTTCCACGACAACCCCCTGGTGCCCAGCCAGAGCATCCAGAATGCGCTCAACGCACTCGGCCAGCAGCCGTCGCCGACTGCCCAGGCGCAGCTGATCGCCGGCAGCACCCTGGCCCAGCAGACCGAGCAGATCCGCATCACGCCGGAAGTGTTGACAACAGAAGAGATCTACCGGCTGTGGACCGCTTTTCAGGCACCGTACCGGCCAAGCACCGCCCTTAAGGTCTCCGTCGTGGTTATCCAGGACACCGCACCGGTGACGTCGAACATGCCGCCCAAGACCTGGTCGGTAACCGCGCTGCCTCTGCAGGGGCCGGTCGTAGCCGGCCTGACACCTGGCATGGTCCCCGCGGGCGGGACACTGACCATCACCGGCAGCAACTTTCTGGGCGCCAACCCCTCCGACACCGTGGTGTCGTTTGACGCGGCGCCGGGGGTGGCGGCCCAGACCGTGCAGCCCGAGACGGTGCAGAACACCAAGATCAACGTCGCCTTGCCCACGCTGCCGGCCGGCACGCGCACGCTACGGGTCCAACAGATGACCACCTTTCCCCCCTCGACCACACGCCACCAAGGCTTCAGCTCCAGTTCGGCGCCCTTTCAACTGGTCCCGACGATCGCATCTCCGGTGCCTACCGCAACACCAGGCTCGACCCTGACCCTGACCGTCTCGCCGGCGGTCGGCCGCACGCAGCAGGCGATCCTCTATATCGGCGATAATGCGATTCCGATCAACGAGCGGCCCACTAGCGACCCCACGTCAGCGACCACCATCACATTCCCCGTACCGGCGAACCTGCCGGCCGGCACCTATCCCATCCGGCTCGAGATCGACGGCGCCCCAAGCACACTCACCGCGGTCGCGGGCGGTCAGTTCACCCCGCAGGTAGTGGTGTCATGACGGCCACCTCAGTCACCACGGCGTCCGAGTCGCTATCCGGCGCGCTCGACCGCGTCTACGGCTCACTCACCGGCGGTGGCCAAGCGTGTGCAGCCCCGGCCAGCCCGCCGGTGCGCTGTGCGGAGCCGTGGCAGGCATTGCAGCGGCTGACGACGCTGTTTCGACTCAGCCCGTTCGAGCGCGATCTGCTGGTGCTGTGCGCCGGGCACGTGCTGGAGAGCCGCTTCGCCGCCGCTTGTGACGCCGTTGCTGGCGCCGACCGCGCTGGCTGGCCGACGTTCGGGCTGGCCCTGGCGGTCCTGGACAGCCCGCACTGGAGTGCAGTCACCGCGGCGGGCCCGCTACGGTACTGGCGGCTGATCGAGGTCGACCGCGGCAGCCTGCTACACGCCCCGTTGCACATCGACGAGCGGATCCTGGCGTTCCTGATCGGCGTGCCCGCCATCGACGAACGGCTGACAGCACTGGCCCGCCCGGTGCTGGCCTCCCCCGCGTCGAGCGGAGCCGCGATCCGCGCCGGCGCCAGGTATTGGGCGCGCTCGCCGGCCCCGCGCGAGCCGCTGCTGCTGATCGGCCAGGACCGTTCGGCCCGACAGGGCGCTTTCAGCGCTATCTGCGAGATCAGCGGCCTGGCACCGTATTTCATCAACGCCATCGACATCCCTGGCGCGGCCACCGAGCGGGAGGCGCTGGCCCGGCTGTGGACCCGGGAGGCCGCCCTGACCGGCGCCGCACTGTGCCTGCGGACAGAAGAATGCGACAGCCTGCACAACCTGGTCGCGTGGCTGGAACACACCGAGGCCCCGCTGGCCGTCGAGGTGCGGCCCGGGACACCGGCCGAGCGGCTTGACGGCTTGCGCCTGCATGTTCCGACTTTGTCGACCGCCCAGCGCCGCGACGCCTGGGTCCGCGATCTCGGGCCGCTCGCACAACGCATGAACGGCTACCTCGACCGGATCGCCGAATACTTCCATTTCGACGAACCGGCGATACGACTGTCCGCCGCCGCTGTGCACGAGGCGGCGGACGACGACAACCGCGAAGGTGCGCCGGTGGACCTGGGTGAGGCGGGCTGGCGCATCTGTCGCGAACACGCCCGCCGCTCGCTGGATACCCTGGCCCAGCGCGTCGAGGCCCGAGCTTGCTGGGATCAATTGGTCCTGCCCGCTGCTCAGCTCGAAACGCTGCGGCAGATCGCGATTCACGTGCATCGACGTGCCATCGTCAACGACCAGTGGGGATTTGCCGGCAAGCACGCACGCGGGGTAGGAATGACCGCGTTGTTCACCGGCAACAGCGGCACGGGCAAGACCATGGCAGCAGAGATCCTGGCCGCCGAACTCGACCTGGACCTCTACAAGATCGACCTCGCGTCCGTGGTGAGCAAGTGGGTCGGCGAAACCGAGAAGAACCTGCGCGCAATCTTCGACGGAGCCGAGCAGAGCGGCGCGGTGCTGCTCTTCGACGAGGCCGATGCCCTGTTCGGCAAGCGAAGCGAAGTGCGTGACAGCCACGACCGCTACGCCAACCTGGAGATCAGCTACCTGCTGCAGCAGATGGAGTCCTACCGCGGCGTAGCCATCCTGACGACCAACATGGCGCAGGCTCTCGATCCGGCGTTCATGCGTCGGATCCGCTTCGTCGTCCAGCTTCCCGTTCCCCGACGCCGCTGCGCGGGCGAGGCATCTGGCGACGCGTCTTCCCGGCCGCCACGCCGGTCGGCTGACCTGGACTTCGACCGACTAGCGCAGCTGAGCGTCTCCGGCGGGGTGATCCGCAACATCGCCATGCACGCGGCGTTCCTGGCCGCCGACGACTCCATGCGGGTGGAGGCGCAGCCACATCCTGGCGGCAGCCCGCATCGAGTACGCCAAGCTCGACAAGCCGCTGACGGCGGCAGAAACGGCGAGGTCTTGTGTGACAACGCAATCCGCAAATCGACCGGTCGGCGCCGCGGGCGCCGTACACGTCGACGTCGGCCGCCTCACCCTGGAGGGCTACTCGCCGGCACAGCGGGCGCGATTCGTCAGCTCGCTACAGGCACGGCTGACCGAGCTCGCCGCCAGCGGCGGCAGCGACTGGCCGGCCGCCGCGCAGCGCCCGCTTGCGCACCTGGACGCCGGGACGCTACGGCCCGGCGCGGCGCCGGAAGAAGCCGCTGAACGTGTCGCCTCGACCCTTGGTGCTCACCTCGCCGCCTGGGCGGGTCGGCATGCCTAACGTCTCGCCGCTGGTGCGCAAGGGCGCGATTATGTTGCTGGATCCCGTCACCGGGATTCCGCTGGGCACCATCGTGCTGCAGTACAACCCGGACACGCTGACCCGTTCCCTCAAGGCGCAGACGGTGGGCGAGCAGCCCGACCGCAGCGAGATCCTGCGGCTGACGGGCCCGCCGATCGAGACCATCAAGTGCGACGTCGAGATCGACGCCACCGACCAGCTTGCCGCCGCTGACCCGGTCGCCGTCAGCCTCGGCATCCAGCCGCAGCTCTCAGCGCTTGAACTGCTCGTCTATCCGGCAAGCAGCGTGCTGATCGCCAACGAGATCCTGTCACTGCTCGGCACCATCGAGATCCTGCCGATGGACTCGGCGCTGACCGTATTCGCCTGGAGTGCCCAGCGCATCACACCGGTGCGCATCACCGAGCTGGAGATCACCGAGGAGTTCTTCGACCCGCAGCTCAACCCGATCCGCGCCAAGGTCTCGCTGGGCATGCGGGTGCTGAGCGTCACCGACGTCGGCTTCCTGACCCCGGCGGGCGCCCTCTACATGACCTATCAGCTGGGCAAGGAATCCATGGCCGCGCAGGCCCCCTCCTAACACCTGAGGAAAGGCGGTAACGGAACTGGATTCCGCGTTGGCGGCGCTGATCACCTCGGCCGCCGGGACGGGCGCCCCGACGCTGCCCGAGCAGCCGCTATTACGGCGCGCAGACCCAGCAGTTCACGCTGCCCGACGGCACGCCCGTCATGTACCTGGCCCGTCGGATCATTCCGCAGCCCGCCACCTACACCAGCCACCCAGTCCTACGTCATCGTCGACGGTGACCGTCTCGACAACCTCGCCACCCGGTTCCTCGGCGACCCACTGCTGTACTGGATGATCTGCGACGCCAACGGCGCAACCGATCCCGACGCGCTTACCTCGGCGCCGGACAGCACCGGGACGGGCAACGCGGCGGCCGGGCACACGATCCTGATCCCGGCGCTCCAGGCATCCCACCGGGGGCACGCAATGGCTAGCCCGCTATACCTGACCGCTGCTGGCCGGCCCGGTCGCCGCCTTCCCGGTGCCTAAACCGGTCACCGACGCGTTCGAGTCAGCCGAGATCACCGAATCGGCGACCGGCCCCAGCGGCTTTCAGCTCACCTTTACGCTAGCCGACAACTCGGTGTTGCAAACCTTGCTGCTGCTGTCCGGGGAGGCGCCCATCCCGCTACTGCGGGTCATCCTCGTCGCCACCTTCGGTGGCCTTCCGCAGGTCCTCATGGACGGCGTGGTCGAGCATCACGAGGTTCGACCCAACGCCACCGGCGGCTCGGCGAAGCTGGTCGTCACCGGCCACGACCTATCTACCGTGATGAATCTGATCGACTTCGACGGTCTGCCCTACCCGGGCATGAGCCCGGATCTACGTGTCGAGGCCATCCTGGCCAAGTACGCCGCGTTCGGCATCATCCCCGAGGTCGTGCCGGTGCCAGCACCGGACATCCCGGTACCCGTGCAGCGAGTACCCGTGCAGCACGGGCACCGACCTGGCCTACATCCAACAGCTGGCCGACGAGGTCGGCTACGTCTTCTACCTCACGCCGGGGCCGGTGCCGGGCACCAACCAGGCGTACTGGGGACCCCAGATACGTGTCGGAGTCCCCGCAACCGGCGCTCAACGTCAACCTGGACGCCTGGACAAACGTGGAAAGCCTGTCCTTCCGCTATGAGCCGCAGGCTTCGGTCGCCCCCATCGTCTATATCCAGGACCCAATCGCCGGCCTGCCCTTGCCGATCCTGATTCCGCCTGTCACGCCGTTTAATCCGCCGCTCGGCATTGCCGTGCCGATACCTCAGCACTACCCGATGCTCAACGACACCGCGAACAAGACGCCCGCGGAGGCACTGATGCTGGGAATGGCCGAGGCCGTGCGGAACGCCGACGTGGTGACCGGCAACGGCACTCTCAACGTCGACCGCTACGGCGATGTGCTGAGGGCGCGCAGCCTGGTCGGCGTGCGCGGCGCCGGCATCGCCTTCGACGGGATGCACTACGTCGACAGCGTCACCCATCAACTCAAGCCAGGCGAGTACAAGCAGAGCTTTGTGCTCAAGCGCAATGCCCTGATCGCCGACCTGCCGCTTGTGCCGGCCCTCCCCTATTGACCGACCCGAAAGACACGCCATGAGTCAGCCACCGAAGAGTCGCTCAAAGAAGTACTACGGCAAATACCGTGGGCTGGTCATCGACAACGTGGACCCGATGGAGACCGGCCGGTTGATGGTGCAGGTGTCCGACGTCTCGAGTGTCCTGCCCTCGAGTTGGGCCACGCCGTGCCTGCCGTTCGCGGGCGTCCAGTCGGGCTTTTTCGCGGTGCCCGACATCGGCTCCAAGGTATGGGTCGAGTTCGAAAAAGGCGACCCGGACTACCCGATCTGGACCGGCTGCTTCTGGGGGACAGCCGCCGCAGGTCCCCGCGCTGGCCCTGGCCGCGCCGCCGGGACTGCAGCAGATCGTCGTGCAAACGGTCAGCCAGAACACGCTGATGATCAGCGACGTGCCCGGGCCGACCGGGGGCATCCTGCTCAAGTCCTCGACCGGCGCGCTCATCTCCATCTCCGACATCGGCATCACGATCGACAACGGCCAGGGCGCCACGCATCATCATGACCGGTCCGGCGGTCACCATCAACGAAGGCGCGCTGGAGGTGATCTGAGCATGCCCGGATTCCTGATCCAGCAAGGCGCGACCGTCATCTGCGTGCACGGCGGGCAGGCGATGCCGACCGTGGCCAGCCCGGCGTGTCACGCTTGACGGCATGCCCGCCGCCGCGATCGCCGACCCGTGGACCGTCGCCGGCTGCCCCGGCGTGCCGCCGTCGGTGCCACCCTGCGTCACCGCCCAGTGGACCGTCGGCACGACCCGGGTGACCTCCGACGGGCAGCCGCTGGTCATCGTGGGCGGCACGGCGATCTGCACGCCCGCCGGAACGCCGCTGCTGCCGCATCGTCACCGCAGACGAGGGTGACCGCGACATGAACATCGCCTTCCCCTACGCGTTCGACAGCGACCGGGCACACCGCGCAGACCGATCAGCTCCCGCACATCGACGACATGATCGAGCAGATCCTGTTCACCTCGCCCGGCGAGCGCGTCAACCGCCCGACGTTCGGCAGCGGCACCGCACAGCTGGTGTTCGCGCCCAACAGCGACGTGCTCGCCGCAGCCCAGCAGCAGGCCATCCAGGCCGGCCTGCAGCAGTGGCTGTCCGACCTGATCCGGGTCCAGTCGGTCACCGTCACCGCGCGAGGAGTCCACGCTGCTGGTCACCGTCGTCTACACGGTGATCCAGGCGCAGCAGCAGCAGACGCAGCAGTTCGTCTACGGAAGCACGAGCTCATGATCTATTTCTGCGCGCAGAAGAACCGCCGCGAGCTGGTGCTGCAGGCCGCCGGGCTCAACGGCATCGACTACCTCGAGGTGATGTCGCCATCCCCCGACGGACCCGTTGGGTTCCCCTGGCTGCGGCACGAAGCTCGCCGTCACCTTCCTCAAGGACGCCACCGGACTAGTACTCAACCCGAGCAACATCAGCATCACCGGCGGCGCCACGGTGACTGTCCAATCGGTGACACCGGCCACGGCGCTGACCCGCACCGTCATCACCGTCAACCTCGACCAGACCGGCGACTTCTCGACCTACACCTTCACGCTGGTCACCGACCCCGGCAGCACCGATCCGCCGGCCGGCATCGATCCGCAGCTGGCCAGCATCGACTTCTCCTTCAAGGCCGGCTGCCCCACCCCCGCCGACTGCCAGCCGGTCAGCTGCTGTCCGCCCACCCCGACCATCGCGCCCGACATCAACTACCTGGCCAAGGACTACAACGGCTTCCTGCAGGTCATGCTGGACCGGCTGGCCGTGCTGACGCCGGCGTGGACCGAGACGCACGCCGCCGACCTCGGCGTCGCCCTGACCGAGGTGCTCGCCTATGCCGCGGATCACCTGAGCTATCAGCAGGACGCGGTCAGCACCGAGGCCTACCTCGGCACCGCCCGCAGTCGCATCTCACTGCGCCGCCACGCCCGGCTGGTCGACTACCGCATCGGCGAGGGCTGCAACGCCCGTACCCTGGTCTGCCTCACCACGACGACGAGCAAGCCCCCAGCGCCGGCCATCAAAGTCGACGTTCCCCAGGGGACCTTGTTCTACGTGCAGATCCCTGGCCTGCCGCCGGCGGCGTCCGCCGATGACGCGGTGGCACAGCGGCTGCAAGCGAGCACACAGCCCGTCTTCACCAGCATGGTGGACGCTTCGCTGGACCAAGCGCTCAACGAGATCGACTTCTACACCTGGGGAGACGACGACTGCTGTCTGGCGGTCGGAGCGACGCAGGCGACCCTGCGGCTGGACAACGCGCTCGGGTTGCTCGAGCCGGGCAGCTACCTGATATTCGAGGAGGTGCGCGGCCCGCTCACCGGCGTAGCCGCGGACGCCGATCCCACCCATCGCTGCGCGGTACAGCTCACCAGCGCCATCCCCACCACCGACCCGCTCAACGGAACGGCGGTCACGCGCATCACCTGGGCGGCCGCCGATTCGCTGAGCTTCCCGCTCTGCGTGTCTACGACGCGAAAGCGGTTCTCAGCCGTAGTAAGTGTCGCGCGCGGCAACATCGTGCTGGCCGATCACAGCATCTCGGTAGAACCCCAGAGTCTGGGCGTCGTGCCAGCGCCTCCGGTCGCACCGGATCCCGCCGCGAGTTGCGCCTGCACGACGAAAACCCAGGCCGCGGCGACCAGCCCGCTGCCGCGCTACAACCCCCGCCTCGCGCAGTCGCCGTTGACATTCAGCGTCCCGTTCGATCCTCTTGACCCCCCCGCCTCGGCCGCCGCGTTTCTGGCACCCCCTGCCGCGCCAGTTCCGGACGTCACCCTGACCGATAGCGACGGCTCCAGCTGGACCCCGGTGCCTGATCTGCTGTCCTCCCCTGGCACCGGCCCGACCAGCCTGGTCTTCGTGCCCGAAATCGAGTTCGACGGATCGTGTTCCTTGCGGTTCGGCGATGACCAGCACGGTATGGCGCCCACCATGGGGCTGGACTTCACCGCGGTCTACCGCGTCGGCAACGCCACCGTCGGAAACATCGGGTCCGACACCATCGGGCATGTCGTCCTGCCCATCGGACAGCTGCCCGCCCCGTCAGGGCTGAAGGTGGTCGGCTCCAGCAGCGGTGGGAACCTCGCTAGTGGCACCTATTCCTGGACTGTCACCGCGACCAACGCCAACGGCGAGACGGTGGCATCGAACGAGGTCAGCGCCATACTCACCGGCTCCAACTCGTCGGCCGTGCTGTCGTGGACGCAGGTGTCCGGCGCGACCGGATACACCCTCTACCGCACGTCGCCGGGTGGCGAAAGCAGCCGCGTCGCAACGATTACCGCCGGTTCGACCGTCAGCTACGCCGACACGGGTCCAGCAGGCGCGCCGGCAAAACCACCGACCGTCAATACCGCGGCTCTGTCGTCGCCGGCTGATATCAGCCACATCAACCAGGTGCGCAACCCGCTGCCCGGGGTCGGCGGCACCGACCCGGAGGACATGGAGCACATCCGCCAGTTCGCGCCATTCACCTACGAGCAGCAGCAGCGCTGCGTCACCGAAGACGATTACGGCCTGCTGACCACTCAGACCAGCAACGGCAACATCATTGCGGCTCGCGGCACCCTGCGCTGGACCGGCAGTTGGTACACCGCCTTCGCATCGATCGAGTCGGCGCCGGTCCTAGCCCTCGAGCAGCTACCCCCGCCGTCCGGCCTGACCGTCGTCGGCTCGAGCAGCGGTGGCAGCTTCGCCGCGGGCACCTACTACTGGCAAGTCACCGCGACCAACGCCAACGGCGAGACGATCGGATCGAGTGAGGTTAGCGCCACCCTGAGCGGCACCGCCTCGTCGGTCGCCCTGTCGTGGACCCGAGTGGCGGGCGCCACCGGATACAACGTCTATCGCGGCACCTCGGCCGCCAGCGAGAACACCCTCGTCGCATCGATTCCGTACGGATCGACGGTCACCCACACCGATACGGGTTCAGCAGGTGTGCCGACAAAACCACGCAGCGTTAACACCGCGGACCTCTCGTCGGTGGATACGCTGCTCGCCGACACCACGACCCAGCTGGACATGCTGCGCATGATGGGCACCGACGTCGCGGTCGAAGCCGCGGTCATCGTCGGCCTGCAGATCGAGATGGAGATCTGTGTCGACGCCGCAGCACTTCCAGGGCGACGTGTACGAGGCGCTGACGATGGTGTTCATCACCGGCAACCAGTGCAACGGCAGCACCGGCTGCTCAACCCGGCCAACTTCACCTTCGGACAAACCGTCTACGCCAGTCCGCTCATCGCCGCCGCACAGGCCGTCGAGGGCGTCGTGTCGGCCACCCTGACAACGTTCACTCGGATGGACGCGCCGTGGGTCGACGGGGTTGGCGCAGGGCTACCTCACGATGGGGCGGCTGGAGATCCCCCGCTGCGACAACGACCCGGACCATCTCGATCACGGCACGTTCACGCTGCACCTGGACGGCGGCAAATGAGCACCACAGCGGGGTCGACGGACGGGCAGCCCTGCGGCTGCTGCACTGGGCAAACCCGGGAAACACCTCAGCTCATCACCAACCGTCCGGCGTTGTCCTCGATCAGCTACCGCGCTGGCCGCCAACCCAGCTTCAAAGCCAGCATGCTGGCCGCGCTGTCGGACCCGGCGAATCCGGCGCTCGCCGCGCTGCGAACCCGCGACACCACCGACTTCTCCATCGCCCTGCTCGACACCTGGGCCGTCGCGCTCGACATCCTGACCTTCTACCAGGAGCGCTTCGCTAACGAGGCCTTCCTGCGCACCGCCATCGACGCCAGCGTCCGTCGCCGAACTTGCCCGCCTGGTCGGTTACGTACCCTCGCCCGGCGTCGCCGCCTCTGCCGTCCTGGCCTTCACCCTGTCCAGCGCTGCTGGCTCGCCCGACAACGTGCCGATCCCCGCCGGCAGCCGGGTGCAAAGCGTGCCCGGCCCCGGGCAGACGCCGCAGGTGTTCGAGACCAGCGCCGACCTGACAGCACTGATCGCCTTGAATGCGCTGCCCGCCCAGACCACGATCCCTTGGCAGCTCTTCGGCGGCGACACCAGCACGTGGATCGCCGGGACCGCCAACAACATCAGCCCTGGAGACGCGTTGCTGTTTGTCCAGGCCGCCGGCGGCCAGCCATCCCTCAACGGGCCAGCGGATTTCCACTACGTCACCGCGGTGAGTGCCAGCCCCGCGTCCGGCACCACCCAGATCTGGTGGGACACTGGGCTAGCCACCTTCACCGGCACCGTTGGCCCGGACAACGCCGCGGGTCCCAACGATGTCTGCCTATATGTCTTCCGTAAGAAAGCAGCGCTCTACGGCGCCCAGGCGCCCAACCCGCAGACACTGTCTGGCCCCAACATCCCAAATCTGGTGGGCTATCCGACTACTACGTCGGACTCGCAATGGCAGTACCAGTACGCGGGCAACGGCCAGATCAACCTCGACGCCTCCTATCCCGGTCTGCAACCTTCCGACGACGGTCCGACCCAGTGGGCCGTCCTCACCGACGCCAGCAACGGAGCCACGTCGGTCTTCCAGGTCATCGGGGCCTCGGAGACCAGCCCGGACCTGTACACCCTGACCGCCAAGACCACCCAGCTGACACTCGCGCTTTCCTTCGTCTACTGCACCAGCAGTGTCGGGTTCAAAGCACGGACCCGAATCAACCTTGAGAACGGCATCTCGGCAAGCCAAGCAACGCAGGCGCGCGATTCCGTGCTCGGCGGGTTCGTCCTCGACACGCCCAACGTCACCGCCTACGTGCAAAGTGCCCCGCTCACTTTCGCCGACCTGCCATCCACGGCTGGAGCCAGGGCAGCGCTTATCCGCGGCAGGCCAGGATGCTCGCCCCGATCGCCGGCAATTCGGTACCAGTGACCGGCGGTCAGCAGATCATCGCGGGCCAGCCGATCGCCGTGTCCGGCAAATACCTGCGGATCCAGGTGCTGCAAGGGGGCACCTTCACCCCGGCCGCCCAGCCCGCCGACTCGCTACCAGCGCCGGTCAACCAGGTGTTCGTGACCACAAGCTTCCCGCCGACCAGCGACCTGTCGGGTAACACCGTGTGGGCGGTGGCCACGCTAAGTGGTTTGCCCGGGCAGCTCAGCATCCCCGCAGGCGCATTCCAACTGCTGCCGTCGGCGACAACTGACCCGCCGGCCGCGGAGGCCGCGATCGTCAACGGCGTCACGGTCAGCGGTGACGTCTCCACCCTGACCCTGGCCGCTCCGCTGGCCGGTATCTACGACGCCGCCACGGTCAGGGTGAACGCGAATGCCGTCATGGCCACCAACGGGCAGACCGTCCAGGAGATCCTCGGGTCCGGCGACGCGACAAACGCTGCCCTGCAGTTCACGCTGAAGCAAAAGCCGCTGACCTACCTGCCTGCCGCGTCCGGCAACGGGACTCAGTCGACTCTGCAGGTGTGGGTCAACAACCTGCAGTGGCACGAGACCGCGAGCCTGCTTACCGCCGGACCGGGCGACCGCGTCTTTGTCACCAGCACCAACGCCGCCGGCTACACGGTCGTGCAGTTCGGCAACGGCACCCAGGGCGCACGCACACCCACCGGGACGGCCAACATCCGCGCGATCTATCGCACCGGCATCGGCAGCCAGGGAATGGTCAACGCGGGACAGCTCAGCCAGCCCTTGGACCGCCCGCAAGGACTATCAACGGTGAGCAATCCCGGCGCCGCGTCCGGAGCCGCCGATCCGGCCTCCGCCGACGAGACTCGGGCCAGCGCACCGTTGCCGACGTTGACCATCGGCCGCGTCGTCGCACTGCAGGATTACCAAAACTTCGCATTGGGCTTCGCCGGGATTGCTAAGGCGCTCGCTAGCTGGACGTGGTCGGGCAGCACCCGGGGCGTTTTCCTGACCGTGGCCGGAGCAGGTGGTGCTCAGCTCAACGCCGATGATCCGGTCGTCAGCGGCCTCATCGGGGCCCTGCGTTTGTCCGGTAATCCTCATGTGCCGCTGACAGTCGCCTCGTACCAGCCCGTGCTCTTTACCTTCACCGCAAACGTCGCAGTGGACCAGGTCGACTACGACCCGGGCCAGGTATTGGCGCAGGTGTGGCAGGATCTCAGCGCCGAGTTCGGCTTCGGCCAGCGCCAGCTCGGCCAGGGCGTCGCCGCCAGCGAGGTCATCCAAGTAATCCAGCAGGTGGGCGGGGTCACTGGGGTCCAACTGCAGGCCCTGGCGACCAGCGGGACGCCACCCGGCGATCAGTCACTGTTGTGCGCCAGCGGGCCACGGCCGCCGCTGGGCGCCCAGCTGCTGTCACTCGACCCCGCCACCCAAAGCACGATTGGCCTCTGGTCATGAGCCTCACCGCTAAGCAGCTCTTCGCGCTCCTGCCCGCTGTCTATCGCACCCGCGACGCCGCCGGGGGCGGCCAGCTTCAGGCGCTGTTCGAGGTGATGGCCGCGCAGTCCGCGGTCGTCGAGGACAACATCACCCAGCTCTACGATGACCAATTCATCGAGACGTGCGCGCCGTGGGTCATCCCCTACATCGGCGACCTGCTCGGCTACAACTCGATCTACGAGATCACTGCGGCGACTTCCGACAGCCGCGCCGAAGTCGCTAACACGATCGGTTACCGCCGTCGCAAGGGCACGTTGCTGGCGCTCGAGCAACTGGCGATGGACATTTCTGGGCAGCGCGCCGCCCTGGTGGTCGAGGAGTTCCGGCGGCTGATCACCACCCAGAGCATGCGCAACCCCCAGCCAAGACACCACGGCACAGTGAACCTGCGTTGCGGGCCGGCGCTCGAGCTTATTGGCACTCCGCTGGACGGGCAGAACCGCACCATTGACGTGCACCGGATCGCACCGCCGGCCCGCGCCGCCGCCGATCCGGATCCCACCCCACTGGATATCGCGCTGCACGGGGCGGGCCTGGTCAACATCCCCAACATCGCAATTCACTTGTGGCGCTGGCGAAGCTGGCAGGTGACCAACGCACCGGCGACACCGGCGACTGCCACCAACGACGGCCGCTACCGGTTCAGCCCGCTGGGCAACGACATGCCGCTGTTCTCCCAGCCCTCGGCGCGCGACGCCTTCAGCCGCCTGACCACCCGCGCCGACATCCCACTGCCCATTGGCCGCAACGAGCTTGCCCAGTTCTACGGGCCACCCCCGGTCGGAAGCATCCTGCTGACCACCGAAGAGGGCGACGTCGACGCGGAGCAGGTCTATGGCGCAAACCTCGCTGACCGGCCCGGTGGCTCCTGGTGCACGGTGGCGTCCGGCAAGATCGCCATCGACCCTGAGCTCGGCCGCATCCAATACGCCGCCGATGTTCCGCCGCCGCAGTCACTACGGCTTAGCTACTTTTATGGCGCTACCGCCGCCGTCGGCGGCCCCACGCCGGCGGCTCCGCCGCCCATCGCGAACTTCTCGGCCACCGTCGGCTCGTCGGCCTACCCCACCCTCGACAGTGCGGTAGCCGCATGGAACGAGCTCCCACCCACGGCGGGCTCCACCGGCGTCATCGCCTTGTCAGGATTTGATTCGCTGACGGCCACCCGGCTGACTGGCGCCCAAGCGGTGCAACTGCCCGCCGGCTGCAACTTCGCTATCCAGGCTTTCGATCCCGACAACGACTGCCTGGCGACGATCCGGGGCGACATCGAGGTCGCGTGCGGAGCCGACCCGCCGGGTGCTGAGCCTGGGACGCTGACCATCACCGGGGTCCGCATCGCCGGGCGGCTACAGGTGACCGGCAACGGCGCGGCGGTGATTCAGGTCGCCGACTCGACCCTCGTTCCCGGTCTGGGGCTGCTGCCCGACGGTGAACCACTGTCGCCGGGTGAGCCGAGCATCGTGATCACCGCCAAGGGGGTAGCGCTTTCCCTGCACCGGGTAATCAGCGGCCCAATTGCCGCCGATCCCAGCGGCAGCTCACGCATCTGCGCCAGCATCATTGACGCGACGTCGCCGTACTACGTCGCGTACGCCAACCTGGCCGCGGCTGGAGCCGACCTGCACGTCGAGGACAGCACAGTGATCGGCAAAGTGCATGCCCGAACCCTAAACCTGGCCTCCAACACCATTTTCCACGCACGGCTGGGCAGCAGCGACCCCTGGCCTGCGCCGATTCGGGCCAGCCGCCAGCAGTCTGGATGCGTGCGCTTCTGCGTGCTGCCGTTTAGCTCCATCACACCGCGCCGCTACCGGTGCCTGCCGCCGGACGCCGCCTCCGAGCCCGCGCTGGAGCCCCGGTTCATCACGCTGCGCTACGGGGATCCCGCGTACGCGATGCTCAGCGGTGACGTGCCGATGGCGATCTGGACCGGCGCCGACAACAGCTCGCAAATGGGCGCCTACCTGCAGGCACAAGAGACCGAGGCCGTCAGCAATCTTCAGGTCCGAGTCCCCGAGTATCTGCCCGCGCTTTTGGAGAGCGGGATATTTATCCACCCGTCGCATCCGCCAGCTGAATTCCCCTTGACCCCAACTCCTTACGGCTACGGCTATTCGCGGCTCGACCACGCGGCGGGCCTCCCAGGAATTGGCGCAGGGCTGATCTAGTGCGACCCACCGGACGAACAGCAAAGGACGTGTCATGAGAGGCGACTTCAGCCAGATCCGGTTTGACCGGTCGAAAAACTACACGGCGGTGTTGAAGCAGCAGGGGCGCGTCGACCTTGATGCGGACGCCAACGAACAGTGCTTGATCGACGCGTACGAGTCCGGCACGGAACTCACCGATGTCGTGGGCGACTACGGCGGCCCCATTGATGATTGCGGCTTCGCAATCACTGTGTCCGGCAACGATATCCAGATCGGTGCGGGGCGTTACTACGTCGAGGGTCTGCTCTGCGAAAACACTTTGACCAACCTGACCTACGAGACCCAGCCCTACCTCATCACGGCCGCGGGCAACACGGCTGGCGCCTTGCTGAGCCAACTGCAGAGCGGCAATGCCGCGCTGCGGCTGGAGCTTTCGCTACAGGTATGGCAGCGTCTGCAGACCGCCTTGGATGATCCCAGCCTCCTTGAACCGGCGATCGGGACGGCCGACACGACAGCCCGGCTGCAGACGGTCTGGCGCGTTATCGCCCAACTGGTGGACCCCTCCAGGCCGATCCCCGAGATTTTCCGGTTCCGGATCCCCGGGGCCATGACGGCCAGCGTCGGCAGCGGCGGCACGGACTGCGGCTGCGGACCCGTCGCGGCCGCCGGATATCAGGGCATCGAGAACCAGCTGTATCGGGTCGAAATCCACACCGCGGGCGACCTGACCGATGCCACCTTCAAATGGTCACGAGAAAACGGCTCGGTCGTGGCAGCGGTCATCGCAATCAACGGCCCGACGATAGCCGTCAATTCGCTGGGCCCGGACGCCAATCTTGGCTTCCAGGTGGGACAGTGGGTGGAGCTTACCGACGACACCTACGAGTTCGGCCCGACGCCCAACTCTCCGGGGACGCTGTACCAGATTCAAAGCATCCAGTCGGCGGAATCCGTCACGCTGAATATGCCGCAGGGCCAACAGATAACGGTTGACCCCACCCGGAACGCGCGGATGCGGCGCTGGGATCAGAGCGGTACGTCGGCCACCGCCAACGGCATTGCACTTTCGGAGCAGCCGATCCAATTGGAGAACGGCATCCAAGTCCAATTCGGTGGCGAACACCTTTAACAACGGTGACTACTGGACGATCCCGGCGCGCACCGCGACCGGCAACATCGAATGGCCCCAAGGCGAAAGCCTTCCCGCCACCTCCATCCAGGTGTACAACGCCCCGCTCGCTACCGTGTTTGTGCCGCAAGGGCAGCCCGCCGGGAGCACAAGCGTGCAGTGGACGGACACCCGACAGAAGTTCAGCCCGCTCACCGCACTCAATCCGCCGGCCACCCCGCCCGCCATCCACGTCGATCAAATCAGCTGGGTAAACGATGAGGTCATGACCCTTGACCAGCTCGTCGCCAACGGGATCACCGTCACCCTGGATCAGACGCCGACGAGCCCAATAACCCCCGCCAATTTCGCTGTTACCGTCGAGACGGCAACGCCCAATGTGATCGGGGACAACAATCCGCCCGCGGGGACCGCGGCGCCCACGACGGTCCTGCGCTCCCCCACGATCGTGGACCAGCCCATCACCACGTCCGGCAATACGCTCACCATGACATTGCCGTTTCCCCCCTACTTCCGAAGAATCGAAGGCCGCGGGCTGTTCCTTTTTGACTCACTACAGCGGGACACGGTCGTCGCGCTCAACACCTTGCTCAATCAGGGCGCGCCGGCCCAGCGGTATGCCTTGGTGCGCGTCCGGCTACTGGGCGAGAAGATTTACTGCGCCGCGAACGGCGGCAAGTTGATGTACCTTGACGGGCGGGCCCTTGGCCAGGCCGGCACTCGCCCGGACAACACCGCGCGGATCGACCTGGTCCTACCCTCCGGCAGCGGAACGGTCGCCAGCGACTTCGAGGGCTGGTTCTTCCTGGCCCCCACGCTGCAGGTCACCAGCGTGACGTTCGACCCCTCTTCAGACCTTACGGTGCAGGTCGGGGCATTTGGCCAGGTCACCGGGGTGGAAGTCACCGGGTCCACCACCACCGTGAACCCAACCGCGGTAGTCAACCTCAACTACCCTGCGATCGCAGCCGCGACAATTTCGTTGGCGCTGACTGGCACGGGCGCGGGCACTGTCGCCAGCATCCAGGCCACGGCGCCGGTGGCCGTTGGCGCCGCGTCCGTCTCCGTGCCCCTCAACATCCTTCAAAATCCGGGTGTCACCGGGACCACCCCGAACAAACCGTCATTCACGGTCAACGCCAACCTTAGTGGCGGAGTGGGGACGTCTTCCGCCAGCGCAAACTTCTCGGTAACGGGCGTCCAGCCTCCGCCTCCGATATTGCATATCGGGCCGATCCTGCCGGTGGAGCCGACAGGAACCTAAGACAGTGCGCGCAGTCTGGTCATTCTGGAGCCGCCCGTATTACACGGGCCACGGTTGGGGGTGGCGTGAGCCCGTCCACCATCACCTGGCCTGGGGTTTGTCGCTTCGGTCCGCGCGGGTGCACTATCCCGAGACGATCCTTATCACCGACACTCCCGGCAAGGCGCTACTGGTCGACAAGCTCGGCCTGTCCTTTGCGCACGTGTCAACCGAACTGGACCGGCTGCGGGAGGCCGATCCGGCGCTGTGGGCGCTGGGAAAGCTGGTGGCTTACAGCGTGCAGGACGAGCCATTCGTGCACCTCGACAGCGACGTCTTCCTCTGGCAGCCATTGCCTGACCGCGTCACAAGCGCGCCGGTTCTGGCCCAGCATCCCGAGCCGCGAGACTCTTGGGGGCCGCCGGTTGTTGAAGACGCCTTCGCGCGGGCGAGTGTGAGCCTGCCCGTGGAGTGGCAGTGGTCACGATCGCACTCGGGACATCGCTTCCGCCAAGCGAACTGCGGAATCCTCGGCGGCATCAATACCAGCTTCATCTCGTGCTATGCCCGGCTTGCGCTGGATCTTGCACTCAACCCGACGTACTCCGCGGCTTGGGCGGTCATCACCGACAGGCAAAGAATCAACTTCACCCTGGAACAATTCCTGCTTTCCGCGTGCGTGGACTTTCACCGCTTCGACCCAGAATCACCGCATCGAGGAATCGAATTGAGATATCTCTTCCCGACGAACGGTGCGGCCTACGACCCGACCGAGGCAGCCCGACTCGGGTTCACCCACCTGCTCGGCCCAGCGGCAAAACAGGACGCGCGGGTCACCACACGCCTGGAACAGCGCGTGCGCCGCGACAACCCGACGTTCTATCGACGGTGCCAGCGCGTCGCTGGATCGTCTGGCCAACCCCGATCAGACAGTCGAAGAGCCAAAAGAGCTGTGCCACATGACATATAACAATCATTTTGCAGCCACAGCCCAGCAGGCCCTGCGATGAGCCTGTTCTCGTTGGCGTCGGTCGCGGTCGCTCGTGATCTCACCGCTCGCGGACAACCGCTGGGCAAAGACGCGACCTTGTCGAACCTCGGGGCCGGTGCTCCTGCCCCCGGGGCGAGTCCTGCGGGTGAGCCGACGGTAGACCCCGCCGCAACCACCGGGACTACCGCCAGCTTCACCCAAATGCTGGTCGCTCAGATCCCCAGCGAGGCACTGCTGGCTTATACCACGCTGCTTGCCTTGTTCACCGTGGGCGGTGGCCGCTACAACGCTGGCCGATGGGGCCTTTACGCGGCCGCGATAATCCTTTGTGCTGCAACCGTACTCTGCAGCTACCTGGTACAAAGGAAATACGGCTTTGATGACGGCCAGACTGCCGACACTTCGGACCCCGTCCAGATCGGTGGGCCGAGCAAACTGCACCTGCCGTATCTGCCCATTGTGGCCGCGGCCCTGTCGATGGCGGTCTATGGACTTACCGTGCCAGGTTCGCCGCTGCAATACCAGCTGCCCGGGACCACCTTCGCGATCTGCTCGGGCTGCCTGGCCGTCGGCGGCGGCATGATGATGTCACTATTCGCGCCGTTCCTCGGTAAGGGCAATGGGGCCAATGCCGTCGCGAAGCACGCCACGAGCTTGCCGCAGTCGCAGCCTTTCACTGAGACCCAAACGGCCATCACCGCCACGTCCACGGCAACTGCACAGGCTGAACCGCTCATCACATTCACCCCCGAACACGAAGCCAACGACGTCGACCCCCGTGGTCCGGTCTCCGTCACCGCCCCGTCGGGAATGCTGACTGATGTGCAGATGGTCGACGACGCCGGCAAGCTCATCGCGGGAGTGATAGCGCCGGACAATGCCTCGTGGAAGCCCGCGGCGCCGCTCAAATATGGTCGAACCTATACGGTCTCGGTCGCCAGTCGCGATTTCGCCGACGCGTTGTCGACACAGACTTCGACTTTCTCCACCGTGACCCCGGGCAACCAGACCAAGGTGTACCTCAACACCACCAGTGGCTGTGCCCTGCAAAACCACGGCAAGTATGGGGTGGGGACCGTTGTGGTCGCGCATTTCGATGCGCCGATCCTTGACCGCGCCACCGCCGAAGGCGCGTTGGTGGTCAACACCTCTCCCGCCATCCAGGGATCCTGGTACTGGGTTGATGACCGGAACGCGCACTGGCGTCCAGAACACTATTTCGCCCCTGGGACGGCCGTCACCGCAGCGGCGAATATCTTCGGAGTGGCGTTAGGGGATGGCCTCTATGGCCAGGAAGACAGCCAGGTGTCGTTCACAATCGGCGATTCGCATGTGTCAATCGCCGACGGCGCAACCTTGCAGGTCAGTGTCTATCAGAACGGGGTGCTGGTCCGGACAATGCCCGCGACAACGGGCGAGAACAGCACGCAGCAAATCGGCGGGCAAACCTTGTCGTCCCAGACGCCATCGGGTATCTACACCGTGATGGACAGCCCGCCAACCGGATCCGGTACAACATTCACTTACGCGATCCGGATCAGCCCGGACGGCACCTGTCTCCACGAGGCGGACAGCACCGTCGGGGTACTGGGCACCGACGGCTGTTTGGCTCTCGACGTCGACAACGCGCAATGGTTCTTCGGGTTCTCCCGGCCCGGTGACATCATCGAAGTCCGCAACACCGTCGGCCCACCGCAGCAGCTCTCGCAGAACGGCGACTGGACCATCCCGTGGGCCCAGTGGCGCAACGGCAGCGCATTAACCTGAGGGATCCCGAAACAACCACGAACTACTCTGATGCCGAGGGTCACGTCCCATCCTTTGTCGAGCAGCGTTCTCCGCGCGGCTTTCACGATCTCGGCATCGGTGGCCGGTGGCTGCACCAGTCGGTCCTCAAGAGCCTCGATGCACCAGCGTGCCCCGGGTAACCGCTGGTCGAGCTCGGAAGCTAACACGTTATCGGCCAGCTCGCGGACCAACGAAAAAGCTGCACCCGGATCGCCGACGAGGCCCAGCACAATATGTGGATCCAGAGCGTCGTGGACTGGATCAGTTGCAGGCACTATTGATCGTCACATCCCCGTTGACGCGCAAGGCATATGGTGCAGACTAAGGGCGCGGCGGCAGGATCGCGAGCCAAGAATCCGAGAGCAGCTCCAACAGTTGCCCGTCCGGGTCTCGAATCATCGCCGATTGCTCGGAAACCGTGCCCTCGACCACCGATCCGCCAAAGCTGTCCACCGTCGCGAGCACATCGTCGAGATCGGACACCGATAGCGATAGATGGGTAAGCCCTACCTGATCCATCACACGCACCGGTCCTGCGTGCAGGTGGCGATGCGAGTAAGCGAGAAGCTCGAGCACCAGGCCGTCGCGAATGAGGTATGTCGCATGCAATCCGATCGGCTTGTTGAGCTCCAGAAGTTGATCGGTGCCCGCGTCGGGCGGCTCGAGTTCCCACCAGAACGTGAATCCGAGCAGGCCCTGGTAGAAGCGTCGCGACCGCGTCGTATCGGCGACGCATAGCCCGACGTGATTGAAAACTGTTCGGTGACCGGCCATTAGAGCGGCCTGCGACTCCCGGGGGTCAGCTTCTCCACGCAACTCAAAACACCCAAACTCGAAAAGATAGCGCAATAGGTTGTTAGCTTAGGATGGCATCGACCTCGCTGAGGCTAATTTCGCAGACTCCTCGCGCTGGAAGGTTTCCCATGGGTGCTCGCCCTGACGTCGACGCCGACGTGGTTGTGGATTTCGATCATCACTCTGACGAGTTCAACCTCAACGAGCTGGCGATCAACGCCGAGCTTCGGCACAAGTGTCCAGTGGCGTGGAACGAGAATTACGGCGGATTTTGGTTCCTCACCAGTTACGACGCGGTGAGCCAGACCGCCCGAGACGGCGACACGTTCGCGCACAAATACGAGCCGGATGCCGCCGATGGTGTGAACTACCAGGGCGAGATGGGCGTGCCACGTCCCGAAGGCCAACCGGCACTGGGCATCGGCGAAGTCGACGGCCCCTACCACCAAGCCTTACGGCACGCCTTGGCTCCATTCTTTTCGCCCGGCGCAGTGCAGAAGATGCGGCCGTTCATGGAGCAATCGGCGCATTGGTTCCTCGATCAACGGATCGCTGACGGGCAGATGGACCTCGTCCTCGACTACGCCAGTCCTGTTCCGGCGATCCTCACGATGAAGTTGATGGGCCTGCCCTACGAGAACTGGCAGCTCTACGCCAACCTGTTTCACTCCGTCATGGCTGTGCCTCAAGACAGCCACGAGTACAGCAAAGCCATCGCCGAAGTCCCCGCGATGATGGCGGGCGTCCTAGAGTTCGCGGCAACCAGACGAAGCGAAGCTCGCGACGACCTGACCGGCTTCCTCATCCAGTTCGAATTCGGCGGCAAGCGGCTCGACGACGAACAACTGCTCAATATCCTGTGGAACCTGATTGCCGGCGGCGTCGACACCACAACATCACAGACCGCGTTGACGCTGCGGCACCTGGGCACCCACCCGATGCTGCGGCAGCAGCTCATCGACCACCCGGAGCTGCACCGCACCGCCACCGATGAATTTCTGCGGTACTTTTCGGTGAATCAGCAACTGAGCCGCACTGTGACTCGCGACGTCGTGCTGGGCGGCCAGCACCTTCGGCGCAACGATCGGGTTGTTATCAGCTGGCTGGCCGCCAACCACGACGAGCAGGAGTTCGAACGACCGGACGAAACGATGCTGGATCGCGCACCCAACCGCCATGTGGCGTTCGGGCTCGGACCGCATCGCTGCATCGGATCTCATCTGGCGCGGCTGATGTCCGAAGTGATGGTGAAGGCGGCTTTGGAACGCATACCCGACTACCAAGTAGAGCTCGGCGGCGTCCAAGAATACCTGGGCAACCCGAGCATGACCGGGCTAGGCAAGCTGCCCGTCACGTTCACGCCCGGAGTGTCGCACGATACCTCACGGCCTTAGGGCCTCACCGAAAACTACGCGATCCGCATGGGAAACGGGTCGTTGCTGAAATCGATTTGAGCCGCCGGATTGCTGACAGCAGTTGTCATGCCAGTTCCGAAAGCACCGGACTGGTCGAAAAGCGTCGCCGTCCCGACGGCGACTCCGTCTGCTGCCCAATGTGAGTCGCCCTGCACACCGATCCACTCACCGACCGGCAAGCGCGCCAATCCTACCGTCAAGTCGCCATTGATGTAACCGACGCCACGTGTGCCCAGATTCGTCACTAGGCTGGTCGCCTCGGCAGCCATTACCGCCCGCACGAAGTCTGAATTCTTCTCTCCCGCCACCACCTCAATAGCGCGGTTGTAGAACTGCTTACGGGAATCGTTTTGATGCTCTCCCGGCGACTGGCTCCGCTCTCCGCTCTCGCTTCCTACTTGCGTCAGCGCTGGTTCGTCAACGGATGGTAGCGGCGGGAAGGTCATCGGGGCAGTCCACAACCGACCGGGTGGCGGCGCTGAGCGACGGTACTGTAACAGCGTTGCCCGCGCTACCAACCGGCCCTGCTGGGCTACGTCGCACTCCGCGCTGCGTATTCGTCTACCGTCACGCACGACGCGCACGGTCACCGCCGTAGCAACACCGTGCGCCGCTCGAAACAAATCGACGGTCAGCCGTGTTGGCATGAAATCGGTTGAACCGCTTCCACGTTCGAGCGCACGTGCCGCCAAACCGACGACAGCCGGCCCGTTGAGATGGTCGTTACCCCAGTGACTCTGCGCGAAGGCTGTCGGTGCGAATTCGCCGCTTTCGGTGAGGGTGAAATGTGCAGGTTCCATGCCCATTCGGGCATCTTCGCATAGCGGACAACGGCGATCGCGAGCGCGGGCATGTCCGTTAATCCGCACGGATGGCGTTTACGGCTTTCGTGAGCAGTTCTCGCAGGGTGTCTTCTGCTTGCGGGCCGCGCAGAAGAAGGCCCTCGACGACGACGGCCACGGTTTTACTCAGCGACCCGGCGAAGATGTAGGACGTGGTGCTTCCAACACTGGTTTTAGCCATGCAACCGGTGGTGATGACCCCTTCGATAGAAGGCGCACGAATGGTTGTGACCGTCACGTCGATCTTGTGTCCCGCTTTCTTCTCGGTGACCGCGACATTCGCACAGCCGGCCGGAGTGGTGATATTCGGGAGTGGTTCGAGAGATTTCACCGCACCCACCATAATCAATCCGGCCCCGAACCCACTGACCATGATGAATTGGGCTCCACGCGGCGGCCGCACCGGTTGAAGCAGGGATTTGCAATGTGGTGGGTCGACTGCAACGACGTCACCGAAACCAAGATTGAAGAATCTGTCGACACCTGGCCCTAGAGTCGCCACCGGTGTCGCTCGGACCCGCCGGAACCCCGCTGGGAACTCGTCTTGTAGCCCGCTCAGCTTGCTGATGTCGTAATCCCTAACCGGTTGCCCCGGTGCGTTTTTCCCAGTTGATGCTCCACCCGGGCCCACCGGCGTTCCATCAACAGACCGCGCGCATCCGGGCAGGACGCTGACGGCGAGCGCGATCGCCAGACACGCGAGTGACCAGCGGGGCTGCCGTGCTCGGGAAGACCACTCACGAACCACGGCTGCCCTCTTTTCGACGACTGATTCGGCAGGCATACTGCCATCGGCAAAAATACGTCACATCCGCGATCGTTACTGCTAAAGCCGCGATCCTCGTCCCGCTAATTCAGCGCGGCCGTACTAGCCGATTTTTCCCGCCGACCAACACCACGCCGCCGCAGCCGGGGTGACCGCCGAACAGGGTAGGATGGCGATGACCATTTCCCCTGCAGCAGCTGTGATCTCGCGCGGAAGTTGGATAGGCCAATCACCCACACGAAACGGACCCACCTTCCGCAGAGGTATACCCTGATCACATGTTCGGACGCATGCAGATCGCTGCCGGGCCGGTCTCTGACGTGTTGAGTTCCCCGGGCCGTCGCCTGGACTCCTCGACGATCGATCGAGTGGGGCCGGCGTTGAGGCCACTGATACGCGGCGGTCGGCCATCGAACATTCCGGTGCGCCCGCGAAACTTCCACGTCGGGGCGGCGACCGACGCCGAGGAGACGCGTGCGGAGGGAGTCGCCCGGGCAGTAGACGCCCACGGCCCAGCAGCCGGCTCACCCCTACAACCCGCTGAGCAGCACCGGCTGGAATCGATTCGCATACACGCAGATAGCTGCGCGGCGCGCTCGGCCGATCTCGTTGGCGCGGATGCCTACGCGATACAGGATCATATCGTTTTCGCGGCGTCCCGCTATGACCCGCACAGCGTTTCCGGACGCCGGCTCATCGCCCACGAGCTAGCACATGTGCTCGCCGTCCCACGGGAGCCACCGGTGCTGCGCCGTCAGATGTCGAAGAGCGTTGGGGGATCCGCAGGGGGCGGCACCTTCAGCCGCGCGAAAACGGTCAGCGCTTTCATCGCGCTGGTCCGGGAAGCAGAGCAAAGGCTTCAGGCTGCGGGCGTCACGAGCGTCGACGAACGTATCCAGATCCTCAGCGGGATTTACTACGGGACCGACTGGAGCCTCGACCTCGAGACCGAGAAGTCTCAGGCTCGCGAAGAGGCATTTCGCATCTATACGGCACGCGCGGGCCAGGGTCGCGACCCGCGCTCGATCCTCGGAGCGTCGCTCTTCAACGCCCTCAAGCACAGCCAGGATGTATCAGTGCCGGGCATCCCCGACGTCGACGTGGGCCATGTGATGATCGGTCTGAACGCGCGCTCGAGCTGGTCGCCCCGTAATGTGCCCGTTCCCACCCAGGGTGGGACAGGGCTGGAGATAACAACCTGGGTCGGCGACCTCGGCGCCGCCACCGGTCGTCTCGCGCGCGATCGAGTCAGCAAACCGCGGGCGCCCGCGCGGGCCTACTTCCCCGGCGCGGTGGGCACCGACTATGGAGCGGACTCGAACCTGGAAGGGGATATCGCCTCATATCTGGCGGGTGCCAGTTCAGGCGCGACGAGCCTCGAGGCGCTCAGCGTGCCCGCCGGCGGCAGCATCGCGGATGCGCTGGCTGCCTACTTCGGGGCGACTGGGGTTCCGGCCGACCGCGCCAGCCGCTTCCTGACCATGGTCGGCGGCACGTTCTCCGGCGCCACGCTCGCCAATCGGTCGGCCGTCGAGGCCACGCTGGCAGCGCGGTTCACGGCATTTGGCCGTTGGTACATCGGGACGCGCTATGGCCCGGCTGAGGTGTACAGCACCAGTACGCTGATGTCGCCTGCAGCTGCCGACGTGGCACATGAGTTCGTTGATTGGCTGCTGCGTCGTGCACATACACCGTCCGCGTCTCGGGGCCGCGCTCCCTAGCGCCTTGCGCTCGCGGCGGCCAGTGAGATCAAGGCAATCGGCGACCGTCGACACCGAAGAAATGCACGTGTCGGGGCTGTGGGTGCAGCCGCACGCGGCTGCCCCGCTGCGGCGGTTCGTGCCCGTCGGCACGCGCAACGATTTGTTGACCAAATGTGTTGTCGGGACCGGCGACTCGCCCATACAGGTAGGCGTCCGCGCCGAGTTCTTCGACAACGTCGATCTGCATCTCGATACCGCGGCCGCCGATCTCGAAGTGTTCGGGCCGGATACCGACGACGACTTGTGCTGTGGCAGCAGTGATCTCGCGCGGTAGTTGGATCGGCCAGTCGCCCAGTGAAACCGAGTCACCGGCGATGGGAAGCGTGAAGAGATTCATCGCCGGCGAGCCGATGAACTCGGCCACGAACATGTTGGCAGGACATCGGTACAGCTCTCGAGGTGCTGCGCACTGCTGCAGCACGCCGTCACGCAGGACCGCGACTCGGTCCCCCATGGTCATCGCTTCAACCTGGTCGTGGGTCACATAGACGGTCGTGGTGCCCAGCCGCCGCTGCAATCTGGCGATCTGATTGCGGGTTTGCACCCGCAACTTCGCGTCGAGATTCGACAGCGGCTCGTCCATCAGGAAGACTTGCGGTCGCCGCACAATCGCCCGTCCCATCGCCACTCGTTGGCGCTGTCCGCCAGATAGATCCTTGGGTTTGCGATCCAGGTACGGCTCCAAGTCGAGTAGCCGCGCCGCATCCAATATCCGCTCGCGGATTTCGGCTTGCGAGGTTCTCGCGATCTTCAGCGCAAAGCCCATGTTCTGCGCCACCGTCATGTGCGGGTACAAGGCATAGTTCTGGAAGACCATCGCGACGTCGCGCTCTTTGGGATCGTCATCGGTGACGTCGCGCGCGCCGATAAGGATACGCCCGGAATCCACCGTCTCTAAGCCCGCGATCATCCGCAATGACGTCGTTTTTCCGCATCCGGACGGTCCGACCAACACGACGAACTCGCCGTCAGCGACGGTCAGATCCAGATGGTCGACTGCGGGTCGCGCTGTGCCGCGGTAATGCCGCGTGGCTTGCTCAAAAGTCACCGATGCCATGAAGTCTCACCCACCAAGCCCGGTGACAGCGATGCCGCGGATGAAAGCGCGTTGCGCAACGGTGTAGATCAGGAGCAGGGGCAACAGGATGAGTATGGACGCGGCCATCAGCACAGGCCATCTAGCGACGTACTCACCCTGCATCCGTACCAACCCCAGCGTCAGGGTGGCAATGCTCCTGCGCTGAATCATCAGCAGCGGCCAGAGAAAATCGTTCCATACGTTGACCCAGGTGAGCACCGCGAGCACCATCACCGCCGGCTTGGCGTGCGGAAGTAGTATCCGCCAGTAGATCTGCCACGGCGAGCAGCCGTCGAGGATCGCCGCTTCCTCGAGCTCGGTCGGCAGTGTGCGGAAGAACTGGCGCATGAGGTAGGTGCCGAACGCGCTGCCGAACAATCCCGGGACGATCATTGCCCACGGCGTGTCGGTCAGCCCTGCGATACGCATCAGGATGAACTGTGGGATGACCGTAACCGTCAGTGGAACCATCAGAGTTCCCAGGTACAACACGAACAACGTGTCACGACCTCGAAACCGCAGTCGTGCAAAGGCATATCCGGCCAGCGAGCAGAAGAACACCTGACCGGCACTGACACACCCCGCATACAGCACCGAGTTGAGGAACATCCGCCAGAACGGCATCAGGGCGAACACCTCACGGTAGTTGGACCACTGTGGATGCGAAGGAAAAAGCGTCGGCATAGTCACCTCGCCCTCATCCTTCAAAGATCCCGATACCGCCCAGAGGATCGGGAAGAGCGCGCACCACGCGATCACGGTCAGCGCGGTATACGAAACGACGGCGCGGACAACGCTGGGTTTGATCACTCGGTCGCCTAGGCCCACGATTGTTCCTCCAACGCGGCCCGCCGCCGTCCGAGTCGCAGCTGCAGCACGGTCAACACCAGCAGGATGGCGAACATCACCCACGCCAAAGCGGATGCGTAACCGAACTCCAAGAAGGTGAAGGCATGCTGGAAAAGCATGATGCCAAGGACATACGTTGCAGTCTCCGGTCCACCGTTGCGTCCAGTGAGAACATAGACAAGGTCAAATGCCTGAAATGCGTGGATGATCGAGATGACCACCACAAAAGAAACGGCGCCGCGAATCAGCGGCACCGTGATCGAGACAAACTGGCGTAGCTCCCCTGCACCGTCGAGCCTGGCCGCCTCATAGAGGTTGTCCGGCACACCCTGCATGGCGGCCAACAGGATGACGGTCGCAAAGGGGACGCTTCGCCACACGCTGACGATGCACAGTGCGCTCATGGCCCATTTCGGGTCGACCAGCCACGGGATGGGGCCGATACCGATCCAACCGAGCATGATGTTGAGCAGGCCGTTGTTGGTATTGAAGACGAACTGCCAGACCACAGCCATCACTACCGATGACACCGCTAACGGCAGAAAGACGATGGTCCGAAAGATACTGATTCCCTTGACTTTACGGTTCAACACGCCAGCCACAGCGAGGCTGATGAGGATCGTGGGCACGACGGTCCCAACGGTGTACACCACCGTGTTGCGCAGCGCGATGACAAATAGTGGGTCGCCGGTAAAGAGGCTGCGGTAGTTCGCCAAGCCGACGAACTTGGCGGGTCTGAACAGATCCCAGTTCTGCAAGCTCATGTAGAGCGAAAAGCCCAGCGGGAACAGCATGAAAACGGCGACCGCCAACAAGTTCGGCGCGACGAACAAGCGCCCGGCTCGGGCGCGTCGCTGCGAAAACCGGCGACGCCGAGTCACCGCGGTGGCGGATTCATCGATTGCGGTCACGGGTTGCGGAGCACCTCATCGATCCCGTGTGAGAGTCCGCTCGCCAACGATGTTGCCGGCCGCGCTCCACGTAGAACCGGGCCGATGTTGCGGTCCATCAACGACGCGATCTTGGGCCACTCCGGGGTGATCGGCATGCCCTCGGAATGGGCGGGCCCGCCGGTCAGCACGGCGAGATTGCCGATCCTGCGGTGGGCCTCGGCGAATCCGGCGGACTCGATCGCGGAGCGCAGCACCGGGACGAACAAGCGCGACTCACCGACTAACGCCTGTCCGACCGGGCCGGTGGCGAACTTGACGAACTCCCACGCCTGCTGCTTGCGGGGACTGCTTGCGGCGATCGCAAGCCCCGATGTCCCGATGTTCGAGCGGGCGCCGCGGCCCCTCGGTCCGGTCGGCAGCACCGTGATATCGAAATCCAGGCCGTTAGCCCGGTGGACCGTTTGATATCGCCAATGTCCAGCCAACGCCATCGCCGCGCGGCCCGAGACGAACAGATCCATCGTGGACATCGACTGCGTCTCCGATGCGGTGGGGGCGACCTTGTGCTTGTGGGCCAGGTCGGCGTAGAACTGGATGCCTTCGATGAACGCGTCGCTGTCGAAGTTGAGGTGCGTCGGGTTCATCCGCGGGGTCGACCACGGGACTCCATTGTTCATACCGAACACCCCGGCCGCGTACGAGGCGACCCAGCTGTCGACGTATCCCCACTGGCTCACCCGTCCCGATCGGTCGCGCTTGGTGAGCGCTTTGGCGGTGTCGAGGAACTCGTTGAAACTCCATGGCTCGTTCCCATCGCCCGGGCGGCGGGCGCACGCCGGCCTCGGCGAACAGCTTCTTGTTGTAGAACAAGTAGATCCCCGACCACTGCTCGGGAAAGGCGTACTGGCCGCCGTCGAACGTGAACGTCTGGTACAGCGGCGCGATGCTGTCTGCCTTCAGCGTCTTGGCGAAAGTCTTATCTTCGGCCAGCATGGTGTTGAGGTCCAGCAGCACTCCCCGGTCGGCCAATCCGGCGTAGGTCAAGTCCCACGCCATCACCACGTCGGGACACTTCCCGCCGGCGCAATAGATCGAGATGTGCTGCAAGGCATCCGGTCCGGACAGCAGCGTCCGAACCTTGATGTCGGGGTGAATGCGCTGGAAGGCATCGATAACACGCAGCCGGGCATCCGCCTCTTCGGGGTTGGCCGCGAAGAAGAACGTCAGCGCGTCGTCATCAGAGCTGCACGCCGTCGACCACGACGCCACCGACGCAGCGCCAAGTGCGCCGGCGCCGCGTAACAGCGTCCGCCGACTGAAGGACTTGTCGCAGATGAGGCTGATAGTCGTGGTGTGCTCCGGCTAGCGATCCGGGAAGTAGCGGATCCGGTGGATTTCGTTGCCGCGCCGGGCAACATCGACGAACATGACGCCACGCCCCTGCGTCGAGGTGATCGAGGCGGCGACGGTGGAGCCCGCAGCGATCAGCTTCGGCGCGCTGGCGCCCGGTAATCGCGCGACGAGCTCAGCGATGTCGGTCACCGTGTCGTCGCCGAAAGTGAGTGTGGCACCCGATGACAGGGTTTGCAGCGCGGCGGATGTGTCTGCTCTGGCGACCGCGTTGACGAAGGTGTCGACCACCTTCTTGTGGCGAGAACCCACCCGCCGGAAGCCGGCCGCGAAGCCGACGGTACCGCGCAGGCGCTGATTGCGGATGAGTCCCTGCGACAGTTGGATTGTGGCCGGCACGGCGGATGCGCCATTGCGCAGGAATTGCAGCATCATGGCCGGCAATTCCCAATAAGCGCGGAGCATGGCGATCTTCCACTCGCCATTGACCTCGTGCAGGTCGTAACGCAGAAACGCCGGAATCACCATGGTGACCGCGGAACCCATCGCGACCTGGAGATCAAGATCGCGAACGACGGCCGAGTCGCGAACGATATCCAGATCGCGATCAAAGGCGATGTCACGCGGGCCAATGAAGGTGTCAAAGAAGCGGCCGATCTCTGCCGGCCCCACGTGCTGACGCGAACCCACCGGATCTTCGATGCGGCCATCCGTCGTGAACAGTCCCACCCAACCCGCACGGTCGTGTGCCGCCGCCGCCGCGGGCGATCGCTCGACCGCTGCCAGTAGGGCCGACTCCGCACGGCCGCTCACGCGTTCTGCACTAACACGACACCTGCCGACCGCATGGCGTTGATGGCCTCGGCGGTCGTCTCCTCCCCCACACCTGCTGTCAGATTCAGCAGCACCCGAGTCGTCAGGCCCGTCCGCGCAGCGTCCTCGGCGGTCCGGCGGACGCAATGGTCCGTGGCGATGCCCACCAAATCGACCTGGTCGATACCGCGTTGCCGCAGCCAATCGGCCAGTGCCGTCCCGGCATCGTCGAAACCTTCGAAGCCGCTGTAGCCCCCGCCGTAGGCGCCTTTGCGAAAGACCGCCTCGAAACGGTTGAAGTCGAGATCGGGATGAAATTCCGCGCCAACGCTCCCGACGCGGCAGTGTGGCGGCCAAGACGACTTGTAATCCGGTCTGTCGGAGAAGTGATCACCGGGATCGATGTGAAAGTCCTGGGTGGCCACCACGTGACGGTATTCGGTGCCGGCAGTCAGATAATCACTGATTGCGCTGGCCAAGGCGGCGCCGCCGGTCACCTGTAACGAGCCGCCCTCGCAAAAGTCGTTCTGGACGTCGACGACGATCAACGCGCGCATACACCCACCGTATCGCCGGTGACCGCGTACGGGTCTTAAGCGGCGTGACGGTGGCCGCGACGCGGCGCGCAGGTATCCAGCGACCACAGGTGCGCGCAGGTCGGGCACTGCAGATGCACGACCGCGGCACTGTTGCTGAGCAGATATTGCCAGTGTCTGTTGCAGTTGCGTCCGCTGCGGCAGTCGCCACACGCGGCGCCGTGATCACAGCTGGGGCAGGCCAGCCACGCGCGACGACTCTTGTCGGCGTCTGGATCAATCGGAAGCATGGTCCACCGCCCGTTCCGGCAGCACACCGGCGCTGACCAGGGCGTCGTAGTGACGCTGCTGCTCGGCGTCCAGGTTCGAGTACAGCATGGCGTACGCCTTCTCCTCTTCGGCCAGCGCGCGAATCGGATCCCAGTCCGGGCCGATGGCCTCCAGCACAGCGCTGCGCCGCCGCACCTCGTCGAAGGTCAGGTCATAGGCGAATTCCAGGCTCCGCTGAGTTGTCCACGTTGTCCGTTTTTGAGTCGTCCGGCATCAACCACTCCTGCTGCTTCTTCAGTCAGTGGCGGGTTAGGTTGCCCTAACATCGATGCTTTTCGCAATGACCCACGTCACACCGTGCGGTTGATCTGCGTCACAACCGAGCGCCCGAATCAGCGCGGCCCTGGCCTGGGTAGGATCAGCAAAATCAACGTCAAGCCGGCGTGCGTTGCATCACCTAGATAGTCAAACTATAGTCCAGACACGTGTCCAGACAGTTCGCTGACGTCCTTCCCGTACGCCTTCCCGTGACACCTGTCGGCACCACCAGACCGGAATGGGCGTGAGTATGCGGATTGCGCTGCTGTCGTATCGCAGCAAAACGCACTGCGGCGGCCAAGGCGTTTACGTGCGTCACCTCAGCCGGGGCCTGGTCGAACTCGGACACCACGTCGAGGTGTTCTCCGGTCAGCCCTATCCCGAGGGCCTCGATCCAGCGGTCGTGCTGACCCGGATCCCCAGCCTCGATATGTATCGGGAACCTGACCCCTTCCGCATCCCGCATCCGCGTGAAATCCGGGACCGCATCGATCTCCTTGAGCTGGCGACGGTGTGGACCGCCGGCTTTCCCGAGCCGCGCACCTTCAGTTTGCGTGCTGCCCGCCTGCTGGCCGATCGGCGGCAGGATTTCGATGTGGTGCACGACAATCAGAGCCTGGGCTTGGGCCTGCTTGACATCGCGGCGACCGGCCTGCCGGTGGTGGCGACCGTGCACCACCCGATCACCAGGGACCGGGTGTTGGATCTGGCCGCCGCCCGCTGGTGGCGTAAACCGTTGGTACGCAGGTGGTATGGCTTTCTGGAGATGCAGGAACGGGTCGCGCGCAGCATTCCTGACCTGTTGACCGTCTCGGCGTCGTCGGCCACCGACATCACCACCGACTTCGGCGTCCGCCCCGACCAGCTTCATGTGGTGCCGCTGGGCGTCGACACCACGATGTTCGCGCCGTCCGCAGGGCCGCGAATTCCCGGTCGCATCATCGCCATTGCCAGCGCCGACCGACCGCTCAAGGGCGTCGGTCATCTGTTGCAGGCGGTGGCCAAGCTTCGCACCGAACACGACTTGGAGCTACAGCTCGTCGCCAAGCTCGAACCCAACGGTCCGACCGAAAAACTGATCGCCGAACTGGGTATCTCCGACATCGTCCACACCTCCAGCGGACTCTCCGACGCCGAGTTGGCGCGGTTGTTTGCCTCCGCCGAAATTGCCTGCATTCCTTCGCTTTATGAAGGCTTCTCGCTTCCGGCAGTGGAGGCGATGGCCAGCGGCACACCCATTGTGGCCAGCCGTGCCGGCGCGTTACCTGAGGTGCTCGGACCCGACGGCGACTGCGCCCGGTTGGTGCGGCCGGGCGACGCCACCGAGTTGATCCGAGTGTTGGGTGAGCTACTGGTCTCCCCCAACCAGCGGCAGCGACTCGGAGCGGCCGGTCGCCGCCGAGCCGTCGAGGTGTACAGCTGGGAATCGGTTGCTGCGCAAACAGCGCGCGTCTATGAACGCGCAATCGCACGGCACACCCCTGTTGACGACGCAACGCAATCGGTGGGTGAGCCGTGCTGACGGTGGACTTCGACCGCCTCGGTATTGGTTACGGCACCAAGGTCATCGACGTCGGATGCGGGGCGGGCCGGCACAGCTTCGAGGCATATCGGCGCGGCGCCGATGTGGTCGCGTTCGATCAGGACTCCGTCGAGTTGGACAACGTCGACACCATCCTTCGCGCGATGGCCGAGGCCGGTGAGGCTCCACCATCGGCCAAAGCCGAGACTGCCGTGGGTGACGCTCTCGCGCTGCCATATCCCGATCGAACGTTCGATTGCGTCATCGCTTCGGAGATCCTGGAGCACGTCCCTGCCGACAACGCGATGCTCGACGAGCTGATCCGCGTGCTCAAGGTCGGCGGCAAGCTCGCAGTCACCGTGCCCCGGTGGTTACCCGAGCGACTGTGCTGGCTGCTCTCCGACGACTACCACAGCAACGACGGCGGCCACATTCGCATCTACCGGGCAAACCGGCTGCGGGCCAAAATCGCCGGCCGCGGAATGACCTTGACTCACACCCATCACGCACACGCCTTGCACGCACCATTCTGGTGGCTTAAATGCCTGGTAGGCGTGGGTAATTCGGATCATCCTGCCGTCGTCGCCTATCACAAGATGTTGGTTTGGGACATGATGCAGCGGCCCCGGCTGACCCGGCTGGCGGAATCAACCCTCAACCCGCTGATCGGCAAGAGCGTGGCGATGTACTTCGAGAAACCGGTACCCGCTGTTGAACTGGTTTAGGGAACCGGCCGTCGCCGGCGTCCTCTCTCGCGCACAATGCCGACAGACGGCGAAATCGATTGCCGCGGCGCAAGAGCCATCCGGGGCGATCCCGTGGTCGAAAGACGGGCACACCGACCCCTGGGACCACGTGGAATGCGCGATGGCACTGACCGCAGCGGGCCTGATCGATCCAGCGCGACGGGCGTTCGACTGGTGTCGGCACCAGCAGCGCGCAGACGGTTCCTGGCCGATCCAACTGCGCGCAAGCGTCGTCGAGGACGCCAACAGCGACAGCAACTTCTGCGCCTACGTCGCGGTCGGAGTGTGGCACCACGTGTTGGTCACCGGTAACAGTGCGTTTGCCACCTCGATGTGGCCGACCGTACGGGCCGCCATCGACTTCGTCCTGGATCTGCAACTCGCGGGCGGCGAAATTTGTTGGGCACGTGGCTCGTCGGGCCCGGTCGCCGAGGCCCTGCTGACCGGTTGCGCCAGCATTTTCCACAGCATTCGCTGTGGGCTTGCGCTGGCCAACTATGTCGACGAACCCCAGCCGGAATGGGAAGTGGCGCTGGGTCGGCTGGGCCACGCGATCACCGCCCACCCGTCGGCGTTCACCGAGAAGCCGCATCACTCGATGGACTGGTACTACCCGATCCTCGGCGGTGCCCTTCGTGGTCCCGCGGCGACTGCTCGGATCGCCGAGCGGTGGAGCGATTTCGTCGTCGACGGTCTGGGCATTCGGTGTGTCGATGATCGGCCGTGGGTGACCGGTGCGGAGACGTGCGAACTAGTGCTCGCGCTCGATGCGGTGGGCGACCGGCAGGCAGCGTTACGGCAGTTCGCCGCCATGCAGCACTTGCGTGAGGACGACGGGTCCTATTGGACCGGGCTGGTGTTCAGCGACGGAAAGCGTTGGCCCGTTGAGCGGACCACGTGGACCGGGGCAGCCGTGATTCTTGCCGCCGACGCGCTGTCACGCACCACGCCCGGCAACGGCATCTTCCGCGGCACCGCCCTGCCGCGCGGCTTGGCAGGCGACTACGACTGCGAGTGTGCGATTACCCCGTCGGATCGCTGAGGTTTATTGCCCGGCTCTCCCCCGCGGGCGGGGGGACCCCCACAGCATCCTGGCCGGCATCGTCGCCGGGCACCGGCACACCGGCTTCTCCCGATATCCGCTCCAGCAACCGCATTGACCCGGTCACGGATCGCTCCGCGAAAGCGCCGCTTTGCATTGCCCGGTAATAGATCTGGTAGGGCGCCTGGCCACCGTCGCGTGGGTCGGGAAATACATCGTGAATGATCAGCGCGCCACCGACACTCACCCATTTCGCCCAGCCGTCGAAGTCTTGATGCGCCGCGGCCTCGCTGTGGCCGCCGTCGATGAACAACAGCTGCAGCGGCGTGCGCCACCCGGCGGCCACCACAGTCGATTTGCCCACCACCGCCACCACGTTGTCGTCCAAGCCGGCGTCATCGAGCGTGCGTCGCAAGGCAGGCAGCGTGTCGAAACGTCCAGTGGCCTTGTCGACCAGCGACGTGTCGTGGTACTCCCACCCGGGCTGATGCTCCTCAGAACCATGGTGGTGGTCGACGGTGTAGAGCACGCTGTCCCGAGCCCGCGCCGCCGCACCCAAGAGCACCGTTGACTTGCCGCAGTACGTCCCGATCTCGACACCGACACCACGATCGAAGTAGCGAACCGCAGCGCCGTGCAACGCCAGGCCCTCATCGGCGGGCATGAATCCGGTGACCCGATCGGCTAGTTCGAACAACCGGACGGTGTGCTCGTCGAGCCCAGCAGGATCTGAGGCGAACGTCATCGTCTGAACCTAACAGCCGGCCGGTTGCCGGACCTGCATCGTTGTAGTAGTGTCCGGACACGTGTCCAACCCGGTAGCTCGGGAATCGACAAGACGGCGACTGACCGCCAAACAAGCCGACACCGTTGACCGGCTGGGTCATGCCGCGATTGAAGTGCTGAGCCGAGAGGGCTTCTCCGGCTTGACGATTCGCATGGTCGCCGCAGAGGCTGGGGTCGGCGCTGCGACGGCTTACACCTATTTCTCGTCGAAGGAACATCTGCTAGCCGAGGTATTTTGGCGACGGCTGGCGTCCAGCCCGGATCCGCCGACGGATTCGCCGGATCCGCTCGTGCGCGTCATCGCGGTGCTGCGACACATCGCCCTGCTGGTTGCCGATGAACCCGAACTGGCCGGTGCCGTGACCAACGCGCTGCTGGGCAAGGATCCAGAGGTCAAGCATCTGCGGCTGCGTATCGGGCGCGAAATTCATCAACGTCTGGTCACGGCCTTGGGCCCCGATTGCGCTGCCGACCTGGTCGAATCGCTGGAGTTGCTCTATGCCGGAGCCCTGGTGCGCGCCGGCATGGGATATGCCTCGTACTCGCAGATCGCCGACCGGCTGGAAGCCTCGGCGCGACTGCTGTTAGCGCGGCCGGTGCAATAACTGGCAGCCACACGGCTGCCGGCTGGCATGATCACGCCCATGGACGTCGTCGATCACCCTGAACGCGACCAAGCGTGGGATACCGCGTCGCGGTCAGAAACCGAAACCGAACGATTAGACCGCAATTGGCTCAGCCTGCTGCAAGAGCTGCGGGTCGTCCAAACCGGCGTCCAACTGCTCACCGGCTTTCTGTTGACATTGCCGTTCCAGCAGCGCTTTGACGTGCTGGACACCACGATGCGCGTGGTCTATTTGATTACGGTTGGGTCGTCCGTCTGCGCCACCGTGCTGTTGGAGGCGCCGGTCGCGATTCATCGGTTGCTGTTTCGTCGGCATCGACTCGAGTTCATCGTCTCCGCCGCACATCGGCTCGCCTACGCCGGGCTGCTGCTGATGGGTTTGGCTCTCACCGGCGTCGCCGTGATCATTTTCGGCGCGGTAGCCGGCCCGACAGCGGGCACCATCGCCGGGGCCTGCGCGGTGATGGCGGAGGGCTGTTTTTGGGTGGCATTTCCGCTGTGGTTGCGACACGAAGCACCCCCGGCGACCCAATAGGGACACCGGCCGCCGGAGGTCAGGCCCGGTTTGCGCAGTCGAGAACCCGGGAACACCCCTGCCATGTTGATCCGGAGAATCGCTCGCCCTTTGCTGTCTGCAGTATTCATCGGCCAAGGTGTCGAGACACTGCGAAACCCGAAAGTCACAGTCGACGCCGCGGAGACGGCTGTATCGGCGTTACGGACGTTGCCGGAACCCATCGGAGACAAGGTTCCGTCGGATCCCGAGACGGCCGCACGGATAAACGCCGCCGTCCAGGTCGGCGGTGGTCTGTTGCTTGCCACCGGCAAATTGCCACGGATCGCCTCGGCGGCGCTGGCGTTTACGGTGATACCGGGCAGCCTTGGTGGACATCTGTTTTGGAACGAGAGCGATCCGGAACTCAAAGCGCAGAAACGGCGCGGTCTGCTGACTGACCTGAGCCTGCTGGGTGGGCTGATCATCGCGTCGGCCGACACGGCGGGCAAGCCGTCACTGGGATGGCGCGGCCGACAGGCCGCCAGCCGGCTCTCCGAGGCGCTGACACCGGATAGCGACGACAGCTTCCTCGATTCCGAGCTGGCCGAACGGATCGCACATGGCCTCCAAGTGGGCGCCGAGCGCGGCCGCGAACTGGCCAGCACGGCCGTGGAAAAGAGCGGGCCGCTGGTCGAGTCGGCCCGCCAGCGTGGCGGCGAATTGGTCAGCGCCGCTGGGGAAAGAAGCGCACCGGTGGTGGAAGCCGCACGCAAGCGTGCGCGCAAGCGTGGCCACCAGCTGGCGGAGATCGCCCGCGAACGCGGCGCCGACCTGGCCGAAACCGCCCGCGAACGCGGGGCTGACCTCGCCGATACGGCCCGTGAACGCGGTACCGACCTAGCCGCAGATCTTGCCGAAACCGCCCGCGAACGCGGGGCTGACCTGGCCGATACGGCCCGTGAACGCGGCACCGAACTAGGTCTACGGGCCCGCGCACGCGGCATCGAGTTGAGCGAGCGGGCGCGCGAACGCGGGGCTGACCTCGCCGATACGGCCCGTGAACGCGGTACCGAGTTAGCCGAAACAGCTCGCGACCGTAGCAGCGAATTGGCTACCCGCGGGCGGCGGAAAGCTCGGCGCAAGGCTCGCAAGGCTCGCCAGTGGCGCTGATCTCACGGAGAGCGTGACGGCTTCGCTTCGGTGTAATGCCAACCGCGCCACACATACAGCGTCCATGACGCCATCACCAGTGCGAAAACTACGACCGGCACCGCGCCGGCCCAACTGGCGGGGTAAAGCACGCCGATGACGTAGTGGGCGATGAAGCCCGCCGGTGGCAGCGGCGCCATCCCGGCCTTCGCTCGAGCCCAACGCTCCAGCCAAGTCAACGGGCAATCGAGATGTTCGGCGGTGATCGCGATCCCCCACAGTGCGGCGACCACATGCAGCCAAATCGTGCGCCGCCAGCGCAGAGCGAGGAACCCACCCACGACCAGGTAGCAAAGAAACCCGAAGTGCACGACAACCACAAGTGCGACTGTGCCCTGATACATCCCCAGATGCCCTAACTGTGCTACCGCCTACGACGGTAGATTGACGCACAGCACCATGGCCAGGAGCGAATGATGACATCAGCTGACTTCGATCCCAAGCACGGGCAACCCGGCGGCCTCGGCAGGAGATTTTTTGCCCGGGTGATTGACGGCATCCTGGTGAACATCGTGGCGTTTTTCCTATCGATTTTCCTGTTCGATCGGGATTACTGGTTCTTGGTAACCGGGCTTTTCTCTGGCGTTCTGATGTTCGGGTACTTCGTGCTGTTCGAAGTCACCAACGGCGCCAGCCTGGGCAAGAGATTGCTCGGTCTGGCTGTTCGCGGCGCGGGCGGGGCGCCAAAACCTGATGCGCGGCAGTCCGCCATCCGCAATACATCGGCCCCCTGCTGGCGTTCGTCGCCTACGTCGTCATCGCGGTGACGATCAGCGGCAGCCCCACCAAGCAGGGCAAGCATGACGAGTTGGCCGGCGGCACCCAGGTGGTCAAGACCTGAGATACGTCAGGAACCTATCGACGATGCTCTCGACGCTCTCGTCGACGTCGAGTGCCATCCCATGCTCATCCGGTCCGAGGGGTTCCAAGGCGGCGAATTGCGACTGCAGCAATGTCGCCGGCATGAAGTGGCCCTGCCTGGCAGCTTGGCGGTGACCGATCACCTCCGGTGAGCCGGTCAAGTGCAAAAACTCGATACCGGCACAATGCGAGCGCAACTGGTCGCGGTATCGGCGTTTGAGCGCGGAACAGCTCAGCACGCCGCCGTCGCTATGCTGCGCCAGCCACTGCCCACTGGCTTCCAGCCACGGATAACGGTCATCGTCGGTGAGCGCCGTACCCGCGGCCATCTTGGCGATGTTGGCTTCCGGATGAAAGTCATCGGCGTCGGCAAAAGGCACGCCGAGGCGCTGTGCTAATGCCACGCCCACGGTCGATTTGCCCGAGCTGGAAACACCCATGACCACAATGGGCACCGATGTGGTTGGCGGGCAGGAATTTTCAGCGCAAATTGCGATTCCACTCCAGCCAGCCCACTCCGCTGCGCCCGTCGGCGGTGCTGACATTGGCCCACACACGGGGAAATTGGCTTATCCGGCCGTCCGGAGCGACCAGCTGCACCGGCGCATGTCCGCGCACGTCGACCGTCGCCGTGACGCCGCCTGGATCGACCGCCAGCGTAGCGCTGACTGGCAGTCCGTCGGCATCGAATGTTTCCCGAGCGGCGATACTGTGCAACTCGGTGACCGAGCCAAGACGGTCCTGGGTGTAGCCGATGCTGACCGGGGGCATGCCCGCAATCCGGATGTTGACGGCGTGCAGGTGGGTTCCGTCGTCGAGGTGCAGCGCGCTCCAGACCCAGTCCATGCTCCACCAATCCCGCACTCCCCACGAGTGATCCCGCTGACCGGGCACCGAGTCGACGGTGTAGTGGCGGCCATCGACGGTGACGGTTCCTGAAACGGTGCAAGGGATCTCGTAGCGTGTGGTCAGCCGATACTGATACGGCGTGCCGTCGGTGGTCCACTCCAGGTTGACTGCGACGTCGACGGGCTCTCCCCGTTCTCCCCGTAGCAGCGCGGCAGGGTCGGTGTAGGACTGGCCATGGCCATGCAGGCCAACGCGATAGCTGCGCAGTGGATCACCGGCGGAGTGGGTGAAATCCACCGAGTTGGTTGCCAGCGCCCACGGATCGGCGGGTAACGGGATCTCGCAGTCAACGACTGCCACGGTGGGCAAGTCCGGACCGCACAAGAGCGCGTGCAGCCATGCCGTCTGCTGGTTGGCGATCAGGCCGAGTCGTATCCAGCCACCGAATCCCTGTGCAGCATCGGCGAAGTCCGCGTACCAGCTTTCGCTCCACAATGGTTCGTCGGTCGCCGTGTGGGCCGATTCGTCTTCATGCGACGGGCGCAACGGCTCGATGACGGTCGGTGCAGGCAGTATGGCCAACGCGTCAGTGTCCAGGACATGCTCGCAATGGCGCTGCAGCATCGTCATGAACATCGCGTCGCCTCGTTCGGTGCGTTCCACCAGCATCGACGAGACGATGGCCATCATGACCCCGAAGAAGCTCTGCCTGCGCACTCCCTCGCGGACGTCGGCGAGGCTGATCGGCGAATCGGGTCCGAGCGCTGCGTGGTAGGCCTGCAGCAGCGCGTCGTACTGCGTGCGCCGATCCGCCTCCGGCAGCGCGCAGCCGAGGAAGTAGGCCAGATCGGTCAGCGCTGGACCCCAGGTGACCGTCTGCCAATCGACCACCGTCAGCGGGCGATCGGCGCCGGCGGCGCCGAACAGCATGTTGTCCAGTCGATAGTCGCCGTGGATCAGGCCTTTAAAGCTACCGTTGCGGTTGTCGTCGGCCTCCTCGGCCAGGTAGGCGTCGAATCCGCCGACCAGCCGCTCGCAGACCGTGCGGTGCTGCGGGGCAATCCGGTCACCGTAACGCTCGATGAAAGCCGCGTGCAGCGCGGTGATCAACGCTTGGTTGATCGGCGCGTCGTCGCGGCGCAACCACGACGCGTCGGCCAGCGTGGTGTCACCGAGCAGCGGGCCCTGCAGACGTGCCAGCTCGGTGACGGCCAGCTCGGCCTGTGCGGTTGTGGCCCCCCGGATCTCGTCGCCGACGACCGCCGGATTCGCATCGCCGAGCAATACGTCGAAGATGCCTGCCGACGCGTCGAAAGCGGCGTGATAGCAGGGTGCGACCGGCCCGTGCAGCCGGGGCGCGATGTCGCGGTAGAAGCAGACTTCCCGCTCATACAGGCCCAGGCTCACGCCGGTCTGCCGACTCATCGGGTCGGTGGCGGCGACCTTCAGTACCACCGAGTCGGGCCGGTCGGCGTCGGGGCCGCTGTCGGCATAGGCCAGCTGAACCCGGTAGCACTCGCTCATCTGACCGGTGCCGATGCGCTCGACACTAAAATCAGCGATGGGTCCGGCGCCGATGGCCGTGGTCAGCCAGGCGTCGGTGAGGTCACCCGGGCGTTCGACGACGTTGTCGGTCTGGGGTTTCATGGCCTGTCCACGAAATCACATCAGCGATCAACGCGCCAGCGTGAAGCCCTCCCATGCCATGCGTCGCTCGGGGTGCGGATCGAATTCCAGATGCGACTTGCGGTCGAACACCATGACCGCGCGGTCGGTGTCGCTGTAGGCCGGCCAATCGTCGCCGGGCACCCCGGTACGGGCGAATGACCGCCAGCGCCTTTGCACTTCGTTGGTGACGCGCCGCGCAGATCGCCGGTCGGCGGCCGCGGTCAGCAATGCGCCGAGCCTGGTGCGATAGATGCCGAAGACCGCCAGCAGTTCGGTGGCGTGCGTGGCACCCAGCCCCGACCAGCGCAGTACCCGCGGTGCGTAATCGTATCGATAGAGGTAGGCGGGCGCATGCCTGCTGTGCGCTTCGGCGACCTCCCAAGCAGCTGCGCTGAAGGCGAAGTCGCCGCCGAGTCGCACGCATGCCGACCGCCCCGGGTAGTCCGGGTAGGCGCCGGTAATACGTTCCCGCGCAGCTGGTTCCACCTCAGCCAATAGCGCTTCGATCATCGGTTCGGTCGTCGGCAGCAGCGGCAGGAATCGGGTGAACAAGCGACCCTCGTCGGCGTTGGTGCCCACGATGAGTGGGACCCGGTGCGCTTTGCCTTGCCGCATTGCCTCGACCGGGTCCAGTGGAAGATAGTCGTCACCGGAAACCGGGCCGACGGGAAACGCGCCCAGCATGTCTTGCATGCCCCCGTCGATCAGACGGTTTTGCGCCGCCACCAATTCCGCTGGGGAAGCCTTCAGCAGCGCATCAGGCGCATCCTGCTTTCGGACCCCCAGCAGCGTCGCGAATCGTCCCGCGAACTCGGCCGCAACCTCGCGCGATCGCACCATGCCGGTCGCCGGACTTTCCGAAATCGCATGGGCGAAAAGGCCTTCAGCCTCTGGCACCGCTAGCAGCGCGACAACGGCATGCGCGCCGGCGCTTTCGCCGAATATCGTGACGTTGTCCGGATCACCGCCAAACGCCGCAATGTTCTCCCGGACCCAGCGCAACGCCAGCACCAGGTCGCGCAGAAACAGATTGCTCTCGAAAGTGATGTCCTGGTTCGACAGCGACGACAAATCCAGACAGCCCAGCGCGCCGAGCCGGTAGTTGACCGATACGTAGACGCAGCCGCGGCGGGCCAGGCCCACGCCGTCATAGATCGGAGTGGCCGAGCTACCCAGGATGTATCCGCCGCCGTGCACGAAGACCATGACGGGCAGCGATTCACTATCCGCTGCTTCTGGAGTGACGACGTTGAGGGTGAGGCAGTCCTCACCCATCGACTGATATTTGCCGACGCCGACCATCGTGTAACGCCGTTCTTGCGGCGCGCACTTGGTGAAGCCGTGGCAATGACGCACACCTGACCACGGCTGGGCCGGCCGCGGTGCCCGAAACCGCAGCGCACCAACCGGCGGCCGAGCATACGGGATGGATCGCCAGCGGTTGACGCCGTCGAGGGTGAAGCCTTCGACGGTGCCCGCGGCAGTGGTCACGCGGACGGTATGTTCGTGCATATCCTGACGTTAGCGAACCTGAGGGGGCTTCGCGTGTCAAAGCCTGCCTGGTCGGCAGATCGCGTCGGGGCGATTAGCTAGAGGTTTCGGCCTCGGTCGATCGGTTCAGCCGACGAGATGTCGGCTGCGGGGAGTTCGAGGACCCGGATATCGCCACTACTGCCATCAACCTCGACGAGCGCTCCTGGCGGCAGAATCCGCGTTGCGTCCTGCGCGTCCACCACACACGGGATACCGAACTCGCGTGCCACCACTGCGGCGTGCGACATCGGTCCACCGAGCTCGGTCACCACCGCGGCCGCGTAGGAAAATGCGGTCGTGTAACCGACATCGGTGACCTCGGCGACCAGGATCTCCCCGGGCTGTAAGTCGTCGATGGTCTCTGGCCGGACGATCCGGACACGGCCACGCACCCGCCCGCCGCAAACACCGAGGCCCTGCAGAGTCTTCCCAGGGGCCAGGACGGTCGTCAGCGAGGTAGCGGCGCGCCAACTGCCGCTGAAAACTGGGGGCGGCGCGACACCAGCCAGTGTGCGTTGTTCGGTACGCCTGCGCGCGACAACTGTGGACACGTCGGTGGGGAGCGCGTCGAGTTCGTCGACCAGCAGATAGAACACGTCGTCGGCGGCGTCGAGAACTCCGGAGTTCGCCAGCCTGCGTCCCAGCTCCCGAAGCAGATTGCGCAGCACCCAGATCGCACGGACCATCCTGTCGCGACGAATTTCGCGCTCGCGAAGCTGCTGGGCAGCAAGCAGTGCCACCGGCCGGGCCCGAAGCGGAATCGCGGGACGCCGTGTCGCCGGTCGAGTGGGGATGTTCAGCGATTTGGCCACCATGCGGAGCAGCAGCTCGGGGTCGTCGGCGTAGCTGGCAGACCGCATCTCGACTTCGGCGGGCCCGCGGTGACCGATCAATTGCAGCTCGGCCAGCACCGCCGCATGGAAGTCCGGGGCGTGCGCGGACAGCTCGTCGAGATGGTCGCCGGGGTTGGCCAGAATCTTGGCCACGGTGGGGTCGTGTTGTGCGGCATCCACCAGTCGGTAGACGGCGTTCAGCGGCCCCGCGCTGGCCAGCCGTCGGCCGAGCGACGGCGCAATGCCCCGTCCGGCCAAACCGCGCAAGATGACGCTCAGCGCGGCGAACGCCATGAATGACCCAGAAGCCAGTACCCAACCGTGTACGGCGTGATCGCGCGCCAATAGGATCAGACTTCGCAGTCTCCCATCGGCAAGCTGCGAAAGATCCCCAGCTGCAAGTTCTTCCAAGCGGTCAATGTCGTCGACGTAGTCACCGCTGTCGCGGGCAGCGCCGGCGGTTAGGCCTGCCAAGTTAACCGCGAACACCGCGAGATTGCGCATCGTGCGCAGCGGCCGGGTGACCCGGCCGGATTCCTGCGACAGTTGCTGCTCGCCGTAGATCGGCATGCTGGCCACGCTGTGGCCGAAGAATTGGCTCTCGCGAATCACCATCGCGGGTTTGACGAACGGCACAGTTTCGGCCATGAAGTGCGCGGTTGTGATCGCCCCGTACAGCCGGTGCGCGAAGACTCCGATGGTTCGGGTTGCCATCTCGCGTTGGATCAATCCGCCGGGTCGCAGCCGTTCGGCGATGACCGCGCCGCCCGCACGCAGCCCGCGCACGGTCACCGACGCCGACGACGGCGAGAACGGACCCGGCAGTGCTTCCGACAAGTTGGTGGCCAGGTAGGTCGGGAAGCGTGGGTCGATCGGGGTGTCGAACTCGCCATTGGCGCCCTCCGGGCCGGCCAGTATCGGCGCAATCCCGTCGGCCGCCGGGGCGTCGACGGCGGGAATGTCTTGGGCGTGGGTCAGCCGCCAGGGCAACGAGGTCAGCCATTTACCGACGCTGACTCTGCCCCGCACCGCCAGTGCGACGTCTTCGACGCATTCCTCGGCACTCCAGGCCGGGGTGAAGTTCCACTTGTCGCGCAGCAACGCGGTATCCATCGCCGGTGCGCTGAGCAGCCGCTCCAGCTCGGCAGCTGAGCTCAGCCGTCGAAGCAGCCTGCCCGGCACTATTGGCCGGCCGAGCGCACCGGCGATCTCACCGAATGTCGGCTGGCCTGGCGCGGCAATATTCACCGGCCCACTGTCGATGCCGGTATCGACGATCGACCGGACAAAAATCCGGTGCACGTCGTCGGTGTGCACGACCTGCACTGTGCGTCGGGCGGACCCGTTGATGTCGGGAAATAGCGGGGAAGCCAACACTCGGCGCACCCAGTTGTTGACATCGCGGCCGAGGATGGCCGCCGAGCGGATCGCCACCCACTCCGCACCGCACGTGGCCAGCTTCTCCTCGACGTGGGCTTTGTCTAGGCCGTCCACCGTGACGGGGTTCAGCCGGTCGGCTTCTGACAGCGCGGGTATGTTGTCCCGTTCGGTGCCGTACACATTCGCGGACGAGGCGAAGACGATTCGACGTGTACCGCTTCGGGCCATCGCGTCGAGCACATTGGCGGTACCGCCGATGTTGATCTCGCGGTCGGCCGACCAGGCGCAGTGCGCGACCACATCGGCGCCTGCGACCGCACCCCGAACCCGGCCAGCATCGCGAATGTCGCTCTGCACGAAGTCCGCGGAGCTCGGCCAGCTTTCAGGTCGATGACGAGCCAGACCGACGACCTCGTGACCCAGGCTGAGCAGTCGGACGACAACGCCGCGACCGATTACTCCGCTAGCCCCGGTGACGGCGATTCTCACGGGCTAACCTCAAACCCCATCTGGCTAGTCGTCGTCATCGAGGAAGGCGGCATTGACCAGATCGTCGAGATCCATGTCCGCGATATCTTTCTCTCTGGTTTCCGCCGCGCCGTCTCCGTCGGTCTCGTTCGCCAAGTTGAGCAGCAGGTCCAATATTCCGGCCTGCCGAAGGCGTTTGACCGAAATGGACGCCACGACGCGCTGGATTTCCGCCTCGCCGGGTGCGGCTTGTGGCGTCGACTCGGTTGAGGCACCGATGAGTTCTTGGCGGAAGTATCCGGCCAGCGCCGCGGAGTTCGGGTAGTCGAAGATGAGGGTGGGCGAAAGCGCCAGCCCGGTAGCGGCTTTGAGCCGGTTGCGCATCTCCACCGCGGTCAGCGAGTCAAAGCCCAACTCCTGGAACGCCTTATCCGGGTCGATCGCCTCCGGAGAGGTGTTGCCCAGCACGGTTGCGATATGCGAACGCACCAAATCCAACAGCACCGCATGCTGCTCATCCTCGGGCAATCCTTCCAGGCGTTGCAGCAGCGCAGACTTCGACTTGGCGGCGGCCAGCGAATCGTCGACCTGACGTCTCGCTGGGGCATTGATCAGGTCGACGAACATCGGCGGCAAGGTGCCCGCGTCGAACTTTGCCCGCAGCGCCGTGGTGTCGATGCCGGCCGGCAGCAGGAACGGCTCGTCGATCGCCATCGCAGTGTCCAGCAGCTGCAATGCCTCTGCCGACGAGATGGCCACGATTCCGTCGCGCGCGAATCGCGCGAAGTCGACGGCCTCGAGTCCGCCGGTCATGTTGCTGGCCTGGTCCCACAGGCCCCAACCCAGCGAGATCGCCGGCAGACCATGCGCACGCCGATGCACCGCCAACCCATCGAGGAACGAGTTGGCCGCCGCATAATTGGCCTGACCCGACGACCCCACCAACCCAGCCATCGACGAAAACATCACAAACGCCGACACACTCGCATCGTGGGTCAACTCATGCAAATTCCACGCCGCATCCACCTTGGCCCGCAACACCGCATCCACCCGCTCCGGCGTCAACGACGTCACCACCGCATCGTCGAGCACACCGGCAGCATGAATCACCGCCGAAAGCGGATGCTGCACCGGGATATCCGAGACCACTTTGGCCAACGCCTCCCGATCAGCGGCATCACAGGCAAGCATCTGCACCTGCGCACCTGCCGCGGTCAACTCGGCCACCAACTCCGCGGCGCCCGGCGCATCGGGGCCACGTCGACTCACCAGCATCAGCTGCCGCACACCGCGCTGGACCACTACATGGCGCGCCAACGCCGACCCGGCCATCCCGGTGCCGCCGGTGATCAACACCGTGCCCGATGTCCACGCGTCCGGCATGGTCAGCACCACCTTGCCGACGTGGCGAGCCTGAGATAAATACCGCAACGCCGCAGGCGCTCGCCGCACATCAAACCTCGTCACCGGCAACGGCCGCAGGGCAGCATCGTCGAACATCGTGGCCAAGTCGGTGAGCAGCTGCTGGATATGGTCGGCCCCGGCTTCGAAGAGGTCGAAGGCGCGGTAGCGCACCCCGGGGTGTTCTTGCGCGACGACACCCGGGTCGCGGATATCGGTCTTGCCCATCTCGAGGAAAATCCCACCCGCGGCGACTAACCGCAGCGACGCGTCGACGAACTCACCGGCCAACGAGTCCAGCACCACATCCATGCCGCGCCCGCCGGTGACCGCCCGGAACTTGTCCTCGAAATCGCACGTACGCGAATCGGCGATATGATCCTCGTCAAACCCCATCGCCCGCAACGTGTCCCACTTACCACGGCTGGCAGTAGCGAACACCTCCAACCGCAAATGCCGGGCCAGCTGCACCGCCGCCATCCCGACCCCACCCGCGGCGGCATGCACCAGTACCCGCTGGCCGGCTTTGACATCCGCCAACGTTGTCAGCGCGTAGTACGCCGTCGCGAACACGACCGGAGCGGTCGCGGCGTCGGCGTAGGACCATCCCGTCGGAATTTCCATCAGCAGGCGGGCGTCTGTGGCTGCCATGGTGCCGGTGCCTTCCGGGAACAGCCCGGTTACTCGGTCACCGACGGCGAAACGACCATCATCCGAGTCGGTTTCGACGACGATACCGGAGGCTTCCACACCCATCACGGCATCGTCGTCGGGATACAGACCCAGGGCGATCATCACGTCGCGGAAGTTCGCTGCCATGGTGCGAACAGCAACCCGGACCTGGCCGGGCTGCAACGGCGCATCAGCGTTTCCGATGGGCTCGAGGACCAGGTTCTCGAACGTGCCCTTGCTGGACATGCCCAACCGCCACGGCTCATCGCCCGGCGGCACCAGGAGCGCCTCCACCGCACGACTGCCGTGCACACGGGCGCGGTAAATCGTCTCGCCCCGCACCAACACCTGCGGCTCTCCGACCGCCAAAACCGCGGCTATCGCCGCATCATCCAGCGGCGCATCGGAATCCACCAACACGATGCGACCGGGATGCTCGGTCTGCGCCGAACGCACCAACCCCCACACCGCAGCGCCGGCCAGATCGGTGACGTCCTCCCCCGGCAAAGCCGCCGCGCCGTGGGTCGACACCACGAGCTTTCCCGAGTCGTGCTCGGAAAGCCAGGACTGCAGCGCGGCCAATGCGTCGTGCGTGCGTTGGTATGTCGCAGCCAGCGGATCGTCGTCACCGGGCGCAGATTCGAACACATCATGTGACGGCGTGTCGGCATGCGGGCCAGGCGAGGCGGGAGACCAGATCACCTCGAAGATTCGGTCCGGTCCCGACCCCGACACCGCGGCCATCAACTGCTGCTGCGAAACCGGCCGCGCCACCATGGAAGCCACCGACAACACCGGTAGCCCCAAACCATCGGCCAACTCCACCGACACCGCCGACGGACCCGACGGCGCGATCCGCGCCCGGACCGCCGACGCGCCGGCCGCGTGCAACGCCACACCCTGCCAGGAGAACGGCACCAGCACACCGGTTTTGTGGTCGTCGTCGACGGTCTCGGTGGCCGCGATCACCGCATGAAGAGCAGCGTCCAATACCGCTGGATGCACACCGAACCCATCCGGTGATACGCCTGCATTTGTGGGCAACGCGACTTCGGCGAAGACCTCGTCGCCGCGGCGCCACATCGCGGTCAGTCCCTGAAACGCCGGACCATAGCCGTACCCGCGCGCCATCAACCGGTCATAGAGCCCGTCGATCGCCACCGATGTCGCACCCACCGGCGGCCATGCCGACATATCGGCGCGTGGTTCGACGGCGCCAGACCGCACCAAGCCTTCGGCATGAAGAGTCCAGCCCGAGTTTTCGCCACGGGAAAACACCGACACCGCACGGGCGCCGGACTCGGTCGATTTATCAGGGGCGCCGACGACCACTTGCACGGCCACCGAACCGGTCGCGGGGATCACCATCGGCGCAGCGAGCATCAGTTCGTCGACGACATCGCAGCCGACCTCGTCGCCGGCCCGGATGGCCAACTCGACAAAACCCGCACCCGGGAACACCACGACACCACCAACGGCGTGATCAGCCAGCCAGGACTGCGACGCCGCCGAAAGCCGGCCCGTCAGCACCACCCCACCCGAGCTCGGCAGCTCAACCACCGCGCCCAACAACGCATGCTCACTGGCCGCCAACCCCAGACCCGCAGCATCAACGGCAGAGCCATCACCGGAAAGCCAAAACCGCCGCCGCTCAAAGGCATACGTCGGCAACTCGACAAACCCAGCCCCAGGCAACACCGCACGCCAATCCACACCCACACCCGACACAAACGCCTGCGCCACCCCGGCCATCAGGCTGATCGGCTCGGGGCGGTCTTTGCGCAGCATCGGCACCGATACGGTGTCGACCTCGGCGAGCGATTCCGCTACGGATGCGCTCAGACCGCCGGCGGGTCCGACCTCGAGGAATCGGCTGGCGCCGGCCGAGTTCGCGAAGCGGATGCTGTCGGCGAACCGTACCGCGGCCCGGATGTGCTGCGTCCAGTAGTCGGCCGAGCCGAAGTCGTCGCCCACCAGTTGTCCGGTCACATTCGAGATGATCGGGATGGTGGGTTGGTTAACCGTGAGTTCTCTGGCCGCCGCACCGGAATTCGCCGATCATCGGCTCCATCAGCGGAGAATGGAAAGCGTGCGAGACAGCGAGCTTGTGGATGCGGCGGCCTTGCTTCCGCAGCCGGTCCGCGATCGCGGTCACGACCTTCTCGTCGCCGGAGATCACTATTGACGATGGGCCATTCACTGCGGCTATTCCGACGTTGTCGGTCAGCAGTGGCCGGACCTCGTCTTCGCTGGCCTGCACGGCCATCATGGCGCCGCCGGGGGGCAGGGCCTGCATGAACCGGCCACGCGCGACCACCAGCAGGGCTGCGTTCTCCAGCGACAGCGCGCCGGCGACGTGCGCTGCGGTCAACTCGCCGACCGAGTGACCCATCACGAAATCGGGCTGCAGACCCCAGGATTCCAGTAACCGGTACAGCGCAACCTCTACCGCGAACAGCCCGGGCTGCGCGAATTCGGTGGTGTTCAGCAGACTTTCGTCATGCCCCCACATGACTTCGCGCAGCGGACGCAGCAGGTGCCGATCCAGTTCGCCCACAACGGTGTTGAACGCTTCAGCGAACACCGGGTACGCGGCATGCAGTCCCATGCCCATGCCGAGCCATTGGGAGCCTTGGCCGGTGAAGACGAATACCGTCTTGCCTGCCGGTGCAGCGCGCCCGGTAATCACCGAACCAGCCAGCTCACCATCGGCCAACCCGGCCAAACCGGCCACCAACTCCTCACGATCACCACCCAGCACCACCGCCCGATGCTCAAAGCTCGACCGCCCCGCCAACGACCACCCCACATCAGCGACATCCAACCCCAAGCGCTGCCCCACAAACCCAGCCAACCGCCCCGCCTGCGCCCCCAACGCCGCAGCACTCTTCGCCGAAACCACCCACGGCACCACCGGCACCGATGCAGTCACCGCACCCGCCGCCACCACCGGCACCGCCTCGACAATCACATGCGCATTAGTGCCACTAATCCCAAACGACGACACCCCCGCCCGACGCACCCCACCCCCCGCTGGCCAGGGCTGCGCCTCGGTCAACAGCGACACCGACCCCACCGACCAATCCACATGCGGACTGGGCACATCCACATGCAACGTCGCCGGCAACACCTCATGACGCATCGCCTGCACCATCTTGATCACACCCGCCACACCAGCAGCCGCCTGAGTGTGACCCATATTCGACTTCACCGACCCCAACCACAACGGCACCTCACGGTCTTGGCCATAAGTAGCCAACAACGCCTGCGCCTCAATCGGATCACCCAACGTCGTCCCGGTGCCGTGGCCCTCCACCACATCCACCTCGTTAGCGGCGAGCCCCGCATTGGCCAACGCCGCACGCACCACCCGCTGCTGAGAGGGACCATTGGGCGCCGTCAACCCATTCGACGCCCCATCCTGATTAACCGCCGAACCCCGCACCACCGCCACCACCGGATGCCCCAACCGCCGCGCATCCGAAAGCCGCTCCACCACCAACATCCCGCCACCCTCGGAGAATCCGGTGCCGTCGGCAGAGCCGGCGAACGCCTTGCACCGGCCGTCCGCAGCCAACCCTCGCATGCGGCTGAACTCCACAAAGATGTCGGGCGTGGCGTTGACAGTCACACCGCCAGCCAGGGCCAAATCGCACTCCCCCGACCGCAACGACTGCACCGCCATATGCAAAGCCACCAACGACGACGAGCACGCCGTATCCACCGACACCGCCGGACCCTCGAGCCCCAACACATAAGCCACCCGGCCCGACGCCACACTCGACGACTGTCCGGTCAGCCGGAAGCCTTCCACGGTTGGTGCGGCGCCCATGCCGTAGCCCTGTGTGTACACCCCGGCGAACACACCAGTGGCACTACCTCGCAATCCGCCGGGCTCAATTGCGGCTCGCTCCAACGCCTCCCACGACAGTTCGAGGAATAGCCGCTGTTGCGGGTCCATCGCCAGCGCTTCGGACGGCCCCACTCCGAAGAACGCGGGGTCGAAGTCTGCGACGCCGTCAACGAATCCACCGGTGCGGGTGTAGCAGGCGCCCGGCACGTCGGGATCGGGGTTGTACAGCGCGGCCAGATCCCAGCCTCGGTCGTTCGGGAATTCGCTGAGCACGTCGCGGCCCGCAGAAACCATGTCCCACAGGCCCTCCGGGGAATCCACCCCACCGGGGAACCGACACGCCATCCCGACGATCGCGATCGGCTCGTCGCTTGTCGCGCGCGCCGCTGGCACATGCTTGATCTCTTGTGGGACTCCGGCGAGTTCGCCGCGGATATAGCCAGCCAGGCCGTTGGGTGTGGGATAGTCGAAGATGAGCGTGGGTGAAAGCGCCAGCCCGGTAGCGGCTTTGAGCCGGTTGCGCATCTCCACCGCAGTCAGCGAGTCAAAACCCAGCTCCTGGAACGCCTTATCCGGGTCAACCGCCTCCGGAGAGGTGTTGCCCAGCACGGTCGCGATGTGCGAACGCACCAAATCCAGCAACACCGCATGCTGCTCGGCCTCTGGCAACCCGTGTATACGGTGGGCCAGCGCGGACTTCGACTTACTGGCGGCAAGCGAATCGTCCACCCGACGGCGTGTTGGCGCGCTGATGAGATCGACGAACATCGGCGGCACCACCGCGGCGTTGGCGCGCAACGCGGTGGTGTCGATGCGGGCGGGTAGCAGCAGCGGCTCGTCGACCACCATCGCGGTGTCGAACAGCTGCATTGCCTCCGCCGATGACAGCGCCAACACACCTGTGCGGCCCAGCCGGGCCCGGCCCGCGGCGTCGAGTCCGCCGGTCATCTCGCTGGCCTGGTCCCACAGGCCCCAACCCAGCGAGATCGCCGGCAGACCATGCGCACGCCGATGCACAGCCAACCCATCGAGGAACGAGTTGGCCGCCGCATAATTGGCCTGACCAGACGACCCCACCAACCCGGCCATCGACGAAAACATCACAAACGCCGACACACTCGCATCGCGGGTCAACTCATGCAAATTCCACGCCGCATCCACCTTGGCCCGCAACACCGCATCCACCCGCTCCGGCGTCAACGACGTCACCACCGCATCGTCCAGCACACCGGCAGCATGAATCACCGCCGAAAGCGGATGCTGCACCGGGATATCCGAGACCACTTTGGCCAACGCCTCCCGATCAGCCGCATCACAGGCCACCACCGACACGTCGGCACCGGCCTCGCGCAGTTCGCTCGCCAGGTCGGCGGCCCCTGCAGCATCGGGACCACGGCGGCTGGTCAACACAAGATTGCGTACGCCGTGGCAGGTCACCAGATGACGCGCAAGCGCCGATCCCGCCATGCCAGTGCCGCCGGTGATCAACACCGTGCCCGCCGCCCACGCATCCGGCATGGTCAACACCACCTTGCCGACATGACGAGCCTGAGATAAGTACCGCAACGCCGCACGGGCCCGCCGGATATCGAAGGTGGTCACCGGCAATGGCCGCAGCACTCCGGCGTCAAACAGTTCGGCGAGATCAAGCATGTATTGGCGCATGCGGGGACGGCCGGGCTCGAAGAGGTCGAAGGCGCGGTAGCGCACCCCGGGGTGTTCTTGCGCGACAACACCCGGGTCGCGGATATCGGTCTTGCCCATCTCGAGGAAAATCCCACCCGCGGCGACTAACCGCAGCGACGCGTCGACGAACTCACCGGCCAACGAGTCCAGCACCACATCCATGCCGCGCCCGCCGGTGACCGCCCGGAACTTGTCCTCGAAATCGCACGTACGCGAATCGGCGATATGATCCTCGTCAAACCCCATCGCCCGCAACGTGTCCCACTTACCACGGCTGGCAGTAGCGAACACCTCCAACCCCAAATGGCGGGCCAGCTGTACCGCCGCCATCCCGACCCCACCCGCGGCGGCATGCACCAGCACCCGCTGGCCGGCTTTGACATCCGCCAGCTGCACGAATGCCATCCACGCGGTGGTGAAGACGGCTGAGATAGCCGCGGCTTCGGGGTATGACCAGTCCGATGGCATCGGCAGCAGCAGCCGGACATCGCCAGCGACCAGCGTGCCGCTGCCGTCCGGGAAGAATCCGTACACCGAATCACCCACAGCGAATTCGGTAACGTCTGGCCCTACTTCGACGACGACGCCGGCGCCTTCGCCACCGATCAGCGCATCGTGGGTGAACATCCCCAGGGTGATCATGATGTCGCGGAAGTTCGCGGCGATAGCGCGCAGCGCCACCCGAACCTGACCGGGTTCCAAGGGCGCATCGGCATTGGGCACCGGCTCGAGCTGCAGATTCTCGAAGGTGCCCGCACTAGAGAGCCCCAACCGCCACGGCCCATCACCGGGAGGCACCAAAAGATCGTCAACCGCTCGACTGGCGTGTACGCGGGGGGTGAAAACCGTCTCGCCCCGCACCAGCACTTGCGGCTCACCGGTCGCCAAGACCGCAGCTATCGCCGTATCATCAAGGCGCGCATCGGAATCTACCAAAACAACGCGGCCGGGATGCTCGGTCTGCGCCGAACGCACCAACCCCCACACCGCAGCGCCGGCCAGATCGGTGACGTCCTCCCCCGGCAATCCCATTGCGCCGTGAGTGGATACCACCAGCACGCCCGAGTCGTGCTCGGCCAACCACGACTGCACCCCGGTCAAGGCCTTGTGCACACGCCCGTAGGTGCCGCTGACCGGATCCTCGGCTGTTGAAGCGGACTCGAACACTTCGTATGACGGCGTTTCGGCGTGCGACGCGGGCGACGCGGGTGACCAGCTCAGCTCGAAGAGTCGTTCACCGCCCGAGCCGCATGCCGCTGCCATCAGTCGTTGCTGAGAAACCGGCCGAGCCGCCATCGAAGCCACCGACAACACCGGCAGACCAAGCCCGTCGGCCAACTCCACCGACACCGCTGACGGACCCGACGGCGCTATCCGGGCACGCACCGCCGAAGCTCCCGCCGCATGCAATGACACGCCCTCCCAGGCGAACGGCAGTGCTATTTCGGCCGCGCCGGCGGCGTCCTGGGCTATTACCGCCGCGTGTAGCGCTGCATCCAATAACACCGGGTGCACGCCGAATCCGCCTACACTCCCGGCTGCTTCCGGCAACGTCACCTCGGCGAACAGCTCGTCGCCGCGACGCCACAATGCGGTCAGTCCCTGGAACGCCGGACCGTAGCCATAGCCGCGAGTCGCCAGCCGTTGGTAGCAATCGGCCGCGTCGACGGGAGTCGCGCCCTCGGGCGGCCACACCGACAAATCCGCGGCCGGCTCAACCGAACCGGAGCCCAACAGTCCGGTGGCGTGACAGACCCACCCCGAATCGGCATCGGTGTCTAGCCGGGAGAAGACGGACACGCTGCGCTGATCGGGTTCTTCCGCCGGCCCCACGACCAACTGCACCGCAACCGAACCCGAGGCCGGCAGCAGCAACGGTGCCTGCAACGTCAATTCGTCAACAACCGTGCAGCCGACCTCGTCGCCGGCCCGGATGGCCAATTCGACAAAGCCCGCACCCGGGAACACCACGACACCATCGACGGCGTGATCAGCCAGCCAGGACTGCGACGCCGCCGAAAGCCGACCCGTCAGCACCACCCCGCCCGAGTCCGGCAGCTCAACCACCGCACCCAGCAACGCATGCTCGCTGGCCACCAGCCCCAGGCCGGTGGCATCAAGAGCAGCGCCATCACCGGAAAGCCAAAACCGGCGCCGCTCAAAGGCATACGTCGGCAACTCGACAAATCCAGCCCCAGGCAACACCGCACGCCAATCCACACCCACACCCGACACAAATGCTTGCGCGGTCGAGGTGAGAAAGCGGCGCAGGCCGCCGTCCTCGCGGCCGAGGGTGGGCACGACGATCGGTTCGGTGCCACTGTCGGTGCAGTCGTTGAAGGTGTCCTCGATGCCGGCAATCAAGGCGGGGTGCGGACTGCATTCGATGAAGGTCCGGTAGCCCTGTTGGCATGCACCGCGCACGGCCTCATCGAATTTCACGGTCTGGCGGATGTTGCGATACCAGTAGTCCGCGTCCAGACCGGCGGTGTCCAACGGACCGCCAGTCAGCGTTGAAAAGAACGCGGTGTGAGACGAACACGGCTCGATGCCGGAAAGAGCATCGGCGAGCTTCTCGCGGATGCACTCGACATCAACGGAGTGCGATGCATAGTCAACGTCAATGCGACGGGCACGGAGCTCGCGGTCCGTGCATTGTTGGACCAGTTCGTCGAGTGCGGGGACTTCGCCGGACACCACGACGGCCGAGCGCCCATTGATCGCCGCGACGCTGATCCGATCACCGAAGGGAACCAACAACTCTCGGGCTTGCTCGACACCGCACGCCAGCGAAACCATGCCGCCGCGGCCGCCCAGCGCCAGTAACAATTTGCTGCGCAGTGTCACCACGCGCGCGGCGTCGCGCAGCGATAAGGCGCCGGCAACATAGGCGGCGGCGATTTCACCTTGAGAATGTCCGATCACGGCGTGCGGGTGCACGCCGACCGACCGCCATAGTTCGGCGAGCGAGACCATCACCGCGAAGAGCGCCGGCTGCACGACGTCGACACGATCCAGTTTTGGCGCACCGGGTGCCCCGCGCAACACGTCGATCAGCGACCAGTCAACGAATTCCGCGAACGCCTCTGCGCATGCGTTGATCTGCTCAGCGAAAACCGTTGATGTGTCGAGCAATTCGACGCCCATGCCGAGCCATTGGGAGCCTTGGCCGGGGAAGACGAATACCGTCTTGCCTGCCGGTGTAGCCCGCCCGGTAATCACCGAACCAGCCAGCTCACCATCGGCCAACTCGGCCAAACCGGCCACCAACTCATCACGATCACCACCCAGCACCACCGCCCGATGCTCAAAGCTCGACCGCCCCGCCAACGACCACCCCACATCAGCGACATCCAACCCCAAGCGCTGCCCCACAAACCCAGCCAACCGCCCCGCCTGCGCCCCCAACGCCGCAGCACTCTTCGCCGAAACCACCCACGGCACCACCGGCACCGATGCAGTCACCGCACCCGCCGCCACCACCGGCACCGCCTCGACAATCACATGCGCATTAGTGCCACTAATCCCAAACGACGACACCCCCGCCCGACGCACCCGACCCCCCGCCGGCCACGGCTGCGCCTCAGTCAACAGCGACACCAACCCCGCCGACCAATCCACATGCGGACTAGGCACATCCACATGCAACGTCGCCGGCAACACCTCATGGCGCATCGCCTGCACCATCTTGATCACACCCGCCACACCAGCAGCCGCCTGAGTATGACCCATATTCGACTTCACCGACCCCAACCACAACGGCACATCACGGTCTTGGCCATAAGTAGCCAACAACGCCTGCGCCTCAATCGGATCACCCAACGTCGTCCCGGTGCCATGGCCCTCCACCACATCCACCTCAGCCGCACTCAACCCCGCATTGGCCAACGCCGCACGCACCACCCGCTGCTGGGAGGGACCATTGGGCGCCGTCAACCCATTCGACGCACCATCCTGATTAACCGCCGAACCCCGCACCACCGCCACCACCGGATGCCCCAACCGCCGCGCATCCGAAAGCCGCTCCACCACCAACATCGCCCCACCCTCGGACCAGCCGACACCGTCGGCCGCTCCCGAGTAGGGCTTGCACCGCCCATCCGGCGACAGACCCCGATGCCGGCTGAATTCGACGAACACCGTCGGGGTGGCGTTGACGGTGACGCCGCCGGCCAGGGCCAGATCGCACTCCCCCGACCGCAACGACTGCACCGCCATATGCAAAGCCACCAACGACGACGAGCACGCCGTATCCACCGACACCGCCGGACCCTCGAGGCCCAACACATAAGCCACCCGGCCGGTCGCGACACTGGACGTCATGCCGGTCAACCGGTAGCCCTCGATCTCCTCGGCGAGCATGCCGTAGCCCTGAGCGATGATTCCGGCAAAGACGCCGGTGGCGCTGCCCCGCAACGTCGTCGGGTCAAACCCGGCCCGCTCCAACGCCTCCCACGACAGTTCCAACAGCATCCGGTGCTGTGGATCGGTCGCGAGCGCCTCGGTCGGTGCTACACCGAAAAATCCGGCGTCGAAACCCGCGACATCGTCGACGAACCCACCGGCACGCGCGTACGACTTGTGCGGCGCGTCGGGATCGGCATCGAACAGGCCAGCCAGATCCCAGCCCCGATCGTTCGGAAACTCCGACATCACATCGCGGCCCGCAGAAACCATGTCCCACAGGCCCTCCGGGGAATCCACCCCACCGGGGAACCGACACGACATCCCGACGATCGCGATCGGCTCGCTCGACCGCTCCAGCAGCGCGCGGTTCTTGCGCTTCAGACGCTCGACCTGGACAAGGGCTTTCCGCAATGCTTCGGTCGCATGCTGAAGTTGGTCAACCATGTCGTTACCCCTCGCCTAACGTCGGTCGCTGCTGATTCTGGAATGCGGCTCTGCGATGAGGAGCCGAGTCAACCGCAGCAAGAACGACGTCGCACCTGCTCTTCGACCGATCCATAGCCGGGGTTTGCAGCCAATTCCGGCGTTGCCCAGCGATCCATGGCGAGACTGTACCCGTCACCAGCCCGCCGAGGTAAAGCGCGTCGTAGCTCGGCTCAGGCGGTGGGCTTCGCTGACCTGTCGGGTTCAGCGCCAGCCATCGGCAGCCTCGGCGGCCCGCATCAACGCATCGCACAGTTCGCGTAATTCAGTCGCCGCGGCACCTTCGTCGAGCGCTGTCGCAACATCTTCTGCCGCGCATCGCACCTGGTAAACCCGGTCGGACAGGTCGGCGGCCTCCTCGGCGGACAGCACGACGGCGTCCGGCGGTAGCGACGTGGCTTTCCCGCCGTTGATCGAGGCCCGCTGCTCGTAGGCCCGCTGCCGACAGGACTGCCGGCAATACTGGCGGCGACGCCCCATCCCACTGTCGGCGACATCCCGACCGCACCAGCGGCATGGCTGCGGCCGGACGCGACGAGTCACGGGCCCGACTTTAGCCGGGGTGACGCCTAGATCCCGGTATCATGGAAGGTCGGGTCGCATCGTGCCCGGGAACTACATCGACGCCCGAGGCGTTGTCAGAGCGCAAGCTGCTGAGAAAAGGTTAAGAGGAGTGGTGGCCAATGGCTGATCGTGTCCTGAGAGGCAGTCGCCTGGGGGCCGTGAGCTACGAAACCGACCGCAATCACGACCTGGCGCCGCGCCAGATTGCCCGGTATCGCACGGAGAACGGCGAAGAGTTCGACGTGCCGTTCGCTGATGACGCCGAGATCCCCGGCGCTTGGCAGTGCCGTAACGGTATGGAGGGCACCCTCATCGAGGGCGACCTGCCCGAACCCAAGAAGGTCAAGCCGCCCCGCACGCACTGGGACATGCTGCTGGAGCGCCGCACGGTCGAGGAGCTCGACGAACTGCTCAAGGAGCGTCTAGACCTGATCAGGTCGCGTCGCCGCGGCAGCTGACGACAGCTCCCGGTTGTCGCTCACTGATGGACCGACGCCGCGCGCCTGCGGTTGAGCCGTCCGTCGATTCCCCACTGCGCGACCTTGACCAGCGCTTCGCGGATATTGGATCCGCTCATCTTGGATACGCCGAGTTCACGCTCGGTGAAGGTGATCGGGACCTCCGCGACGACGAACCCGTTGGTGATGGTGCGCCACGTCAAATCGATCTGGAAGCAGTAGCCCTTCGAGTCGACCTGGTCAAGATCGATCTTCTGCAACACTTCCCGACGGTAGGCGCGGTAACCCGCGGTGATGTCGTGTATGCCGATGCCTAGGGCCAGCCGTGCGTACGTATTGGCCGTCCAGGACAGCGCCCAGCGCCGCCACGGCCAGTTCCGCACATTCCCGCCCTCGACGTAGCGCGAGCCGATGGCCAGGTCGGCGCCGGCGTCGACGGCGTCCAGAAGTAGATGTAGCTGTTCGGGCGCGTGGCTTCCGTCGGCGTCCATCTCAACGATCGTGGTGTACTGCCGGCTGAGACCCCAAGCGAATCCGGCGATGTAAGCCGCGCCCAAACCATCCTTGCCGGTGCGGTGCATGACATGGATCCGGTCGGAGTCCTCCGCGGCCAGTTCGTCGGCCAGCTGTCCGGTGCCGTCCGGGCTGTTGTCATCGACGACCAGCGCGTGCACCTCGGGACGGGCCTGGTGCAGCCGCTGCAGGATCAGCGGAAGATTCTCCCGCTCGTTGAAGGTGGGGATGATCACCAGGGTGTGCAGGGTGGGACGATCGCCCGCAACCCGGGACACCGGATCGCCGGTGGTCATATGTCTCCTCTTTCTGGCCCGTCACGGGCTGAGTGTCGGCCGCCCTCGTCGAGCTCAGGGTCATTCCCGCCCTCGGCCGCATCGTCGCCGAGCGGGTCTTCGTCGGATCTCTTCGGAGCGCGGCCGAAGTTCTTCGCCAGCTCCGACAGGCGACGGTTCAGATCCGTGAACCATCCATTGTGCAGCATTGCGGCCAGTAGGACCGCGACAGCTACCACGACCAGACTCCCCTGCAGAATCGGGCCCCACCTGGCGGCTGGAGTCAGGGTCGTTTTCAGGCGCACCTGGTTGTCCAGGTAGGCCGGCTCGAAGAAACTGGTCCGGACCAGCTCGCGGCCGTCCGGCGTGACCAGCGCGGAGATGCCCACATTGCTGGCAACGACGACGTAGCGGTCGAGTTCCACGGCGCGGACCTTGGAAAAGGCCAGCTGCTGCTCACTCATTGTCTGGTTGAAGTTGGCGTTGTTGGCGGGCACCGCGAGCACCTGAGCGCCGTTGTGGACCGAGTCGCGCAGCGCACGGTCGAAGATCACTTCCCAGCAGGTCGCGACCCCTACCGGAATACCCGCAGCATGCACCACCCCGGTGCCTTTGCCGGGAACGATGTAGCCCGCCCAGTCGGCGAGCCCGGTCAGATGCCGAAAGAAGCCACGCCAAGGCAGGTATTCCCCGAACGGCTGAATGATCCGCTTGTCGTAGTGCTCGCCGGGTCCCGTCTTCGGATTCCAGACGATCACCGTGTTCGTTTCGGCCGGCGAGTCCGGCGGACGGCCGCCGACCTCGAGCACCGTACCGACCAGGACCGGCGCTCCGATCGTCTCGACGGCCGCTGAGATCTGCTGTGCAGCGTCGGGGTTGCGCAGCGGATCGACGTCTGAGGCGTCCTCGGCCCAGACGACGAAGTCAGGTTGGGGCGCGCGACCGGCGTGCACGTCGTCGGCCAATTGCCGGGTCTCCCGGACAGCGTTATCCAGCACCGCGAGCCGCTGCGCGTTGAACATCAACCCCAGCCGAGGCACGTTGCCTTGAACAACCGCCGCGGTCGCGGTGGGCTCGTTGCCCGAGCCGGTGCCGGAGTGGCGGACCTGCGGCCAAATCGCCGCGGTGGCGAAAAAGACCAGGCAGATACAGGTCGCGGGCAGCACCACCGCGGGCGGCGAGTCGGTGAAGTCGGCCGTCTCCGACTGGTCCGCAACATGGCGCTGATGACGCGACACTCGCCACCACGACACGACCTCCAGCCCGATCGCGGTGGCGCTGCAACCGATCAGCACGATCGCCAACGACAACAGTGGAACGCTGCCCAGCCGAACCAACGGCAAAAACGGGCCATCGGTTTGGCCAACGGCCACCACTCCCCATGGGAACCCGCCGAACGGGACCGTCGACTTCAACCACTCCTGCGCCGCCCACAACACCGCGAACCAGATCGGCCATCCGGGAAGCTGACGCACCACGACGGCGGACAGGCCGAAAATCCCCGGAAACACCGAGCACATCAGGACCAGCGCCAACAACGGTGTGACGCCCACCAGGATGCTGACCCAACGCACCAACGGCAGATAGAACGCCAGCCCGAACAGGAAGCCGTACCCGAATCCGCCCAGCGGTGTGGTGGCCGGGCGGGTCAGCACCCAGGACAGCACCACAAAGGCGAGGACGGCGGCCCACCACCAGTTGAAACCGGGATAGCTCGAACAGAGCAGCAAACCAGCTAGGACCGCGCCGCTCAGGCGGGTCAGACGCGGCCGCAGCGCCCTGCCCCACTGCGGCAACCGCGGTCGCAACTCGCGGCCTAGCCACGCCAGCAACACCGCACCGAGGTGGACCAGTCGCTGGCCCAGATATTTGCCTAGTTCTAGGACCCGGTTGCCCAGCCTCGACCACCGTTCATCATGATCGTGCAGCTCATGGTCGGTGTGGTCGGTATCGGCGTGAGCTGATTCATCGTCAGCTGCGTCGTCGGGAATGTCGTCTGGGACGTCCTCCGCAGCGGGTATGTCACCCGTGTCGACGTCTCGCGCCGCCGGAAAGACGTCGGTGTCCTCGCCGGGTCGCCGCGTCCAGCGCTCGAACCGTCTGATGCCCCTAGCCATAGAGGACAACACCCCGATGCACGGTTTGCCGACACCGGGGTAACGCGTCGGTCGGGCCCAGCCGTGGCAATGCGGGCACCCTCGATCGCGGATCGGTCGACCACCGTCGCACGGCGTCAGGTTGCGTGCTGGCGACGTCGAGTTCGCCGACATCCCAGACGACGTAAGACGCCGGCGCGCCGGGGACCAAGGTGCCGATCAGCCCATCGCCTGCGCCGCAGGCCCGCCAGCCGGCGCGGGTCGCGGCGGCAAACGCCGCACGCAGGGAGATCGAGCTGGTCGGCGTGTGGTGGTTGGCAGCGGCGCGGAGTGTCGCCCACGGGTCGAGGCCGGTTACCGGGGCGTCGGATCCGAACGCGAGGGCCACGCCTTGGGATGCTAACAGCGCAAATGGGTTGAGAGACCCTGCTCGGTCGACGCCGAGACGGCGCGCGTACATGCCCTGATCGCCGCCCCACAGGGCGTCGAAGTTGGGCTGCATACTGGCCATCACACCCCACGCGCCCAGCTTGGCCGCCTGATCGGCGGTCACCATCTCCAGGTGTTCCACGCGATGACCACAGCGGGCCACCGCCGGCACGCCAAGGTCGTCGACCACGCGTTCAAAGGCGGCGATGACGGCCGAGACCGCGGCGTCGCCGATGACGTGGAAACCGGCCGTCGCGCCAGCCTCGGTACATGCTCGGACGTGCGTGGTGACCGCCTCAGGATCCACGTAGCACGTTCCGGACCGGTCCGGAGCGTCGGCGTAGGGCTCGTGCAGCCAGGCGGTTCGCGAGCCAAGGGCGCCGTCGACGAAGAGATCCCCGGCCAGCCCCGCAGCACCGGTGTGCTCGAGCACCGCACGCGCCTGCGCTGGGCTGCTCACCGCCTCACCCCAGTAACCGATCACCTCCACGCCGTGTTCGACGGCACGCAGTCGCTGCCAGTCGTCCAGCCCACCGATCTGCGGGCCGGCGCATTCGTGTACCGCGACGATCCCGTGAGCGGCCGCGGCGTCCAGCGCGGCCAGTTGGGCGTCGGCGCGCTGGGCTTCGGTCAGCAGATCCCGCGCGGCGGCGCGGACCACATGATGGGCGTCGCCGACCAGGGCACCCTGTGCGGAAAATCCGGCAGAAGACGGTAATGCTGACACCCGCTTGCGCAGGCCGGTCGATGCCAGCGCGGAGTGCACGTCGACCCGCGCCAGGTAGGCGGGCCGGTTACCGAGCACTCCATCCAGGTCCACGGTGCTCGGCGCCGCATTCTCCGGCCACGAGGATTCGTCCCAACCGTGACCCCAGACCGGCTGGCCGGGATTGGCCGCCGCGTAGTCGGCGACCATCTGCAGGCAATGCTGCCGCGAGGTCGCGGCCCGCAGATCGAGACCGGTCAGCGTCAGACCGGTGGCCGTGACATGGACGTGGCTGTCCACGAAACCCGGCGCGACGAAGCCACCGTCCAGGTCGACCAGGTCGGCCTCGGGGAACTGGTCATGGCCAACGTCGTCGCTACCTAGCCACACCACGACACCGTCGCGGACCGCCATCGCGCTGGCATCGGGATGGGTCGGGCTGTGCACTCGGCCGTTGAGCAACAGCGTTGCGGGCACCTGTGTCACGCCGCAAAACCTACGGGGTGGCGGATCGGTCTAGGCGGTCCCGCCACCCGGCAGGGCCGGCGGGTCGACGTCAGTGACGTCAGTGACGTCCGTGACATCTAAGACTTCGCCGTCGATGTAGTCGCGGCGCTCCGGTCGACCCGCCTCAGTCGACCAAGCGTATCGGTCGGCGCCGACCGTGGTGACGGTGATCAGCGGCGCACTCCGGCCGATACCGCGAACGGCCATCGCCGTCAGCATCGGGCGGGCCACGGCTCGGGTCGGCGGCAACAGCAACAGCAGCCCTGCGACGGTGGTGACCAGGCCGGGAACCACCACGAGTGTCGTTCCCAGTGCGACCAGCGCGCTGTCACTGGCGGCCCGAGACTGCCCGGTCGTCAGGCCAGATCGCAAGCGGGTGAGCAGAACCTTGAGCTGCGACCCCGCCAGCGCCAGCCCGACGACCACGCCGGCCAGCAGCAGCAACAGGGTCCAGCCCAGCCCAATCGTCGACGCCAGCGCGACCACCACCGCGAGCTCGACGACGACATAGACCAGGAACAGTCGCGACACCATGACATGGCAACGTCGCGGGCCTCCGCCGAAGTTCCGCCCACCGCACTGCCGCACGGTTAGATGACTGAGGTGACGAGGTGACGACAATTCAGCTCGACACCCCGGCTGGCCCGATCGACGCACTGCTCGACATTCCCGACGGCCAAGGGCCGTGGCCGGGCGTGGTGGTGATTCACGACGCGATCGGCTATGGACCCGACAAAGAGTCGACCAACGCCCGCATCGCCCGATCCGGATACGTCGCGCTGACCCCGAACCTGTTCGCGCGCGGCGGCTGGGCGCGGTGCGTCACCAAAGTCATGCGGGACCTGCTCACAAGCGGAGCTGATGCAACGTTACTCGAAACCTGTCTACCAGGGGCAACGGTTGCGCTGGGTGATTGAACTGGTCGAGAAATCAGCGAAACGGCAGGTCAGCGAGATGGTTTCACTCCCCCGGCTGCACCTTAACGACCTTACTCGAAATAAATAACAGAGGGTCACGAGTCTATTGCTGACCTCTGCACAGAAAATCCGCAACATGCAAAGAGGTCCGCACTATTACGAGCGGACCTCTGTTGCAATATGCAAATTGGGACGCGCTGCAGGCCGCTGGATTGCTGCGACAGTTGGGCGCAGGGAGGACCATCACACGGTCATCGTCAACCCCGATGACGCCTTCATCGTCATCCTGGGTGACACGCAACACCCGGCTGACCTTGTCGGTGCGCACCGTCGATAGCCACATCTACCGGGCCATGTCAAAGGCAGGCACCACCAGCCGTACGAACTCACCGCGCTGATTCCCCGCCACGGGACGCGCACAGATTCGCCCTGAGGGCCGCGGCTCAGTATTGCCGGCCGAAACCAGGCGACATTTGCGGTAGTCAACTACTGACTCCACTCCGGCCAAGGCGATCGAGGATTTCGAGGTAGGCGAGCCGCCGAGCTCGCACCATCGAGAGGCTCGATAGCGATGACCGCCTCACACGAACCGATCGCGATTCTCGGGTTGGGTTGCCGCTACCCGGGCGGGGCGACGTCACCGGAGGACCTATGGCGGTCCTTGATAGACGAAGTCGATGCGACGGCAGAATTTCCCACCGACCGGGGATGGAACCTTGACGTCCTGTTGGGACCGGACCCCGACGCGCCAGGGGCCACCTACGTGCGCGCGGGATCCTTCATTGACAACTGCGGTGATTTCGACGCGGCGTTCTTCGGCATCAGTCCGCATGAGGCGCAGGCAATGGACCCGCAACAGCGGCTCCTGCTGGAGGTAGCTTGGGAGGCCCTGGAGCGAGCCGGTATCAATCCGGTATCACTGCACGGCAGCGATACCGGGGTCTTCATCGGCGCGGCACCCCAGGAGTATGGCCCACGCCTCTACGAAGACACGGACGGATTTGCCGGCCACCTGACAACGGGTACCGCCATCTGCGTCGCGTCCGGCCGGGTGGCCTACACGCTCGGACTGCACGGGCCAGCGGTAACGGTCGACACCGCGTGCTCGTCGTCGCTGGTTTCTTTGCACCTGGCCGTGCGATCGTTGCGGTCCGGCGAGTGTGACCTGGCGCTGGCAGGCGGGGTGTCCGTCGTTTGCTCACCCAGTATCTTTATTGGTTTCGGTCAACAGCATGCGCTCGCTGCCGACGGCCGATGCAAACCGTTCGCCGCGGCGGCGGACGGGTTCGGTGTTGCCGAGGGCGTCGGAGTACTCGTCCTGGCTCGCTTGTCACTCGCTCGCGCACGCGGTCACCCGGTGCTGGCGCTCATCCGCGGCAGCGCCCTCGGACAGGACGGATCCTCCCAATCGCTGTCCACACCCAGCGGTCCGGCACAGCAGAGGGTGATTCGGAGAGCCCTGTCGGACGCGGATCTGCACGCGTCTGACATCGACGTCGTCGAGGCGCACGGCACCGGCACGGTGATCGGCGACCCTATTGAAGCGGTCGCATTGCAGGCAACATACGGGAAAGACCATTCGTCGTCGCATCCAATACTGGTCGGCTCGATCAAGTCGAACATCGGCCACTCGCAATACGCCGCCGGTGTCGCAGGAGTGATCAAGACCGTGCAGTCGATCCGGAACGGGGTGGTGCCGGCGACCTTACATCTGGATTCGCTCACACCACAGGTGGATTGGTCGGCCGGGACGGTCGACGTGGTCAGTCGCGCGCGGCCATGGCCCGATCAACCCGGCCGACCGCGTCGTGCCGGGGTCTCCGCGTTCGGCATCAGCGGAACGAACGCCCACGTGATACTCGAGCAGGCGCCGACGTCGTCCCCGGCCGAAGCTGCGGCTCTACCACCTCTGCCGGTCACGCCGTGGGTGTTGTCCGCAAAGTCCGCCTCCGCGCTGGCTGAGCAGGCCGCGCGCCTACACCTGTTCGTGGAACAGCACCCAGAGGTCGATCAGACCGATGTCGCATACTCATTGGTCGCCGGCCGGGCGACGTTCGACCACCGTGCCGTGGTGTTCGGAGCCGACCGTAACGAGCTGTTGAACGGGTTGTCCGCAGTCGCGTCCGGCGCGCCCGCACCCAATGTGGAAACTGGAAGAGCCTGCGCCACGGCGGGAACCGTTTTCGTCTTTCCCGGGCAAGGATCGCAGTGGACGGGCATGGCCTCCGAGCTCATGGATACCGCGCCGGCATTTGCCGACGAGATGCGCCGCTGTGCCACCGCATTCGCCGAGTTCGCCGACTGGTCGCTGCTCGATGCCGTCCGCGGCGGGCCCGGTTGCCCGTCCCTCGACCGGGTAGACGTGGCGCAACCCGTCCTGTTCGCGGTGATGGTATCGCTCGCCGCGCAATGGCGGGCGCTGGGAATCCGGCCCGATGCCGTCCTCGGCCACTCGCAGGGTGAGATCGCTGCCGCCTACGTCGCGGGCGCACTCTCATTACGCGACGCGGCCAAGGTGGTAGCTATGCGCAGCAAAGTGGTCAGCGCACTCTCCGGAAGCGGCGGCATGGTCTCGATCCGGCGGCCCGTCGAACGCGTCCAAGCGCTCATCGACCGGTGGAGTCCATCGACCTCCGTCGCCGCGCGCAACGGCCCATCGGCTACCGTCGTGACCGGGAATACGGCCGCGTTGGACGAACTCATGGCCGCATGCGAACGGGACGGCGTGGAGGTTACCCGTATTCCCGTCGACTACGCCTCGCATTCAGCTCAGATCGATGAGTTGCAGGACACGCTGCGTGACTCACTTCGTGGGCTGCATCCGCAAACCACTGACATCACGTTCATCTCGACGGTGACGGGTGCCGTATCGGCAACGTCGATCCTCGACGGTGACTACTGGTACGCCAACCTGCGTCAGCCGGTGGCCTTCGAACAGGCTGTCCGATGGTCATACGACCATGGCTACCGCACATTCATCGAGTCCAGTCCGCATCCGGTGCTGGTCGCCAGCATCCAGGAATCACTGCAGGATGATGGCGACGACCACAGTGTGGTCGCCACGCTGCGACGCAACGAAGGCGGTATGCGCCGGCTGCTGATGTCGGCCGCCGAAGCCCACGTACACGGGAAGTCTCTCGACTGGGAGCGCATCTTCGACGGCTCGTCCGCACGTCGGATCGAATTGCCCACCTACGCTTTCCAACGGAAGCGGTATTGGATGGACCTTAGGCCGGGATTGGTCGACGCAGGCAGTCTCGGCGTCGCCGCAGGCGAGCACCCGCTGCTGGGGGCGATGGTGGCGCAGGCAGATACGGACGGGACCATATTCACCGGCCGGTTGTCGCTCGCGTCCCATCCGTGGCTGGCGGATCACAAGGTGCACGGCGCCGTGCTGGTGCCGGGCGCGGCGATGGTGGAGCTGGCGCTGCACGTCGGCGACCGCGTCGGATGTCCGCGGATCGACCAACTTGTGCTGCAGGCCCCACTGATCGTCGACGAACACGGTGGCGTCGCCCTACAAGTCGTCGTCGGCGAGGAAAGCGAGTCCGGCGAACGGGCGGTCCGGATCTATTCGCGGGTCGATGGCGTGGCAGTGGGTACTGCGTGGACATGCCATGCCGAGGGCCTGCTCTCCGCCGCCGTCGATGCGACCGGCATCGACGAATTCAGCCCATGGCCACCAATCGGCGCCGAATCAGTCGACGTTTCCGGGGTGTATACCGAATTGGCTTCGCGTGGATACGAATACGGTCCCGCGTTCCGCGGCCTGCGGTCGGCGTGGCGACGCGGCGGCGAGGTGTTCGTCGAGGCGGCAATGCCGGAGCGGGCAAACGCCGGAACACAGGGATTCGGTCTGCATCCGGCGCTGCTTGACGCCGTCCTGCATGGCATCGGCGCCGGCGGCAGCCTCGCCGAATCGGAGCTGACCAGGTTGCCGTTCGAATGGGCAGGAATATCCCTGTATGCCGTCGGCGCGACCCGGCTTCGTGCCCGGATCACGCTGGTCGGTGGCGACACGGTCGCGATCACCCTGCTGGACGGCCGCGGCGCGTTGGTGGGCCACATCGACTCGCTTTCCCTGCGCGGCGTTTCGCCGCAGCTCTTACGGATGAAGACCGCCGCCGATGACAAGCTGTACGGATTGGATTGGATCGCCCTACCGCATTGCAACGGCGGCGCGGGCGACATCGACACCGACCGGATCACCGTATTGCGTTGCCCGACCACGATTTCAGACAGTTGCGCCGTCCCGGCGGGAACCCGTCGAACCCTGACGTACGTCCTGGGCCAGGTACAGAGATGGTTGTCGGGTGATCGTCATGACGATGCGCGACTCGTCGTACTCACCCACCGCGCCGTTGCGGTCGAGCCATCCGAGGGCGTCAGTGATCTGGGCCAGGCCGCCGTGTGGGGATTGTTGCGCAGCGCACAAACAGAGAACCCAGGGCTCATCTTGCTGGCCGACGTCGACGACTGGGCCGGGATCGATGCCCTCGTCGCCGAAGCCGCCCATCGGCACGAATCCCAACTCGCATTCCGTGCCGGCGTGTGTTTTGCCCCCCGTTTTGTGCGCACCGAACGAATCGAGGGCGCCGAACTCGTCGAAGTCGGCTCGTGGCGGTTGGCCACCCTCGGTAACGGCACGCTCGACTCCCGGAACATTGTCCTGCGGCCGTGGCCCGAGTCTGGACGGCCGCTCGGGCCCGGCGAGGTGCGTCTGAGTCTGCGCTGCACCGGCGTGAACTTCCGTGACGTCTTGATCGCACTCGGCAACTCGGCGCACTACGACGTCGGCCTCGAAGGCGCCGGAGTCGTTCTCGAAGTTGCCGACGATGTAACCAGGTTCGCGCCCGGCGACCGCGTGATGGGGCAGTTCTTCGGCGCGGGACCGGTCGTCGTCGCTGATCACCGGGGGATCGCGGGCATACCGCCGGGGTGGTCCTATGCACAGGCGGCGGCAATACCGGCGGTTTTCCTGACCGCGTACTACGCGCTTGCACACCTTGCCCGAGCCAGGACGGGCGAGCGGGTTCTGGTGCACGCCGGCACAGGTGGCGTCGGCATGGCTGCGGTGCAGCTGTCTCGGCTCTGGGGCCTCAACGTGTATGCAACGGCCAGCCCCGGCAAATGGGACACCCTGCACGCCATGGGATTCGACGACGACCACATCGCGAACTCGCGCACGCTCGAGTTCGAGCCGAAGTTCTCCGCGACCACCGATGGAGCGGGAATGGACATCGTGCTCGATTGTCTGAAAGACGAATTCGTCGACGCATCGTTGCGACTCCTACCTCGGGGCGGGCGATTCATCGAGATCGGCAAAGCGGACATCCGAGATCCCGACGAGGTTGCGGCCCGGTATCCGGGTGTTCAGTACCACGCCTTCGATCTCGTCGAGGATGTCGATCACGATCTCGGGCCCGGGATGTTCGGCGAGCTGCTACGACACTTCGAGGCGGGCGAATTGGAACCACTTCCCGTACGTTCTTGGGACATCAGACAGGCATCGGATGCCTATCGATTCCTCAGCCGCGCACGGCACACCGGCAAGTTGGTTTTCACCGTGCCCAAGCCGCTCGATCCGGCGGGTACGGTGCTGATCACGGGCGGTACCGGCGTCCTGGGGACGCTGCTCGCCCGGCATCTGGTGGCCCACCACGGCGTACGCAACCTGTTGCTCGTCAGCCGGAAGGGCACGGCGGCCGATGGTGCCGCAGCGATCGAATCGGAGCTCACCGACCTCGGCGCTTCGGTTCGCATCGCATCGTGCGATGCGGCCGACCGAAATTCGTTACGGCGACTCCTGGCCACGATACCGATCGAGCACCCGTTGACCGCGGTCATCCACGCCGCGGGTGTGCTCGATGACGCCGTCTTCGCCGCGCAGACGCCACATCACCTTGACTCGGTGCTTCGTCCGAAGGTCGACGCAGCGTGGAACCTGCACGAACTCACCGCATCTGCGGACCTGGCCGCGTTCGTGATGTTTTCGTCGGCGGCCGGTGTCCTCGGCTCGGTAGGCCAGGCGAACTACGCGGCTGCCAATGCGTTCCTCGACGGGCTCGCCCAGCATCGCCGCCACCAGGGGCTGCCCGGTGTTTCGATGGCGTGGGGATGGTGGGCCCAGGCCACCGGGATGACGGGCCACCTCAACGAACGCGATCGCGCGCGAATGCGGCGCACCGGCTTTATCCCGATGTCATCCCAACAGGGCCTCGCACTCTTTGATGCGGCGCTCAGGCAGCCACGTTCCTTCATCGTGCCGGCGCAATTCGATCTCGCAACCATCCAGTCGCAACCGGCGTCGGCCGGTGGTCTACCTCCAATGTTCCGTAGCCTGGTCCGTACCGCGCGGCGCGCCGCGGAGCCCGTTGCCGCCGCCGAATCCTCGTCCGTTCTCCGCCAGCGCCTTGCGGCGATGACACTGTCCGAACGGATAGCCGAACTGCTGGCGATCGTCCGTTCGAACGCCGCGGCGGTGCTCGGTCACGATGCCGCCGATGCGGTGGGCACGGACCAAGAGTTCAAGGAGTTGGGGTTCGACTCGCTCGGCGCGGTCGAGTTCCGGAATCGGCTCAAATCGGCGACGGGTTTGAAGTTGTCGACCACCGCCGTCTTCGACCATCCGACGTCGACCGCGTTGGCCCGGCATCTCGCGAATGCGTTCGACACCGCCGATACTTCCCAGCCCGGCCGGCAGGTGGCCACCTCGACTCCCCAGGGGTTCTGGCCGGTGACGGGTTACCAACGCGACATCCTCGCCGTCAGCGCGCGCTACCCGGACCTTCCGATCGCACAGGTCGTAGCCCACGCGCGCCTCGACGGCACGGTAGATCTGGAGCGCATGCGGGAGTGCGTGCGGCGGGCATACTTCCGGAACGACGCGCTGCGGCTGCGGTTTGAGCTTCGCGACGGGGAGTTCGTCCAGCACGTGGGCAGCGACCTGCCCGAGGTCGAGTTCGTCGATTTCACCGGTGACAGCGACCCTGCAACGGCATGCCGGCGTTGGATCGACGTGGAACGTGAACGGATGCTGCCACCTGACGGCCCACCGACACGCGCCGCCGTACTCGTTGATAGCCGTGATTCGTTCCTGATGTATACGTGTTTCCACCACGCCGTGGCCGATGCGCGGGGCATCAACCTCGCGCTGAGCCAGGTGCTGACCGATTACGAGTCGCTGGTCGGCACCGGGCACGACAGCGGAAACGAGCCGCCGCAGTACGCGGACTTCGCAAGCGCGGAGCGCGAATACCGCTCTTCGCCCGCCTGGACGACCGATCGGGATTATTTCGTCGAGAACTACCGCGACGTCCAGCCGGCGTTGTTTACGCGCAGCGGATCAGTGCACAGTCGGCGGCGGCACCACCACACCTTACGCGTTACGCCCGAATCTGCCCGACGGGTGCGAGACACCGGTCGCTCCATCTTCGCGTTCACCGCGGCGGCCATCGGCGAGTACCTCCGCCGAATACATCGCGGCAAGGACATCATCCTCGGCGTCCCGTTCCTCAATCGAATATCGGAAGCCGACCTCCGCACCGTTGGTTGCATGACAAACATGCTGCCACTGAGGATTCCGGTTGACGACGCGCTGTCGATGGCCGAACTCGCTGATCAAATCGCCACACAAGTATGGGAACTACAAGCGCGACAGCGGTTCGCATACGGAGACATCGTCACAGCGCTGAAGGGTGGCACCGGGGGCGCCTCGCCGATGTTCGACGTGACGTATTCATACCTCACGATTCCCGACGCCGAAGAGGCAGCGCGGCACTGGAAGGACTCCGGCGTGCTCGCATCGGGGTACTCCCTCGATGCCGTCAACATCATTGTGCGCGACCACGAGCGAGACGGTTCGCTCGATGTGGATCTGTTCTACGCTGACGATGTCTTCGACGTGAACTATCGCTTCGAGGACACTCTGCGTCACGTCTTGACGTTGATCGAGCGGGCACTGGACGAGCCGGCCGTAGCGGTCGGCGACATCGACATGCTGACCACCGAGGACCACACCCAGTTGGATGCGTTCGCCTACGGAGTGCCGGTCGATGTCTGATCTTCGTACTCGCTCTGCGATCGTTGTCGGCGCTGGCATCGGCGGTCTGGCCGCCGCCGTTGCGCTGCAACGGGCGGGCATAGATGTCACCCTGTGCGAACGCGCACCAAACCTGCGCGCTGCCGGATTCGGGCTCGGAGTACAGGGCAACGCGATGAACGGGCTACGCACGTTGGGCATGGGTCTCGACGAGGAACTTCTACGGGTCGGCGGCCGGGTGCGCACATTCAGGTTCCACACCTCGGATGGTGCGCTGTTACGCCGGCGCGAGATGGCACAGATCGACGCGCACTTGGGTGCACCGTCAGTCTCGCTGGCCCGCACTGACCTTCACGCCACATTGTTGAACGCCGCGGGTACGAATGTGCGACTGGAAACCGGAGCCCGGGCGGTGCACTTCGAGAACGCCGCCGATCGCGTGGTGTTGCGCTTGGCCGACGGGCGGGAGCTTGAGGCCGATATCCTCGTCGGGGCCGACGGCATCGACTCCGTGGTGCGGGCGCAGCTGCATGGCGCTGCTGAACCGCGTCCCGGCGGATGGATCTCCTGGCTGGCGCTTGCGCCCTTCCTCCATCCCACTGTGGCCGAGGGCGATTCGGTCCAATACTGGGGTCCCGGTATGCGCGTCGGGATCCATGACATCGGCCACGACAGGACCTACTGGTGGGCCAGCATGTCGACCGCGCCGGAGCTGGCCGCGAACTGGCCGCACGGCAAAGCGGACGTCCTTCGCAGGTTTCGCGGCTGGTCCCCGGAAATCGGCGAAATAATTTCTGCGACAGCAGAATGCGACATTCTCACACTGCCCATATACGATCGCCGTCCGCTGTCGTGGTGGGGTCGGGGCCGCGTCACGCTGCTCGGCGACGCAGCTCATCCGATGCTGCCCAGCCTGGCCCAGGGAGCCAACGCGGCTATCGAGGACGCGCTGGTACTCGCGCACGCAGTGACTCAGCAGACTGATCCGGATTCCGCGTTGCGCAGCTACGAGCGGCGCCGCCTAGGCCGCACAACAGCTTTGGTGACACGATCGCGTTTGCTGGCCGGCATCGAGAAATACACCAACCCGGCCGCGGTCGCGGGCCGTTACGCGCTCCTACGGCACGTGAGTGAGAAGCGGTTCATCGACCTCTTCACCATGGCTATGCACTGGCCGGGATTCGGCGACCGCGAACGGTCCGCGCCGCTGCCCCGTCCGCTCGCGCCGCTGGAACGCTGGCATTGGACTGTGGATCAGGTGGCGCCACTGCACATCATCTCGCGGGTGCGGGTCAGCGGCCGGATCGAGGTATCCGCCGTCCGTGCCGCGCTGGACTTACTCGCCCACCGGCATCCGTTGTTACGTGCGACGATATCGAGCAATCGCGGGGCGAATCCACAGTTTGTCGCGGATCAACGTCCAATCCCGCTGCGGCTGGTCCGTCACGGCGACTGGGTGAGCGAGATCGATCACGAACTACGCGAACGGTTCGACCCCCGCGGTCCGTTGCTGCGCGCCACCCTCATCACCGTCGAGACCGACGTGCACGACCTCATCCTCACGTCGACGTACTCGATCGCCGACTGCGCCACCGTCATTTCCCTCGCGCGCCAGCTGCTCGAGTTCGCCGCGGACCCGCCGGGCCGGTGGGTACCGGAAGTACCGACCCTCCCCGGCGCAGAACGACTTATCCCCAAAGATTTTCGCGGCGCTCGCGGGAAGGGCCGGGCGCTGGTCCGCCTCGCCTCAGCTGCGGCCGGGAACGTCCGGGCAGCCCCGGTGCGGTTGACCCCTGAAACATGGGTGCCACCGAAAGAGCGGTACACACGCTTGGCCCACGGTTCGGTAAGCGGTCACGAATGGGATGCACTGCGCGCCGCATGCCGTGATCGGCGCGTCCTTCCTGAATCCGCGATTGGGGCGGCCCTGGCGATGGCGGCCGGCACCGAAGCGGGTGGCAGGCAGTCGCCCATCTCCCTGGCTGTGTCCGTGCCGTTCCGAGAACATCTGGCCGAACCGATCGGTGACGATTCGATCGGCAGCTTTCAGGCCATGACCACCGCGATACCCGTTGCCCAGGCGCCCGGGCAGTCGTTGTGGCAGACGGCAGAACCGTTCGACGACGAACTACGCGAACGCATCCGACGCCGACACCATCTGTCCGCGCTAAACGCGATTCCGCTGCTCACCCCAACGACACCGGCGAAGATCGGGTCAGTCGTCAAGCTCCTCGACTCTCGCGGCCCCGGAAACTTGTGCCTCACATTCCTCGATGTGACCACTTCCCCAACACAAATCGGCCACCTCACGCTGTCAGGAGTTCAGTTCATGTCCGGGATGTCCATCTCGGGCTGCGCGATGCTGACGGCCACCGGCGGGCGCGACGAACTTGCGCTGAACCTCGGCTACATCGAAGGCATGGTCACGCCGGACCGTGCCGAGACGTTGCTCGAGAATACGGCGTCCGCGCTGCGCAAGGCTGCGGCGGAAGCGCTTTCATTCGTGTGAGGAGTCAACGATGTTTGATCGGACTGGACGGTTAGCTGTTTCACGACCGAAGACGGTGATAGCAGCGGCCCTGGCCTTGCTGATCGCGGCAATGGTGTATGGCGGCCACGTCGCGGACAGACTTGCCGGCGGCGGTTTCTGGAGTGCCTCGTCAGAGTCAAAACGTGCCGCAGCGCTTCTGTCGCAGCGATTTCACGCCGGCAAGCCAAACGTCGTGATCCTTGCCACCAATACCCGTGGCCGATCCGTTGACGATCCCGATACGGTTGCGGCCGGACAGTCGATCACTCGGCAGCTCGCCGGCACTCCCGGCGTCGATGCTGTGATGTCGTACTGGGGTCCCGGCACTTCCGAACTGCTGCGGAGCCGCGACGGCTCCCGGGCGCTTATCCTGGCGCATGTCGAGGGCGACGAACTTGCCGTCGACAAGGTCACCAAGAACCTCATCAATACTTTCCGTGATACCCGTAGCGGCCCTTTGAATCTCGAAATTGGCGGCGAGGCGGTCGCCTACAGAGACGTCACCAAGCAGCTCAGCAGTGATCTCGCCATGAACGAGGCCATAGCGATGCCGGTGATCGGTCTGCTGCTGCTGCTGGTGTTCGGCAGCCTGGTAGCTGCCGGGCTGCCACTGGTCATCGGAATCTTCTCGATCGTCGGCACACTCGGTCTGCTGACCTTGCTGAGCCACGTCACGCCCGTGTCGAACTATGCGCTGAACCTGACGACCATCCTGGGCCTGGGGCTTGCCATCGACTACAGCTTGTTCATCGTGACGAGGTTCCGTGAGGAACGGATCGGCGGCAACGATATCGATTCGGCCATTATCACGTCGGTGCGAACCGCCGGGCGCACCGTGGTGTTCTCTGCGCTGACCGTTGCACTATCGATGCTCGCGATGCTGGTGTTTCCGATGATGTACCTGCGCTCGGTCGCATATGCATGCATCGGAGTTGTCACGTTCGCCGCCGCGTGCGCCGTCGTCGTACTACCGGCGCTGCTGAAACTTCTTGGCGCACGGGTTGACTCGCTGGACCTTCGCCGCGCGATTCGGCACCTCATTCGGCGGCCGGCGCCCGCGCGGACACTGGTGGTCGAGGATGGTTTCTGGTTTCGCACTGCGCGATTGGTGATGCTTCGGCCTGTGCTCCTAGGTGGGGCGGTTCTCGCCATTGTCTTGTTGTTGGGCGCGCCGTTTTTTGGGATCCATATCGGCTTTTCTGATGATCGGGCAGTGCCGACGACCGTCGAGAGTCGGCGAGTAGGCGACATAATTCGCAACGAGTTCCCGGCACAGCCCACTGCGGCAATGGACGTGATCATCGACAGGCCGGTGGCGTCCGATCAAGTGGACGAGTACGCGATCGCACTTTCGCGGCTGCCGCACGTGGTGACGGTCACGGCATCGTCGGCGAGCTATGCCAAAGGCCATCGAATCTCTGGCGCACCGAGGGTCGACGGGGCGGGCGCCCACCTGACCGTCCTGCCCGACGTGGATCCGTATAGCCAAGAAGCAGATCGGCTGCTCGGGCTGATCCGTCATACCGATGCGCCCGGTCCGGTTCTCATTGGCGGACTCACGGCGGAAAACGTAGACGCCAAGGACGCATTGGTGGATCGAATTCCGCTTGCCGCCGCGGTGATCGTAGTCGCGATGTTCGTGCTGCTGTTCACCTTCACCGGCAGCGTTGTACTCCCACTGAAGGCTTTGGTACTCAACGTGGTTAGCCTGTCGGCAACATTCGGCGCGATGGTCTACATATTCCAAGACGGCCACCTGAAGTGGCTGGTTGGCGATTTCACCGCGATTGGGACACTTGCTGCGCCGAGCCCTGTGGTCATGTTCTGTCTAACGTTCGGTCTATCGATGGACTACGAGGTGTTTCTGCTGTCGCGAATCGTCGAAGAGTACCGCTTCCATGCCGACACCAACGCTGCGGTGATGTACGGGCTACAACGCGTCGGACCCATCATCACGGCGACCGCACTCATCATGTCGACCGTATGCATCGCGATGGCCACATCCCAGGTGTCGTTCATGAAGATGACCGGGGTCGGTCTGGCGCTGGCGATCCTGGTCGATGCCACTTTGATTCGCGCTGTGCTCATGCCCGCGGCAATGCGGCTGCTGGGCAACGCAAACTGGTGGGCGCCCGCGCCATTGCGGGCCTTAGCGACGGTTCCCCTCGTGCAACTGAACCGACGCGTTCACCATGACGTAGTCCCCGACCCTCTCGGCTGCGATAAGGGCAGGCAAGAGCTCAGGGTCGGAAGTGAGTAGTACTACGAAGAACCGAGTGAGGGTGCGATGACGCGCTACCCAGGACCGCGCGGGGCCTCTGGCACCTGGTCGGTTGCAAACCGAAAAGAGTGGTCAATGTCAAGTTTCAGCCTCCAGAACAACGCGGAATTGCATTCGTTCGAACAGCACTACGGTGATGATCCGTTGGCTGACCGCGAGACGGATCTCTATCGTGGAGAATTCGTGAGGGGTTTCGTCGAGAAGTGGGATGAATTAATCGATTGGGATGCTAGGGCCCAGTCCGAGGGACAATTCTTCGCCGATATCCTACGCGCACATGGCAAGCAGAGTGTTCTCGACGTCGCCACGGGCACCGGTTTTCATTCCATCCGTCTGACGGAGGCCGGTTTCGATCTCATCAGTGTCGACGGCTCTGCGGCCATGCTTGCCAAGGCGTTCGAGAACGGCCTGAAGCGCGGGCTCATTCTCAAAACCGTCCACGCCGATTGGCGGGAGCTGAACCGGGCCATCCACGGCAAGTACGACGCGATCATCTGCCTCGGCAACTCGTTCACGCACTTACACGACGAGCAGCATCGTCGTAAGGCACTGGCTGAGTTCTACGCGGCTCTGCGCCACAACGGAATTCTGATTCTCGATCAGAGAAATTACGACGAGATGCTCGATCACGGCTTCAGGTCGAAGCACAAGTACTACTACTGCAGCGATCAGCGTCACGGCGGAGCCGGAGTACCTCGACGACGGCCTGGCACGCTTCAAATACACCTTCCCTGACGGGTGCGAATACACGCTGAACATGTTCCCGTTGCGCAAAAACTACCTCCGGCGCTTGCTGCGTGAAGCAGGTTTCGAGCATGTACGCACGTACGGCGACTTCCAGGAGACCTACCGGGAGAACGAGCCGGACTTCTTCGTCCACGTTGCGGAGAAGTCTCTGACCCAGAACGGCCAGCTACGGCAATGCCCTAGTCGCTCATCTGATAGGCGGCACCGGCACTACGAGAAGTCCGTGCCGATCGCCGGAGATTCGATAGCGCCAGCTCGCCTCAACCCGATACGAGTTGCCACGACGGACGGGAGGCTACCGATAAATGGCCGCTGAAGATCGGATGCGTAAGCAGTTGAGGAGCGCCGAGCCGAGCGAGCCGATCGCCATTCTCAGGGTGGGTTGTCGCTTCCCGGGCGGCGTCAACTCGCCGGATGACTTGTCGCAATTGCTGTCCGACGAACGCGACGCGGTCTCGGAGTTTCCCATCGAACGCGGGTGGAATCTTGATGCGCTGTTCGGACCCGACCCCGACGCACCGGCCACCTACGTCCGCACTGACCCAAAACTCCACTCGGCCAGATCGATATGCTCTCCGATGCCGACCGCTCCGAGCTAAAAGCATTCGCCACAGGAGCGCCGATCGATGCTTGATATCGCACAGAACCTGACGGTCGACAGGTTGATCACGACCCCACCCGGCGATCGTATCGCCGTGGCGTCGGAATGCGGGAATCTGTGCTATTCCGATTTCATCGCAGCGGTCAATCACATCGCGGAAATTCTGCGCGCGAGTGGTATTGAGCACAACGATTGCGTCGCGGTAATCGTGCCTCGGTCTCCGGAGCTTGTGGTAGCGATCCACGGAATCATGCGCGCCGGTGCCGCGTACGTGCCGGTTGACCCCCAGTGCCCTTCGGCCCGCATACGGACCATCATCCAACAAAGTGGTGCCCGACATATCGTGGCTCGTGCCGAATACACCCAACTGGCCGAGGAACTCGGTGTCAGACGCGTTGAGCCGACAATTGCCTGGGCAGGTCCCGTCAAGCCCTTGGCCTCGGCTGGCGACTTGGCCTATGTCATATACACGTCAGGATCGACCGGCCAGCCGAAGGGTGTCGAAGTCGAGCACCGATCGGTCGTCAACCGACTGCAATGGATGCAGCGCCAGTATCCGCTGGGCCCTGACGACGTGATCCTGCATAAGACACCGGTAACCTTCGATGTCTCGGTTTGGGAGTTGACCTGGTGGGCGATGGCGGGCGCGAGTGTCGCGCTGCTAGAACCGGGTGGCCAGCGCGATCCACGCAAGATCATCGCGGCCGTGGAACGGCATCGGGTCACCGTGATGCATTTCGTGCCGACGATGCTGGCACCGTTCTTGGATCAGCTGGAGGCGCACCCTGATTCGATGCACCGGCTCACATCATTGCACACCGTGTTCTGCAGTGGGGAAGCGCTGACCTCCGGGCTGGTCGAGCGATTCAACCGGGTATTCGCCGCCATCGGCGTGCCACGACTGGTGAATCTCTACGGTCCGACCGAGGCGACGGTGGACGTGAGCTACTTCGACTGTCCCTCGCGAGGGCCGGTTGAGGTTGTTCCGATAGGGAAGCCGATCGACAACACACTATTGCTGGTTCTGGACGACCGCGGAAACCGCTGTCCGGTGGGTGTGCCGGGTGAATTGAACATCGCCGGTGTTTGTCTGGCCCGCGGTTATCGCGATCGTCCCGACTTGACGGCGGTAGCGTTCGCCGAAGACCGACGAGTACCGGGAGGCCGGCGTTACCAAACGGGTGATCTCGCCCGCTGGCGAGCGGACGGCAACCTGGAGTTCCTGGGTCGCATCGACGATGAGGTCAAGGTCCGCGGCAACCGGGTGAACCTGGGCGAGGTGCAGGCCGCGATGGAATCGTGTCTGGGTGGGCGGTCGGCGGTCGTGATGGCCGAATCTTCGGAAACCCACGGTAGTCGCCTAATTGGATACTTCGTCGGGGGGTCTGTTTCCATCAAACAACTCGGCGTCCAATTGGCACAGCGGATTCCGAACTACATGATTCCCACAAGTCTCATCGAACTGAGCGCATTTCCCCTCACGGCGAGCGGCAAATTGGATCGTCGAGCACTCCCCCGGCCAGGGGCGCCAAATCGATCGATGGTCGCCCCGCGCACCCGCGCGGAGGCTGTCCTGGTCGATGTGTTTGCCTCGGTGCTCGGTGTCGAATCGGTCGGTGTGCATGACGACTTCTTCTCCATTGGTGGCGATTCGATTCTCGCGCTGTCGGTGCGCAGCGAGGCAGAGGCGCGTGGCATCGCTTTCGATATAGAGGAATTCTTCGGTCGACCCACGGCCGCAGACATGGCCGAGTCAATTTCGCGGGCGGTGCCTCGCTCGGACGGCGTCACAGCGAGATTCGCGTTACTCCCCATGATCGACCACGCGGCACTACACGACGCCGAAGACGCATTCCCCGCAACCGCGTTGCAGCTCGGAATGGTGTTTCACAGCATGCAGCGTGGTGAATCCACCACGTACAAGGACGCCTTTCGCTACCGCGTGGCGATGCCGTGGCGGGCGGACGAGTTCGCGCAAGCATTCGACCGGCTGGTCGCGCGACATCACGCGTTACGCTCGTCGTTCGAATTCAGCCGGCACTCAGTGCCGGTGCAGGTCGTCCGTGCATGTGTGCCGCGCGCATTCGACGTCGTGACCGGAGCCGACGACGCGGGTGTCCGCGAGTACATGTCGGCCCTCCATCGACAAAGCTATGACTTCTGCGGCGGTCCGCTGTACAGCCTTCGCGCGTTTGTATTCGGCGGCAGCGTCGATCTGGTCTTCGCCTTCCATCATGCGATTCTGGACGGCTTCAGTGTCGCCAACCTCGTCCGCGAACTGCTGCAGGATTACCTGTTCTGCCTGGGAATCGAGGTACCGCCCCCAAACCCGACGCCTTACTCGACAACGATGCTCTCCGAGTACGCCCATCTCGAACGGGAAGCGGTTGCAAGCGTTCCCGCGCAGCAGTTCTGGCGGCAAGCCCTGGCTGGGTCCCGGGCTACCTCGCTGGATTTCTACGGCCTGTACGAGCCACCAACTGCCGTGGATCCCGAAGTGACGGTCACAATCCCGCAGTGGCTGCAAGACGCCACGCAGCATCTTGCGCTGACTCGCAAACTGCCATTGAAGTCGGTGTTACTCGCCGCGCATTGCGTTAGCTTGCAAAGACTCTCGGGAGAAGCCGACGTCACGACCGGACTTGTGACCCACGGACGACCTGATCGTCTGGGCGCTGAGCGAGCTGCGGGGATGTTTCTCAACACGATCCCGATTCGGCTCGACAGCGGCCCCGCAACGTGGATCGAGATCGTCGACAGTATTGTTGAATTCGAACGAGCGAGCTATCGATACCGACGATACCCGCTGCAGGCCATCCAAGCTGACGTCGGGCGTCCGGTGTTCACTACCGCTTTCAATTTCGTCAACTATCACATCTTCGCGGAGTTGACCGGTGTCAACGGAGTTCAATTACTCGGGTTCGAAGCACGCGAGCGGACGGACCTGGCCCTGTTTGTGAGCGCCGCAATTGACCCGCGAACCGGCCGGCTGTCACTGCGGGTGACCGGCGATCACTCGGCGCTGACAACAACGCAAGCAGGCGAATACGCGAAGACGTTCGTTCGAGTCTTAGGGCAGATCGTGCGTTCGCCCGACCAGCTCGGCGACTACGCAGCGGATGAGCTGGCGGCCCGCGACGTCGTGCAATTCATCTCCGAGCAGGCGGCCGCCACACCGGCTGCACACGCGTTGGCGACAGACTCCGTCGCCTGGACGTACGCCGAATTGGAGGGCAGCGCAGAACGAATCGCCGCTGGGCTGATCACCGCGGGCATGCCACCAGGAGCACGGGTGGGCGTCATGCTGGACCGGTCGCCGGAACTGATCGCGACAGTGCTCGGCGTGCTGAAGGCGGGCGCCGCGGTTGTCCCGTTGGACCCGAGCTACCCGCGGGCGCGGATCGACGCGATGATCGATATAGCCGGGCCGTTCAGGGTCATCTCCGATGTCGCCGAAGTCCGCGCGTTGATACAAGGAACTGCGGCAACGACGTTACCGGCGATCAGCCCCGGGAGCGCAGCCTACGTACTGTTCACATCGGGTTCGACGGGCGAACCCAAGGGCGTCACCATGCCGCACCAGGCTCTCGCCAACCTGATCAGATGGCAGAATCGTCGGGCGTCGGGCGCCGTCGGCGGCTCGACGCTGCAGTTCTTCCCGTTGTCATTCGATGTGTCGTTCCAGGAGATCTTCTCAACCCTATGCGGTGGCGGGACGTTGCGGTTGGTGACCGATGCACAGCGCAAGGATCTGCCACGACTGGTGCGCCTTGTTGCCGACGAGGGCATCGAACGCATATTTCTGCCCTGTGTCGCGTTGCAAGCGTTCGCTGAGGCGGCGCATGTCACGCGAAAGCGCCTCGAGTCGCTCCACGTTGTGATCAATGTGGGCGAACAGCTGAGAGTGACACCCGAAATTCGTCGGCTGTGTTCGGCGAATCCTGCTCTCCTGCTGGAGAATCACTACGGCCCGACCGAAACACACGAGGTCGCCAGTTACACCTTGACTGGGCCGCCGGACTCCTTTCCCGCGCTGGCACCCATCGGTACCGCCATCGATGGCACGACGATCAGCTTGCTCGGCCCCGACTTGCGTCCGGTACCGCCCGGAACCAAGGGCGAGATTTACGTCGGGGGTTGCTGCCTCGCAATCGGCTATGAAGGTCGCGACGACCTCACTGCGGAAAGGTTCGTCACGGTCGGCGCGCACGGCGAGAGGATGTATCGCACCGGCGATCTCGGGCTCCAGTTGCCCGGCGGCGACCTGGTCTACCTTGGGCGGGCCGATACCCAGGTCAAGGTGCGCGGGTTTCGGGTTGAGTGCGCGGAGATCGAAATCGCGCTGATGGCGCTCGATGACACGGCGATTACCGCGGCAGCCGTCGGCGCGCGAGATCTCGGCGGGTCGGACTCCGTCCTGGTCGCCTATCTAGTCGGCGACCGGAAAGCGGCTGACCTCGCCTCTATCCGAGGCCGTCTGCGAAGGGCGCTACCCGAGTACATGATTCCGGCGCACTTCGAATGGGTGGACGGACTTCCTCTCACGCCGAGCGGCAAACGGGACGACCAGACGCTGCGTGAAATGCCGCTGTCCACCATTGCGGTATTGGCCGATGCCGTGCCGTGCACCAGCGACGAGCGAGCGGTCGCCGACATCATGGCGGAGTTCGCCGGTGGTGCAGCATTCGTGGCTGAAACCGACTTCTTCGAGGCCGGGGGCACGTCAATCGGTGCAATGCGTGTGGTCCTGGCCATCGCGCGGAGATGGGACGTCGAGATTCCTCTAGACGCGTTCGTCACCGCGCCAACTCCCGCGCACCTCGCCCGCCTGATCGCGGCGGGCGGTCCGGCGAGGCCGTTCGATCCGATTATCCCTTTGCGCACCAGCGGAAATCGTCCGGCGCTATATCTGGTTCACCCGATCGGCGGCAATGTTCTGTGCTATCTCGGTCTGATCAAGCACCTGGCGGTGGATCAGCCGGTCTATGCACTGCAGGCGGTAGGCGCCGAGCCCGGTGCGACGCCGCTGCGCACTATGGGCGAACTTGCTGCCTCCTATGTAGCGGCGATCCGCGAATCACAACCGCGCGGCCCTTACAACGTGGGTGGATGGTCATTCGGCGGCTACGTAGCCATCGAGATGGCTCGACAGCTACCCGAAGACGAACTGGCACATCTGATCCTGCTTGACACGATCGCCCTGGGTGACGGTCCTCACCAAGAAGTCTCCGAAAGTGATTTGCTCACCTGGTTTTTCGCCGAGCTGCTGTGGTATCGGCACCGCATGGACGCATCGGGAATGACGGTCGGCTACAGCGGAGCGGGTCCTGACACATTGTTCGATTCAATCTTCCACCAGGCCATTGACTCCGGAATCGTTCCCCCCGACAGCTCGCCGAGGTTGATCCGTCGGCTCTACGACATTTTCCGCGCCAACTACGAGGCAGTACTGAACTACCGCCACGAGCCGTTGGATCGTGACATCACACTGCTCAAATCCAGCGAGCGCATGCCCGTGGATGCAGAGCAGGTCCATCACATCGTCGGCAGCAGTTTCACCAGTAGCACCAACGGTTGGGAGCGGCTTGCGCCTCGCAGCCTGACCGTGATCAATGTCGCCGGTGACCATTTGTCGATGATGTCTGAGCCCAACATCGCCGATGTCGCCGCCAAACTGGAAGCGGCTCTCCAATGAGCACGCCGAGGGTTCTGATCGCGGGCGCGGGCATCGGTGGGGTTACCGCGGCTATCGCGCTGCGCACCAGGGGAATTCACGTCAAACTCTATGAAGCGGCATCGGAGCCGGCCGGCGGCACCGGGTTGGGGTTGGGGAGCAACGCGACGAAGGTGCTGCGCGCGCTGGGAATCGATCTGCTCCATGAGGGTTATGGCTGCGCGGTAGAGCATCTCGAGTTTCTGACCAAGCGGGGCAAACTGATGCGAGCTCTCCCCATCCAAGCCATCACCGCTGAACTCGGCAACCCGGTCATCTGCATTCACCGAGGCGACCTGATGCGAATGTTGATGAATGCCGCCGCCGACACGCCGATCCGGTTCGGTACGCCGATCGCCGACTTCGAGACAACCGATCTGGGCGTCATCGCCATCTGTGCCGACGGCCGAACGGAGTCGGCCGACGTCCTGATCGGCGCGGACGGTATCCAGTCGACAATCCGGACTAAGATCACGGGCCTGGCGCCACCCACCGACTGCGGCTACGTGTTCTGGCTTGCCACAGTTCCTTTCACCCATCCGCGTGTCCGTCCCGGATATGCCGGTCACTACTGGGGGAAGGGGCAGCGGTTCGGGTTGATGGATATAGGTGGCGGACAGGTCTATTGGTTTGGAAGTAGGAACATTCCGGTGCCACAGACGCGCTCCCGGTGGATCGGCAAGGCAGAGATACTCGCAGCATTCGAAGGTTGGGCCCCGGAGATAACCGAGGTGATCGAGCAAACGCCGGAAGAAACCATCGTGACCGTCCCCGCCCAGGATCGCCCGTTCCTCGAGCAGTGGGGCAGCGGACCGGTGAGCTTGCTCGGCGACGCGGCGCACCCGATGCAAACCAGCTTGGCGCAAGGTGCGAGCTCGGCGGTAGAGGACGCCTATGTGTTGGCAGAAGCACTCGCTCGCATCCCCGATCCCGTTGCGGCGCTGAGGCGATACGAGGATCTACGCCGCGAACGGGCCCGAATGCTGGTACGGAATTCGCGACGGTACAGCCGGTTGGAACAAGTTCAGAACCCTGTTATCCGTTCCGCGCGGGATCTGACGGTGCGGTATGTTCCCATCGGGATCCTCACGCGGCACACCTTTGCGCCGATGCGGTTCGACCTCGCGGGGGTGCGCGATGAGCCGCCACGAGTTGGCCGGCCTTGCCCGGCAGCGGGGTCTTGACTAGGTATGAATGTATGCGCTCAAGACAACCCATTTTCGGCTTGATGTACCGGCTGGGCTTCGCGCCGTGGGACGGCCACCCACTCGGCCAAGGCCTGGCCAAAGTCGTCGGCGAACTGCCCGCCGGCCGTGCCCTGGAAGTCGGCTGCGGCACCGGCGACAACTGCATCTATCTGGCCAAACACGGCTGGACCGTGATCGGGGTCGACTACGTCGACAGCGCCCTGGTCAAGGCCCGCGCGAAGGCGTCGGTGGCCAAGGTCGAGGCCACGTTCGTGCGGGGCGATGTCACCAAACTCCACTCGGCGGGTGTCGGCGACAACTTCGACCTGATCGTCGACTACGGCTGCCTGCACAGTCTCAAGGGCTCAGACCTGGAGGCCTACGCCCGCGCGGTGACCGCTGTCGCCGCGCCCACCGCGCAGCTCACCATCATGGCTTTCGCCCCGGGCGCGTTACTCGGCGTACCCGGCGTCACCAGCGACGAGGTCGGCCGACTGTTTGCCGACGGCTGGCAGCAGCTGTCGTCTGTCGAAGAAATCACGACTGGCCGCAGAGGCCAGACACCGGGCCGCTCTTATCTTTTCGAACGCAGGGTGTAGGTCGAAGATCCCCCGAGACCGGCAGGTCTCGGGGGATCTTCGCGCAACAACTCACGCCTGAAGCGACGCCGGCGGGTTGAACCGGTCGCCGTACTTGGCGGCCAGTTCCTTGGCCCGCGCTACGGATCCGGCCTTGCCGCCCGGGTAGCCCACAGCACGTACTGCACGGTGCCACCGGTCCACGGCGTGAAGCCGATCCCGAAGATCGAACCGATGTTGCAGTCTGCCGTCGAGCCCCGTCAACAACCCGAGTTGGCTCAATTTTGTGCGCATCGTCTCCGCGGATCTTGGTGAGGGCGTGGTGTAGGTCGTCGGGTAGTGGGTCTGCTGCGGTCAGGGTGTGGTTGCCGGCGGCGATGGTGATGGTGCGGTAGCGGCGTGCGGTGCGCACGAATTTTTTGATGCTCCATCCGGTTCGGGTTTCGATCCAGTGCGTGACCGCGAGGGCGGCCACGACGATGCTGAGGTGCGCTTCGATCGATTCCCGCAGGTGATGATAAATCGGGCGGGCGGCCAGGTCGTGTTTGGACATGCGGAAGCTCTTTTCGATGTGCCAGAGCTGGTGGTAGGCGCCGATGACGAAGTCGGCGTCGCGGCTGGTCGGGTTGGTGCTGTAGCCCTTCCATCCGGCCAGTGCCCTGGTTTTGGCCTCCAGTTGGCGGTCGATGCTCTTGGTTGCGCCGGTGAGTTTGATGTAGCGGTTGCGTTTGACTGCCGCCTTGCCGTCGACGGCGTGTTGGGCTTTGGCGACCTGCTCGTCGATGCCGCGCAGGGTGCGCTGGGCCCGGTCGGCCCGGTATTGGTAGTAGATGATCCGGTCGGGAATGCCGCGGGCCTTCTCGCTACTGGATGAGGGCCAGGGTTGGGTCAGTACCAGTTGGTCTAGTACTTTCCAGCCGGATCACAGGGCGACTATCTGACCTCGAGGCAAGATATATTCGGCGATAGCCGTCCAGCGCGTTGACAAGCAATGCCTTCGAAGCGGTCGTGTACACCTGGTCGCGCCCCAGTGGTACACCAGTGGGTCCGGTAGAGCCGGGTTCGGCTACAACCAGGCCGCGACCGAAGACGCGTGGGCGCGGGTCTTCGCGTTCTTCGGCGAACACTTGCACAGCGGGACGTAACTAACTCGCGGCCCGCAACTCCAGACCGACGTTGTTCTGCATACCGCCGCGCAGCTTGCTGAACAGGTTGAATACCCGACCGAAGAGGCCATACTCCCGGCCGATCGCGTCGTAAACGGCACCCGTCTGCGATTTGTCGAGGATGGTCGCGGTCGCCTCGATGGCGTCGCCTTTCGGGTGGCCGCCCATATCGCAGACGGCCAGCGTGACCCGCGGGGTGTTGCGGATCCGCTTGACCTTCCACGACTTCTCCTGGGTGATGACCAGTAGCCGGTCACCATCGGGGGCAGCCCAGACCGGTGTCGGCTTGGGCCGACCGTCCTTGGTGAAGGTCGTCAGCAGCACATACTGCGCCTTGGCAACGTCTGCGAAGGTCGTGGGCACGGTGCCAACCTACCCGGCGGCGCGACCAGCGTTGACATTCTCGGCAGCTAAGTGAAAATATTGTTTTCATTTAAGGGGTTCGCCGAAGCGAGGGACATGTGAGCGATCCGACGCCGCCGATGGCGTGGTTGCCGTTCTCGATAGCCGAGGCGGCGATGTCCGAAGACGGCGACACCCTCGACTTGTCGCGGGCGTGGTCGCACCTGTTGGACCGGCTTCGCGGGGCGGCGGAGGTCGTGGAGTCCACGCCGGCGAACCAAAACCGGGTCGATCTCGCCGCCGGCATGCGCCATCTGCTTGTGCTGCTCACCGCGGGTATCGACGAGGTTTTGCGATTCGATCCCGATCCCATCCTGCGCGTTCAAGCGACCAGTACCGACGACCTCGTGACCTGGGGAATGGAATGCCCGGACTGCCTTTACACCCGCGCCTTGCTGCGCCCCGGGGAAAGTTACCGGCTCTTCGGCAATCGCGGCACCGCCCGGTACGTCGGGCTGCAAACAATGAACGGAATAGTCGCGACGGCCAACGAACTTGTCGACGAACTCGAGGTGGATGCCGACGGGAATTTTGAGGTGGTGCTCTCAGCCGAGGAGCGAGCCGGAAATTGGATGCGGATCGACGGCGACCATCCCACGCTGACGGTGCGGCACTTCTTCTACGACTGGGACACCGAGGTGGCATCGTCACTGCGCATCGAACGACTCGGAGGCACAGGCGAGACAGTGGCAGCTGACGGCGGTGCGGTCGATCGGGAGGTGGCGGTGTCGCGTCAGCTGGTCGCCCTGGGTGACTTCGTCCACGACAATCTGGCGTTCTTTTTGCAATTCGGGGCTGCGGCGCCGTCAAACGGTTTCCTGCCGCCAATCGACCGCAGTGACATGGGAGCGGCTGCCGAGAACAGGCCGGTAATTGGTCGGTGGGAGCTGCGCCCCGACGAGGCCCTCATCGTCGAAGTTGAACCGCCCGAAGGAATCTACTGGAGTTTCTCCATCGGCAACCCGTGGTGGGAGACAATCCACTATGGGCGTCATCAATCCAGCCTGAACGCCTATCAAGCAGCGGTGGATTCCGACGGCCTGGTGCGAGTTGTGCTGTGTGAGCGTGACCCTGGGGTGGCGAATTGGCTCGACACCGCTGGCCATAGCAACGGTCCGATCATCCTGCGCTGCGTGCGCACCAAGACCGCGCCGACACCCATCACCCGCATCGTGCCGTTCGAGCAAATCGCCGCGGAGTTGCCTTCGGACACCGCCAAAGTCACCCCTGAAGAGCGGTTGTCCATCCTTGCGGCACGACGCCGCGCCGTGCAGGAGAGGTTCGGACAGTGACGTTCGATACCGACGAGTTGGAGGCCGGCGCGTGCGCCGCAACCGGCCTCGACGATTTCGGTTCGTCCTACTATCGCGAGGGACTCGAACGCATCGTCGAAGCGCTAAATCACGAGGCAGACCTCAACGACTTGGGCCGCGTCATCCAGCACGCCACCGTCAGCAATGCCCTAATTCAGCGCCTGAAGGTCGAGCACACCTACCGTCAGCACCCTGAGATCGATGATCAGGTGATCGGCGGTCCCATCTTCGTGATCGGGCTACCCCGCACCGGCACCACGGCGTTGAGCCAACTCGTGGCGGCAGATCCGCAATTTCGGTCCCTGCGGATGTGGGAATCCCAATCGCCCACACCACCGCCGGAAAGCGCCACCCAGGACACCGATCCGCGCATCGAGCAGGCCCAGGCCGGGCTGAAGATGCTCGATGACATGTTTCCGCTGATGAAGACGATGTATAACTCCGAGGCAACGGCCCCGACCGAATGCCAGGACTTGATGGGAATGAGTTTCCGTACCTTCCACTTCGACGGCGCCGTCCGCGCGCCCGGGTATCTGGCGTGGGTGATGGACTGCGACATGCGCGAAACCTACAGCTTTCACCGGCGGGTGCTCAGGCTGTTGCAGTGGCATTGCCCACCGGTGTTGTGGCACCTCAAGACCCCCGTGCACATGTTCGCCCTCGACGCGCTAGTCGAGGCCTACCCGAACGCTAAATTCCTGTGGAGTCATCGCGATCCAGCCAAAGTGATGGGCTCGGTGTGCAGTCTTATCCAGTACGTGCGCAGCTGGAGCAGCGACCGCAACGATCCGAAGGAGCTTGGCGCCGAGCAGGTAGACAGCTGGGTTGAAGGTGTCCGGCGGGCAATGGATTTCCGCAACCGAATGGGTGACGACCGGTTCGCCGACGTCTCGTTCGCCGACTTGCAAAGCGATCCGGTCGGCACTTTGCGTACCAGCTACCAGCATCTGGGGTTGACCTTCACCGATGCGACACGCGCCTCGGTCAACCAGTGGGCAGCGGCGCATAAACCTGGCTCTCGCGGTGCACACGACTATGCTCTGGCCGACTACGGCCTGACACCTGAAAGCGTTCGCGAGCGGTTTTCTGATTACTTGGCTACCTATGACGCAACTGGCTGACGCCACCGGCGCTCCTCGCACGAGGCGACGCGACAAGCTGGGACCGGATCCCGCGGTGCGCCGAGAGATTCTGGCCGCCGCGTCAACAGCCCTGCGAGAGCAGGGTGTTCGCGGGCTGAGCATTGCCGCAGTCCTGGAACGAGCGGGATTGAGCACCCGCGCCTTCTACCGGCATTTCGAATCCAAGGACGAACTGGTTGCCGCCGTATTTTTGGAGACCGCGGGCATCGAGAAGCGACGACTCCGACGCCGAATGGCCGCTGCTACAACAGAAATCGAGGCGGTAACAGCGTGGATCGACGGACGCCTCGATCTGGCATTCGACGAGAACATCGGATCCGATTTGCGGCGACTGTCACTGGAGGCTCAGTCGCAGACGGTCGCCTCCCCCGGTCTGATTCAACCCGCGTACGCGGAGATGCTCGCACCGCTGATCGAGGCGCTGCAGCGCGGACTGCGCAGCGGGGCGTTCCGAGACGTCGAGCCGGTGACCGGCGCACAGTTCATCCATGGCGTGGTATGGGTCGGCATCGACCGGCAATGGACGACGGGCGAATGCGACCGCGACGAGCTTCGACAACGCATTCTGCATTTCGTCCTGCGCGGACTGGGCGCGCAACTCTAACGACCGACTGAGGGAGATAACCATGGATTTGGGCCTGGCCGGATCGACAGCCGTGGTCACGGGCGGCAGCAAAGGGATGGGACTTGCCATCGCCGAAACCCTTGCGGCCGAAGGAGCCAGCGTCGCGGTGATGGCCAGAGGCCAAGAAGCGCGGGACGCGGCTGTCGCGTCGCTGCGCGAAGCCGGGGCGCCGGAGGCCGTGGGCATCAGCGTGGACATGGCCGACGCCGAGTCGATCGCCGCCGGCTTCGCCGCGATCGCGGAGCGTTGGGGACGACTCAACTGTCTGGTCCACACCATCGGACCGGGCGATGGCTCTTTCGAGCAGATGGACGACGCCCAATGGGACGCCACGTTTGCCCTTGGCACGATGTCGGCGGTGCGGTCGATCCGCGCCGCCTTGCCGCTGCTGCGGTCTGCGGAATGGGCCCGCGTCGTGACCCTGGCGGCGCATTCTATTCAGCGGCAGAGCCCACGCCTGGTCGCCTATACCGCATCAAAGGCGGCGCTGGCCAGCGTCACCAAGAACTTGTCCAAGAGCCTGGCCAAAGACGGGATTCTGGTTAACTGCGTCTGTCCCGGCACGATTGTGACTGCCAGCTTCACCGAGAACCTCAAAGATATCCTCGCCGCCGATGGTTTGGACTCCACCAACCCACACGATGTTATGACGTGGATCGACAACAACTTTCACCACCCGTGCGACCTCGGCCGCGCCGGACTCCCCGAAGAAATCGCTTCGATCACTGCGTATCTGGCGTCTCGGCGCAACGGTTACGTCACCGGCGCAACTGTGAACGTGGACGGTGGTTCGGACTTCATCTGAGTCCACTAACCTTCGATGTCGCCTTCGGTCTCCAGCAGCACCTGACGCAGCGCATCCACGGTGGCCGGTTGCGGGTCGGCCCACATGCCACGGCTGACCGCCTCCAGCAATCGTTCGGCCATCCCGTGCAGTGCCCAGGGGTTGGACTCGGCCATGAATTTGCGGTTCTCTAGATCCAACACGTAGGACTGGGTGAGCTGTTCGTACATCCAGTCGGCCATCACCCCCGCGGTGGCGTCGTAGCCGAACAGGTAGTCGACAGTGGCAGCCATCTCGAACGCGCCCTTGTAGCCGTGCCGGCGCATGGCGGTCATCCAGCGCGGGTTGACGACGCGGGCCCGAAAGACCCGGGTGGTTTCCTCCGAGAGTGTGCGGGTGCGAATCGCGTCAGGGCGGGTGTTGTCGCCGATGTAGGCGGCGGGTGCCCGGCCAGTCAGCGCGCGGACGGTAGCCACCATCCCGCCGTGATATTGGAAGTAGTCGTCGGAGTCGGCGATGTCGTGCTCGCGGGTGTCGGTGTTCTTAGCGGCGACGGCGATGCGCCGATACTGGCGGTTCATGTCGTCGCTGGCCGCGCGCCCGTCCAGATCTCTGCCGTAGGCGAACCCGCCCCACGCGGTGTAAACCTGCGCCAGGTCGGCGTCGTCACGCCAGTTGCGGCTGTCGATCAGCTGCAGCAACCCGGCGCCATATGTGCCCGGCTTGGATCCAAAAATCCTTGTGGTGGCGCGGCGTTGGTCACCATGCTGGGCCAGATCGGCTTGGGCATGGGCCCGCACGTAGTTGTCGTCGGCCGGCTCGTCGAGGTCGGCGACCAACCGCACCGCGTCGTCGAGCATCGTCACCACGTGCGGGAAAGCGTCGCGGAAGAACCCGGATATCCGCACTGTCACGTCGATGCGCGGACGAGCCAGCTCGGCCAGCGGGATCGGCGTGAGATCGACGACCCGTCGCGAGGCGTCGTCCCAGACCGGCCGAACACCTAGCAGCGCGAGCACTTCGGCGATGTCGTCACCGGACGTGCGCATCGCCGAAGTGCCCCACACCGACAGGCCGACCGACCGCGGCCAACTCCCGTAGTCGTCGCGATAGCGGGTCACGAGTGAATCAGCCATGGCCACACCGGTTTCCCAGGCCAGCCGGGATGGCACCGCTTTCGGGTCGACGGAGTAGAAGTTGCGTCCGGTGGGCAGCACATTGACCAGGCCGCGCAGCGGCGAGCCCGACGGTCCCGCCGCGATGAACCGGCCGTCGAGTGCGCGCAGTACCTGGTCGATCTCCCGTGCGGTGCCGGCCAGCCGGGGCACCACTTCGATGGCGGCGAACCGCAGCACCGCGGCGACGGCAGGATCGTCGCTGATGCGCTCGGCGGCGGCCGGATCCCAGCCGCTGGCCTGCAGGGCCGCAACCAGCTGACGGGCCTGGCTTTCGGCCGCGTCGACCGATTTCCGCTCGTCGGTGCCGTCCTCGGCGAGGCCGAGGGCCTGACGTAAACCGGGCACCGCGTTCTCGCCGCCGAACAGTTGACGAGCCCGCAGGACCGCCAACACCAGGTCCAGTTCCTGCTCCCCTTGCGGAACTTCGGCGAGGATGTGCAGGCCATCGCGGATCTGGACGTCCTTGATCTCGCATAGCCAGCCGTCGATGTGCAGGATCATGTCATCGAACGAAACTTCGGCGGGCCGCTCCGCCAACCCTAGATCGTGGTCCAACTTGGCTGCCCGCATCAGCGTCCAGATCTGCTGGCGGATGGCGGGTAACTTGCCGGGGTCGAGTGCAGCGACGTTGGCATGTTCGTCGAGTAGCTGCTCCAAACGGGCGATGTCTCCGTAGGTTTCGGCGCGCGCCATCGGCGGGATCAGATGATCGACGAGCACCGCATGCGCACGCCGCTTGGCTTGGGTGCCCTCGCCGGGGTCGTTGACCAAAAACGGATAGATCAGCGGCAGATCGCCCAGCGCGGCGTCGGATCCACATGCCGCCGACATGCCCAGCGTTTTGCCGGGCAGCCATTCGAGGTTGCCGTGCTTGCCGAGATGGACCACCGCGTGGGCGTCAAAGCTGTTACTGAAGCCGCAACCCAGCCACTGGTAGGCGGCCAGGTAGTGATGGCTGGGCGGCAGATCCGGATCGTGGTAGATCGCGACGGGGTTCTCCCCGAAACCGCGTGGCGGCTGCACCATCACTACGACGTTGCCGGCTTGCATTGCGGCGATGACGATTTCGCCGTCGGGATGGTTGGACCGGTCGACGAACAACTCGCCGGGCGGAGGTCCCCAGTGCGCCTGGACGGCATCGGCCAGCTCAGCGGGCAGGGTGGCGAACCATGCCCGATAGTCGTTCGCGGGCACCCGGATCGGGTTGCCGGCCAGCTGCCGGTCGGTGAGCCAGTCGGGATCTTGTCCGCCACGTTCGATCAGCGCATGGATCAGGGCATCACCGTCGTGCGCGTCGACACCGGGTAACTCGCCCACCTGATAGCCACGCTCGCGCATCGCCCTCAGCAGCGCCACCGCGCTGGCCGGGCGTATCCAGACCGACCGCGTTGCCGATTCGGCCGTGTTTGGTCGGGTAGGCCGAGAACACCACGGCTACCCGCTTATCGGCGGGTGCGACGTTCCGCAGCTGCGCGTGCGCGACCGCCAAGCCGGCGACCCGCGCGCAGCGCTCCGGATCGACGACATAGGAGATCAGGCCCTCGTCGTCAATCTCTTTGAACGAGAACGGAACTGTGATGATGCGGCCGTCGAACTCGGGCACCGCCACCTGGCTGGCGACGTCGAGTGGGCTGAGCCCGTCGTCATTGTCAGACCACTGCTCGCGGGAACTGGTCAAGCACAGCCCCTGCAGGATCGGGATGTCCAGCGCGGCGAGGTGTCCGACGTTCCAGCTGTCATCGTCGCCACCGGCTGATGCGATTGCCGGCTTGACTCCGCCGGCGGCCAGCACGGTGACCACCATCGCGTCGGTTTGCCCGAGCGTGTCCAGCATTTCGGGTTCGGCGGTGCGCAGCGACGCGCAGTACAGCGGCAGCGGTCGTCCACCGGCGGCCTCGATGGCCTGACACAACGCTTCGACGTAGTCGGTGTTGCCGGCCAACTGCTGGGCGCGGTAGTACAGCACCCCGATCGTGGGGCCGCTGCTTTCTGCACGCGACCGCTGCAGCACGCCCCAGGTGGGGGTACTGACCGGCGGGGTGAACCCGAAGCCGGTCATCAGCACGGTGTCCGACAGGAAGGCGTGCAACTCGCGCAGGTTGGCCACCCCCCCTTGGGCCAGATAGATATGCGCTTGCAGCGCAACGCCCGCAGGCACGGTGGATCGTTCGGTCAGGTCGGCGTCCGGGGATTGTTCGCCGCTCACCACGACGGCGGGCGTGCCGCTGGCCAGGACCGTGTCGATGCCGTCCTGCCAGGCGCGGTAGCCGCCCAGGATGCGGATCACGACCATCTCGGCGCCGTCCAGCAGGTCCGACAACTCACCAGGCAGTAGTCGCGCGGGGTTGGCCCACCGGTAGTTAGCGCCGCTGGCGCGTGCGGTGATCAGGTCGGTGTCCGACGTGGACACCAGCAGGATGGTTGGCTCGGCCACCCGTCATTCCTACCGCACTCGCCGGAGGCGGAATTGCCCGTAGTCAGAAGGCAGCTCGAAATACGGTTGTGCCTGCTGCACTGCAAGGCCCGATTGCCGCCGCTGCATCATTGCGGATAGCGCGGCATCTGCGGCCGCGACGTCCCGATGGAATCGCATACGCACCCAATATTCGGTGTTGCCCAGCACGAAATTTCCAAAGAGCCCCAGCGGTCGGCCGAAATAAAAATTGCGCGGCTGGCGCAGGCGCAGCCGGGTGGGCCAGTTCGGGCTCCCGACGATGTTCCTCCACCGGGAGGCATCGAGGACCACGATCGCCCGGTCGGTCACCACGACGTAGTGAAAGAGAACGAACACCTTTCCCAGCGTCCCGATGACGATCAGAAGGATCACCAACAGCACCTGTGTCGCGAGGAAAGACTCCAGGTTCTTGACGAGAACGATCATCGCGGCGATCAGAGCACAAAGGCTGACAAGGTCGACCACATAGGGTGATAGACCCGACTGCGCCTTGAAGATCGCTTAATCTGCTCACCCGGCTCCAGGTACGGAGCGCGCGCTTGGCCAGTTGGCTTCGAAGACTCACCGCGAGACCTCCGTTCGACCCGCCGCGTCAACAGGTCGAGACTGAGCGCGAACTCAACTATGCCTTAACAGCGCGGATTATCCGCGGGGCGTGGTCCCTGCGGTCCAGGCCCGACCGTCGAAGTAGCGCAGGAGATTTGGATTGCTCGGATCCGGGTACCAACCCGGCGCAGCGGCGGCTTGTTGAGTGGGCGGCTGCACAGTATTCGGCTGCGATAAACGGTTATGGACACCGATAAGCACCCGCTCGGCCAGCCTTCGCTTCTCCCCCCAAGAAGTCAGCTGCGGGAAGGCTCCGTACCCTGTCAGCGAGATGACGGTTGACGCCCCGTAGGGGCGGACGACGGCGGTCATTTGTTGTCCGCGCCAGGTCGATAGCGACAGGCCCGTGCGGTATGCGATCGTGCCCGTCCCGCGATCCTCTCGCACGTCTTTGTAGCCGAGGTCCCAAATCGTCGCTCTGAGTGCATCCCAGACGCCGTCATACGGCGCGTTGTAGGTTTGCTCGATTGCCTGCTCGGCCACGGAGGGCACCGTAGCATCCCGCGCGGTCTGCGACGTGTTTGCGGGGTATCCGAGCCCCCGGGCTCGGAATCCCACCGGTGAGGCTGCGACTAACCACCAGCCAACACCTGACGGGCCAGCATCTCCGCCCGCTCAGCGTTGGATAAAAGGGCGACCTGTTTGCTTGGCCACCACAGCATTTCCGCCACCACGATCGCTACCCACAGCCATGACACCAGGGCCAATCGGAGCGACCCAAAAAAGCTGTCGGTGATCGCCAGGATCAGCGACAGCACGGCGACGAGCGGAATCACCCATCGATACCGGCGCGCTTGGTTCTGCGCTTGACGCAGCCCGCTGGCGTAATCGATCGCCGCGTGTGCCAGATGCGGTTGTCCGATCTTTTGGCCCGCCGGACCGCCCGAACCACCGCTGCGCGATCCGCGCCGATGAGCTTCGTAGCCTCAGGCCAAATCCGCGCCATCCGGCGAGCCATCGGGATCCCGAAGACCAGCGGCCCTAACATCCCAAGCGCTAGCAGCGCTGCGATCGAACCGGACTCAGCCCACCCAAGCGCGCCAAAAAAGATCCCGACCGAGAGCCCGACGATGACTGCCCGAAAGACCGCACCTCCTCGCCATACCCACGACGGGATCATCCCCGCATCGTAGAACGCAACCACCTCGCCCTTCTCATCGACAAAAGCGTCGTACGGTGAATCATGCCCAGAGCCCGCGACGCCGACGCCTGCCCGGGTGCGCTGCAGGTGCATCAGGCCGCCGACGGCGGGCTGGCCCGGATCCGGTTGCCCGGCGGGGCGCTCACTGCCGCCCAGATGGCGGCGCTAGCCGACGCGTCCAGTCGGTTGGGATCCGGAACGCTGGAGCTGACGGCACGCGGCAACGTGCAGATCCGCGGGATAACCGAGGTGGCTGCGGTTGCCGACGCGATCGCCACCGCCGGGCTGTTGCCGTCGGCAACCCATGAGCGGGTCCGCAACATCGTCGCGTCGCCGCTGTCCGGGCGTGCCGGCGGTGACGCTGATGTACGGACATGGGTGCGCGAGCTAGACGCGGCGATCTGCGCTGAACCCCGGCTCACGGAGCTGGGCGGCCGATTCTGGTTCAGTCTCGACGACGGCCGGGCCGACGTGTCAGGTCTGTGCGCCGACGTCGGTGTGCACGTGTTTGACGACCACGCCGCCCTGCTGTTAGCCGGGCGCACCACCGGTGTTCGACTGGTGGGTGACGACGTCGTGGAAACGCTGATCGAGGTCGCGGTGAGGTTCGCCGAGGTTCGCGGAAATGCCTGGCGGGTAACCGAAATCGCTGACGCAACCGCGCTATGGCCCGACATCGAGCTTGGCGCCGTCTTCGCGCCGGTAACCCGGCCGCCGGTGGGCTGGATCCAGCAGGACGACGGCCGGGTCACGTTGGGCGCCGCGGTGCCACTGGGTGTGCTGTCAGCACGCGTCGCGGAATACCTGGCTGCGGTTGAAGCGCCACTGGTCGTCACACCGTGGCGATCGGTGCTGGTCTGCGACCTCGACGAGGCCGTCGCCGACGCGGCGCTGCGAGTGCTGGCGCCGTTGGGCCTGGTCTTCGACGAGAATTCACCCTGGTTGGCGATCAGCGCCTGTGTCGGCAGTCCAGGCTGCGCGCACTCGGTTGCCGATGTGCGGGTGGACGCCGCGCAGGCGTTGCACACGGACTCCGGTGTGCACCGACACTTCGTGGGCTGCGAACGCGCCTGCGGCCGCCCGCCGGCCGGCGAGGTGCTGCTGGCCACTGGCGAGGGCTACCGGCCGCTCAGGTCTTAGGGTGAGCGGGTGCTCGACTACCTGCGCGACGCCGCCGAGATCTACCGGCAGTCGTTCGCGACCATTCGAGCGGAGGCGGACCTAAGCCGATTCCCGGCCGACGTCGAGCGCGTGGTGGTCCGGCTGATCCACACCTGCGGCCAGGTCGACGTCGCCGACCACATCGCCTACACCGACGATGTGGTCAGCCGCGCCGGCGCCGCCCTCGCAGCGGGCGCTCCGGTGCTCTGCGATTCGTCGATGGTGGCCGCCGGCATCACCACATCTCGGCTGCCCGCCGACAACCAGATCGTCTCGCTGGTCGCCGATCCGCGGGCAGCCGAGCTGGCCGCCCGTCTCAGCACCACCCGCTCGGCGGCCGGAGTCGAGCTGTGGGCCGATCGGCTGGCCGACGCGGTGGTGGCCATCGGCAATGCGCCGACGGCGTTGTTCCGCCTGCTCGAACTGCTCGACGAAGGATTCCCGGCGCCTGCCGCGGTGCTGGGCGGCCCGGTGGGCTTCGTCGGATCGGCGCAGGCCAAGCAGGAGCTCATCGACCGTCCGCGCGAAATGTCGTATCTGGTGGTGCGGGGTCGTCGCGGCGGCAGCGCGATGGCCGCCGCCGCGGTCAATGCCGTCAGTGCGATCGTGGCCAGCACGGAATGACCCGCCGCGGAACGCTTTTCGGTGTCGGGTTGGGGCCTGGCGACCCGGAATTGGTGACGGTGAAGGCAGCCCGGGTGATCGGTGAAGCCGATGTGGTGGCCTACCACAGTGCTCGGCACGGCCGCAGCATTGCCCGCGGCATCGCCGAACCGTACCTGCGGCCCGGACAGATCGAGGAGCACTTGGTCTACCCCATCACCACCGAGACCACCGATCACCCCGGCGGCTATGCGGGCGCGATCGAGGATTTCTATGTCGCTGCCACCCAACGGATCGCCGAGCATCTAGACGCCGGCCGGGATGTGGCGCTACTCGCCGAGGGCGATCCGCTGTTCTACAGCTCCTACATGCATCTGCACACCCGGCTGACCCAGCAGTTCGACGCGGTGATCGTGCCCGGGGTGACCTCGGTCAGCGCGGCCTCGGCGGCGATCGCTACGCCGCTGGTTGCCGGTGACGAGGTGCTGTCGGTGCTGCCCGGAACCTTGCCGCCCGACGAGCTGGCTCGCCGGCTCGGCGACTGCGACGCTGCGGTGGTACTCAAGCTAGGCCGCTCGTATCCGGCTGTGCGGGAGGCTCTTTCGGCAACAGGTCAGCTCGACGCCGCGCTGTATGTGGAACGGGCCAGCACCGCTGAACAGCGGGTGCTGCCCGCGGCCGATGTCGACCACACCAGCGTGCCGTACTTCTCGCTGGCGTTGCTGCCCGGCGGCCGGAAGCAGGCGATGCGACGCGCGGGCGTGTCGGTCGTCGGTATCGGCCCGGGGCACAGCGACTGGATGACACCGGAGAGCCGCCGCGAACTGGCCGCCGCCACCGACCTGATCGGATACGGACCTTACCTCGAGCGCGTCCCGGCCCGGGACGGTCAGCGTCGTCATCCCAGTCACAACACCGACGAACCCGCCCGCGCGCGGCTGGCCTGCGCGCTAGCCGACCAAGGACACGCGGTCGCGGTGGTGTCTTCAGGCGATCCCGGGGTTTTCGCAATGGCAACCGCGGTGCTCGAGGAGGCCAAACAGTGGCCCGGCGTGCAGGTGCGGGTAATTCCGGCGATGACCGCCGCGCAGGCCGTCGCCAGCCGGGTCGGTGCGCCGCTGGGGCACGACTACGCGGTGATCTCACTGTCTGACCGCCTCAAGCCGTGGAGTGTGATCGCCGAGCGGCTTGCCGCCGCGGCCGCGGCCGATTTGGTGCTGGCCATCTACAACCCGGCGTCGAAGACGCGGACCTGGCAGGTCGGCGCCATGCGGGACTTGCTGCTGGCTCACCGTGACCCGAGCACGCCGGTGGTGATCGGGCGTGACATATCCGGACCCGGGGAACTGGTCAAGCGTCGTCCGGCTCGATGAGCTCGAGCCCAACGAGGTCGACATGCGCTGCCTGCTGATCGTGGGATCCTCGCAGACGCAGTGGTATTCGATCGAATCGGCAGATCGGGTATTCACCCCGCGCCGCTATCCGTCCTGACCAGTGCGGCCCATGCGGCACCAAAACCGCCTTCCTGACGTCTTACGTGATACCAAACATCAAGGGGGGCTAGTTCGATGGGTGCTGCCACGGAAGGGCCGGCTCGGCACGGATTATCGCTGTTGCACGGCTGGCTGCCTGCCACCATCCAAGTGGTGGCCGCGCTGCTCGTGCTGGGCGCGATCGGCTGGCGATCGCGCCGCTGGCGAATTGTGTGGTTACCCATCGCAGTAGCAGCGGGGATCGGCCTCGCCGCATGGGCCCATTGGTACGTCGCCTCACAGGGGCTCGCCGACGATCCCGCTCCCCAGGAACTGTGGATGTGGATCGGTATGGTCGGTCTGGCAGTCGCGGTGCTGGTACTCGGGTGGCGCAGTGCCCGTTGGCGCCGCAGGGCCGTTTCGGTGCTGGCCGTCGGGCTGTGTGTACTCAGTGCCGGAGTCGCGCTGAACCTGTGGGTCGGCTACTTCCCCACCGTCCAAACCGCCTGGAATGAGCTGACTGCCGGACCGCTGCCCGATGAAACCACCATGGCCACAGCCACGGCGATGCGCCAGCACCACAGCGTGCCAGGCCACGGGGAGGTGCTGCCAGTGAGCATTCCCGGCGCGGCCTCCAATTTCAAACACCGGACCGAATACGTCTATTTGCCGCCGGCATGGTTTGCCAGTCCGGCGGTCAAGCTGCCCGCGGTGATGATGATCAGCGGCGAATTCAATACACCAGCTGACTGGCTGCGTAGCGGCAACGCGGCCGCGATCATCGACATGTTCGCCGTCGCGCATGATGGCAGCGCCCCGGCCTTTGTTTTCGTCGACGCCGGTGGCTCGTTCAACAACGACACCGAGTGCGTGAACGGACCGCGCGGAAACGTCGCCGACCATCTCACGAAAGATGTTTTGCCCTATTTGGTTTCCACATTCGGGGTCAGCTCGAGCAGCGCCAACTGGGGCATCGTCGGCTGGTCGATGGGTGGAACCTGCGCGGTCGACCTGACGGTGATGCACCCGGAGCTGTTCAGCAGCTTCGTCGACATCGCCGGCGACATGGGCCCCAACGCCGGCACGAAGGCTCAGACAATTAAGCGACTGTTCGGCGGAAGGGCCGCGCAGTGGGCTGCCTACGACCCCGCGACCGTGATCACCAAACACGGCCCCTACCAGGGCGTCGCAGGCTGGTTCGGCATTTCGTCAGATCCGCCACCACGGCGGCCAGGCGCGGCGGTGGAAAACGTCGACGAAGATGCCGTGGGACTTGGCGGTCAGGACGCCAACGGACACACCGACGATCAGACCGAAGCAGCCAACACGTTGTGCTCGCTTGGCGGCGCCAACGGAATCGACTGCGCCGTCGTGGCAACACCGGGCAGACATGACTGGCCCTTCGCGTCCCAAACGTTCGCCGCCTCATTACCCTGGCTGGCTGGACAGATCGGCACACCGGGTATCCCGGGTATTCCGTTGCCGGAGAGCGGTGGTCAATCTGCAGGCTAAGTCAAGGCGGCGACCCATTCGACGGCCTCTTCGACGCTGCCCACCGTTCTCACCCCTGCCGGTGACGGCGGCCGGTCCACCATCACGACCCCGACGTTCAGCGCTGCGGCCGCGTCGAGCTTCGCCCGCGTCATCTCGCCGCCGCTGTTCTTGGTGACCAACGCGTCGATTTGGTGCTCGCGCAGCAGTGCGCACTCCTGCTCGTACCGATACGGGCCGCGCGACAGCACCAACCGGTGACGACGCGGCAATAGACCGTTGTCTGGCGCGGTGACGGCGCGGATCAAAAACCAGGCATCGCTGTCGGAGAAGGCCGCGACGCCGGATCGGCCCGTGGTGAGAAAGACGCGGGAGAACCCTCGACGAGCAACGACTTCAGCTGCTTGCCGGTCCGAGTGCACCACCACGGCCTCACCGGGTTCCCAGGCCGGGCGGGCCAACAGCAGGTAGGGCAGGCGTAATTGCGCGCACGCTTCGGCGGCGTGCGCGGTGATGGTGGCCGCAAACGGGTGGGTGGCGTCGACGACGGCACCGATATGCCCGTCGCGCAGCCACTTTCGCAGCCCGTCGATGCCACCGAATCCGCCGATTCGCACCGCCCCCACCGGCAGCGCAGGGTCTGGAACGCGTCCGGCCAGCGAGCTGACGACGTCGACCTGCGGGTGCAGCCGTGCGGCCAGCGACCGCGCCTCGGCGGTCCCGCCCAGCAGCAACACCCGCATCAGTGCCCGCTGCCCCGGGCGCGCCGCGCGGAGTACAGATAGCTGTCGGTGAATCCCTCGGCGGCCAGCACGTCGCCGACGACGATCACGGCGGTCTTGGTGATCGCGGCGTCGTGCATCTGCTCGGCGATATCGGCCAGCGTGCCCCGCAGCACGGTCTGTTGCGGCCAGCTGGCGTACGCGACTGCCGCGGCGGGTGTTTCGGGCCGGTACCCGCCGGCCAGCAATTGCGGAATGATGGCGTCGATCTGCGCGGCGGCGAGATGCAACACCAGGGTGGCGCCGGATCGAGCAAGGACGGTCAAGTCTTCGCCGGCCGGCATCGGCGTGGACAGCGTCGCGATGCGGGTCAACGTCACCGTCTGGGCCACCCCGGGCACGGTGAGCTCGCGGCCTAGCGCGGCCGCAGCTGCGGCGAAAGCAGGTACACCGGGCACGATTTCGTAGCCGATCTGCAGCGCATCGAGGCGTCTGCACTGCTCGGCCAGCGCGCTGTACAGCGAGGGGTCACCGGAGTGCAGCCGGGCCACGTGGTGGCCGACGGCATCGGCATCGGCGATCTCGGTCACGATCTGCTCCAGGGTCAGCGGGCCGGTGTCGACGATTCGGGCGTCGGGCGGACAAAGTGCCAGCAGGTCTTGGGGCATGATCGATCCGGCGTAAAGGCACACCGGACACTGACCGAGCAGGCGTTGGCCGCGCACGGTGATCAGATCGGCCGCACCCGGACCGGCGCCGATGAAATACACAGTCATGGCTTGGCCAACGTCCACTGGGTAACGGGTCGTTGCGGGCCCCAACTGGTGAAGCCGCCCAACGACTCCCCCTGATAGTGCTGGAAGCGTTGCAGCCTGCCGCCGAGACGCGAATATGCCTGCGCGACAACAGCTTCAGACTCCACGGTGACGGCGTTGGCGACCAGGCGTCCACCGGAAGCCAGCTGCTCCAGGCACGCGTCGAGCAGACCGGGCTGGGTGAGCCCGCCGCCGATGAAGATCGCCGACGGCGCTGCCGCTCCGTCGAACGCCGCAGGCGCCTCGCCGCGGGTCTCGATGCTGACACCGAAGGCCACGGCGTTGAAGCCCACGTTGAGGCGACGCCGCTCGTCGCGTTCGAACGCTACCGCGGTGCAGCCACGCCAACTTCGGCACCACTCCACGGCGATGCTTCCGGATCCCGCGCCGACATCCCACAACAGCTCCCCCGGCCGCGGTGCCAACGCCGCCAACGTCACTGCCCGAATCGCGTGCTTGGTTAATTGGCCGTCGCTGGCAAACGCCTCATCGGGCACGCTCGACACCCGCTCGTCGGGTAAGTAGCGGACGGCAATCACGTTGAGATTGTCGATGTCGACTGGCGTATCGGTGGCCCAGTCCCGCGCGGTGCCATCGCGGCAGCGCTCCCGCGGTCCACCGAGCTGTTCGAGCACGCTGAATTCCGAGTCGCCGCGGCCGTAGGCGTTGAGCAGCACCGCCAGCGATTTCGGCGTGGCCCGATCATTCGAAAGCACGATAGCCCGGCCGCCGCGGCGGAGCGCGGCCTGCGGCGCCGCAGTGACCAGGCTGATCACCTCGGTGTCGTGCACTGTCCAGCCCATCCGCGCGCAGGCCAGCGTCACCGCCGAGACGTGCGGCAACACCTTTACCCCGCTCGCCCCGAACAGCCGGATCAACGTACCGCCGATGCCGTACAGCAGCGGATCTCCGCTGGCCACGATGTGGACGTCGTCGGTGTGGCCAGTGGAGACCCGCTGCAAGGTCTCCAGCGCGGGCAGCATCGGTGACGGCCACTCGCGGCGGTTCGCGGTCACGGTGTCGTCGAGCAGGTCGAGTTGTCGCTTGGACCCGTAAATTATTGTGGCTCTTTGCAGTTCCCGACGCGACGGCTCGCGAGAGCCCAACGATGCCGTCGGCGCCGATCCCGACAATGACGATCATCGCGGCATCCGCCGCCAGACGAATTGCGGTAGCAGCCGCATCACGCGGGACGCCGGACCCAGTGCCCATGGGATCCACACCGTGCGGCGCCCTTTGGCCAGCGCACGGGCGGTCGCGTCGGCCACTTGCGCCGGTGTGCTGGGCAGTGGCGCGGGCGTCATGCCCTGTGTCATCCGTCCGATCACGAAACCCGGCCGCGCGATCAGCACCCGTACCCCGGTTCCGTGCAGCGCGTCGGCCAGCCCGCTGGCGAAGCCGTCCAACCCCGCCTTGGCCGACCCGTAGACGTAGTTGGCCCGACGCACCCGGGCGCCGGCGATCGAGGAGAACACCACCAGCGATCCCCGGCCAGCCTGACGCATCGCCGCGGCCAGATGGGTGAGCAGACTGACCTGCGCGACATAGTCCGTGTGCACGACGGCCACCGCATGCGCAGCATCCGTCTCGGCGCGCGCCTGGTCGCCGAGAATCCCGAAGGCCAGCACCGCGGTGTCGATCGGGCCATGCTCGGCGATCAGCGAGCTCACCAGCGCGCCGTGCGAATCCAGGTCGTCGGCGTCGAACTCCCGGGTGAACACCGCAGCCGCCCCGGCCGCGCGGACCGCCGCGATCTGTTCATCAAGCCGGTCCGCGCCGCGCGCGGCGAGCACCACCATCGCGCCGGGAGCAAGCCGGCACGCAAGTTCGGCGCCGATCTCACTGCGGCCGCCAAGAATCAGCACCGTCGCCGGGCCCGTGTCATCCACGGCTGCGATTATCACCTGCGCTAGCGTGAGCAGTGATGGCGAACTCGACCGCCCGGCTGACCAACGACGCACTGGCGTTTCTCACGGAGCGCCACCTGGCCATGTTGACCACGCTGCGGGCGGACAATTCGCCGCACGTGGTCGCGGTGGGTTTCACCTTCGACCCCAAGACGCATATCGCGCGGGTGATCACCACCGGAGGTTCGCAGAAGGCGGTCAACGCCGAACGTGGCGGGGTCGCGGTGCTCAGTCAGGTCGACGGGGCCCGCTGGCTGTCGCTGGAGGGACGGGCCAGCGTGAACAAACGGTCGACGCCGTCCGCGACGCCGAGCTGCGCTACGCCCAGCGTTACCGCACTCCGCGCGTCAACCCACGTCGAGTCGTCATCGAGGTGCAGATAGAGCGGGTACTGGGGTCCTCGGATCTGCTGACCCGGGCGAGCGACTAGCTGTACTGGCCGACTCGGTCACCACATCGGTACGTAGGTGTGGTCGAAGGTGATATCGATCCACGATCCAACGTCGCGCATGTCCGTCGGCTGCAGCGACCCCTGTGCGGCCCGTCGTTGCGCTATGGCCTCCGAACGGTCGTGCGCGGCATCGAGTCGTCCGTCGTCAAAGGTCAGCTCGAGCACCGTCTGGTATTTCCAGGCGGGCCCGCCGGCTGGCCAACCCGAATCGGCCAATACTCCGCGGTCCGACCCCGGCGCACCGGTGCACCGAACAGTTCTTCGGGCAGTTCGGCCCCGCCCAATTCGAGGGAGGTCAGGAAGAGTTGGTTGTCCTCGACGGTGTACTCGCAGATAAAGCCCCGCCAGCAGGCGGTACTGATCATCCCCACTTGCAAGCCGTGCTCGCCGGGATCGAACAACCCATACCCGCCGATGCCGGCTAAGTCGTAGCGACCCGTACGTACAGCACAGTGTCGGGGATTTGGGCGGTAATTCCTTTTAGACGAGGGTGGCGCCGGGCGCCCGAATCACCAGCGGCACCGCGGGGAAATAGGCCGCCAGCTCGGGTCGAGATTTAGCCAGCGCAGCGGTGCCGTAGCCACGATGCCGGTAGTCCGGATGGATCCAGATCCGGACGTGAACCTCGTGGTCTTCGAGTTCGCCAAAGACCATGCCGACCTTGTCGTCACCGTCGACCGCGACGAACCAGGCGGCTTCTTCGGCGTCGAACCGGTCCTGTGCTGCGCGGATCTCGTCATCGAGGCCAGCCGCCGGGGCGCCAGAGCCGTCGCCCTTGGCGCCAACGTTCTCGGTGCGTGCGGCGAAAATGTCGCGGTCGGACGCCCCGGAAAACGGGCGAAGCGCCAAGCTGTCGCCGGAGCTCGCGGGCCGGTCTTTGAAGGTGAAACTCAGGATGTTGTTGAGGTCTTCCAGTTCGGCGGCGATCTTCTTACGGGAGTCCTTGGTCAGTTGATCGAACGACATGCCGATTACCGCCTCCGCGCCCAGCCGCGACGTGTTGAGCAGGCTGACGATGCCCTCAACTGCCGATGGCCGGTCGTCGGCCTCCACGATCAGGTCGAGCACTTCATGTCGACGTTCCAGCGCGTTGAGGAAGGCGTCGGTGATCTCTCGGCGGGCGGCGGCACGGTCGTGATCGGTCATCGCACGAGCCTAATACGCGAAGCTTTAGGCCGGGACGACGATCAGCTCGTGCGGACGGTTATTGACGGGCAGGGCGCCGTCTTCGGCCACCACGACGATGTCTTCGATGCGCGCGCCCCACCGGCCGGGGAAATAGATCCCGGGCTCGACGGAGAACGCCATGCCCGCTTCCAGCGGCACATCATTGCCCGCGACGATGTAGGGCTCCTCGTGCACCGACAACCCGATGCCGTGCCCGGTGCGGTGCACAAAATATTCGGCGAGCCCGGCCTCGGCCAGCACATCGCGGGCAGCGGCATCCACCTCTTCGGCCGTCACGCCCGGACGCACGGCCTCGACGGCCGCCCGTTGGGCCCGCTGCAGCACCGAATATTGCTGCGCCACTTCGGCGCTGGGCTCACCGATGCTGTACGTACGGGTCGAGTCGGAGTGATAGCCAGGCTCATAGGCGCCGCCGATATCGACGACAACAATGTCGCCGATGCGAAGTTCCCGATCGGAGTACCCGTGATGCGGGTCAGCACCGTGCGGACCAGAGCCGACGATGACGAACGCCACCTCTGAATGTCCTTCGCCGACAATCGCTTCAGCGATATCCGCGGCGACGTCCGCCTCGGTTCGACCGGGGACCAGGAAGTCCGGCACCCGGGAATGCACCCGGTCGATAGCCGCCCCGGCTTTGCGTAGCGCGTCGATTTCGGACGCGTCCTTGACCATGCGCAGTCCCCGCAGCACGCCGGTGGCCAACACCGGCAGCACACCAAGCACATCGGCCAGCGGCAGCAGGTGCAGCGCGGGCATGGAATCGGTGACAGCAGTCGCCGCGGGCGCCCCGCCCATCGCCTCGGCGACCAGCCGATAGGGGTCCTCGCCATCGACCCAATCCCGCACCGCCAGCCCCAGATCGGCGACAGCGGATTGCTTCAACGAAGCCAACTCCAGTCGCGGCACCACCACGGTCGGGTCGCCGGAGATCGGCAACACCAACGCAGTGAGCCGCTCAAAGGTCTGCGCGCGCGAGCCGAGCAGATACCGCAAGTCATAGCCCGGGCTGATCACCAAACCAGCCAGCCCGGCCTCGGCGGTAGCGGCGGCCGCCGCCGCCATCCGGCGGCGATAGACCTCTGCGTCGAATCGGTGAGAACCCATGGCAGTCAGGCTAGCCGGATCACGACTGGCAGGATGGCGGGCATGTCTGCACCGCTGCTGCTGCTTGATGGCGCCAGCATGTGGTTTCGCTCCTACTTCGGCGTCCCGTCGTCGATCACATCACCCGACGGCCGACCGGTGAACGCGGTCCGCGGCTTCTTGGACTCGGTGGCCATGGTGATCACCCGGCAGCGGCCCAGCCGGTTGGTGGTGTGCCTGGACCTCGACTGGCGACCGCAGTTCCGGGTGGATCGCATCCCGTCGTACAAGGCGCATCGCGTCGAGCAAGAAAACCCCGACGAGCAACCCGATGTCGAGGAGGTGCCCGACGAGTTGTCCCCGCAGGTGGAGATGATCGAGCAGCTCCTCGACGCGTTCGGCATCTGCACCGGCGGTGCGACGGGTTACGAAGCCGACGACGTGATCGGCACGCTGGCCGCCCGAGAAAAGCGCGACCCGGTCGTCGTCGTCAGCGGTGACCGCGACTTGCTGCAGGTGGTCCGCGACGACCCGGTCCCCGTTCGGGTGCTCTACCTGGGACGCGGACTGACCAACGCCACCCTGATGGGCCCCAGCGAGGTGGCCGAGCGGTATGGAGTCCCCCGTGATCGAGCCGGCCCCGGCTACGCCGAGTTGGCGTTGCTGCGCGGTGATCCTTCCGACGGGCTACCGGGCGTCCCCGGTATCGGCGAGAAAACCGCCGCGATGCTGCTGGCGCAGCACGACTCGCTGGCGGGCATCCTGGCCGCCGTCGACGATCCCAAATCGTCGCTGTCCAAAGGCGTTAGGACCAAGCTGCGCAACGCCGCCGATTACATCGAGGCCGCCGGCCCCGTGGTGCAGGTAGCTACCGACGCCCCCGTCACGCTATCGACACCGACCGACGCCGTGCCGCTGGTGGCCGTTGACCCGACCCGTACCGCCGAGCTGGCCACCCGCCTCGGGGTCGGGTCGCCGGTCGCTCGGCTGCAGAAGGCGCTGGACGCGCTGCCCGGCTCGTAACGGCGTTACTTGGGCCGGCCGACCTCGTAGGTGCCCTTGTTGTCCTGGAAGGTCACTGTCACCTGACGCTTGCTTCCGTCAATGCTGACGTCACAGTCGAAGCTGGCGCCCTTCTTGACCGTTGGATTCTGACCGTTGTTGCACTTGACGTCTTTGACGTTCTTGGCTCCGTAGCCGTTGGTGCTGTCGGCGAGAATCTGCTGCACACCGGCCTGGGCCTTGTTGACGTCCAGCTTGGTGGTGACAAAGAATCCCGGTTCCCAAAAACCCAACACCAAGACGACCGCGACGATAATCGTCGCGAACACGCCGATCACCGTGCCGATCACCGCTCGGGACTGCTTCGAGCCGGCATCCCCAGGCGGCGGGCCATAGGGCCCGGGCTGCCCCGGCGGGTACTGGCCCGGCTGGCCGTACTGGCCGGGCTGGCCGGGCGGGTACTGGCCGGGCTGGCCGGGCGGGTACTGGCCGGGCTGGCCGTACTGCCGCTGGCTGGCCATACTGTCCCGGCTGGCCGTACTGGCCGGGCTGGCCGTATTGACCGGGTTGGCCGTACTGCGTGGGAGCGTAGGCCTCCTGCTGCGGGTAGCCGGCGGGCTGCTGGTAAGGCTGCGACGGCGGATAGTACTGCGCGGGCGGCTGCTGGTACTGCGCGTATTCGGTGGGCGTGTACGCGGGCGCATGCCACGTCGGATCGCCGGATGGCTGCTGCCAGGGTGACGCTTGCTGGGTGCGCTCCTCACTTGATTGCTGACCTTCAGCCTGAGGCTGCTGCCAGGGATTCGTCGGGTCGTGTCCCTGCGGTCCGCTCATCGTGTGTCAGTCCTCTCCGTACTGCTTGCAGTCCTGCTTGGCGTCCTGGCGCCGGTCACCGTGTGCAACCGTAGCTCCGGCTCAGCCTACCCGGCGTCAACTGCGACGACGCCGCGCCGAATTGCGGCTATCGCGCGCTTCGCGGTGGCCCGCAGCTCCGGTTGCGGGGCGGCGTTGCGGACCTGGTCCAGCAGGTCAAGCACCTGCCGGCACCAACGCACAAAATCCCCTGGCGACAGCGGTGAGCCGGTGCCCTCGGCGTCGGCGGCGGCCAAAGCGGTGACCAAGTCGCCGCTGCTGGCCCAGCGGTAGATCGCTGCCACGAATCCGTCATCGGGCTCGCGGCTCAGCGTGATGCGGTGACGCTGCTCATCGGCGCGCAACTCCGCCGACAGCCGCCGGGTCCGATGTAGCGCCTGCCGTAACGGCGCGGTGGGCACCTCCGCGTTTCGTGGTGGCCCGGGGCCATCTCCGCCCCGCGACTCGAACAGCACGGCCGACAGCACGGCAGCCAACTCGGCGTCCCGCAGACCCGCCCACGCGCCGGTACGCAGGCATTCAGCCACCAAAAGATCGCTCTCGCTGTAAATCCGGGCCAGCAGCCGCCCGTCGTCGGTGACGGCGGGATCACCGTCGGTGACTCGGATGAACCCACGCTCGGTGAGCAGCCCGACAATCCGATCGAAGGTGCGGGCCAACGAGTTGGTAGCGGCATCCACCTTCTTCTGCAGCTCGGCGTTATCGCGCTCGATGCGCAAGTAGCGTTCGGCAAGCCGGACCTGGATCTCCCGATCGGGCTCGCGGTGCACGGGATGACGACGCAACTGCTCTCGCAGCGACGCCAGCTCGGGGTCGAGATCGCGCCGCTCAGTGCGGCTGCCGCCACCGGACTGCCTGCGGCCGCCGGTCACCGGCAATCCGGCGGCGGCCGAACGCAGCGCGGAAGCCAGATCACGCCGGACGCGGGGCTGTCGGTGTTCGACCCGCTTGGGCAATGTCATCGAGCCGACCGGCGCCGACGCGCCGGAATAATCGGCCGACGAAATGCGCCCGGCCCAGCGGTGTTCGGTCAACACCAACGGCCGCGGGTCGTCGCTGTCGCGGCCGGGCTCCAGCACCACCGCCAAGCCGCCGCGGCGACCGTGGGTGATCGTGATGATGTCGCCGCGACGCAGCGCGGCCAGTGCATCGTTGGCCGCCTGCCGGCGCTGCAAGCGCGATGCGCGGGCCTGCGCGCGCTCCTGTTGGCTGATCCTTTCCCGCAGTCGGGCGTAGTCGAGGATCGGCGCGTCGCTCCCGCCAAGGTCGGCGGCGACCTCGTCGAGCATCCGCTGTCCACGCTCCACGCCCCGGACCAGGCTCACCACCGAACGGTCGGCCTGATACTGGGCGAACGACTTCTCCAGCAGACGGTGAGCCTGCTCGGGCCCGACCCGGTTCACCAGGTTGATCGTCATGTTGTACGACGGGGCAAACGAGCTGCGTAGCGGGAAGGTGCGGGTGGAGGCCAGGCCGGCGACTTCAGCCGGTTCGCTGATGCCGTCACTGGGATGCCAGAGCACTACGGCGTGGCCCTCGATGTCGATGCCGCGTCTGCCGGCCCGCCCGGTCAGCTGGGTGTATTCCCCCGGTGTCAGCGGGAGGTGCTGCTCGCCGTTGAACTTCACCAGCCGTTCCAGCACCACGCTGCGGGCCGGCATGTTGATGCCCAGCGCCAGGGTTTCGGTGGCAAAGACGGCTTTGATAAGCCCGGCGGTGAACAGCTCCTCGACGGTGTGCCGGAACACCGGCAACAATCCGGCGTGGTGGGCGGCAATGCCGCGCAGCAGCCCTTCCCGCCACTCGTAGTAGCCCAGCACGTCCAGGTCGGTGTCTGCGAGATCGCCGCACCGGTGCTCGATCACCTCGGCGATCTGCGCCCGGTCCTCCTCGGTGGTCAGCCGCAACGACGACCGCAGGCACTGTGCCACTGCGGCATCGCACCCGACCCGCGAGAACACGAAGGTGATCGCCGGCAGCAGACCGTCGGAGTCGAGCATGCGAATCACATCCGGGCGTGACGGCGGCCGGTAGAAGCTCGGCCGGCCCGGACCTCCTCTTCCCGCCTGCCGGCGGGGGGCACGCCAATCCGAGAGTCGATCCGCCTCGCGGCTATGCGCGATGTGGCGCAACAGGTTCGGGTTGACGACGGGCTGTCGCCGGTTGCCGGCGTCATGGGAGCCCCCGTCATAGTCGAACAGGTCGAAAAGGCGTTTGCCCACCAGCATGTGCTGCCACAGCGGGACGGGTCGGTGGTCGTCGACGACTACCGACGTGTCGCCGCGCACGGTCTGAATCCAGCCGCCGAACTCTTCGGCATTGCTTACCGTCGCCGACAAGCTGACTAGGCGCACCTGCTCGGGCAGGTGCAGGATGACCTCCTCCCACACTGCGCCGCGCATCCGGTCGGCGAGGAAATGCACCTCATCCATCACCACGTAGGAAAGCCCTTGCAGGACGGGCGAATCGGCGTAAAGCATGTTGCGCAACACCTCGGTGGTCATCACGACAACCGGTGCGTTCGCGTTGACCGACAGGTCGCCGGTGAGCAACCCGATCTGATCTTTGCCGTAGCGGGCCACAAAGTCGGTGTGCTTCTGGTTGCTCAGCGCCTTCAGCGGCGTGGTGTAGAAGCATTTGCCGCCCGCCGCAAGCGCCAAGTGCACGGCGAACTCACCGACGACGGTCTTGCCTGCCCCGGTGGGCGCGCAGACCAGCACACCGTGGCCGCTTTCCAGCGCCGCACAGGCCTGCTGCTGAAAGCCGTCGAGTCCGAACGCCAGTTCCGCGGTGAAACGCGCTAATTCGCCCGCGCGCTGCCCGTCAGGTGATGTCGTCATGGGGTCCGGCGATACTCGACGGTGTCCCAACCGGCGATGGCGGGGCAATGACCGAGGCTTCGTCGTCGGCGATGGCGGTTAGCGCTTCGCGTTTGGCTTTCCGTTTGTCGTGCACCCGGGAGATCTGGATGGCCAATTCGAGCAGCAAGGTCAGCGCCAGTCCCAACGCGATCATCGAGAACGGGTCGGACCCGGGCGTGAAGATCGCCGCGAACACGAACACTCCGAAGATCAGGCCACGCCGCCAGGACCGCAGTCGCACGTAGGTCAGCACGCCGACGAAGTTAAGCATCACGATCAGCAGCGGAAACTCGAAGCTGACCCCGAAGACCAGCAGCAGGTTGATCAGAAAACCGAAATACCGGTCGCCGGACAGCGCGGTCACCTGGACGTCGCTGCCGACAGTCAACAAAAAGTGCAGCGCCTTGGACAGCACCAGGTAGGCCAGCACCGCGCCAGTGACGAACAGCATCGTCGCCGGGATCACGAACGCCACCGCGAAGCGGCGCTCCTTCTTGTACAGGCCCGGTGTGATAAACGCCCAGAGTTGGTAGAGCCAGATCGGGCAGGCCAGCACGACCCCGGCGGTGAGGCCGACCTTCATCCGCAGCATGAACTGGTCGAACGGTGCGGTAGCTAGCAACCGGCACCCGCCGTCGGCGCTGATATTCGCGCGCGCCGAAGGCGGCAGCGAGCAGTACGGATGCCGAAGCCACTCGCCCAGACTTTCCAGCCCGAACACCGAATGCGAGTACCAGATGAACCCGACCGCTGTGGTCACGGCGATCGTCGCCAGCGAGATCAGCAGCCGAGTGCGCAACTCGGTGAGGTGATCGACGAGCGACATGGTCCCGTCGGGGTTGCTGCGGCTACGACGAAGACGCGGATCTAGCCGCCTGAACAGACCGGTGGTGCGCACAGTCAGTAGGCGCTCGGCCGCCGCGCCGGCGCTGCCAGGCTAGGCCGAACGTCCGTCGGCGGCCGGCGGTTCGACCCGCTCGGACGGCACCGGCTGGGCCGGCGCGGCCTGGGTGGCAGACGTTTCCGGTTTGCTGTCGCCCTGCAGCTCTTTGACCTCGGCCTTGAAGATGCGCAACGACTTACCCAGCGAGCGTGCCGCGTCGGGAAGCCTCTTGGAGCCGAACAGAACGACAATCACGACGGCAATAATCGCCCAGTGCCACGGACTAAGACTGCCCACTTTGGTTACCTCCAGTCGTTGCCACGATGCTACCGCAGCTGCCGCTTCATCAGCCGGAGCGCGCCGCGGCCTGGTAGCACTCCAACGCGGCCGCGGCGGCGTCGCGCACCCGGTTGGCCAGCGACTCCGGCTCCAAAACGCGCACCACCGAGCCCAGGCCCAGCACCTGTCGGGCCATCCATTCTTCGGAGGCGTACGTCATCGCCGCCTCGCAATAACCGTCGGGCAGCTCGCGCAGCAGGCGCATCGGGTAGTACTCGAACATCCACGAGGCCGCAGGCGCCAGCCGCAGCGTCGCCGACGGCAGCGCCGGGTCGGCGTCGAACAGCGAGGTGTCCGGTGGCGCCTGCAGCACGGGTTCCGGGGGCGCGGACGGCTCGTCGAGCTCGTCGGCCTCGACGATGCGGTCGAACCGGAACAGCCGCACCCCTTCGGCCTCCCGCGACCATGCCTCCAGGTAACTGTGGCCGCCGACCAGCACGATCCGGATCGGGTCGACGACCCGGGTGGACAGCGTGTCGTGGGACGCCGCGTAGTAGTCGATGGTCAATGCCCGGTGGTCGTGAATGGCGGCGCGCACCGCCGCCGCGGCCCGATTCTCGATGGCCGCCGGCTCGTCGACCGCGGCTTCAAGTGCGTGCCCGGCGGCCCCGGCGGCCGCTTCGATCTTGGCGATCGCGCTGCGCGCCGACTGCGGATCGACCACGCCCGGAATTTCTGCCAACGCTCGCAGCGCGACCAGCAGTCCAGTCGCCTCCGGCGAGGTGAGCTGCAGCGGCGTGTCCATGCCGGCCGAGAACGTCACCTCGATGGTGTCACCCTCGAATTGGAAGTCGATCAAGTCGCCGGGGCCGTAGCCGGGTAGGCCGCACAGCCACAGCTGGTCGAGGTCCTCCCCTAGCTGCTTGACGGAAACACCCAGGTCAGCGGCGGCCTGGATCCTGGTGACCCGTGGATTGGCCTGAAAATACGGCACCATGTTCAGCAGTCGCACCAGGCGGGTAGAGACGGGTGTCATTTGCGCCACTCCTCCTCATCGCTTCGTCCCCCGCAGGCGGGCGGTGCCCCCACTGCATCGTCGCTGGCGCGTGTCATCAGCGCCGCTCTCCCCCGGCCTGGGCGCGCAACCGGCCCAGCACCTCATCGCGCAGGGGCGACGGTTCGAGCACCACGGCGTCGGCGCCGTACCCGGTGATATCGCGTGCCAGCCGGTCGGTGGTTCCGATGTCGAGCTCGATGACCTCGCCGTCGCGACCGGCCAGTTGCCGCGGCCCTAATGATGTCCCGGCCCGCCGTAGCGCGGTGGCCCGCCCGTCAGCCACCCAGACCTGCGCCCGCACGCCGGATGGCGCATCTCCGACCGCCTCGGCCACGATCTTGCGCAGATCGACGTGCTCGGGTCTGCTCACCGCCCCAGCCGCACCGATCGGTGTGACCTCGTTTCCGATCCGGGACAACCGGAAAGTTCGGGTGGCGTCGCGATCGCGGTCGTGCCCGACGAGATACCAGCGGCCTTTCTCGGTCACCACGCCCCACGGCTCGACGGTGCGCACGGTGTAGGGCTCAGCGCGCGACGGCCGGTGCGGGAATTGCACGGCCTGCGCGCCATCGATCGCCGACAACAACGCTCCGAGAACGTCTTCTGACCCGCGCAGTCCCAACGTCCCGGCCGGCGACGCAATGGCGACCGGCGCATCCGGGTCGACGTCCACGCCGGCGGCCCGCAACTTGAGCAGCGCGCCCTGAGTGGCGGTGATCAGCTCCGGCGACTCCCATAGCTGGGTGGCGACAGCAACGGCGGCCGCCTCGTCGGCGGTCAGCTCGACCGCGGGAAGTGCGTAAGCCTCGCGGTTGATGCGGTAGCCCTCCACCGGATCGAACGACGACACCCTGCCGGTCTCCAGCGGAATGCCCAGGTCGCGTAACTCGTTCTTGTCCCGTTCGAACATCCGGGAGAACGCTTCGTCGCTGGCATTGTCGCCGTAGCCTGCCACGCTGGACCGGATTTTCTCGGCGGTGATGAAGCCGCGGGTAGAAAGCAGCGCGATGACGAGGTTCATCAATCGCTCGACTTTGGAAATCGCCACCCGTAGCAGCTTAGGGGTGCGGTAAAGCCAATTCACGATCGACGCGTCGGTCACGTCGACCAGCCCCAGTGATGACGTCGCAGGCCGCCCCGCGAGGGCTGATCGCAGGAAGGCCCCTCCGCTCGACGAGCGATGACATTCGGCACTATCCGATATTGATGGTCCGACCAGGTCGACAGCACCATGCAGCCGACGTCCACTGGTGAGTCGGTGGGTTGCTCGGGCCGCCGGCTCTCGGAGTAGCGGAACGGTGGCACACCTCAGAACGCTGCACGCACGTGCATTCGCCAAATGGGCCACCAGCGGGTAGCGTTCGTGTTGGTTGATACTTAGCGAGTCCGCAGCGGTCCAGTCACGAGCCGCGGGTAACGTGCCAACGCCGGACATCTCATCTGAGTTCACGCATCTCCGACGCGCTCGTCGCATCCGATGATCCGATTCCGTTGGACGCAGTCAATCTGGCACGAGCCAAACCGCTGCGCTGCCAACCTATTTCGTTCGATGAACCCTTTGTCGAGGTAAGCGCCCATCGGATCGGTACGAGCACAGTCGGTCGGACTGAAAAGCTCTAGGACCGCAAATGTGGATCAGTGACCGCATTTCGCACAGCACAAGGAATAACACGATCTCTCGCACCCGGCTTCAACCGGATGCGGGTCTGCGACGACCCCAACGCGGGTTCGTTGCACGGTCATCCGCAGTCCGCGGCTGACCACCACAGAAGGGATACACCCATGGGAATCGTCGATAAAACCAAAAATGCCGCTCAGGACGTCGCCGGTAAAGCCAAGGAGCAAGCCGGCAAGGTCACTGGTGACAAGGAAACCGAAGGCGAAGGCAAGAAGGACCAGACGAAGTCCAGCGTGAAGAAGATCGGCGAAAACATCAAGGACGCGGTCAACTAACAGTTCTTGGTTGTCGGCCTGCCGCCGACCACGGCGGCAGGCTACTTCACTTCCGCTGGCACTGAAATGCCTTAAAACATCAGCACGACAATGCGATTCGCTGAGTCTGACGATTCGTTACGTCCCCAATCGGGGCACACCCAAGAAGTCTGAAGCAGAAAATCCGAAATCGTCAGGAGAAAATCATGACCCACGCAACAACCGAGAAGCTCATAGGCCAACTTCGCATCCTGCATCAACTCACCAACAGCGAGATTCAGATCGCGGAAACCCGGCAAGTGCAGGCCCGAAACGATACTGTGCGCCAACAGTTCACGACGAACGCGAGCCAACGCGCAAGAACGTGCGAGGCTCATCGCAGCCGCGCTACGTGAACTCGGCGGTGTCCCCGACGTGATCACCCCCGCGCTGGGCCGCGCTACCGCCCTGGCCAAGTCCCTAGTCGAACAGGGGCAACCGCTAACTGGAGCGTTGTTCGGCGACCTCGCCCTCGAACACCAATTACTCGACCGCGCACGCTATCTCGAGGCCCTCGCTGACGCGGCAGATCACATCGACACCCGACTGCTTGCGCGGCGTATGCAAGCTGCGCATCAAGAGACCGTCGAGTGGATCACCTCGGTGCTCGCCCAAGAAGCCTCCGGAAAGCCCACCGCGGTGCAGCCCACCCCGGCGCAGAAAGCAGTGGGTCGACTCACCAGAGCTGCCAATTACCCGACCCGCTGGGCTGCCGCGCGGATCAACGAAGCCGCCGAGGCCGTTGCCCGGACCCGTTCACGCGTCGCCACCGTCACCGAAGCTACCGTCGACTCGTTGACCGCCGGCCGCGACGCTGGACTCCATCAGGCAGAACAGATCGCCACCCGAAAAGGAGCACACACCACCGCGAGCACCCTGCACCGCACCCGCGTGCTCACCGGCGGCCTCACCGAAGACGAACTAACCGTCGACCAATACGACGACCTCACCGTCAACGAAGTCGAGGCCGCGGTGCAACAACTCACCGACCCCTCCGCACTGGCCGCCCTGCTGCGCTACGAGCACAACCACAAGGACCGCGCGGGCGCGTCCACTGCCATCGAGAACCAACTGGCCGCACTCAGGGCGCAGCGCAGCAACAGAAACTGACCCGACTCCGACAAGGCTTGCCGCTTCCCGGCAAGCTACATGCTGGCGATCAGCCTCTTGACTCGCTCGTCAACCGACCGGAACGGATCCTTACACAGCACGGTGCGCTGAGCCTGATCGTTAAGTTTGAGGTGCACCCAGTCGACGGTGAAATCGCGGCCGGCGGCTTGGGCGGCGCTGATGAACTCGCCGCGCAGCCGCGCGCGGGTGGTCTGCGGCGGGGTGTCGACGGCGTCCTCGATTTCTTCGTCGGTCGTGATACGCGACGCCAGACCCTTGCGCTGCAGCAGATCGAAGACGCCGCGGCCGCGCTTGATGTCGTGGTAGGCCAGGTCGAGCTGGGCGATCTTGGGATCGGACAGCTCCATGTCGTAGCGGTCCTGGTAGCGCTGGAACAGCTTGCGTTTGATCACCCAGTCGATCTCAGTGTCGACCTTGGCGAAGTCCTGGCTTTCTACGGCGTCGAGTTGGCGACCCCAGAGATCGACCACCTGTTCGATCTGCGCATTCGGCTCACGGGTATGCAGGTGCTCGATGGCTCGTGCGTAGTACTCCCGCTGGATGTCCAGCGCGCTAGCCTGACGCCCGCCAGCCAGCCGCACCGGACGCCGTCCGGTGACGTCGTGGCTGACCTCGCGGATGGCACGGATCGGGTTGTCCAGCGAGAAATCGCGGAACGCCACTCCCGCTTCGATCATTTCCAGCACCAGCGCCGCGGTGCCGACCTTGAGCATGGTGGTGGTCTCGCACATGTTGGAGTCGCCGACGATGACGTGCAGGCGCCGATACTTCTCGGCGTCGGCGTGCGGCTCGTCGCGGGTGTTGATGATCGGGCGGCTGCGGGTGGTGGCCGACGAGACGCCCTCCCAGATGTGCTCGGCGCGTTGCGATAGGCAGAACGTGGCGGCCTTCGGGGTCTGCAGCACTTTGCCTGCCCCGCAGATCAGCTGGCGGGTGACCAGGAACGGCAGCAGCACATCGGAGATCCGGGAGAACTCGCCGGCCCGCACGATCAGGTAGTTCTCGTGGCACCCGTAGGAGTTGCCGGCCGAGTCGGTGTTGTTCTTGAACAGGTAGATGTCGCCGCCGATGCCCTCGTCGGCCAGTCGCTGCTCAGCGTCGACCAGAAGGTCTTCCAGCACCCGCTCGCCAGCACGGTCATGGGTGACCAGCTGAACCAGGCTGTCGCACTCGGCGGTGGCGTATTCGGGATGGCTGCCCACGTCGAGGTATAGCCGTGCGCCGTTGCGCAGAAAAACGTTGGAGCTGCGACCCCAGGAGACCACTCGGCGAAACAGATAACGGGCCACCTCGTCGGGCGATAGGCGCCGGTGACCGTGGAAAGTGCAGGTGACACCGAATTCGGTCTCGATGCCCATGATCCGCCGCTGCACAATTCGAGGGTACTGGTTGTTCGACCGTGACGTTGCACGGCTCGCTGATATCAGAACGGCGGGGGTTTGTTGCGTTGGGTGACGTGGGCGGCATTGACGGCGCGTTCGGCGTCGATGCGGTAAGCCCGGTCTAGTTCGCGCGCTCGGCGACGCAAAAGCATCAGCACGCCGCGATATCCGAAAAGTCATTCAACCGTTGGGACACTGGCTAATTCCCCGTGAACAGGCACCGACCGGGCAACCGGAGGCGACTGTCGGGACAGATGGTTTAGGTCTGGCCGCGAAGGATTCCCGGCTCAACCGTCGATGTGCGTCGGTGGGTCAGCGAAGCCGAGATCCCCAGGGTGCTGGTCAGGACCCATCAAATCGCAGCGCTTGTCGGGCGCTAGGAAGGAACTGGCGCCCTGATAGATCAAGTGGGTAAATGCCACGCAACGTTGCCAGGTGCCGTCAGGCTGGACGGGTCCATCGCACTTGCTGAGAAAGGGTCCTCCATACTGGCAGCCGGCGCTGGCCGGCGACGCTGCCGCGATCAGCCCTCCGGCGATCAGCACGGCAGCCAGTCCTCCGACGATGCAGTGCTTCATGGTTGTCTCCCGTCACATCGCCGCTGGTGCGTCGCCGAGGACTTGGGATGGCAAATACCGTCGACAGCCCAGCCAGCAACAATGACGCTACCGCTTATGTAACCGGTTTTGCCTGCCTTTGAAGTCGTGATCCGAAGCATCACCACGACGATCAACACCGAAGCGAACTCACGATTGCTACGAAACCGTTTGCTACCCAAGATCGATCGCAACCACGAGACCATCGGTGCAAGGCCGGCGGCCCGCGGCTAAAGGGTACTTCGCGTAATCGCTACCACCATCTGCCGAGACCGTCTGGGCCGGAGTGGGCAGCTAGACCGACACCCGAGTGCCCGTCTGACCAAGGTCGAGTTTCTTCGATCCATGAGCCTTGGCTCGAGGACTCGCCAAGAATCTTTCAAGAATCCTGTCGTACCTTGCGCATTGTCGGCCACCACGACCGACCTCGGAGCATGATGGAGCACATTTGCGAGAAAGGACTCATAAATGGCTCTTTCTAGGGAAGCTCGTTCAGGGGTGCGCAGGAAAGCCCAGCGGCAAGAAGGGAGATGACCGATGTGGAAGAAGAAGGGCGAACCCAAACCATGCGGTCTCAAGATGACGGACGGCACTCCATGCGTCCTCGATTCTGGGCACGATCCGGAGAAGTCGTGGGAGACGCGCGAGCATAAAACCGCAGATGGCACGGTGTTCACATGGAGCAGTGGTCAGGGTGCCGAGGAAGTTCGCCTCATCAACCAACTGCAGTTCGGCGCGTCGTGGCAGATCTGACGGCTTTTCCTACAAGACTGTCACGTCCGCCTCGAAGAATCGCGGCGCAGGTAAAGAGCAGTTAGCAACCGGGTCGTGTTGGTGCTGTCGCGGCGGTGTCGTGGTTGGCTTTGACCGTTGACGGGCCGCAAGAAGCGGTTCGTCGTCCTCACCTGACGGTGGCATCGACTGGCTGAAGAACATTCTGGAGGGGATGCAGCTAGAGCTTCTTCAGCCCGCGGATGATTTTGCTGAACGGTTGCACCGACAGCAGCCCCTTGCGCAGGCTCCGCTGTAAGGGCCCGCCGTTGGTCAACACCATGTAACGGACTCCGCAGTCTTGCCACTGCGCGGCCTGATCGAGGACCTCTTCGGGTGTTCCAGTTAGCGTTGTCTCCCGCAGGAGCGCCGGCGGAATCTGAGCCACATGGGATAAGGCCGTTTGCTCGTCTATGTTGAACGGCAGCAGATCCTGTGCCCCCGAGAACCCGGCCCCCAACGGGTGCTGAGCACCATGACGTCGGTAATCTTCATCGGAAGCCGACATCCCCCAGAACTTGATGATTTCGGAGTCGAGCGCTTCATCGACGTCGTCACTGCTTCGACCGGTGATCACCGGCAAAAATACGGCGGGAATGATGGACATCGGGTCGCGCCCGGCGTCGGAGGCGGCGGCCCGAACGACTTCCAGCCGTCGCGCGTAGTCCTGGGGCCGGTGCGGGAAGCCCGGGAAATAGCCATCGCCGTAGCGGCCTGCGGCACGTAGCATGCGCGGGCCGTGGGCTCCGATCCAGATCTCGGGCCATTTACCGCGATAGGGTGGCAGATCAAATAGGGCGTTTCGCAGCGGGAAGTAGGGCGAGTCGCGGTTGACGAGTTGGCCTCGCGAACCCCACAGCGCGCGGATGGTGGCCATCGCCTCCTCAAACCGCGCAACCGGTTTGGACCAATCAACCCCGTAGGGCTCATTGCCTTCGCGTTCGCCCGGGCCGATGCCCAGAATTGCCCGGCCGCGGGTGAGTAGGTGTAGCGTCGCCGCGGCCTGGGCAGTAACGGCGGGGTTGCGTCGACCGGTGTCGGTCACACTCACACCGAGAGACATGCGACCCGCTCGATTGCGCGCGGCGAGGTGCCCGAGCATGGTCCACGGCTCCATGTACGCATCGAGGGTTGGTACAAGCTTGGTTGCACCGCAATATTTCTGCTTCCACAACGAACGCGGGAACAATCCGTTGAGGTGGTCAGGAACCCACAACGAGTCGACCCGGTTGGCAAACGCATGCAGGTAAGCGGCTCGTGTCAAACTCTCGGGCGTCGGGCGGGAGACGATATTGAAGTCCATGATGCCCACACGAAATCGGGCCATCGTCTGTCCTTCCCGCTGCGATCCTGGCGTTTCAGTATTTAGCAGGCCGATCGTGTCGATCAGAGTAACCGCGGCTACTCGATTTCTGGACGGCGGCTATGCCGGTCTTGAGATCGACTGGCTGAAATGCGTTCTGAATTGCGCGTCCTGGGCTGCCCGGCCAGATGGCCGTTGACGGGCGATCCCGACCAGCCTGGCTAGACCGGTAACCGGACGAACGTCGACGAGCACGTCCGACGGCTGTCAGACGACGACATGCAGGAGATGCACCGGTCCTCGACCGCAACCGAGCCAGCGCCTGGTATCGACGACGACGCGCGTCATCGTCATCGAGCGGCGGTCGGAGCAGTCGGTGGGTGAGGTTTAGAGAACGGTTCTGGGATCTGCTGGCGTTTCCAGCGGTGCGTGAAGCCGCCCCTCGTCGGTCTCATAGGTGAGGAAGCCGCGTTCGCCTTCCTCGCGGACGGGAGGCAGCCCGAGGTTGAACAACGTCTCATTAGGGCTGTCATACCACGTGCCGAGCTTGAGAATCTGGCGGGTTTCCTCGGGGTGTGGCGATCGGGCGACCGAGCTCTTCGGCGATGTGCACCATTTTGTTGATCATCTGGACGCTCGTGTATCGCTCGCCCCGGACCGGTCCCCACAAGTTCTCCTCGATGCCGAGCCGAATGTGCTGGCCCAGCACGATGCACATTGTGGAGATGGGGTAGACCAACCGGAACATGGATTGATAGGTGAACACCGATCCATGCGGGACGCGACGGACGAGCTCCATCAAATCGAACGGATTGGATCCGCACGTGCCGCCGCCGACCATGCTGAAAAACCCGTTCATTGGGCCCATGTAAAGCCCTTCGCGGATCAGCCGTTCCACGATCTCGAGTGAGTGAACATGCCCCAACGCGAAATATGCATTAATGCCGTTCTTGCGCAATCGCCTCAGGTGTTCGATGTAGAACTCCGGGTGTCGCGTCGGCCACCATCTGGGCGTACTGCCACATGATCCGGGGGTCTTCCATGTGGGTGCCCTCAACATCATCGGCGGTGAGCAGCGAGGTGATGTCAAACAGCGACGAGCCGATCGCCACTGTCACCTGATCGGGTTTCGGGTCGATCTCGGCAAGCATGTGCCGGGTGTCATAGCTTTGCCATTTGGCGACGTCGTCGCCCTCGGGACGGAACGAGATCGAGCCGCCGAGTTGCAGCACCATGTCGGGCACCGCTTCGCGCAGCCGCTCGATCTGATCCGCGTATTGGTCGAAATCTTTCGAGATCTTGCCGGTCTCGGGGTCGCGGACATGGATGTGCAGGATTCGGGCACCCGCCTCGAAGCAGTCGATGGCCTTTTGCACTTGTTCATCCCAGGTCACTGGGATGTCCTCGGGGAAGTCGGACGGGATCAACGACGGCCCGTACGGCGCGGCGGTGATGATCAGGGGTGGCTGGTTCTCCGGAAGCAGTGATCGATCGGTGAAATACATTGTGACTCCTCAGTTTTCCCTCAAGGCTGCGTTCAGAAAGCCCGACAGTCAGCGGTACACCGCGCCGCGGATTCTCACGCTACGCTGGCCCTGATCCGCCGCAAGATGAACAATCGGCATCTGCGGCGCGCAGGGAGGGGCTACGCGCTGAGTCCGAGGCGCCCGCGTAGGCCCGATTGGGGACTACATTCAAACTGCGCAAGGTGGCCGGGGGCTGTAGTGGCGCCATGTACACCCACTGTGCCCGAACGGTTTCGCTCTCCGACACTGATAGCGGGCGCATTTGCGGAAGGACCGCACCGATGAGCAGCACCTCTTCAACCCCGACCGTCGAAGCGCTGCGGGAACGCGGTGTCTGGAGCCCGGCGATGGACAACTTCGCCCAATGGGACCCCGACTGGACCGAGCGGTGCGCGCGCATGACCAACAACCCGTGGACCACCGGCGTGCTGCCGGTGAAGTGGATCGAACTAATCTGTATCGCCCTCAACGCCGCCTGCACCTATCGCAACGAATCCGGCATGCGTTATCACATCCGGGCGGCACTGGACGCCGGCGCGACTGGTGAGGAAATCCGCGAGACCCTCAAGGGCGTCAGTGTTCTGGGCATCCACTCGGTGGCCGTCACGTTGCCGATCCTGTTCGAGGAAGCCGAGAAGTCGAGCGTGCGACCGGCACCTCGCCCACCCGCGAGCGCCGGAACCCCCGTCATCGACCGGATCAAGGCCGAGGGGCTGTTCAACCCAGCCTGGGAGGCGATCTACCACCTCGACCCGCAATGGCTCGAGCAGTTCCTGGCCATGGGCGCAGACCTCTACAGTGGTGTCCTGCCGCCCAAACTTGTGGAACTCATCGCTATCGCGGCCGACGCCTCCTGCACCCACCTCTACACCCCGGGCATTCGCCGCCACGTTGCAGCCGCACTCGCACACGGCGCCACCATCGAAGAGATCATGGAAGTCCTCAAGCTGTGCGGGGCGCAAGGGGTCGACGCCTGCGAACTCGGCGCACCCATTCTCACCGAGGAACTAGCAAACCATCAAAAGAAGACTGAAACGTCGTGATCGGTGCAGCGACTCAGCGCGGCCAGCTTCTTGGCTTACCTTGAGCGGCTTCCTGCGATGGTGGCACCGACTTGCTGAAGGACAGTTTGAAGTTCTTTCCGAATGCGCGGAAGCTAAGCCAGGTAGATCCGGACGCGAGGAGTCGAACGTGAGTGACGACTTCGGAATTGCAGGCAAGACCGCATTGGTGACGGGCTCGGGGCGGAATATCGGACGGGCGATCGTGCTGGAGCAACCATCCGCGATAAGGAGACCCACCCTGAGGTGACCGCGGAGCGGACGAAGGAGTTCCTCCCGGCCATCCCCATCCGGCGCCAGCCAACGCCCGAGGAGCTTGCGTGGGCGTGCGCCTTCCTGTGCTCGACGCGCTCAGCTGCCATCACCGGGGCGGTCATCCACGTCAACGGCGGCCAGTGGATGTTCGGATAGCGGGGCCCTCCGCATCAGCCAGGCCGGCTGCAGACCGTACCTGGCATCGATTACGCGAATTACTATCTGGCAGTCTCGCCCGGTCAGTCAACCTGCGGCTCGGGCTGCTCACTCTCCAGCCGTTGCCATCGAGCGCCCCGCGCATCGGTGAAGGTAAAGAACACGTATTCAATTACTCGCTCATCACGCGGCACCCACCGAGGTCGAGTTGCTATGTGGCATCGCCAGGCCCAAGCAGAGGTACGGTCGCGGGTGCGCCACATGAACGATGGTTGGCCTGGCAGGTTCCGGGAGGGATGCACCACGCGCCTCGTCCTACGGCACCACCTCGGCCACGGTCACCGCGTGCGGCGTGCGTCTGGTGCACTTCGCCCGGCACACCGGGCATCTACGGCTGCTGCGATTGTTGTCGACTGGTGGCTTGACCAACATCGATGGCACCGGCAGCGGTGGCTCCGTCCAGAGTGTGTAGAAATTTTTGCCCTTTCGCGTCCACAGCCGCTACCTGAGGAGTACCTTAACGAAACCTGAGATGGCGTCACGGTGACGGGCGGCCCAGACCGTCCGGGTCCGAACGACACCTCTTGTACTGATAGGGGATTTTGGCGGGGCCTACAACGAGGTCGGACCCATGGCTGGTCATCGGGACACGAAGCGCAATCGTCGGTCGCGCAGCGCGAAGGCCCGTCGTCGGGTGGTCGGTTTGAGTAGCGGTATCGGTGCGTTTTTGGCGTTGGGCATGACGCAGTTGGCTGCTGCGCCGACGGTCAAGGCCGATGAGTTTGACGCGATTCTTGAGCCGATCATCAATTCCATCACGGGTTCGCTGGGTGATGTGGCTGCCGGTTCGGCGGCGGTTCCCGAGCTGGGCAGTCTGGGCTTGGGTGCCACCGACTCGGTGGCGGCGGCCAGTCCGGTTGATGCCTGGTTGCACGGGCTAGAGCAGGATTGGATTAACAGCGGCTTTGGTCAGCAGGTTGACACCGCGATCAATAGTTGGTTCAACCTGGTCGATCCCGCCACCGGTGCGTGTGGGTTGATCTGTAACGGCGCTGATGGGGTCGGGGGCGGCACACTGGCGCAGGCCGATAGTCAAGGTGGCGGGTTGATCTTCGGTGACGGCGGCAATGATGCGCAGCCGATGAGTCAGAACTTGCTGGTCGACCCAAGCTTCGAAATGGCCGATCCGTCCGGGTCGGGCTACAGCGGGGTGACCATTCCGGGCTGGACGGAGACCGGCACCCCGACCGTGATCGCCTACAGCACCCCGCTCGGTTATCCGTCGCCGTTCTCGTCTGCGTTCCCAAAGCTCTTCGACTTTCCCCAGGACGCGCCCCCGGGCGGCGGCGACAATTTCGCCGGTGGCGGACCCGTGGGCACGTCCACCATCAGCCAAACCGTCAACCTCACTGGCGCAGCTGAAACGCCGTTCACGCTGAGCGCAGATCTCGGCGGCCAAGGCTGGGACCCGTCCTCGGCCACAGTGCAGGTCACCTTCCTCGACTCCAATGGGGACGTTGTGGGCACCGACTCGCTCCAGCCGGTCACGGTATGGGACCGCCTAGGACTCACCGCGTTTGAGCAACGTGACATGTCCGGGACGGTGCCGGAGGGAACCACCTCCGCGCAGGTGACCACGACCTTCACCGACAACGACCCGTTCCTCGGCAACTACAATGGCGCCTACGCCGACAACGAGTCGTTGACCGTCGGCGATGCAAGTCTCACCCCGGCGCCGCTCACCCCACCGACGTCCGACGTCGGCCAACTGGATCACGTGTTCCTGATCTACATGGAGAACAAGGGCGTCGACGACATCCTCGGCAGTCCCAACGCGCCGTACATCAACAGCCTGATCAACAGCTACGGATATGCGGACAACTACTACGCGCTGGGCCACCCCAGCGACCCCAACTACTTCCGGATCATGGGCGGATCGGACTTCGGCATCGACTACAACCCTCCCTCGAACGCCATCGACGCACCCAGCCTCATGGAAGAAATGGATCAGGCGGACATATCGTGGGCCGGCTACGCGCAGGGCATGCCCTATCCGGGTGACATCACGTCATCGGGTGACTATGCCGTCGACGCATTACCGTTTGCCGAATTCAGCTACGTCTACGACAACACCCCCGCCTACCTGCAGGAACACCTGCTCCCGCTGACGCAGTTGTCCACCGATCTCGCGAACCCGAGCACGTTCCCGGAATTCACGTGGATCGCCGCCGACGGGTCCAACAACATGGAAGGCCCTGTCAATACTCTTGGTGGCGGTCTCCAGTGGCTCGCCAGCCAGCTCACGACGCACCAGTACAACGTGGCGGCCGGGGACCAGTTCGTCCAGCAAGAGGTGTCCTCCATTGAAAACTCGCCAACGTGGACTGACCCGAACGAGAAGGATGCGATCATCATCACGTTCGACGAGGACTACAACAACCTGTCACTGGGCATCGATAACCAAGGCAACAACGTTCCGATGATCGTCATCCCGAACCAGGACGCCGTGACGGCTGGGGATATGCAATCCGGGCACTTCACCACCAACGCCTACTACAACGAGTACAGCCTGATGGCCACTATTGAAGACACCTTGCGTGCTACGCCAGGAACTCTGGACCCGCTCACTGCCAACGACATGTACGCCCAACCCATGAACGCTTTCTGGAAATAATGCTTTCTGCAGAGACATTTGAGATTGGACGGGTGCGTCGGCCCGACCGGCGGCCAGATCCGCGGGAGCCGGCACCCGCGGCCTGTGGACAACCTGCCGACTGTGGATAACCCACCGCGACGACACGGTCTGCGGCTATACCGAACGCGTCCGGTAGAATCGCTGCTGCTCCCCACCGCGAGCACAGTCGTCAGGAAGGCTTCTTCAGTCCAGTGGACAGACCCAGGGTCGCGGAGCACCCGCGGCCGGACCATGTCATCGCCCACATCAGCGACACCCACCTCATAGCCGGCGACGGCGACCTCTACGGTCCTGACGCCGGTGTCGACGCGGAGGCCCGATTATCCGAGTTGCTTGAGCGGCTCGAAGCTTCCCAAACTCGACCCGATGCATTGATCTTTACCGGCGACCTCGCCGACACGGGTCAATCCGACGCCTACCGCAAGCTACATGATTTGGTCGAGCCGTTCGCCGATCGCCTTGCCGCGCAGGTCATCTGGGTGATGGGTAACCACGACAACCGGGCGGCGTTGCGTGAACACCTATTGCGCGAGGCCCCGTCGATCGCGCCGATGGACCGGGTGCACGACATCGCCGGTTTGCGAGTAATCGTCTTGGACACTTCGGTTCCCGGCCATCATCACGGGGAAATAGCGGCCGAGCAATTGCACTGGCTCGCGGCACAGCTCGCCGAACCCGCGCCCTTCGGCACCATCCTCGCGATGCACCATCCGCCGATTCCCAGCGTGCAGGACCTCGCCGTGACGGTCGAGCTGCGCGACCAAGCACCACTTGCCCGAGTGCTGCGCGGCACCGATGTGCGCAGCATCCTGGCCGGGCATCTGCACTACTCCACTACTGCCACCTTTGCCGGAATCCCGGTCTCGGTGGCCTCGGCGAGTTGCTATACGCAGGACCTGCTGACCGCGGGAACCCGCGGGCACGATGGCGCCCAGGCGTTCAATCTGGTGCACTGCTATCCGGAAACAGTGGTGCACACCGTCATTCCATTGGCGGCCGGTCCGACGGTGGGACGGTTCGTGTCGCCGGAGACTGTGCAGGCCGAACTGGAAGACTCTGGCGTAACTATCCTGCCGGCCAGCCGAATACCGCGCATCCCGCAGCAGCTCGCACGTACATAGCGAACTCACGCTCGAGTCCGCACAGCACGCTCCTGCGCAGAGACACAGTGCGTGGTCGGGTCACACGAGGGCCGGCCGATTGAATTTGTCAAACCTGCGCCAATACCGGCAATTAGACGAACATCCTAGGTGAACTGCCGCCACGAATAGCCGTCAAGAAAACGTCATGATTTTGTCGGCCTTGCGTAAAGAACGCATAATGGGCTGCGTTGGCGACCATGCCCCGCTTGCGCAGTGTTGCACCACTCGCTATACACAAAAGGCGACGCAACCACCCATGCGACCTGTGCTCTGCTGAGGAACCCAAATCGCTTGGTTGCGTGCGCAATAGCGGACTCAATCGGTTGCTAGGGAGTAGCGATGCCACTCGGTAACGTGCTGCAAGCACTAATAATGTTGGCAGTCGTCTTGATCGGCTCGGTCATTGTCGGAAACCTGTTCCGTCGAATTAAGCAGCCCGCGGTCGTCGGCGTAATCGCTTTTGGCCTCCTGCTCGGCACAATTGTGGCCTTGCTTCCTCATTCGATGAAGTCCGTGTTGCTTTCGGCAACCTCGAAATCTCTCATTGACGACGTGGGCCAAGCGGGCCTCTTGTTGCTGTTGTTCTTGGTCGGAATTGAGCTGCGTAGCTACAGCAAACAACAAGGTGAGCGATCACCACTGTGGCAACTGGTGCCCTGCGTGCTCATTCCGGTCGTCGTCTGCGCAGCTGCGGCTTTCCCGTTCGCGCACCGACTCGATCGGCCCAGACCACAACCCGCTGCATGTGTGGTTGTTCATCGGTGTGGCGCTAAGCGTCACCGCCGTTCCGGTTCTCGTACTGATTATCAAAGATCTTCGCGGTCCCGGCGCCCATCCCGGGGGTCGCGTTGCGAATTGCCGTCGCGACCGATGCAACGGCATGGGCACTGGTGAGCGTGTTGATCCTGCTGACCACCGACTTGAGCGCGGTCTCGGTGCCTGCTCTTTGTGTGGGCGTCGCGTTGCTGTTCACCGCGATGTTTGTGCTGCCGCGGATCCTTCAACGGTGGCACCAGGCCTCCCAGCTGAGTGCTGGTCCGTTTGTGGTGGCGATGTTCGCCTACGTGCTCTTCGGTGCGGCGGCAACCCAGGTGTTCGGCCTTCACCCCGCCCTTGGTGCCGTGCTTGCCGGTCTGTTCTTCCCCGCAGGGCTAGCCAATGAGGCATCGCAGCGTGCCATAGCCACGGTTGCTGACATGCTCATTCCTGCGTTCTTCGTTTCGAGTGCGCTGTCTGTGCCGCTGCAGGTTTTGGCGGATCTGTTCCGCTGGAGCGGTCTGCTGTGCCTGCTGACCCTGATCGTCGCCGCCTCCGGTTCAAAGATCGCGGTCGGTCTGGTGGCCGGCAGGATGCAACGCTGGCCACTGGCCACCTCAGCCAAACTTGGCGTCCTGCTGAACTGCCGCGGCGTCACCGAACTCGCCATGGCGTCGATCGGTCTGCAAGCCCACTTGATCGGTCCCTACGCGTTTGCGATGTTGTCCGCGCTTGCCATCGTGACCACCGCAACGACGGCTCCGCTGTACACCGTGATCAACAACCGCGCGCGTGTTCGTACGTCACGTGCCAATATCCCACGAGTGACGGATGACGTTGACGCATCAAGAATCCCGGCATAAAGACCCGCCCGGCCGCATCCGCACCCGTTCGCGGGAAGAGCTCGCACCCGCGACCAACGGGTTCCCGGTAAAGGGCCCGCAGTCAAGGGGCAGCGCTCGCCGATGGTGGCCGCGCATGAGACTCGGCGTCATCGCGCTGATCGTTGTTGCCTGCGCATGACCACCACGGTCGTGCTGTACGTTGATAGCACTGCATCCCAACGTGTTCCAGCTCATGGAACGCCCACCCGCGACGGCACAACGGTAACGCTGGATGTGGTGAGTATTTCCAGCAACTACAGCGAGCTCGTCGGCGACCTTCACATTAAGCCCGGACCCGGGATGGTGGATCCGGCGACCGACGCTCTCACCCAAGACCTCACTGTGGCAGTCACATCCGTGACGACGCCGGTCAAGCGCACCTATTCGAAGGGTATGTTGCCCGGTGTTTTTCCTGTTCCGCTGACGTTGGCGCGCGACGTCGAACGCTGGCCGTTCGATAGCTACTACACCGGGCCGATCACCGTCACCCTGTTCACCGGCCCGGCGCAAGTGCCGGAACGCGCCAACGTGACATTCGTCGATCGGCTGGCCGGCTGGAAAGTCGATGTGACTCGCGTGAACAACGCCAATGCGCTGTCACCCTATGTAGCCAAATTGCAGCGATCAGCGAGCACGATGGTCTTCGCGATCGTCATCCTCTGCCATCTTCGTCGCGATCGCGGCAATTGGATTATTCGTTGCGATTCAGACGACTCGCGACCCGCGGCGGTTTCAGTCGCCGATGACAACCTGGTACGCAGCGATGCTGTTCGCGGTGGTGCCATTGAGAAACGCACTCCCAGGCTCGCCGGCGTTCGGAAGCTGGATCGATCTCACGATCGTGTTATGGGTACTGGTGGCTTTGGTGGTCTCGATGCTGCTCTACATCGCGGCCTGGTGGCGAGCCACAACTAAGACCTGAGCGCAGGTAGGCGAAGTACCAACGGGCGGGGGGACCGACGCACCCCCGCCCGCTGGAGCCTTTACTCGTCCCCGGCTGCCCGCTCCCACGGCGCGGGCACCGGGAAGTACTTTTCCAGGAACTCGCCGACGACATCTGCTCGCTCCTGCGGGCTTACCTCGGGGAAGCTGCCGTCGTTGAGGCAGAAGAAGTCGACCTTGCGCTTCTTGAGCAGCGTGGGCAATTTCGCCAGCCCGGAGCGCAACGTGGTGTCGACGTAGAGCACCTTCGCCGACTCATGCTGCACCGCGCGTCCGGTCATCAGCGCGTAGTAGTGATACAGCGAGTTGGTCACCGAGATGTCCGTGCTGGCCCGGAAGCGGCTGGCCTGAGTGCGCGCGAAGTCCGCCACAAACTCACACTCGAGTTCTGACAGCACGCTCTTGCGCAGCGGCGCAGCGGTGTGCTCGAGGTGGCGGGTGATGATCTTCCCGAACCTGTCCCAGAGCAGCTGCCGGTTGACGCGCGCCGCGTTCTCGAATCCACTGCGCTCCGGGTGGTTAGCTCCCAGCCCGATGCGCGTGCCCGCTTCGATGAACTTGGTCACCCCGCCGGGCGAGAAGAACATCGTCGGCGAGAGCGCGCGGCCGAAGAACATGTCGTCGTTGGAGTACAGGAAATGCTCTGCCAGACCAGGGATGTGGTGCAGCTGAGTCTCCACCGCGTGGCTGTTGTACACCGGCAGCGCCGACGGGTCGGTGAAGTGATCCTCGGCCCGCACGACGGTGACCTTGGGGTGGGGTGCCAGCCACTCCGGGACCGGCGAGTCGGTGGCAATGAAGATCCGCCGCACCCACGGTGCGAAGGCGTGCACCGAACGCAGGGCGTACTTCAGCTCGTCGATCTGCCGAATCCGCGCGTCGGCGTCATCACCTTCGCCGACAACGTAATTCGCCATCACTCCTGCGCGGCGTGCGCGGAACTCCGGGTCGTTGCCGTCCACCCAGGAGAACACCATGTCGATGTCGAACGTGATGTCGCCCGCGTGCGGAGCGAACATCCCGGCGATCGTCGGCCAGGTGCGACCGTGCAGTTCGACGTCTGCGTATACGATCTCGCTGGCCGACAACGCCTTACGGGTGAGTGAGTTTTCGATCGGGCAGATGGCCTGCTGTCCGTCGAATACCCAGAACTGCAACTCCACCCCGGCGGAAGCGCCGTAACGCAGGCCGGAGCGCGGACATTCGCGCCGCCGAAACACCCTTAGCAGCCTCGGGTCTGGGTCTGCCGACAACAGGCCCTCGCCCAGGTACACCGAGGTGCGCCCGGTTCCGTCGAGAATCTTGGCCCGCAGCGGCGCCTCCAGACATGCGGCCATGAGTGTTTCGGCGACTCGGGCGCGCAGGCGGATATCAACGACGAGTGCCGGACGCCCGTCCGCGCCGCGGATGAGAAGAAACGGGATTCCCGCCGTCTCCAGTTCCGCCCGGATGAACAACAGGTCTTGGGCCATCGCCTCATACGGAGTCAGGCGCAGTCCATCGGCCAAGCCGGCCGGCCCGAAACGGGCGACGTCGATCATGCTGGTCATGGGAACACCTGCCTTCCACACTCGATGTCGGTCAAGACGTGCACAAAGAGGGACCCACGACGAGTGCGGTGGAGCGGCGACGTTGCCCTCACACGTTGAGCTTCGGCACTGAGCGACGTATCCCCGTCCACGCCGGGAAAGCCACTTGGGACCACCCCTTAAGCCGGGGAGATCTGTCCTGATCTTGGGCGTCTCTCGACGTCGTCAGATCAGTGGCCTGTGTTCGCGTCAGAAGCCTCGCCTAACGAGGTGCTTCCGCAGGATAGCGCCGAATCGTACTTCCGGCAACGTGACTCACGTCATTCAGGACTCGGCAGGGCTGGGCGCTTCGCCGAATCGGCCCAACACCAATGTTCCGGCAACCGCAATCACGAACCCCACCACCACCATCCAGCTCAGGCCCGGACGAGTCTGGTCGCCCAGCCACGCCACCCCGACGAGTGCGGGACCGACCGTTTCACCCAAAACCATCCCGGCGGTGGCTGTGGTCACCGATCCGCGGCCCAAGGCCGAGGTAAGCAGCAAAAACCCGGCCGCGCCGCCGGCGATCACCGCATACACGGCGGGATTGGTGTAGAAAGCGGCTTTGGTCGGATCGATCGGATCGATCAGCCGGACGGCGACCTCGACGACTCCGAAACCGCCTCCGGCCCCCAGCCCCAAAACGAGTGCACGGGAGCGCTCACCTAACCGCCCCGCGGCCGCGCCTGCGATGAACAGCGCGGCGACTACCACCAGCAGCGCCCAGCCGAGTCCGGCCGGTCCGCGCCGGGTTCCCTCCGGCCCGGCGGCCAGGCCAAGCATCGCCAGGCTCGCGCAGACCACGCCAACGGCTGCCCACTCGACTGCGGACACCCGCGTCGAGAGCACCCAGGCGGCCACGATCGCGGTGACGGCCAGCGAAGAGGCGATCGCCGCGGCCACGACGTAGATCGGTACCAGGCGCAGCGCCGCTACTTGCAGTGCGAAGCCAATGCCGTCGAGCCCGATACCGACCAGGTAGCGCCACTGCCGCAGCGCCCGCAACAGTAGCGCCGGGTCAACTCCGGATTCGCTGCTGCCGGCGTCTACCGAGCGGGTCGCCGCGGCCTGCAAGACTGTCGCCGTGCCGTAGCACACCGAGGTGCCCAATGCGAGCAGCAGGCCGATCAGCACACACCGACAATACGAGACAAGCCCGCCCGGCACGCAGACGGTTGTCGGAACCTATTTCTTCGCCGATTCTTTCGCTGATTCGGAGCCACTGGAACCGTCGTGTTCGGGCAGCAGGGCCTCCAACGCACGACCGGTGATTCGCCGGAACGCACGCCGGGGCCGGCTGGCATCAAGGATGGCGACCTCCAGCGTCGACACCCCCAGATTGGGGTCATCGCCGCCGTTGGTGCGGCCCGCCTGCAGTGCATCAACCGCGATTCGCACCGCGTCTGCCAAATTGGCGTTCTCGGCGTAGGACTCCTTGAGCGCGGTGGCGATCGGCTCGGTCGTACCACCCATCACCACGAAATGCGGCTCGTCGTTGATCGACCCGTCGTAGGTGATCCGATACAGCTCAGGCGGTTTGGTCTCGCCGAAGTGCGCGACTTCAGCCACACACAGCTCCACCTCGTAGGGCTTGGCCTGCTCGGTGAAGATCGAGCCCAGCGTCTGCGCGTAGACATTGGCCAGCTGTCGACCGGTGACGTCACGACGGTCGTAGGCATAACCGCGGGTGTCGGCGAACTGAATCCCACCGCGGCGCAGGTTGTCGAACTCGTTGAACCGGCCAACAGCAGCGAAGCCGACCCGGTCATAAAGCTCACTGACTTTTTGAAGCGACCGCGACGGGTTTTCAGCCACGAAAAGCACGCCCCCGGCGTAGGCCAGCGCCACCACGCTACGACCCCGGGCGATGCCTTTGCGCGCGAGCTCGCTGCGTTCGCGCATCGCCTGCTCGGGCGAAATGAAGTAGGGAAAGCTCATGAATCACTCTCAGAGCGTTCCGCGTCCGGCCCGAAAGTGTCAGCACGGGAACGCCTTTCGATGACCTCGCGCGCCAGCTCGGCGATGCGTCGCTCAGGAACGCTGGTCGCGCCGTCGGCGCCAATGGTCACCGCCGTCGGATAGATTCCGCGCACCAGATCGGGACCACCGGTGGCCGAATCGTCGTCGGCCGCGTCGTAGAGCGCCTCGACAGCGACCCGCAGCGCGGAATCAGGATCGTTCACCTGCGAATACAGCTTCTTGATCGACGACTTGGCGAAGATCGAGCCCGAACCGACCGACTGGTAGCCCTCCTCCTCCAGGTTCCAGCCGCCGGCCGCGTCGAACGAGACGATGCGGCCGGCCTTCTCCGGATCGGGATCGTCGATGTCGAAGCCGGCGAGCAGCGGCAGCGCCACCAGACCCTGCAGGGCGGCACCGAGGTTGCCGCGGACCATGATCGCGAGCCGGTTCACCTTCCCGGCGAACGTCAGTGGCACTCCTTCCAGCTTCTCGTAGTGCTCGAGTTCGACGGCATAAAGACGGGCGAATTCCACCGCGATGGCTGCGGTGCCGGCGATCCCGGTCGCGGTGTAGTCGTCGGTGATGTAGACCTTCTGCACGTCCCGTCCAGCGATCATGTTGCCCTGGGTGGACCGCCGGTCCCCGGCGATGACGACGCCGCCGGGGTGCTTCAACGCGACGATGGTCGTCCCATGCGGCAGCTGAGTGCTGGTGCCGCCGGGCTGGGCGCTACCGAAGCGCGCCGGCAGCAGCTCTGGGGCCTCGCGGCGCAACAAGTCGGCGAACGAGGAAAGGCCGAACGAAGAGGTTCCGGAAAGTGCTGAGTTGGTGACCAGGCGATTGCCAGACGGCCAGGTCACTGGCCGCCCTTTTGGACGTATGCGCGGACGAAGTCTTCGGCGTTCTCTTCCAGAACATCGTCGATCTCGTCGAGCAAATCGTCGGTCTCCTCGGTCAGCTTCTCGCGACGCTCTTGGCCCGCGGCCGTGCTAGCGGTGAGGTCGTCGTCATCGCCGCCGCCACCGCCGCGCTTGGTCTGCTCCTGAGCCATCGCTGCCTCCTGCATCGTTCTGCATCGTTCATAGGGCGTGAATAAGTGCCCGTCGGTTTCTCCACCCTACCGGTCAAGACGGCTAATGCCCGGGTTACCGAAGCGTCATGTGGTCAGTTGTTCCACCAGCTCGATCGCGCTGTTGACCGAATCCAGCAGGGCGCCGACATGCGCCTTGCTGCCGCGCAGTGGCTCCAGCGTCGGAATACGCACCAGCGAATCGCCGCCGAGGTCGAAAATCACCGAGTCCCAGCTGGCCGCGGCGATGTCTGCGCCGAATCGGCGCAAGCATTCGCCGCGGAAGTAGGCCCGGGTGTCGGTGGGCGGGTTGTCCACCGCGCTGATCACCTGCTGTTCGGTCACCAGCCGCTTCATCGAGCCCCGAGCGACCAGCCGGTTGTACAGCCCCTTGTCCAGCCGGACATCGGAATACTGCAAATCGACCAGGTGCAGTCGCGGCGCCGACCAGCTCAGGTTCTCCCGGTGCCGGAAACCCTCCAGCAGGCGCAGCTTGGCCGGCCAGTCCAGCAGCTCGGCACACTCCATCGGGTCGCGCTCGAGTTGATCGAGCACGTGCGCCCAGGTCTCCACGACGTCGGCCGCTCGCGCGTCGTGGTCGCGGCCGTCGACCAGCTTCGCCACCCTGTCCAGATAGATACGCTGCAGCGCAAGGGCAGTCAGTTCGCGGCCGTCGGCCAGAGCGACAGTAGCCCGCAGCGACGGGTCGCGGCTGATCGCGTGCACGGCGTGCACGGGTCGAGCCAGCGCCAGATCGGTGAGGTCGATTCCGTGTGCTGGGCCCTCTTCGATCAGGTCGAGCACCAACGCCGTCGAGCCCAGCTTCAGATACGTCGACGTCTCGGCGAGGTTGGCGTCACCGATGATGACGTGCAACCGCCGATAACGATCGGCATCGGCGTGCGGTTCGTCACGGGTGTTGATGATGCCGCGCTTCAGCGTGGTCTCCAACCCGACTTCGACCTCGATGTAGTCCGCTCGCTGGGACAGCTGGAAGCCCGGCTCGTCGCCAGCGGGCCCGATCCCGACCCGGCCCGACCCGGTGACCACCTGCCGGGACACCAGGAACGGGGTCAGCCCGGCGATGACGGCCGAGAACGGCGTCTGCCGGCTCATCAGATAGTTCTCGTGCGAGCCGTAGGAGGCGCCCTTGCCGTCCACGTTGTTCTTATACAGCTGCAGCTTGGCGGCCCCTGGCACGCTGGCCACGTGCCGGGCGGCGGCTTCCATCACCCGCTCGCCGGCCTTGTCCCAGATCACCGCGTCCAGCGGATCGGTGCACTCCGGCGCGGAGTATTCCGGGTGCGCGTGGTCGACGTAGAGGCGCGCGCCGTTGGTCAAGATCATGTTGGCGGCACCGACCTCGTCAGCGTCGACGACCGGCGGCGGGCCTGCCGAACGGCTCAGGTCGAATCCCCTGGCGTCACGCAGCGGCGATTCCACCTCGTAGTCCCACCGGGTGCGCTTGGCGCGTTGGATACCCGCGGCGGCCGCATAGGCCAGCACGGCCTGCGTCGAGGTAAGGATCGGGTTCGCGGTCGGGTCCGACGGCGACGAGATGCCGTACTCGACCTCCGTCCCGATAATCCGTTGCATGTCCTAAAGCCTAGGCGCGCCGACGATGTGGGCGGCGTTCGGCCCGAAATGGGACTATCCGCGATTAGTCGATGACCCCGGCAAATACCCAGCGTGTGGGTTATCGTTGGCGCGTCGGGGTGCGTGGAGGACATGTTTGATCGAGCCGGTGCTGTATCCACCTGGGTCGATTCCGGCGCGGCATCGCCACGTTGCCCCCGCAGCAGATAGGCGCTGGATATCGCTGCTGCTGATCGAGGACGACCGCGCTGATGCGGTACTGGTCGAAGAGCTGATCGCAGACTCAGTCGCCGATATTCGGGTGGCGTGGGCGCCGTCGATGGCGCACGCCGAGGGTGTCCTCACCCACCAGCGCCCCGATTGCGTCCTGTTGGACCTGCATCTGCCAGATGCCACCGGTTTCGATGGCATCACCCGCATCGCCGACTGGGACGGCACGCTTCCGGTGGTCGTGCTGACCGGATTGAATGACGAACAATTCGGGGTGTCGGCGGTCGCCAGTGGTGCGCAGGACTACCTGGTCAAGGGCCGCGTCGAACCCGACATGCTGCGGCGGTCCCTGCTGTACGCGATCGAACGTAAGCGTGCCGAGCTCATTGCGGTAGATCTGCAAGCGAGCGATCTGCGGGCCCAGGAAAATGCGCGGCTGGAACGCGGTCTGCTGCCCTCCCCGCTGCTACTTGAGGACTCGGGGGTGGGCGTAATAACCCGGTACCGACCCAGCCGAGCACGCGCGTTGCTGGGTGGCGACTTCTACGACGTCGTGCAAACGCCGGACCGGACCGTGCACATCGTTATCGGTGATGTCGCCGGGCATGGACCTGACGAGGCGGCGTTGGGGGTGGCGTTGCGGATCGCATGGCGCACGTTGACGTTGAGCGGCGTTCACGGCGAAGCTGCGATGCGGCAGCTGGAGCGGATCCTTCAGGCTGAAGGCCCAGGCCGCGGGATATTCGCGACGATGTTGAGCCTGGCAATCAGCCCCGACAGTCCGCAGGTGATAACGGTACGCGCCGGTCATCCCGGCTTGCTGGTCCACGGCCTGGGCACCGTGGATTGGGTGGAGCCGCCGGCCGGCCCCGCTTTGGGATGGGGCGGCGACGGGTGGCCGCAGTATGCGATGGAACTTCCCGAGGGCCGTGGTTTGGTGCTCTTGACCGACGGACTTTTCGAGGGGCATTCAGGCCGCGGTACCGAACGCCTCGGCGAGAACGGATTACTGGAACTCGCCAGGCCGCTGGCTGCGCTGCCCGGGCCGGCGTTCGTCGACGCGCTGATCGACCAAGCCGAGGCGCGGGCCCAGGCTCATGGCGGGTTCAGCGACGACGTCGCGGTGTTGCGGGTAGAGCGCAGCGTCGGGTGAGGATCGGACCCACCGGGCGGGCGACCACCCCTACACACGGCCCGCAGCTGGGATCGCGACTGACGGTCGCGGGCTGGCAGACCCTGATGTTGTCAGTCATCGGAATGGCGGTGCTGGCTGGCGCGGCCACCGGTGCGATGCTGTTGAACCGCACCGACGCGGTGACCCGGGAGTTGACCGATGACCTTCTGCCCGCGCGCGTCGCGGCGTATCAGTTGCAGGGGGCGCTGCGTGACCAGGAGACTGCGCTGCGCGGTTATGTGATTGCCGCTGACCGGCAGTTCCTCGTCCCTTACTTCGACGGGCAACGGGTCGAACAGCAGGCGGCAAAAGACATCACCGCGCTCGTCGGTGACCGGGGCGATCTGATCGCTGACCTAACCGCGATCGAACGCGCCAGCGCCACCTGGCGCAGCACTTATGCGCAGCCGTTAATCAGCAGCGTGATCCCGGGTGCGCCGAATGTGGTGAACACCTCTACCGCCGACCGCGGGAAAGCCGAGTTCGACCGCATCCGCGCGCTGTTCGATACCCAAAACGCCCATCTGGCAGCGGCGCGGACCGTCGCCGTCAACGAGCTGGACGCGATGCGCAGCTGGCGTGACCGGGTCCTGATCGCCATGGTGGCAGTGTTCGCCGCCGGGGCGATCCTGCTGGCGTTGTTGATGCGACGCGCGGTGACCCGCCCCTTGGCGGTGCTGGCTGCGTCGTGCCGGCGGATCGCGGCGGGCCATTTCGCCGACAGCATCGTCGTGCGGGGACCCAAAGATATTCGCGCGATCGCGGGCGACGTGGAAAACATGCGCGGACGGATCGTGGCCGAGCTGGACATGTCCCGCTCAGACCGGGCTCGTCTGGCAATGCAAGCGCAGGCGCTCGACACGCAGGCGATCGAACTACGGCGATCCAACGCCGAGCTCGAGCAGTTCGCCTATGTCGCCTCCCACGACCTGCAGGAACCGCTGCGCAAAGTGGCCTCATTTTGCCAGTTACTCGAGCAACGCTACGGTCACGCGCTCGACGAACGGGGTATCGAATTCATCGGATTCGCTGTCGACGGTGCCAAACGCATGCAGGTGCTGATCAACGATCTCCTCACCTTTTCCCGGGTCGGTCGGCTCAACGTCACTCACGCCACCGTTGACCTCGAAACCACCTTGGACACCGCTTTGGCCAATCTGACCGCAGCGATCGAGGAATCCGGGGCTCAGATCGCGCGCCCGGATGGTCCGCTTCCTCCAGTCATCGGCGACGCCACCCTTATGACGATGCTGTGGCAGAACCTCATCGGCAACGCAGTGAAGTTCCGGCGCGAGGATCGCGCACCTCATGTCGTCATCAACTGCGAACGGGGCACCGGTGATCATGACGGCTATTGGATGTTCAGCGTGGCGGACAACGGCATCGGCATCGCGCCCGAGTTCGCCGACAAAGTGTTTGTAATCTTCCAGCGTCTGCATGGCCGGGATGCGTACACCGGAACCGGTATCGGGCTGGCGCTGTGCAAGAAAATCGTCGAGCTGCATGGCGGTACCATCGGTATCAACACCAGCAACAGCAGCGGATCTCGATTCTGGTTCACCTTGCCTATTACTGCCGCCCGGGACGAGACACCCATCGGCGCAGCCGAAGGAGCCCACCCATGAAACCCGATTGCCGCGCTATCGACGTGCTGCTCATCGAAGACGATCCCGCAGACATCCTCATCACGCGGGAAGCCTTCGAGCACCACAAGATTCACAACACTTTGCGTGTTGCGCGTGATGGACAGGAAGGTCTCGACTACCTCTACCAACGCGGTCCTCATCAAGGCGTGGGACGGCCGGATCTGATCCTGCTCGACTTGAACCTGCCGAAATACGACGGCCATCAACTGCTGGAAAAGATCAAATCCGATCCGGACTTGTGCCACATCCCTGTCATTGTGCTCACCACCTCGGCCGCTGAGGAAGACATCCTGCGCAGCTACCGACTGCACGCCAACGCCTACGTCACCAAACCCGTTGGCTTCGAACAATTCATGACTGTCATTCGCCAGATCGACGAGTTCTTCGTCCAAGTCGTACGCCTGCCACCCCGTTAATCCGCCTGTGTTGGTTGACGCAGGTAAAAGAAGTGATTACCTTCACCCTGGTGTCCACCGACGCCGGCCTGTCCGGGAAACGCTACGGCGAAGTCCTTCTGGTGACCCCGGGCGAGGCGGGGCCGCAGGCCACCGTCTACAACAGCTACCCACTCAACGACTGTCCGGCCGAGTTGTGGTCGGCGCTTGACGCGCAGGCCATCGCGACCGAAAACGGTGCTGCCACCGCCCTGCTCAACGGACCGCGCTACTGGCTGATGAACTCCATCGAAAAGGTGCCCCAGGGCCCGCGGATTATCAAGAACTTCGGCGGAATCGAGATGCAGCTGCAGGCCACGGTGTTGCTGACAGCAATGAATCCGGCGCCCTACACCGCAAATCAGGTCAACCGCCACACCGTCTTTACCTTCGACGCCGGAGAAGAGGTCTACGAACTGCAAGACGCCGCTTTCCGGCGCTGGGTGATGCAGACCTGGAGCCAGATCGTCGATCCCAACCTGTCGCGGACCGACCTGCCCGGGCTCGGCGAGCGGCTGAACTTGCCGGACGGCTGGAAATACCAGATACGAACGCTGACCAGCCCGTTGCGCATCGACACCAGCATCCAGGCCGCGCAGGTTCTGCAAGACGACCTGACGAACAGCTATTCGCTGGTGACCGGCTGAGGTTGCCGCTAGAGGTACTGGCCGAGGTTGGATTCGGTGTCGATCGCCCGCGACGCGCTCGAGCTCTTGCCGGTGACCAGCGTGCGGATGTAGACGATCCGCTCACCCTTCTTGCCTGAAATACGTGCCCAGTCATCGGGATTGGTGGTGTTGGGCAGGTCCTCGTTCTCGGCGAACTCGTCGACGATCGAATCGAGTAGATGCTGGATGCGTAGCCCCCGTTGCCCAGTTTCCAGCACCGACTTGATGGCGTTCTTTTTCGCCCGGTCGACTACGTTCTGGATCATCGCGCCGGAGTTGAAGTCCTTGAAGTACATGACTTCTTTGTCGCCGTTGGCGTAAGTGACTTCCAGGAACCGGTTCTCGTCGATTTCGGCGTACATCCGGTCGACAACCTTCTCGATCATGGCCTTGATGCACGCCGCACGGTCGCCGTCGAACTCGGCGATGTCGTCGGCGTGCACCGGCAGTGACTCGGTGAGGTACTTGGAGAAGATGTCCTGCGCCGACTCGGCATCCGGGCGCTCGATCTTGATCTTGACGTCGAGGCGGCCCGGACGCAGGATCGCCGGGTCGATCATGTCCTCACGGTTGGAAGCGCCGATCACGATGACGTTCTCCAGACCTTCAACGCCGTCGATCTCGCTGAGCAACTGGGGCACCACAGTTGTCTCGACGTCCGACGACACACCGGTGCCGCGGGTCCGGAAGATCGAGTCCATCTCGTCGAAGAACACGATCACCGGAGTGCCCTCGGACGCCTTTTCCCGGGCCCGCTGGAAGATCAACCGGATGTGACGTTCGGTCTCACCGACGAACTTGTTCAGCAGCTCGGGGCCTTTGATGTTGAGGAAGTATGACTTGGCCTCGCGGGCATCGTCGCCGCGAACCTCGGCCATCTTCTTGGCCAGCGAGTTGGCAACGGCCTTGGCGATCAACGTCTTACCGCAACCGGGCGGGCCGTAGAGCAGCACACCCTTGGGCGGGCGCAACGCGTATTCCCGGTACAGGTCCTTGTGCAGGAATGGCAGCTCCACGGCGTCGCGGATCTGCTCGATCTGCCGGCCCAGCCCGCCGATGTCGTCGTAGGTGACGTTCGGGACCTCTTCCAGCACCAAGTCCTCGACCTCGGCCTTGGGGATGCGCTCGAAGGCGTATCCGGCCTTGGTATCCACCAGCAGCGAGTCACCGGGACGCAGCTTGCGAGGCCGCTGGTCGTCGTTGAGGGCGTCGGGGTGGCCGTCAGGCAGATCCTCGGCGACCAGCGGGTCGGCAAGCCAGACAATGCGTTCCTCGTCGGCGTGGCCGACGACGAGAGCGCGGTGACCGTCGGCAAGGGTCTCACGCAACGTGGAAATCTCGCCGACCGATTCGTAGGTGCCCGCCTCGACGACAGTTAAAGCCTCGTTGAGGCGAACTGTCTGTCCTTTCCTCAAAGCCTTGACGTCGATGTTGGGTGAGCACGTCAGGCGCATCTTGCGCCCCGAAGTGAAGACGTCGATGGTGTCGTCGTCGTGGGCAGACAACAACACGCCGTAGCCGCTCGGCGGCTGCCCGAGCCGGTCGACCTCCTCGCGCAGCGCCAGCAGTTGCTGCCGGGCTTCCTTGAGGGTTTCCATCAACTTGGAATTGCGTGCCGCAAGCGAATCGATTCGGGCCTCTAGCTGGTGCACATCGCGGGGACTGCGCGCGCCGCTTGGCGTTCCGATGACATTCTCGAGTTGCTCTCGCAGTATCGCGGCCTCGCGCCGGAGTTCTTCCAACTCGGCAGCATCCTCGCTGGACAGGTCGGGCTCGCGAGGGCTACCGAACGCTTCACGCTCTGACTCACCCATGGTGCGCTCCTTTCCCGCTCCGGCAGTTGGTGCGGCGGATACCTCAAAGCTACCGGCCATTTCCAATTCATGCGGGATCTCCAAATAGTGCACACTGGCACCAGCGTTAACATCATGTTGAGCCGTGTTAATGGAGAGGACATCTGTAACCGTGAAATCCCTAGCCACAGGCGTGGCGGCGGTGGCCGCAATCGGTGCGGCGGCCGCGGGTGTGACTTTCGGTGTGATCTTCGATGCATCGGCTAGCGCCGTGTCGCCTCGCGTTCAGCCGGTCGTCTTCGGCGCGCCTGTTCCACTGGACCCGGGGGTGCCGGGGATGGATGTGCCGACCGCCGACCAGCTGCTCACCCTCCTCAACAGCCTGCAGGACCCCAGCGTGCCGTTCGCCAGCAAGAGCAACCTGGTGCAGGGCGGCGTTGGCGGCGTCGAAGGTCACATCGCCGACAAGAAGCTGCAGCAAGCCGCCGCCAAGGGCAGCCTGCCGCTGACGTTCAACATCACGAACATCGCGCCCGCGGGCTCGGGAGCAGCCTCGGCCAACATCACTGCGACGGGTCCGCACCTGACCCCGACGACCGAGAATCTCACGTTCGTCGATCAGGGCGGCTGGATGCTGTCGCGCACCTCGGCGATGACGCTGATCCAGTCGGTCCAGTCGGCGGGCGGCTGACCGCTGCTGGATGAGCCGACACCGCACGGCATTCCTGAGCGCCGCCACAATTGTGGCGGCGCTCGTGCTCTCGGGGTGTTCAAGCGACGAGCATGCTGCTGCACCGAAGGCCGAGCCGCCGCCGACGGCTGCCTCGCCGACGTCGACGTCGGCTGCACAGACGGCTCCGCTGCCGCCCCCCGACGCGTTGGCCCGGGTGCTCTACCAGCTAGCCGATCCCGGGGTGCCCGGGACTACGAAGCTGAACCTGGTCGAAGGTGCCACCCCGGACAGTGCTGCCGTCTTCGACCAGTTCGCGGCTGCGCTACTCAACGGCGGCTTCGCACCGATGAAGGTCGATGTGCGCAACGTCGTGTGGTCAGACCGCGATCCGGCCGATGTGGTGGCCGACGTCGACGTCAGCTCACCGAATCCCGGAGGAGGCAGGTTCTCCTTTCCGATGGAATTCAAGCCGTACCAGGGTGGCTGGCAGCTGTCGGCGCGAACCGCTGATGTACTACTGGCTTTTAGCACCGCCCAACCCGCACCTCCCACCTCGCCGGGCCGCTGAACTCGGCTATGTGGATCGGCTGGCTGGAGTTCGATGTGCTGCTCGGTGACGTGCACTCACTGAAGCAAAAGCGCTCGCTAGTGCGCCCGGTGGTGGCCGAGTTGCAGCGCAAGTTCAGCGTGTCAGCCGCCGAAACGGGATCGCACGAACTTTACCGACGCGCGCGCATCGGGGTGGCGATGGCCTCCGCCGACCGCCGCCACGCGGTCGAGGTGCTCGACGCAGCCGAACGGCTAGTGGCCGCGCACCCGGAGTTCGAACTGCTGTCGGTGCGCCGCGGCATCCAGCGCAGCGAAGACTAACCGGGTCTAGCCCGCTTATCGCTTGCGGCGCAGCAGCGTCGGCGCGACGGCGCCCGGAGCCAGCCGACGCGCGGAGACTAGAAACCCGGTGTGGCCGCGCATGTTGTGCTGCGGGCGCACGGCCAACCCGACGACGTTCCAGCCGCGCTGCAGCGTCTCCCAGACCCGCGGCTCGGTCCAGCACTGCTGCTCGCGCAGCGCCTCCACGGTCTTTGACAGCTGAGTAACGGTGGCCAGGTAGATGATCAGCACACCACCGGCGACGACGACCCGCGAGATGGTGTCGAGCACATCCCACGGCGCCAGCATGTCAAGCACCACCCGGTCGACGCAGCCGGCAGCCAGGTCGGTATCAGTGACATCGCTGACGACCAACTGCCAGTTGGCGGGGAGGCCGCCGACGAACGCCTGCACATTGCGGCGAGCGTGTTCGGCGTGATCGGCACGCACCTCGTAGGAAATCACCTGCCCAGCCGGCCCGACCGCGCGCAGCAGCGAACAGGTCAGCGCCCCGGAACCGGCGCCGGCCTCCAACACCAGGGCGCCCGGGAAGATGTCGCCCTCGTGCACGATCTGCGCGGCGTCTTTGGGATAAATCAACTGGGCGCCGCGAGGCATCGACATCACGTAGTCCACCAGCAGCGGACGCAACGCCAGGAACGGGTCGCCGTTTGCCGATTTGATCACGCTGCCTTCCGGCAGGCCGATCACCGTGTCGTGCGCAATCGCACCCCGGTGGGTGTGGAATTCGCCGCCCACACTGAGCAGCACGGTGTAGTGCCGACCCTTGGCGTCGGTGAGCTGGACACGATCACCGACCGCGAACGGCCCGCTTGCAGACACAGCCCTCTAGCCTGCCAGCAGACGCGCCGAGAAAGGTGCGCGGGGTTGTCTGACCTCGCCCCTAGGCTGCGGATATGAGCGACCAGCCGGGCAACGTGGCCCGCCCGCGTCCGGCATCACGACCGGCCCTGTCACCGTCGCGGGCGGCCGACTTCAAACAATGCCCGCTGCTCTACCGCTACCGGGCCATCGACCGGCTTCCTGAGCCGTCGTCCACCGCGCAACTGCGGGGCTCGGTGGTGCATGCCGCGTTGGAGCGGCTGTACAACCTGCCAGCGACCCAGCGCGGACCGCAGACCGCCGATGGCCTGGTCGGCCCGGCATGGGAGCAGGTGCTGGCCTCCGAGCCCGGCTCGGTCGACGAGTTGGACGCCGAGCAGCTATCTCAACTTCTTGACGAGGCGCGCGCGTTGCTGTCCGGCTACTACCGGTTGGAAGACCCGACCCGGTTTGACCCCCAGAGCTGCGAGCAGCGCATCGAGGTCGAACTCGCCGACGGCACACTGCTGCGCGGGATCATCGACCGGATCGACGTCGCCCCCACCGGCGAGTTGCGGGTGGTGGACTACAAAACCGGCAAGGCGCCGCCGGAAGCTCGAGCCCTCGCCGAGTTCAAGGCCATGTTCCAGATGAAGTTCTACGCAGTCGCATTACTGCGCTCCCGCGGCGTGTTGCCGACCCGGCTGCGGCTCATCTACCTGGCCGATGGCCAACTGCTGGACTACTCCCCCGACGAACACGAGCTGCTGCGCTTCGAGAAGACGCTGATGGCAATCTGGCGGGCCATCCAATCTGCTGGTGCCACAGGCGATTTCAGGCCCAGGCCGTCGCGGCTGTGCGACTGGTGCCCGCACCATGCGCATTGCCCGGTCTTCGGCGGCACGCCGCCGCCGTACCCCGGTTGGCCGAAACATCCCGATGAAGGGAACGCCGACGCCGTGCTGCAGCAGGCAGATCCGGCCGCCTAGGCTTACTGCAGCGGCGACATCTCCTCCAGCATCGTCGGTATCAGCTCGCTGACCGTCGGGTGGATGTGCACGGTGCGCGTCAGCGTGGTGTAGGGAGCTTTGGCTGACATCACATCCAGGATGGCGTGGATGGCCTCGTCGCCACCGACGCCGAGGATGGCCGCTCCCAGGATCTGCTGTGTTTGGGCGTCAACGACCACTTGCATAAAGCCTTGTGTCTCACCCTTTTCCACCGCTCGGCCGACCCTGGTCATCGGCCGCTGGCCGACCAGCGCGGGGCGCCCCGAAGCCCGCACCTGCTCGACGGTCATTCCGGCTCGACCCAACGGCGGGTCGATGAAGAGGGCATAGGTGGGAATGCGGTCGCTGACCCGGCGTGGGTCACCGTCGAGTAGGTTGGCCGCGACGACCTCGAAATCGTTGTAGGAGGTGTGGGTGAACGCACCTTTGCCATTGCAGTCACCCATGGCCCAAATGTGGTCGACGCTGGTCTTCAGCTGGTCGTCGACCGTGATATATCCGCGCGCATCGGTTTGAACACCGGCATCTTCGAGGCCGAGATCATCGGTGTTGGGCCGCCGACCGACGGCCAGCAATAGATGACTGCCGGGTATCGGCGCCCCACCGGGCCGTGGTGTCACTTCGAACCCACTAAAGCCGCTGTCCCGCTTGGCTATCCGGACATCAGTAGCGTCGAGGACAATGTCGATGCCCTCATTCTGCAGGATGTCTTTGATGGTCGCGGAAACGTCGTTGTCTTCGCGGGAGGCCAGTCGCGGTCCTCTTTCCACAACGGTGACCTGGGCACCAAAACGGCGGTACATTTGGGCGAACTCAAGGGCGATGTAGCTGCCACCGATGATGACGAGATGTTCTGGCAGGGTGTCCAGTTCGAGGATCGACACGTTGGTGAGGAAGTCGATATCGGCCAGCCCGGGAATATCGGGCACCACCGCACGACCACCGACGTTGAGAAAAATCCGGTCAGCCTGCAGTATCTCGTCACCGACCTGCAGTGTGTGCGGACCGGTGAACCGGGCGTGGCCGCGAATGACGGTGCAGCCGTCCATGCCGTTCAACCAGTCTTCGACACCCTTGCGGTCGCCCAGCATGATGTCGTCTTTGCGCGCCTTCACTTTCGCCATGTCGACACTGATGGCCCCGGTGCCGACACCGAAGTCGGCGCCGCGACGGGCCAGATGCGCGGCATGTGCGCTGGCCACCAACGTCTTCGTCGGGATGCATCCGTTGTTGACGCAGGTGCCGCCGATCAGCTTGCGCTCCACCACGGCAACTGTCTGGCCGGCTGCGGTCAACCGGCCTGCCAGTGAGGGCCCGGCCTGGCCGGCGCCCACCACGATCGCGTCGAAATGCCTTGTCACAGAGCAGCTGTGACTGCGGCGATCGCGAATCCGCCGAGCACCGCGACGGCATCCTCGAGCAGGGCGATCGGCAGGTCGTGGCCGTGTGACGCGACCAGCCGGCTGCGCGCCTGGTAGCCGCCCAGGGTGCCGAGCACGGCACCGATGGCTCCCGCACCGAGCGCGGTCCAGGTGTAGCCCCAGGCGGAGCCGAGTACAGCGCCCGCGAACGCGCCCAACACGATCCGCGCACCGAACGACGGCGGCGACGTGCGGGCCGGTGTCTTGGGCAGCTTGTCCAGTACCAGCTCGCCCAGCGCGAGGACGGTGAAGACGATAACCGTGATCAGGTAGCCCACCCAGGCAGCCCAGTGCCCGTTGAGGTTGATCCACTTCAGAAACGCGGCCCAGGCGACTACCGCTGGAGCCGTCAAAGAACGCAATCCGGCGACGAAACCGATGCCCAGAGCTAGCAGCAGAACATAGAAATGTGTCACGGTGACCCTCCTACCGGGCTGGACTCTAACCGGACGCTAACACAGCAAAGCCCCTTGCACGGCCGCATTCAAGATCAGAATCGGCAGAACCGAATGTCGGAGGCCAGGATCGCTTTCGCCCCGAGAGCCGCCAGTTCGTCCATGATCTCGTTGACGCCCCGACGCGGCACCAAAGCGCGCACCGCTGCCCAATCGGGATTGGCGAGCGGGGCGATTGTCGGTGACTCCAAGCCCGGCGTGATGGCCGTGGCGTCGTCGAGTACCGAACGCGGACAGTCGTAGTCCAACATCAAGTACTGCTGACCGAACACCACGCCCTGTACTCGCGCGACCAGCTGGTCACGCGCGGAAGCCTCCGGTCCGTCTTCTCCAGCCTCCGAGTCGATCTGTTCGATCAGCACGGCCTCCGAATCGCACAGTGGCTCACCGAAGGCCACCAGATTGTGCAGGTTCAGGGTGCGACCCGAGCCCACCACGTCGGCAACCGCATCGGCGACTCCGAGCTGCACGGAGATCTCCACGGCGCCGTCGAGCCGGATCACGGTTGCCTCAATTCCGCGGGCGGCCAAATCCTTTTGCACGAGGTTCGGGTATGCGGTGGCGATTCGCCGACCGGCCAGGTCGTCGACGGTCCAGTCGCGTCCGGCCGGTGCGGCGTAACGAAAGCTGGATGATCCGAAGCCGAGCGCGAGTCGTTCGTGCACCGGCGCGCCGGACTCACGCGCCAAATCCCGCCCGGTTATTCCGAAGTCGAGCTCACCCGACCCGACATAGATAGCAATGTCTTTGGGCCGCAGGAAAAAGAACTCGACCTGGTTGTGGGGGTCGATGACGGTCAAGTCCTTCGGATCGGTGCGGCGGCGGTACCCGGCCTCAGCGAGAATCTCGACGGCGGGCTCGCTCAGCGCCCCCTTGTTAGGAACTGCCACCCGCAGGTTCGTGGAGCCGTTTCGGTGAAGCGTTGTCATCACAGTTTCCCGTACACGTCATCGAGCGTCAGCCCGCGGGCGATCATCAGCACCTGCGTCCAGTACAGCAACTGGCTGATCTCCTCAGCGAGTGCATCGTCAGGTTCGTGCTCGGCCGCCAACCACACTTCACCGGCCTCCTCCAGGACCTTCTTGCCCACCGCGTGCACCCCACCGTCTAGCGCGGCCACCGTGCCGCTACCTGGCGGGCGGGTGCGGGCACGCTCGCCAAGCTCGGCAAATAGCTCCTCGAAGGTCTTCACGGCCAGCGATTGTTTCATGGGTGCCTGGACAAAGTCACGGCGGTTTCAGGTCGGGGAGACTTCGTCGGGCATGTCTTCCAGGGAGACGCCGTTGGTTTCGCGGACCCATTTCCAAACGAAAACCAACGACAGCACTGCACACAGCGCGTAGAAACCGTAGGCCACCGCGAGCGTGTGCCGCAGCGCCGGGAACGTCACCGCGATGGTCCAGTTTGCCATCCACTGCACGCCCGACGCCAATCCCAGCGCAGCCGAGCGGATGCGATTGGGAAACATCTCGCCCAGCAGCACCCATAGGACCGGTCCCCAGGAGACAGCGAAGGCGACGACGAACAGGTCAGCAGCCACCAGCGCGATCACGCCGCCAGCTCCGTCCAGCTGCGGTTGACCGTTGACGCTGGAGGCGCTGGCGAACACGACCGTCATCGTCGCCAGCATCAGCGACATGCCCGCGGATCCGGCCAGCAACAACGGCCTGCGGCCCAGCCGGTCGATCAGCGCGATCGCCACCAATGTGATCAGCACGTTGACGCCGGTGGTTACCAGGGCAATGGTGAAGGAGGACTTCTCACCGAATCCCACTGCCTCCCAGAGCAAATCCGAGTAGGAGAAGATCACGTTAATGCCGACGAACTGCTGAAAGACGGCCAGCCCCAACCCGACCCAGACGATGCCGTGCAGCCCTCCGGTCGGCTTACGCAGATCCCGCCACGACTGCGGCTTCTCCTGCTCCAAGGAGCTCGCGATACGAGTGATCGTCACCTCCACGTCGCGCGGGCCCAGCAGTTGCCCCAGCACTTGGCGGGCTTGTGAAATCTCTTGTCTGCCAACCAGGTAACGCGGCGACTCGGAGATGGTGAAAAGCAGTGCGAAGTACAGCAACGCCAGAATCAACTCGCCGAGAAAAGTCCAGCGCCAGGCCGCCAGTCCCAGCCAGAGCGGCTTGCTCGCACCGCCCGCGATGTGAAACGGCACCCAGGTCAACGCCATCGCTCCGAAAAGCCCGATGACGATGGCAAGCTGCTGCAGTGAGCCAAGCCGGCCACGGAAGCGCGGGGGTGAGATTTCGGCGATGTAGGCCGGAGCCGCAACCGATGAGAAGCCAATCCCGATACCGCCGATGAAGTGGAAGACGATGAACATCCAAATGCTAGTTGCCAAACCAGCGCCGAGACCGCACACGAAGAACGATGCCGCCGAGAGCTTCATCATCGAGAGGCGGCCCAACCGGTCGCCGATCCGGCCGGCCCACACTGCCCCGACCGCCGCGCCCAGAACCACAGATGCCGCGGCGAAACCCAGCAGAGCGTTGCCAATGTGAAAATCGGCCTGCAGCGCCTTGACTGCGCGGTTAGTGGTCGAGATGTCGTAGCCGAACAGGAATCCACCGATCGCGGCCACCGTCGCGTAACGAACAGCAGACCGGAATGCGGCCCGCGTGCCGCGCGGGTCGACGGGCAGATCTTCGTGCGGAGCCGTCGGCCCACTCCCGAAGACGCCGTCACCACTCATGAGTGTTCCTCCATCCGCAAGCGGTCCCGGCGACCTCAGAGCGCGACCCCAGTACACCACTACGGCCGAAGGGTCCAGTGCACAAGGTCAATTCGCGATAGTGAGAACGACTGGATAGGCTCGCAGCCTTCTCCGTCGGCTCTCGGCGGCCAGTGCGAACTCAACCAACCTAGGGCTCAGTCCTCCGGGTTGTAGCCGAGGTTAGGGCCGAGCCAGCGCTCGGCTTCCTGCAGGCTCCAGCCCTTGCGCTTCGCGTAGTCGGCGACCTGGTCCTGGGCCATCCGGCCGACCACGAAGTACTGCGACTGGGGGTGCGAGAAATACCAGCCGCTGACGGCAGCACCGGGCCACATCGCCATCGACTCGGTCAACTCGATGCCGGTCCGCTCCTGGACGTCCATCAACTTCCAGAGCGTCACCTTCTCGGTGTGCTCCGGGCAAGCCGGGTAGCCCGGGGCAGGGCGGATTCCCGCGTACTTCTCACCGATGAGTGCCTCATTGTCCAACTGCTCGTCCGGTTGGAATCCCCAGAACTCCTTGCGGACCCTTTGGTGCATCCGTTCGGCGAAAGCCTCTGCCAGCCGGTCGGCGATCGACTCCAGCAGGATCGCGCTGTAGTCGTCGACGGCTGCCTTGAACTCCGCGATCTTGTCCTGGCTGCCAAGCCCGGCGGTGACGGCGAACGCGCCGACGTAGTCGGCCAGACCGGTGTCCTTGGGCGCGATGTAGTCGCCCAGCGCTCGGTTCGGGATGCCGTCCCGGTGCTCGCCCTGCTGGCGCAGGTTGTGCAACGTGGTCAGTACCTCGGTGCGGGTGTCGTCGGTGTACACCTCGATGTCGTCGCCGACCGCGTTCGCCGGGAAGAACCCGATCACCCCGTTGGCAGTCAGCCACTTCTCCTTGATCAGGGTGTCGAGCATCTCCTGGGCGTCGTCGTACAGCTTGCGGGCGGTCTCGCCCGAGACCGGGTTGTTGAGGATGTCGGGGAACCTGCCCTTCATCTCCCAGGCGTTGAAGAACGGCTGCCAGTCGATGTACTCGCGCAGCTCGGCGAGATCGTAGTCGTGAAACTCCCGCACGCCGAGGCCCTGGGCGGGCACCGGCGGTGTGTAGCCGTCCCACTCGATCGGCGTCCGGTTCGCGCGGGCCTTCTCCAGCGTCAGCATCGGCCGCTCGTTCTTCTGGGCGTGCCGTTCGCGCAGGGCTGCGTACTCGGTCTCGGTGGCCTCCAGCAGGGCCGGACGCTGCTTGTCGTCGAGGAGCGCTGCAGCGACCGGCACCGAACGGGACGCGTCCTTGACCCAGACGACCGGACCGGTACGACGCGGCGACACCTTCACGGCCGTGTGGGCGCGCGAGGTGGTCGCGCCACCGATCAGCAGCGGGATCTCCAGCCCCTCGCGTTCCATCTCGGCGGCGAAGTTGACCATCTCGTCCAGGGACGGGGTGATCAGGCCGGACAGCCCGATGATGTCGGCGTTGTGCTCCTTCGCCGCGTCCAGGATCTTCTGAGCAGGCACCATCACACCGAGGTCGATCACCGAGTAGTTGTTGCACTGCAACACGACCCCGACGATGTTCTTGCCGATGTCGTGGACGTCGCCCTTCACCGTCGCCATCACGATCGTGCCGTTGGTCTTGTCCCCGGCTGCGGAGTCGCCGGACTGTTCCTTCTCCGCCTCGATGTACGGCAGCAGGTACGCCACAGCCTTCTTCATCACCCTGGCCGATTTCACGACCTGGGGCAGGAACATCTTGCCTGCGCCGAAGAGGTCACCGACGACGTTCATGCCGTCCATCAGCGGACCCTCGATTACCTCGATCGGCCGACCACCTGCGGCGGCGATCTCGGCTCGCAATTCCTCGGTATCGGCATCGACGTGGGCGTCGATGCCCTTGACCAGGGCGTGCGTGATCCGCTCGCGGACCGGGAGGTTGCGCCACTCGGCTGCCGCCGGGTCTCCCACTCCCGAGGCCTGGTCCTTGCTGTTGAACCGTTCAGCGATTTCCAGGAGCCTTTCGGCCGCATCCTCGCGACGGTTCAGGACGACATCCTCGATTCGGTCCCGCAGCTCGGGGTCGATCGAGTCGTAGGGCACGAGCGCACCGGCGTTGACGATGCCCATGTCCAGGCCGGCCTTGATGGCGTGGAACAGGAACACCGCATGGATCGCCTCGCGGACGGGGTTGTTGCCCCGGAACGAGAACGACACGTTCGAGATACCGCCAGAGATGTGCACCCCTGGAAGGTTCTCCTTGATCCAGGCGCAGGCCTCGATGAAGTCGATCCCGTAGGTCGCGTGCTCCTCGATACCGGTCGCCAGCGCGAAGCAGTTCGGGTCGAAGATGATGTCCTCGGCCGGGAAGCCGACCTCTTCGGTCAGGATTCGGTAGGCGCGCCCGCAGATCTCCTTGCGGCGCTCTAGGTTGTCGGCCTGACCCTGCTCGTCGAAGGCCATCACGACGACGGCTGCACCGTACTTGCGGCACAGCCGTGCCTCGCGAATGAACTTCTCCTCGCCCTCCTTCATGGAAATCGAGTTGACGATCGGCTTGCCCTGCACGTTCTTCAGGCCCGCCTCGATGACCTCCCACTTGGAGGAGTCGATCATCACCGGGACGCGGCTGATGTCCGGCTCGGCCGCGATCAGCTTGGTGAACCGGTCCATCGCGGCGACGCCGTCGATCATGCCCTCGTCCATGTTGATGTCGATGACCTGCGCACCGACCTCGACCTGCTGCAGGGCGACCGAGAGCGCGGTGTCGTAGTCCTCGGCCTTGATCAGGTTGCGGAACCGGGCGGAGCCGGTGATGTTGGTGCGCTCACCGATGTTCACGAACAGGGAATCGTCGGTGATGTTGAGCGGCTCCAGGCCCGAGAGCCGGGTGGCCACCGCGATCTCCGGCAGCTCGCGCAGCGGCTTGCCCTCGACGACCTTGGCGATCTCGGCGATGTGCGGCGGCGTCGTTCCGCAGCAACCACCGACCAGGTTGACCAGGCCGGCCTCGGCGAACTCGGCGATGTAGCCGGCCTGACGCTCCGGGGACTCGTCGTACTCGCCAAAGGCGTTGGGCAGGCCGGCGTTCGGGTAGCAGGAGACGTAGGTGTCCGCGATCCGCGCCACCTCGGCGATGTAGGGCCTCATCTCCGGCGCACCCAGGGCGCAGTTGAGGCCGACCGCGATCGGCTTCGCGTGCCTGATCGCGTTCCAGAATGCTTCGGTGACCTGACCAGACAACGTCCGCCCGGAAGCATCGGTGATGGTGCCCGAGATGATGACCGGCCAGCGGCGTCCGCGGTCCTCGAACAGCGTCTCGACGGCGAACACCGCCGCCTTGGCGTTCAGCGAGTCGAAGATCGTCTCGATGATCATGAGGTCGGCACCACCGTCGACGAGGCCATTGGCAGCTTCGAGGTAGGCGGCGACCAGCTGGTCGTAGGAGACGTTGCGGGCTCCGGGGTCGTTGACGTCCGGCGAGATCGACGCGGTCCGCGTCGTCGGCCCGAGGGCACCGGCCACGTAGCGGGGCTTCTCCGAGGTGCTGAACTCGTCGCGGCCTTGCGGCCTAGAGCAGCGCCGGCGTAGTTCAGCTCGTAGCTCAGCTCCTGCATGTCGTAGTCGGAGAGCGAGACCGCGTTCGCGTTGAACGTGTTGGTCTCCAGGATGTCGGCGCCCGCCTCGAGGTACTCGCGGTGGATCCCCTCGATGATCTGCGGCTGCGTCAGGTTGAGCAGATCGTTGTTGCCCACGAGATCGCTCGGCCAGTCCTTGAACCGCTCGCCGCGGTAGCCGGCCTCGTCCGGCCGGTCCCGCTGGATCGCCGTGCCCATCGCGCCGTCGATCACCATGATCCGCCGGCCGAGAGCAGCCGCCAGTTCGTCGGTGCAGTCGGGGCGGATGTTCGGCTGCAGGGCGTTCACGTACGTTCCTTCCTTAGCGGAAGGCGTCCTTGACTCTGCCGAGCGTGGCGGATTCCAGCGGGGACCCGGAACCGTTGCAACGCCTCTCGACCAGGAAAGTCTACGTCGTCACCCGACGTCTGGACGCCCAGCTCGACTCGACCCGCTTGGCGATCGCAGCGCCCTTGGGCGCCAGCTCGCGGATGTCATCGGCAATGTCGTAGTCACCAAGATTAACCAGATTGCAGCCGAACGTATTTCGTCTCGACCGCGTCGGCGCCGGTTGTTGAAATCGTCGAGGCTCAGGTCGGCTGCCTGCAACCGGGTGCCCATCGCGCCGTCCCCCACCATGACGCGCTGCGACAAAGCCTCGAGTGTCCGTTGTGGGGAAGTCATCCCCGTAAGCATAGCTGACCTATGCAAATGTGCCGGTCGCTCTGCACACCGGGACCCGCGCCAGGCCTTACGCTGATTCTGTGACCTCGCCAGATGTCAGCGCCTCGCTACCCGAACTGCATAACACGATCGTGGTGGCGGCGTTCGAGGGGTGGAACGACGCCGGGGACGCGGCCAGCGACGCCCTCGAGCACCTGGACGCCATCTGGGAAGCCGATCCGATCGTCGAGATCGATGACGAGGCGTACTACGACTACCAGGTGAACCGTCCGGTGATCCGGCAGGTGGACGGTGTCACCCGGGAACTGGTGTGGCCGTCGATGCGGATCTCGCACTGCCGACCGCCGGGCAGCGACCGTGACATCGTGTTGATGCACGGCGTGGAGCCCAATATGCGTTGGCGCACATTCTGCGCCGAGCTGCTGGCCGTCGCCGACAAACTCAACGTCGACACCGTGGTGATCCTCGGCGCGCTGTTGGCCGACACGCCACACACCCGGCCGGTACCGGTGTCCGGGGCCGCCTACTCGCCCGAGTCGGCCCGACACTTCGGGCTGCAGGAAACGCGCTACGAGGGACCGACGGGCATCGCCGGCGTGTTCCAGGACGCCTGCGTGGCGGCGGGCATACCGGCTGTGACGTTCTGGGCGGCGGTTCCGCATTACGTGTCGCAGCCACCCAACCCGAAGGCGACGGTGGCGCTGCTGCGCCGCGTCGAGGATGTCCTCGACATCGAGGTGCCGCTGGCCGACCTGCCGGCGCAGGCCGAGGAGTGGGAGCAGGCGGTCACCGAAATGACTACCGAGGACGACGAGATCTCCGAGTACGTGCAGTCATTGGAACAACGTGGCGACGCCGAGGTCGACATGAACGATGCGCTGGGCAAGATCGACGGCGACGCGCTGGCCGCCGAGTTCGAGCGCTATCTGCGACGCCGCCGCCCGGGATTTGGCCGCTAAGCGGGTGGTGGTTCTTCTTCGCCGAGCTGCTCGATGATCGAGCGCACAGCCCGGCCGGGGTTGTCGCTCTGCCACGCCGACTGCAGAACCGAGCTGTCGAAGTTCTCCACCCCGGGAAGCGGTTCAACGAGGTGGCGCCGCATCATCGCAATTCGCCGGGCGACTTCGTCTGGGTCCTCGCGACGTCGGAACCACTCCAGATTTGCCTTCTCTATGGCGTCCGCCTCGGTGGAGCCGGTCACTGTCCATCCTCCACTGGCGAACCATGCCCGCCACGTGCCATCGCTGAAGTGTTCGGTCTGCGGATGGAAGCGCCACACCCAGCCCACGCGGGGATCGTCGGGTTCAAGCTCGATCGGGTTGCGCGGTGCGCTGCGTACCAGCTGGTCGGGGTCTTCGCCACGCTCGATCGCCTGATCGGTGGCCTTGTCTTGGGCCTCGTCCTCGGTGACACCCGTCGTCGACCAGGCCTCGGTGGGAGACCACGCCCGCCAGGTGCCGTCGCTGAGTTGCTCGGTCTCGATGAGGGATCGCCAAATCTGGCGCATCTGCGGATCGCTCATCTATCCAACCCCTGATATCTCAGTCGGCGAGTCGAAGGCATAGGGCCCCTTGCCGACCTCGTATCCCTCACACCACCAAAAATCCGGGCGAGCACTGGGGTAACAGTAGATCAAGTGCGGGCCGTCAGGCGGCGACGACCCGTTTGCCGGTGGCGAGTCTTGTTGCCAGTGGTTGTCGACGAGTTGGATCCTCGACGTGGGCGCCTCGGGAAAATTCACCTTCCCGACGTCGCCGAGTGCAGCGATGATTCTGCCGGCGACTTGCCGATCAACCCCGACGAGATGCGCAGCGCGCCAGCGGATATCGGCGGCAAAAGCTTCCGCCTGGGCCTGTCGGACTGCCCGTGCCGCGGCGCTGTCGCCGGCTGAGCGGTCGGTAACCGAGAGGTGTTCGCCGACCTCGAACCCAGCCGCGCGTGCGTCCTCGACCGCGGACTGCAGCCCTGAGCGAGCCGCATACACATCCGATGCCCCGGTACGAGACGCCGTGGCCGCCGCCTGTAATCGATCGACCAACCCGCTGACCCTCATCTTGTCGGCGGACGTCCGGGCATGTAAAGCCTTGACCCCCTTGCCCTCCCAATCAACCGACAGTGAGTCTTGCCAAACCTGCGCAAAAGCCTCATACCAGCGCGCGGCGACGGCCTCCCAATAATTGGCTCCCTCGGTCAGATGGTCGGTAGGCCACACCCAAAGATCCGACAAGCCGGGAAACGCTGCGATAGCCGCCACGGCTATACCACCGGATCAGCCACGCCACCCAGCGTGGCCGCCGAATCGGCTTCGTTGGCGGCATACAAGCTATCGGCTGCTTCGACTCGGACGGCCCCGGCCAGAATGCGCTCCGTCAAAACTGCTGTACAGGCCGCGACAACGGCATGGCCGGCGGACACTGCCAATGCGCTCGGCTGACACGACAACCCCAGCTCCTCAGCAGGCTCACCGCCACTGCGCAGATCACCCGCTAGGACTTGCCACCGGCCAGCCATTACCCGTACGCCGGCGGTATCGAGGCGCAGCACAGAGTCCATGGCCCGAACTGTAGAGCGCGCGTCGAGTTTCACAAGTCACCCTGCTACTCCGCGAACGTGCGCGGGAAAGGCTAGTGCTTCTCCAGGTCTTGGGTATGGGCGCTGGTGGAACGACCCAGCGCGGCGACTTCGGCGTCCATGCGGAGCAACAGATCGCCGGTGCTTTTGCGGACTGGACGTTCGCCAAGCCGAGTAGACAAAACCGGCTTGAGCCACCGGAAAACACCCACCCACTTCGGGCAATAAACGCGTTCCTTGCGGTCCTCGATGCCGGCGACGAAAGCGGCGGCGCACTTGTCCACCGAGGTGGTCTTGTTCAACGGCCAGGGGAACTTCGCCTGTTGCTCGTCGAATGTGGGCAGGTCGGACTTGCTGTCTCGGACCATGGCGGTATCGATCCAGGACATATGGGCCGAGCCGACGGTGACACCGAGGTGGGCGACCTCGAGTCGCAGCGCGTGAGCGAGATGCTCGTTGCCCGCCTTGGACATGTCGTAGGGCGCCATGCCCGGAGCCGCAGTGAACGCGGCAAGTGAGGAGACGATCAACACGTAGCCACGGCGGTCGATCACCGACGGCAACGCGGCACGCACGGTGTGAAAGACACCCAGCAGGTTGACATCCAACACCCGCTTGACCGCCTCAGGCTCAACCCCCAGCACGGTGCCGTAACTGGCGATTCCGGCGTTGGCGACAACGACGTCGATACCGCCGAACTTTTCAACGGCCGCCTCCGCTGCGGCCTGCATGGCGGTGAGATCGCGCACGTCGGCAACCACGGTCAGCACCCGCTCGTCGCCCAGCTCGGCGGATCTCGCCGCCAATGCGGCCTCGTCCAGGTCGGTCAGCACCAGTTTGGCGCCTTTGGCGTGTAGGCGTCGGGCCACCTCGGCCCCGATTCCGTGGGCGCCGCCGGTGATGAAGACGACTTTCGAATTCACTGAGGTCATGGCCGCAACCTACAGGTCCACTCCGAGCAGCGCATCGACCGCTGTTGCGACAGTGTCCGGCGCCTCGGCATCGCTACCGCCGTATTCCAGCGCGTCGGTGACCCAACCATCAAGTGCAGCAAGCGCTTTAGGCGTATCGAGGTCGTCGGCGAGATAGCGGCGCACCCGGGCAATGGTGTCCGCGGCGTCCGGGCCGGCGGGCAGGGTGCTCGCGGCGCGCCAGCGATGCAGCCGCGCGCCGGCCGTTTCCAGCACGTCGTCGCTCCAGTCCCGATCGGCCCGATAGTGTCCGGCCAGCAAGCCCAATCGGATAGCCGACGGGTCGACGCCCTGGGCGCGTAACCGCGACACCAGAACCAGGTTGCCGCGGCTCTTGGACATCTTGTGCCCGTCCAAACCGATCATGCCCGCATGCACGTAGTGACGGGCGAATCGCCGCTCACCGCTGAAGGATTCGGCGTGGGCGGCGGTGAACTCGTGATGTGGGAAGATCAGGTCGCTGCCACCGCCCTGGATGTCCAAGCCACTGCCGATACGGCTAAGGGCAATCGCGGCGCACTCGACGTGCCAACCTGGTCGGCCCGGGCCGAACGGTGACGGCCAGCTGGGCTCCCCGGGCCGCGCGGCGCGCCACATCAGCGCGTCCAGTTGGTCGATCTTGCCCCGCCTGTCCGGATCGCCGCCGCGCTCGGCGAACAGCTCCAACATGGTGTCGCGGTCATAACCGGACTCGTAGCCGAACTGCGCGGTGGCGTCGGCGCGGAAGTACACATCGGGATACTCGGCGTCGTCGACGACATACGCCGCTCCGGAGACCAGCATCTTCTCCACAAGTTCGACGACCTCGGCGACCGCCTCAGTGGCCGCCACGTATTCCCGTGGCGGCAGTATCCGCAGAGCGGTCATGTCGTTGCGGAACAGTGCGACCTCGCGGGCCGCGAGGTCGCGCCAGTCCAGGCCGTCGCGGTTGGCCCGCTCGAACAGCGGATCATCGACGTCGGTGACGTTCTGCACGTAGTGCACGTCGTGTCCGATGTCGCGCCACAACCGCTGGATGAGGTCAAAGGCCAGATAGGTGGCGGCGTGGCCGAGATGAGTGGCGTCATACGGCGTGATCCCGCACACGTACATGGTGGCCGTCGGCCCGACCGCCAACGGGCGCACTTGGCGGTCGGAGGTGTCATACAGCCGCAGCTCCGGCCCGCGTCCCGGCAGCGCCGGTAATGGTGCCGAGGGCCAGGACTGCATACTCTCGACTGTAAATCGTCGGGCTAGCTCGCCAACCGGATGGCACCAAGCAGCAGGTCAGCGAGTTCCGGGCGACACATCAGGAAGTCGGGCAGATACGGGTCAGGTCGGTTGTACAGCAGCTCGGAGCCGTCCAGCCGCGATGCGTGCATACCCGCAGCCAGGATCACCCCCGCCGGCGCGGCCGAATCCCATTCCCACTGGCCGCCGGCGTGGATGTAGGCGTCGGCGTCGCCGCGCACCAGCGACATCGCCTTGGCGCCGGCCGAACCGATCCGCACGGTCTGGATGTCCAACCGCTTGGCGAGCCGATACAGCACGGCCGGCGGGCGGTTGGAGCTGGCTGTGATGCGAATCGGCCCGGAATGCGCGGCGACCGGCGTGCTGACTCGGTCGCTGCGGTAAAGCTCACCCATTGCGGGCAACGCGACCGCGGCGTCGGTGATCGCACCGTTGGGACCGCCGTGCCGCTGCCACAACGCCACGTGCACAGCCCAGTCGTCGCGTCCGCGCTCGGAGAATTCGTTGGTGCCGTCCAGCGGGTCGACGATCCAGACCCGGTCGGCCCGCAACCGGGTCAGGTCGTCGTAGGCCTCTTCGCTGAGCACCGCGTCCCCCGGACGTTCGGCGCGAAGTCGCCGCAACAGGAGCGAATTGGCTTGACTGTCACCCTCATCGCCGAGCAGCCACGGGTGGCCGAACCCGACCGCATCGCGCACCGCCAGCAACAGCTTTCCAGCGTCCTCGGCCAGATCAGCGGCCAGCGCGGCGTCGGTCACGTCTGGGCTCATCCGTGTCCAGTATCCGGTACCGATGCTGGACCGGTAACTCAAGTGGTCTCAGCGACGAAAACGCCGATCCGGCGCGCCGCGCGCCGCGCGACCGCCGGGAGGCTCGGGTCGTCCGTACCGGCAGTCACCACGCGCGGATTGACGATGTGCACGTCCCGTCGAAAGAGATGCATGTCGGCCTCACCTGCGGCCAGTACGTTCTTGACCCAGTCCGCTTTCCCGTGACCCAAAATGACCGCGAGGGTGGTGCCCTTGCGGTGGGCATTGACGACCGTTTGGTAGTTCTTACCCGACTTGCGCCCGCGGTGGTCGATCACCGCGAACGACGGCAAAAACCGAGCGACCTTCTTGACCACAGGGTTCACGGTACTTGACTTGCAGGCGATGTACCCGTGGTGGAAACACCATGGGCACGCCCGGGGCGTTGTTCGGATGGTTCTTGGCGGACACGACGCGCCTCTCGACAGTAAGAGCGATTGGTACCACACGGTTCCATCGACCGCTAAAACGCGGGCCAGGGAATGGGACGGTGCCGGTCCGGGCCGGGCATCACCGGGTTGTCTCAGCAGCGCGCGGGCACGCAGCCGCAACGCCGCGATCTCGGCGCTGGTGATGTGCTCGGCCAACGCATCGCCGAGCGATCCGGCCAGGGCGTCGACCAGGCGGGCCACCTTTTCCAGAGTGTTGTAGTCGATGGGTTTGCCGGCCCACCCCCACAGCACCGTGCGCAACTTGTCCTCGACGTGCAGGCATACGCCGTGGTCGACTCCGTAGATGTCGCCGTCCACACTCCGCAGCACGTGGCCGCCCTTACGGTCGGCGTTGTTGATCAGCACGTCGAACACCGCCATCCGCCAAAGCCGAATGTCGTCGGCATGAACCAACGAGACCGGGTCGCCGGCATAGTCATATGCCCGCAACACCGGCAGATAGCCGGGCGGCAACCGATCAGCGGGAACAAGGTCGACCGGGTCTAGGCCTGGACCGGGGTCTGAACCGGCTTCGTCACCGGGTTGGTCCACCCACAGCTGCAGCATCCCCGAACCGGCGGGCCCATAGCGAATGATGGTGTACGGCACGATGTTCCAGCCCAATTGCACTGACACCAGATACGCGCCGAGTTCTCGGCCAGCCAGAGTGCCATCGGGAAAGTCCCACAGCGGCTGCTCACCGGTGACCGGCTTGTACACACAGTGCACGCTGCGCTCATCCAGCGTCGATTCGCACAGGAAGGTGGCGTTGCTGGCCGAACGAATGCGTCCCAGGACCGTCAACTCGCCGCGCCGCAGGACCTCACGATCGTCAATCCTCGGCGTCATCGTCAGACCCGAGCAACGCGCTGCGCCGGTAGCCGTTCGTGCGCGCACAGATGTGTCCCTCGGGGTCCAACGGTTCATCGCACAGCGGGCACGGCGGACGGCCCGCGGAAATGACACGATTGGAACGGGTTGCGAACTCCCGCGCCGACTCCGGGGTCAGGAACACCCGCACGGCGTCAGGACCCTCCTCGGTGTCGTCGAGCACCACGGATGCGTCGAACTCGGTGTCACTGACGGCCAGCAATTCGACCACCACGGTCTGGGCCTCAGAATCCCAACCCAGACCCATGGTGCCGACCCGAAATTCTGCGTCAACCGGCGTGATCAACGGGCTGAGATCTTCGACGTCGGTGGTCTCCGGCGGAACCGGTGTACCGAATCGGCGATTGACTTCGAGCAGCAGCGCGCCGATGCGCTCGGCGAGCACCGCGACCTGCTGCTTCTCCAGCACCACGGACACCACCCGGGAGTCGTGCACGGCTTGCAGGTAGAAGGTGCGATTTCCGGGCTGGCCAACTGTCCCGGCGACGAATCGGTCGGGTGAGCGGAAAACGTGGATCGCGCGAGACATGGCAACTCCAAAATACCGGCAGTTGAGGCTCAGTCGTAAATTCTCGGCGCGACTCGCTCAGTCGGTCGAGCCACCGACGACCGCATCGCCGGGCGGCGGCTTACCGTCTGTCGGCGGAGCAGCCGTCAACGCGGACGTCAGCCGCGCGCCGGTGTGGTTGACGTGCAGCAGAAACGGACGCAACCGGGTGTAGCGGATCACACTCATCGAGGCTGGATCGGCCGAAACACGCTGAAAACCGTCTAGATGGATGGCCAGCGCGTCGGCGACGACGGCCTTGATGACGTCGCCGTGGGTGCAAGCCAGCCAGAGTGCGTCACCGCCGTGCTCTTCGGCGAGCCGTGCGTCGTGCTCGCGCACGGCAGCGACGGCCCGCGTCTGCACCTGCGCCAGCCCTTCACCGCCGGGGAACACGGCCGCGCTGGGATGCGCCTGAACCACCGCCCACAGCGGCTCGTTGACCAGTTCGGTGAGCTTGCGGCCGGTCCATTCGCCGTAATCGACTTCGGCGAATCGGTCGTCGATGACCGGCTCGACGCCGAGCGCTTCGGCGAGCGGCTCGATCGTGCGCCGGCATCGCAGCATGGGCGAAGAGACCACCGCCCGGATCGGCAGGTCACCGATCCGATCGACCAGCTCCACGGCTTGCTCGCGACCCTTGTCGTCGAGGTCGACGCCCTCGGAACGACCGGCCAAGACATGCGCAGTGTTCGACGTCGACCGACCGTGCCGCAACAAAATGACGGTCATGTCGCGCTCACCACCCCGGACGCCAACAGGATCAGCACGCCCACGCCGACGAGTACTCGGTAGCCGACGAACCAATACATGGTGTGCCGCACCAGAAATCGCAGCAACCACGCCACCGCGGCGAGGCCGACGACAAACGCGATGACGGTAGCCACCAACAGCTGCGGGCCCGTCGCACTCATCCCCTCCAGCACCGGGTGGAAGGCGTCCGGCAGCGAGAACAGCCCGGAGGCGAACACCGCCGGAATGGCCAGCAGAAAACCGAACCGCGCCGCCAACTCACGCTCCAGACCAAGAAACAGCCCGGCGCTGATGGTTGCCCCTGACCGGGATACTCCCGGGACCAACGCCAGCGTCTGGGCAACGCCGACGATGACGGCATCGCGCCAGGTCAGCTGGTCGACGTGCCGCCTTTGCCGCCCGAGCCGCTCGGCCAGGGCGATCACCGCCGAAAACATCACCAGGGCCGTCGCGATCACCCACAGGTTGCGCACGCCCGAGCGAATCTCGTCCTTGAACAACAGACCCAGTATGCAAATCGGGATCGTGCCGATGATGACGTACCAGCCCAGCCGGTAATCGGAGTTGCGGTGTGCGGCAACTACTAGTCCGTTGAACCATGCCTTGACGATCCGCACGATGTCTCGGGCGAAATAGACCAACACGGCGATCTCGGTGCCCAGCTGGGATACGGCCGTGAACGACGCGCCGGCATCCTGGGCGAAGAAGATCCGCGACACGATCGCCAGGTGGCCCGACGACGACACCGGCAAGAACTCGGTCAGCCCCTGCACCACGGCCAAAACGATGACCTGCCACCAAGACATCGCCGGCGCCGCAGTCACGACGACGACCGTACCGGTTGGGTCTGGCAGCTACCGGACGGGATTGGAGTTGGAATCCGGTTCTACGGCGTGGGCAACCGCGTCACGTACCGCCGCGGCCAGGCTGCGCTCGTCGGTGATGTCGATACCCAAGATGTCGCGTCGCACCGTGTCGACGACATCTTCGGGTTGTGGAACCGGGCCACTCACTCCGCGCCGGTAGATCTCGACCAGCAGCCAGTGACCTTTGATACGGAAAGCAAAACTGCGGCCATCACCGACCTGCCCGAACCCGCTGGCCAACACCTTGGCCGGGAAGACCCCCACCCACATGTCCTCGATAGCAAACTCGGGACGAGCCAATCGAGGGTCGTCAGCGACGCTCATAGCGCGACCATACCCAGCCGCCGACTCCCGGCCTCCGCACCGGGGCCAGGACATGACCGACAATGATCCCTAAGGTCGAGTTCACTCCGATACCTCCCTTGAGACTGGCCGCCCCCTGGACCCCCGAGAGTTACCCCGTGCCGCAACACCGTAAACACGGCGGACACAGAGTTCGCCGACAGGCCGCCGGTTTGCTGTTTCTGCTGGCATTGGCGGCGGGATGTTCGTCAAAGACGCTCGACACAGCCCCACCCGCCATCGAGCCGGCCCAACCCGGGCAATCTCCACCGCAATCGCAGCCTGCGGCGGGCGTCATACGTCCCCTAGACGGGCGCGCACAGGCGGCGATATTCGACCACCGCACCGCCCAGCTGGTGATCTTGACGTCCGGGTCAGCACCCACGGCGCTCACCCGGGTCGCAATGTTGGGCTCTCAGCAAAGCCCACCGCGCGTCATCGAGCTGCCCGGCCCGGCGACCGGGCTAACCGGTGACGGCAGCGGTACCGCGTATCTGGCCAGCCATGGCGGCTATTTCGTGGTCGATGTGTCGGCCGGGCGAGCCACCCGCGTCGACCTGCGCAACGCCGCGAACGTCGAGTTCACCGCAATTACCCGGCGCGCCGACGGCACCCTGGCGCTGGGTGCAGCAGATGGCACGGTGTACACACTTGCAGTCGGAGCCACCTCCGTGAGCAGTCGAACAAGTATCATCGGACACGTCGATGCCCTTGCGGCGCAAGGAAATACCGTCGCAGTGTTGGACCGTCGCCAGACCTCGGTGACCACCATCGGCCCCGACGGCAAAGTCGGACAGGCTTTGCGCGCCGGGCTGGGCGCCACCACCATGGTGGCCGATCCGGCGGGCCGGTTGCTGGTGGCTGACACTCGCGGCGGCCAGCTGCTGGTGTACGGCGTCGACCCGCTGATCCTGCGTCAGGCCTACCCGGTGCGACAGTCGCCGTACGGCCTGGCCGGGTCCGATGGGCTGACCTGGGTGTCGCAGACCACGGCGAATTTAGTCATTGGTTACGATCTGTCAACCGGAATACCCGTGGAAAAGGTTCGGTACCCAACCGTGCGGCAACCCAACACGCTGGCCTTCGACGACGCGGCGGACACCTTGTACGTGGTGTCGGGCGCCGGCGGCGGCGTTCAGGTCGTCGCGCGCGCGGCCGCGGGGTCACATTGACGACGGCGCGGCGCGGCCGGTTGCCGGCGGGTTGGGACACCGAGATGTCCGATGAATACGAGTGGGCGCCATTGCGCCTGCCGCCCGAGGTGACCAGGCTCAGTGCCTCGACCCGATTGTCCATCGAAGCCGAGTACCGCGGCTGGGAGCTGACCAGAGTGCGGCTCTATACAGACGGAAGCAGACGGGTGCTGTTGCGCCGCAAGAAGTCTCGTATCGACGGGATCGCCAGCGCCCGGCCCGACCAGCCGGAACTGTGACGGTGAGCGCCCCGCGCGACGACCGTCATCCGCTATACGGTTCGCTGCGCCGGTTGCTTTTCACAGTCCCACCCGAACGGAGCCACGAGATGGTGTTCGCGGCGCTGCGCGGCGCAACCGCCGCTGCACCGGTTCGGCAGCGACTCAGTCGGCGGCTGGCGCCGGCCGACCCGGTGCTGGCCAGCACGGTGTTCGGGGTGCGCTTCCCTGGGCCGCTGGGCCTGGCCGCCGGGTTCGACAAGGACGGCACCGGCTTGGCGGCCTGGGGTGCTCTGGGGTTCGGCTACGCCGAGGTCGGTACCGTCACCGCCCAGCCCCAACCAGGCAACCCGGCGCCGCGGCTGTTCCGGCTGCCCGCCGATCGCGCCCTGCTCAACCGGCTGGGCTTCAACAACCACGGTGCCGCCGACCTGGCGTCCAGGCTGCGAAGGCAGAGCGCTGATGTGCCGATCGGGGTCAATATCGGCAAGACTAAATCCACTGCGCCCGACCGCGCCGCCGACGATTACCGGGCCAGTGCCCGGCTGGTCGGCCCGCTGGCCGCATACCTGGTGGTCAACGTGAGTTCGCCGAACACACCAGGGCTACGGGACCTGCAGGCGGTCGAGTCGCTGCGAGACATTCTCTCGGCGGTGCTCGCCGAGACCTCGACGCCGGTGCTGGTGAAGATCGCGCCAGATCTGGCCGACCGCGACATCGACGAGATCGCCGACCTGACAGTCGAATTGGGCTTAGCCGGCATCGTCGCCACCAACACCACGGTGTCGCGAGCCGGGTTGCGCACCCCTGGCGTCGACCGACTGGGCAGCGGCGGTATCTCCGGGCCGCCGCTGGCGCAACGGTCCGCCGAGGTGCTGCGGCGGCTCTACGGCCGGGTCGGTGACCGGTTGACGCTGATCAGCGTCGGCGGCATCGAAACGGTCGACGACGCCTGGGACCGGATCACCGCTGGCGCGTCGTTGCTGCAGGGCTACACCGGGTTCATCTATGGCGGTGGCTTATGGGCCAAGCACATTCACGACGGCATCGCTCTTCGGTTGCGCGAAGGAGGTTATTCGTCGCTGAGCGATGCGGTGGGATCGGCTACCCCTGCGGCCCACTGATGACTAGTGCTGTTCGTAGGTTCCGTAGATGACGGCTCGAGCGATCGCGTGTTGGAACAAGTTGAAACCCAGGAACGCCGGGCTGGCGTCTTCAAGGAGATCGAGTTTCTCGACGTCGACCGCGTGGACGGCGACGTAGTAGCGGTGCGGACCGTGCCCCGGGGGCGGCGCCGCGCCGACGTAGCGGCGCATACCAGCATCGTTGACCAGCGTCAGCGCGCCGCCCGGTAGATCGCTCCCGTCGCCGGCACCGTCGGGCAACTCGGTGACCGAGGCGGGCAGGTTGGCCACCGCCCAGTGCCAGAACCCGGACAGCGTCGGCGCGTCGGGGTCGTACACGGTGACCGCGAAACTCTTGGTCTCGTCGGGGAAACCCGACCAGCTCAGCTCCGGGCTGACGTCTTCGCCGCCGGCACCCATGATTCCGCTGATCTGCGGGGTCGCCAGCGGCTGGCCGTCGGTGATCGACGCCGACTCCAAATGAAACGACGGCAGTTTCGGCAGCGCGGCGTACGGGTCGGGTGGTGCGATCATGGTCGGTCCCCTCTCGTGTGATTGGCTCAACTTGCGGCTAACAGTGTGTCAAGAAGTGTGTCAGCACCTCGGTGCCAAACCTCAGCGCGTCGACGGGTACCCGTTCATCCACGCCGTGGAACAATGCGGCGAAATCCAGATCCGGCGGCAGCCGCAACGGGGCGAAGCCGAAGCAACGAATACCCAAGCGCGCGAAGGCTTTTGCATCCGTGCCGCCCGAAAGCATGTAGGGCACAGTCCGCGCCTCAGGATCCACGGCCAGCAGCGCAGAGTTCATCACGTCGACCAAATCACCGTCGAAACTGGTCTCATACGATGGCAAGTTGGTGATCCATTCGCGGGACACGTCGGGACCGATCAGCTCGTCGACTTCCGCCTCAAACGCCGCTAGCCGACCGGGAAGCACCCGGCAGTCCACCACGGCCTCCGCCGTCGCCGGTACCACGTTGGCTTTGTAGCCGGCTTTCAGCATGGTGGGGTTGGCGGTGTCGTACAGGATCGCCTTGAGCATGCGCGCCATTGGACCGAGCTTGTCGATCGTCCCCTCCAGGTCGGAGGACTCGACGTCGAACAGCAGGCCCGTTTCCTCGCTGATGGCGTTCAGGAACTGTACGACGGTCTCGGTCAGCACCAGCGGGAACTGGTGGCGACCCAGCCGCGCCACCGCCTCGGCGATCGAGGTGACGGCGTTGTGCTCATGCATCATCGAACCGTGGCCCGGCCGGCCACGTGCCGTCAGCCGCATCCAGTGCAGCCCCTTTTCGGCGGTCTCGATGAGATAGAGCCGACGCTCCCCGCCGTCGCGGCGCGGCACCGTCAGCGAAAATCCGCCGACCTCGCCGACCGCTTCGGTGACGCCGTCGAACAGGTCGGGCCGGTTGTCGACCAGCCACTGGGCCCCGTACTTGCCGCCGTTCTCCTCGTCGGCGACGAAGGCGAATACCAGGTCGCGCGGCGGCACCACGCCGGCCCGACGGAATTGCCGGGCTGTCACGATCATCATGCCGACCATGTCCTTCATGTCGACCGCGCCGCGGCCCCAGACATAGCCGTCCTCGATTGCGCCGGAGAACGGGTGCACGCTCCACTCGGCCGGCTCCGCGGGCACCACGTCAAGGTGGCCGTGGATCAGCAGCGCGCCGCGGGAGCTGTCGGCGCCCTTGAGGCGGGCAAACACGTTGCCCCGCCCCGGCGCACCGGACTCCAGATATTCGACTCGGTACCCGACTTCTTCCAGCTGCTCGGCGACCCAGCCCGCGCATTCTGCCTCGCCCTTGGTGGTCTCCAGATCGCCGGTGTTGGTGGTGTCGAACCGGATCAACGTGCTGACGACATCAACCACGTCGTCGACGAGAGTTTCGGTTCGCACAGTCACCTTTCCTACCATTGAGGCCGACACCGCCGCTCGGCGTGCGTCTGCGGTCGGGTTACCCGTTTGGGCGCGAACACGCCAGTCCGATAGCCTTAGCTGCCAATTGATTGGTCTGAAGTCCGAGTGGCGGAATGGCAGACGCGCTAGCTTGAGGTGCTAGTGCCCTACTAATGGGCGTGGGGGTTCAAGTCCCCCCTCGGACACCCAACAGACACACACATCGCCGCAGCTAGACGGCTACTTTTCGACGCTTGCGACGACGGTCCCTAGGTGCTTTGGACACACTTTGGACGTTATCTGCGATCTTCACGTCGAGATTGACGGCAACCGCATCAAGATCAGAGTCGAACAGATCGGCATAGACCCTCAGCGTCACAGAGGGATCTTTGTGGCCGAGCATCCGCGACACTGCAAGGACATTCGCGCCGGAACTGACAGCCAGACTTGCGCAAGTGTGCCGGAGATCGTGCGGCGTGATCCTCTGCACCTCGGCGCGCTCGACGGCCCGGTTGAACCACCCTGTTTCGTCGTAGCTGGGCCGTTTCAGGTAGCCACCGGCGCGGGCCGGGAACAGTAGATAGTCGGCGGCCTTCCCCTCGCACCGTGTCGCCAGCCGAGACAGCACCGACGCCGCTACCGGCACGGTCCGGTTCTCCTTGCCCTTCGTCTGGCCGACCTCGAACTCTTGCCCGACCTGGACAGCGTTGCGGTGCACCGTGATCCGGCGTTTGAGGAACTCGACGTCAGCGACGGTTAGCGCGATCGCCTCACCCCACCGCAACCCGGTGAATGCGAGGATCAGCACTGGGTCGGCATGACGGCCGGACTCCTCGGCCAGCCGGCACACGTCCTCCTCGGTGAGATAGACGTGGCGTTTCGGTGACTTCTTCGGCTTCTCGCCGCGTTTGAACCGGCGTGCCGGATTGAAAGCCAATGCCCGGTGCTCTACTGCGTCGTCGAGGATGCCGGCCAGGATGCCGACCGCGCGGTTGACCACCGTGGCGCTCGACCCGTTGCGGGTGATGGACGCAGCCCACGCCTTCAAGTCCAGGCTGTCCACCTTGTTTACCGGGACGCCGGCCACTTGGGTCCGACGTGCTTGCCATAGGCGTATGAGATGGTGCGGTAGTAGGACGGCGAGAGTGTCTGTTCCTGCCGGGACAACCATCCGACCGACAGATCGCCGACCGTTACCCGGCCGCGCGCCGGTGACACGTAGGCGCCCTCAGCCTTAGAGGTTTCCACCTTTGACGCCCACACCGAAGCGCAGCGTGGCGCAAAGCCCAACGTCGCATGGCCTCCCACCGTCGCGCCTCCACCGCCGCCGCGCAGTTCTTCAACACATGAAAACCCCTGCCGCACAACGTAATACATGCCAGCCAAACCTGTTGCGGCAGTGCACAATCCGCGCACGACAACAACGTCTGTTTGCCAGCAGGCACATACCACCAGTTCAGAGGCGGTGCGTTTTTTAGCTGCGCCCCCTCCTGACCCAGGTCAGGAGCCGTTTTATATACCGCTGAAAAATCGCTCGTGCGGGCAAAAAACGGAGTCTGGTTCGATAAGTTGCGTTCGGCGTCGGCGCAGGGTCGTCGCGGCCGGCTGACGACGCGCGGATGAACTTCCCCGATGTCCCAAACGTTGTAATGAATATGGGCACTATCTCCACGATGAGGACCGGACATCATCGACTGGCGGACGGATCGCTGCTCCGAGTTGACATCGAGCGGGGTAGCTGGGTGGGAAGTCTGTACACACGAGACATGCGGGTCAAGACACGAGTCGTCGGCAGTGACGTCGAGGTTCATGCGTGGGCTGGCCGCGTGCAACGAAACAAGTTGGCGTCATGACTTCGCGCCGTAACTGTCAGTCCGGCTCGACGACTTCGGATCTCGCCTGAAACCACCGCTCGGCGACGGCGGGATCGCGGTCGTCGAAAATTTGCGGCATCCGAATTAATTCGCCCGGTTTTGGGTGTTTTGCCGCGGATGTTGGCTATCTGCAACACTTTTCGGTCGTTTTCGGTCGCGAAACCCGCGAAAAGTGTTGCGCAACACGGCTGGTGTGGCTAATCGTCGGTGAAGGTGAACAGTTCGGTGGCAGTGGTGGCGGCGGCGAACAACGCGCGCAGGGTTGTGTAGATCTGTTGGACGGCCTCGTCGATGGTGTTGCCCATGGGTTGGTGCAGATGGCTGAATGTCAAGCGGACGTCGACTTCGACAATCGAGTCCAGTTGCCGGTCGATCGGATCGGGAAGATCGTGAAACTCACGCACAGCCGCCGCGATCGCGTCCATCGCACCGCGCCAGATCGGTGTCGGTCCCACGGTCAGTAGCGGGGTCAGGCCGACCTCCGCATCGCGTGCACGGGCCATACTCGCTTCGACCAGGGGGTCGTGCGTACCGGCGCGCAAGGTGAAGGCTGCGCCGGCCGCAAGACCGGCCGCCACGTCGTCGGGGTGGGCCCGCATAGCCGAGATGACCCCGGCGATGAATCGGTCGGTTTCCCGTTGGACCAGGGCCTGGCCCAGTGCCTGCTTGGCGCCGATCTCCTTGTAGAGCACTTGTCGACTGATGCCGACCATGGCGGCGATTTGCGACATGTTTACCGCACCCCAGCCCTCAGCGCACACGAGCGTGTACGCCGCATCCAAGACACGGTCACGCAGCAACTGGCGGACCTCGGCTTGAAAGTTCGACGGCTCCGATACATCCCTAAGCATATACACACTATAGCCACACTTGTCGTCGTTGACACAACTATCGCCATACTGTATGAAATAGGTACAGTTATAGGGAAGTTGTAATTCAGGAGTCGGTCTCGAGATGTTGCTGTCGTCAAGCAGCGGCTGCGCTGCTGGCGAGAACGAACCGTGGCCGGCGGGTTATCGCTGCCTCGTGGATCGCGGTGACTGATCCCGCTCTTGGATCGTGTCAACGATAGGAGGATCGGTAGTGGCGCAGCCGGACATCGTGGCGGTGCGCGCGCTCTACGACGAGCACGCCGGGCCTTTGTGGCGTTATGCGCTGCGGCTGACCGGCGACGCGAGCCGTGCCGAAGACGTGGTCCAGGAGACGCTGTTGCGCGCATGGCAGCATCCAGAGGTCATGACCGACAGCCAGCGTTCGCCGCGTGCGTGGATGTTCACCGTCGCCCGCAACATGATCATCGACGAGCGACGCAGCCCACGGTTCCGCAAATTCGGTGGTTCGCTGGACGAGTCAGGCGCACCGGAGCAATTGGCTCCCGACGAAGTGGACGCGGCGCTGGACCGGATCCTGATCGCCGACGCCATGGCCCAAATGTCGGCTGATCATCGAGCCGTGGTCGAGCGGTCCTACTACCGGGGCTGGACCACCGCACAGATCGCCGAGGACCTGCAGATTGCTGAAGGCACCGTGAAGTCGAGGCTGCACTACGCCCTGAGAGCATTGCGGCTCGAACTGCAAAAAATGGGGGTGACACGGTGACGCACTTCGAGGTCAGCGCGGGTGATGTCGGGGCGGTCGGCGACGGTGACGACGTCGACCGGGTGGCCGGATTCCAGCCCTGCCCAGCCGGCGCACCCGGTGCAGTCTTCGTTGTCGCAGATGGGGCCGACCAGCGCGCATAGTTCGCCGCCGCGGGTGACAAAAACATGCATTGGCCTATGGTCGCACCCGGCGGTTACAGGGCCGCCGACGTTCAAGTCCCCCCTCGGACACCCCTGTGAGTCGGCCTGACGGGCGGCTCCAGCGCCGCCCGCACGACCGAATCACCAAGTTGGACAACGTGCGTGGCGCCGATCGAGGGAATCCTATTCGCCGGAGCCGAAGTTGCGCCGCAGTGTCTCCCCGTTCGGCTTCCCGCCGAAGGCGGCCGAGATCTGATCCCATGACCAGTCCGCGGCGCGAGCCTCGCGTACGGCCAGTTCGACGGCCTTCTGGGCAATGCGCCTGGCATCGGTGGCAGCCTGAATCAGCTCATCAACGGATGTCGTCATGCCATAAATTCTGGCAACTTTCGTGCCATGATTCAAGGAGGCGAAGAAGTCAGTGCGTCGGGTTTCCCGGAACCCTCACACGGGAAGCCCACGATAGGAGCCAACCCGGCTCGTTACGACGGCACCAGGTCGTAGGCTGCGATTTAGCAAGTAGGACACACGACGGCGAGTCCGACGCATGAATCGAACAAGTGGCTTTCTGCGGCGAACCTCCCGACGCACCTTCCGTGATCGTCGGGAGGCTGGTCGTGTGCTCGCCGAGGAGCTGGGGGCGTATCGCGGCAAGGACGGGCTACTGGTTCTCGGGCTGGCCCGCGGCGGCGTGCCGGTCGGCTGGGAAGTCGCCGCGGCCTTGCATGCCCAGTTGGATGTGTTCCTGGTCCGAAAACTGGGCGTCCCGCAATGGTCCGAGTTAGCGATGGGCGCGTTGGCCAGCGGCGGCGGCGTCGTGATGAACGAGAATGTGGTGTCCAGCCTTGGCATCAGCGACGAGCAGGTACGGGGTGTCATCGCCCGCGAGACGGCGGAACTCAGCCGGCGCGAGCAGGCCTACCGCGGCGGCCGCCCGGTCGCCGACCCGCACGCCAAGACAGTGATCGTGGTTGACGACGGGCTTGCCACCGGCGCGAGCATGCTGGCCGCGGTGCGCGCACTGCGGGCCAGTGCTCCAGAATCGATCGTCGTCGCTGTCCCCGTGGGGCCAATGTCGGTGTGCCAGCAGCTCGCGCGGGAGGCCGACGACGTGGTATGCGCAACCATGCCAACCGACTTCGAGGCGGTGGGGCAGGTTTTCGTGGACTTCCACCAGGTCACCGACGATGAGGTCCGTGAGCTGCTGGCCACCCCGACGTCAGCGGATTAGCCCGCTCTAACGAGCCTTATGGTCGTCGCTGACGGTTTCGCCGCCCGCATCCGCGTCGCTTTCCGAATCCGCAGGTGGTGATGCGTCGTGTTCCTCGTCGGGGTTGTCTTCGGGATAGTCGGCGTAGGCGCTCGCGCTCTCGTCCGGGCTTTCACCATCCGCGGCGGCGGGCGCTTTGCCGGCTGCACCGGTCTCCCGACGCTGACGTTCCTGCAGCGCATCGACGATGAGCAGCACCACGCCCAGCACACTGGCACCAATGCATACCCAGGCGATCAGCTCATAGCTGGTGATGACCGCGAACACCAACGCGGCAAGGCCTATCACCGCTAATACCAGCGCGACAATCAGCATTGACAAACCTCCAGCCGACGGGGCAACACTGCCAACTCTGCAGGATACCGACCGCCGGCGCCGGTACCTCCGTCCGAGTTAGTTATTACCGCGATTGAACTGGTTAAACCCGCCGGAGTCATTTGTTGCGCTGGAATCGACCGGCGCCGCCGATCCACGTTGGCCGAGCTCTTCGAGCTGGGACTCCAGATAGGTCTTCAGCCTCGTGCGGTACTCGCGTTCGAACGTGCGCAGCTGTTCGAGACGACCCTCGAGCACGGTGCGCTGTTGGTTGATCGTGCCCATGATCTCGGAGTGCTTGCGCTCAGCGTCGGCCTGCAACGCGTCGGCCTTCTCCTGAGCCTGGCGCAGCTGAGTTTCCGAGCGGGTTTGCGCATCGGCCAGCATCGCGTCGGCGCGCTGCCGGGCCTCGGCGACCGTGGTCTCCGCCTCGCGACGGGCATCGCCGACGATCTGGTCGGCACTGGCCCGAGCGTCGGCCATCAGCTTGTCCGACTCTGCCTTGGCCGTGCTGGTCAGCCGATCGGCGGTGTCTTGCGCCAGGCTCAGGACCCTGGCGGCCTTGATCGCGTGCTCTTCGGTGAGCGGAGCCGCGGCGGGAGCGGCGACGGGAGCGGCGACGGGCTGAGGGGGTGGCGGCTTGACGGGCTCGGGCTCGGGCTCGTACACCGGAATGGCTTGGGTGGCTTGCGCGCTGGTGCCGCCGTCGGCCCGGGCACTGGCCAGCTCCTGGTCCAGCTCGTTGACCCGCTGACGGAGGTCGGAGTTCTCCTCGATCAGCCGGGTCAGCTCGGTTTCCACCAGGTCGAGGAAGGCGTCGACCTCGTCTTCGTTGTAGCCTCGCTTGCCGATGGGCGGCTTACTGAACGCCACATTGTGGACGTCGGCGGGTGTAAGCGGCATTCTTAGCCCCCTTGCGTCTGAACGGTCATACCGACCAGGAAAGTGTAGGTCGGCGCATGAACGGTGTGGTAGCCATACTGCAACTGCCGCCCATCCTGTCACACCAGACCCGCCGGTTGCCGATTCGGTCAATAAATAAGACCGAATTTCAAATTTTAAGAGGCGACAAATCGGCGCCTTACCAGAACGATCAGGGTCCCGCAAACCCGGGCCAACGGGTTAGCGCCAACCGAACCGTTGCGAGCCGAGAACATTCACGTGCGATATTCGAGGGCCAGCGTCATCCCGACAAACGCCAGCAGTAGCAGCAACATGATGGACAGGTCGAAGCGGACGGCACCGACAGTGAGCTGGGGTATCAGCCGCCGTAACAGCTTCACCGGCGGGTCGGTCACCGACAGGATGCTCTCGAGGATGACCACGAGGGCACCGCGCGGGCGCCAGTCCCGGCTAAACGATCGGATGAACTCGACGACGACCCGAATGATCAGCAGCAGCCAGAAGATGAACAGCGCAACACCGATGATGTGCACGAACGGCTTCACTAGAGCCCGACCTTAGTGATGAGGATGTGACTTTGATGACAGCCCCGGCTGCAGGCCAGCACGGCAACGTCAGCCTACCGACTCGAAATGCCCTGTACACACGCCCGGCGCTGGCGCGGGCTCGGCAGGATCCGAGCGGGCAGCGGCTAGTGCCCTACTGGTAGGCGTAGAAACCGGTCTCGGCGATCCGCCGGCGCTCCTCGGGCGAGACGTCGACATCGGCGGGTGAGAGCAAAAACACCTTGGTCGCGACCTTGTCGAAGGAACCGCGCAGCGCGAACGCCAACCCGGCCGCGAAGTCGACGAGTCGCTTTGCATCGGCATTGTCCATCGACACCAGGTCCATGATGACCGGGGTTCCGTCGCGGAACCGCTCCCCGATCGTGCGGGCCTCGCTGTAGTCCTTGGGCCGCAGCGTGGTGATCTTCGACAGCGCGCTGCCCTCGTCGAACAGCATCGCCATCCGGCGCGGGTCCATCGCCAGCGCACCACGGGTCGAGCCCCGCAACGAGCCGAGCCTCGGCCGGCCCAAGTCGCCGCGGTCGTATTCATGCGACCGGAACCGCTGCTCGTCCGGGTAGGCGCCGCGATAGCTGCTCGATGCGTAGTCGCCGGGCTCGCCTCGGGGATCGTCGTACTCGCGTCCGTCGTAGCGGCCATACCCGTCGTCGGCGAACCGCTGCCGTGGGTAGCCGCCGCCCCGGGTTCCAGGGTGGTCGTCGTAGTACTCGTCGTCGTAGTCCTCCATCGGAGCCATACCGAAGTAGGCCTTGACCTTGTGCAGTGTGCTCATCGCGTGACCCCTTCTAGGCTCTTGGAGGTTCCGGTGTCTGTGATGAAGATGTGACTGGAGTGACTATTCAGGTGACCGTAACGGTCTGCGGCCCAATAACGCGGTACCGACACGCACACATGTCGAACCATGTTTGACCGCTGCTTCGAGGTCATCTGACATCCCGGCCGACAATCCGGCCGCATCCGGGTGCGCCTGGCGTATCCGATGGTGTTCTGCCTGCAGGCGCGCGAACGCCGTATCCGAATCCCAGTTCAGTGGCGGGATGCCCATCAGCCCAAGCAGTTCCAGGGATTCCGAGGTCGCGACCTGTTCGCAGATCTCGTCGACGGCCCCGGGATCCGAGACGTCGACGCCGCCGCGGGACACGTCGCCGTCCAGGCTGATTTGGACGTATACCCGCAGCGGATTCTCCCGGTGCCCACCGCTCAGCGCCGCTGCCACGGCGCGGTCGAGCGCGCCCACGACCCGGGTACTGCTGACCGAGTGGGCGGTATGCGCCCAGGTGGCCAGCGAGCGGACTTTGTTGCGCTGGATCTGGCCCACCATGTGCCAGCGCACGCGCGGCGGGGAGGAATGGCCGCTCGCAAAGCGGCCCAGCAACCGTCCGACTTCGCCTACCTTCGTCGCCGCCTCCTGCTCGCGGGATTCACCGAAAGCGGTGCAACCCAGTCGCGACAAAATCGCCACATCGGTTGCTGGAAAGAATTTGGTAATAGGCAGAAGTTCAATTTGATCGACTTTGCGGTTGGCCGCTTCGGCGGCCGACGCGAGCCGTGACCGTAGCGCGGCCAAAGCGGCAACCAATTCGGATTCTCGCTCCGGTCGGGGTGAAAGGTTTACTGCCACGGCACTCATTCCATCCACACCACCGACGCCAGCCGCCCGGTCGGGGCGTCGCGGCGATGGCTGAACAGGCTGGGGTCGTCGACGGTGCACCGCGGGTCGACGTCGACGGCGTTCACCCCCAAAGTCTTGAGTTGGCAGGCGATTCCAGCGCGAAGGTCCAGCCCTGGGGTACCGGCCGAGGTGGTGGTGCGACTGCCCGGCAGCGCCGCCTCCACCTCGTCGGCCATGGCCGCGGGCACTTCGTAGTTCGGGCCACTGACCGCGGGGCCCAGCAGCGCAGAGATGTCTTGAATATGGGCGCCAACGGCCAGCATCGCCTCCACCGCCCGGGCCACCACGCCGTCGCGCGCTCCGACGCGACCGGCGTGTACGGCGCCGACGACGCCGGAGCGCGCGTCGGCCAGCAGCACCGGGACACAGTCGGCGCTCACCACGGCCAAAGCCAGCCGCGGTGTGCTCGTCACCAGGGCGTCGGTGTCGGGAACAGGGGTATCGCGCGGAGCGTCGACCACCTCGACCCGGTCACTGTGCACCTGGTTCATCCACACCAGCCGATCGGCGCCCAGCCCGATGGCAGCGGCCAGCCGCGCCCGGTTAGCCGCCACCGCGACCGGGTCATCGCCGACATGGTCGCCTAGGTTGAAGGTGTCGAACGGCGGGGCCGACACGCCGCCCGCGCGGGTTGTCATCACTCGCCGGATGCGAACGCTCACGTACCCAGTATCCGGCTCGCGCACGGCCGACTCGCCCCGACGGCATGCCGCGGCCTGCATCGTCGCCGGGCTAGCGCCGCATGAACGGCGGCACGTCGACGTCCTCGTCATCCTCGCCGCCGATGTTCAAGGTTGCGCCGTTGGTGTGCAGCGGCACGCTGACCGCGTCGGCAGGCTCGAACATCGTCGAGCTGACCTTGCCAGCCTTTCCGGCCTCGAACTCATGCTTGCCCGCGCCGACGATCGGCTTTCGGCCCGGCCCGGCCGCGTCGAAGCCCGCCGCGATCACCGTGACCCGCACTTCGTCGCCCAGCGAGTCATCGATGACCGTGCCGAAGATGATGTTGGCCTCCTGATGGGCGGCGTCCTGCACCAGCGAAGCCGCCTCGTTGATTTCGAACAGCCCCAGGTCGCTGCCGCCGGCGATGGACATCAGCACGCCCTGTGCGCCCTCCATGGAGGCTTCCAGCAGCGGCGAGTTGATCGCGATCTCGGCCGCCTTGAGCGCCCGACCGTCGCCGCGGGCCGAACCGATACCCATCAGCGCCGTACCCGCGCCGGACATGATGCCTTTGACGTCGGCGAAGTCGACGTTGATCAGGCCTGGGGTGGTGATCAAGTCGGTGATGCCCTGCACACCGTTGAGCAGCACCTCGTCGGCGCTGCGGAAGGCGTCCATCAGCGACACCGCGGCGTCGCCCATCTGCAGCAGCCGGTCGTTGGGGATCACGATCAAGGTGTCGCAGCTTTCGCGCAGCGCCGCGATGCCGGTCTCGGCCTGGTTGCCACGCCGTTTGCCCTCGAAGGAGAACGGTCGGGTGACGACGCCGACCGTCAGCGCGCCCAGCTTGCGGGCGATGCTGGCGACGACGGGCGCCCCGCCTGTTCCGGTGCCACCTCCTTCCCCGGCGGTGACGAAGACCATGTCGGCGCCGCGCAGCAGCTCCTCGATCTCATCCTTCGCGTCGTCGGCGGCCCGGCGCCCGACCTCGGGGTCGGCACCGGCGCCGAGCCCGCGGGTGGAGTCGCGTCCGACGTCGAGCTTGACGTCGGCGTCGCTCATCAACAGCGCTTGAGCGTCGGTGTTGATCGCAATGAACTCCACGCCCTTCAGGCCCTGCTCGATCATCCGGTTGACGGCGTTGACGCCGCCTCCGCCGATCCCCACGACTTTGATGACAGCCAAATAGTTGTGCGGGGGGGTCATCATGGTGTCTTCCTCCCTAATGGGACTCGGCTTGATGCGTAACCGCCTGGCAAACCTAAACCTCAGGTAAAGGGTTAGAGTTATGTCAAGTTGTTGCGCGCAAACAGAACGGTATTGCCGCCGCGCGCGCGATCGACGCAGGCGCGCCGAGGATCAGCGGGCGAATTTCGGCCAATTTTCGGGCCGGCCCGTTCGACCGTCACACTGGAGTGGCGCTAGGCGCCGAGCGTCACGCTGGAGTGCGGCGGGCCGAAGCTCAGCTCGCTTCGCCACAGATCGCCACCCCCAGCTCACGATCGAAGCGTCAGCCAGCCACAGTAGAACGACGCAGAACGGGCTCACGAGCGTTAAAGCAGACCTTGCGCCAATTACCGCGACCGTCGAACCCGCCCGCCGCACCGACCGTCACGCTGGAGTGCCGTTGGACGTCGAGCGTCACGCTGGAGTGGCACTCGGCGCTCGCCGCTTACTTGACGGTGGGTAGGTCGGGGCTCGACACGTCGTAGATGTGCCCGGGCTGGGTCAACAGGGCCGCCAGCTTGTCGGCCTTCTCCTCGGTGCGATCGTTGGTCCCCCAGATCACCTTGCGACCATCGGTGAGCGTCAAGGTGATGGATGCCACCGACGGCGCGGCGATCCGACTTACCTGCGCGGCGATTTCGGGACGCAACGCGAGCAGCACCGCCAGCGCGGCCTTGGTCGCCGGGTCGGTCGGACCGGGGTTGTCGACGTCGAGATAGGGCAACGCCGGTGGCGGTGGCGCGGTCGCGAAGTCGACGCCGTCGCGGTCGAATAGGTGCGGTCCGTCAGGAAAGTCCTTGACCACCACGGGAACTCGCTCGACAATCGTGATCCGCAGCGCCGACGGGTACTGGCGTTGCACCCGCGCGCTGGCCACCCGGCGAATCGCCGCCACCCGGTCGGCGACCCCGTCGGTGTCGATTTGCAGCAGCGGCGTTCCGAGCCGAACCCGTGCCGCGTCGAGGACCTCCTCGCGGCTCACCGCTCCGATCCCGGTGACGATGACGCTGCGCGCCGACATCACCGGCGTGAAGTAGAGAACCAGCCCGAGCGCGACGGTGAACACCGCCAGCGCCATCGCCGCAAGCGCCAACTTCAAGCCGCGAACTGCACCACGCGGAACGGCTTTCGGCGTGTCCTCTGCGCGTCCGCGGGCCCGGCGTTTGGCCTCGCGGCGCGCCTGCTCGATCGCCATCGCGCGGGCCTGCGCTTCGCGACGCTCGGCACGTTCCCGGCGCGCCCGCCGCCGCGGCCCCTCGGCTTCCTGCTCTGCGTCGCCGGTAGCGATCGGTTCGGTGATCGCTGTTTCGCCGCCCGCCTCGACCGGCGCTCCGCCGTCCGGCTCGCTCACCACAACACCCCCGGCCGCCCCGGCGCGCGGCGGTTGGCCCGCACCCGCAGCGCGGTCACGATCTCCGGCCCGAGCATCGTGACGTCGCCGGCGCCCATCGTGACGATGACGTCGCCCGGTTCAGCTGCCTCGGCCACCGCGGTGGCGACCGCGGAGAAGTCCGGCAGGTACTGCACCGGCGCGCTGACGTGCTCGGCCACGCTGGCCCCGCTCACACCGGCGAGGGGTTGCTCGCGCGCGCCATAGACGTCAAGCACGAAAACCTGGTCGGCACCGTCTAGCGCGTGACCGAATTCAGCAGCGAAAGCCTTTGTCCGCGAATATAAGTGCGGCTGAAACACCACCAGCGATCGGCCGACGCCGCCCTGCTCCAGCAGCGTACGGACCGCGTCCAGCGTCGCGCTGATCTCGGTCGGGTGATGGGCGTAGTCGTCGAACACCTGCACCGAACCCGCGGTGCCGATCAGCTCGAAGCGCCGACGCACCCCTTCAAAACCGGCCAGCCCGTCCAGCACACAGTCGGCCGGAGCGCCGATCTCGATCGCGGCCACCAACGCGCCCAACGCGTTGAGCGCCATATGACGGCCGGGCACCGCCAGCCGCATCACCCACGGGTGGATTTCGCCGTCCAACTTGACATGCGCGACCGCACCGGTCCCCTGCTGTTCCCACGACAACAGCGTCCCGGCCAACACCTCAGCCGAACCGTCGGCCCCCCGCTGCGATCCAGACCCGTAACGCAGCACCCGGATCCCCAGCGCCGCAGTGCGTTCCGCCAGGGCAGCCGCTCCCGGGTCGTCCATGCAGACGACGAGTGCTCCGCCCGGGGCAATGCGCTCTACGAACGAGTCGAACACCGCGGTGTAGGCGTCGGGGCTGCCGAAGAAGTCGAGATGGTCGGACTCGATATTGGTGACCACCGCGACATTCGGGGTGTACTCGAGCAGCGAGCCGTCACTCTCGTCGGCCTCGGCGACGAAGTAGTCGCCGCTGCCGTGGTGGGCGTTGGTGCCGGCTTCGCCCAGCTCACCGCCGACCGCGAAAGACGGGTCTCGCCCGCAATGCTGTAGCGCCACAATGAGCATCGAGGTGGTCGTCGTCTTGCCGTGGGTGCCGGTGACCATCAGCGTGGTGCGCCCGTCCATCAACTTGGCCAGCACCTCCGGCCGCAGCACCACCGGGATGCCGCGTCGCCGGGCCTCGACGAGCTCGGGGTTGGTCTTCGGGATCGCGGCGTGGGTGGTGATCACCGCAGTCGCGCCACCCGGCAGTAGATCCAGCGACGAAGCGTCATGGCCGATCCTGATGAGTGCACCGCGTGCGCGCAGCGCGCGTACACCGCGCGACTCCTTGGCATCTGACCCCGACACCATCCCACCCCGGTCCAGCAGAATGCGGGCGATACCCGACATGCCCGCTCCCCCGATGCCGACCATGTGGACCCGCTGCAGCTCGGGGGGCAGCGGCGGGGCGTTCACCGTCGGCTCCCCCGCAAGCGGATGGTGCCCCCACCTCCGGCGGGGCGACCGCTACGCGCTTGGCGCGCCCGTCTGGCCACGTCCAACGCGACGGAAGCCACCTGGCGCGCGGCCTCCGGGTGTCCCACTAACGCGGCGGCCGCCGTCATCGCCGCGAGCCGCTGGGCGTCGTTGAGTAGCATGCCGACTTGATCAGCGACGAAGTCCGGCGTCAGATCGGCGTCGGCCACCACCATGCCACCGCCCGCGTTGACCACCGGCAGCGCGTTAAGCCGTTGCTCGCCGTTGCCGATCGGCAGCGGTACGTAGATTGCGGGCAGGCCGACGGCCGTGACTTCGGCGACCGTCATCGCCCCGGATCGGCAGATCGCCAGGTCGGCGGCGGCGTAGGCCAGTTCCATCCGGCTCAGATAGGGCACCGCGACGTACGGCGGGTCGCCCGGCTCCGGGGTGCGCAGGTCGATGGTGTTCTTAGCGCCGTAGGCGTGCAGCACGGCCACGCCCGCGGTCGCCAGATCGCCGGCGGCCGCCGCGACCGCCCGGTTGATAGCGGCGGCGCCCTGCGAACCGCCGAACACCAGCAGCACCCGGGCGTCGTCGGCGAAACCGAAGTGCGCGCGGGCCTCTGCACGCAGTGCCGCTCGGTTCAGCGAGGTGATGGCGGCCCGCACCGGCACCCCGACCACTTCGGCATGCCGCAGACCGGGATCGGGGACCGCCGAGAGCACTCGGTGCGCGCTGCGGGCGCCGACCCGGTTGGCCAGCCCGGCGCTCGCGTTGGCTTCGTGGATCACCACCGGAACACGCCGTCCGCGCCGGGCGGCGAGGTAGGCGGGCAGCGACACGTATCCGCCGAAGCCGATGACCACGTCGGCGTCGACCTTGTCCAGCACGGCGCGGGTTTGCCGGACGGCGCGAAGCACCCGTAGCGGGAGGCGAGCCAAGTCACCGGTGGGCTTGCGGGGCAACGGCACCGGTGTGATCAGCTCGAGTCGGTACCCCCGTTCCGGCACCAGCCGGGTTTCCAATCCGCGCGGGGTGCCCAGCGCGGTGATCCGGACCTGCGGATCCAGCGCGACAAGAGCGTCGGCAACGGCCATTGCGGGCTCGACATGACCGGCCGTCCCGCCGCCCGCGAGCACTACCGACAACGAGGAATCCGCGGCTGCCTCATTGACCGAGTCGTTCACCCGTTGCGCTGACCTCCCAGTGCGCGGCTCTTTGCACCACCATGCCCGGCGCTTGCCTGACGCTGGCCGGCGTACCGCTGTCTGGCTCCATGATGCCTTGTCTGCGAGGTCCGCCGATCAACCGCACGTGGTTTCGCCGGCCGCGCGGCACGGGCGCCGGACGCCTTGCGCTCGGCACGCTGCGGCTTGGCTGACTGGGGCCGGCTCCGCAACCGATCCCGCAGCGCCTCAACCCGGGTCGGCGAGTAGGGCTCAGGCAACGGCAGCCGCAGCAATCGGTTCATCCTGTCGTCGCGCCCGGCTCGCAGCGCTGCGACGGCCTCGGGTTCGTGGCGAGCCGCATTTGCCATCATGCCGATCATCAAAAGTGTTGTGGCCGAGGATGTCCCACCCGCTGAGATGAGCGGCAGCTGAATACCGGTCACCGGCAGCAGGCCGATCACGTAGCCGACGTTGATGAACGACTGGCCGATCACCCACATCGTGGTGGTCGCGGCCAGCAGTCGCAGGAAAGGGTCGGCGGATCGGCGGGCGATGCGCATCCCGGTGTAGGCGAACAGCCCGAACAGCGCCAGCAGGCCGAGCGCACCGATAAGGCCGAGTTCCTCACCGATGATCGCGAAGATGAAGTCATTGTGGGCGTTCGGCAGATAGTTCCACTTGGCGGTGCCCTGACCCAGACCGTCGCCGAAGATACCGCCGTTGGCCAGCGCGAACTTGGCCTGCCTGGCCTGATACCCCGAGTCCTGAGGGTCCTGGCCGGGGTTCAGCCACGATCGCACTCGGTCGGACCGGTAACCCGCGGATACCGCCAGGATCGCCGCGGCCGCGATCGCTGCGAAGAGCGAACTCAGGAAAACCCGCAGCGGCAGGCCGGCATACCAGAACAGACCCAGCAGGATGATGCCCATCGACACGGTCTGCCCCAGGTCGGGCTGCGCGACGATGAGTGCCAGCGCGATCACCGCCGCCGGCACCAGCGGGATCAGCATCTCGCGCAGTGAGGCTCGCTCCATGCGTCGGGCGGCCAACAGGTGGGCCCCCCAGATCGCCAGCGCGATCTTGGTCAGCTCGGAGGGCTGCATCGAGAAGCCCGCGATCACAAACCACCCGCGGGAGCCGTTGGCTTCCTTGCCGATTCCCGGGACCAGCACCAGCACCAGCATCACGATGGTCAGCGCGAAACCGGAGAACGCCATCCGCCGCATGAACCGCACCGGCAATCGCAACGCCAGGTAAAAGGCGACTAGCCCGATGATGGTCCACAGCACCTGCCGGCCGAAGATGACCCACGCCGACCCGTCGTCGTCATAGGAGCGGACGCCGGACGCGGAGAGCACCATGATCAGACCCAGCGTGGTTAATAACGCAGAAATGGCGATGATCAGGTGAAATGACGTCATCGGCCGGCCCAGCCAGGCACCAAACCGGGTGCGCGGTCCCGGTGCGGCTGCGGCGGCGGGTTTGGCGGTCGCAGGAGCCGGAGCCGAGCTCTCGTCTGACTCCGGGGTCGCAGTCGTCTGCTCCGACCCGCCCGACGTGCTCTGGTCCGGCTGGTCACCCTTGGTTCCCCGGCGTAGCAGCCGGGTCAATGCGTTGTTCACACCGGCTACCGAGAGACATAGCGCGCACGGCGGCCGCGAACGCGTCGCCGCGATCGCCGTAGCCGGTGAACTGGTCAAATGACGCGCCGGCCGGCGCCAGCAGCACCGTGTCACCGGGGCGGGCAAGGTCTCGGGCGGCGGCCACGGCAGCGTTCATGACGCGAGTGCCGACAGTCTGGTCCGACGGTGGAACCACTTTTGCCACATAAGCAACAGGGGACTCAGCAGGCGCATACATATCAATATCCTCACCTGTCACAACCTGTACGGCGGGGACATCCGGTGCGTGTCGCGATAACGCGTCGGCAACCACGGCCGCATCGCGACCGATCAACACCGCCCCGACCAGGTGCGATGCGATCCTGGCCACCGTCTCCTGTACCGATGCGCCCTTGAGCAAACCACCGGCTATCCACACCACCCGCGGGTAGGCCAGCACGGATGCCTCGGCCGCATGCGGGTTGGTGGCCTTGGAATCGTCGACGTAGCTGATCTCGTCGACGACGGCCACCACCTCGGCACGGTGACGGCCCACCCGAAATGCGGCCAGTGCTTCGGCGATCGCCTCGGCGGGCGCCCCGATGCTGCGCGCCAAAGCGGCTGCCGCCAGCGCGTCGAGCACCCCCACCGGACCGGGGACCGGGATCGACGAAACCGCCGCCAGCGCCAGCTCATCCGAAAAAGCCCGGTCGACGAGCATGCCGTCGCGCACCCCGAGCTCCCCGGCGGCGGGTTCGCCGAGTCGGAAGCCGACTCGTACCGGCGCCTCAGCGGCCGGCAGCAGCGCCGCCGCACCCGGGTCATCCAGCCCGACCACCGCCACCCCGCCATTCAGCACGCGGGCCTTGGCGGCGGTGTAGTCGGCGAGAGTGGAATGCCAGTCCAGGTGATCTTCGGCGATATTGAGCACCGCGCCGGCTTCGGGCCGCACCGACGGTGCCCAGTGCAGCTGGAAGCTGGACAGCTCGACGGCCAGCAGGTCTGAGGGTTTGGTGGGGTCGCGCAGAGCGTCCAGCACCGGGCTACCGATGTTGCCGCACAACAGGCTGCGCAAGTCAGCGGCCGTGAGCATGGCATGCAGCATCGAGGTGGTCGTGGTCTTGCCGTTGGTGCCGGTGACCGCGAGCCAGCGGCGCGGCGGCCCGTAATGGCCGGACGCGTCGAGCCGCCAGGCCAGCTCGATGTCGCCCCAGACCGGGACGCCGGCCGCCGCAGCGGCCGTCGGCACCGGCGCGGTCGGCGGGAAACCGGGACTGGTGACGACCAGGGCGTAGTCGGCGATCTGTTGCGCAGCGGTCAACGAACTGACGGTGGCCACCCCGGAGTCGGCGAACTGCTGGCGAGTCACCGGATCGTCGTCGCACAGCGTTGCCACCACGCCCAGCGGGCGCAGCGCCGCCAGCACCGACCGGCCGGTCACCCCGCCACCCGCGACCAGCACGGGCATGCCGGGCTTCAGCTCGGACATCGCACCGCGCTCAACCGCCGCCGGTCGCGGCCAGCCACTCGCTGTAGAACAGCGCCACCCCCAGGCCGCAGCTGATCGCGGTGAGTAGCCAGAAGCGGATGATCACAGTGGTTTCGGCCCAGCCGACCAGCTCGAAATGGTGGTGAAACGGCGCCATCCGAAACACCCGACGACCGGTGGTGCGGAAAGCCAGGATCTGCACCACGACCGAAGTGATCTCAGCGACGAACAGCGAGCCGAGCACGACCGCCAGCATCTCGGTGCGGCTGGTCACCGATATGCCGGCGACGATGCCACCCAGCGCCAGCGACCCGGTGTCGCCCATGAAGATCTTGGCCGGCGCGGCATTCCACCACAGAAATCCGACGCACGCGCCGGCGGTCGAGGCCGCGATGATCGCCAGGTCCAGCGGGTCGCGCACGTTGTAGCAACCCAGCGTCGGGATGCTCGCGCAGGCATTGCGGTACTGCCAGAACGTGATCAGCACATAGGCGGCGCAAACCATGGCCATGGCGCCGCCGGCCAGCCCGTCGAGGCCGTCGGTGAAATTCACCGCGTTCGACCACGAGTAGACGATGGCCACGCAAAACAGTACGAAAAGCACGGGAGCCAATGCGACCGTGGCGATTTCACGCACATAGGACAGATTGGTGCTGCCCGGTGTGAGGTCGGCCTCGTTGCCGAAGTGCATCACCAGCACGCCGAACAGCACGGCGGCGCTGACTTGCCCGACTGTCTTGGCCGTCTTGTTCAAGCCCAGATTGCGCGCGCGCCGGATCTTGATCAGGTCGTCGACGAACCCGACGGCGCCCAGCGTGGTAGCCAAAAACAGCACCAGCAGACCCGACGCCGACGGACCCTGGCCGTTGAACGCCAGACCGGCGAGGTGGGTGCCCAGGTAGCCCGCCCAGATACCGGCCAGAATCGCCACCCCGCCCATCGACGGGGTTCCGCGCTTCGTCTTGTGGCTGGGCGGGCCGTCTTCGCGGATCTCGTGACCGAAGCCCTGCCTGGTGAACAGCCGGATCAGCATCGGGGTCAAGACGATAGACACCGCCAGCGAGATGCCGACGGCGATGAGGATATCGATCATCGGGTATTGCCCCGGCCCTGGTCAGCCTGGTCGGCTAAGCCGCCCTCAGCGACCAGAGTGTCGGCGAGGGTGCCCAGGCCCGCGGCGTTAGAAGCCTTCACTAGCACCACGTCCCCGGACCGCAGTTCGGCCCGCAGCAGGGTCAGCGCGGCGTCGGCATCGGCCACGATGGCGGCCCCTCTTCGCCTTCACCTTCTGAGCCCCGTGCCCCTTCCATGACCGCGCCGTGGTGCATGGCGCTCATAGACCTCCCCGTTCCCACAACAATGAGTCGAGACACATCTAAGCGCACCGCCAACCGACCGATGCGGTCATGTTCGGATATCGCATCCTCGCCGAGTTCGGCCATCTCGCCCAACACCGCCCAGCTGCGGCGACGGCCAGACTCGTCGCTGCGGGAAATCCAGGACAATGCCTGCAGCCCCGCACGCATCGAATCGGGGTTGGCGTTGTAGGCGTCGTCGATCACCGTGACTCCGTCGGCGCGGGTACTGACCCGCATCCGGTGGCCCGACACCGGCCCGGCGCCGGCCAGCGCCGCGGCTACCTGTTCGGCGCTGGCGCCGCATTCCAGCGCGACGGCGGCCGCGCACAACGCGTTGCTGACCTGATGGTCGCCGTGCACGGCCAAGCTGATGTCCACGGCGCTCTGAGCCCAGTGCAGGGTGAACTGCGGCCTGGCCAGCGCGTCGAGTGTCACCGGCCCGGCCCACACGTCGGCGGGCCCGGCCCCCACGTCAGCGGTCTGGGTGTGCCGGCTGACCCGTACCACCCGGGCCGCGGTCACATCGGCCATCGCGGCCACCGCCGCGTCGTCGACGTTGAGGACGACCACTCCAGATCGTGAAACAGATTGCGGTAGTTCGGATTTGGTTTTCGCTATGGCCTCGCGTGAACCGAATTCGCCCAGATGCGCGGTGCCCACATTGAGCACCACCCCGATGGCCGGCGGCGCGATGGCCGCCAGCGCGGCGATGTTGCCGGGATGGCGTGCGGAGAGCTCCAGAATCAAGTAATCGGTCGCTTCGGTGGCCCGCAGCACGGTCCACGGATGACCCAGCTCGTTGTTGAACGACCCGGGCGGCGCCACCACTTCGCCGAGCGGCTCGAGCACCGCGGCCAGCAAGTCCTTCGTCGACGTTTTGCCCGAGGAGCCGGTGATCCCGACGATCGTCAGCCCACCGGCTACCAGCTCGGCGGCCACCGCGGTGGCCAGTTTGGCTAGCGCGGCCAACACCGCCGCGCCCGACCCATCGGTGTCGTGCTCGAGAACACCGGCCTGTCCGCCACCGATGCCACCGCGCTGCGCGGCCTGCCGGTCGGGGCGAACGATGATCGCGGGCACCCCGACTGGCCGGGCCGCCAGAACCGCGACCGCCCCGGCGGCCACTGCCGACGCCGCGTGGTCGTGTCCGTCGGAACGCGCGCCTGGCAGCGCGAGGAACAGCCCGCCGGGTGTGACCTTGCGCGAGTCGAATTCGACGGTCCCGGTGACGTGCAGCTGCGCGGCAGCCGGTGCCGAGATGTCAGCCAATTCGCCGCCGACGATCGCCGCGATCTGCGCAACGGTGAGATCGATCATGCGCGTGCCTCGAGCGCGGCTGCCAGCTCGACCCGGTCGTCGAACGGCTGGGTCTGCCCGCCGCGGGTCTGGCCGGTTTCGTGACCTTTGCCGGTGATCAGCACGACGTCGCCGGGAGCCGCCCACGCCACGGCATGGTCGATCGCTGCCCGCCGGTCGCCGATCTCGACCACCCGTGCGGGCCCGCCGACCTCGGCTGCACCCGCCAGGATCTCGCGGCGGATCGCCGCGGGATCCTCGCTGCGCGGGTTGTCGTCGGTCACGACCACCAAGTCGGCCAGCTCGGCGGCGATCCGGCCCATCGGCGCGCGTTTACCCGTATCGCGGTCACCACCGGCGCCGAACACCACGGCCAGCCGGCTGTCCGGGCGACGCAGTGATCGCAGCACCGAGCTCAGCGCGCCCGGCTTATGCGCGTAGTCGACCAACGCGAGGAAATCTTGGCCGCGATCGATCTGCTCGAGCCGTCCGGGGACCCGGGTGTGCCGCAGCCCGGTTGACGCCTGTTCGGGGGAAACCCCGACGGCGTCGAGAATCGCCAGTGCGACAAGACAATTGGCGACGTTGTAGTTTCCTGGCAGCCGGACGCCGACCCGGTGATGCACGCCGGCCGGGTCGACCGCGGTGAAATCTTGCCCGCCGGCATCGGCCGTCACGGCTTCGGCGCGCCAGTCCGCGGGCCGGCCCTGCGCGCTGACGGTGACCGCCGATTCAGCGCGGTTGGCCATCGCACGGCCGGCGTCGTCGTCGACGCACACCACGGCGCGGCGGGCACGCAGCGGCGAAGCCGGGTCGAACAAGCGGGCTTTGGCCTCGAAGTAGTCGTCCATGGTCGGGTGGAAGTCGAGGTGGTCGCGGGACAGGTTGGTGAAAGCGCCCACCGCGAAGTGGATGCCGTCGACGCGACCCAGTGTTAGCGCGTGGCTGGACACCTCCATGACCACGGTGTCGACACCGCGCTCGACCATCACCGCCAGCAGGGCCTGCAAGGCGGGCGCCTCGGGCGTGGTGAGTGCACTGGGGACGTCCTCGCCGTTGATGCGCAGACCGACGGTGCCGATCAGTCCCACCGTGCGCCCGGCCGCCCGCAGTCCCGCCTCGATGAGGTACGTCGTCGTGGTCTTACCCGACGTGCCGGTGACGCCGACGACGGCGAGACGCTCAGAAGGACGCCCGTACACGGTTGCGGCGAGTTCGCCCAGCACGCTTCGAGGTTCGGGATGGACCAGCACCGGCACCGCAGAAGATGCGTCGGCCTGGTCGGCGAGCTCGGCGACGCCGGCGGCGTCGGTGAGCACCGCGACCGCGCCGCGTTCGACTGCGTCCGCGACATACCTGGCGCCGTGGGTGGTCGCGCCGGTCAGCGCGGCGAACAGGTCACCCGACCGCACGTCCTGGGCTCGCAGGGTCACACCGGTGATCGGTGGATCAGCGGCCACGCGACCCTCGGCGGGTACCGCGCCTACCTGAGTGGAAAGGGTTCGATAAGCGGCACGCCAGCGACTGCGGCTGGGCGCAGCCCGCAGTGGGCACCGTCATCACTCCATCCTGCGTAATCGGACTGTGCAATCGGCCATGACACTACCCAGCGGCCGGTCGGCAAAACGGCCACAGTGTGTCCGGCTCCGCGTAAACCGACCGGAACCGGGGTAGTCGGCCCGACGTGACCTCCACGGGACTGATCGTTGTCGGCAGCGGCCCGGCAGGCGTAAGCGCGGCCGAGGCCTTCCGCCAACATAATTCAGATGACACCGTTCGCATTCTGACTGACGACCCAGCTCTGCCGTACGCCCGACCGCCGCTGTCCAAAGAGTTCCTGCGCGGCGACGCCGAGGCCGCCGACGCCGAGCTGCATCCTGGCCAATGGTTTGCCGAAAGATCGATCGAGCTGGTACATACCGGCGGTGTCGAGGCCATTGACGTTGCCGATCGACACGTGTGCGGCGGCAGGTAAGAGCTACCCCTACCGATGGCTGGTGCTGGCGTGCGGAGCGAAGCCGTCGCCGTTTCCGGTGCCCGGCGCCCAGAAGGCGCTGCAACTGCGCTCACTGGCCGACGCACAGTCGCTGCGAGAGCGCCGCGGCGAAGGCTGATTCGGCCGTGGTCATCGGAGCGGGGTTCATCGGCTGTGAAGCGGCGGCGTCTTTGGCGATGCGTGGGGTGTCCACCACGCTCGTCGCTCCCGATCCGGTGCCCCAGGCCAAGCGTTTGGGCGAGGACGCCGGCGAGCGCATCACCCGCCTGCTCAGCGAAGCCGGAGCGCGCTATGTCGGATCGGTGTCGGTCAGCAGCCTCGGCGACGGAGCGGTCCACCTCGACAACGGGGGCACCATCGAATGCGATCTCGTCCTCGCGGCCACCGGTATCCAACCGCAGTCGGCGCTGGCCGATGCGGCCGGCATCAAGACCAGCGATGGGCGCATCGTCGTCGACGCGCAGATGCGGACGTCGGCTCGAAAACGTCTATGCCGCAGGGGATGTCGCGCTGGCACACAACAGCACCGCCGGCCGCCGCCTGGCGGTGGAACACTGGCAGGACGCGGTCGACCAGGGCGAGATCGCCGGCGCCGGCGCGGCGGGTGAGACTGCCGAATGGGACGGTGTGCCCGGCTTCTGGACCACCATCGGCGAGGCAACGTTGAAGTACCACGCGTGGGGCGACGGGTTTCAGCGCGCCCGGCTTGTCGACCACGATGACGGCTTCACCGTCTGGTATGAGTCTGATGGCGCGGCAGTCGGTGTTCTGACCTACAACGCCGACGACGACTACGACCGGGGCGAGGATCTGATCCGTCACCGGCGCCCCATCCCGCACTAGGAGATCGGAACGCCGGTGCGAGCGGCTACTGACGCGCCGTCGGCGGTATCGAATACGTCGATCACGACGTCGGCGTCGCGGTAGCTGCCGATCAAGTGCAGTCCGGTGGTGGCGGCAACAACCTCGTTCACGTCATCACCCGACATCAGATAGTCGTCCACCGGGTGACGCCAGTGCGCGGTGAGTACCGTCGCGCCGGCAGCCAACCGCGGGCATTCCCGGTCGAGGACGCTGCGCAGCGCGCCGGGCGCCAGATAGTAGCCGACTTCGGAGAGCACCAGCAGATCGAACGGTCCCGCCGGCCACCGCTCGTCCATCGACGCACGCAGCAAGGTCACCTGATCGCGACGACCCAGATCACCGAGGCGCTGCTCCGCGCTTTCGAGTGCCGCCGCGGCGACATCGGTGGCGGTCACCCGGGCGCAGCGCTCGGTCAACAGCGCGGTCAACACCCCGACCGAGCAGCCCGGCTCGAACGCGTGCACGTAGCGCTGCTTCGGCAGCATCGCGAGCGTGATCGCGTACTTGCGCTGCTCGTACCAACGGGTGCCCAGCTCCCACGGATCGGCTGAATCCGCGTACATCTGACCGAAGTAGTCATCGGGCAGCCTGCTCAGACGAACACCACCTCCCCGACTGCCAGCAGCCGGTCCAGCACAGCCGGCGGCAGAACCGGGTCGGCATGTCGCGTCGGCTGAATTTGACTCGTAAAGCACTGAACAGCAAGCCTTTTCAGGTTCAGCGCTTCGTCGGTCAAGCAGACTCGGCGGACGCGGTGCCACGGCACCGCCGGATCGTCCGGCCTGGCCCAGTGCCACATCCACACCGGGTACTCGACGAGCACCGCACCGGTTTCGGCCGCGGCGGCGGCCGCGGCCCGCCCCACCGCCTCGTGGTCCGGGTGGCCGTCGCCGCGCCAGGTGGCCGCACACCACCGGCCGGGCGGGAACTCGGCGAGTAGCGCGGCGATCCGCTCTGTCAGCCACTGCTCGTGGTGGGCCAGCTCACCGTCGGGCATCCCCAGTGTGATCGGCTCGCTGGCACCCAGCAGTCCCATCGATCGGCGAACTTCTGCCCGGCGCACGCCTTCCAGCTCCGCGCGACCGGCTTCGCTGCGCCCCGGATAGGCGGCGCCACCGTCGGAGACCGTCACCACTTGCACGTCGACGCCCGCCGCGCACAGCATGGCGACAGTCGCCCCCATGCCCAGCGTTTCGTCGTCGGGATGTGGCGCGATCACCGTCAAGCCTTGGCAGTCGCCGAGATTCAACGGCGCAAAGTCGTGATCCCAGTCGGTCCAGGACTCGACCGGGGTGCCGCCGTCGGCGATTGGGCTGTCTGCAAACCGTGCGCCGGTTCCCGACGCGATCTCAGCCATCGCCGTGACCCTCGGCTGCAAGCGCACCGAGGGCGGCGAGGTCGCGTTCGGCGTGGCTTTGCCTGACGTACACGGTCAGATCGGCGACGGCCCGAGCGTGCTTCTCGTCGAGGCACAGCGGGCCTGGACCGAGCGCGCGATCCGTTCGCCGGAGCGCCTCATCGACCGCTTTTTCCACGACCGCGCGGGCGCGTCTGGCCGTCAGCTCCGCCAACCCTGAGCGGTTGCGTGGATCGGCGTCGACGTGCTCGGCGGCTGCGGCGAGGGTGGCCTCCGCTGCTGTGATCGCTGCGTCGACCGCGCCCAGGTGGGCCAGCAGGTGAACATCAGCCGAGCCGCCGGCGGCGCGCTGGTACAGCGGTGCGGTAACCGCTCGGGCACCACCCAACCAGCACGCCGCGACGCCGATGGCGCCGAACCAAAAGCCCGGCCGGCTCAGGTAGTCGCCGGGCTCCCCGACGGGGACCGTTGGAGCACTGCGGAATTGGACCGACCTGGTGTCACTGTCGGCCATGCCTGGGTTACGCCAGGTGGTTTCGGCTGGCCGCACCGTTGCACCGCGCAGGTCCACCGCGAACAGGCCGCGTCGTCCGTCGGTCAGGTGGGCGGTCACCAACGCGTGCGTGCACAGCCCGGCACCCGAACACCATGCCTTGGTGCCGTCGAGGACCAGCGTGTCGCCTGCACCACGTGCCGTGACGACCGCGTCGGGGGGCTCAGCGGCCCAGACGCCCCACAGCTCACCCGCGCGCGGCGCTGGACCACCAAGTTCGGCCAAGATCGCGACCGCGTCGGTGTGGGCCTCAGCCAACCGCCCAGCGACCACGTCAACTTCGGTCAGCTGGGAAAGCCGGCGCCAGCGCTGCGCGGTTCGGCCCGAACCCGGCAGCGGCAACTGCAGTTCACCGGCTCGAAGCCATTCAGATACCAAAGCCGCCGTCATGACGCCTCATCGGCCCTGTCTGCGCTGTCTGCCTGGCCCGCCACGTCCTGTGACATCTCGGCAAGGTGATCGGCGAAGCCGCCCGGCGCCCGAGCGTTCCGGCGGTCAGATGTGGTCACCCACAACGTTTCGTCCCAGTGAATTCGGCATCCGGCGGCTTCGAACCGTTCGACCAGCTCTTCGTCCTCGCCGCTGGCCAGCGGGGCGAACTCGCCCACCCGCCAGTAGGCGTCGGAGCTAAATCCCATGTTGGCACCGTGAATGTGGTGGTGACCCGACGCCTCGGCGCGGTAGCGGTCTTCGTAAAGGCTGGCGACCTCCTTGGAGTGATTGCGCCACTCGCCCACCCGCACCAGGCCCAAGACCATGTCGGCACCGCTGCCAAGCTGGCGCACTAACCAATCGCTGCTGACTTCGGTGTCGGCGTCGGTGGTCGCGTACCAGGTCCGCTTTCCCGCGGTGCCCAGCGCTGACTTGGCGTAACGGAAGCCGGCCGCGCGCGCCGCGCCGACGTTGCGCTCGTCGATCCGCACAAAGTGGACATCCGGCCCAAATTGGCCGGCGAGACTTTCGCTGTCGTCGTCGCAGGCGTCGAGGACCACCACCACAGAAGTCGGGACAGCGACAGCGATTGCGGCCGTCCGGATGGCACTCAAACACCGAGTCAATAGGGAGAACTCGTTGTGCGCGGGAACGACGACGACCACGCCGGGCTTAGCTGTCACCCATGGGAAGTAGCCGTTACGGCGAATTTGACACCCTTCTACAGCGCCTGCAAGGTCAGCGGTGGCCCGGGGTCAGGTGACAGTGGGACATTTTCGCGCTGCAGCAGCCAGCCGGCGATGTTGTGGAATAGCGGGGCCGCCGAGTGCCCCGGCGTACCGTCCGCGTTGCGTTCCGGGTTGTCCATCATGATGCCGACGACATAGCGCGGGTCGTCGGTGGTGGCCATACCGGCGAAGGTGATCCAGTAGACGTTGTCGAAGTAGCAGCCGCACGCTGGGTTGATCTGCTGTGCCGTGCCGGTTTTGCCGGAAATCTGGTAGCCGTCGACGGCGGCCGCCGGCCCGGTGCCCTGCTGGTAACCCATCGGATCCCGTTGCACGACCGCGCGCAGCATGTTGCGCACGGTCCGCGCAGTCTCCGGCGACACCACCCGAACCCCTTCTGGGCGCGGCTCTTCGGTGCGGGTGCCGTCTGGCGCGACCGTGGCCTTGACGATCCGGGGCGGCATCCGCAGCCCGTCGTTGGCGATCGCTTGATACATGCCGGTCATCTGCAGCAGAGTCATCGAAAGGCCTTGCCCGATAGGCAGGTTGGAGAAGGTGCTACCTGACCACTGGTCGAGCGGCGGCACCAGCCCGCCGCTCTCACCTGGCAAGCCGACACCGGTGCGCTGGCCCAGCCCGAATTTGCGGAGCATGTCGAAGTAGCGCTGCGGACCTACGCGCTGGGCCAGCATCAACGTGCCAACGTTGGACGATTTCCCGAACACGCCGGTGGTGGTATAGGGCGCCACGCCGTGGTTCCAGGCGTCGTGCACCGTAACCCCGCCCATATTGATCGAGCCGGGCACCTGCAGCACTTCGTCGGGGTTGCTCAGCCCGTACTCGATCACCGAGGAGGCGGTGACGACCTTGTTCACCGATCCCGGCTCGAACGGCGAGGTGACCGCGAGATTGCCCATCTGCTTCTCGCCCTGACGCCCGATGTCCTGCGACGGGTCGAAAGTGTTGTCGTTGGCCATGGCCAGCACTTCGCCGGTCTTGGCGTCGAGCACCACCGCCGAGGCATTGCGCGCCCCGGACAGGTTCTTGGCCTGCTGTACCTGCTGCTGGACATAGAACTGAATGTCATCGTCAAGCGTGAGTTGGACGGTCGAGCCGTTGACCGCCTTGTGCTGATTGCGGTAGCTCCCTGGAATCACCACACCGTCGGAACCGCGGTCGTAGGTGATGGAGCCGTCGGTGCCGGCCAACTCGGCGTCCATCGAGTCCTCGAGCCCGAGCAGACCGTGACCGTCCCAGTCGATCCCGCCGACGATGTTGGCTGCCAACGATCCGCCGGGATATTGGCGGAGGTCTTGGCGTTCGGCGCCGACCTCGGGATATTTTGTGGTGATGGCGGTGGCGATGGCCGGGTCAACGGCGCGGGCCAGGTAGACGAATGTCTCGTCGCTGCGCAGTTTTTTGAGCACGGTGGCTTTGTCCGGCTTGTTGTTGAGCCGCAGCGCCACCTCTTTGGCGATGTCGTTCAGTCGCTGTTGTGGGTCGGGGGCGCTAGCGTTCTTCTGCTTGGCCTCCGCCAGTTGTTTTCCGATCCTGCGCGGCTGGAAGGTCAGCGCGCGGGCCTCGATGGTGAAGGCCAGTTGGTCGTTGTTGCGGTCGATGATGCTGCCGCGCACCGCTTTTTCGACGTCGGTGACCTTGAGCTGTCCGGCGGCCTCCGCACGCAGTCCGGAAGCGCGCGGCACTTGCAGATAGAACAGTTGACCGGCGGCGACCATTAGCGCCAGGAAGATCACCGCATGGCCCGCTCGGTGCCGGAAGACGAACGACGCGCCGCGCGTGTCCGGCTGCCACCGCCTGCCGGGTCCGCCGGTCCCGTGCCGAGTGAACGGAGGAAGTCCCCTTTTCCCGCACCTGCACCTTGGACTTCTTCAGCTTCTTTGACTTTGTGCCGTCGAGATTCGTTGCTCGCGTTGGCTTCCGGGAAGCGCCCCGACGTTGCACCGGCCGAGACGATCGGCTGCCCGACCGGTCTGCGCGGCTCACCGTGGAACGCCAGGCGTCGTGACGGTCAGTGGACCGAACTGCTCGCCAATGAGTGGCGCGGCGGGCGGTGTGGCGAGGTGCGGTACGCCCGCGGGTGGGGCGGCTTCCGGCGGCGGCGCAGGCACCGGCTGCATCCCAGGCGGAATCACGGGTCCGGCCAGCGGCGCGGGCCCGGTTACCGGCGCGGGACCAGTTACCGGCGGGGGCGCAACCGGGGCCACCGGAGCCGGAGGCGCAGGCATGGCGGGCGCCACGGCGGGGGCGGGCGCAGCGGGGGGCGGGGGCAGCACCGGCGCGACCCCCGGCGCAGGTGGCGCGACCTGCGGCCCGAGCCCCGGTCCGGCCAACTGGGGCAAGCCGGGTGGTATCGGCAAATGCTCGGCGCCCAACGTGGTGGCGCCGTCGGGGGCACGGACCATGACTTGGGGTCCGGGTGGCGCCGCGACGCCCGGTGCGCCGCCGGCGGGACTGCCGGGCAATACCCGCGTCGGCACCTCAACCGAATTCGCCGGCGCTGGAGCCGGTACCGGCTTTTCGTCCGGCAACTTGGAGTTCAGCGGGGGCGGCGGAACACCCTGGGCGGGTTTCGGGGTACCGACCACCACCCAGTTGCCCGCAGGATCCTGGATCAGGTGCGCGGTGTCCCTGGTGGGAATCATGCCCAGCCCGCGGGCGGCCTCGGCCAATTCCGGCGCCGACTGCGCCTGCAGCACGTCGCGCTCGAGCGCTTCCTTCTGCTGCTGCAACAACTCGGTGCGCTGGCGAGCACTGCCAAGCTGGTAGGAACGCTCGGCCGCGGCGGTGGACAGCCACAACGTGACACCCAGCCCGGCGCCAAGGGAACCGATGACCAGCACGACGAATGGCACTTTGGCCGCCAACGTGCGCGGCCGTAGGTCGATTGACGCCAGCCGGTCGAGCAGACGATCCCGCAACGGAGGACGAACGACTTTGGGCGCCTTGGCTTTCCGCGCCTTGGCTCGCGCCCTGGCTTGGCTGGCGTTCTTGGCTCGGGCGGGCCGCTCGACCGGCCGCGCCGTCGGGCCAGTTTGTGGCGCCGAGCGCGACGCACGTGTCTCGCGAACCGGCGCTGATGCTTTGCCGGCGCGCGGCCGAGTGCGCCGCGCGGGTGCCGCGTCGGCGGGCCGGCGCCCGGTCTTACGGGAGGCGCCGTTATCCCCGCGGCGGCCATCACCGCCGCGCGGCGGCTGCGCTTCGCGCTTGCCTTTCATGAGCCTCCCCTCCTCGATGTGTTCTGCTCTGGCCGTATCCGCTGCACGGCCCGCAATCGCACCGCGGCGCTCCGCGGGTTTTGTCGGACCTCGGCGTCGTCGGCGCGTTCGGCACCGCGCGTCAACGAGGTGAATCGCGGCGCGTGGCCGGGGAGTTCGACCGGCAGATCCGATGGTGTGCTGGAGGTGGTCGCATCGGCGAACATTCGTTTGACGATCCGGTCCTCCAGCGACTGATATGCCAGCACCACGACGCGTCCCTCGGTAGCCAGCGCGTCCAGTGCAGCGGGCAGAGCGTTGCGCAACGCGTCCAGCTCATCGTTGACCGCGATGCGCAGTGCCTGGAAGGTCCGCTTGGCGGGATGTCCGCCAGTGCGCCGGGCCGGTGCCGGAACAGCTTGGTAGATCACCTCTACCAGCTCGCCGGTCGAGGTGAACGGCATACGCTCACGGCGACGGACGATATGGGCGGCGATGCGACGGGCGAACCGCTCCTCGCCGTACCGGCGCAGTATGTCGGTCAGCGCGGACGCGTCGTAATCGTTGACGATCTCGGCTGCGGTCAACGCGGACGTCGGGTCCATCCGCATGTCCAACGGCGCATCGTGAGCATAGGAGAAGCCGCGCTCGCTGCGGTCCAGCTGCATGGACGAGACGCCGAGATCGAAGAATATGCCGTGCACGGATTCCGTTGTTGGGTAACCTGATTCGTCCAGAGCAGCTTCGATCCCGTCATACCGCGTTTGCACCAGCGTGATTCGGTCAGCGAACCGCGCCAACCGTGTGCGAGCAATGTCCAGCGCGGTCGGGTCGCGGTCGATTCCGATCATCCGTAGTCCGGGCAGCTCGGTCAGGAACCGCTCGGCATGCCCGCCGGCGCCAATGGTCGCGTCGAGGAGCACCGCCCCCGATCCGTCTGGATCATGGCGCGTGAGCGCAGGGGTAAGCAGTGCAACGCAGCGATCGAGCAGCACGGGCACATGACCGAAACCACTAGTGGCGTCAGGCACGACAACACCTTCCCGATGTGCGACCTGGGGGCCCCACCCGCTTGCGTGGGACTGCGCCCCTGCACCGAGGTCCCTGTCCGAAAGCACGAACCTGGCGTTGGGGAAGTACGTCAGGGTCGGTTCGGGCAGAGGCCACGATGCAGCGGCACGCGCCTCAGATAATGTCGCCGAGTGCTTCATCGCTGGCCGCGGAGAAGTTCTCTTCGTGGGTCTGTTGGTATTCCTGCCAGGCCTGCGCATCCCAGATCTCCAGATAGTCGACCGATCCGATCACCACGCAGTCTTTCGACAGGTTCGCGTAGCGACGGTGGTCGGCCGACAACGTGATCCGGCCTTGAGCGTCGGGATGCTGTTCGTCTGTGGCGGCGGCCAGGTTGCGCAGGAACGCTCTCGCGTCCGGGTTGCTTCGGGACGCCTTACTGGCCCGCCGGGCAAGTTCCTCGAATTCCGCACGAGGATAGACAGCCAGGCTGTGGTCTTGGCTCTTGGTGACCATTAACCCTCCTGCCAGCGCGTCGCGGAACTTCGCAGGCAGCGTGAGCCGCCCCTTGTCGTCGAGCTTGGGTGTGTAGGTGCCGAGAAACATCTGGCCACCTCCACCCGGCTTCCCTACGACTTCCGCCACCATACCCCACAGCTCCCCACTTCGTCCCATTTAACGTCAAGAACATCACGAATTAGCTTCGTTTCAGCAGGTTCTCGGCCACCTGGGCGACTCGGGCCGCGCCGGCAGGCTCGACAGAAAGGCTGCGACTTAGGGCTGCTGAACTGCAGTTATGCCCGAAGTGGGGCGCAGTGGGTCAAGGTTCCACGGCTAGCGGCGCCAAGGCGCTCAGAAGGCGCAAAAAAGGGCAGCCAAACGGCTGCCCTGTGTGTCCTTTTCTACTTCGAGGCTATTCCTCGAAGCGCCTGCGGAACCGGTCTTCCATCCGGCTGGTGAAGGAGCCGCCGGCACCCTTGCCGCGACGCTGGCGCGCGCCCGCCGAGGGTCCTGCACGCTCCCCCCGCCCGGACAGTCGCGGACCAGTGATAGCAAACACCACGCCGCCGAACATCACCACAAAGCCGACAATGCTGAGAATCGGAAGGGTTCCAATCCACGTGGCGTGAAACGCCACCCCGGAGACCAGCATCCCGAGACCGATGACAAACAGCGCCGCACCCTGCAACCGGCGCCGGGCAGTCGGGGCGCGCAACCCTCCACCGCGGACACTCGAAGCGAATTTGGGATCCTCGGCGTAGAGAGCGCTCTCGATCTGGTCAAGCATGCGCTGCTCATGATCGGAGAGTGGCATTCGTCCCTCCTTGCCGAAAACCTGTCACGTTAATACCGATAGCACGTGGCCGCCCGTTGCGTGGGCAACTACTGAGAATGATACGAGGTCAATCTGCGCCTTACCACTGCTTCGCTCGGTGATTGTAACCGCGACCGGTCGGCGATCCGCGCACCGCCACCGCGCCCGATAATGGAATGGGAACATCGCAGAAGGACAACCGACGAGGAGACCGCGAGTTGGCGACATTCCTCATCAATCTGCCGCCGCAGGATATGCAGCGTCGTCTTTCAGACGCCCTGGGTGTGTACGTCGACGCAATGCACTATCCACCGGGCACCGAGAACCAGCGGGCCGCCATGTGGCTCGAGCACACCCGGCGACGCGGCTGGCAGGCCGTGGCCGCCGTGGAGGTCGACGCCCCGGTCGAAGCCACGCCGTCGGTGGCCGAGCTCAGTAACGCCCCTCTGCTCGGCGTGGCCTACGGCTACTGCGGCGCACCCGATCAGTGGTGGCAGCAGCAAGTCGTGGTCGGGCTACAGCGCGGCGGGTTCCCCAGCCCCGAGATCGCGAGGTTGATGGCCAGCTACTTCGAGCTGACCGAGCTCCATATTCATCCGCGAGCCCAGGGCCGAGGCCTCGGCGAGGCGTTGGCGCGACGATTGCTCGCCGATCGCGGCGAAGCCAACGTGCTGCTGTCGACCCCAGAGATCAACGGCGAAGCCAACCGTGCGTGGCGGTTGTACCGGCGGCTGGGCTTCATCGACATCATCCGCGGATATCACTTCAGCGGCGACCCGCGAGCGTTCGCGATCCTGGGCCGCGGGCTCCCGCTGTAGCCGCACACGCGCGCCGACGCCCGAAGCGCAATCGAGGTCTGGCACGATGACCTGGTGCGCGCCAGCAGTATCCAGCCCGTTGCCCGGGGTTTCACCGCGCGCTGGTCGGGATATCGCCGCCTGGTGGCGATAACGATGCTGCTGCTGGTGATGCCGGTGCTCGCGGGATGCGTCCGGATCAAGGCGTCGATCACCATCTCCCCCGACGACCTGGTGTCTGGGGAGATCATCGCGGCGGCCAAACCACGCAACGACACGGACGCCGGACCCCAACTGGATCCCAACGTCCCGTTCAGCCAGAAAGTCGCGATCTCCAAGTACGACCGCGACGGATATGTGGGCTCAGAGGCGGTGTTCTCCGACTTGACCTTCGCCGAGCTGCCGGAACTGGCGCACATGAACTCCGATGCGCAGGGGGTAAACCTGTCCCTGCGCCGAGCCGGCGAGTTGGTGATCCTGGAAGGCCGCGCGGACTTGACGTCGCTGACCGATCCCGACGCCGACGTGGAGCTGTCCGTCGCCTTTCCCGGCACGGTGACCTCAACCAACGGCGACCGCGTAGACCCCGAGACGGTGCAGTGGAAGCTCAAGCCGGGCATCGTGAGCACGATGAGCGCTCAGGCCCGCTACACCGATCCGAGTACCCGCTCGTTCCGCGGCGCGGCTTTATGGCTGGGCCTGTCGTCTCTCGGCGTCGCGGCCCTGATCGGGATAATGGCCTGGTACAGCCGCGACCGCTCGCCCCGGTTTGCCGAGCCAAGCGATCCGCCGGTGGACTGAGCCTCGCGCTTTCAGCCCGCTGGCGACCAGTAATCGAGCAGCTCGGCGAACGTTTCGAATGCCGGCGCAGAGTTGCCATAGGTGGCCTCGAGATGGATGCTCAGCGGATAGCCCAGGTCGATGACACCATCGATCACCCGCTTGTATAAATCGACCATCAACTTGCGCTTCTGAGCAGGTTCGCCTGCGGCCAACGTCTTGACGAACGCCTGCTCATCAGCCACGGCGGCGTTGCCCGGGTCCTGAATGAGCCAGTTGATAAAACCAATCCGGTTCTCGATCTTCGGTACGAAGCCGAACGACAGCAGAATCTCCGGCCGATGGTCCGTCCGCTCGGCGAACTCGGTCAGGAAACCCACCACCGCGTCGGAGTACAACAGCTGGGTCTGAGCGAAGGTCGCACCCTGGTCGCACTTGAAATTGAACCGGCCCTCTTCGCCCTCTCGGGTGGGAATGAGTATGACGCCGCGGTTATCCACCAGCTCGCTGTAGATCGACAGCGCGTCGGTCGGCGCGACACCGGAGCCTTCACCGTCGGCCATGGTGCGAGGTACACCGACAAACACGATCCCATCGATCCCAGCGCCGATGAGATCACCAAGCCGCTGGCGCAAGGACTGCTCATCGGAGAAAGCGGTGACCTGGCTGCACAATCCACGCATCCCAGGCAACTCCGGTTTGACGATCGACCAGAAATCCAGCACGTCCAGCTTCGGCTTCATCTCGACGGGTCGGTCGTCCTCTTCCTCGATCAACCCCGGCATCATCAGGTGCCCGATCCGCCCGTCGAGGCCGAATTCCGCGGACAGTTGCATCACCTTGCGGGCGTCTTCGATTGCCCGCTCCGCACCACGGTCGACGTTCGGTGGTACCAGCTCGACCGCGACGGTGTTCAAGGTCAACGGGCTCTTCCTTCTTTTTCAATCTTTTTCAGGTCAACGCTGCTCGAACGACTCCGACAGCATAGGTGCGAAATAGTGAGGCTGTCGAAGCAGTTCGGGACGGCGCCGGCGACTCCGGGTGACCCGGGTCGGACAAAACCCGCTGGACAGCACCGCGCCGAATAGACTGGCGGGCCAGGGCGCCAACGGCGCCCAGGGGCACATCGAACCGGGAAGGGGTGTCGCGCTGAGCGTCGAAGCAGCGGCAACCGTCGAGTTGACCGACGCCATTACCGATCAGCTGCGGAGGTACCTGCACGACCGCCGCGGTGCGGCCGCCTACATCGGAAGCGACTACGAGGGCCTGATCGCTGCACTGGAAGATTTCGTGCTCAGCGGCGGGAAGCGGCTTCGCCCGGCCTTCGCGTATTGGGGCTGGCGGTCGGTGTCGAGCAAGAACGCCGATCAGCCCAAGTGCTGCTGTTGTTCTCCGCGCTGGAGCTGCTGCACGCCTCGGCGCTGATCCACGACGATGTGATCGACTGCTCAGCGACCCGTCGGGGTCGGCCGACCACGCACATACAGTTCGCCGCCCTGCACCGCGACCGTGGGTGGCGTGGGCCGGCGGACCAATTCGGTATATCGGCGGCCATCCTGCTCGGCGATCTGGCGCTGGCGTGGGCCGACGATATCGTCGCCGGCGTCGATCTGGCGCACGATGCGCGCACACGGGTCGAGCGAGTCTGGGCCGACATCCGCACCGAGCTGCTCGGCGGCCAATACCTGGACATCGTGGCCGAGGCCAGCGCCGCCGAGTCGATCGCCTCGGCGATGACCGTCAACACCTATAAAACCGCCTCCTACACGGTGTCGCGACCGCTGCAGTTGGGGCTGGCCGCCGCTGCCGATCGGCCCGACGTGCACGCGCTGTTCCACCAGGTCGGCACCGATCTGGGCATCGCATTCCAGCTGCGCGACGACGTGTTGGGGGTGTTCGGGGACCCGGCGGTTACCGGCAAGCCCTCCGGAGACGACCTGCGGTCCGGCAAGCGCACCGTGCTGCTGGCGACGGCGGTGGAACTGGCCGACAAGTCAGATCCCGCAGCCGCCAGGCTGTTACGGGGCTCGATCGGCACCGACTTGAGCGACGCGCAGGTGCGCGAACTGTGCGGGGTGATCGAACGCGTCGGCGCGCTGGTCGCGGCCGAAGACCAAATCGAGGCGCTGACCCGGCGGGCGCTGGCCACGCTGGCCGACGCGCCGATCCACGCCGCAGCGAAGGCCGGGTTGTCCGAGCTGGCCAAACTGGCCGCCAACCGGTCCGCCTGACGCCCATGACCACCCGTGCGTCCACCCCGACTGGCGGCTCGACCACCGCTGGTGCGCAACACTTTTCACGACTGCAGGAATTCTTCCAGGCGGCCGAGGCACGACCAGCACTGCTGGGTTGCCTGGGTGCCACGCTGATCACCGTGGGGGGTCTCGGCGCAGGCAGCACCAAACAGCATGACCCCCTGCTGGAGTCGTTGCACCTGTCCTGGATGCGTTACGGCCACGGGCTGGTGCTGTCCTCGGTGGTGCTGTGGGTGGGCGTCGCGTTGATGCTGATCGCTTGGCTGTGGCTGGGCCGGCGTGTTCTGGCCGGCGATGCCAGCGAATCCACCATGGTGGCCACTACCGTCTTTTGGCTGGCACCGCTCATGCTGTCGGTCCCGGTCTTCAGCCGCGACACGTATTCATATCTCGCTCAGGGCGCGATGCTGCGCGACGGCCTGGACCCGTATGCGGCCGCACCGGTGGATAACCCGAATCCATTGCTGGACAACGTGAGCCCTATCTGGACCATCACCACCGCGCCCTACGGGCCGGCATTCATCATGATCGCCAGGCTGGTCACGATGCTGGTCGGCAATCACGTGATCGCCGGAACCATGTTGCTGCGCCTGTGCATGCTGCCCGGACTGGCGTTGCTGATTTGGGCGACGCCCCGACTGGCCCGCCATCTGGGCGCCGACGTGCCCATTGCACAGTGGATCTGCGTGCTCAACCCGCTGGTGATCATCCATTTGATGGGCGGAGTGCACAACGAGATGTTGATGGTCGGCCTGATGGCCGCGGGCATCGCATTGACCTTCGAGCGTCATCATGTTGCCGGCATCGCGCTGGTCGCCGTCGCGGTCGCGGTCAAGGCCACGGCCGGAATCGCGCTGCCGTTTTTGGTCTGGGTGTGGATGCGCCATCTGCACGATCGGCGTGGATACCGGCCGGTGCCGGCCTTTGCGGCCGCCGGCGCGGCGTCGGTGTTGATCTTTGTCGCCGTGTTCGCGGTGCTCTCCGGGGTGGCTGGGGTGGGGCTGGGCTGGCTGACCGCGCTGGCCGGTTCGGTGAAGATCATCAACTGGCTGACGGTACCAACGGCGACGGCGAACCTGATCCATACCATCGGCGGATTGTTCGTCACGGTCAACTTCTACGGCGTGTTGCGCATCACCCGTGCCGCCGGGATTGTGATCATCGCGGTATCACTGCCGTTGCTGTGGTGGCGATTCCGCCACGACGACCGTCAAGCCCTCACCGGCATCGCCTGGTCGATGCTCGTCGTCGTGTTGTTTGTTCCGGCTGCGCTGCCGTGGTACTACACCTGGCCGCTGGCGGTGGTGGCTCCGCTTGCCCAGTCACGGCCGGCGGTCGCGGCGATCGCCGCATTCTCCACCTGGATCATGGTGATCTTCAAACCCGATGGCTCCCATGGGATGTACTCGTGGATCCACGTCTTGGTGGCCACGACGTGCGCCGCGATCGCTTGGTACACGCTGTCGCAAGCGCCGGAGGCGGCGCGGGCCAGCCCAGCTGATAAAGCCGCCGAGCCCGGCTGAGTGACAGTCAATAGGCCATGGCCTGCGCGCGGCGCAACACTTCGCGAGCCTGGTGCGCGTGTAACGCGTCGACCGGACGGGCATTGCTGAGGGCGTCGCGGGTTCCGTCCCGGGTGACCGTGAGCGACGGGTCGGGAGTGAACAGCCAGCGCACGATCTCGGTCTCGTGGTAGCCGCCGTCGTGCAAAACCATCAGCAATCCCGGCAGGCTCTTGACCACCTCGCCGGTATCGGTGAAGAACATCTGGGGTACCACCACATCACCGGCACGCCGAACCCCGAGCAGATGGCCTTCCCGCAGCTGCTGGTGCACCTTGGTGACCGGTACGCCAAGCAGCTCGGCGACGCCGGGCAGATCGTAGGTCGGTTCGTTGGGGTCCAGAACGTCGTCGCCGGCCGGAATCCTGCTCACCGAAACAGTGTACGGCCGGGCATGACGCTATCTGGGCGCGCTGAGTAGAGGTTTCGAGCCGAACCCGCGGTGCCACCTACGATAAGCCTCGTGACTGCGTCGGCGACCGGTGATCCCCTGGAGGGAACATTGCTGGACGGCCGGTATCGGGTAGCGACCAAGATCGCCACCGGCGGCACCTCGACGGTGTACCGCGGTCTCGACACGCGGTTGGACCGACCGGTCGCGCTGAAGGTGATGGATTCCCGCTACGCCGGCGACCAGCAATTCCTGACCCGCTTCCAGCTCGAGGCCCGTAGCGTCGCCCGGCTCAAGGACCCCGGACTCGTCGCGGTCTACGACCAGGGCATGGATGCCCGTCACCCTTTCCTGGTGATGGAACTCGTCGAAGGCGGCACACTGCGCGAGCTGTTGGCCGAGCGTGGTCCGATGCCGCCGTATGCGGTCTCCGCGGTGCTCCGCCCGGTGCTGGGCGGGCTGGCCGCCGCGCATCGCGCCGGCCTGGTGCACCGCGACGTCAAACCCGAGAACGTGTTGATTTCGGATCAGGGTGACGTCAAAATCGTCGACTTCGGGTTAGTGCGCGCCGTTGCCGCGGCCGGAATCACCTCCGCCAGTGTCATTCTGGGTACCGCCGCCTACCTTTCGCCCGAACAGGTCCAAGACGGAACCGCCAGCCCGCGCAGCGATGTTTATGCCGTGGGCATCGTGGCCTACGAGCTATTGACCGGGCAGACGCCGTTTTCCGGCGACTCGCCGTTGTCGGTTGCATACCAGCGTCTGGATCACGACGTACCGCGACCCACCACGGTCATCGACGGTGTTCCCGATCAGTTCGACGAGCTGGTGGCGCGCGCGACGGCGCGCCAGCCCGCCGACCGCTACGCAGACGCGCAGCACATGGGCGCCGAGTTGGATGCGATCGTCGACGAGCTGGCACTGCCGGACTTTCGGGTGCCCGCACCACGCAACTCCGCTCAGCACCGCTCAGCCGCGCTGTCTCGCAGCCAACTCGACCAGCACCAGCCCACAGATCAGCACGACCATCCGCCCACCCGCGCGCCGGTGCATCACCCGACCCGTCAGCTGACCCGGGGACCCGGGGACTGGCCTGCTGACGAATACCGGCACGCATCAGGACAATTCGCCGGGATCGACTTAGCCGAGTTCGCGTTTGCGCGCCAGCATGCCCGCCGCATGGTGCTGATCTGGGTAGCGATCGTGCTGTCGCTCACCGGGATGGTTGCCGCGGCGGCATGGACCGTCGGCAGCAATCTGAGCGGATTGCTGTGACACACGAATGTGGGCTTATGTCACGCCTTTTGCGAAAAGCGTGCAATACTCCACACTCGGCGCCGGCACGAGTCAGTCGCGCAACATCTCGGCGACCAGGAACGCCAGCTCCAGTGACTGCTGGGTGTTCAGCCTGGGGTCGCATGCCGTTTCGTAGCGGCCACCGAGGTCGGTGTCCGAAATGTCCTGCGCGCCGCCGAGGCACTCGGTGACGTTCTCGCCGGTGATCTCGACGTGAATACCCCCGGGGTAGGTACCCAATGCCCGGTGCACCTCGAAGAAGCCCTGTACCTCGTCGACAATGCGGTCGAAATGCCTCGTCTTGTAACCGTTTGACGACTCGTGGGTGTTGCCGTGCATGGGATCGCACTGCCAGATCACCTGATGACCGGTGGCCTGCACCTTCTCGATGATCGGTGGCAACAGGTCACGCACCTTGTTGTTGCCCAGTCGACTCACTAACGTCAGTCGGCCCGGCCTATTGTGCGGATCGAGGCGCTCGACATACTCGACGGCCTGGTCTGGTGTGGTCGTCGGGCCGACCTTGACACCGATCGGGTTGGCAATCACTTCGGCGAGCGCAATATGCGCGCCGTCGAGCTGCCTGGTGCGATCGCCGATCCACAGGAAGTGCGCCGAGAGGTCGTACAGTTGCGGCTCGCCATCTTCAAGGTCAGACAGCCGCAGCATGGCTCGCTCGTAGTCGAGCACCAAAGCCTCATGGCTGGCGTAGATTTCGGCGGTCTGCAGGTTGCGATCGGCCACCCCGCACGCGCTCATGAACTTCAGCCCGCGGTCGATCTCGGAGGCCAACGCCTCGTAACGTGCGCCGGCCGGCGAGGTCCGGACGAACTCTCGGTTCCAGTCGTGCACCAGATGCAGCGAGGCCAGCCCCGACGAGGTCAGGGCACGAACCAGGTTCATCGCCGCACCGGCGTTGGCGTAGGCCCGGACCAGCCGGGACGGGTCGTGCTCGCGTGCCGCGGCATCCGGGGCGAATCCGTTGATCATGTCGCCGCGGTAGGACCGCAGCCCGAGCGCGTCGAGGTCGGCCGAACGGGGCTTGGCGTACTGCCCGGCGATGCGGGCCACCTTGACCACCGGCACGCTGGCCCCATAGGTCAACACCACCGCCATCTGCAGCAGGGTGCGAATGTTGCCTTTGATGTGGGGCTCGGTGTTGTCGACGAATGTCTCCGCACAGTCGCCGCCCTGCAGCATGAACGCCTCACCGCGGGCGACCTGCGCCAGCATGTCCTGCAGCCGCACGATCTCCGATGGCACCGTCACCGGTGGCACGCTTTCTAAGACCGTTCGCATCGGCTCGACTTGCTCGGGCGTCCAGTTCGGCTGCTGGGCGGCGGGCTTGGCCAGCGCGGCGTCCAGCCGGGCCCGCAGATCCGCCGGCAGCGGGGGCAGCGGCGGCAGCTGCTCGATCGGTACGTCAACGGTCCAGTTCACCCGTCCATGGTAACCGGGCAGCGCGGCCCGCTAATCAGGGCAAACGCTGATAAGCCGAGCTAGGGGGCTGGCCGGCGCCGTCGGAGCCGTCGGAGGTGATGATGCGGTATCGCCGTAGCTGGTCTCGGGCGTCGACCAGCGCGTCGTGCACATCCGGCGGCCGACGCGGCAACTTCGGGCGCCCGCGGTCCTCCCAAAGCTGGCGCATTTCCCGGGTGAATCGCGGCATCGCCGGTGGGAGGCGGGTCATCGGGCCCCACAACTGGCACAGCGCGACATGATCGTAGGCGCCGACCCAGGCCCACAGCTCGATCGGCTCGTCGCCGTCGATATCGAAGAACGTTTCCAGATCCGCGCGGATCCGGGCGCGCGGGCGCCATAGCTGCGAGGCCGGCGGCGGTAGTTTCGGCAGCACGTTGGCGCGCACCCAGCTTCCGGCCCGTTCGGGGTCGAATTCGGTCGAGACTGCGTAGTACTCGCGGCCGTCCTCGGCGACCACCCCGATCGAGATCAGCTCGATGCTGCGACCGTCATCAATGAATTCGGTGTCGTAGAAGTACCGCACGGCGGCAATTTAGCCTAGGCCGCCGTCACCTGCTACCTACACCGCTGGGGAACACGCGCTGCGGTGGGACCGGCGGCGGTGGTGCCGGATGCACTTCGCGATCCAGGTGCGCGTCGACCACACGACGGCTGGGGCGGCGCGGCGTGCCGGCGATCGTGTACTGCAACCACAGCTTGGCCCGTACCACCGGTCGGCGCAGCTTCCGTTCGCGTTGCAGCGCACGCGACATCTTGTCCAGCTGGCTCATGTAAAGCCAGCGGGCCCACGGGGCTTGCGGGCGGGATAGCCGGACCGCCCCGACGAACAGCAGCGGGACGAAGAACATGCCGATCAGGCCGGTCCACACCTTGCCCTTGAGCACAACCAGCACCGCCAGCGGCAAAGTCAGCGCCATCGCGAAGACCACACCAGCGCGGAGTAGCACCGAGTGAGTGGTGTCTTGCCACAGGCTGATGAAAAACATCAGCGGGTGCAATCCCAGGACCAGCAGTCCACCCACCGCCACGGCGGCGAACACCGCGTCAACCGACGTCCGCCCGTCTTCCTCCCAGTAGACGTCGGACAAGTGCAGGATCAACGCGTACTCGTCGAGCACCAGCGCGGCTCCGATGCCGAAGACAATGGCGCCCGCGGTGTATTCGGGCTCGTGCCCATCGATGGACAAGGCCACCAACGTCACGCCGGAGACCATCACCAGGAGAACCCCGACCACCACATGGTGGATGTGCATCTTTCCGATGCGAATATTGCGTGGCTCCCACCAGCGTGGCGGCACGCCTCTGTCAGCCCGATGGCGGATGTAGCGCGTGAAGGTGCGGGTCACGAAAAAAGTCAGGATGAAGGCGATCAGACAGCACAGCAACGGCAGTCGGCCGCGTCCGATGATGTCGTGTTGCAACCATTCGATCACCTAAGAAAACCTACGCTCATCCCGCACCTGCCGACGCCTGCCACACCGCGCGACGCGCGGGGCATCGGCTCTACCCGGGAACAGGAATCGGACGCGGCCGACGGGCTGCTGCCGACAGGTACGGCCAGCGCGACTCGAGCTGGCTGACGACAACAAACACCATGGCGGCCGCCCCCCAGCCCAGCAGGATGTCCAAGACGTAGTGCTCGGCGGAGTACACCAGGGTAAAGGCCATGATCAGCGGGTAGGCCGCAAGCAGTGGCCGCCACCTGCGGCGAACCCGGCGCCACAGAAAAACTGAAGTCAGCACGGTCAACGCCGCATGATGCGACGGAATGGCCGCCACTTCGTTCACACCGGCCTGTCCTTCATCGATGAGTGATTGAGCCGAATCCAGATGCAATGTTCCCCAGCCGCGTGTCGATATCCGCTCCACGACGCGGTTGGCGCCGGCCCGGTGCGTCGACATGGCGCCAAGTACTCCTCCCTGCGGGAGGCCAGCGGCCCGGTGAAACATGCACGCCGGATTCGATGGGCCCGATGCGACATCATCTGCGGTGCAGCGGGCCGCAGCCCAGGGCGGCGCCGCAGGCAGCACCGCGTAGATGGTCACCGCGAAAACCGACAGCGCGACGAACCGCCGGACGAATGCCTTCCAGTCATCCCGGTTGCGCAACCAGAGCACCGCTGCAACGACATACGGCACGATGAAGTGAGACATGTAGGTCACGCTCAGGATCACCTCCCACCAGGCCGGGTGGCCAAGTTTCAGGTGTTCCTGCAACCAGACTGTCGGTTCGACGCCGAAGAACAACCATCGATCGACGGATGGCTGGAGCTGCCACAAGGTCGTCGACCCGAGAAGTGTCGCGGCACCTCTGCTGAGGTCATAGGCGAGCAGAACCAACGCGAACGGAAGCCAGTCCACGATGACCCGAACCACGCGGCTACGCCCGATGCTTGCCGCGATCAGACCAGTGCAAAGGTAAACCAGCAACAGCGGCCAGTTGAACGCGAATCCTGTTGTCCAGGTGCGGTAGATCACCATGATCGCCCAGGTCACGATCACCACGCGGCGCAGAACGGTCAGTCGGCGCTCACGCGCGCAGGGCGACCGAAGCGCGGCGTCGGGCGACCGCTGCCGGCCTGCCGGTGTGGGCAACCACTCAGCGGATGCATCGACGGTGATGGCCCGCGGCGTGTCGACTGTGGACACCGATCACCTTTCCGGCGGTCGGCAGGCAGATCACCAACCACACTTCCCGGCATACGCGGTCATCGAACGTGGCGACAGCGAATGTCTGCGTCAATGTGCTTGTCGCAGCCAAGCCCCTTCTAACTGCGATGCAACAGATAGTTTGACCCACCCTCCTGGATTTCGGGCAATTTATCTGTCGGAAATTAGAAATTGGAGACGCTCACCAATGCCGGCGATGCGCTCGACTCGTTCGGAGCGCGATGGCGGTCACGGCATGTCATGATGCCAAGGTGAGGTCCCCACCTGAAGTCCGGACCTCCGTTGAGCCCGCGCCTGCCGCCGTCGTGTCGGCACCGGCGGCAGGGCAAAATGATCGTTCAGTCGTCGTCCGGCTGGTGCTGGGCAGCTCGGTGATGCTGTTCATCGAGCTGGCGCTGATCCGCTGGCTCGGGTCGAACGTGGTGCACCTGTCGTACTTCACCAACTTCGTGCTGCTGGGCTCGTTTTTAGGCATCGGCCTGGGCTTTCTGATCTCCAGGAAGAACTGGTCGATGCTGCCGATGTCGAGCGGGCTGCTGATGCTGCTGGTGATCGGTGTGCACCTGTTCCCGGTCAAATTGAATCGCGCCGGCGGCGACCTGATCTACTTCACCTCGTTGGCCCCCAGCGGTCCACCGCCCTGGATCGTGCTGCCCGCGGTGTTCGTGACCGTGGCGGTCGTGCTTGCCGGACCGGCCGAGGTGGTCGGCCGTTGCTTCGGACAGCTGAAGCCGCTGACGTCCTACCGCTGGGATCTGATCGGCTCACTTCTCGGCATTGGCACCTTTACCCTGCTGTCATTCCTGCGGGCACCGTCGGTGGCCTGGGGGGTGATCGCCGCCGTCGTGCTGGTGACGCTGAACCAGCCCGGACTCAAGGTGCTGGCGGCGATCTCGGGCGCGGGGCTGATCCTGGTGCTGCTGGCGGAGTGCTTGACGCCCGGTGTCTCGTGGTCGCCGTATTACAAGGTGCAGACCACCGATATCGGGACGTTTAAGGGCGCGCCGCTGGTGCTGATCGCGGTCAACGGTATTCCCCACCAGAGTATGGGACCGGTGGAGTGGAAGCTGACGTCTGACCCGCGGTACCGCATGCCTTACCAGCGGACAAAGACGCTCAGCCTGAACAACGTACTGATCATCGGGGCCGGGTCGGGGTCCGATGTGGCGATCGCGTTGTCCAAGGGCGCCAAACATGTCGACGCGGTCGACATCGACCCGCGAATCGTGCAGATCGGCGCCCAGCGGAATTCCAATCACCCCTACCAGGATCCGCGGGTCAGTGTGCACATCAATGACGGGCGGGCTTTCCTGCAATCGACCGACGCCAAGTACGACTTGATCCTGTTTGCGCTGCCGGACTCGCTGGCTTTGGTCAACGGCGCCTCACAAATCCGGCTGGAATCGTTCCTGTTCACCGACCAGGCTTTGCGGACCGCTCACGACCGCCTCAAGCCGACCGGGGTCTTTGCGATGTACAACTACTATCGCGAATCCTGGCTCATCGACCGGCTTGCCGGGACCGTGGCCGGTGCTTTCGGTCATCAGCCGTGTGTCGACCAAACGGCGGAACGCCAGGCCGTCGTCACCGTCGCCGTTGATCCCGCCAACCAGAAGTGCGCCGTGAAGTACGCGCCGTCCGGCCAGGTGGTGGCGCCGGCCACCGACGATCGACCGTTCCTGTATTACAAGGGTGGCGCGATCCCGACGATGTATCTGTGGGCATTGGGCGGGATCATGCTGATCTCGCTCATTGCGGTCCGGCTACTGGGCGGGTCGTTCCGGTCGATGCGGCCGTATGCCGACTTGTTCTTCATGGGCTCCGCGTTCCTGCTGTTGGAAACCAAGAACATCGCCACCTTCGCGCTGTTGTTCGGTACCACCTGGCTGGTGAACGCGCTGGTCTTCAGTGGGGTGTTGGTGATCGTTCTGGCGGCCGTCGAGACCACCCGGGCATTCCGCACCCCACCGCTGCCGCTGGTGTGGGTGGCGATCGTCGCGTCCTTGGTGCTGGCCTACGCTGATCGACCCGGCCTGGCTACTGGGCTGGCCGTTCTGGCCACGCCTGATCGTGGCCTGTGTGCTGGGGTTCTTGCCGGTGTATCTGGCCAACATCGCCTTCGCCAAACGCTTCGCCGCCACCGACGGCGTGCAGTCCGCGTTCGCCATCAACCTGCTCGGCGCGATCCTGGGGGGTTGCCTGGAATACGGTGCTCTGGTCACCGGCTACCGCAACCTGCTCATCGTCGTCGGGGTGCTCTATCTGCTCGCGTTCCTGCTGACTCCGCGCCGGGATGGGGCGCTCATCAGCGCCTGATCCGGATCGCTCGACGGAGGCCCAGCCGCCTCACCCGCTAGCCGCCGGTCGTGCTGACTAGGTTCAGTTCCGCCACCAGGGCGACTCGGTCGCTGTTTCCCGTAGGCAATGATCGCTATGGCGACTATGGCGAGCAACATGAGCATCTCGCGGAGAAGCCAACCTAGGGCAGCCCACGCTGGCGACGGATCTGTGATCATTCGATCGCCGATTTCGGGGGTGTAGAAAATGGTGAGCGCAGCGCCACCGAGGACCACCAGTCGGGCCCACCAGCCGCGCCGGAACCAGATGAACATCGCGGCCGGAAACAAATAGACCCAGTGATGCTCCCAGCTGATCGGCGAAATCAGCGTGGCTGTCAACCCGACAATCAAACCGCCGCCGAGCAGTCCGTACCGAGTTGCCGCCCGCCGTGCCAACAACAAACCCACGACCGTTGCGAGCGTGGTGAGCAAAAGAGCCAGCGGCCTGGTCCAATCACCGACCGCGGCGAGCACCCCTTGGATCGAATTGTTGCCGGAGGTGGCGAACTTCGACCCCAGGGCGACCTTGTCGGATAGCCGCCAAAGGCCATCGGTGAGGAACGCGATCGTCAACGCCGGGCGTACCGCGAACGCGGCGAGGAACGCGCCGAGAAAGCCGGCCACGCTCCACCAGCACATCCGCCACTGCTTGGCCACGGCGAGGTAGACGATGAACAGTCCGGGCGTCAGTTTGATGGCTGCCGCAATCCCGATCAGGATTCCGCGCGGCACCCAACGCGCGATCGCGGTGTCGTCACGCCGGCACAGGTCAGCGATCACCAGAAGCATCAGGAAGAGATTTATCTGGCCAAATTCGAAATGCGCGGTGGCCATGATTGTCCCGGCCGACGCGGCGCCGGCGATGAATACGGCGATGGCGCGGTGACGAACATCGGCGGGTGTGACCATCGCCAGCACCGCCAACAACGCCAACATGGAAGCGATATTCCAGGCCCACACACCGACCTGCTGGTTGCCGAGGTTGGTTGGCCATAACACCAGCGCCGCGAAGGGCGTGTAGGTGAACGGTAGCCCTTCAGCGGCCAGGTGCTCTCCGTGCAAGTTGGCAGCGTAAAGGTCCACACCGCGCCAGGCGGCCGCCGATCCGTAGCGGTATACCGCCAAGTCCACCGGATAGACATCGCGGATCCGTTCGTAGACCCATGTGGTTATGACTGCCATGAGCGCGGCTGCGGCCACAACGATCCAGGGTTTGGCTGACGACCGTAGCGACCTCCCCATCACATGGCGATGCTACCCAGGTGAATCAGCCACCCGCGTGATTAGCCCGCCGCCGTCTCCGGGATCCGCGTCGATGACTGTCCCGCCGACGCCGACCCATTGCCGCTGCTCTTGACGGTCGCCGCGTAGATGTCGACGTATTCCTGACCAGAAAGCCCCATCAGCTCGTAGATGACCTCGTCGATGACCGCTCGTTCGATGAAGCGGTTGCCGGCCAGCCCGTCGAATCGGGAGAAGTCCATCGGCTTGCCGAACCGCACGGTGACCCGGCCAAACCGCCACATCTTGCTGCCCGGCGGGTTGACGACGTTGGTGCCGATCATCGCCACCGGTATCACCGGGACCCCGGTCTGCAGCGCCAGGCGAGCCAGCCCGGTCTTGCCCTTGTACAGCCTGCCATCGGGTGAGCGGGTGCCCTCGGGATACATGCCAAGCAGTTTGCCTTCGCCGAGTATCCGCTCGGCGGTGTTCAGCGCGGCCTGAGCGGCGTCGGCGTCGCCACGGTCGATCGGCACTTGGCCGGTGGTGCTGTAAAACCAGCGGGTGAACCGGCCCTTCAGCCCGGTGCCGGTGAAGTACTCGGCCTTCGCCAGGAAGGTGATCCGGCGCCGCACGACCAGCGGCAGATAGAAACTGTCCGCGACCGCAAGGTGGTTACTGGCCAGGATCGCCGGGCCTGACTGCGGAACGTGTTCCAGTCCTTCGATTTTCGGGCGACCGAGGAGGGCAAGCAGCGGGCCCATGAAGATGTACTTGAAAAGCCAGTACCACATGGCCCCTCCCCTCTCTCCCGCGCCCGATAGTGCTCTGCGCCAAGAGTACCGATCCAGTGTGCAGCGGACCACATCGGCGCGTACGACCTGCTTACTCTTCGACCGAGAGCCGGCTGCCGTTAACCCGCCCCGTCGTGGCTATTCCTCGACGATGACGCTGATGGGCTGATAGCGGCTCGGCGCGCCGGCGTCGGCTGCCGTGCCGGGATCGACGCCGCCGCCGCCTGGCGGGCCGTCCGGCGGCGGCGTCGACACGTCGACTTGTTCGGCTTGTTCGACGAGGGCCCGGATCACCGCAAGCAGCGCGACGCTGTGCTCGGCGATGACGGTCAGCAACGGGTGTTCGTCCCCGGTGACGACCGCGGCCAGCGCGCACACCGGACACCACACCTGCTGGCACTTACCGGTGCCTGCGCTGGCGCCCAATGCCCGCGAGGCCGCCAACCGGACCGCGGGGTCGATCCCGTCGAGAATGCTCTGGGCAAGCTTGCGCAGCTCGGGACCCAACTCACCTAAGCCTGGGTGACCGGGAGTCATCTGCGCCACTCTCCCCCGCAAGCGGGCGGTGCCCCCACTGCATCGTCGTCGGCGCGAGTCATTTCGGCCACACCCCCGGATCAGGTCGAAAACGCACCGTCAACTCACTACCTCGAAGATGCGCGTCCAGAACTATGCATCGCCGCAGGACGGACGCCAACCGAACTCTGCGCCGCATCCCGCCGGCGCCGACGATCAGGTCATCGCCGACCCGGCCAAGGGTAAGCGCGCCGGAATCGATCTGCGCCAACTCTAGCCGCAATCGATAGACCGACTGCAGTCCGGATCCCGACTCCAGGTCCACAACCGGACGCAATGGCCCGGGCGGTGCCGAGCCGTCTCGGCGGCGTGCGCTGTCCAGCAGCTCTGCCAGCGCCTTGGCGCCGATCGGCTCGCCGGCCAGATGCGGGGTGAGGACCAGCGCTACATCCCCGATGGCGGCATCCAGTTCATCGAGCACGGCGCGTTGCTCGCTGATTCGCTCGGAATACCAGTCGAAGGCCGGATGAGCGGGCAGGTTGCGGTACTCGTATGAATCGTCCTGCACCAGAATCTGGTTGACTATCAATTCCTCGACACGCACGCCCATCAACGCCAACGAGCCCAGGGTCCGGACCGCTTCGGCGGCCACCACCCGCTCGGCTGTGAGCACCAGGTGTGCGCCGACTCGCGCACCATCGGTCAGTAGCGCGCTGAGTTTCTCGACGCTGGCGCTGACGCGCTCCAGCAGTTCGACCACCGCCGTCGCCCGGCCGTCGTCGGCGGCGGAAAGCCTGCGATGCCGCGGCCAGCCGCGCTCGACGTACAGCCCAAACGTGGCTGGCAGGGTGAGCATTCGCAATGCGTCGGCGGTGGAGGCGCAATCGACCACAATGTGGTCCCACTGCCCGGCCGCGGCCAGTTCGCCGACCTCGTGCAGGCCGAGCACCTCCTGAATGCCGGGCAGCGCCGAAAGTTCTTCGGGCGCAATCTCGCCCAGTTCCGACTCGGGAAAGCGCCGGCCCAGCGTGTCGGCCACACCGCGCCAGCGCGCCTCGAGCAGCGCCAGGGTATCCAACGCCAGCGCGTCGAGAAAGCCGCCGATGTCGGCTGCCCCGGTTTCGAGGTCGGCGAGGACCCGGACCGGATCGCGTCGGCCGGTCGGCGAGACCACCACCCCGAGCACGTCGCCGAGTGAGTGCGCCTGGTCGGTGGATAGCACCAGCACCCGCTGACCGGCGCGCGCGTCACGCACGGCGGTCGCGGCCGCCAAAGTGGACTTTCCTACCCCACCCTTGCCGACGAAGAGACTGATCCGGGCCAGCGCGGGCGCTGCCGACTCACTCAGCCTCGACTCGTTTCTTCAGATCCTTCAACGCGCTGTCGGTCAACCTGCGCTCAGCCTTGCGCTTGAGCAACCCAATCATCGGCATAGCCAGGTCGACGGTGAGCTCGTAGGTCACGTCGGTACCAGACCCCTTAGGCGCCAACCGATATACGCCGTCGAGAGATTTGAGCAGCGAGCTGGAAACCAGCGACCAGCGCACCGAGCCGCGATCTTTCGGCCACTCGTAGGACAGCACCAGGGTGTCTTTGAGGATGGTGGTGTCCAAGACCAGCCGCGCCACTTTCGGATAGCCGTCAGAGTCGGCCTCGAGTACTTCGGCCTCCTTGTACTCCGACACCCAATTGGGATAAGAGCCGATGTCGGCGATCACCTTCATCACCGTGCTGGGATCCGCCTCGATGTGGATCGTCTGCGCCGTCTTCTCCGCCACCTGGTCGCTTCCTTCTTTCCCGTACGCGGGTTGGGCCCTCCGCCGCCAGCGGGTGTGGTCCCGTCCTTGTGGGCTGTGCCTGCCCAGTCCCCTGGAGAACGGTACTCCCCCGCTTTAACTCAGACCTGGTCAAACACCGGAGCAACTCCGACCGGGCGGGAGCGCTCCAGCTCGGCCTTGACCTCGAAAGCCATTCTCTTGCCCGCAACTCGGCGCCGGTGGGTCATTCTGCTGAGGTTCATCCTGGCCAATTGCCACGCCGCCACCCCGGACGGCTCGGCATGCAGGAAGTAGTGCAGCAGCACGCCGTCCAGCGAGGGTTCCAACCAGATTTCCATGGTGCCGGTTAGCGGTCCCGTCACCGCCCATCGGATTCCCTTCTCGGCGCGATCTTCGATGACCTGCAGCCGCAGATCGGGCCACCACCGCCGCCAGCCGGCCGGATCGCCGACAGCTGCGCCGACGCGTACGGGGTCGGCAGCGACAAACGTCTCGTCGGCAACTTGAACGCTGTGCACGAGCCCTAGCTTCACATATGGCAATGGTGGCTGGAGACCAGCACTCAAAAATGGCCAGTCCCGCAAGCAGGCCTGCCCCAACACCGAGACTAGGCTGAATCCAACCTGGTCACCCTGGGATAACTCAAGCGAGGTCAGAAGAGTGCGTGAATTCAGTGTTCCCGCCCCGTTCACGGTAGGCGAGCACGACAACATCGTCGCCGCAGTGTTCGACCACGAGCGCGACGACCCCGACACCGTAATTTTCCAACGCCTGGTCGACGGCAACTGGAGGGACGTCAGCTGCGCCGCCGCAGCCGCCCAAATTCGTTCGGCCGCATTGGGTTTGATAGCCGAAGGAGTACAGGCCGGCGACCGGGTGGTCATCTTCTCGGCGACCCGCTACGAGTGGGCGATCCTCGATCTGGCGATCCTCTCGGTCGGCGCGGTCACCGTCCCGATCTACGAGACGTCGTCGGCCGAGCAGGTTCGCTGGGTGCTGGCCGACTCGGGGGCAGTGCTGGCGTTCGCCGAAACCGACGCTCACGCGACGATGGTCGCCGAGCTCGCAAGCGAGCTGCCCGAGCTGCGGCGCGTCCTGCATATCGACGGTGAAGGCCCCAAGGCGCTCGAGCAACTCGAGCAGGAGGGCACATCGGTCGACCCGTCCGAGCTGACCGCCCGCTTCGAGGCGCTGCGCAGCGACGATCCGGCGACGCTGATCTACACCTCGGGTACCACCGGACGCCCCAAAGGCTGCCAGCTGACCCATTCCAACCTGGTCTATGAGACCCGAGGCGCCAAGGAGGTATTGCCCACCCTGTTGCGCAAGGGTGAGCGGCTGCTGGTGTTCCTGCCGTTGGCGCACGTCCTGGCCCGGGCGCTGACCATGTGCGCCTTTCATAACAAGGTGGTCGTCGGGTTCACCAGCGACATCAAGAACCTGTTGCCGATGTTCGCGGTATTCAAGCCCACGGTCGTGGTATCGGTGCCGCGGGTATTCGAAAAGGTGTACAACACAGCCGCCCAGAACGCCGCCAACGACGGGAAGGGCCGGATCTTCGAGATCGCCGCACAGACCGCGGTCGACTGGAGTGAGGCCTGCGATCGCGGCGGCCCCGGTCTACTACTACGGGCGAAGCACGCGCTGTTCGACCGACTCGTGTATCAGAAGCTGCGCGCGGCGCTCGGCGGTGACTGCGGGGCATCCGTCTCGGGCGGCGCACCGCTCGGCGCGCGGCTGGGCCACTTCTACCGCGGCGTCGGTGTGACCATCTACGAAGGCTACGGGCTGACCGAAACCAGCGCGGCAATCACCGTCAACCAGGTCGGCGCCCTGAAGGTCGGCTCGGTCGGAAAGTTGTTGCCGGGCAACAGCATGCGCATCGCCGACGATGGTGAACTGTTGGTCCGCGGTGGCGTGGTGTTCCACGGCTACTGGCATAACGAGCAGGCCACTGACGAGGCAATGGACGACGGCTGGTTCAAGACCGGTGACCTGGGCGCGGTCGACGACGACGGCTTCTTGGCGATCACCGGCCGCAAGAAGGAAATCATCGTCACGGCGGGAGGTAAGAACGTCGCCCCCGCGGTGCTGGAGGACCAGTTGAGGGCGCACTCGCTGATCAGCCAGGCCATGGTCGTCGGGGATGCGAGGCCGTTCGTCGGTGCGCTGATCACTATCGACCCCGAGGCGTTCGAGGGCTGGAAGCAGCGCAACGGTAAGTCCGCCGGCGCGTCGGTCGCCGATCTGGCCACCGACCCCGACCTGCTCGCCGAGGTGGACGCGGCCGTCAAGCAGGCCAACTTGGCGGTGTCGCATGCGGAGTCGATCCGCAAATTCCGCATCCTGCCGGTCGACTTCACCGAGGACACCGGGGAGCTCACCCCGACGATGAAGGTCAAGCGCAAGGTAGTGGCCGAGAAGTTCGCCGACGATATCGACGCGATCTACGAATAGCGGTGCTTCGCCGGGCCCCGCCCGGTCACCCGCTCACCAGCTCGGCCAGCCGCGCCGCCAACGCGTCCCATTGCCACTGCGCGGTGGCCCATTCCCGCCCGGCGGCGCCCATCGCGGCTGCCCGATCCGGGTCTGCCAGCAGTTCGGCGACGGCATTGGCGACCTGGTTCACCGAACGCCCGTCGACCACCAGCCCAGTCTTGTTGTGCCGCACAGTTTCCGGCGCGCCGCCCGAGCGTCCGGCGATTACCGGCACACCGGTGGCCGAGGCCTCCAGAAATACGATGCCGAGCCCCTCGACATCCAGTCCGGCGCCGCGGGTGCGGCAGGGCATGGCGAACACGTCGGCCAGCGCGTGGTAGGCGGGCAGCTCGCCCGCAGCCACCCCGCCGGTGAATGTCACGTCTTGGATCACACCGAGGCGCTCGGCCAGACGGCGCAGCTCCTCTAGGTATGGACCGCCACCGGCGATGACCAGCGCCGCCCCGTCCACCCGCCGCCGGATTGACGGCAACGCCCGGATAAGCATGTCCTGGCCCTTGCGCGGCACCAGCCGCGACAGGCACAACACCGTGGGGCGCTGGCCCAGACCGTAGCGGGCGCGCAATTCGGCACGGCTTACCGGATCGGGATGAAACCGGTCGGTATCCACTCCCGGCGGCAGGTGCTCCAACGCGGCTTCCGGCCCGAACGCCGAAGCGAACCGCGCGCGGGTGTAGCGGCTCACGAAGGTGACGACGTCGCTACCGTCACCGATGCGGCGCAGCACCGACCGTGCCACCGGAAGCATCGACCAACCCACCTCGTGGCCGTGGGTGCTGGCCAGCACGCGGGATGCGCCGGCTTGCCGGGCACGGTGCGCCAGCAGCCCCAATGGCGCTGCCGCGCCGAACCAGACGGTGTCGATGTCGCGCTCGGCGATCAGCCGGCGCACCGCAACGTCGACGCTGGGCGTCGGCAGCATCAACGTCCTGGGGTGGCGCACCACCTGATATCCGGCGGTGTGAGCATCAAAGGCTGAGGCGCCCTTCCACTGCGGGGCGTACACCGTCACGGTGTGCTGCCCGGTAGCGGCCAATCGAGAAACCAACTCGGCCAGATAGGACTGAATGCCGCCGCGCCGAGGTGGAAAGTCGTTGGTTACCAGCAGGACCCGGGACACCTGCGTAGGTTAGCCCGCCACCACTGGTGTTTTAGCGCAAGGGCTGATGGGCCAGCCACTGCCGCCACTCGGCGAGCGCGCCTGCCACGTCGGTGCCCAGCACAGCGTGCAGGGCGCTGGGCAGGTCGGCATGCCCGACACCACATGCGGCCCGATAAAGCGCGCGCAACGTCGCCGGCCCGCGGGTGTCGGCGACGAAGCGCGCGAACCACCATGCCCGGTCGTAGCCTTGCGAACGCGCCGGCCCCGGGACAGCGAGGTCGGCATCTGACGGCAGCGCCGTCGGGAGCGGTGTCACCTCGGACAGCGCGGTCTGCGGCCGGGCGACGTAGTCGGCCACCCCTTCGGTCAGCCACTGGGGCGCATCCAGCGCGGTATCGGCGCGCGCGGCATAGTGGAAAAGCTCGTGGCTCAACACGATTCGCAATGCCCGCTCGCTCATGTCGACGGCACCGGGCGCGAATACGATCCGCTGTCCGATCGCGATCTGCCGGGCTGGATCCAACCGGTCGGCTACAGCCACCGCCGCGATGTCGGCCCACTGCGCCGCGGGGCCACCACCAGCCTCGGTCTCGAACTGTCGCTGTGAGCCGGTGGCCACCACGGTGATGACGCGTGGCCAGTCAGTGCCCCAGAACCCCTCCACCGCACCGACAGCGCCGACCATGTCCGCCGCGACACGGTCCAGCAGTGCCGCTGAGCGCGGGCCGCCGAGATTGGTCATCCGCACGGTTCGGTCAGCGACGACAACCTGCCGCGGCGCGGTGGCACCGACTGCCGCAGGTGACGCCGGGTGACCTGCAGTGCGCCCCGGGCCGACCACTTCGATCGCGGCGAAGACGAGCTCGGCGATTAAAGCGCAGGCCAGCAGCCAGCGGTGACGGTGCGAAATTCGGCTGGCGCCGACGTCAGTAGCGGCGGGCGTCGTAGATCGGGCCGGACGAGTTCATCGGCACCACCCGCACCGGCACGCCGTAGGTGGACGAATGGACCATGAGGCCGTCACCGATGTAGAGGCCGGCATGTGATGCGTCGGAGTAGAAGGTCAGCACGTCGCCCGGTTGCAGGTCGGACAGCGCGACTGGTTGACCGCCGTGGGCCAGCGCCTGGCTGGAGTGCGGCAGCGCGATGCCGGCCTGCTGGAACGCCCACATCACCAACCCGGAGCAGTCGAACCCGCCGGGCGCAGCCCCACCCCATGAGTAAGGCGCGCCGACCTGGGTCAACGCGGCCTGGACAGCGATTGCCCCCTGACCACTGCCGGGCCCGGCACCAAACCCAGGACCACCAGGTTCGCCCCCACCTGGCGGCAATGCCTCCGGTGCGGGAGCAGGGGCTGCCATCGCGGCCGGCGGCGGAACGGGGCCGGGTGCGGCCAGCTCGGTGCGCTGGTTGGGGTTCAGCGCGAGGTACTGCGACTTGACGATGGCGATCTGCAGCTGCAGCTGGCTCTGCTTGGACTGCAGACTTGCGCGCACCGCGGCGGCTTGCTCGGCCGCGGTCTTCGCATCGGCGGCCGATTTCGCGGACGCCTGCTCGGCCAGGGCGGTCTGCTCGCGGGTCGTGCGGTAGTTGGCCATCTGCGTGCGCATTTCGGCGGAGATCACCCGCTGCACGGTCAATTTGTCGATCAGGTGTTGCGGCGACGCGGCGCTCAGGATGGCGCTCATGCTGTCGGTACGGCCGCCCATGTACATGGCTGCCGCAAACTTATCGATGCCGGCCTGGAAGGTTGCCAATCGCGATTTCGCAGCATCGACGGCAGCTTCATCGTCGGCGTGTTTCTTCTCGGCTGCGCGCTGCGCTGCCAGCTTGTTGCTGAGGTCGAGCTGCGCGCTATGCATCGATTCGGTGGTCTGCTCGGCCTGCCGCGACAACTCGCCGAGCTTTGCCATCGCATCGTTGGCCGGGTCGGCCAGCACATTGCCGGCAGCAAACCCGGATAGTGCAATGAAGCTCGCTGCCCCCGCGATAGCGCAGCGTTTGGCAACGCGCGCACACCACCGTTCGGCGCTAAGCCCCAACTCCAAGATTTTGCATCCTTAAAACCAGTCGGCGTGACCACCGAGTCTGCTTTAGGTCTCAGATAGGTTACGAAATGGCATCGGCGTTGTCCAACACTGAGTCATTAAGAAAACAGCCAGATTTCACCGCAAACGGGTTTAGGCGACTCCGGGCCGGTCCCGATGGATCGGGACCAGCCTTAATCTGGGCGCCAGGCCTGCTTCGGCCAGCACCTCCAACGCGGCGCGCTCATCCTCCAGCAAAGTTTCCGGTACCCCGAGTATCACGCTGACAACACAGTCACGGCATCCGGGACCGCGTACCGCGCAGTCGTCGCAATCGATTACCACTGGTTTTTCTGGCTCCGGCGGGGCTGTCGCCGCCTGTTCCGGCTCGCTGGTGTGCGCCATCTGGCTGGTCCTCTCGGTGTTCTCTGGTCTTCATGGTCGGCTTGGGCGTCACGCTAACCGCCGGCACCGACAAATTTCGCCGCCCCTTCTTTCAGCGACGCGCCGCATGCAATCCCGCCCGTGTCGGTGCGACTGCTTAACGTCTGCGACCATGGGCGCGCCCGCTGCCGAGCAGCTGAGCCTCCCCGACGTCGACGGGGCTGCCGAGATGTCGCTGCGCGAGACCACGTTCGTCGTCGTCGACTTGGAGACCACCGGCGGGCGGATGAGAGCCGGCGACGGCACAGTCGCCGACGCCATCACCGAAATCGGAGCGGTCAAGGTGCGCGGCGGCGCGGTACTGGGCGAATTCGCCACCCTGATCGACCCGCAGCGCAGCATCCCGCCACAGATCGTGCGGCTGACCGGCATCACCACGGCGATGGTGTGCGATGCACCAACCATCGACGCGGTGCTGCCGATGTTTTTGGAATTCGCTCGCGGCTCGGTGCTGGTGGCGCACAACGCGCAGTTCGACACCGGGTTTTTGCGAGCCGCCGCCGATCAATGCGGCATCAGCTGGCCGCGACCGCAGGTGCTGTGCACGGTCCGATTGGCCCGCCGGGTGCTCAGCCGCGAGGAAGCGCCGAGCGTGCGACTGGCGGCGCTGGCGCGGCTGTTCGCGGTCGCCAGCGAGCCCACCCACCGGGCCCTCGACGACGCCCGGGCCACCGTCGACGTGTTGCACGCGCTGATCGAGCGGGTGGGCAACCAGGGTGTGCACACGTTCGCCGACCTGCGCTCGTATTTGCCCGACGTGACACCGGCGCAGCGACGCAAACGGGTGCTGGCCGATGGGCTGCCGCACCGGCCCGGGGTGTACCTGTTCCGCGGTCCTGCAGCTGAGGTGCTCTATGTCGGCACCGCAATTGACTTGCGGCGCAGGGTAAGTCAGTACTTCAACGGCTCGGATCAGCGCGGCCGGATCAAGGAGATGGTGACGCTGGCCAGCGCGGTGGAGCACGTCGAGTGCGCGCACCCGCTGGAAGCCGGTGTCCGCGAGCTGCGGATGCTGGCCGCGCACGCCCCGCCGTACAACCGCCGGTCGAGATTCCCGCACCGCTGGTGGTGGGTGGTGCTCAGCGACGAAGCCTTTCCCCGGTTCTCGGTCATCCGAGCGCCGCGACACGAGCGCGCGATCGGGCCGTTTCGCTCCCGCGCCGACGCCGCCGACACCGCCGCGCTGCTGGCGCGCTTCACCGGTGTCCGCACCTGCACCAAGCGGCTGGCCCGTTCGGCGCTCCACGGGCCGGCCTGCCCGCAGCATGAGGTGTCGCCGTGTCCGGCCGCCCGTGACGTGCTCGCCACCGACTACGCCGCGGCCCCCGATCGCGCCGCGGCGTTGATCGATGGCCTGGACAACGCCGCGCTGGCTGCGGCGGTCCGGCAGATCACCGAACTGGCCGAACGCCAACGCTACGAGAGCGCGGCCCGGTTGCGTGATTACACGGTGGCCACGGTCGAGGTGCTCTGGCGCGGCCAGCGGCTGCGCGCGCTGGCCGCGCTGCCGGAGCTGGTGGCCGCCGCCCCAGACGGCCCCAATGGTCAGGGCGGCTGGCAACTGGCCGTCATCCGCTACGGCCAGCTCGCCGCGGCTGCCACCGCACGGCGCGGTGTGCCGCCGATGCCCGTCGTCGACGCCATCCAGGCGGGCGCGCAGGTGATCCTGCCGCAGCCCGCTCCGCTGGGCGGCGCGCTGGTCGAGGAAACGGCGCTGATCGCGAGGTGGCTGGCGACACCGGGGGTGCGCATCGTGGCTGTCACCGGCGGCGAGACAGCGGCGGGGTGGTGTTCGCCGTTGCGATCGGCGGGCCCGTGGGCCGAGTGGGCCGCGTCGGCCCGCTCAGCGCGGGTGGCCGCCGAACAGGCCGTCGACACCCGGGACTCAGAGCTGCTGACCGAACCGCACCCATCGCGCGAGCAGCTGTTCGGCCGCGCCGCTGTCGATGGCATCGGCGGCCCGGCTCAGCCCGTCTTCCCACGCAGGCAGCCATTCGGCGCGGCTGGATAGCCCGGCGTGGGCGACGATCGCGCCTGCAGCGTTGAGCACCACGGCGTCGCGCACCGCGCCCTTGGCACCGGCCAGCACCGAGCGTGCCTCCGCGGCGTTGGCCGTTGCATCGCCGCCCAGCAGCTCGCTGAGCTGGGCCCGGGCGAACCCGAACCCGGCGGGATCGAATCTCAACTTTTCCACCGTGCCGGCCTGCACCCGCCAGATCGTGCTGGTCGTGGTGGTGGTCAGCTCATCGAGCCCGTCGTCACCGTGTACCACCAACACACTGGACTGGCGTGCGGCGAACACCCCGGCCATCACCTCGGCCAAGTCGGCGAACGCACAGCCGATCAGCCCGGCTCGCGGATGTCCCGGATTCGTAAGCGGCCCAAGCAGATTGAATACCGTCGGTACCCCGACCTCACGCCGCACCGCCGCCGCGTGCCGGTACGACGGATGGAACTGCGGCGCGAAGCAGAACCCGATCCCGACTTCGGCGACACTGCGCGCGACGTCGTCGGGGCCCAGATCGATGCGCACCCCGAGCGCCTCCAGAGTGTCGGCGCCGCCGGCCAGCGACGATGCCGCCCGGTTACCGTGCTTGACCACCGGCACGCCGCTGGCTGCCGCCACGATCGCCGCCATGGTGGACAGGTTGACGGTGCTGACGCCGTCACCGCCGGTGCCGACCACATCGACGGTGTCGGTCCCGATCTGCTCGGTCGGCAGCCGCTGTGCGTGGTCCAGCATCACGTCGGCCAGTTCCGTCACCTCCGCGGCGGTCGGCACCTTCATCGTCAGCGCCACGGCGAAGGCTGCGATCTGGGCTGGCGTCGCTGACCCGGTCATGATCTGCTCCATCGCCCAGCCGGCCTGCCCGCGGGCCAGGTTCTGGCCCGCGGTCAAAACCGCCAGGAGCCGCCGCCACGACGGCGCGGCGTCCGGTGGCCGCTCAGACGACCCGGAAGTTGACCCCGCCACGCCGCCGATGGTCCCATGGCGATCGCAAGCGCGGCGCAGCCGGGCGCTGCGGGTCGCCATGCAAGCCCCCGGCGATCGCAAGCGCGGCGCAGCCGGGCGCTGCGGGTCGCCATGCAAGCCCCCGGCGATCGCAAGCGCGGCGCAGCCGGGCGCTGCGGGTCGCCATGCAAGCCCCCGGCGATCGCACCGGCAAGCGCGGCGCAGCCGGGCGCTGCGGGTCACCAATTGCCGCCCCGAGTGGAGTTCGACAACTACAAAGCGTCATACTTGCGGATGTGACGAGTGCGGTAGGGACCTCGGGTACGGCAATCACGGCGCGCGTACATTCGCTCAACCGCCCCAACATGGTCAGTGTCGGGACCATAGTCTGGCTTTCCAGCGAATTGATGTTCTTTGCTGGGCTGTTCGCGATGTACTTCACGGCGCGCGCTCAGGCGGGTGGCAACTGGCCGCCGCCACCCACCGAGCTGAACCTCTTTCAAGCCGTACCGGTGACGATGGTGCTCATCGCCTCGTCGTTCACCTGCCAGATGGGCGTGTTCGCCGCCGAACGCGGCGACGTGTTCGGGCTGCGCCGCTGGTATGTGATCACCTTTTTCATGGGCCTGTTTTTCGTCCTAGGCCAGGCCTTCGAGTACTACCACCTGAGCAGTCACGGCACGACTATCCCGAGTAGCGCGTATGGCAGCGTCTTCTATCTGGCCACCGGGTTCCACGGATTGCACGTCATCGGCGGTCTGATCGCGTTCATCTTCCTGCTGGCCCGCACCACGATGAGCAAGTTCACCCCGGCGCAGGCGACCGCGTCGATCGTGGTGTCCTACTACTGGCATTTCGTCGACATCGTCTGGATCGCCCTGTTCGCCACGATTTATTTCATCCGATGACCAGCGCGGGTAGAACAGGAGTGCTCGGTTGAAGAAACTGGGGTTGACCCGATCGCTGAGTGGCCGGGTGCGGCGCCGTTTGCGTCGCCGGTTGTCGGCGGGATTGCTGCTGCTGGTGGCACTTTCGGTGGCCGGTGGGCTGGCCGCCATCTTGACCCCACGACCGCAACTGGCTGTCGCCGACGAGTCGTCCTCTGCGCTGCTGCGCACCGGCAAGCAGCTCTTCGACACCTCCTGCGTGTCCTGCCACGGCGCCAACCTGCAGGGCGTTGCCGACCGCGGCCCGAGCCTGATCGGTGTCGGCGATGCTGCGGTCTACTTCCAGGTGTCCAGCGGCCGGATGCCCGCCGTCCGCGGAGAGGCGCAGGCGGAGCGCAAGGAACCGATTTTCGACGCCTCGCAGATTGACGCGCTCGGCGCCTACGTGCAGGCCAACGGCGGCGGTCCGACCGTGGTGCGCAACCCGGACGGCAGCCTGGCGATGCGATCGCTGCGCGGCGATGACCTGGGCCGCGGCGGCGACCTGTTCCGGCTCAACTGCTCCTCGTGCCACAACTTCACCGGCAAAGGCGGGGCGTTGTCGTCGGGTAAATTTGCGCCGCCTCTGGAGCCGGCCAACGAGCAACAGATTCTGACCGCGATGCTGACCGGCCCGCAGAACATGCCGAAGTTCTCCGACCGTCAGCTGTCCTTCGATGCCAAGAAAGACATCATCGCCTACGTGAAAGACGTTACCGACGAACACCCTCCGGGCGGCTACGGCCTGGGCGGCTTCGGCCCCGCTCCTGAGGGCATGGCGATGTGGATCATCGGGATGGTCGCCGTGATCGGCGCGGCACTGTGGATTGGGGCGCGATCGTGAGCGACAGCGTCAAGGGCGTCGAGGGCACTGACACGCCGGGCCAGCAGGGTGCCCCTGGAGAGCCCACCGAGGCCGAACTCAACGCCATGTCCCGCGAGGAACTCGTCACGCTCGGCGGTCGGCTGGACGGCGTGGAAACCGTCTTTAAGGAGCCGCGTTGGCCGGTGCCCGGAACCAAGGCCGAGAAGCGCACCGAGCGCAGGGTCGCTCTTTGGTTCTTGCTCGGCGGCTTTTTCGGGTTTGCGCTGCTGCTGGTTTTCTTGTTCTGGCCGTGGGAGTACAAGCCGGCAGGGATCCCAAGGCGCCTTCGTATACTCGCTGACCACCCCGCTCTACGGTTTGACTTTCGGGCTGTCGGTCACGTTCATCGCGATCGGCGCGGTCCTGTTTCAGAAAAGGTTTATCCCGGAAGAGATTTCGATTCAGGAGCGCCACGACGGCGACTCACCCGAGATCCACCGCAAGACGGTGGTCGCCAATCTGACCGACGCATTCGAGGGCTCAACCCTTCGGCGCCGCAAGCTGATTGGGCTCTCACTGGGCATTAGTCTCGGCACCTTCGGGCTCGGCACTCTGGTGGCGTTCGCCGGAGGCCTGATCAAGAATCCGTGGAAACCGGTGGTGCAGACCGAACACGGCAAGAGAGCCGTGCTGTGGACATCGGGCTGGACGCCGCGGTTCGCCGGCGAGACCATTTATCTGGCCCGTGCCACCGGCGAGCACCTCGGCGCGCCGTTTATCAAGATGCGTCCCGAAGACCTCGACGCCGGCGGCATGGAGACTGTTTTCCCGTGGCGCGACTCCGACGGTGACGGCACCACGCAGGAATCCCACGAAAAGCTGACAGCGATCCTGACCGGTGTGCGCAACCCGGTGATGCTGATCCGCATCAAGCCACCGGACATGTCGCGGGTGGTGAAACGAAAAGGCCAGGAGAGCTTCAACTTCGGCGAGCTGTTCGCTTTCACGAAGGTCTGCTCGCACCTGGGTTGCCCCTCATCGCTCTACGAGCAGCAGTCCTACCGGATCCTGTGCCCGTGTCACCAGTCGCAGTTCGACGCGTTGACTTATGCGAAGCCGATTTTCGGCCCGGCGGCGCGCGCGTTGGCACAGCTACCGATCACCATTGACGCCGATGGCTATCTGGTCGCCAACGGCGACTTCATCGAGCCTGTCGGACCGGCATTTTGGGAGCGCACAACATGAGTCCGAAACTGACTCCGCCCAAACCACCAAAGATCGGCGACGTCCTTGCCCGCCAAGCTCAGGACATCGACACGCGTTATCACCCGTCGGCTGCGGTGCGCCGGCAGCTCAACAAGGTCTTCCCCACGCACTGGTCGTTCCTGCTCGGTGAGATCGCGATGTACAGCTTCATCGTGCTGCTGCTCACCGGCGTGTACCTGACGCTGTTCTTCGATCCCTCCATGAACGACGTCGTCTACAACGGGGTCTATCAGCCGCTGCGCGGCGTGGAGATGTCGAAGGCCTACGCGTCAACCCTCGACATCAGCTTCGAGGTGCGCGGCGGCCTGTTCGTCCGCCAGGTACACCACTGGGCCGCGCTGATGTTTGCCGCCGCGATCATGGTGCACCTGGCCCGCATCTTTTTCACCGGCGCGTTCCGCCGACCCCGCGAAGCCAACTGGGTGATCGGTTCGCTGCTGCTGATCCTGGCCATGTTCGAGGGATACTTCGGCTACTCGCTGCCTGACGACCTGCTGTCCGGCATCGGGCTGCGGGCCGCACTGTCGTCAATCACGTTGGGAATGCCGGTGATCGGCACCTGGCTGCACTGGGCGCTATTCGGCGGCGACTTCCCCTGCGGCGGTGTGGGAGACGACTGCACCGCGGCGGGCTACATCATCCCGCGGATGTATGGCTTGCACATCCTGCTGCTCCCCGGGATCATCCTGGCGCTGATCGGCGCGCATCTGGCTTTCGTGTGGTTCCAGAAGCACACCCAGTTCCCCGGGCCTGGGCGCACCGAGCACAACGTCGTCGGGGTGCGGGTGATGCCGGTATTCGCCGTGAAATCCGGCGCCTTCTTCGCCCTGACCACCGGAATCCTCGGCCTAATGGGTGGCCTGCTGCAAATCAACCCGATCTGGAATCTAGGCCCCTACAAGCCCTCTCATGTCTCGGCCGGATCACAGCCGGACTTCTACATGATGTGGACAGAGGGGCTAGCCCGTATCTGGCCGGCGTGGGAGTTTTACTTCTGGCATCACACGATTCCCGGTGCGGTCGGCGTCGGGCTGATCATGGGCCTGGTTTTCGTACTACTGATTATCTATCCGTTCCTGGAGAAGCGGTTCACCGGCGACTACGCGCACCACAACTTGCTACAGCGCCCGCGTGACGTGCCGGTGCGCACCGCGGTCGGCGCGATGGCGATCGCCTTCTACATGGTGCTCACCCTGAGCGCGATGAACGACGTGATCGCGCTGAAGTTCGACATCTCGCTGAACGCGACGACGTGGATCGGACGCATCTCAGCGGTAGCGCTCCCGCCGATCATCTACTTCATCACCTACCGATGGTGTATTGGCTTGCAGCGCAGCGACCGCGCGGTGCTCGAGCACGGCATCGAAACCGGCATCATCAAACGGCTGCCACAGGGCGCCTACATCGAACTGCACCAACCGCTCGGGCCGGTCGACGACCATGGCCACCCGCTGCCACTGGACTACCAAGGCGCCGCAGTGCCCACCAAGATGAACAGGCTCGGCTCGGGTGGCTCCCCCGGCTCGGGCAGCTTCCTGTTCCCCGACCCAGTCTCCGAAGACGCCGCACTATCAGAAGCGAGTCACGCCGCCGAACAACGCGCTCTCACCGCACTACGAGAGCACCAAGACGGCAGCAATGGCTCCCGCGGCTCTAACGGCTCACCGAACGGCCAGAACGGCCACCACTAGCCGCAAGCCCGGTTATCCGGCAAGCATGCGGCGTAGTTGCCGCACGTGCTGCCACGGAATAACCGGCATGGCCAGGGTGACCAGCCCCGCGATGACGTAACCGGTCCACGAGAAGCCGTCGTGGCCGATGGCCATCGAATAGGTTGCCGCCGATACCGCGAGCAAAGCCGCCCCCATCGTGCTCATCAGCGCGAGGGTGCCACGCAGCCAGACGCGGTCGACCGTCGCGTCCGACAATGCCGTTCGTTGCGTGGTCAACCGATCGGCATGGTCCCGCCCGCTCACGGTCCGCGCAGCCGCCTGGCCAGCCCTGACCGGCTGCCCGCTCACGCCGCGTGCCGCCGCCCCCCTCGATCGGGCCCCTGGCCCGTCCCGGGTGGCGCGCCGGGCGCGCAGCAGCATCGGGACCGCCGCCAGGATGATCAGCGCTGAGATGATGATGATGGCGTAGAGCACCGAGGAGGTGTGCGGGTTCCCGTTGGCTTCATGGAAGCCCCGACCGAGATCCATCAGCGCGACCAGGGCGGCCACACTCATCCCGACCAACGTCAGCCAGACGGTCGCGCATACCCCAATCAGGACCCGATCGGCGGTGGTCGGTGCGACGTTGACCCGCCGGCCCAGATTTGGGAGTACCGGTCGACCATCAACAGCTCGTCTGCGGTTGGTTATTTTCGTTGCGCGACAAGACGGTGCCGTCGCTGGTGGTGATCGAACAGTTGAGCTTGCTCAACCGCAGCAAGCTGGATGCTTCGATCGAACCGACATCGGACTGCGAGATCGGTGTGAGGGTGATTGTCCAAGGGATGTAGGCGTTGTTCAGGATCCGTCGCATTCCAGACGCGTCGGTGTAGGTGATCGTGATCTGGTCGAACGGCGCCTTGGTGCCGGTCACCGAGTAGGTGACCTGCCGAGGTGCGGCGGGCGGGGCGGAGCCGGCGGCGGCGCGGCCGCTGGCGGCGGGGCCGGGGCGGGCGCCGGGGCCGGGGCCGGGGGTGGCGGTGGCGCCTCGCTGGTCGGTGGCGGCGGAGGCGGCGGTGGCGCCTCGCTGGTCGGCGGGGGCGGAGGCGGCGGCGCCACACTGGTCGGCGGGGGCGGAGGAGCTGCTTTGCGTGGCGGTGTGGTGGGGATGATCTCGTCCTGCATCGGCGGCGTCGACGTGGGCGCGGTACCGGGTGTGGCCAGCTGATTACTGTCGGTGCGAGCGAACAGCAGCGATACCGACACCACCAGGGCGATCGCCGCGACTATTGCGGCAATGCCCACCACCCACGGCCAGCGCGGACTGCTGGCCTCGCGGTCGGCTGGTTCCTGGTAGCTGTCGTAGTCGTAGAGATCCAGGTCGACGGGCACGTACGGGCCGCTGCTGAAGTGCTCGGACTCCGGAGCCGAGTAGGCCCGCGAATGAATGTCGGTTTGCCCCGTCTCGCCGTCTGCGGGCGCCACCGCCTCTTCGGCGAATTCGGTGCTGCCTTGCCCGAATTCGCGGTCACCTTCGCTGGGCTCGACGCCGGGTTCCAATTCTTCGGACTCCGACCCTGGTGGATTCGGCCCGCTCATGTCTGCCATTCCTGTTCGACTACTTCAACGCGCGCAGCACCGCGGCCGGGCTGTCGTGCGCGCGCTCCGTTGTTCCTCATTGTGCCTGGCGAAACCCTACCCAACCGGTACTTGCACGGCATTCTCGGCGACCCGGTCACGGATCAACTGATGCCCTGATTGTGACCTTGAAGCAACCCAGCCGGTGCTGACTAGTGCTTCTCGGGTCCGAGGTAGTACTCGAAGACCAACCCGGCCGCCGAACTCAGCACAAACACCACACCGGCGGCGATCAACCACGGCAGCCACAACGCGATGCCGACCGCGGCCACCGAGCCCGACAGTGCGATCAGAATCGGCCACCAGCTGTGCGGACTGAAGAAACCCAGCTCGCCCGCGCCGTCGCTGATCTCAGCGCCCTCATAGTCCTCGGGACGGGTGTCTAGCCGGCGGGCCACGAAGCGGAAGAAAGTCGCCACGATCAACGCCATGCAACCGGTCAGCGCCAGCGCGGTGGTGCCGGCCCACTCCACACCGCCGGTGGCAAATATTGTGGTCAGCACGCCGTATAGCACCGCGCACAGCACGAAGAACGCGGCCACGAATTCGAACAGCCTGGCTTCGATGTGCATGGTGTCCTACTTACTCGCTTGGGGCGCGTGCTCGCCGCGGCGCGTTTCGAACGGGTGAGTGGTGACCGCTAGCGGAGCCTGGGCGATCGCCTGTAGGGCCTGAGCGTTGGTCTTTCGGGCGATCCGCTGCTGCAGGTAGGCCTTGAAGTCGTTCGGCTGCACCACCCGGACCTCGAAGTTCATCATCGAGTGATAGGTGCCGCACATTTCGGCGCAGCGACCGACGAATGCCCCGGTCTTGGTGATCTCAGCGACCTGGAATTTGTTCACCGAGTGGTTTGCCTCGGGGTCGGGCATCACGTCGCGTTTGAACAAGAACTCCGGCACCCAGAACGCATGAACGACGTCAGCCGAAGCCAGCTGGAACTCGATCCGCTTGCCCGCAGGCAGCACCAGTATCGGGATCTCGGTGCTGGTGCCCACTGTCTCGACGTTGTCGAAGTTGAGGTAGGTGCGGTCCTCGGTGTTCAGCCCGCGCACCGGGCCGACGATTTCCTCACCGTGCTTGCCTTTGCCCTCGGGCTTGGAGGCCATCGCCGCTTTACGGGCCGGATCGGCTCCGTTGTAGTTCAGCGTGCCGTCCTTAAAGTCGACCTTCTGATAGCCGAACTTCCAGTTCCACTGGAACGACGTGACGTCGATGACGACCTCGGGGTCAGAGGCCAGGTACAACATCTTCTCCTGCACCACGACGGTGAAGTAGAACAGCACCGCGATGATGAGGAACGGAGCGACGGTCAGCACCAGCTCCAGCGGCATGTTGTAGCCGAACTGGCGGGGCAGTTCGGTGTCGGTGGCCTTCTTGCGGTGAAACGCACTGGACCAGAAGATGAGGCCCCACACAATGACGCCGACAACCAGCGAAGCAATCACGGCGCCGATCCACAGTTGCCGGTTCCAGTCGCCCTCCGGGGTGATTCCCCTCGGCCAGCCCAGGCCCAGGACCTCCGACTTACTGCATCCGTTCAGCGTGACGGCCAGCACACCCAGCAGGCCGGCCAGCACCGGCAGCCGAAGCCGACGGGAGCCCACTGGACCCACCGAACGGCGTGCAAACAAGCCCGGCGAACGGCCTGGTCGGCGAGGTGTCACGGTGGCGCCTCCTGAATCACAAGCTGAACCGACAGCAAGCATCTCGAATACTACGCAGCGTAGACCACGCCACCCAGCCAAGCCGTGCCGGAGCCCCCGCGCCTGCCCTGGCCTGGCCGCCGCTTTGCGGCATACTTGGGACGCAATGTGTGGACTGCTGGCCTTCGTGAGTGCCGCGGCCGGTGGTGATGCTTCGGGCACTTCGGGCACGGCCCTTGATGCAGCCGATGCCGTCGCCCACGCATCGCACCTGATGCGCCACCGTGGCCCCGACGAGCCCGGCACCTGGGCCGATCCGGCCGGGGACGTCGTGTTCGGTTTCAACCGGCTGTCCATCATCGACATCGCGCATTCGCATCAGCCGCTGCGCTGGGGACCGCCGGAAAGCCCCAGCCGGTATGAATTGGTGTTCAACGGCGAGATCTACAACTACCTGGAGTTGCGTGCCGAGCTCGCCGAGCGCCACGGCGCCGTCTTCGCCACCGATGGCGATGGTGAGGCGATCGTCGCGGCCTACCACTATTGGGGCGCCGACGCCCTGACGCGGCTACGGGGGATGTTCGCTTTCGCGCTGTGGGACACCGTCGCGGGCGAATTGTTCTGCGCCCGCGACCCTTTCGGCATCAAACCGCTGTTCGTGGCCACCGGAACCGGTGGCACGGCGGTGGCCAGCGAAAAGAAATGTCTGCTGGAGCTGGCCGATATGGTGGGATTCGACACCGCAATCGACGAGCGCGCCGTGCAGCACTACACGGTGCTGCAGTATGTGCCGGAACCCGAAACGCTGCATCGCGGGGTGCGCCGGCTGGAGTCGGGCTGCTATGCGCGGATTCGTCCGGGCACGGCCGCGCCGAAGACCACTCGATACTTCGTGCCGCGTTTCGACACCACCCCGATCTCCCGCGACACCGAGCAGGCCCGCTACGCCGAGATCACCGCGGTGCTAGAGGACTCGGTGGCCAAGCACATGCGCGCCGACGTTACCGTCGGCGCCTTCCTGTCCGGAGGCATCGACTCGACCGCGATCGCAGCGCTGGCCATCCGGCACAACCCCCGGCTGATCACGTTCACCACCGGGTTCGAGCGTGAGGGATTCTCTGAGATCGACGTCGCCGTGGCCTCCGCGGAGGCGATCGGTGCGCGGCACGTCGCCAAGGTGGTCAGCCCGGGCGAGTTCGTCGCGGCCTTACCCGAGATCGTCTGGTACCTCGACGAGCCGGTGGCCGACCCGGCGCTGGTGCCGCTGTTCTTCGTCGCCCGAGAGGCGCGAAAGCACGTCAAGGTGGTGCTCTCCGGCGAGGGCGCCGACGAGCTTTTCGGCGGCTACACCATCTACCGGGAGCCGCTGTCGCTCAAGCCTTTCGGCTATCTGCCCGGGCCGCTGCGACGCTCGATGGGCACGTTGTCCAAACCGTTGCCGGACGGCATGCGCGGCAAGAGCCTGCTGCACCGCGGATCTCTGACGCTGGAGCAGCGTTACTACGGCAACGCCCGCAGTTTCTCCGACGCGCAGCTACAAGAGGTGCTGCCCGGGTTTCGACCGGACTGGACGCACACCGACGTGACGGCCCCGGTGTACGCCGAATCGGTGGACTGGGACCCGGTGTCGCGCATGCAGCACATCGACCTGTTCACCTGGTTACGCGGCGACATTCTGGTCAAGGCCGACAAGATGACGATGGCCAACTCGCTGGAACTGCGGGTGCCGTTTCTGGATTCCGAGGTGTTCGCGGTCGCATCCCGATTACCGGTGCAGGCCAAGATCACCCGCACCACCACGAAGTACGCACTGCGACGCGCGCTGGAGCCAATCGTTCCGCCGCATGTCCTCAACCGCCCGAAACTGGGCTTCCCGGTACCGATCCGGCACTGGTTGCGGGCCGGCGAGCTGCTGGAGTGGGCTTACCAGACGGTGGACTCCTCAGCGGCGGATCAACTGGTCGACCTCGCCGCGGTCCGGCGTATGCTCGACGAACACCGTTGCGGCGCAGCAGATCACAGTCGCAGACTGTGGACGTTGTTGATCTTCATGCTATGGCACGCGATCTTCGTCGAGCACAGCGTGGTGCCGCAGATCAGCGAGCCACAGTACCCAGTGCAGCTGTAACGGCGAGCAGGCTCAGGCCAGCACTGCCGCGATCTCGGCGGCCGCATCGTCCCCGTAGGCTCCCGCCAGCCGAGTCTTGGCGACCTCGCGGTCCCACTCCCATTCCTGGGTCCCGGTCGACTCCAACACCAGCACGGCAACCAGCGAGCCCAGCTGCGCCGACCGCTCCAGGCTCAGGCCGGCACTGCGGCCGGTGAGAAAACCGGCACGAAATGCATCACCCACTCCGGTGGGGTCTTCCTGGCTGTTCTCGGGCACCACGTCGACATGAGTGGTCGTGCCGTCACGATCAATGATGTCGGCGCCTTTGGCGCCAAGCGTTGTCACCCGCAGCCCAACCTTTTCCAGCACGTCGGCCTCCGACCAGCCGGTCTTGGAGAGCAACAGCTCCCACTCGTAATCGTTGGTGAACAGGTAGGCGGCCCCGTCAACGAGCTTGTCGATCTGTTCCCCGGAGAGGCGGGGCAGCTGCTGGGACGGATCGGCCGCGAACGGCAGGCCGAGGCTGCGGCATTCCTCGGTATGCACCACCATGGCGTCGGGATCGTTGGCCCCGATGATGACCAGGTCCGGTTTCCCTACCGATGACACGACGTCGGCGAGCTTGATGTTGCGGGCCTCCGACATGGCGCCGGGATAGAACGACGCGATCTGGGCCATGTCGAGATCGGTAGTGCAGACGAAACGCGCGGTGTGCGCGGTGTCGGAGATCAGCACGTGGTCGCAGTTGACCCCGTGGCTTCGCAGCCAGTCGCGGTAGTCGCCGAAGTCGTCGCCGGCCGCACCGACCAGTGCCACGTCACCGCCCAGCACGCCGATGGCAAACGCGATGTTGCCCGCCACGCCGCCGCGGTGAATCACCAGATCGTCGACCAGGAAGCTCAGCGAAACCTTCTGCAGATGCTCGGCCAGCAAGTGCTCGGAAAACCGGCCGGGAAACCGCATCAGATTGTCAGTGGCAATCGAACCGGTCACCGCAATCGTCACGAAAAATCCACCCTTCATTCATAAGCTTGGCTAGCTAAGCTTACCTGCGGTCGCGGCCGCCGGTGCACCGTGGGGCGAGGCCCGCTAGCCTCCCTAGCAGAGCCTCACGGCGACATTGGCCGTCCAGGGTTGTCCAGCCCGCTACCCGAGGAGACCCGCCCATGTCCGGTCCGTACTCGCCGGACCACCGTCTCGGCGCCGGCGGACCGCCGTTTACCGACGCTAATCCCAGCCAGCCCATCCCGGCCCCGCCGTCCTACCCTGGGCCGCCGCCGGACCCTGCCGGCGAAGCAGCACCCCCGTCGGCCGCCTATCCGGGCCCCCTGCCACCACCAGTGCGGTATCCCAAACGCGGCCGTAGTCGGCTGGTCATCGGCGTTCTCGCGGCGCTGGTCCTGATCGTCGCCCTGATCGCCGCAGTCGTGCGCGGGTCGCACACCGACCCAGCGACCGCGGCCGGCGGGTTCTCTGACGCCACGGCCACCACGGCGATCCAGGGCTACCTGGACGCACTCAAGCACCGCGACACCGAAACCATTGCGCGCAACACCCTGTGCGGCATCTACGACGCCGTGCGAGACCGACGCGCCGATCAGGCTCTGGCCAAACTCAGCAGCGAGCGTGTTCCGCAAGACGTTCTCCGAGGCGCAGGTGACCTCGATCGACAAGATCGTGTACTTGTCGAATTATCAGGCCCAGGTGTTGTTCAGCATGCGCGTCAAGGCTGCCGACAGCGTAGCCGCACGCGAAAACGTGCAGGGAATCGCGCAGTTACTACGGCAACACAACCAGATTCTGGTGTGCTCCTACGTGCTGCGGACTAGCGGGACCTACTAATCAGTTGAACGAGTCGCCGCAGGCGCACGAGCCGGTGGCGTTCGGGTTGTCGATGGTGAAACCCTGCTTCTCGATGGTGTCGACGAAGTCGATCGAGGCGCCTTGCACATAAGGCGCGCTCATCCGGTCCACAGTCAACGTCACACCGCCGAATTCCGCGGTCAGGTCTCCGTCGAGCGAGCGGTCGTCGAAGAACAGGTTGTAGCGCAGGCCGGCACATCCACCCGGCTGGACCGCGATACGCAACGCTAAATCGTCGCGTCCCTCCTGCTCCAGCAGTGATTTAGCCTTGGCTGCTGCGGCGTCGGTCAAGATCACGCCGTGGGTTGAGGTAGTTGTCCCTGCGGCGGCTGACTCGTCCTGAACAGTCATTGCTTCTCCCTATACGTGCCGACATGCCCAAATCGTCCTTGGATGGGTGCTCGAGGCGCTTGAGGCGTGGGCCCCACCCCTTCAAAGGTACCTTGTTGTGCCCCTATTCCCGAGTCGCGCCGCCACCAGTGACGCCAGGCCCATCAGCTGGTTGGCGGCATCAGCGATGGCCAGCCGCACCGAACCGGCGTAGTCGGCGATCGCAAAGGCGGCCAGAATGCCCGCTGATCGCAACGCGGGCCGGTCGAGTTCGACCTGGCCGGCCAGCACGACCACCGGTATTTTCAGTGATCGCGCCGCCGCGGCCAGTTCGCCGACCACCTTGCCGTGCAGCGATTGGTCGTCGAACCGGCCTTCACCGGTGATCACCAGATCGGCGGCGGCAATGTCGTCAGCCAGTCGGGTGTGCTCGGCGATGATCGATGCGCCCGATTCGCACCGGCCACCCAGTGCCAGCAGCGCCGCGCCGATCCCCCCGGCCGCCCCTGCGCCCGCTTGCGCGCTGACCGGCCGGCCGGCGGCCGCGTCCAGTTCGCCGGCCCATGCGGTGAGACGCTGCTCGAGCTCGGCAATGGTGGCCGAATCGGCTCCCTTCTGCGGCCCGAAAATCTCCGCGGCCCCCCATGGTCCCAGCAGCGGGTATTCGACGTCTGAGGCGGCGATCAGTTCCACTTCGGCAAGCCGCTGCCGGCCCGCGTGAAGCCCCCCGAGTTCGGCGACCAGACCGCGGCCGCCGTCGGTGCTGGCGGTGCCGCCCAGGCCGACCACGATGCGCCCGGCGCCCGCCCCGAGCGCCGCGGCGATGAGCTGGCCGACTCCCTTGCTGTGGGCGGCCAGCGCCGTCTGCGGTGTCGGCGGGCCGCCAAGCAGGGCCAACCCGCACGCCTGCGCCGATTCCAGGTATGCGGTCGCGGACTTGGGGTCCGGCACCCACTCGGCCTGGACGTCGTCGTCGAGAGGGCCGCACACCGCCAGGTGCTGCCGCTCGCCGAACCGGCTGGCCAGTACCTCGACGAAACCCGGTCCGCCGTCGGACTGTGGCGCGACGGTGAAGTGGTCGCGGGGGCGCACCCGATTCCAGCCCGCCGCGATCGCAGCGGCTGCCTCGACCGCGGTCAGGCTGTCTCCGTAGCAATCGGGGGCTACCAGCAGCCTCAGAGGCCTTAGCGTCGGCAAAAGTGCTGCAGCAGGCACGCCAGCTCCGACGTCCGGCGCCGACCCGGTCATCTCAGCAAGCGTAGGGCCAGTCGGGCACAGGCGCACCCGTCCCCGGGCAGTGGCCGGACCGTGTACCGGACAACATCCGTTGCGAAGTAACCTGGCGAACGTGAAGTTGCTGGGCCGTAAGAAAAACGAGGGCACCGACGGTGACCTAGTCGCACCGGCCGGAGAGGCTGGCGAATCCGAGCCATCGCGTGGATCGCAAACGACCGCCCCCAAGGGCCGCCCCACACCCAGGCGCAGCGCGGCCGCCAAGCGCAAGGGACCGATCGCTCCGGCGCCGATGACTGCTTCCGAGGCACGTGCACGGCGAAAGTCATTGGCAGGCCCGAAACTCAGTCGTGAGGAACGTCGGGCAAGCAGTGCAGAGCGTCGGATCCAGATGGCGGATCGCCGGGAGCGCATGATGGCCGGCGATGAGCGCTACCTGTTGGCGCGCGATCAGGGCCCGGTGCGCCGCTATATCCGCGATCTGGTGGACGCCCGTCGCAATGTGCTCGGGCTGTTCATGCCCTCGGCACTAGGGCTGATGTTCGTCATGTTCGCCGTGCCGCAGCTGCAGCTCTACATATCGCCGGCGATGATGCTGCTGATGCTGCTGATGCTGCTCGACGGGCTCATCCTCGGCCGCAAGGTTGCCAGGCGGGTGGACGAGAAGTTTCCCGATGACACCGAAAGTCGTTGGAAGCTAGGGCTTTATGCTGTCAGTCGGGCTTCCCAGATGCGTCGGATGCGGGCACCCCGGCCGCAAGTCAAGCACGGCGCCAGTGTCGATTAAACGTCGCGTGAAAGCTGTCTGATCTGCCGTGCGCACCCTGGTGCTCGGCGGGATCCGGTCGGGCAAGTCCCGGTGGGCGGAAGCCGCCATCGCCGAGTCGCTGACACCGGGCCAGGCCGTGCATTACCTGGCGACCGGGCAGGCCGCCGATGCCGATGTGGCGTGGTCCCAGCGGATCGCCGCGCACCGCGACCGCAGGCCACCACATTGGTCCACCTTGGAAACCCACGACATCGCATCGCAATTGCGGGAGTTTCCGGATACACCGACGCTCGTCGACGATATCGGCGGCTGGCTGACCGCCATGTTGGACCACCGCCACGCCTGGGAAGGCGGACCGGTGTCGGTCGACGTCGACGACCTGCTGGCCGCCGTAGCCGAATTCTGCTCGCCGTTGGTCTTGGTCAGTCCCGAGGTCGGGCTCGCCGTGCTGCCGGCTACTGAGTCGGGCCGCCGATTCGCCGACGAGCTGGGCACACTCAACCAGCAGCTGGCCGTCCTGTGCGACCGGGTGACGTTGGTGGTCGCCGGGCATCCGCTGCCGATCAAACCGGCGGGGACCTGACGATGTTTCCGCCGGTAGTCCCACCCGATACGCAGGCCGCAGCGGCGGCCCGGGCCCGCCAGCACACGCTGACCAAACCGCCGGGAGCGCTGGGCCGTCTCGAAGATCTGTCCGTCTGGGTTGCATCGTGTCAAGGCCATTGCCCACCAAGGCAATTCGAGCGCGCCCGAGTGGTGGTGTTCGCCGGTGACCACGGCGCCGTCCGGTCGGGGGTATCGGCCTACCCGCCGGAGGTCACCAGCCAGATGGTGGCCAACATCGCCGCCGGTGGCGCGGCGATCAATGCGCTGGCCGAGGTCGCCGGGGCAACAGTGCGCATCGCCGACCTTGCGGTGGACGCCGACCCGCTGTCGCCGCAAATCGGCGCGCACAAAGTGCGGCGCGGCAGCGGTGACATCGCCACCCAGGACGCATTGACCGACCAGCAGACCTTCGACGCCATCGACGCCGGCCGGCAGATCGCCGATCAGGAGGTCGACGCTGGCGCCGACCTACTCATCGCCGGCGATATGGGCATCGGAAACACCACTGCGGCAACGGTTCTGGTCGCGGCACTGACCGGCATCGAGCCAGTCGCGGCAGTCGGCTATGGCACCGGGATCGACGACGCTGGCTGGGCCCGTAAAACCGCGGTGGTGCGCGATGCGTTGTTTCGGGCCCAGCCAGTGTCATCCGACCCGGTAGCGCTGCTGCGGTGTTGCGGCGGTGCTGACCTGGCGGGGATCGCCGGCTTCTGTGCGCAGGCCGCCGTCCGGCGCACCCCGCTGTTGCTGGACGGCATCACGGTGACGGCCGCCGCGCTGGTCGCCGACCATCTGGCTCCGGGCGCCCGGCTGTGGTGGCAGGCGGGTCACCTCTCGACCGAACCGGCGCACGCGCTGGCCCTGGCCCAGCTGGGCCTGGATCCGATCCTGGACCTGCGCATGCGGCTGGGCGAGGGTACCGGCGCGGCGCTGGCGCTGCCGGTGCTGCGGGCCGCGGTGGCCGCGTTGTCGTCAATGGCCAGTTTCGCCGCCGCACATGTGTCCAACCGCGCCGACCATTCTGCTTCTCCACCGTGATCGGCTCGCTGGCAACGGCTTTCGCGTTCGAGACGGTCGTCCCGGTGCCCGGCACATCGGACCGGCCGCTGGCCGGCGGTGCGATGACCGCATTGCCGGTGGTGGGCGCGGTGCTCGGTGCGGTGGGTGCGCTCGTGGCTTGGGCGAGCGCGCTGGCGTTCGGGTCGGGCAACCCGCTCACCGGACTGCTCGCGGTGACCGCGCTGCTGGCAGCGACCCGCGGCCTGCATATCGACGGCGTGGCCGACACCGCCGACGGACTGGGCTGCTACGGGCCGCCGGACCGGGCGCTGCAGGTGATGCGCGACGGGTCGACCGGACCGTTTGGCGTAGCCGCGGTCGTGCTGACAATCACACTGCAGGGACTGGCTTTTTCGGCGCTGAGCGCGGGCGCGATCGTGGTCGCCGTTGCCGCCGGGCGAGTAGCGGCGGTGCTGGCCTGCCGCCGGTCAGTGCCGGCCGCGCAGGGCAGCACTTTAGCCGCCCGGGTCGCCGGTACCCAGTCCGCGCCGGTAGTCGCGGCCTGGATCGCCGTACTGCTCGCGGGCTCCCTGGCAGCGGGTCGGCAACCATGGCAGGGGCCGGTGGCGGTGTTGGTGGCGCTCGCTTGCGGCGCGGCGCTGGTCGGGCACTGCGTGCGCCGTTTCGGCGGCATCACAGGTGACGTGCTCGGTACCGCCATCGAAACGACGACGACGGTGACCGCGGTGCTGTTGGTCGCATTGGTCCGGTGCTAGCCCACCGCACGCACCCTGCAGAAAGGCACGAAACCGCACCGTCTGCGGCTAGAATCGGCAGCATCGTTAGGGCTTTCGGTCGCCGGGTTGCGCGCTACCTGTCGGATTACCGTTGGTGGATACTTGCCGCCGGCGGTGTAGCCGCCTTTGTGCTGGGTTGCTTCGGATATTGGGAATTCTTCAATGAGGATTTCACCCACCACCACGCGGACGTCCCCGACGTCATCTATTGGAGTTTCAAAAACTTCATCTTCGATTCGTACGAGGAGCCAAATCTACCTCTAGAGGTGAATATTGCCCGGTTTCTCGCCCCCGTCGTCTTCGGTTGGGCGGGGCTGAGCGCGCTGGGATCGCTGTTTCGTGATCGCGTGCAGGAGATGCGGATTCCGCTGATGCGCAAGCACGTCGTGATCTGCGGGCTCGGTGAGTATGTCGGCATTGCGTTCGTCCGTCACCTACATGAAGAGCACAGCCGCGTCGTGGTCATCGAGCTGGACGCCACCAACCCGAACATCGAATTGTGCCGAAGCCTGGGTGTCCCGGTGATCATCGGTGATGCGCAGCGGCGACGTACGCTGCAGGAGGCCGGGGCTCACCGCGCAAGTCGGGTACTAGCCCTCACGCCAGAAGACGCAGTGAACACACAGATCGTCGCTAGCGTAAGGGAATTCGCCGCAGGGTCCAAGTCCGAGCTGCGTTGTCTGGCTCTGATCACCAACCCCGAGTTCTGCCGGCTGTTACGAATCCAGGAGGCCCAACGCGGGGATCCAGAATTGTCGGTCGACTTTTTCAACATCGATGAGATCAGCGCACGCTTGATGTTGGAGGACTTCCCAGTCGACGTCACTGATGGCCAGCCGCACATCGTGGTTGCGCACCTCGACCCGCTAGGCGAATGGCTGGTGTATCACGCGGCGCGCATGTGGTACGAGAAGCGCGGGGAGTGCCGCGACCCGCTGGTAGTCACCGTTTTGGACCACCACCCCAAGGATAGTGTCGATACATTGCTCGGTCGGCACCCCGCGCTGGAAAAGGTATGCAAATTCGTCACTTTCTCTGCTACCCCACGTGATATCGCCCACTTGCCCAGACATCACCGTGACGGGGAAACACCACCGATCTGCCGCGCCTACGTCACGTCCTACCGTGACACGCACGCGTTCGAGACGGCGCTGCAGCTCCGCCACGAACTGGACCCGAGTGTCCCGGTGGTGGCCGCGCTGTCGCGGCTGCATGGGGTTGCCGGGCTGCTGGACGACGTCAAAGAGGCCGGCGCGTTGTCGAATATCGACGTGTTCCCCAGCATGGAGCGCAGCTGCACGTCGGAACTGGTGCAGGGCGGGTCGTTCGAGCCGATGGCGCACGCCATTCATGAGCGTTGGCGCCAAGAAGCAATGGCCAAAGGCGAGACGGCGCCGACGTGGCAAGAATTGGACCCGTCCCGCAAGGACTCCAGCCGCGACCAGGCGCGCAACATCCCGATTCATTTGCGCAAGGTTGGCTGCGCCATCGCACCGTTACGGGACTGGGAAGCTAAGGATTTCACCTTCGCCGACGCGGAAATCAGGCGACTGGCAATCGCCGAACATGCGCGTTGGAACCGCGAACGTAGGCGCAATGGCTGGACGCTGGCCGATCAGAAGAATGTCGAGCGGAAGGAAACTCCGTATCTGATCTCATGGACGCGGCTGAGAGAGCTGTATCCCGACATCGCCGAACTAGACGCCGTGTTTATCAGAGCGATGCCTGACACCCTCGCCTCGGTTGGTCTACAGATCATCCGCACCCCTGCGGGGTCGGAATCTCCCGCAACAGCCGACGGCGCGGTCGTCGACGCCGAGTAATCGCCCCGCATTCGAACCCGAGCAATCGGCTTCGGTGCCATCATCTTTACTGCGTCCCGAGCAGGAAACGAGGTGGAATGGCACGGACCGTCGCACCTTCCCGCTCCTTGCGAGCCGCACTCTTGGCTGTTGCCCTGGTATTCCTCGGATGGCTGTGCGTCCTGGCGGCGCGTCCCTCGGCCGCCGACCGGTTGCCGACCTGGCTGAGATGGTTCGGCCATCCGGGCTCGGCAAAAACGACCGCGATAGCGCTCGCGGTGATCATCACGCTGTGCGTCTTGACCTTTCGTGCGCACGGTGCACGCGGTGCTGGCAACGTTCCGGTCACCGTCGTTGCCGGACTCGCTGCGACAAGCGCCGTGCTGGGCCTGAGCTCGTTTTGGAGCTGCCATGATGCCACCCATCCGGTCGTTTTCCAGCCACTACTGTGGACCGTCCAACTGGTCAAGGGCGGCGTAAGCGATTTCTCGATGGGCGGGCGCGTCTGCCCCACTCCCACCCCGGATGCTCTGTGGATCGCCCGACTCAGCGCACTCGGGGCGATTTTCACCGCTCTGGCAGGCGCGGTGATCGCACTGTTCCGGACGGAAGTGGACCGGCTGCGGGCAAGCCTCGCTGGCTCAGTCACCGCCATCATCGGTATCGACGACGAAAGCCGGTCCATGGTCAGCGCGATCGCCAGGACGACATTAAACCGGCGCAGCACACTGGTCGTCATCACCGGCGGTCCCGACGAGCCCGGCGTACAGGAGGCCAGAATCCAGGGTGGCCGTGTGGTGTCGATCGACTTCAGCGCACCGGAAACGCTCAAGTCGCTGTCGCTGTGGCGTAATCTCGACCGGCTCTACCTGATGTCGGCCGATCCACTGACCAACCAATCGCGGCTGGACACGATCACGCGCAGGCTATCAGCGCTTGGTCACAAACAACGGCTACCACTTACCGTGCGCATCGACGATCCGTGGCAGGCCGAGGCCTGGCGTGCCGAGCAACTCGGTGGATCCGATACTCGATGGGCGGCCGATGCCATAGGCAAATATGAGGTGACCGCTAGCTGGTTACTGGAAAGCATTATTACCACGGCCACCATTGACCATCTATTTGTTTGCGGGACATCGGAATTAACGTTGGCGCTGTGCTCGGACATGACGCGCCGCAAACTGGAATACGACTACTACTCCGAACCGGACGAGATTCCGCTGCCCGCACTCACCCTGGTCGGTGAGGACGCCGACGAGTACCTGCGGGATCACGAGTTCCACCGTCGGCAAGTCGGGTTCGTGTCGACGGGGCCGACTATCGACGCCATATCGCAGGCACCGGTGGTGTCCACCTTGATGCGCCTCATCGGCGAGAGCGCCGGGGCAAACAATGCCGTGATATTCGTCGATGACCGGGCTCGCGGACCGTCCGATGGACGGTCGACGGGTACACGGCTAGCTGCGCGTTTCCCCGCCATGCCCATTTATATCTGGGACAACGACGCCCAATTGCCCGGCGACCCAGTATCCATCGTCGGTCGTCTGCGGACCTATCGCTTATCGCTCGACATTCGTGAGGGACAAGCCCAGGATGTCTGGGAACGGGCAGCGAAGCTGATTCACCAGCGCTACGTCGCCTCGATCGGCCCGGATCCGAACCCTCCCCCGGCCAGGTTGCCGTGGGCTCAGCTTGACGAGTTCTACCGCGAGTCGAATCGCCGCCTGGTCCGCAATGCGCTGTGGATGGTCGAGCAAATCGCCGAACACACCTGGAACACGTGGGGCGATCCTCCCACACCGCTCGGTGCGAACGACATGGTCGGACTGACGGAACTGCAACGACTGGCGCGCATGGGCTTCGACGAGGCTTCCGCGATGAAAATGGCAAAGGCCGAACACGAGGACTGGTGTCGCTACTATCGCCGCAACCACTGGAAGTACGGCCCGGTCCGCGACGATACCCGCAAGGTCCACAACAAGCTCGTCGACTGGCCCGTCGTCGAAGCCGACGAGGAGATGCTCAGACGCCGCTCGTCGAGCATCCTGGCGGCCACCCTGTGGAGTCTTCGCCAGCTCGGCTATCGGTCGCATCCGGTGTGGCATCGGTTCACCCGCAACGGAACGGTCACCGCCGAACAGCGAAGCGCAGCGTGGACGTGGACGTCGCGGTCGGGCGAAACCATGCAGGCCGACGCCGGAGACTGGGAGACCCGGGCGGACGGCGAAACTTGGTCGGTACGCGACAAGATTTTCCAGGCCAGCTACGCGAATGTCAGCGGCAACCAATGGCGAAGGCGCGGAACCGTTTCCGCTCGGCCGGCGCACGCGGGCGAAATTATCGAAACCCTGGAAGGCCCGACCACAGCCGCCGACGGCGACTGGGTGGTACGGGGCACCAATGGTGAAGAATGGCCCGTTCCCGCCGACGAGTTCACGCAGCGGTATGCCAAGGTCGATCCATCTGCAGACGTGACCGGCTAAGTACTGGTCGACTACGGTGGGCCGCTACTCCATCGATTGCAGCATGCTCTTGACGTCGGACGTCCGCCGCCTGCAGCGCGGCATCGCTGGGAGCTAAGACGTTGAGGACCCCCACCGTGTGCGTCGAGGAGTTGAACAGCGTCATAAAATACCCCCTCAACCGCCGTCGTGCCCTGGTTAGTTTGGATATTGCCGGTATAGGCGATCGCGTACAGCTGCTGGAAGTTCTTGCCCTGTATCGTCTGCACCGACCCCACGGGTTCCTGCTGCACGTTGGTCATCGCCGCGCCTTTGATAATGCCACTGATGGCCTCGCTTGCTTCTTGGGTGATATTCGGCTGATCCGCTGCACCGGCAAGCGCGCCCACAATCACGTTGCTGCTGACGAGATTGACTTCCCCCTGGTCCTGACTGGCCACTGTCCAGCCTGGGGCCGGGGTGATCGAGACGGAGTTGTACAAGGTGATCGCGGAACCGGTCCCGGTCGCCAGCGACATGTCGCTCGACGCCAACGTCAGGTTGCCTAGCCTGGTTTGGCTGAAACCGACACCGGCCGCGTGCGAAAGGATCCCGCCGGGCCCCGTCTGGGGCAGCTTGGGATGGGCGGCGGTGCCAGTCCAGTCCACCGCCACAGCGATCACCGCAGCAATCAGCACCACCAGCGCCACGATCGCGGCTACCACCGCGCCATGCAACCGATGCTCCACATGAGCGGGCTCCGCCGCGTCCCCGGCCGCGCCGGTGTCAGCGGTGATCGCGGCATGCAATCCATTACGTACCGCGACCAAGCCCGCCCCCGCCAACACAAACGCCGTCAACGCCGTCAGCACAATCCCGCGCGTCCCATCCGGCTGCAACAAGGTGGTCGCCAACTCATAGGCCACCACCAACGCCAGGCCCTCGATCACCCCGACCACCGGGCTGACCCCCAACCGGCGTATCCCCAACACCGCGACTATGGCTGCCGTAGCCAACACGATCGGCTGCAAAAACCCCAACGTCAACGCAATAAACGCCACATGTGCAGGATCCCCCGCGGTGATCTGCACATGAGCAAAGGCCCCGTGCTGCACCACCACACTTAGACCCAACGACAGCGCCGCGCCACTAAGCGCGGCAGCCACCACCACGTCAAACGGATGCGAAAACGCCGAACGCGCACTCACCACCAGCGGGGAAATGAGCACGGCCACAAACGCCACCGCCGGCACCAACAGACCCAACTGGACAAGCCGGGCCACCGGCGGCAAGTGGTAGCTCGTCTCGCCCGACACTATCAGCGGTCCAACGAAATACGATTCCAGCCACCCCACACCCACACCGAGGAGCAGCGAAAGCCCAAACGCCACAACAATCACCGTGATCGGCTCGTCATGCCACAACCGGTGATCATGGATATAGACCAGCACCGCGGCCGGCAACGCCACCGCCGTCAACACCAGTGCCACCGACAATGACCCCACCCCGGCCGCAATCAACGCCGCCAGCAACGCCAACGCGACAACATCGCGATACACGTGATGACGCCCTGGATGCATATGCGGCATCAACGTCCCCAACACCGCGACCGGCCGCCGCGAATGCCCTGGCGTCGGACTACTTGAGCTGACCATTCCATACACCTCCGGATGATATGCGGGCCGCTGCACGCGCCTACCTGCAGCGCATCCGCAGCCCCGAGGGGCAATTGCGCTGAAGCTTACGGCCAATCACGCCGCAACACAGCCAAATCACACCACTAGCCAAAATGTCATCGCCCCATGGATTACCGAGACGACCGATCGCCGGACGGCGACATCGGCTAAGCGCAGTCTGCCTCCACCGATGCGGTGGGGAAAGGCTCGCCGGCGACCACGCGGCGCTCACGACGGAAGAAGTCGGGCAGTTTGATCCGCGCAACGAGCATCAGCACAACGCCCACGACAATGCCCAATATGGTGATCCAGTCGGGGATGCCTAGGCCCCAGATAATTTGCGACAAAACGTGTTTGGGGTCCGCGTAGTAGATCATGCCACGCGCGAAGACGACAAATAGGATCAGGGCTCCAAGCACCGGCAGCACGCCCATGGTGAGGGCATTGGCGATGGATTTGCGCAGCTCGCGACGAAAGAAAATGGCGCAGGCTATGCCAGTGAACGCATAGTACAGCGAGACCAGGAATCCGACGCCGCTGACAACATCGGCGAGCACGTTAGTGGAGATGCTGACCATGGCGATATACCAGACCGCAGACACCACGCCGGCCACTATCGTGGCGAATCCCGGCACCTGGTTCTTTTCGTCGATTTTGCCGTATCGGGCCGGCAATGCGCCCCGACGCGCCATCGACAGCGCGGTGCGGGCGCAGGGCATGATGGTGGTTTGAGTGGCCGCGGTGGCCGAGGTCAGCACGGCGATCGTGAGTAGGAAGTGCAGCGGGCCTAGCACGTCGGAGCTCAGGCTGCCAGCGAAGATGTCATCGGAGTGCCTGGCCAGTTTGGCCGGCCCGGCATACGCCTGTGCGGCAACGGAAACCAGCAAGAAGATTCCAATCAACAAAAAGTTCGCAAGGACGGCTGCGGTGCCGGGCGCGGAGCGCGGATTCTTTGTTTCTTCGTTGACCGAGAGACCGGTATCCCAACCCCAGTAGAGGAACACACCGAGCAGCATGCCGACCAACATTGGCTGGATTCCAAGCCCAGCAGGGTTGAACCAGTCGGCGGCAACGGTGATAGATCCCTTGGGATGGGTTGTGTAGACCAGGATTAGCGCGACGACGGCGAATACTGTGAGGGTAATCAGCTCCAGACCCACCAGCAGTTGCTGGGTGCGCGCCGAGATCTCGATGCCCTTCCAGCAGACGTAGGTCAAAAAAGTGATGAAAACGACACCGAGTACGGTGACGGCGAGGGTGGATTTCGCCGCGACATGGAGCCCGAATAGTTCGAAGGTATAACTGCCCGCGATTTGCGCTTGGCTGGCATTGACGACGATTCCCGAGAAGATGCCGAACCATCCGCCGAGCCAACCCCAGCCCGCGCCCATAGCGCGGGTCATCCACGAAAACGTGGTGCCACAGTCGGGATCGGCGGCGTTGAGGTGACGGTAAGCCAGCGCGATGAATAGCATTGGCAGGAACGACACGATGATCACCGACGGCATACGGGTTCCCATGCCCCCGATGGCCACGATCAGCCCGATGGTCGAGGCCAGGCCGTAGGCCGGGGCGGTGGCCGCGAGACCCATCATCAGATTGCTGGCGAATCCGATTGCGCCGTAGCGCAACCGGGCCGGGCTCGGGCCGACGGCATCCTGGTCGGCGGGCACCGCCGCGGTGTCGCTCATTTCGGGCCGCCCCGCCGTTATGCGGTGGAAAGCGTGGGCTTGAACCGGACGAACTCGTCGCTTTTGACGGATTCCTCGAGCGTGCGATATGCCATGCATTCATCGGGATTCGGGATATCGTAGATCGATTGGTAAATTTCCCGCAGCGCCTGGAGAAACTCTGACTTCTTGATCTGTGGCTGCTCGACATCCGGATACACGCGCCCGAACGGTTTGTACAACAAATGCAGGAAGCGGTCGGGCACCTCGATGTTTCGACCCGGTAGCGCGGGCTGCTGGTACCTAACGTCGAGCTCCCGGAAACCCAGCCTGATAAAGATGTCGCGTTCCTCCTCGCTACCGCACTCGATGTACCAACCTCGGGCCTGAGTCCCGTCGCGCACCATTCGCTCCTCCATGCGAGCACCGAGATGGCGGAGCTTTCCGGAGCCGCGAAGCGTATCGAAAAAACCGACGTAGCCGCCGAAGCCGGCGCTTGGCGTCGTCAAAAACGAAGCCATCCCTTCGCATTTCCCCTCCGCATCTCTGCTGAGGGTCCACAGGTGGTAACGGTAGCTTGACCGGTAATACAATCCATCCGGCTCGAACGCCTTTCGGAACTCGCCACTGCCGATTGCGGTGTCGCGGTCCTGGAAAACTTGGTCGTACACGGTGATCGCTTCGCTGAGCTTTGAGTCATTCTCGTTGACCACCTCGTTGATGTAGAGCAGCTGCGGCGCCTTTTCCCAGCCGAGGTAGTCGCTCAAGCTCACCAACCGTATTGAGCCCCTGCGTTCCAGAAACTGGGACATTTCATCGAACTCTTTGTTGTCATCGGGCACATCGATTCGCATCGCCCAGCGCAGATACTCGCGGATGAGCGTGCGCAGGTCGGCCGCAGGAACCGAATCGATGAATCGACCGGAGCACGGCTTGGCCGACAGCAGCAGGTTGGTGACCGGCTTCTTGCTGCCCGACAGGGCTGGCTGAACGTAGGGAAGATTAAGCAGCTTGTATCCCCATTTATGCCAAATTCGCGGGCGTACAAAGGGATCAAAGCGGTTCGTCGGCGCCGGCGTGACGTAGGGATCGTCCATCTCACTGAGGATCCAGTCGAGCCGACGGCCGCGACTCCGCTGTGAATCTTCGTGCAATAGACGTTCGGCATGTTCGATGAGCTGACCGCCCAACCCCGTCCCTCGATGGTCGGGCGAGACAATGAGGTACTCGATCACTCCGGCGTTCGGTTCGACGAGGTAGTCCGATATGGACCCGCCGATCGGCATGTCACCGTCGAGCATGACGACGACGTGGTAATTGTTTTTACCGTACCACCCGGTCTCCTTGCGGTGTAAATACTCTTTGATGTCTGCTAAAGTCTCACGTTCGTCGGGATTGGGGAACTCGGGGACGAAGCATTCATGGTAAAAGTGTTCGAGCAGCTCCATATCGCTCTTACGGGTGAAGCGTAACTCATGCAGCGTCGGGACCTCCTTGCCCTCGTTATAATAATCGTTAACGATGCCAGGCAACGCGCATGCGGAGTAATCACCGTCTTTGAACGGCTGCGTCTGTTCGAATTCGAGGTCCAGACGGGACAGTACCGACTTGTCTTCTGCTCGGTCTTTCGCAATGAAGTCAAGCATTCTCTGCCGGATAGTCTTTGCAGATATGAAGTACAGCTCCTCATAACCACAGGCCGTTTCGTCAATGGCGCATCCGAATCGCAGAGCGAGATCTTCGTCCGCGCGTAACAACTCCAATGCCCCGTTGAGGGCGATGCGAGCGAGTTGGCTGGCATTGAAGTCGAAGGACTCGGCGTCTGCGATATTGCCGTGGATGAAGAACGGAATCAGATCTCGCCACTGGTGTCGGGGATTGAGGGGCTCGCCGGGTTTACCGTCCGTTACCTCGCACATCACAAAGACTATCCACAGATAGGCCGAGTAATAGAGCGCGAATACCTGTTCCTCGGTACCGCCGGAGCGGCGTAGGCCGTGCACCTCCTCAGTGATATCCAGCACGAGTCGTTTGTCGTGCCAGATAGCGCGCTGCGGCAGGACAAAAGCCGGTGTCGCCGAGCGTCGGACCCCACTTCAGTTTGCCGGATACCCGCGTCTGCAATGCGAACCCGTCGAGCTGCATGGGCTTTCCCATGCCCGCATGCGCGTTGTTGGGCACGCCGAGCGTGCGAAGAATTTCCGGGGAGGTCACTCGCAATACCAGTGAATTATTTTCATCGCCAAAGCCGTACTGAAGCGCCACTTCTCCGTGCCACTCCGGGCAGGTACAGATCGGAATACTCGGTCCCCATAGCAGCCAGCAATCGAAGATAAACGCCTGAACCCGGCGCGCCTGGGTGTACCGAAGCGTGTCGCCGGGGCGGATCACGGATCGTCCGTATTCTTCCACGATTGGCTGCCAGTCTTCCTCGTAGCGGGCGAGAACCCCGCTGAGGAGATGCAGTGGTGCCACAAAACCTGATCTGATGGTCACTTTAGCGAGGAAGTTAGGTTCATTCGCGAATTGACGTTGTGATACCAACGCGTTGAAGTAGCGGTCGATGCCGTCATTATCGATCAGGGGTGAGCATGTATCAACGTCGATCGACCGGTCTGCTTCTTCTTCATACACAAGTGCGTGCAGAAGTTTTTTCTTATCGTTTTGCCAATCCCTCTTGTCCTTTTTCCATTGCTCTCGGGCCTCGGCATATTCCTCTTCGTCCTGGTATCTGAGCCGCCGCGGACGTTCCGGAATAGGATTGAGAAGTTCGATCTCAATGCGTAGTCGCGCTGCCTTATGAAGCGATCGCGTCTGAAAGCCTCGAAAGATAATTCCGGACAATGTGATCAACGATTGCCAGTAGAGATTGATTACTCCGTGGTGCAAGCTTTCCCGGGGAAGGGACCTGGCCAAAAGGGTCCACGTCGGCAGAACCTGCGAGAAAAGCAGCCAAGCCGCAGCGGCGAGAGTCAGGGCCGTACCGACCACGATCAGGTCGTTGAAGTCGGCGAAGAGTCGACCGCCGAACGCCTGGGCGACCTCAATGCCGCTTCCTGCCAGATAGAGCATGGGTCAGCTTCCGCTCGCCAGGTTCGAAGTTCCGTACCGGATATCGGTGATTATGAACGACGCGGGGGCTTCACCGCCCGCTTTCAGCCCAGTCGTGACATCCAGCCGTGGGTGTCGGCAAAGGTTCCGCGCTGAATACCGGTCAGCGTGTCACGCAGCGCCATCGTCACCTCGCCAGATTCGCCGTCGCCAATCGTGAATTCGCTCTCGCCGTACTTGACCTGCGAAATCGGAGTGATGACTGCGGCAGTGCCACAGGCGAACACCTCGGTGATCTCACCGGCGGCGGTCTTCTTCTGCCACTCATCGATATCGACCTTGCGTTCCTCGATAGTAAAGCCGGCGTCAGTTGCCAATTGCAGCAATGAATCCCGGGTGATGCCCGGCAGAAGCGAGCCGGACAGCTCAGGGGTGACCAGCCGGGCCGATCCGCCGCTGCCGAACACAAAGAAGATGTTCATCCCGCCCATCTCTTCGATGTAGCGGCGTTCGACGGCGTCCAGCCAGACCACCTGTTCGCACCCGTTCTCGGCAGCTTCGGCCTGGGCCACCAGCGACGCGGCGTAGTTGCCACCGAACTTCGCCGCACCGGTACCGCCCGGGCTGGCGCGCACGTATTCCGTTGACACCCAAACGCTGACCGGTTTGATGCCGTGCTTGAAGTACGCGCCGGACGGTGACGCGATCACCAAATAGCGATACTGCTTTGCCGGGCGCACACCTAGCCCTGGCTCGGTGGCAAAAATGAACGGCCGCAGATACAACGACTCATCGCCGCCGGCTGCCGGAACCCAGGCTTTGTCAACGGCGATCAGTTGCCGTAGCGACTCGATGAATAGCTCCTCGGGCAGTTCGGGGATCGCGATCCGCCGCGCCGAGGAGCGCATGCGCACGGCGTTGGCGTCGGCGCGAAACGACACGATCGACTCGTCCGGCCACCGGTAAGCCTTGAGCCCTTCGAAGACCTCCTGCGCGTAATGCAGCACGATCGCCGACGGATCCAGCTCGATCGGTCCGTATCCGACGACCCGGGCATCATGCCAACCCTGCCCCTCGGTGTAATCGATCGACACCATGTGGTCGGTGTGATATCTACCGAAGCCGGGATCTGCCAATATCGCTTCGCGCGCCTCGTCGCTCTTCGGGTTCGCGGTGCGCGCAACCGTGAACTCGAGAACGCCACCGGTCATCATGCGATTGTATAACCGGCCGCTATCGGGTTTTTGGTTCGACAAATGGTGGACGCACCACTTCGCATTCGACTGCGCGACCTCGGACATCGACGGTGACGTGCTGGCCGTCCTGGACGCCCGCGTCGCTGTCGATTAGCGCCAGGGCGATCCCGGTCTTCAACGTCGGAGAGAATGTGCCCGACGTGGTGACGCCGACCTTGGTATCGCCGTCGAGTACCGTCAGCTCCGGGCGCAACACCCCGCGGCCCACCGCGCGCAAACCACGCAGCAACCGCCGCGGACCCGCCTGCTTTTCGGCCAGCAGCGCGTCGCGACCGAAGAACGCGTCCTTCTTCCAACCGATCGCCCACCCGCACCGAGCCTGCAGAGGCGAAATGTCAGCCGAAAGTTCGTGACCGTGCAGCGGATAACCCATCTCGGTGCGCAGCGTGTCGCGCGCTCCAAGCCCGGCCAACTGTCCGTCCGCTCTGGTAACCGCGGCCAGCAGGGCGTCGAACACCGCACCGGCGGAGTGCCATGGTGGCAGCAGCTCGTAGCCGTGTTCCCCGGTATACCCGCTACGGCAAACCCGCACAGGCACACCTTCCAACTCCGCGTCGGCGTAGCCCATGTAGTCCATGTCGGTCGGCAGGCCCAATTCGGCAAGCACATCGGTCGAGCGCGGTCCTTGCACGGCCAACACCGCAAAAGACCGATGCTGATCGCTGATCGTCAGCTCTGCGGGCGCAACGCTCTGCAGCGCGGCGACTACAGCGGCGGTGTTGGCGGCGTTGGGCACCAGGAAGATCTCGTCGGGTCCGACAAAGTACGCGATCAGATCGTCGACAACACCGCCAGAATCGTTGCAGCACAACGTATATTGCGCCTTACCCGGTTCAATGCGGTCGAGGTCGTTGGTAAGCGCGGAGTTGACGAAATCCGCGGCACCGGGTCCACGTACCAACGCCTTGCCCAGGTGGCTGACGTCAAAGAGGCCGACGGTGGTGCGGGTCGCGTTGTGTTCGCTGACCGTGCCGGCATACGACACCGGCATCAACCAGCCGCCGAACTCGGCGAAGCTCGCGCCCCGCTCACGGTGACGGTCCTCCAGAGGTCCGTGCAATAAGTGGTCGCTCACGGCAATTCACCCTAATCGGAGCGCTGACTGGCAGACTTGGCCAGGTGGTCGATTCCTTGGATTTCGAAGCGCTTCAGGCCGCCGGAATCGCCAACGCGGCCGCGCGGGCTGGTCTGATCGAATACTTGACGGGCCTCGGTTTCACCGTAGATCAGATGGTGGAGGCCGAGCGTCGCGGCCGCCTATTCGGGCTTGCCGGTGACGCACTGTTGTGGTCCGGCCCCCAGGTCTACACCTTGCGGACCGCCGCCGAGTCGATCGGTGTCGCCTTGGCGGATGTCGAACACGGCTGGGCAATGCTCGGCCTGACCGTCGCCCATCCGGATACCCCGGCGTTGAGCCAGGCCGATGTCGACGGCCTGGCCACCTGGGTGGCGATGAGGATGCAGATGGGCCCCGACGCCGCAGATGGCTTCCTGCGGGTCCTCGGCGCGACGGTGGCCCGGCTGGCCGAGGCCATCTCGTCGTTGATCCGGATGAGTCAGCCCAAATTGTGGCTCGGCCTCACCGGGGACGAACTCACCACCGCGCAGGTCTACCGCGACGCCGCAGAGTTCGTCCCCCGCCTCGGGGCAATGATCGACGCAGTCCACCGCCACCATCTGGTCAGCACCCGGACGTTCATCGAGGGCGTGGTCAGTGGCCCATCGGCGAGCCTGATCTGCGGCGTCGGTTTCGCGGATCTGTCCGGCTTCACTGCGCTGACCCAAATGCTCACACCGGCAGAGTTGTCGGAGATGCTCAATGAGTTCGGCGCCACCGTCACCGACGTGGTGCATGCCGACGGCGGGCGGGTGGTGAAGTTCCTCGGCGACGCCGTGATGTGGGTGAGCTCCGACCCGGAGCGGCTGGCGAAAGCGGCGATTGACCTCGTCGACCACCCGCGGGCGCACGAGGCCGGACTGCAAGTCCGCGCCGGCCTCGGCTACGGCGAGATCCTGGCCATGAGTGGCGACTACTTCGGCAACGCGGTGAACCTGGCCGCCCGGCTCGTCGCCGCGGCGGCACCGGGACAGATCCTCGCCGCAGCCGAACTCCACGAGCAGCTGCCGGGCTGGCCAGCCATCGCGCAGGATCCGTTGACACTCAAGGGTTTCGACGGGCCGGTTACCGCTTACGAGCTCGGCCGCGGCCGATGAGCCCGCGCTGACCGCCGATCGTTAGGGTTACTGGTTGTGAGCACACATCCCGGTTATCTCGCCCCTGCTGTCACCGTCGCCTCATCGTTGCCGCGTCGCGGCGCCGGATCGGCAGTGTTGATCGTGCCGGTGGTCTCGGCCGGTCCAGAAGGCACTGAAGATCAGCCAGGCGCCGTGGTTGTCGCCGCCGAGCCTTTTCTGCCGGCCGACGCGGTCGCCGAAATCGAGGCGGGCTTGCGCGCGCTGAACGCCACCGGTGCCAGTGAGCAGGTCAACCGGCTGGTGGTGAAGTCGCTGCCGGTGGCCAGCGTGCTGACGATAGGTCTGGGTAAGCGGCGCGACGAGTGGCCCGCCGACGTGATCCGCCGGGCCGCCGGCGCCGCCGCGCGTGCGCTGGGCAGCGCGGAGGCCGCCATCACCACGCTGACGGCCTTGGATCTGCAGGCAGCCGTCGAAGGGCTGGTTCTGGGCAGCTACCGATTCACCGCGTTCCGCACCGACAAGACGGCACCCAAAGACCCCGGTCTGCGCACGATCACCGCGCTATCCACCGCGAAGGACGCCAAAGCGCAAGCCGCCCATGCGGCGGCGGTCGCGACCGCCGTCGCCACCGCCCGCGACTTGGTCAACACCCCGCCCAGCCACCTGTTCCCGGCTGAATTCGCTGATCGGGCAAAGGCTTTGGGAGAATCGGTCGGGCTGGACGTCGAGGTGCTTGACGACAAGGCGCTGCAAAAAGGTGGCTACGGCGGGGTGGTCGGCGTTGGTAAGGGCTCGTCGCGACCGCCCCGGTTGGTGCGGCTGACCCACCGCGGGTCGCGGCTCGCCAAAAAACCGAAGCAGGCCAAAAAAGTTGCCCTGGTCGGCAAGGGCGTCACGTTCGACACCGGCGGCATCTCGATCAAGCCGGCGGCATCGATGCACTACATGACCGGCGATATGGGCGGTGCCGCCGCGGTCGTCGCGACCGTGACGCTGGCCGCGCAGCTAAAGCTGCCGATCGACGTGATCGCCACCGTGCCGATGGCCGAGAACATGCCGTCGGCGACCGCCCAGCGCCCGGGTGACGTGCTGACTCAGTACGGCGGGACCACCGTCGAGGTGCTCAACACCGACGCCGAGGGCCGGCTGATCCTCGCCGACGCCATCGTCCGGGCCTGCGAAGACAACCCCGACTACCTGATCGAGACGTCGACGCTGACCGGCGCGCAGACGGTGGCGCTCGGTTCACGCACGCCCGGCGTGATGGGCAGCGACCAGTTCCGCGACCGGGTGGCCGCCGTCTCGCAGCGGGTCGGCGAGAACGGCTGGCCGATGCCGCTGCCCGACGAGCTCAAGGACGACTTGAAGTCGACGGTGGCCGACCTGGCCAACATCAGTGGACAGCGCTTCGCCGGGATGCTGGTGGCAGGTGTGTTCTTACGCGAGTTCGTCGCCGACGGCGTGGATTGGGCGCACATCGACGTCGCCGGGCCGGCCTACAACACCGGCAGTCCCTGGGGCTATACCCCCAAAGGCGGCACGGGAGTTCCGACCCGCACCATGTTCGCCGTGCTCGAGGACATCGCCGAGAACGGCTAGCTGAGCTACGCAGAACCGGCGGCATTGACGGCGAAGACGATCACGATCCGTTGGGTGGGCTTTACGGCCGGCAAGCTAGGGCTGCAGCACCGGCCGCTGGAACCACCTGATCTTCTGCCGCCAGGATTGCGCAGACGTCAATGCAAAACCAGCGCCGCATAGGCAGGCGAAGAACCAGACCAGCGCGGCACCCAGCGGCCCTTGGAACGGCGGAATCACCGCGGTGATGATCCGCACCGCGCAGGCGGCGATACCGCTGGCCGAGGCGACCAGGTAGAGATTGGCGATACGCCTCGACCGCGGGTCCTGCCGCAGCACCAGTAGCGCACGCGACCCGAAGGTCAGCAGGTAAGCAAGGGTTCCGCACAGCAAAACCCAGTACACGGTCAGCCAGAAGTCGGTGGGTAGCGCGAAGAAGTCGCGCGCGTAGGTCTTGCTGCCATAACTGAGCGTGAAAGTCGCCAGCAACAGCGGAATACACAGCGTGGCCGGTCGCTCCACGTACTGCTTGAACGATGCCTGCAGGGCGTCGTCCTCAGCAAGCCGACCGACCGCGTTGTAGACGATCGCCGAGGCCGCGACGACATAGCAGTCGTGCCCCACGTAGTTCTGCAGGTTCCACTCCCCGGTGATCTTGTGCAGTGCGACCCCGAGCGTCTCGGAGCTCAGCGGGGACATCAGGGCAACCGCACACCCCTGCAGAGCGATGTTGAGGGTGGCGGCTACCTCCCACCGGCAATGCCAGGTCACTCGCCGTATCCAGAGACTCCACGCTATCGAAGCCAGCGTGATGATGATGAGAGCGGTGAGAGCCATAGCGATTCCCTCAGCAGCCTGCATTTAGAGCGGTGGTGCGTCTTGCCGCAGTCGCCACTCCGCGATTCGTGTCGGGTGCGGGGCAGTCTTCAGCTGACCATTAGCCGAACCATGCAGCAGAGGAGTGCCGCCACGTATCTGTTCGGCCAGTGCGGTGACCTCTTCAGGCTCAATGAACCGGTAGCGAGTCAACAGTTCGGCTCGGTTGATACCGAGATTGGCTGCGGCAACTCTCAGGTTGTCCGCAGTGATCAACGTTCCTTTGTCCAGCTGGTCGTAATAGGTGGACCGCGGCAGTTCCATCGCCGTCCAGATTTCTTCCCTGCTGAGAGAGCGGCCCGTCAGGTAGGACAGGACCGTGGCGAGCTCTTTCCCGCTGTCGTCTGGGTACACAGCAAGCAACATATCCGGTTTTTCGAACTTCTGAAAACAAAACCCCTCAAAGTAATGCGCCGGAAACCTTGTACATCCGAGCACCTGGATCTCGAATCCAATTTGTTGGACGTCAACTATTCGGTCGCCGGGTTCGTCGACATGTTTGAGACGAACCCGGCGATGCCACCGAGCCGCCGATAGCTGGTTGTGTGCCGACCCCGCCGCAGTGACAGGATGGTTCGGGTAATCCACTCGGGTACAGCTTCCGGGGCACCACGCTGTGGTAAGCCAGAGGTCCACCCGCTGCCCGCCGACCGATCCATCGAGGAGTCGACAGAGATGGCCTTCTCAGTTCAGATGCCGGCACTCGGTGAGAGCGTGACTGAGGGAACCGTAACCCGCTGGCTCAAGCAAGAAGGCGACACGGTCGAACTCGATGAGCCCCTGCTGGAAGTGTCCACCGACAAGGTCGACACCGAGATCCCGTCGCCGGCTGCTGGGGTGCTGACCAAGATCGTTGCCCAGGAGGACGACACCGTCGAGGTCGGCGGTGAGCTGGCCGTCATCGGTGACGCCGCAGAAGGTAGTGGTCGTGGAGAAGGCGGAGAAGGCACCGAAGCGGTCGCTGAGCAACCCGAGCAACCCGTCGCCGAGGCTGAACCAGAAGCACAACCGGCAGCCGAGCCGGAGCCGGCCGCCGCACCGACAGCCGACGAACACCGCGGGACTGGCAGCTCTCACCCGGTGCTGATGCCCGAACTCGGCGAGTCCGTCACCGAAGGCACGGTCACCCGCTGGCTCAAGAATGTCGGCGACTCGGTGGACGTCGACGAGCCGCTGGTAGAGGTGTCCACCGACAAGGTCGACACCGAGATCCCGTCGCCGGTGGCGGGCACGCTGGTCAGTATCACCGCCGAGGAGGACGTCACCGTGTCGGTCGGTGGCGAACTGGCCCGGATCGGGACCGGCGACACCGCCCCGGCAGCCAAACCCGCACCCGAGCCCCAAGCCCCACCGGCCCGCCAACCCGAGCCGACGCCGGAACCCCAGCCCCAACCCGCGGCGAAACCCACAGCGCCGCCGCAACCCGAACCAGCACCCACGCCGCAAGCGAAGCCCGAGCCGGCACCCGAGCCCCGAGCCGAGGCTGCTCCCGCAGCCAGCCCGGCAAGCGGCCCCTACGTGACGCCGCTGGTGCGAAAACTGGCCGCCGAGAACAACATTGATCTCAGCGAGGTGAGTGGAACCGGGGTAGGCGGACGCATCCGCAAACAGGATGTGTTGACGGCGGCCCAGCAAAAGGAAGAAGCCAAGAAGAAAGCCCAACCCGGGCCGTCAGGGCCGTCAGAGCCGGCCGCTTCGGCTCCAGTGGCCACGACCGCCCCGAAACCGAGTGCTTCCGCACACCTGCGGGGAACCACTCAGAAGGCCAGCCGGATCCGCCAGATCACGGCTAACAAGACCCGGGAATCATTGCAGGCCACTGCACAACTCACCCAGGTCCATGAGGTGGACATGACCCGGATCGTGGCGTTGCGAGAAAGGGCCAAGGCCGCGTTCGCCGAGCGCGAAGGCGTGAACCTGACCTTTCTGCCGTTCATCAGCCGCGCCGTGATTGACGCGCTCAAAGCGCATCCCAACATCAATGCCAGCTACAACGAAGACACCAAGGAGATCACCTACTACGACGCCGAGCACCTCGGTTTCGCGGTCGACACCGACCAGGGCCTGCTCTCCCCCGTCATCCACAACGCCGGTGATTTGTCGCTGGCCGGGCTTGCGCGCGCGATCGCCGACATTGCCGCCCGGGCCCGGTCGGGCAACTTGCGACCCGACGAGCTGTCCGGCGGAACATTCACCATCACCAACATCGGCAGCCAGGGTGCCCTGATCGACACCCCGATCCTGGTTCCCCCGCAAGCAGCGATGTTGGGTACCGGGGCCATCGTCAAACGGCCGCGGGTCGTCGTCGACGACACCGGCAACGAATCCATCGGGGTGCGATCGATCTGCTATCTCCCGCTGACCTACGACCACCGGCTGATCGACGGAGCCGACGCCGGCCGATTCCTGACCACCGTCAAACATCGGCTCGAAGAAGGCGCCTTCGAGGCCGACCTGGGACTGTAGACAGGGCTTGAAGCGTGGCCAAGGCCGTCATCGCGATCGCTGGCTCATCAGGGCTGATCGGCTCAGCGTTGGTAACCGCGTTGCGCATCGCCGACCATCGGGTGCTGCGGATAGTGCGACGGGCGCCGGCGAATGCCGATGAGCTGCATTGGGATCCGGACAGCGGCGAATTCGACGCCGGCGCATTGAATGGCGTCGACGCGGTGGTCAACCTGTGCGGCACCAATGTCGGGCAGCGGCGCTGGTCGGGGGCGTTCAAACAGAACCTGCGGGACAGCCGCATCGCGCCGACCGAGGTGCTGTCCGCGGCGGTCGCCGAAGCCGGTGTCGGTGTGCTGGTCAATGCCAGCGCGGTCGGCTATTACGGCGACACCAAGGATCGCTCGGTTGACGAAACCGACTCGGCGGGAACGGGTTTCCTGGCCCAACTGTGTCAGGACTGGGAGGCGGCCAGTTCGCCCGCACGGCGGGCCGGAACCCGTGTGGTGCTGGCCCGCACCGGAGTCGTACTGGCCTCCTCGGGTGGCGCGCTGCGCCGGTTGCGGCCACTGTTCTCGGTAGGCCTTGGCGCCCGGCTGGGTAGCGGCCGCCAGTACATGTCGTGGATCAGCCTCGAGGACGAGGTGCGGGCACTGCAATTCGCCATCTCCGACACCCGACTCTCCGGACCGGTGAACTTCACTGGTCCGGCGCCGGTCTCTAATGCCGAGTTCACCGCGGCGCTGGGTCGGGCGGTGAATCGGCCTACCGCACTGATGATGCCGAAGTTTGCGGTGCGCGCCGCGCTCGGCGAGTTCGCCGACGAGGGCCTGCTGAGCGGGCAACGCGCCATCCCGGCGGTACTGGAACGCACCGGTTTCGAGTTCCACCACAAGACCGTTGGTGAGGCACTGCGCTACGCCACGGCGAGCCTCGAGGTCGCCTAGCCGCTGCCAGGTTGTCGCCAGCTTGTGGTTGTAGCCTCTGCCCCGTGAGCTCTATTCGGTCGAGCACCGCCCCTGTTGACGTCCGACAAATGGGCACGGTCGACTACCGCGTGGCGTGGCAGCTGCAGCGGGAGTTGGCCGACGCCCGCGTGGCCGGCGGCACCGACGCGCTGCTGTTGCTCGAACACCCGTCGGTCTACACCGCCGGACGACGCACCGAGGCGCACGAACGACCCACCGACGGCACGCCCGTCATCGACACCGACCGCGGCGGCAAGATCACCTGGCACGGCCCGGGGCAACTCGTCGGCTACCCGATCATCAGACTGGCCGAACCGCTCGATGTGGTCAATTACGTTCGGCGGATTGAGGAATCGCTGATCAAAGTTTGCACCGAACTGGGTCTGCATGCGGGCCGCATCGACGGTCGATCCGGGGTGTGGGTGCCAGCGAGCGACGGCCAGCCCGCGCGCAAGGTCGCCGCGATCGGGGTGCGGGTGTCACGGGCGACAACGCTGCACGGGTTTGCGCTCAATTGTGACTGCGACCTGAACGCGTTCGGACAGATTGTGCCGTGCGGCATCACCGACGCCGGGGTGACGTCGATGTCGGCCGAACTGGGCCGCCAGGTCGGTGTGGACGACGTTCGGCCGGCGGTCGCCGAAGCGGTGTGCGACGCCCTCGACGGCCGCCTCGCGGTTCACTGGCAGCCGACTGGTGCCCGCGTAGCATCAGGAACGTGACCGTCGCGCCCGAAGGCAGGAAGCTGCTCCGCCTGGAAGTGCGCAACGCGCAGACCCCGATCGAGCGCAAGCCGCCGTGGATCAAGACTCGGCTGCGGATGGGCCCGGAGTACACCGAGCTAAAAAGCCTGGTCCGGCGCGAGGGCCTGCACACGGTCTGCGAAGAGGCCGGCTGCCCCAACATCTACGAATGCTGGGAAGACCGCGAGGCCACCTTCCTGATCGGCGGCGAGGTGTGCACCCGTCGTTGCGACTTCTGCCAAATCGAGACCGGCAAGCCCGCCGCCTTGGACCGCGACGAACCGCGACGGGTGGCCGAGAGCGTGCGGACGATGAGCCTGCGGTATTCCACGGTCACCGGAGTGGCCCGCGACGACCTGCCCGACGGCGGTGCATGGCTGTATGCCGAGACTGTCCGCGCGATCAAGACGCTCAACCCTTTTACCGGTGTCGAGCTGCTGATCCCGGACTTCAACGGCGATCCCGACCGGCTGCGGGAGGTCTTCGAGTCTCGCCCGGAAGTGTTGGCCCACAACGTCGAAACTGTGCCGCGCATCTTCAAGCGAATTCGCCCGGCCTTCTCCTACCAAAGGAGCCTCGGGGTGCTCACCGCGGCGCGGCAGTTCGGGCTGGTCACCAAGAGCAATCTCATTCTCGGGCTGGGCGAGACACCTGACGAGGTACGCGCCGCGCTCGCCGATCTGCATGACGCCGGCTGCGACATCGTCACGATCACCCAATACCTACGCCCGTCGACGAGACATCACCCGGTCGAGCGCTGGGTCACACCGGAGGAGTTCGTCGAGTATTCGGACTACGCCGAACAGCTGGGTTTCGCCGGAGTGCTGGCGGGTCCGCTGGTGCGCTCGTCGTACCGGGCCGGACGGCTCTACCACCAGGCCAACATGAGACGCCAGCAGCGCACCGCGCTCTCGCGCTGAGCCCGGCTTCCGTATCCTTCGATTATGGCCAAACCCCGTGATGCCAAGGCGACCAAGGCCGCCAGAGCCGAGGCGAAAGCGGCCCGCAAGGCAGCCGCCAAAGAGCGTCGCAGTCAGCTGTGGCAGGCGTTTAACATGCAGCGCCGAGAGGACAAGCGGCTGCTGCCCTACATGATCGGCGCGTTCGTGCTGATCGTGGCGGTGTCGGTGGCCGTCGGGGTGTGGGCCCGCGGGTTCACTATGGTCACGATGATCCCGCTCGGCGTCGTACTGGGCGCGTTGGTGGCGTTCATCATTTTCGGTCGTCGCGCGCAGCGGTCGGTGTATAGCAAGGCCGAGGGGCAAACCGGAGCCGCGGCCTGGGCGCTGGATAACCTGCGCGGCAAGTGGCGCGTCACCCACGGAGTCGCGGCCACCGGGCATTTCGACGCCGTGCACCGGGTGATCGGCCGACCCGGGGTCATCCTGGTGGCCGAGGGGTCGCCGACGCGGCTCAAGCCGCTGCTCGCTCAGGAGAAGAAACGCACTGCGCGGCTGGTCGGTGATATCCCGATCTACGACATCATTGTCGGCAACGGCGACGGCGAGGTTCCGCTGGCCAAGTTGGAGCGACATCTCACCCGGCTGCCGGCCAACATCACTGTCAAGCAGCTGGATTCGTTGGAGTCGCGGCTGAGCGCGCTGGGTTCCCGGGCCGGCGCGGCCGCCACGCCCAAGGGCCCGCTGCCCGGTACTGCCAAGATGCGCGGCGTCCAACGTACCGTGCGCCGCCGGTAATCGCCGCTAGCCTTCAGCGCCGCACGACGGCGGTCGCGGTCACCCGGTCCTGCACTCCGCGGCCGTCGACGTCGACGAACAAAGCGGGTATGACGAGCGTAATCAGCACCCCGCGCACCACGGCGCGACCTACTCCGACGTGCATCCGTTTGTCGATGGACACCACCCGAAGGCCCAGCACGAACTGGCCCGGAGTGAACTCGAACAACCGCACGGCCAGCACACCCAGCACCAACCAGATGACCAAAACCGCCGTCGACAGCCGTCTCTCAGAGATCAGCCCGAAGGTCATACCGAGAGCGGCGATGCCGTAGGCGAGCAACCAATCGACGAGCAGCGCCGCCAACCGCCGACCCGTCGGTGCCAGCGAACGCGGCCCGCGCTCGGGCAAGCCGAGTGCCTCGCCCGGGTATGGCTGGCCGGACTCCTGGGGCCGTCCTGCGTCGTCCGCGGACGGACCGGATAACCAAGATCCGATATTGCGGGCCATGCCTCCACGATAAGGTGAGGCCTGCCCAGGCTCGGCGGCAAACAACGCTGTCGCGTAACGTCGGCGCAACGTAGCGTTGACCCTCGGGCAATATCGCATCCATAGCGTCTGGTCGGGCGACCAGTTGGCCGGCCAATAAAGGAGAACGCTGCAATGACCGCAGTAGATTCGAAGCTTGCAAAAAAGGAGAGCGCTTCGGTGTCCGAAAAAACGGCCGATGACATCATCAAACTCGCCAAAGACGAGCAGGTCGAATTCGTCGACGTACGGTTCTGCGACTTGCCGGGCATCATGCAGCACTTCACGATTCCGGTCTCGTTCTTCGACGAAAGCGTGTTCGAAGACGGACTCGCCTTCGACGGCTCGTCGATTCGCGGATTCCAGTCGATCCACGAATCGGACATGCTGCTGTTACCTGACCCCGACACCGCGCAGGTCGACCTGTTCAACGAAGCCAAGACGCTCAACCTCAACTTCTTTGTGCACGACCCATTCACCTTGGAGCCGTACTCGCGCGACCCGCGCAACGTCGCCCGTAAGGCGGAGAACTATCTGATCAGCACCGGCATCGCTGACACTGCCTACTTCGGCGCCGAGGCCGAGTTCTACATCTTCGACTCGGTCAGCTTCGACTCGCGCACCAACGGCTCGTTCTACGAGGTGGACGCGATCTCAGGCTGGTGGAACACCGGCGAGCCGACCGAGAACGACGGCACCCCCAACCGCGGTTACAAGGTCCGCCCCAAGGGTGGCTACTTCCCCGTTGCTCCGGTCGACCATTACGTCGACCTGCGCAACAAGATGCTGCAGAACCTGATCAAAGTCGGCTTCAGCCTGGAGAAGGGCCACCACGAGGTCGGCAGCGGCGGTCAGGCCGAGATCAACTACAAGTTCAACACGCTGTTGCACGCGGCCGACGACATGCAGCTGTACAAGTACATCGTCAAGAACACCGCATGGCAGGAAGGCAAGACCGTCACCTTCATGCCCAAGCCGCTGTTCGGCGACAACGGCTCCGGTATGCACACCCACCAGTCGTTGTGGAAAGACGGCAACCCACTGATGTACGAAGAGACCGGCTACGCCGGCCTTTCCGACACCGCCCGCCATTACATCGGCGGTCTGCTGCACCACGCGCCCTCGTTGCTGGCCTTCACCAACCCCACAGTGAACTCCTACAAGCGGTTGGTGCCCGGCTTCGAGGCGCCGATCAACCTTGTCTACAGCCAGCGCAACCGGTCGGCGTGCGTGCGTATCCCGATCACCGGCAGCAACCCCAAAGCCAAGCGGCTGGAGTTCCGTTGCCCCGACTCGTCGGGCAACCCTTATCTGGCGTTTTCGGCCATGCTGATGGCCGGGCTGGACGGCATCAAGAAAAAGATCGAGCCGCAGACTCCGGTCGATAAGGATCTCTACGAGCTGCCGCCGGAAGAAGCCGCCAACATCCCTCAGGCTCCCACCCAGCTCTCCGCGGTCATCGACCGTCTTGAGGCAGACCACGAATACCTCACCGAGGGAGGCGTTTTCACGCCTGACTTGATCGAGACGTGGATCAGCTTCAAGCGCGAGAACGAGATCCTGCCGGTCCAGATCCGGCCGCACCCCTACGAATTCGCGCTCTACTACGACGTATAGGCCAGCGAACACGCTGCTCTATGGGCAGGTACGGGTCAGGGCATGTGATGTCTTACCGCTCTTTGGTGTCGCCAGTCGTGCTGATGGTGACGGTTGGACTTGCTGCCTTGGGATTGTTGGCGCCGTTTGGGGCCAACAAAGCTGTCGCAGACCCAGGCGAGATCCGCCCCGGTTGTGGCACCTATTGCCAGAACGCAGGCCAATACGGCGCCGCCGGAAGCCCGCCACCGTCACCCGTCACCATCGTCTCCACTGGAACCATCACCATCGAACCCGACGGCTATGCACCAGTGACCGTGAGATGCAACGCGCAAGTGCAGTGCCAAGGCGCCCTCCTGCTCGGATTGTCTGGATGGTCCAACCCGCAAGGAATGTCGTGGGTCACCGCCAGATCGGATCTGGTGGCGAACGCGGACGCGACGCAGACGATCGGTGTCGCGGTGCCCGCCGGGGCGATCGCCTTTTTACGGTCCCAGGGCCCGACCCCCGTCACGGTGACTGCAGACACCAATCCTATGGCACGTCGCGCCTACCAGCTCGCTTCTGCCCATCTGACGCTGGCAGCTCCCGGATGATGTCAAACACCGAGTTCGCCGAATATCCGTCGCAGGACTGTATCTCCTGAAGGCAGGACTACCTTGCCAAACTGACACGTACCAAACGTCAGCCGGGCGTATTGTCGCTGTGTTGGAATGGACCACCGCACAATGAGAGGGGACCGCCCATGGGTGCCGAGAGGTATGAGGTGGATCCGTCAGGTGATCCGCATCCGCATGTACCCCAGCATGAATTGCCGGATGACGCCAAAGGGCCTGACCCGCTGGCTGATCCCGCCAACGATCCCACTCCCGGTGTGCCCGGCCACGCGAAAGACGATTGAGGCGTAGCTAGAAGTAAAACCCGGCGTACGGTGCGTCGGGCACGGCAAACAGCCGATCGGCCGTGCCAATGGCCGCCGCATCGTCTGCCCGGACCAGCCCGGCAACGGCCAGACTGCGCCACGTCGCCCCACCGAGCAGGACCGCGGCGAGTCCCTCCACACCGATGTGAAGATGGGCGCGTTGGTCGGTTGGCTGCGCACCGTCGGCAGCAACGCTGAAGCTGGCTGAATTGTTTGGCAACAACGCGTCGTGGATCGCGATAGTGACCGTGCCGTCGCCCAGGTAGCGGCGTGCCGTCAGAGCCTTGTGGGCATCGACGACGCGCAGCCACGTTTCGTCATGCACCGCGGTTACTCGCCTGGCCCGCCGATCGACCAGCAGCCAGGGCAGCGGGTCGTCGACCGGCAGCATCCAAAACACCACTCGGTCAATGAGATCGAGTTCGACCAGGAACCGCAGCAGACCGAGATACGCCTGCATGGTGGGCGCGAAGAAATCTTCGACCACAATGGTGCGCTGATCGCTGATGAACCACGTCTCGGTGTCGACCGGACGGTAGCGGGCGAATCCCGTCTCGGATCCCGGTTGGCCGTGCGCTGCGATATACGAAGGTCCTGAGGACATTTCGGTACGCAACCGCACGCCTTGCCACCACACCGGCGGGCGGTCAATGGTTCCCGGCCGCGATGGTCGATTGTCGGCGTAGATCCGCGGCAACACATCCCATGCTTCGGCGGCATCAAGCAGTCGCACCGGGCCGCCCGAGCCAACGTCTGGACGCAGCGCCGCCCGCGCGGTCCTGATCTCCACGGTCTGCGACGAGCTCGCTACCCCGTAGCCGTACCGCTCGTAGATCGTCGCCTCCGAAGCCCGCAATGTCGCGACCACCTCGCCCCGTGCCGCGAAGTCGCGCAACTGATGACGCATCAGCTGGGTGGCGACGCCCTTCCGGGTGAACGACGGCAGCACGCCGACGTGGCTCACGGCCGCGTGGCCTACTATCGCTCCGCCGGGCAGTGTGAGGCCGCTCGTCGTGGCGTCAGCGGTACCAACGAGCTGACCCTCAACGAATGCGCCGATGATGCGGCCGGGTTCGAATAGCTTGGTGATTTGGCCGGGCGCCAAGTTCGACAGCGGTGGAAACCCGACCATGGCGGCGCGAAAGAGATTAGCCGCGGCGATCAGATCGTCTTCGCTATCGAGAACACGGATCTCGGTGGTCATGTGACCATCATCTCCCGGGCCATTTCGCCGGCTGCTCGAGCGCCTCAGCCACACCTTGCGCGCCTAGACTTTTGATCATGGACCGTGGTTCCGGGCTGCTACAAATAGAGGACTGCCTGGACGCCGCGGGCAGCGTCGCGTTGCCGGCGGGTGTCACGCTGATATCTCTGATCGACCGCAACATCGCGAACGTCGGCGACGCGACAGCGTATCGCTATTTGGACTACAGCCGGGCAGCTGACGTCCACGTGGACGAAGTCACCTGGATGCAGTTCGGGACCAGGTTGCGGGCCATCGGTGCGCGCGTGCAACAAGCCGCGGGTCACGGCGAGCGGGTGGCAATCATCGCGCCGCAGGGCATCGATTACGTGGCTGGCTTTTACGCTGCGGTCAAGGCGGGGACCATCGCAGTGCCGTTATTCGCCCCCGAATTACCCGGCCACACCGAACGTCTCGATATCGCACTCCGGGATTGCGAGCCGACAGTCGTGCTCACCACAGCTGCGGTCAAAGACGCGGTGGAGAGTTTCTTGCACAACCTCACAGACATTCGGCACCCGCGCGTCATCGTCATCGACGAGATACCCGACGCTGCGGGAGAACTGTTCGTCGCGCCCGAGCTCGGGTGGGAAGACATCTCCCACCTGCAATACACCTCGGGCTCGACCCGGCCCCCGGTCGGCGTAGAAGTTACCCATCGCGCGGCCGGCACCAATCTGGTGCAGATGATCCTGTCGATCGACCTGCTGGACCGCAATACCCATGGCGTCAGCTGGTTGCCGCTTTACCACGACATGGGTTTGTCGATGATCGGTTTCCCAGCGGTGTACGGCGGACACTCCACGCTGATGTCGCCCGCGGCGTTTGTCCGAAGGCCACAGCGCTGGATTCATGCCCTGTCTGCCGGCTCGCGGAAAGGCCGGGTGGTCACCGCGGCGCCGAACTTCGCCTACGAGTGGACCGCACAGCGCGGCCTGCCGGCCCAGGGTGAGGACGTCGACCTCAGCAATGTGGTGATGATCATCGGCTCCGAACCGGTCAGCATCGATGCGATCAGAGCATTCAACAAGGCGTTCGCGCCCTACGGGTTACCGCGTACCGCGTTCAAACCCTCCTACGGCATAGCCGAGGCAACGCTGTTCGTCGCGACCATCGCGCCAGCCGACGAGCCGACCGTGGTGTATTTCGACCGCGAACACCTGGGCGCCGGCCACGCGGTACCCGTGGCGGCGGATTCCTCCAGCGCCGTCGCGCAAGTGTCGTGCGGTCAGATAGCTCGCAGCCAGTGGGCCGTGATCGTCAACCCTGATACCGCGAGCGAACTGCCCGATGGTGAGGTCGGCGAGATCTGGTTACAGGGCAACAACATTGGCCGTGGCTATTGGGGACTGCCGGATCAGACCGGTGCTGCATTCGACGCCAAGTTGGGATCACGACTCACCGAAGGCAGCCACGCCGACGGCTCGGCCGCCGAAGGTAGCTGGCTGCGGACCGGCGATCTGGGTGTGTATCTCGACGGCGAGCTCTATGTGACCGGACGAATTGCAGATTTGGTGACTATCGATGGGCGTGACCACTATCCGCAGGACATCGAGGCCACCGCGGCGGAGGCCACGCCGGTCGTTCGGCGTGGTTACGTGACGGCGTTCGGGGTGCCGGGCGACAAGGTGATGATCGTTGCCGAGCGCGCTGCGGGCACCAGCCGCGTCGATCCACAGCCGGCGATTGAAGCGATCCGGGAAGCGGTCGCGCACCGCCACGGCCTGGCCGTCGACGACGTGCGGTTGCTCCCGGCCGGTGCTATCCCCCGCACCACCAGTGGCAAGCTGGCCCGCCGTGCCTGCCGCGCGCAATACCTCAGCGGCGAACTGGGCAAGCATGAGCTACCGATCCACCGGCCTTGACCACGCTGCGCCGCTAATGCTAAGCAGATGCTCAGCATGAGCGCGGCAAGCGCTGCTCGGCGCAGAAAGGGATCAGATGACGCTGCAGACCGTATTGGACGACATCCGCAAGCGACCCGGCTCAGGTGACGTCATTGCGGTCATCGATCCCGCGACCGAGGAAACCATTACCGAGTTCACCGATTGCGGCGAGGAGGCGGTCAACGAGGCCGTCGCGCGGGCCAAGGATTCTTTCGAGGCCGGGGTCTGGTCGCAGTTGCCGGGCCGGCAGCGGGCCAAGATCATGTGGCGCATCGCGGATCTGATCGACGAACACGCCGACGAATTTGCTCAGCTCGATTCGCTCAACACGGGTATGCCGCTGATGCAGGCGACGCTGCAGATGTCGACGTGTTCGGAGTTCTTCCGTTACTACGCCGGTTGGTGTTCCAAGCTCAACGGCGTGGCCTACGACGTGAAGACCGACGGCATCGCGACGGACGCCTTCGTCGACATGCACGCCTACACGCTGAAGGAGCCCTACGGCGTGGTCGGCCTGATCTTTCCGTGGAATGGCCCGATCTTCAATGCCAGCGCCAAGCTCGCGCCGGCGCTCGCGGCCGGTTGCAGCATGCTCGTCAAACCCGCTGAGGAGACGCCGCTTTCAGCGCTGTTGCTCGACAGGCTGGTCCACGAAGCCGGTGTACCCGAGGGTGTCGTGAACCTGCTGACCGGTTACGGCCACACCGCGGGTGCGGCGATCGCCGCTCATCCCGAGGTGGAGAAGGTTGCCTTCACCGGGTCGACGGAGGTCGGCAAGGAGATCGTTCGGGCATCGGCAGGCAACCTGAAAAAGGTCACGCTCGAACTCGGTGGAAAGTCGCCGGTGCTGATCTTCGACGACGCCGATCTGGACAAGGCCATCTTGATGGCCTCGCTGGGCATCTTCGTGCACTCCGGCCAGGGCTGCGTCTGCGGGTCGCGGATCTTCGTGCAGCGCGGTGTCTACGACCGGGTCGTGGAAGGCATTGCGATGATGGCGAACACGTTCAAGCTGGGCGCACCCAGCGAGGAGGGCTGCGTTAGCGGCCCGCTGATCAGCCAGAAGCAGCTGACCCGCGTCATGGGTTTCATCGACGAGGGCCGCAGCGACGGCGTCGACGTGGTCACCGGCGGCTACCGCCTGGACCGTAAGGGCTACTTCGTGCATCCGACCGTGCTCACCAACGTCGACCCGGGAATGCGGCTCTATCAGCAGGAGATCTTCGGGCCGGTGGTCAGCATCCTGCCGTTCGACGACGAGGACGAGGCCGTGGCGATGGCCAACGACACCACTTACGGCCTGGCGGCCACCGCCTGGACGGAAAACGTCCGGCGCGCCCACCGGATCGTCAAGCGGTTGCAGGCCGGTAGCGTGCAGGTCAACTGCCAGTTGGTCTTTGACCACGATGTGCCGTTCGGCGGCCACAAGCAATCCGGCTGGGGGCACGAGTTCGGCAAAGAGGGCATCGAGATGTACATGAAGACAAAATCGGTCTGGGCCCAGCTCTAAGCACGTATCGTCAGCGCATGGCGCACAATGTGGAAGCACGCCTCAATTCGTATTGGCCCATCGCACTGACGGTTTTCCGAGTGATGTTCGGTCTGCTGTTTCTGTGCGATGGTCTATCCAAGTTGATCGGCTGGCCAGCGCCTGATCATGTGCCGGTGGGCCACTGGCCGGAGTATTACGCCGGGTGGATCGAAACAGTCACCGGCGCACTGATCGCCGTCGGCCTGTTTACCCGGGCCGCCGCGTTCCTGGCCTCCGGCGAAATGGCGGTCGCCTACTTCACCGTGCACCTGCCGCACGGATTCTTTCCGGCCAGCAATGGGGGCGAGGCCGCGGTGATGTACTGCTTCGCCTTCTTGTTGCTGCTCTTCGCCGGCGGGGGCGCCTACGCGCTGGATGCCCGGCGCGGCCGCTGGCGCTCGACCGGCGCGCCTCGGCGGACGGGCTGGCGAACAAACCGCCGGCTGCTGCGACGCTGACCCGAGTACCTACCGAACCGTCGCGAAAAAGGCGCGCACGTCGTCGACGAACAGCTCCGGCTGCTCGAACGCGGCGAAGTGCCCACCGCGCGGCATCGTGGTCCAGTGTGTGATGTTGTAGACCGGCTCGCACCACCCGCGCACCGCGCCGAGCACTTCGCCCGGGAAATGGGCTATGCCCGTGGGCAATTCGACCCGATCGAAGTTGCCCCACGCTTTGAAGCTTTCCCAGTACAGCCGAGCCGACGAGGCGCCGACACCGTTGACCCAATAGACCATCACGTTGTCGAGTAGCTCGTCGCGGCTGAGCACATTCTCAGGATGCCCACCGCAGTCCATCCACGCCCAGAATTTCTCAACGATCCAAGCGAGTTGTCCCACTGGTGAGTCGGCAAGTCCATAACCAAGCGTCTGTGGGCGGGTGGATTGCTGCTTGGAATATCCGGTGCCCGAGCGCCGGTGCTCGCTCAGGGCGGCCAGCGCCTGCTGTTCTTCCTCGGTCGGATTCGCCAGCGCTTCCTTCGTCGGCCTGCCGATCGGCATATTCAGGTGGATGCCCACACACTGACCCGCGGTTGCGGCCGATCTGGGTGGTCACCGCGGCGCCCCAGTCACCGCCCTGGGCGCCGTACCGGTCGTAGCCGAGCCTGCCGATGAGCGTCTCCCACGCTTCGGCGATCTTCTCCACTCCCCATCCCGTGTGGGTTGGCCGGCCGGAGAATCCGTATCCGGGCAGCGACGGGCAGATCACGTGAAAGGCGTCCTCGGCACGGCCCGACGGAGGGTTGACCAGCGGCTCGATCACCTTGTGAAACTCCACCACCGAGCCCGGCCATCCGTGGGTGATCAGCAGCGGCAGCGCATCGTCATGCGGTGAGCGCTGGTGGATGAAATGGATATCGAGCCCGTCGATCTCGGTGAGATATTGATCGAATCGGTTCAGCGCGGCTTCCCGAGAGCGCCAGTCGTAGCCGTCGGCCCAGTAGGCGGCCAGATCCCGGGTGTACGCCAGCGGAATGCCCTGGCTCCAGTCGTCGACGGTCTCGGCTTCCGGCCACCGGGTGCGCGCCAAGCGATCCTTCAGGTCGTCGAGAACGGCGTTGGAGACCTCGATGCGGTAGGGCCTTATTTCCGACATGGCTCTCATCATGCAGGCACCGACGACCGGCGAGTGTCACCAGGTCCTTCGGTGCTTCGCCGGACGCCGTGGCGTCACAGAATGCGCCGACGCGACCTGCCCATGTAGTAGCCGGTCGGGAAGGACATCTCGATCACGCGCAGCTGGTCGTTGGCTTTCGACTCGAGCTCGAGAACCACGCAGCTCTCGTCGAAAGCTTTCGACTCGAGGACTGTGTAGTGCTGGCCGCCACCGTGGACGTCGGTTATCGGGTCACCTGAGCGCAATGCCTCTACTGGCACTAATTCCGGGGTTCCGTGTAACTCCACCCTCGTCAGGTTAGGGCAAACCAGCCAGCGAGGGAACGCTTTCGTTACCAGCACTGGAGATCAAGCGTCGAGCGCGAGGTCCTTGCGGAACCGTTTCATGCCGTCGACCTTCTCTGACAGAGTGGCGTTCGGCCCGGCGTAGAACATCCACGGCATGGTGAGGATCCCGGTGATGCCGGCGGCCTCGGCACGCCGATAATCGGCGACGGTGATGGCATCGGTGAGCGGGGTAAGGATGGTGAAATCATCTATCGGCAAACCGTTTTCGGTGCGAAGCTCACGTAACCGGGCGGCCGCGGCGATGGCCCGCTCGGTTTTGATCAGGTCGCCGATCCAGCCATCGTGGCGAGCTGCGCGGCGCAGCGCGGTCTCGCTGAGCCCGCCGACGTAGACCGGTATCCGCGGCGGCGTCGGCTGCATCTCCAGCCTCGGGGTCTGGTAGAACTCGCCGTCGAACTCCGTCCAGTCCGGTGACCACAGCGCTCGCATCAGCTCGAGCATCTCGTCGGTCCGTCTACCCCGGTCGCCGAAGTGCTGCTCCATCAGGGCGAACTCGTCGGCGCACCAGCCGACGCCAACACCGAGCTCCACCCGCCCGTCAGCGAGATACGCCGCGGTGCCGATGGCTTTGGCCGCCGAATATGGGTTGCGCATGGCCGGGATGTAGACCGTGGTGACGAACCGCAGCCGCGTGGTGACCTGGGCGAGCGCCCCGACCAGCACCCACGGATCAGGCCATTCGGTGAAGGGCTGCCAACGCCGCTGGCCGTCCTTGGTGTAGGGGTAGGGGGTGCTCAGGGTTTCCAGGTTGACGATGTGGTCGGGAATCCCAATACCGTCGTAGCCGAGGTCGCAGGGATCGGGCCGGCTTTGGCGACCTCAACGATTTCGCGGGTATTCAAGTATGCGCTGCTTATATAGAACTTCATCCGACATCCCGCGCCCAGGCCGGCTTGATAAAAATCCCTTCCGCTTCGGCAGTTATTCCTTGCGCGTCGGAAAGATGGCCGGACACAAAGGATTTGACTCCTTCGGTGCGCTCGACGGCGGCTTCGGCGCGAAGCCGGCCCAACGGGGTGCCGCGCACGTACCGCACGGTGATGGTTCCGGTGAAAAGCGGTTTGGTCAGGCCTTCACTGGCGGCCTCGCCGAGCACGTGGTCGAGCACCAGGGCGCACACGCCACCATGCACGAGCCCGGGTGGCCCCTCGTAGACCGCGCCCAGGGTGAACTCGCTCCAGCACTGGGTGCCCTCGCCGTCATGGTGGATGGTCAGCGGTGGGGCGATCGGGTTGCGCAGCCCGATCACGGCGTTGCTCCAGACCACGGGGCGTCCTGAAACGGCGTAGCGCACCACCTCCGTGTCGTCACGCTGTCTCGTGCGCAGGGCGTCCGTCGCCGCCTGGATCGCGGCGCGCGCGGTGCGGATGGCGTCTTGATCGGCCTCGGTGCGGATGGTGGCGCCGATGAGCTCGCGCACGGCGTCGGTCAGCGGGCCGTACAACGCCGCCAGCGCGTCATGCTCGTCGGCGCTCATGACCTGATAAGGGATCTCCACGTCAAACCCGCCTCTGGCGCTAGCGGCCGGCTTGCTAGTTAGCCGACCTGTACATCTTTACTAACACGCCAGGTACGGGGCGCATCGCAGGGAGGTGGTTCACTCCTCGAAGATCCTGTGCACGACGGCTTTTGCCCGCCGCGTCACCCGCAGATAGTTGTCCAGGAAAGCGCCGCCGTCGCCGTTTTTTGTCCACCCGGCGGCAACCGCGACGGTGTTGAGCAGACGTCCCGGGCCGGGCAGCTGATCAGTCGGCTTACCCCGAACCAGCACCAGCGCATTGCGGGCCCGAGTCGCAGTCAGCCAGGCCTCCCGCAGTAGCTCCGCGTCCTCGTCGGAAATCAGGTCGGCCGCGGCGCTGGCGTCCAGGCTCTCCAGCGTCGAGGTGTTGTGCAGGGCTTCGATGTCGTTGGCGTATCGCAGCTGGAGCAGCTGCACGGTCCATTCGATGTCGGCCAGGCCCCCACGCCCCAGCTTGGTGTGGGTGGTGGGATCGGCGCCGCGCGGCAGCCGTTCGGCGTCCACGCGGGCCTTCAGGCGCCGGATTTCGCGCACGGCGTCTGCCGACACCCCGCCGGAGGGATAACGCGTCTTGTCGGCCATCAGCAGGAACCGCTGCCCGAGATCCGCGTCACCGGCGACGGCGTGCGCCCGCAGCAGCGCCTGGACCTCCCAGGGCTGCGCCCACTGCTCGTAGTAGGCGGCATACGACGCCAGCGTGCGCACCAGCGGACCGCTGCGGCCTTCGGGCCGCAGATTGGCGTCAACCTCTAACGGCGGATCGGCGCTGGCCGTACCCAACAGCGCCCGAACCTGCTCGGCGACCGATATCGCCCAGCGCACCGCCTCCGAATCCTCGGCGCCCGCGGCCGGCTCGCAGACGAACAAAACGTCGGCGTCGGATCCATAGCCCAACTCCCGGCCACCCAGCCGGCCCATCCCGATGACCGCAATCGCAGCCGGGGCCTCGCTGCGATCGACAAGGTTGGCCCGGATCACCGCGTTCAGCGCGGCTTGCAGCACCGCCACCCAAACCGAGGTGAGCGCGGCGCACACCTCGGTGACGCCGAGCATGCCGAGCAGATCGGCGGAGGCGATGCGGGCCAGTTCACGCCGGCGCAGGGAGCGGGCGACAGCAATGGCGCGTACCGGGTCGGATTGTCGGCCCGCGGAAGCCACCAACGCGCCGGCCACCGTCTCGAGGTCGACGTCGAGCAACTTCGGCCCCGCAGGCCCATCACCGTATTGCTGGATGATCTCCGGTGCGCGCATCAGCAGGTCCGGCACGTAGGCCGAGGTGCCCAGCACATGCATGAGCCGCTTGGCGACCGCCGGCTTGTCCCGCAGCGTGGACAGATACCAGCGGTGCTCGACCATCGCCTCACTGATCCGCCGGTAAGCCAGTAGCCCGCCATCCGGATCGGGCGTTTCGGACAGCCAGTCCAGCAGCCTGGGCAGCAGCACCGACTGCACCCGACCGCGACGGCCGCTCTGGTTGATCAGCGCCGACAGATGGGTCAGCGCGCTCTGCGGAGCGTCGTAACCGAGCGCGGCCAGCTGAAGCTCGGCGGCCGACGGCGTCATGCCGGGGGAAAGCTGCAGGCCCTCCGGCGCAAGCGATTCCAGCAGCGGTTGATAGAACAGCTTGGCGTGCAGCCGGGACACCCGCAGGTTGTGGCGCTTCAGCTCTTCGCGCAGCACACCCAGCGCATCGTGGCTCCCGTCGGGTCGGATGTGGGCCGCGCGGGCCAGCCAGCGCAGCGCCTCGTCGTCGTCGAAGGCCGGCAACATGTGAGTGCGTTTGAGTCGCTGCAACTGCAGCCGGTGTTCGAGTAACCGCAGGAACTCGTAAGAGGCGGTCAGATTCGCGGTGTCGTCGCGCCCGACGTAGCCGCCGGCCCCCAGTGCGGCCAGCGCGTCGACCGTAGAGGCCACGTGCAGTGACTCGTCGGTGCGACCGTGGACCAGCTGCAGCAACTGCACCGCGAATTCGACATCGCGCAGCCCGCCGCTACCGAGTTTGATCTCGCGGCTCCGGACATCGGCGGGCACCAGCTGCTCGACCCGCCGCCGCATCGCCTGAACCTCGCTCACGAAATGTTCACGCTCGCAAGCGGTCCACACCATCGGCATCAACGCGGCGATGTACTGCTTGCCCAGTTCCGCGTCGCCTACGGCGGGCCGGGCTTTCAGCAGCGCCTGAAACTCCCAGGTCTTGGCCCAGTTCTGGTAGTAGGCCACGTGCGAGTCGATGGTGCGGACCAGTTCGCCGTGCCGGCCCTCCGGGCGCAGCGCGGCGTCGACCTGGAAGAAAGCATCCGAAGCAAAGCGCATCATCTCGCCGGCGATGCGGGTAGACACCGCGTCGGCGTGCTCGGCGACGAAGATCACGTCGACGTCGCTGACGTAGTTCAGCTCGCGCGCCCCGCATTTGCCCATCGCGATGACTGCCAGCCGGGGCGGTGTGTCGTCACCGCAGACGGTGGCTTCGGCCACCGTCAACGCAGCCGCCAATGCGGCGTCGGCGATGTCGGCCAGATGGGCACCGACGGCGCTAAAGGACAGCACCGGCTCGTTCTCGACGGTGGGCGCCAGATCCAGGGCGGCCAGCACCAGCACCCGGTCGCGGTAGAGGATGCGCAACCGCAACGCGACCGAGCTTGCGGCCATCTGGGGTTTCGGCCACACAGTTGGCAAAGGCGACACGCAGCTGCTCGGCAGACGGCAGCTTCACGTTTCCTCCAGCGCCCCGCAGTAGCCGCCAGGACTGCCGATTGGCGATCAGGTGATCCCCCAACGCCAGCGAAGATCCGAGCACAGCGAACAGCCGACCGCGCAGGCCGCGGTCGGTCAGCAGCGCCGCGTTGAGCTCGTCCCAGTCGTCGCCGAGCGCTTCGGCCAGCCGGACGATCGCGCACAGAGCGGCGTCGGCGTCCGGTGCCCGCGACAGTGACCACAGCACTTCGACATGGCTCTCCGAATTCCAGCCCAGTTGCGCCAAGTTCTCGCTGGCGCGCGCATCAACCAAACCGAGCCTGCCGACGCTCGGCACTTTTGGACGCTGCGTCACGGGTCGACTCACGACCATGACGGTAGCGCAGATTTCCTGATACTTGGGCGTGCTCTTCAGCGACTCGTCGACAGCGAATTACAGCGAAAGATAAGTCTTCAGCTCAAACGGTGTGACGTGGCGGCGGTAGTTCGCCCACTCGGTGCGCTTGTTGCGCAGGAAGAAGTCGAAAACGTGCTCCCCCAGAGCTTCTGCGACAAGCTCGGAACTTTCCATCGCGCGAAGGGCCTCATCCAGGCTGGACGGTAGCTCGCGGTAGCCCATCGCGCGGCGTTCCTCGGGCGTGAGGTCCCACACGTTGTCCTCGGCCTGGGGGCCCAAGACGTAGCCCTTCTCCACGCCGCGCAACCCGGCGGCCAGCAGCACCGCGAACGCCAGGTAGGGGTTGCAGGCCGAGTCGGGGCTACGCACCTCGATACGTCGCGACGAGGTCTTGTGTGGGCTGTACATCGGGATGCGGACCAGCGCCGACCGGTTGGCAGCCCCCCACGACGCGGCAGTCGGCGCCTCGCCGCCCAGCACCAGCCGCTTGTAGGAGTTGACCCATTGGTTGGTGACCGCGCTGATCTCGCTTGCGTGCTCGAGTATTCCCGCGATGAACGACTTGGCGACATCGGAGAGTTGCAGCGGATCGTCGGGGCTGTGGAACGCGTTGACCTCGCCCTCGAACAAGCTCATGTGGGTATGCATCGCTGAGCCCGGGTACTGCCCGAATGGCTTGGGCATGAACGTCGCCCGCAGGCCCTCTTCCAGCGCGACCTCTTTGATGACGTAACGAAAAGTCATGACGTTGTCGGCCATCGACAGCGCGTCCGCGAAGCGCAAATCGATCTCCTGCTGACCAGGCGCGCCTTCGTGATGGCTGAACTCCACCGAGATCCCCATGAACTCCAGCGAGTCGATCGCATGCCGGCGGAAGTCGGAGGCGGTGTGCACCGCCTGGTCGAAATAGCCGGCGTTGTCGGCGGGGACAGGTGTCGAGCCGTCCTCGGGGCCAGGCTCGAGCAGGAAGAATTCGATTTCCGGATGTACGTAGCAGGAGAAGCCGAGGTCGTTGGCTTTGCCCAGTTGTCGACGGAGCACGTAACGCGGATCGGCCCAGGACGGCGAGCCGTCTGGCATCGTGATGTCGCAGAACATCCGCGCCGAGTGGTGGTGGCCGTTGCGGCCGATCCAGGGCAGCACCTGGAAGCTCGACGGATCGGGATGAGCTACGGTGTCGGATTCCGAGACGCGGGCAAAGCCTTCAATAGACGATCCGTCGAAGCCGATACCTTCCTCGAAGGCGCCTTCGAGCTCGGCAGGCGCGATCGCGACCGACTTGAGATAGCCGAGTACATCGGTGAACCACAGCCGGACGAAACGGATGTCCCGTTCCTCCAGCGTGCGGAGCACGAACTCCTTCTGTCGGTCCATACCGGGAACAATATGCATTGACAGTTAACTCTGTGTTACTGACGCGCCTAACAACGTAAGTTTCCCGGGGCGATCCCGTTGACGAAGTAGGCCACCACCGCGCCGTCGACACACTGGTTGCCGCTGAACACCACGGTGTGCTGAGTGCCGTCGAAGGTGATCAGCGGCGCGCCGAGCTGACGGGCCAGGTCGACGCCTGCCTCATAGGGCGTGGCCGGGTCATGGGTGGTGGAGACGACGACGACCTTGCCCGGCGCCACCGGGGCAGCCGGGTGTGGCGCCGACGTCGCCGGCACCGGCCACAGCGCGCACAGGTCCCGGGGCGCATACCCGGTGAACTGCCCGTAGGACACGAACGGCGCCACCTGACGGATCTGGCGGTCGGCGTCCACCCAGGCCGCCGGATCGGTTGGCGAGGGTGCGTCGACGCAGCGCACCGCGTTGAACGCGTCCTGCGAGTTGTCGTAATGCCCGTCGTCGTCGCGTCCGTAGTATTCGTCAGCCAGCACCAGCAAATCCCCGGGATCGCTCCCCCGCTTCAGACCAAGCAGACCGCTGGTCAGGAATTTCCACAACTGCGGGGTGTAGAGCGCGTTGATGGTGCCGGTGGTCGCGTCTGCATAGCCCAGTCCGCGTGGATCCGAGGTGTGCGCGGGCTTGTTCACCAGCGGGTCGACCAGCTCGTGGTAGCGGTTGACCCATTGCGTCGAGTCGGTGCCCAGCGGGCAATCTGTCGAGCGGGCGCAATCAGCCGCGTAATCGTTGAACGCGGTCTGAAACCCGGCCTCCTGGTTGATGTTCTGCTCGATGGGGCCCACGCTCGGGTCGATGGCACCGTCGAGCACCATCGCCCGCACATGGTCACCGAACTGCTCGACGTAGTCGGTCCCCAATTCGGTGCCGTAGCTGAAGCCGAGGTAGTTGATCTGGTCGTCGCCCAGCGCCTGCCGCACCACATCCATGTCGCGTGCCACCGAGGCCGTCCCGACGTTCTCCAGGAATGCCGGGCCATTCCGGTCCACGCAACGCTGGGCCAGCTGCCGGTACACCTGTTCGATGTGCGCCACGCCCGACTGGCTGTAGTCGACCATCGGTTCGCGCCGGTAGGCGTCGAATTCCGCGTCGGTTTGGCAGCGCAACGCCGGGGTGGAATGGCCGACGCCGCGAGGGTCGAATCCCACCAGATCGAAGCGGCTGGCGATCTCGGAGCCGGCCAGATCCGCTCCCATCGAGGCGACGGTGTCGACCGCGGAGGCCCCAGGTCCACCTGGATTGATCAGTAGCGACCCGATCCGCTGACCGGTCGCCGGGATGCGGATCACCGCGAGTTGGGCTTGAGCGCCACCGGGTTTGTCGTAGTCGACGGGGACCGGGACGTTTGTGCACTGCGCGCTGGGAACCTTGTCAGAGTCACCGAGCAAGCGGCTGCAACTCCCCCAGGTCAGCTGCGACGCCGACGACGGCGACGGGCTAGGCGTTGGGCCGGCATCAGATTCCGGCGTCGCGCCGGTTACCGGACTGGCTGCCACGGCTGCCGCGATCGGCAACAGCAAAGAAAGAGGCGCAGAGAACACCCGTCTCATGCGCCACATGGGTGTCAATCGTCGCATGCGTCGGCCACGAGCCGTGATCCCAATGGTCACACCTTGGTCTCGTTATTTCCGGCCTGTTGTTAGCATTTCGCGCCGTGCGGGGGCACGGTGCCGTTAATGAGGTACGCCGTCGCGTAATTGTCGATGCAGCTGTTGCCCTGGAACACCACCGTGTGCTGAGTGCCGTCGAAGGTGAGTAGCGCGCCGTGCAGCTGATTCGCCAAGTCGACGCCGGCTTTATACGGCGTCGCCGGGTCACGGGTGGTTGACACCACCAGTGTCGGCGCCAAACCGGGCGCGGAGATGGCGTGCGGCCTACTGGTCGGCGGTACCGGCCAGAATGCGCAGGTGCCCAAGGGGGCGTCGCCAGTGAACTTCCCGTAGCTCATGAACGGCGCAATCTGGCGCGACCGGCGGTCTTCGTCGACGACCTTGGCCCGATTTTTGACCGGCGGATCATCGACGCAGTTGATCGCCACCCGGGCGTCGGTGGCGTCGGTGTAGTGACCGTGCTTGTCACGGCGCATGTACAGGTCAGCCAGCTCGAGCAGGGTGTCGCCACGGTGGCCAGCCAGCTCGGTCAACCCCTCCGTCAGGTGGTGCCAGAAGGTCGGCGAATACAGTGCCATGATGGTGCCGATGATGGCGTCGCTGTAGCTCAATCCCCGTGGATCTTTGGTACGTGCCGGTTTGCCGATCGTCGGATCGTCCTTGTCTACCAGCGGGTCGACCAAACTGTGGTAGACGTCAACGGATTTGGCCGGATCGGTGCCCAGCGGACAGCTGCGAGACTTGGCGCAGTCTTTCGCGTAGTCGTTGAATGCATCCTGAAAACCTTTGGCCTGCCGCAGGTCTGCTTCGATGGTGTCGGCATTTGGGTCGATAGCGCCGTCGAGGATCATCGCTCGGACGTTGTTTGGAAAGGCCTCGGCATACGCGGAGCCGATTCGGGTTCCGTACGAGTAGCCCAGGAACGTCAGCTTCCTGTCGCCTAGCGCTTGGCGGATGACGTCCAGATCACGGGCGACGTTGACGGTTCCGACGTTCGCCAGGAATTTTTTGCCCATCTTCTGGAGGCAACGGCCGACGAACGCCTTGGTCTCGTCCTCGATGTGCGCCACCCCGGCTGGGCTGTAGTCAGCATCCGTCTCGGTGCGCAGCCGGTCGTTGTCGGCGTCGGAGTTGCACCAGATCGCCGGCCGCGACCCCGCCACCCCGCGGGGATCGAATCCGACCAGATCGAACCGTTCTCGAACCTGCGGCGACAACGACTGCACGAGTCCCAGTGCTGCCTCGATGCCGGACTCGCCCGGGCCGCCGGGGTTGACGATCAGCGATCCGATTTTGTGTCGAGTCGCCGGAAATTTGATCAGGGCCAGCGTCGTGGCGTCACCGTTGGGCTGGTTGTAGTCGACGGGCACGGCAAGCTTGCCGCACTGCGCGCTACCTGGGAGGTTGATTACCGAGGTACCGCCGCCGCCAGAGATACGACACGGCCCCCACTCCACTGGCTGACCGACTTTCGGCCCGGCCAGCACCGCACGCCCGTTGATGACGTGGGTGCAGCCAGCCACCGTCGCTACGATCACCGCCACCGCGGTCCAGATCAGCATCATGCGCGCGATCTTGTCGCCGCGAGGGGTCCCCATAGTCACCCATGCTGCCATGCGCCGACCCGAGGGCGTTGTTGCCGCACGGCAACCGGTCGCTCTAACGGGTCGCCAGCAGCAGTTCTTCCATCCCGACGGCGAAGTCGTCGGCCAGCTCCCACAAGTCCGGCACCAGCTCCGGGCAAGCGATCAGACCCACGTCCAATGTTCCGTTCAACGACATCACGGTGATGTTCAGACCCGAGCCGTGGAAGACCGGCCCCAGCGGATACATAGCCTTCACCTCGTTGCCCAGGAAATACAGCGGCGTCTGCGGGCCCGGCACGTTGGAGACCACCAGGTTGTGCACAGGCCGGCTCTTGGTCAAACTGGTGCGGGCGTAGGCCCGCATCGCCATACCGAATACCGCCGGCGCGGCGAATTGCGACCAGTCCTGCAGCAGTGTGGCACTGATCGCCGAACTATGTTCCTTGGCAATCGAATTCGCTTCGGAAATGGACTTGATCCGTTCCGCCGGGTCGGCGATCTGCGTTTCCAACTTGGAGAACATTCCCGAAACCTGGTTGCGCCCAGGCCGATCAGACCGTTCGTGTACCGAAACCGGCACCATGGCCACCAACGACGAATCCGGCAGTTCGCCACGGTCGAGCAAAAATTGCCGCAGCACACCGGACACCAGCGCCATCACCACGTCGTTGACCTTGACGTTGAAATGATTCTTGACAGTCTTGATGTCCTCAAGATCCAGCTGCGCGTAAGCGACGTTGCGGTGTGGGGTGATGCTGGCATTGAAAGCAGTCCGTGGCGCGGCAAACGGAGGCGCCATCGTCAGGCCGCTGCGCGCCCTCAGCACCGTCTTGAACACCGACGACAGGGTATTCGGCAGCACGTTGACCAGCTGCAGCGGCCGGGCCGCAAACTTAGCCAGCCCGGTGACCGCGAGCTGGATCTGGTTGGCGTCGCCGACCCCCTGCACCGGTTCGGGTGGCGGCGCGTCGGCCTCGGTGCTGCACAGCTGCGACATCAAATTCGCGCCGGTCACACCATCGACGCAGGCGTGGTGCACTTTGGTCATCACCGCCAGACGGCCACCTTGCTGGGCGTCGGTTCCCGCGACTCCCTCGATGACCCACATCTCCCACAGCGGCCGGGTGCGGTCCAGCGGCAAAGCGGCGATATGACCACAGATTTCGGATAACTCGATCCGCCCGCCCGGTGGCGGCAGCCCGATGCGGTGCAGATGCCGACTCACGTCGAAGTTGTTGTCGTCCGCCCAGACCGGATGATCGAGGTTCAGCGGGCTGTCGACAAGCTTCTCGCGAAATTGCGGCATTGCCTTGATCCGGACCGCCAACTCGTCGCGCAGCCGATCGAAGGTGTAGCCGCCCGGCATCGTTGATGCGTCGAGCTCCAGGATCGAACAAACATGCAGCGGCTGCGACTGGGTCTCCAAATACAGAAAACTGGCGTCGAGTCCACTGAGCCGCTGCATGCGCCCGATGGTATGTCCGGGACCGCACGGTGGCGGTGGAATCGTCGCGATGGGTACCGGTGTGAGGAAGTCCACTGGACATGATGTGCACTTGCGCGGCGGCAGGTGGCAGACTAACGAGGTCAGACGAACCCGGGGACCCTGCTGGGCCACGAGGATCGACCCGACCACTACTAGGGACAATGATGTCTGAGCACGCTGTTTATGGCGCCGCCACGCCACGGACCAAGGTCCGCGTCCATCACCTGCAGATGATGAAAGCCGAAGGCCACAAGTGGGCCATGCTGACGGCTTACGACTACTCCACAGCCCGGATCTTCGACGAAGCCGGCATCCCGGTGCTGCTGGTCGGCGACTCCGCCGCCAATGTCGTCTACGGCTACGACACCACGGTGCCGGTTTCGATCGACGAGCTGATTCCGCTGGTGCGCGGCGTGGTACGCGGTGCACCGCACGCTCTGGTGGTCGCCGACTTGCCGTTCGGCAGCTACGAGGCCGGGCCGGCCGCCGCATTGAGCACCGCAACCCGGTTCATGAAAGAAGCCGGCGCGCACGCGATCAAGCTGGAAGGCGGCGAACGAGTAGCCGAGCAAATCGCCACCCTGACCGCCGCCGGTATCCCGGTGATGGCGCACATCGGCTTCACCCCGCAGAGCGTCAACACACTCGGCGGTTTCCGAGTGCAGGGCCGCGGTGATGCCGCCGAGCAGACCATCGCCGACGCGATCGCCGTTGCCGAGGCCGGTGCGTTTTCCGTCGTGATGGAGATGGTGCCGGCCGAGTTGGCCACCCAGATCACCGGCAAGCTGACCATCCCGACGGTCGGAATCGGAGCGGGCCCCAACTGCGACGCCCAGGTGCTGGTTTGGCAGGACATGGCCGGACTTACCAGCGGCAAGACGGCCCGCTTCGTCAAGCGCTTCGGTGATGTCGCGGGCGAACTGCGGCGCGCGGCAACCCAGTACGCGGAGGAAGTGGCCGGCGGGACCTTCCCCGCCGACGAGCACAGCTTCTAAGCGCGGGAGCTCCTAAGACCCCGAATTCGATCTCCCCGTGCGCTTTCGCTTCGGTGACTGGGCTGGGCTGGGCGTGCGGACCCTGACCCGCGCTGGGCGCCGCGGTCGAGCGCGAATTCGCCAAAGATTGTCGGCCCCGTCATGCACAATGATCAGCTGAGCGCAGCATGATGCTCACCGGACTGCCACCGAGGTTCCACGAAACTCAGGACATCCTTGTAGCCGGAGGTTATCCGGGAGGGAGTTACGCCGAAATCGTCGCTTCGCCTGGTTGGCTACCGAGTCAGCCGAGCCCAGGTCGGAGACTGTAGCGCCTATAGCCCAACGAGGACCGAACATGTTGGCTGACCAGTTGTCGCCCGTGTTGGCGTCTGACCGCGAGATGCTGCGGAAAGTGGAGCAATCCACCGTCTCCCTCGTCAGCCTCGTCGAAGGCCCGGTTCGCGCCGATCAAATCGAGCGTGCCTTTTCATCCGAAGGATGCGGTGCCCTCCTAATCAAATTGGATGGGACACACAATGCCTTATATGAAGCCCTATATGAACGGTTTTACCGTTTACAGTGGCAGCTCGGCACTCGTGCTTTTGCTAATGATGTTGACAAAGAGACTGTGGCGACAACGTTCGCAGCCCTAGACTTGCCCCTCCAGCAGCTCTTGTGTCGATGCGGCGTTAGTGTGGCGCGTACCCGAAAGGGGCTCACGAACCCCGTGCCACCCTCACCGGTGGACGTCAAGAAGTTCATGCGCACTAATGGTGCCCCTCTGACTGGCGCTATTGGCCGCCCATTGGCCGCGAACCGGCAAGAGTTTCACCCAAGCGTCGAGTGGTTACTCGAACAAGAGCGGGCAGGGTGTCTCCGAACCGACGAGAATCCGTCATACGGCGTCGTTGCATATTCCGGTGACCGTGCGGGGTCGGGGATTATGGGGCAGTCAAAGGCGGACGAGGTTCAATTATTAGCCTCATATCGCGAGTGGAAGTCTGCAAATCCTGAGAAGCGACGTGGCCACGGCGACAAATATAATGGGCAGGTGTACTACGGCGCCTATCGGGGCCGCACACATCTAGATTCTGGTGGCACGATGACAGTCCTTTTTGGGCCGGGTGAGTTGCGTGATCGTCGTGGATTCCCGGTCGCTGGAACTACCAAGTCGCGAGAGCTCGGCGGCACTTTGTTGGTGGCGTCTCCAGGGGAGGAAACCTTCACTTCGCTTCCATACCGTCTGCCGTGCGGTTCTCCGTACGTGGTGGTTTTCTTTGAGAACTATGACGGGCTGAGACCGCCAACGCCGACAGGAGAGGAATCCGCAATCAACACGAACGGGTTGGGGTGGGCAGCCACAGTACATGGCGTTCAACGAATCGAGAGCACGGGTTTCAGCCGTGGTCAAGCGGTGGTGCATGTGCTTATCACCGAGGGCGATTTGGTATGACGACTGCCCGCCTCGGCTAGATTCCGTCCTGTTGGACGGCGCGTGCCGTGTCGCCGATCAACCCAAGTCGTAATCAGCTGAAATGGCGAGTCGCACTTGGCTGAGCACAGCGGCGAAGATGGCGGCGGTTTGTGGATAAGCCTAATACTGCGGGATTTGCGCAGCTAGGATCCCCTCGCGGAGGTGTATGGCAGCTTTTCCGGAATGGAGACCAGCAATGCTAACGATGCGAGATCACAACGTTGCGGACTACGCGGGGTTGCGCGACATGGACGCCACCGACGTGGGTGAGTTGGGTGAGGACGACCGCGCTTGTCTTGACGAGCTCGGCGAGTACCTAGCCTCCACCGAAGCATGGCAGCGATTTGCTATCTGGTTGCTGCACAAGCATTTCGAACCGGCTCCCGGAGAGGTTTTCGTGGAACGCGTCACCACGGCCTCGCGACGAACCGAAACCACCCCCCTCAAGCGGTCCATCGCGCAGGAGTTGCACACCACGGCTTTGCGTTTCGACCCAGAGGTCAGCTCCGGTGTGGCTGTCGTCGGGATGGAGTTCGCCGAGCCGGCCGACTTCGGTGCCACCTCGCCGCTAAGCGCCGACGACGAGGCTGTATTAGCCGGCATCGCCAAGCGGCTGCAGGCGCACGAGAAAATTCAGCGCTTCGGTGTCCGGCTAGTCCGTAACCCGCTCGCGCTGTCGGAGCAGGAGATACTTCTGGAAACCTGCGACAAGGGCCAGCGGAAACTACACTGCGCCGTCGGCGAGCGCGACAACATTCGCGCCCCCAAGAGCATCGAAACATCATGGCAATGGATCCCGGTCGCGGGCAAAAGCAGGCCCGTACAGAAGGCCCTTACCGATTGCGAGCAATGGACCGACGGGGAGCACACCTACTCAGATGATTGACTGACCCCAGCACACCGGCTTGGCGGAGTCGATGGCCGACGCTTACGCGCCACCTCGAGCGCCGTGCTGGAGCACAGCCTTGTCTGGGCCGTGGGCGGCAGCCGCTACTGGGTGAACGTCGCCGCGTGCTAGTGCGGGTGCGAGCCACCTAGCCCATTGCGGGACAGGGGTTCCGATGACGCTGTCGATCACGATCTTGAGCGGCCCGGGCCCGGTGAGGATCATGGCCACCTGCACCAGCATCGCGGGCAGGACGCTGGCCAGAAGCTAACAGGAAGGGCGGAGTAGATCGCTAATCAGGCGCGCCATAGCAACGCTCTTCTCTTTGCGCTGTGACGGTCAGTCAGCATATCCGGACCTGATGCCGTTTCTCCCAACTGCCCAGCGCCATTGGCGAATGCGATCGCACCCCAGATGTCCCGAGGAGCGTGGGAATATGACAGACCCGACCCGCGCGGGCACCCAGGACTCGTGACGATCGGCGGGCGGAGAGACTGACGAAACCCATTAGCCCGTTCGCGTGCCGTAGGAATACCGGCATTCATGTGGGCGAAGCGCTCATGTGATATGGCACTCTAGGAATACTTAATCCCACGCCGACCCTCGACTGCCGCGACGCGTTACCGGAGGCGACGATGCCTGTCAATACCCCGAGCACGACGCGTCATTTGGAGGTCGAGCGCAAATTCGACGTCGTCGAGCCGGCGCGGTCGCCTTCATTCGCCGATCTCGCGAAGATCGTTCGGGTCGATAAGCCTCCGGCACAGGCGCTGGACGCCGGTGTACTTCGACACCCCGGCACAGGATCTGGCGAAAAACCGAATCACGTTGCGCCGACGCACCGGCGGCGAAGACGCCGGTTGGCACTTGAAATTGCCGGCGGGACCTGACGCCCGCACCGAGGTCGGTGCACCCCTGGGCGACGGCAGTCAACAAGACGTGCCGGCTGAACTGGTGGACGTGGTGCTGGCCATTGTCCGGGACCGTCCACTGGCACCGGTAGCGCGAATTAGCACTACCCGGGAGGTCCAGCTGCTCTACGGTGCCGACGACGCGGTGCTGGCTGAGTTCTGCGACGACCAGGTCACCGCGGGAAAGGGTGTCGATCCGACCCCCGGTGAGCAGCAGTGGCGCGAGTGGGAGCTCGAACTGGTGGGCCCCGAAGCGGACACCGAGCTGATGGACAAGCTCAGCGACCGGTTGCTCGACGCCGGTGCAACGCCGGCTGGACACGGCTCCAAGCTGGCGCGGGTGCTCGGCACGACACCGAAGGATGCGCCTGCCAACGACCCGCTGCATCGGGCGGTGGCCGAGCTGCTTGACGAGTTGCTGGTGTGGGATCGGGCCGTGCGCGCCGAGGCTGACGACGCTATCCACCAGATGCGGGTGACCACCCGCAAGATCCGCAGCCTGGTGCAAGCCTCTCCGGATTCGTTTGGACTCTCCGACGACACGCCGATCCTCGACGAACTGCGCGAGCTGGCCAACGTGTTGGGCGAGGCCCGCGACGCCGAAGTACTGGCCAAGCGTTACCGCACCGCCCTCGACAAATTGCCGCCGAAGCTGGTCCGAGGACCCCTGCGGGAACGGCTGATCGACGGTGCCGAGCATCGCTATCAGACCGGCCTACGGCATTCGTTGACTGCGATGCGCTCACCGCGTTACTTCCGCCTTCTGGACGCCCTGGAGGCAGTCGTCGCGAAAGCTCCGCCCGCCGACCAGGGATCTGACCCGAAGACCATCGCGGCCGCCAGCAAGAAAGTGCGTAAGGCCGTCAAGAAGGCGAGGCGGGCCACCGACGAGAATCGCGACGAAGCGATACACAAAATCCGCAAGCGCGCCAAGCGGCTTCGCTACACCGCGGCGGCGATAGGCGCTAAGAAAGTGTCGAAGCGGGCGAAAGCAGTGCAGTCGTTGCTCGGTGATCACCAGGACAGTGTGGTCAGCCGCGCGCACCTGATCGAGCAAGCCGACGCCGCGCTCGCCGCGAGCGAAGACACGTTCACCTACGGGCTGCTGCACCAGCAGGACGCCGACGTGGCGCGCACATCCCGCCAGGAATTGGAACCGCTGCTGCGCAAGCTCTTTAAATCAATGCGCAAGCTATCGAGTTGAGCCGCGCCCTACCCCTCAGAGTGCTCGTAGGCCACGCAGGGTCCTTTTTATCAGTTCACGTCGTTCGTCTATTGTCATCGAGTCATTGAGGGGAGCGTGCACCCGCAAATAACCTTGTGTCACCAGGTCGTCGACCAGGAACCGCGTCGCACCGAGCGGCAAGGACAGACGAGCGGCGATCTCTGCGACCGAGGGGTTGTGCACGCAGGACGTCAGGATCTGGCGCCGCACATCATTTCTCCGCCAGCGCGGCGGCCTCGCTGTGGTGTTGAGCGCTTCGACCGGAGCCTCGATTGCCAGTTCGACACGAGAGTCGGTACGGCCTCCCGTCGCCGTGTATGGCCGGACCAAGCTCGGCTCGTCCGCGGTTTCCGGTTCTGTGAACCAGTCGCCGATCGGTTCGTCGTTGCCCTCCGACTGCTGATGCGCGTCGGTGTGCTTCTCCCGGACATGTGGCGAACTATGCGGCACGTTGTGGTTCTCCAAGAACCACAACGCCTGGTCGGCGTGCGCCGCTGCGCGCACCTCGCTGGAGACGACCTTGAGTATGGTGCGGTCGGTGTCGATGACGAATGTGGTCCGTCTGACCGGCAGCAGCCGGGCCAGCAGGCCACGGCGCCGGGTGTGCCGACCACGCCGCTCCGGCTCACGCGCCACGACGGATCCACGCAGCTTCGCGAGCCTGCCTCGGCGCACACCGAACAGCTCGGACACCACGCCGTCCGCGTCGGAGAGCAGCGGATAGTCGAACGAGCGCTGTTGGGCGAAGTGGGCCTGCTTGTCGACGGTGTCGGTGCTGATGCCCACCCGCTGGGCGCCAACCCTGGCGAATTCGTCGCTCAGGTCCCGAAAATGACAAGCCTGGGCTGTACAGATCGGTGAGGACGCGACGGGGAAGAAGAACAGCACAACCGGCCCGTCGGAAAGGAGCGTGGACAGTGTCCGAGGCCGACCGGTGTGGTCATACAGAGTGAAGTCAGGCGCCCTCTCGCCCGCGATCATCGGCAAAGAGTAACGCTGGGAAGCTCTGCGCGACGCACGACTCGGATAATTCGGTCATCGCCGAACAGCTACCAGGTCGGAACCGTGATCGGCAGGGCTTCCGGCCAGGACTCGCAGTCCGAGACCGTCAGATCAATATGCGAGAATCCATGGAGTTCCGGGCATAACCTGCATCCCATCCTCATCGGGCTGTCGCGTCAGCTCGCGGCAAGTGCGACCGTAGTTGTGGAGTTGATCTCCACCGCCCCGATTCGCCAAATCACTTGTCCGGACGCTCGTCAGAGCGAAGGCCCGCCATCACAAGGGCGACAACTGGCGGAACTGTAGCGAGGGCGGCGCATAGCGGCGGGCGAAGGTTGGGGTTCAGAATCCATCCCCGAGCGCTAACTCCGTAGCTGTTCAGCTCCGAAGCGTCGGGGTGAAGCGGGCCATCCCACGCACGATCCACGGTGACCGCCTGGCGATCACCTCCACGGCGCGGATCCGAGCGGCGCATCGCGGTCCGACGGCCGGGGGTCGCCATTGACGCCAGCTCCGCCTCGGCCGATCCCGCCCGCGCGCCGTCGCGTTCGACCGCCAGGAGTTGCCAGGTGCCGGGCACGCCACGCAGCTCGACGCTGCCGCGGTCCTCGAAGCCCGTGCCCGAGCCGACGACCAGGTCACGCACGGTACGGGAGACAAGGATGTCCCCTGCGCCGGCGTGCGGCGAGAATCCGCGCCGCGATGTGTACGGCGAGCCCCCCAATGTCCGAGTCCAGCAGTTCGCACTCGCCGGTATGGATGCCGGCGCGGATCTGGATGCCCAGCGTCTCGGCCTCAGCGCGCAAGGCCTCGGCGCAGCGGATGGCCTGCGTCGGGCCGTCGAACGTGGCGAGGTGACCATCACCGGTGCTCTTGACCACCGTGCCGCCGAACCGCTCCGTCAGTTCGGCGGTGATCGCCCCCAAGCGTTGCAGCACAGCACGCCACCGCTCATCGCCGGTCGCCGCGGCGTGTTGCGTCGATGCGACGATATCGGTGAACAACACCGTGCGCAGGGCGCGATGTAACCGCGACGGCGCCGCATGGCTGCCGGTGAGGAACTCCTCGATCTCGGTCAAGATCCTGTCGGGCTCGGTAAACCAGGGCGCGTGCTCCGCGCCCTCGACCTCGAGGTACCGCGCGCCGGGAATGTGGTCCGCGAGGTAGCGGCTGCACTGCACAGGCATGAGGTCCTCGCGGGCATGGATGACCAGGGTGGGCGCGGTGAGCGTCGGCAGGATCGCCCGTACATCGATGCGGAACTTTGATTCCAGTGTCGCCCGTACCATTCCCGGGCTGGCACTCATGCGCTCGACCATGCCGAGCTGGCGCATCGACCGGACCGACGGGAACCACCGCTTGGCTGTTGCGCCGCTGCCCCATGCCGAGCGCGCGCCCGCCGACCATTTCCTGCATGTGGCCGATCTGCTTCGTTGACGGCGTGTAGTCTTCGCCCAGCTCGGGCGCCAGCGCGCCTCCTTAGCTCGGCCGGTGCGCTCCAAGTCGTCCCAGCTGGCGCCGGCCGAGGCCGCGAATCAGCCGTAGAGGATCAGCCCCGCTTCGTTCCGGTCGTTTGGCGGCAAACATGATGGCCTGTGGGCCGCCCTCGCTCATGCCGAAGACGGCCGCCTTTGCGAAGCCGACGGCGTCCATGGCGGCCTCGATCTCGGCCGCTCGCTCTTCGAGCAAACGAACTTTGGGGATGGGGTCCGACAGCCCGACCCCAGCCTTGTCGAACACGAGGACCCGACAGAAAGTGGCGAGCTGCTCGAAAAAGGCCTTGAACTCGGGCAGGGTCCAGGACAGCTCGATGTGGGTGACCATCGGCCCGACGAAGACGAGCTCGACCGGCCCGTCGCCGAACACCTGATACGCCAGGCTGAGATCGCCGCACTTGGCGTATGACGTTTCCGCCATGGCATCAGCGTAGTGATGCCGGCGCTACGACTCTCGACTTCGGCGCAATCGCGCGCTGCTAGCGCCTAACGTACTGCGGCCGCACCGTGCAGCCCGCGACACTCGGCGGCCGATTGGCGGCGCGTACGCCACCGTCCATTCGACCGCGTGGACTGCAACCTGGCAGATTTTCGGCTGACTTGCGTGCCGCGGACCGACCGTTACGACGACTTGGACACCACCACGAATCGCTGGGCCCTGAGATCGAGCCGCCCTCTCCGCCGGCCCGACTGCGGCGCCGTTGCCGCCCGCGGTGCCGTTGCTGAAAACGGCCGAATTGCTCGATAGCCGTGAACTCCCGGTCGCACTCCGGGCACACGCACATACCGCTTCTGACGATGCTCGTCATGAGCCAACGCGGAAGTGAAGCGTGCAAACCGTCCACACCGTCGCGAAACTTCGACGATCTACGGGATCCGGGTCTACGTCAACCCGTTATTCCCAGGAAAGCCGAGCAGCAGCCCGCCGGCGCCGCCGGTGCCGGGCGTGCCCGGGGTCGTGCCAAGCCCGGCGTTGCCGCCGTTGCCGCCGGCGCCGATCAGGCCGGCGGGGCCGCCGTTGCCGCCGTTGCCGCCGGTCACTGCGCCGGCGCCGCCCTCGCCCCCGGGCCCGCCGGTGCCGATGATTAGGTAGCCGCCCTTGCCGCCGTCTCCGCCGTCCCCGCCGGTGCCGGTCGCTGAACTTCCGCCGGTCCCGCCGGCCCCGCCGGGCCCCTCAATCGCGCCGGCGTTGCCGCCCTGTCCGCCGTTGCCGCCGGTGCCCGTTGAACTGGATCCGCCGGCACCGCCGGCTCCGCCGCCGGTGTCCAGCCCTACTGCATTGCCGCCGGCTCCGCCGTTGCCGCCGGCGATCCCCCCGAATCCGCCGTCTCCACCGGGTCCACCGTTGCCTAGGAACGCGCCGGCGTTGCCGCCGGTCCCGCCGGCTCCGCCGGTGCCAGCGGCACTCGCGCCGCCGTCTCCACCAGGGCCACCGGGCCCGGCGAGCGATCCTGCGTTGCCGCCGGCACCGCCGGCACCCCCGGCGAGGGTCCCGTATCCGCCGACGCCACCGTGTCCGCCTTGGCCGGCAGTGATCAGCCCGCCGAGCAGACCACCGGTCCCGCCGGGCTCCGCCGGCCCCGCCGGTGCCGCCGGCGCCTATTGCGGCCCCGCCGGAGCCGCCAGGCCCGCCGTAGGAGACGAGTCCACTCTGCCCACCGGCCCCGCCGGCCCCGCCGAGTGCGCCTGGTGCCGTGGTGAGCCCGCCACTGCCGCCGACGCCGCCATGGTCCAGCACGACCGAGCCGCCGGCCCCGCCAGCCCCGGCGTTGCCGGTAGATGAGTCTCCGCCGGCCCCGCCGTCGCCGGCGCTACCGAGCAGCCCGCCGGCCCCGCCGGCGCCACCGTTTTCACCTAGCCCACCTGAGCCGCCTTCGCCGCCGCTGCCGAGCAGCCAGCCGCCGGGCGCGCCGGGCTGCCCGGTGCCCGGAGCCCCGTTGGCGCCGTTAGCGAACAGCGGGCGCCCGGTCAGCGCCACGAAGCCCTTGTCGATTGCGTTGAGCACCTGCTGCTGCAGGGTGTGCAGGGGCGACGTGCTTGCCGGAGCGTTGAAGCCGTCGACACCCGAGCAGTTGCCCGCTGATGCCACCGGCGCCGGTGGCGCCCAGCGTCGTGCCGGTCCCGCCGTTGCCTCCGTTGCCGCCGTTGCCGATCAGCCCAGCGTTGCCGCCGGCCCCGCCGTCACCGCCGGCGCCATTTAAGCTCGATCCGCCAGCGCCGCCGGCCCCGCCGTTGCCGACAGCCCGGCCGTGCCGCCGGCTCCGCCGGTCCCGCCGGCGCCGAGGTCGCTGGCGCCGCCAGCCCCGCCGGCCCCGCCGGGATCCACGCCGCTGTCGCCGCCGGTCCCGCCGGCCCCGCCGCCGTCGCCGCCCGCCGGCCCCGCCGATCCCGCCGTCGGCCAGGGCGGCGATGCCGCCGTGCCCGCCGGTCCCACCGACCCCATCTTGGCTGGCTCCGCCGGCCCCGCCGGCGCCGCCGTCGCCGAACCCCGGAGTGTCGCCGCCGGCCCCGCCCAACCCACCGACACCGGCTTGGCTAGATCCGCCCGCGCCGCCGGCCCCGCCGGGGCCGAGGATCGCGCCGCCGGGTCCGCCGGCCCCACCAGCACCCCCGGCGGTCTCGCCGAATCCGCCGGCCCCGCCATTCCCGCCGCTGACCCCAAAGATGCCGGACAGCCACCCGCCGGTCCCGCCGGCCCCGCCAGCCCCACCCTCGCCGAGAATCGAGCCCCCGCCATTACCGCCGGCGCCACCGGCGCTCAACAGCAGGCCCCCATTGCCGCCCTGTCCGCCGGCCCCACCGACCCCGCCCGGCGCCGTGCTCAATCCACCCGCGCCGCCAGCCCCGCCGTAGCCCGCCAGCGGGTCGCCGGAATTACCCCCAGCCCCGCCAGCCCCGCCATCGCCCGTCGCTGAGCTTCCGCCCGCCCCGCCGGCCCCGGCGTAGCCCAGCAGCCCAGAAGCACCGCCATTACCGCCAGCCTCACCGGTGCCAGGCGCGCCCGAGCCGCCAGCGCCGCCGTCACCGAGCAGCAATCCGCCGTCTTGCCCGTTTTCTCCGGTGCCCGGGAGTCCGTTGGCGCCGTTACAAATCAACCCGCAGTAATCGCCCACCAAGGCCGGATCAGCCTTCGCCGCCATGGTGTTGATCGCGTTATCGACTTCAGTTCCCAATGGGCTGGTAATCCAATCCTGTTCAAGCCCTTGGATAAACGTGTCCCAAGAATCGGCGCTCGACGCCGCCGAGCTGGCGCCCGAGGCCGCCGAGCTGGTGTCGGGAACCACGCTGGCCACGCTGCTGCTGGCCCCGAACAACGAGTCCACACTGCTAACGTCCGCCAGCACAGAGTCCCAGCCGCTGGAACTGGTGAAATCCCCCAGCGCAGCAGTCAAATCCGTACCCAGCGTGGGATCAATGCTCGAAACAGAATTGATGATCGGATCAACAACCAGGTCAAACTCATCAGCATGCGCCGACGGCGTCATGGCCAACGGGCTCATGCCGAACGCTAAAAACGCGCCGGCACTGGCAATCAAACCGACCACAGCACGACGGAGTACCTGCGCGTTAAGGGGCCGACGATTCCGCTTCGGGCAGAGCTGACCAGCCATCGCCCAACCTCCCGGACCAAAGGGGTTGTTCTCAGGTGCCGTTAAGATAATCCTTAACTAACGCGCGTGGAATAGAAACGCAGAAATCGCTCGAAAGCTTTTTTCGGGGAGCCCGTAGGTGTCGGCATTAGCGCTGCTCATCATCTTTTTTGCCTGTGTCTAGCGGGCTTGAGCCGCCAGCCAACAAACTGTCCGCGGCCCCACCAGAAACCTGAAAAACCGAAGCGATTACCAAGTAGAACGACTAGGACCCCGCGACCTGGAACCGTCACGACGCCGGCGCACGTCCAACACCGGTGTGGATGACGACGAACGCCAAGCCTTAGCGGATGAAGGACTCGACACCGACGATCCCGCGGTCATCGCGGCGATAGACCTTGTCCGATACCGGTGGCGTGCGGCGGTGGAGGCGTCGGGGCTACCGGAGGGGACCGGGTTCCATGCGTTGCGCCACTACTACGCGAGTTTGCTGATTCGCCACGGCGAGAGCGTGAAAACGGTGCAGGCGCGTCTCGAGCATGCCAGCGCCGTCGAGACCCTGGACACCTGCAGCCACTGTGGCCGGACTCCGACGACCGCACGCGCGACGCCATCGACTCGGTGCTGGGTACTGCGTACCGACTGCGTACCCAGAAGCCCGCGACCGGCTGAACTTGCTGTTTAACGGGCCAAGGCGGGCGAGTTGGCCTGTAAGCCGGATTCTGTTCCGCGCCAACATGTGGCGCGGCGGCGACCATCCATCTGGGCACACCGTCACCGGGTGCCTCAAGCGGCCTACCCGCAGGCTCGGGCGAGCAACCCTCAAACGCCTGCGCGACCACACCGCGGTGCGGTCTTCTTGGCCTTGCTTCGGGTGGGGTTTGCCTAGCCACTCCGGTCACCCGGAATGCTGGTGCGCTCTTACCGCACCGTTTCACCCTTACCATCATGGCGGTCTATTTTCTGTGGCACTTTCCCGCGAGTCACCTCGGATTGCCGTTAGCAATCACCCTGCTCTGTGAAGTCCGGACTTTCCTCGACTCGCTACTGCATGAGCACGAGCCGCGGCCGCCCAGCCAACTCGTCCGCGACAATTACCGTACTCGTTGCGGAATACCCAGGCCAGCGAGCGTCTACGCAAGGCCGCGAAACTGCGTCTGGCCGCCGCAGATTTAGCTGAGCCGCAACAATTTCCTAGACGATATGGGGGTGGGCTGGGGCCTCACTCACATGTGAACGTGGGTTGCCGACAGGAATGTGGTCCTGGCCGGTAGAGCCACAAGATGTGGGAGGCCCCAGTGAAGAATCAGCGTACGAGTGTTGGATTGGATGTGCACGCACGATCGGTTGTCGCGTGCGGTTTGGATGGTGACACCGGTGAGGTGTTCGAGCGTCGGTTGATCCCTGATCACGGTGAGATCCGGGAGTGGATCGCGTCGTTGCCGGGTCCGGTGGCGGTGGTCTATGAGGCCGGGCCGTCTGGGTTCGGGTTAGCGCGGTTCCTGATGGCGGCGGGGATCGACTGTGTAGTGGCCGCGCCGTCGAAGTTGCAGCGGCCATCGGGGGATCGCGTCAAAACCGATGTTCGCGACGCCCGTCACCTGGCCCGGCTACTGCATCTGAATGAGATTGCGGTAGTGACGGTTCCCTCGGTGGAGCAAGAGGCCGCCCGTGACTTGGTTCGGGCTCGCGAGGACTGTCGCGGGGATTTGATGGCGACGCGGCACCGACTGTCGAAGTTGCTGCTGCGGCACGGGATGTGTACTACGGGGGCGAAGCCTGGAGCAAGAAGCACGAACTGTGGTTGCGGACTCACCGGTTCGACACCCTTGGGCTGCAGCTGGCTTACGACGCAGCGTTTGATGCGATGCTGGCCACCGTTGATCGTCGTGATCGCCTCGACAAGGCTATCGCTGAGATGGCAGCTGATTCGGCATTCACTCCGGTAGTGACCCGACTGGGGTGCGTACGGGGCGTCTCGACGTTGACGGCGTTCGGGTTGGCCACCGAGATCGGCGACTGGAACCGGCTGACAGGCCGCTCGATCGGCGCCTACCTGGGGTTGGTACCCACCGAGTACTCATCGGGTTCGACCCGCTCTCAGGGTGGGATTACCAAGACCGGCAACAGTCACGCCCGTCGACTGTTGATCGAAGCGGCCTGGCATCACCGTCCGCCGTATCGACCCGGGAGACATCTGCGGCACCGTTGGGAGACAGCGTCGCCGGCGGCACGGGCGCGCGGGCAGGCAGCTAACCGACGCCTACATGCCCGGTGGGTACGTTTCGATGAGCGCAAGAAACGCTCGGTAGTCGCCAACGCCGCCATCGCACGCGAACTCGCCGGATGGTGCTGGTCGTTAGCGGTCCTCGACGACTGAGCACCTATAACTGTCCAGATGAGTTCAACGAGGTATCGGCAAGCGTCTGGGAGTGACCCGCGTCCGTTTTATGAGCAATCATGTTGCAGCGCAACTGATAACGCTCGGCCCTAGACCAGCGGCCCACTCCGACTCGAAAGTCCCGTCCTGCGGCAACCAACCCGCGCATATCAGACTGACCCGCGTCGACAAGACACGCTCGACGCCCCCGCGCACTCACTTGGTCAACGAAGCGGCGGCCGCAACGACGGTTGTGGCCGCCGCTTCACCCTGCCCACTTGACACAATTCCTCCCATATCGGGACTGTGGATCTAACGGTGTTTCCGGCGGTTTCCATTAGTAGGTTTCGGCCGCCGGGAAACGGTCGCCGAAGGTGATTGCGAACGCGTTGAGCGCTGGCTTCCACCGCATCATCCATCGTGCCCTGCCCACGCCGGTGGGGTCTAGGGAACGGGTCACCAGATAGAGGCATTTCATCGCGGCCTGCTCGGAGGGGAAATGCCCGCGCGCCTTGATCGCTCGTCGGTAGCGGGCGTTGAGCGACTCAATGGAATTCGTCGAGCAGATCACCCGGCGGATCTCCACGTCGTAGTCCAAGAACGGGATGAACTCGGCCCAGGCGTTGTTCCAGAGCCTGATCACCGCCGGGTAGCGCTGGCCCCACTTATCGGTCAGCTCCTCGAAGGCCGAGCGCGCCGCGGCGGCGTTGACCGCGGTGTAAATCGGTTTCACGTCGCGTTTGATCTCATCCCAATACTTGCGGGACGTGAGCCGAAAAGTGTTGCGGATCAAATGGATAATGCAGGTCTGCACGATGGTGTGTGGCCACACGTTGCTGACCACCTCGGGCAACCCTTTGAGTCCATCACAGACCACGAAGAAGACGTCCTTGACGCCACGGTTGCGCAAGTCGGTGAGCACGCTCATCCAGAACTTGGCGCCCTCACCACCGGTACCGGCCCACAGTCCCAGGATGTCGCGCTCCCCGGCCAAGCTCACCCCGATCGCGGCATAGAACGGTCGGTTGGCGACCTGGCCGTCGCGGACCTTCACCACGATGGCGTCGATGAAGATCGCCGCGTAGATCTCATCCAGTGGCCGCACCGCCCAGTCGTTCATCTCCTCGATCACCTTGTCGGTGATCCGGCTAATCGTCTCCCGCGACACCGAGGCGCCATAGATCTCGGCGAAGTGCGCCGAGATCTCGCCGGTGGTCAGGCCCTTGGCATACAACGACAGCACCACCTCATCGACGCCAGATAGCCGCCGCTGGCGCTTCTTGACGATCTGCGGCTCAAACGTCGCGGCCCGATCGCGGGGCACATCGAGCTCCACGGGGCCGGTGGTATCGGTCAACACCGTCTTGGCCCGGGTGCCGTTGCGGATATTGCCCGTTCCCGCGCCCGCCGGGTCATGTTTCTCATAGCCCAGGTGCTCGGTCATCTCCTCGTTCAGAGCGGTCTCCAGCACCGTCTTGGTCAGCTGCTTGAGCAACCCATCGGGTCCGGTCAACGACAGGCCCTGCTCCTGCGCCAACCGCACCAGCTCAGCCGCAGCCTGCTGCTCGGCCGATTCCTCAGCCGGCTTCTTCTTCGTCACGCCATCCAGTGTCGTCATCACGGCACCTTCCTCGCCGAGGATCCCTCAGCGTGTCAGGCCGGAAACACCGTTAGATCCACAGTCCCCCCATATCAGAACGGCGGTGGGTCGTCGGTGTCGTTGGGTGGTGCGGGACCCGACTGCGCGGCTTGGCGGGCCTTCCGGTTTTGGTTGCGTTCGGCGGCGATGCGGGCGGCGCGGTTTTGGGCGCGGGTGCGTTGGCGTTTGGGCATCATGGCGGTGCGGTCAGCGCAGCGTGAGTCGGTGGGTGCCGGCTCGGGTGGGGCCAGTTCGCCGGTTGGTGCGCATAGGGCGGGAAACAGCAGGGCGCTGCCCGGGGTGGTCACGTAGGTGTGCCTTGAGGGTGCGGTCCAGATCATGGTGCCGTCGGGCAGTTGTTGGTCGCCCCAGCCCCAGAAGGTTTTGATCAAATGATGTTGGCGGCATAGGCATTTGAGGTTGGAGGCATGCGTGGGGCCCCCGTCGGCGTAGGCGATGGTGTGGTCCACATCGCAGTGCATGGCGGGGCGATCACAGCCGGGGAACCGACAGGTCAGATCGCGGCAGCGGACAAAATCGGCCAACGCCTGCGACGGGGTGTAGCCGGCTTCTGCTGGGGTGTCGCGTGGGTGCACCAGCGGGCGCAGCCGAGCCGAGCGGGCCAACTCGGCGATCAGCTCGGCCGGGATCAGCGCGTCGGTGCCAATCATCGAACCCGCGGTGGCCGCGGTGCCCTGCAGGCTGGCCTGCTCGGCGATCACATGAATCACCACCGGCGCCGGCGCCGGCATCCCCGCGGCCGGACAGTCCGGCTGCCCGCAGCCACACGCCAACCGGCCGGCCCCGGCCGCCAGTGCGCCCATCGCATCAGCGCGACGCTGATTGCGGGTGCGCGGATCACCGGCACACACCGTGGCGGCCAGCGCATCAAGGCGGGCATCCAGCACATGAGCGTCAGTGCTGATCAGCCTGCCGAACACCTCGGTCAAACCATCACCGCTGTCCCAGATCGACAACTCCCGCTCGGGTTGACGTTGCCGGCGGCGGCGCACCGCGTCACGATCGGCGCGCGCCACCACCCGGTCCACCTGCGCGGCCAGCCGGCCATGCGTCATCGCCGGCCAGCGTGACACCTTGACCGCCAGCGTCGCGTCCACCGCGGCCAACACCTCGGCATCGGTGATCAAATCGGTGCGATACACGATGGTCTGAAACATCCGGTAGTCGATGTCCCCGGCCACCAGCAACGCCCCCACCCGCGGTAGCCGCAGCCGCAGGGCCCGCGAATACTCCAGGTAGCTATCGGCCAACCCCTGAGTAATCCCCAACGCCGCGGCCACCTCGGCACTGACCGCCTCCTGGGTGTCGGTGCACCAATCCTCGCGCTCACCGACCGCACGCAACCGCAACACCTCCAGATCACCGATCGCGATCAACCGCTGCCCAGCAGCCCGGTTCTCCGCGCGCGCCGCCGCCGCAATCCGCTCCACCAACACCGCCGACTCCGGCGTCTTGGCCGGGTGGCGCCGCTCAAACAACGCATCCAGCCGGGCAATGACCTCCGGTGAGGACACCCGCCCACTCGGCGACTCGAACATACATTCGAGTATCGCAGAGGGGTCCGACAAGAATGGGTCTCACGTCGCAGCCATCCTTATCGTCTACAAAGGTGAAGGGAGAACATTGATGCCAACGAGCCGATCGGCCAAGCGCGTAGACGCCGGCGACTGGAATGCCATCGCCGCGGCTGTCGGTGAGTACGGCGGTGCGCTGCTGCCCCGGCTCCTGACGCCCACCGAGGCTCAACGGCTACGCAAGCTGTACGCGCGGGACGAACTGTTTCGGGCCACCATCGATATGGGGCCTCGGCGATACGGCTCGGGGCAATATAGGTACTTCCGCGCTCCCTATCCGGAACCGATCGAGGACCTCAAGCAAGCGCTGTATCCGCGTCTGTTGCCGATCGCCAGGGATTGGTGGGCCAAGCTCTGCCGCGACGCCCCCTGGCCGGACAGCCTCGACGAGTGGCTAAAGACCTGCCATGCCGCCGGCCAGACCAAACCAACCGCCCTTGTGCTCAATTATCACACCAACGACTGGAACGCCCTACACCGAGATCTCTACGGGAACTTGGTTTTTCCGCTCCAGGTGGTGATCAATCTGAGCGAACCGGAGACCGAGTACACCGGCGGGGAGTTCATGCTCGTCGAGCAGCGGGCGCGGGCCCAGTCGCGGGGCACCGCTACCCAACTGCCGCAGGGCCACGGCTACCTCTTCACCACCCGCGACCGTCCGGTGCCATCGGCTCGCGGCTGGTCAGCTGCAGCGGTGCGCCACGGCCTTTCGGTCGTTCGTTCGGGCGAGCGCTACGCGCTGGGACTGATCTTTCACGACGCCGCCTGAGGTGACGTCACGCCGGATCCTCGATCTCCAATTGAATCCGCGTTATCAACGACTTGCGTTGTGCCAGAAGCTGAATCGCGGCCGAGCGCGATCGTTGCCGCCGTCATCGCGGCAACTGCCAGCGTCAGTATCAGAGCTCCGGCTCCGCGCACGACCAGATGCTCACCGAGGATCACAACGCCCAACGCCACCGCGACCACGGGCTCGCCGACCAGCATGATCGGGACCGACGCTTGCAACGCGCCGGCATGAAAAGCCGACTGCTGCAACACCGTGACTGTGATGGCCAGCACTACCAGCAGATAAGGCGCAGGCACCGTCAGCAGTCCATGCCACCCGTGCACGGCTAAGCGGTGAGTACTGACCTTCGTCAAAACCGCGATCATCCCGAGCAGCACAGCAACGGCGGTGGCCAATAGCATCGCGCGGAGTCGACCGAAGGTCCGACGGGCCGCCACCACGCACACGATCACCACCGGAACCGAGCCGGCCAGCGCCACGCTCCACGCGGGTACCGGAGGCCGATAGTGGCCTTCGCGGGGTTGCCCTACCAGGACGAAAACGGTGAGGGCGGCGGTCAGCAGCAGCGCCCAATACCAATCGCGTGCTTTCACGTGCTGATGGGAGAACCTCGCACCCAGAGGCAGCACGAACAATAACGAGGACACCAGCAGGGGTTGCACAAGCAACAACGATCCGTGCGCCAACGCAAGCGCCTGGAATACATATCCTCCGACCGCAGCCAGGGTGCCTGCCCACCAGGATGGCTGGCGAACCCACGAGGTCACAATCGCTCCCGAGTTCTCCCGGTTGGCTGCCTCGTCTTGGATCGCACGCTGCCGAACGACAATGCCCACCGCGGCCCAGATCGCCGCAAGCAGGGCCGATCCGATCGCCACCGCATGCGACGCCAACCACTCCACGAATGGAAAGCTACCCGGATCCTTGCGATCTCTAACTACAGGTAGGCCGTTTGGTTCACCAGCCGCACCGACGAAGCGCCGTCCGGGTAGAACTCGGCGATGCTCAACGACGCCAGGTCGAGGTGTAGCCGGTAAAGGATGCCGGGGCCGGCATCGAGCGCCTGTCGCAGCAGCATCTTGATCGGGGTCACGTGTGACACCACCAGCACCGTGGTACCGCCGTATTCGGCGACGACCCGGTCCCGCGCACGGAGGACGCGCTGGTTCACGTGGTCGAAGCTCTCCCCACCCGGGGGCTCCGTGCTGGTGTCGCGCAGCCAACGGCGATGCAACTCGGGATCACGTTCGGCGGCCTCGGCGAACGTGAGGCCTTCCCATCCGCCGAAATCGGTCTCGATGAGGTCCTCGTCGACGGTCACGTCCAAACCGAGCGCTTTGGCAGCCGCCGTCGCGGTGTCGTGGCAGCGTTGCAGCGGCGAGGTGACCACCGCTGCGATGCCGCCACGTTGTGCTAGATATCGGGCTGCCGCGTCGGCCTGCTGGCGTCCAAGCTCGGTCAGCGTCGGATTGCCGCGTCCCGAGTAACGCCGCTGCACCGACAGTTCGGTCTGGCCGTGGCGCAGCAACAGCAGCCGGGTGGCGGTTCCGCGCGCGCCGGTCCAGCCCGGCGGCGACGGGGCCTCGCTTGGTTGGGCCGTCGTGGCTGAGTTGTCGTTCTGCGCGGGCTCTTCCGCCGCGGCGGCGGCGTCCATCGCCTCGTTGGCCAACCGATCGGCGTAAGAATTCTCAGCCCGCGGAACCCAGCTGTAGCTCACCCGCTCGAACTGCGACGCCAGTGCCCGAGCCGTGGCGTTAAGCTGCGCGAGGTCGGGATGTTTGACTCGCCAGCGCCCGGACATCTGCTCGACCACCAGTTTGGAATCCATCGACACCGCGACCTCGGTGGCCTTCAGCTTCGCCGCCTCCTCCAAACCCGCGATCAGACCACGGTATTCAGCGACGTTGTTGGTGGCACGGCCGATCGCCTGCTTGCTCTCCGCCAGCACGGTCGACCGGTCGGCTGTCCAGACCACCGAGCCATAGCCTGCCGGACCCGGGTTACCGCGCGACCCACCGTCGGCCTCGACAACAACCTTCACTGGTTAATACCTTTGACTCGCAGCAAGATTGCTCCGCACTCGGGGCACCGCAGCACGTCGTCGTCTGCGGCCGCTGAGATCCGGGACAGCTCACCGCGGTCGATCTCGATCCGACAGGCACCGCAGCGACGGCCCTGCAGTTGCCCCGCGCCGGGACCGCCGCCGGCACGCTGTCGTTCGTAGAGCGCGATCAGATCGGGATCCAATGCCGCGGTGAGTTCGTCGCGCCGCGATGAGTGAAGGCTGCGGGTTTGGTCGATCTCGGCGAGCACGCCGTCGAGCGCCTGCTGGGCAGCGGCCAGATCGGCTTGCAGCGCCTCGATCGCAGCCATCTCGCGCGCTCTGTTGCGCCTGCAGCTGCTCGCGATGTTCCATCACTTCCAACAGCGAATCCTCCAGGCTGGACTGGCGGCGTTGCAGAGTCTCCAACTCGTGCTGCAAATCTGACAATTGCTTGGCGTCTGCCACCGATTGCAGCAGCGAACGGTCCCGGTCCTCGCGCTGGCGCACCCCGTCGATCTCTGACTCAAAGCGCGATATCTGGGCGTCCAGGTCTTCCAACGCAATCTTCAGGGCTCCCAGCCGGTCGTTGGCAGCGACCTGATCGGTTTGCATTCGCTCGTAGTCTTGGCGCTCGGGCAGTTTGCTGGCGCGGTGCGCGATCCTGGACAACTCGGCATCCAGCTGCGCCACTTCGAGCAGCGAGCGCTGCTGCGCGACTGCGGCTTTCATGACTGTCCAATCCCCGTGTCGTGTCGACGTTCCACGGATCGGTCCGGATAGCACACACACCCACCGAAAGCGCACTGCCGAAAGCCGACCGCAGCACATCGGCGGCCTGCTCACACCACGGGTATTCGCTGGCCCAGTGTGCGACATCGATCAGCGCCACCGCAGAAGCGCGGCAGTGTTCATCGGCGGGGTGATGACGCAAGTCGGCCGTGAGGTAGGCCTGCACACCGGCAGCCGCCGCCGGTGCCCAGCAGCGAGTCGCCGGCACCTCCGCAGACCGCGACCCGTGACACGGTCATGTCCGGGTCGCCTGCGGCGCGCACTCCCCACGACGTTTGCGGCAAACCTGCCCTGACCCGGGAGACGAACGCGCTCAATGACTCTGGCTGCGGCAACGTGGCGATTCGGCCCAACCCGACATCAGCGGGCAGCGGGGCCAACGCCACGATGTCGAATGCCGGCTCCTCGTAGGGGTGCGCGGCGCGCATCGCCGAGAGCACCTCGCGTCGCGCCCGCGCCGGCGCGACGACTTCGACCCGGTCCTCGCTCACCCGCTCGACGGCGCCGATGCTGCCGATGGCCGGGGAGGCCCCGTCCTGCGGCAGGAACTGGCCGGTGCCGGTGACGCTCCAACTGCAATGGGAGTAGTCGCCGATCCTGCCGGCGCCCGCGGCGAAAACCGCCGTCCGGACCGCCTCGGCGTTCTCCGGCGGCACGAAGATCACCCACTTGTCCAGATCGGCCACCGCAGGCCGGGTTTCCAGCGGCTCCAGAACCGCCTCAACGGTCAGCCCGAGCGCCAACGCCAACGCGTCAGAGACGCCCGGCGATGCCGCGTCGGCATTGGTATGCGCGGTGAACAGTGAACGCCCGGAACGAATCAGACGATGCACCAACGCACCCTTAACTGTGCTGGCCGCCACCGTGTCCACTCCCCGCAACAGCAACGGATGGTGTGCCAGCAGCAGACCACCGTCGGGAACTTCGTCGACCACCGCCGCGGTGGCGTCCACCGCGATCGTCACCGAGCTGACCGCATCGTCAGGGTCGCCGCACACCAAGCCAACCGAGTCCCACGACTGGGCAAGCTGGGGCGGGTAGGCCTTGTCGAGCGTGTCGATGACGCCGCCCAGCCGCACGGTCATCGGAGCACCTCGCTCGCCGCGATGTCGGCGATCGCCTCGGTCAGCGCCGGCCATTCCGGTCGTACCGCGGCACGCAGATATCGGCCGTCCAAGCCGGTGAATGTGTCACATCGCCGCACCGCAATTCCCCTGATGTGCAAATGCTTTCGGATCAACTCGGCTTCCCCTGGATCACAGCCGGCGGAGAACAAGACGAACGGTGCGCTGCCATCGACCGGGTCGACCCCGGCCGATCGCAGACCGGACACCATGTCGCTGCGCAGCACAGCCAGCCGTCGGGCGTCTGACTCGGCCTCGGCCACGGCGGCGGGTGCACAACAGGCCGCGATGGCCGTCAGCTGCAATGTGCCCACCGGCCAGTGTGCGCGCTGAGCGGTCAACCGAGCCAACACGTCGGGTGCACCCAGCGCGTAGCCCACCCGCAGGCCGGCCAGCGACCAGGTCTTGGTCAGGCTGCGCAGGATCAGCACGTCGGGCAGCGGGTCATCGGCCAGCGATTCCGGCTCGCCGGGAACCGCATCGGCGAACGCCTCGTCGACCACCAGGATTCGGCCGGGTCGCCGCAACGCAAGGATCTGCTCTCGGGCGTGCAAGACTGCGGTCGGGTTGGTGGGGTTGCCCAAGACAACGAGATCGGCTTCGTCGGGCATCCGTGCGCCTGCCAGGCCGAACGGCGGATCAAGCACGACGTGCCGCACCCGGATCCCGGCCGCCCGCAGGGCGACATCCGGTTCAGTGAACGACGGCGCAATCACCGCCGCCATCGTCGGACGCAAGTTGGCAAGCAAAGCGAATCCCTCCGCGACGCCAGCCAACAATGCGACCTCATTGCGGGCACGGTTGTGGCGGGAGGCGACGGCCTGGATCGCTGCGCGCTCGTCCTCGGCGCTCGGGTAGCGCGCCAGGTCCGGCAGCCGTGCGGCCAGCCGCGCTACCAGCCATTCCGGCGGTTGTGCGCGACGGACGTTGACAGCGAAATCCAGCATGCCGGGTTCGGCGGCCTGGTCGCCGTGGTAGCGCGCCGCCGCGGGCGGAATCGACGCACTCGGATCCAGACTCGCCACGTGTGAAACACTAACGGCCCCGCGCCGAGGTCAGGTATCGGGACACAGTCAATAGCAGGTGGCGGCATCTTGGACAATGGGGATGTGACAGGCACAGTCTCGGCAGCTCGGCCACAGCTGGTGATCTTCGATCTCGACGGCACGCTGACCGACTCCGCGGACGGCATTGTGTCCAGCTTTCGCCACGCGCTCGGCCAGATCGGCGTTGACGTGCCCGAGGGCGACCTGACCAGCCGGATCGTCGGCCCGCCGATGCACCACACGCTGTCCGCGATGGGGCTGGGCGAGCACACCGAAGCCGCGATCGCCGCCTACCGCGCCGACTACACGTCCCGCGGATGGGCGATGAACAGCCTCTTCGACGGGATTGCACCTTTGCTGGCCGACCTGCGGGCAGCGGGCATCCGGCTGGCCGTCGCCACCTCGAAGGCCGAGCCCACGGCACGGCGCATCCTGGCCCATTTCGGGCTCGACGAGCACTTCGAGGTCGTCGCCGGAGCCAGCATCGACGGCACCCGCGCCACTAAGGCCGACGTGCTCGCGCACGCATTGGCACAACTGCAGCCGCTCCCGGAACGCGTGCTCATGGTCGGCGACCGCCTGCACGACGTCGAAGGCGCGGCCGCGCACGGCATCGACGCCGTGGTCGTTGGCTGGGGTTACGGCCAAGACGACTTCACCGAAGGGACCGGCGTTACGTCCCATGTCACGACGGTCGCCGAGCTGCGGAGGGCATTAGGTGTCTGAACCCGATTGCCCGCGGCTGCACGTCACGTTCGTGTGCACCGGCAACATCTGCCGGTCGCCGATGGCCGAGAAGATGTTCGCCCACCAGATCTGCCAACGCGGTCTGCACGACGCCGTGCGGGTAACCAGTGCGGGAACCGCCGGCTGGCATATCGGCAGGGCCGCCGACGAGCGGGCCAACCGCGTGCTGCGTGCGCATGGCTACCCCACCGACCACAGCGCCGCGCAGATCGACATCGAACACCTCGAAGCCGACCTGGTGGTCGCACTGGCCCGCAACCACGTCGGCTTGCTTCGCCAGTTAGGTGTCGCGGCCGACCGTATCCGGATGCTGCGATCCTTCGACCCTCGTTCAGGCGCTTACGTTCTCGACGTCGACGATCCCTACTACGGCGACCACGACGACTTCGAAGCGGTCTTCGATGCCATCGAGGCTTCCCTGCCCGGCCTGCACACCTGGGTCGACGAGCAACTTGCCCGGGACGGACTCGGCTGATGCGTCGGCTGGCCTTCCTGCTGCGACCGGGCTGGGTGGCCCTGGCGGTGGTGGTGATCGCGTTCACCTACCTGTGTTTCACCGTGCTCGCGCCGTGGCAGCTGGGGAAGAACACCAGGACATCGCGAGAGAACAACCAGATCGCGCAATCGCTGACGACTGCGCCGGTGCCGCTAAAAACCGTATTGCCGCAGCAAGACTCATCAGCCCCCGACGCGCAGTGGCGCAGGGTGACGGCGACGGGACACTATCTGCCGGATAAGCAGCTGCTGGTCCGGTTGCGGGTTGCCGACGGGGACCCGGCGCTTGAGGTGCTGTTGCCTTTCGTCGTCGACGGCGGCCCGACCGTGTTGGTCGACCGTGGCTACGTGCGCCCCGAGCAGGGCTCGCGGGTGCCGTCGATCCCCCCGGCGCCCCGCCAGACGGTGACCATCACCGCGCGCCTGCGCGATTCCGAGCCGCCGGTGCCGGATAAGGAGTCCTTCACCAGTGGCGGTGTACGACAGGTGTATTCGATAGACATCCGCCAGATAGCGGCGCTGACCGGGACTCCGTTGGCAGGGTCATATCTGCAGTTGGTCGACAACCAGCCCGGCGGGCTCGGCGTGATCGGGGTGCCACACCTCGATGCAGGGCCGTTCCTGTCCTACGGCATCCAGTGGATCACCTTCGGCGTTGTCGCACCGATTCTGCTCGGCTATTTCGTATACGCCGAGGTCCGGGCCCGCCGCGCCGAAAAGGCGGGGGTCCGCGCCGTGGTCGGGGAAGCCGGGGAAAGCCCGGCGGCATCTACGGCGCTCACGGAGCCCACTAAGCCGGTGACCGTCGAAGAGAAACTCGCCGACCGCTACGGACGGCGGCACTGAGGGCCACCAGTACGGCCGTTGCCGCCTGCACCGTCTGAGAGAGCAGCACCGCGCGACGCAGGTCGGCAGCCGATGGGGGCGGCCCCTCGCCGAGGACCGGCCGGATCTGCAGTTCGTAGTGGTATTGAGTAGGGCCACCCAGTCGCACGCCCAGCGCACCGGCGAAGGCCGCCTCGACGACGCCCGCGTTGGGGCTGGGATGCCGGTCGGCGTCGCGGCGCCAGGCACGCATTGCACCGGACGGCGAGCCCCCGACCATCGGCGCGCAGACCGCCACCAGCGCTGCGGTCACCCGCGCGGCGACATAGTTGGCGGCATCATCCAAACGTGCTGCGGCCCATCCGAACCGGGCATAGCGCGGCGAGCGGTGACCGACCATCGAGTCGAGCGTGTTCACCGCACGGTATCCGAGGACTGCGGGCACGCCGCCCGCGGCCGCCCACAACAGCGGCGCGACGTGTGCGTCGGAGGTGTTCTCGGCTACCGATTCCACCGTCGCACGGGTCAGTCCCGCCGCGTCGAGCCGCGCCGGATCCCGCCCGCACAGCGACGGCAACAGCCGTCGGGCACTCTCGACGTCGTCGCGGTCCAGCAGGTCGGCCATCGCCAGTCCGGTGCGTGCCAGGGAGGTTCCACCCAGCGCGGTCCAGGTGGCTGCCGCGGTCGCAGCGACGGACCACAGCGGTCCCCGCCGACGAGCCTGCCGCTGCACCGCGGTGCCGAGCAGGCTCACCGCGCCGACCAGTACGCCGACGTGGACGGCGCCGCCGATCCGGCTGTCGCGGTAGGTGAGCCGCTCTGCCGCGGAGGCCGCAGCACCGAATCCGGCAACCGGGTGACCCGCCCGCGGGTCGCCTAGCAGGAGGTCGGCCAGATAGCCGGCCAGCACACCGACGACCCGGGTGTGCCGCGTCGCCCCAAACACTCCGGCAGCGTCTCACACGTGGTCTACTCGGTTGATGGAGCCTTCCGGTGAGCTTTCTGGCGGGCAGGGGCCGCAATGAAGCGGCACGCCACTCGGGTCGCTGATCTGCTGAACCCCGCCGCAGTGCTGATGCCTGCCGCGAACGTGATCATGCAGCTGTCGTTACCCGGTGTCGGCTACGGGGTGCTGGAAAGCCCGGTCGACAGCGGGAACGTCTACAAGCATCCGTTCAAGCGGGCGCGTACCACCGGGACGTATTTGGCCGTCGCAACCATCGGCACCGAATCGGACCGCGAACTTATCCGCGCAGCCGTCGACACAGCGCACCAGCAGGTCCGGTCGACGTCGTCGAGCCCGGTTGCGTACAACGCATTCGATCCTGCGCTACAGCTGTGGGTGGCCGCCTGCCTGTACCGATATTTCGTCGATCAGCACGAGTTTTTGTACGGTCCGCTGGACGAGACCACGGCAGACGCGGTCTACCACGACGCCAAGCGACTGGGCACCACCCTTCAAGTGCGCGAGGGCATGTGGCCACCGGACCGGGTCGCGTTCGACGACTACTGGAAGCGCTCGCTGGAAGAGCTGCGCATCGATCCCCCGGTGCGCAAGCATCTTCGTGGCGTGGCGACCATGGCGTTTCTGCCTCGGCCACTGCATGCGCTCGCCGGACCGTTCAACCTATTCGCGACGACGGGCTTTTTGGCCCCGGAGTTCCGATCGATGATGCAGCTGAACTGGGCAGCAGTCCCAGCAGCGTCGGTTCGAGTGGCTGCTGGCCGCGCTGCGGCTGGCCGACCGGCTGATTCCGCGCCAAGCGTGGATCGTCGGTTACCGACTTTACCTGTGGGACATGCGGTTTCGTGCGCGCCGCGGCAAGCGGATCGTGTGACTAGCCGGTTAGGACGACCACCACGATGGCGACCATGCTCAGCACCGCCATCAAAAACCACGGCTGCAGAAACACGGGGAGTTCGCGGGTTTCCTCGGTCTTCGCCGGATGGGACGTCGTGCGCTCGGGCGTCAGCTGTGAAGTCATATACCAAGCATTGCTAATTAGTCAGGCAAAGTAAATGTGGCGCTCGCCTCACCGACCCCCGGTTTGCGACGTAGATCACACTGAACTCGGAAGGGAGTAAGAACCGTGACGTTTCCCGGACTCACCCATGTCGCGATCACCGTGCGCGACATCAAAATTAGCGGCCCGTGGTATCGAACGCTGTTCGACGCCGACCCGGTGCTCGACGAACACACCGACGCCGGGTACCGCCATCTGGCGTGGCTGCTCGGCGGCGACACCGTGTTCGGAATCCACCAGCACGAGCGTTCGGCCCCTGACGAGCGATTCAGCGAGTTCCGGGTCGGCCTGGACCACGTCGGGTTCGGCTGCGCCAGCCGTGCCGAGCTGGACACCTGGATGGCCCGACTCAACGAGCTCCGCATACAGCACGGCGGGATCGTGGACGCGCACTATGGCTCGGGATTGAGCTTTCGCGACCCGGACGGCATTCCGCTCGAGTTCTTCGCACCACCGGGCTGACCGAAGAAAAGAGACGTGCCACATTCCCGTCGCGATGTGTCAGCATTACGACGTGAGCGCGCGCCAGATAGCGCATCTCGCCGCCGCGATGGTGACCACCTCGCTGGCACTGGTGAGTGCACCGATCGATATCGCCGTCGCCTCCGCTGGTCCGTGCCCGGACGTCGAGGTGACGTTCGCCCGTGCCACCACCGAGCCACCCGGTGTCGGCGTGGTCGGACAAGAATTTGTCGATGCCCTGCGCTCGCAAGTTGGGGGCAGGTCCGTCGGGGTCTATGCGGTCAACTACCCCGCCTCAGATGACTTCGTGCCATCCGTCAACGCGGGCACTGGTGATGCGAACGCGCACGTTCAGTCCGTGATCGCGAATTGCCCGAACACCAAGCTGGTGCTAGGCGGATATTCCCAGGGCGCGATGGTGATCGATCAGATCACCATCGCCCAATTCCCGCTCGCGGGCTTCGTCCCCGAGACGCTATCGGCCGACCAGGCCGATCACGTTGCTGCGCTCGCCCTCTTCGGCAATCCAGCGGACAGATATATCGGGGGGCCGGTGAGCGCCGCCAGCCCGTGGTACGGGGCGAAGGCAATCGACCTGTGTGCGCCCGGCGATGCGATCTGCACCCCAGGGGGGGCTTTGGCGGTGCCAACGCATGACGAGATGTTCTCGGCGGCCCACCTCTCCTATGCGCGCTCCGGAATGCCCGGTCAGGCGGCAGCTTTCGTCGCAAGTCACCTATAGCCGGTCTGGAGGCTCATGCGCGCCGTCGTCATCACCAAGCACGGTCCCCCGTCGGTGCTCAAGGTGCAGGATCGTCCCGACCCGCCGCCGCCCGCGGCGGGCCAGGTGCGTATCTCGGTGCGCGCGGCCGGAGTGAACTTCGCCGACCACCTCGCTCGCGTCGGCCTGTATCCCGATGCACCGAAGGTGCCCAGCGTGGTCGGCTACGAGGTGGCCGGCACGATCGAGGCCGTCGGCGAGGGCGTCGATCCGGCGCGGGTCGGCGAGCGGGTCTTGGCCGGGACGCGTTTCGGCGGATACGCCGAGCTTGTCAACGCCTCCGCGGAAGACACTGTCCTGCTTCCAGAGTCGATGAGCTTCGAGCAGGGTGCCGCGGTCCCGGTCAACTATGCGACGGCATGGGCAGCACTGCACGGTTACGGCTCGCTGCGCGCCGGCGAGCACGTGCTGGTGCATGCTGCGGCCGGGGGTGTCGGCATCGCGGCGGTCCAGCTGGCCAAGGCCGCGGGCGCGATCGTGCACGGCACCGCATCACCGGGCAAGCACAGCCAGCTCACCGCGCTGGGCATCGACCGCGCCATCGACTACCGCCGCGACCGTTGGTGGAACGGCCTGGGACCCTACGACATCGTGTTGGACGCGTTGGGCGGCACATCGTTGCGGCGGTCCTTCGACCTGTTACGTCCGGGCGGACGGCTGGTGGCCTACGGTCTGTCGTCATTGCAACAAGGCGAAAAGCGATCGCTGCGGCGGGCGGCGCCACAGGCGCTGGCGATGGTGCGCGGGTTCAACCTGATCAACCAGCTCAATGACTCCAAGACCGTCATTGGCCTCAACATGCTGCGGTTATGGGACGACCGCGGCACGCTCGAGCCCTGGATAGCGCCACTGTCAGCAGCATTGGCGGACGGCACGGCGGCTCCGGTGGTTCATGCCGCCGTGCCGTTCGCCGACGCGCCGGAAGCCCATCGGATCCTGGCCGCGCGCGAGAACGTCGGCAAGGTCGTGCTGGTCCCATGAGTTGATTGGTGGGCGCGGACGGTATCGAACCGCCGACCGCTGGTGTGTAAAGGGATAGGACCGAGTGAACAGGTGTTCTAGGGTGTCCAGTTCGTCCAGGTCTGCGCCGTTTTCGGTGTCCGGTTCATGCGGATCGGTCCACGGTGTTCGGTCCCGTCTTGGGACACTCGCGGGTCACTGGCCAACGGGGTGTTCGGGTCAGGCGACGACGATGGGCGGCACGGTGCCAAGGGCTTCAGTCAGGGCCCCGATCACGTCTACCATCTTGGCTTGGGCTGCGTGCAGAACTTCGTCCACCCCGGCGTCGGTGTCGTCGCCCAGGCCGTCAATAGGGTCAGGCGGGTCCGTGGGATTCGGACTGTCCGTCATATCTGAAACCCTAGTGTGGCTGCTGATTGCCGAGTCCCCAGCGCCACGCAGACATCGGAGTGGCTCATCTTTTCTGTCTGTGCAGCTAGGGACGGACTGACGGCGGGCCGGGCTGCACTCAGGTCGCCAATCTGCGCGCCCCGCTGCGGGACGTTTGCCGAGAGTCATCGTCTATTCAGAACCGTTTACGGGGCGCGGGTGACTACCCGCCACCTTTGGGGCTCAGCGATCGACAGCATTGTCGGCCGATCGACGTGGGCGGATGCCTACAATCATGTGCACCGCAATAGCAGTCTGTTAAGGAAAGACAGGACATCCGCGTGGGTCTTCAACCGGCCGATTTGTTGTCGGCACCGAGCGGCTGGTGGCTTCGCCGATTCGGGGGCGCACAGCACGCCGCTTGGACAATTCCAGGCGCGGGCCGACCGTTGTTCGAAGGCGCCGGCGCGAACTTTTCCCGCCACTCGCCAGCCAAAGTCGACACCCACAAGGCCGACCGTGGGCCGCTGTCGCTGACCTCAGGCACAGAGGACCACACCGTGCCCCTCGAAGTCACCAAAGAAGTCGTCGCAATGTATTCGCACGGGCCAGCGCAGACCGACTTTCACATCTTCGAGGGATGCGGACACTCACTCACCATTGACAACGGATGGAAAGAAGTTGCGGACGTGGCCCTCCAATGGCTGGCCACTACGGCCTTTAGGCAGAACGAAATTCGACGAGAGGTTGGGCGCAGTGACCACTATTCGAGCAGCGGCGGTCCAACTGCGCCCTGTCCTCTACAGCCGTGACGGGACCGTCGAGCGCGTTGTGGCCAAGATCGACGAGTTAGCAACGAGCGGAGTGCAATTCGCAACATTCCCGGAGACGGTTGTTCCCTACTATCCGTATTTTTCGTTTGTACAGCCGCCCTATCAGATGCTCGCCCAGCAGGTGCGGCTGCTCGAACAAGGAGTCACCGTGCCGTCGTCAGCGACGCAGGCGATCAGCGACGCCGCAAGCCGCGCCGGCATGGTGGTCTCCATCGGCGTGAACGAGCGCGACGGCGGCTCACTGTTTAACACCCAACTGCTTTTCGACGCCGACGGAACGTTGATTCAGCGTCGCCGCAAGATCACTCCCACCTATCACGAACGGATCATTTGGGGCCAGGGCGATGGCAGCGGACTTCAAGCCGTCGACAGCGCCGTGGGTCGCATCGGCCAGTTGGCCTGTTGGGAGCACTACAATCCGCTGGCCCGATACGCGCTGATCGCCGACGGCGAGCAGATCCATTCGGCGATGTTCCCGGGCTCCATTTTTGGCGACTTGTTCGCTCAACAGACCGAAGTTCAGGTGCGCAATCACGCGCTCGAGTCGGGCGTCTTCGTGGTCTGCGCAGGCGCATGGCTCGACCCCGACCAGCAGCAGCGGATCATGGCGGACACCGGTTGCCCGGTGGGACCGATCTCGGGGGGTTCCTTCACCGCGATCGTGACACCGCAAGGCGAATTGCTCGGTGAGCCTTTAGGTTCCGGTGAAGGTGAGGTGATCGGGGATCTGGACTTCGCGTTGATTGACAAGCGCAAGGCGTTCATGGACTCCACCGGACACTACAGCCGCCCCGAATTGCTAAGCCTGCTCATCGATCACACGCCCACCGCCCACATGCACAGGCGGTTTCCGGGTTCGCCGGTCGTCGCCAACGCTGAGGAGAGCGCAATGTCATTCACCGATCCGCGCGAAACTCCATTCGACTGAGGCGCCGCATGACGTACATGGGAAAGCCCTACTACCCGTTGTGGTTAGACAATCTGGCCGACGACGTCACCCTGGAGGCCGCGGCGATGGACGGCACCGCACACGGCCCCGAGGATGTTTGGTTCATTTTGGTCAAAGCCCGCGAACAGTATGCGCACCAGGAGTTCAATTACGCCGGCCCCTGTGGCGAGAACGGTTTCCTCGAGGACTATTCGAGCTCGGTCCGCGGCGTTCCCACCTACGTCATCGTGCTGGTCACCTACAACGCAGAAGGGCAGACCCAGCACGTCGTGGTGAATCACCGGCCCCGCAGCGCGATGCTGAATTTTTCCCGCGTGATGTTGGAGACCTTTGCCGGCACCGCGCATGCAAAGCACTGGGAAGGCACTCCGTAAGGGGCGACAGGAGGCGCGACATGGCATCGACGTATCTGGGGAAGCCGTACTACCCGGCGTGGCTGGACAACCTTGCCGACGACGTCACCGGGGAGGGGCCGGCGTGGGACGGCGCCATCCAGGGGGCGGCCGCCGTCCATGAAGTTGTCGTCGCCGCAAAAGAGATCTACGAATTTCAGGACTTCCAATACGCCGGCCCTTGTGGGGAACGCAGTTTCCTCGAGGACTACACCTCATCGGTCCGCGGTGTACCTCTCCGCGTCATCGTTCTGGTCGTGTTCAACGCCGAAGGTAAGGCTCAGCGCCTGGTGGTGAATCACCGGCCGCGCAGCTCCGTGCTGGTGTTGTCCCGCGCGATGTTGGAGAGGTTCGCCGGCACCCCCCTTGCCAAACACTGGGAAGGCGCACCCTAAGGAGCGAGCATGAGCACTCCCTTGTACCTGATCACCGGCGCGGGTGGTGGCACCGGTGGCGTCAGCAGACAAGTGATCGAGCAATTGCGGGAGCACGGGTACCGCGTGCGCGCGTTGGTGCATCACGACGATGCCCGTGCCGATCCGCTGCGCGAACTCGGCGCTGAAGTCGTCGTCGGGGACTTGACCGAGCCGCGGGACGTGGTGGATGCGATGGCCGGTGTCGATCGCATGTTCTTTTCGATGGGCGTCTTGCCCAACTATCTGACGGCGACGACCGTGATCTGCGACGCCGCACTGGAATACGGCTATCTGGAGGTGGTCGTGAACATGTCCCAGATGACTGTTTCCCAGATGACGCTGACCAGCGAGGGGGAATCTCATCAACATCGGCTGCATTACCTCGCCGAGCACGTCTTGAACTGGTCGGGGGTACCGGTGGTGCACATCAGACCGACGGCGTTTCTGGACAATCCGCTATTCACGTGGTTTGCAGCGCCGTCGCTGCGAGAACGAAACCTGTTGGCCCTGCCGTTCGGAACCGGGCGAACCTCGCCGATCGCCACGAGCGACGTGGCCCGCACGGTTGCGGCGGTGCTCGTCGACCCCGCCCACCGCATTGGGGACATCTACGAGTTGACCGGCCCCGTGAGCCTGGACATCGACGGACTGGCAGGCGAATACACACGGGGACTACACCGGCCGATACGCGGCACCGACATTCCACATGAGACCTGGGTCCAGGAGGTCCTTAAGCCGCTCGGCCTGCCCGCTCACTTGGAGCAGCATCTCACCACAATGGCGCTATTGCACCGCGCTGGACGCTACGACCGAGCCACCGATGACATCGAAAAGGTCACGGGGCAGCGGGCTTCCACGGTTGGTGAGTACATCGCCGAACACCCCGACCTATTCTCGTAAGTGATGAGCAATCTCCTCGAGGAGGCGGTCGCGGCGCACGGCGGCCTTGACCGGTGGAACAGCATCACATCAATCGATGTCGCCGCGTCGATCACAGGGGCGACCTGGTTCCTCAAAGGCAAGGGTGATGCGCTCAAGAACGTCCGCTTCGAGGTTGACACCACACGGGAGCTGCTGACGATGGACTTCGTCGGTCAAGACAAGCGTTCGATCTTCGAGCCCTTCCGCGTCGTGATGCAGCATGGTGACGGCACGCTCATCGACGCGCGCGATGATCCGGAGAGGTCGTTTGACGGTCAAATGTTGGACACCCCGTGGGACGACATTCACGTCGCCTATTTCAGCGGAGAGGCGCTGTGGACGTATCTGAATACGCCATTCCTCTTCACCTGGCCCGGATTCGCCACCGAAGAGATCACCCCAATCCAGGTCGGCGGTGAAACGTGGAGGCGGCTAAAGGTCACGTTTCCCGATCACATCAAAAGCCATACCCGAGAACAGATCTCGTGCTTTTGTCCCGACGGGCTGCTGCGCCGGCAAGACTACACCGTCGATATCCTGGGCGGCGCAACCGGATTGAACTATGCCACCGACTATCGCAAGGTGGATGGGATTATCATCCCCACCAAGCGGCGGATCTATGGCTGGGAGGGTGACTATCAGCTCGTCCCGGAGCCGCTGCTGATCGCCATCGATATGAGTGAGATCACCATCTGCCGAAATTACCTTTGAGAGGAGCGCACCATGGCCGACATGGCTGACGCGGTTGGCGCATCAGGAAGTTACAGCAACAGCGCGATTACTGCCTTACACGCCGGAGAACCCCATCCGGCCTCTAAGGACGAACAAATACTGGCCGCCAAAATATCGCGCGCGATGTCGTCGGGGCCCCTCCACATCACCGAGGACGCCACGGTTGCGGATATGGATGCGCAAGGCAATGTTGTAGTGCTTCGTCAGGGAACCAACCAGTGGGTGTGTTTCCCAGGTGACGAGAATGAAATCGGCAACGTGCCCATGTGCGCGGATCCCATGGGGCTGCAGTGGATGAGAGATATCATGGCCGGCAAGCCGGCTCCGACGAACACGGCCCCCGGGATCATCTACATGCTTTGCGGTGCAACGCAACACAGCAACACCGATCCATTCGACAAATCCAGTCCTGCCATTCCCATCGGCCCGCACTGGATGATCATGTGGCCATACGATGCGAAGCGCGACGGCCTCCCGAGCACCGTACGAGATGCTGGTGCATGGGTGATGTTCGATAGGACGCCCTACGCCTATTTGCACATCTGCGGTACCCCCTGGGCAGGCAATGAGTACACGCCTGGCCAGGTACCCATTTGGACAATGCGATATGGCGCGCCCGCAGAACCACCGACGGCGCCATCCACAACAACCAAATAGTGCCGCACCGGAGGCAAACTGCGAAGGTACCGGCAAAGCATGGGTGCATATGAGGGGCGCGCGGGCCCGGATCCCCTCGCACTTCATCCTGGAAATTGGCCCTTACCTCGGACTTTGATGGTGGGCGCGGACGGTATCGAACCGCCGACCGCTGGTGTGTAAATCCGAGCCAGAGCGTCCGCGGCGTTTCAAGCGATGCTATTGCGTCTCCAAATGCGCAGGTCAGCGGTTTGTTCGTGTCCACTGTGTCTATGGAGTGTCGGGCTGTTTGTGCCCGTCTTGGCACACTCTTGGCACAACGGGGGTTTTGTCGTCGGCTACGGCACCCGGCGGTGGACGTGTCTCGGAAAGCCGGAAGTGATGTCTTAGTGGTAAGCAATTCCGTGGTTAGTAGCCACTGCTTGTTGCCGTTGATTTTCACTCGTCTCTCGGTCGGCAGCAACGACATAACAGACGAGCTGTCCGCACTGAGCGAGGTTGCGTCCAGCAGAGTGGTGTACGAGTCGGGTCTGATCGTGAGGTCCGGCGTGTCGTAGCCGGATAGATGAAGGTCATCGCGTGATTCTTCGAGAGACCCGTCAAAGTCACTCGAGCAAAGGAATACACGCGATGACCACTGCCCACGATATCGACTGGCCGGCGGTGCTGGCCGAACGACTCACCACCACCCACCCCGATGTGCTGCGCGAGCTGCTCGCGACGTTCATCCACACCCTGATGGGTGCGGAGGCCGACGCATTGTGCGGCGCCGGGTACGGCGAACGCAGCACCGAGCGCACCAATCAACGTAACGGTTACCGCCGTCGTCAATTCGACACCCGTACAGGGAGTTTGGATCTAACGATCCCCAAGCTGCGGCACGGTTCCTACTTCCCGGACTGGCTGCTGGAGTGCCGTAAACGGGCCGAGCGGGCACTGACCACCGTGGTGGCCACCTGCTACCTGCTGGGGGTGTCGACGCGGCGGATGGACAAGC